>NHCG01000005.1 GCA_002167715.1 Micavibrio sp. TMED27
TTGCTATTTCAACATCGCTATTCGCATATTGATTGGCAAAGGCGATATTGGGGTCTTGTTCACCGCCGCCAAGAAGTGATCCTTGCCCGCCTTGTGAAGACGAGCCACCTGCAAGATTGGCTGGCGCTGAACCGCTGTTGTCAAAGATTATTTGAGGGGAGCGTCTGCGCTCTTCCATGCGCTTCTTTTGTTCCCGCGCCAAACGCAAAGCTTCTTGCTGCATTTGCAGCTCGCGCTGTGCTTCTAATGGATCATATAACTCACGCTCATCAATAGGCGGGACGAGCTGTTCGAGCGGCACTTCTGCGTGCTGCTCAATTTCAATATAAGGGCCGGAAGGAGTAGGCGTTCTAAACTCGATTTCTTCAGGTGTTGTCAGCTCACGCGGGGCGGATTGCTCCATGCCATCCATGGCGACAAAGATGATTGCGATAACGCCTACAGCCAGAAATGCAAAAATTCCAAATTTGGATGCGTTTGATCCTTGGGCTATGGTTGGAAATTCGCGATCACCATCCAAGGGTCTTGGCTTAGGGTCTTCATCGAAACTATCAGGCGGGGTTTGATCATTCATATCATAAAATCCTTACTCATTCAGGCTCGTAGTTTTAGGACTATCGAAATTGGAAAAGAGCTGCGCTAAAAGGCTTGGCTTTTCTTCTTCAGCTTGAAGGGCGGCAATATCAGGTTTTTGAGAAGGAACAGGCACAGAAACAACATCTACCTCTTTAACCTCTTCTAGTTCTGCTATGGGTTCGGGTTCATAGGATGCCGGTTCAACTTGAGGATAAGCATCATTCCAAATACAAGTGGCTGTATCACCGTCTCTAAGCGTGAATTGAGAGCCGACACCGGAAACAACCAGATATTGACCTTGAAGATTGAAATTGACGAGGCGCTCATTCCCGTTTTCATCAACGCTAAATATAGCAGGCATGACGTCAAAATCTTCAAACTGGAAGTATGTGAAAACGCCATCATCAAAAGCGCGGATAGGGCGCAGGCGTTTTGATCCGGCGTAGCTGTAATCAAAATTTAAATCCGAGGCGCTGACATTATCTAGCGGATTAAAATGGGCTTGGGAAACACTGCCAATAAAGGCAAGCTCTTTAGCCGCTTCATCGGCGTAATGAAATTTAAGGCGGAATGTTAAGTCTGAAGAACGAGGGGAGTAAGCATCTCCGGCAGTTACTTCGAAGGTATAAATCCTTTTATCTGTAATGACCGTCATATTGGTTTCGGCATTTTCCTCTAAAGGCTTGATGAACATGATATTGGGCTGGCCGGGCTTCATCACTTGCCAGCTTGCCGTATCGCCTAAAGAAATGGTCTGAATGCGCTCTTTTTCCGAAAATTCAATAACAGTTGAATAGCCATAGTGTCCTCTGATCTGGTAAACATCATTTTCATGATAGGTGACGACTTTCACACGGGCATCGGCACTCGTTGGTCGTGGGTCTTTACCTGCAAGGGCAGGGGATATGGATAGGCAGGAAATGAGGGCTGTTCCTAATAATAATTTTTTAAATGTCATCGAACTCTCTCCAATACTTCTGGGTTAATACGGTAATGCGTGACTTGAAAGCCAAGCGGATTAGAAAATCTGTCTTTCATCTGCATGGGTTTTTGCGAATATTGAAACTGGATAACAGCGTTGAAATGCCCTGTTTTAATGCGATCATTTTCTTTGACCTCGCGCATAAAACGCACTGACGCCGTTTTGTCATTGATGAAGGACACAGACTTGATTTTGATGTCGATAGAGGCTTTTGTGCCAAGCTTTCGTGAGGGGTTATCGGGGTTCGTTCCAGACCAAAGCTCTTGAAATTCCTTCAAGGCTTCCCCATCAGACATGAGTTCTACAGCTTCATAGTTTTCTTTTAAAATGGCCGGATTATACTGTTCTCGCAAAGATACGTATTTCACAAGATTGGCTTGTGTTACCGCTTCATCTTGTGTGAGACTTCCATCATAAAGTCCTTTGGTGACTTCGAGATAGCCCGTAGTTTGATCAACAGTCACAACATAAGGCTCAAAGGTTTTAAGCGGTAAGATCAGAATAAGCGTCAAAAGAGAGAGCGCAGCGATACCCATACAGAAAAAAGCCATGATCCAAGCGCGGTTGCGCGATAGCAAGGCATTCGCAATGACTTCCTGATCCCATGTTTCGCCTTTTTTATAATAATCTGGTGTCTTTGTATTGGTCACTTTCTAAAACCCTCTAATATTTTTTGCTGCTGTCCGTAGGCGCGCGCCCATAGCTTTTCCTGTTTGAACGGGGTGACGGGCAAGGTTGTAGCCCATTACGCCGGCCCGGAATGAGCCTTTGGGCGTTCCTTTGCCAAAGCGTGATGCCAATCTGGATGTCCAAGCTGCCGATCCCATTGTTGATAGGGATAGACCGCCCGTGACCGATGCCGCCATGTTCATAATCTGCATCAGTAGAAGAACAGAGACGATTGATACAAAGAAGAACGGGCCGATATATGAAAGGGTTTGTGCATCCCCACTTGAATTATTTTCAAGATTTTGAAGAGGCGGCTCTGCAATCGTTAGAAGCAAAGCGAGCAGGGCATAGACGAATATTGGTATGATGGCATAATTGAGTAGTGTGCGCAGCCAGCCCTCAAAAAGATTGCGCGTATTTGTAAATATCAAAAGCAATATGAAGAGCGGCCCGATTGAAAGCAGAATAGCGACAGCAATCTTAGCCAATATAATCAGCATGGCGGCATAGCCGGTGAGTGCCAAAGCCCCGAACCAGATCACTGCGGCATGAAAATATTTCCCTAAATCCGACCAGCCAGCCCCTTCCAAAATATCGCTGACAATATCCATTGCCCTGTCATAAAACTGGGAGAGGATGGTGTTGGCGGAAGTGTCATCTGTTGCCACCGCATTGGGCGTCGCGTTCGCTGCGCCTGTCATGATTTGGCCAGCCACATCGGAGGGCAGATCAGTCGCCATATTATACACAAGGAGGAAGAACGTATCCCACTCGGTTGCGATTAACAGGAGAACGATAATCTTTAATGTATTTACGATTAAGTCCGTTGCGGCAAAACGGCCGGAAATAATGACTTTATATCCGAAGACGGCAATAAAGATGATGAACATCAATCGCCAGAGAAGCTGAACAGTCGGCGTCAGGCTTCCAAACGCACCTTGGACGAATGCGAGAATGACACTATCAATATTGTTGATGAGAGCCTCGATCATTCTTGTTTCTTGCTCCAATCACCCCAGAGATTTTTGCTGTCATCACGCGCTTTTTTGCGTGCTTCGTCTTGAAGGCGGTCAATAATCAGATCAATTTCGCTCCAACGCTTAATGGCTTTGACGTTTTGGGAAGAAATATCACCTAATCCTGCATCTTTAAGGGGAATTGCAATGAGGGAAGCTCGATCTTCACATTCTTTATATTTTTGGCCGTCTGCACTTACAGAGACAGGATTTGCCCACATCTTGCCGCAAAAGCTTTTATAGTTTTGGCTTTCGAAGATTTTTTGCGCGAGCGTGTTCGTCTCAACATCCTGCAAGGGATTGTCCTCTTGAATGCAGGCACTCAAAGATAATGATGTTAAGGCAAGAAGAAGGGTCTTTCTCATGAATGATCCTTCGTTTTGGCCTTGGTGATCTCTGCCACATTGATCGGCAGCGGATCACAAGGATTGCCGGACAAGCTGGCTGTCTTTTTATTGCCGCAAGGGGCTTTCTTTTCACTGTAATGCGAGCAGCCTGAAACGCTAAAAGCAATCAGTACAAATGAGAGGGTGAGTAGTTTTTTCATGCGTCTTTTCTCCTTAATCTGGGAATTCAATGGCCTGCCTTGCGAGATCAGGGTCATATTGGTTAAAGGTTGCCGCTCGGCGGTTTTCCATGAGCTGCGTGTTATCAATGGATGAGTTTTGCTGAATTTGAATGGCATTCAGGCGCATAATCTCATTCATCAAAATGCCGTTCTCAGCAGCAATGCGGGCATTCAGATCAACAGATGCTTTTAAATCATCGCTATTATTCAGCTCGCTTAGCAAAGATTCATAAGTCTGCATCCGAACAGGGATATTGTTGTAAGCCTGTTCACTGGCTGCGATTGCGGCATAGGTCGTGCCAGTTCTGCGGTCAATGGCTTTGGCGACTTGTCCGCTTGGATCAGAAGCCATGATTGTCGCTCCTGATAAGGGATCAAACTCACTATAAAGATTGCTATAGATATTTTGTGTTCCCAAAGCGCCATTAGGAATAGGCGCGCCGTTAATCATATTGAGCGTGTCCTGCCAGGTATTGGGTAGATACTGGCGAAGTTGCTGTTCAAATACCCCGTTTGCTACATCGCCCATATTGCGCGTTCCGGTAATTGCATCGGCTTGTCTCACCGCTTCTTCGAGCTGGTCAATCTGATTGGCATAGTCATCTGCCATAGCATCAAGCTGGGCTATGAGCTGCGCGTATCCGGAGGCATCATAAACAGGTATGCCTTGCGCATTTGACGAGCTGGGTGTGATAAGCATCAAGGCCGTAGCAATGATTGCGATAAGGGGTTTATTCACGTTTGGGTTCTCCTTTGAATAAAAAGACCAAGCCAGTCTTCGGGGTTAGGGCTGGTTTCAGAGATAATTTGATCCATGAGATTGACGCTTTCGGTGCGCCCTGACAGCACAGCAATGAAATCATCCATGCCGCTTAAATCAAGACGGGCGATGACGGAGTCGCTGCCATGTTTAATGAGAAAGCAGCGTGAATCCGGTGATATTTCACGGATGAGTTTGAGTTCATGGTGGGTAAGACCAAAGCCTTTGCAGTAATCTTCTTCGGATGCCTTATTATTGGGCAAGAACACTTGCGTTGGAGATTGTTCGATGATGGTATCGCCAACATCAGAATTAAGGGCATCACGAACTGATTGGGTAGCAAAGCCCAGAATACCGTTCTGCTTACGGATTGTTTTCATCCAGTCTTTGATACGGTATGTGAAAACCGGATCATCGAGCATTTTCCAGCCCTCATCGAGCATGATGATGGTCTTTTGCCCGTCCATGCGCGACGATATCCGATGAAAAATATACATGAGCCATGGTGCGCGTGAGGCGGCATCATCTAAAATAGACGTAAGATCAAAGCCTAGCGTGGAATTGCCAAGCGAAAGTGTGTCTTCTTCATTATCAAAGAGCCATGCTTTTTCGCCTTGGCTGTGCCATTTGGCTATTCTGGCTGATAGGGAATATGCATCGCCAGAGTCATATCCTGCCAGAAGCTCTGAAAAATATCGAAGCCGCCTGTGTTCAAGCGGCGTTTCAAAATTGGCTCTGATAGCATCGCTGAGAATATCACTTTCCTGCGGTGATAATTTTGCCCCGCCATCTGATGTGATAATCAAATCGAGCCAGTCTTTTATAAAGGCTCTATTTGCAGGGGTATCATCAATTTGCAGAGGGTTCAGACCAGTTGGCTCACCAGAGATGACATTGGTATAATCCCCGCCAATCGCACGAATGAAAATTTCAGCACCGCGATCCTTATCAAAATAGACTGATCTTGGTTTTACGCGCTGTGCTTGCGCCATGAGGAAGGTGAGGAGGACTGTTTTACCTGTTCCGGTTGGGCCGATCACAGTAAAGTTGCCGACATCCCGCTCATGAAAATTAAACCAGTAGGGAGTACCAGACGTGGTTTCGAGCCGTGTGATAGCTTCTCCCCAGTGATTGCCAGTTTTGCTTCCGGCCGGAAATGTGTGAAGGCTCGCAAAACTTGCAAAATTCTTATTCGAAATCAGAGAACGCCTTGCAATATAGCTGAAATTCCCCGGAAGATTAGCCCAAAATGCAGGTTCTAAATTTACATCTTCTCGCGCGGATATTAGTCCGATATTGGTAAAGACGCTCAAAATATCGCTGATCCCGAAATCGAGCCTGTCTTTATCACCTGCATGGACGGTCAGAGAAATATGATGCTCGCCAAAGGTCGAGAGGCCGGAGGCCAGATCATTACGCGCATCCTGAATATCCAGAATAAGGCTTTCTGCACCGGATTCTGTTGCAATCATTTTACGCTCGGCCTCATTCATAGCGGACAGTGATGTCTGCCGATCGACAAACCCAAAACTCTGGCACAGAATAAATTCATGGGGCAGGGCAAGCAGATTATCGAGCATTCCCGCGCCTGTGGTAGAAGCATATTCTTTTACGGATAAGACCGCACCAAGTTTGATGTCGTTAGGCGCTGCGCCTCTTAATTCGAATGTCTCGCGACCAAAGGAAATGCGCTTTTCAGGTAAATAACTGGCGATTGATTGTTCCGGCAGCCTTACCTTCTTATTCTCAAAATTTATCAGATATGAAAGAAAGGATAGATTTTCCGAATAAAAGCCATGATCGTCCTTTTGCACGCTCAGTAGCTTAGGCTTATAGGGTTTGAGAGTGGAAAGGATGTTATTGACCGCTTCGTTGAGAGCGCGAAGATTTTCAGCTTCATTTTGTTTTTGATGGTCTTTATCGACTTTGGAGAACAATGTCCGGCTGAGTTCAGACATAAGGCCAATTTTGCTTTTGGCTGGCCTTCGAATGATTGTGATATATTGAGCGTTTTCAAACATCTTCTTCGTGCTGAGCTTCTTTTGATAGGCGCGGTCGAGATCGTCGCAGAATTGATTGTCGAAATGAGAATCCAGCTGGTCAAAGACCTGCCTTCGAATAGTGTGCTGATAAATGGCAAATCGGGAATTGCTGATCCCTCTTAATAATGTGGCACGGATGTTTTTCCGGCTATCCAAATCAACCTGATCGGACGTTTCAAAAGGAAGCCCTTCCACTTTGATGATTTTCAGGAGATAGCCAGCTTTGGTTTTGAGTGTCGTATCGTTTATATGACGGGAGTAGGGAATGAAGGACTCGACAGAGATCTCACGTTTTGCAACATGACCGTATCTCATATCTTCTTTTCTCGCCGCTTTTAGCATTGAGGCTTAGTCCTTTCATGGTTTATAGCTGTTTGATTTCCAAAACGCTCTGTTTTGTATCGGGCCACACCTCGTTAATTTAGTAATATAAATGCTCATCCAGTGAGGCTCTTTTTCCGTCAAAATATACGCTGCGATATGGAGCGGAACGCAAACACTTAAGAAAAAGAGGGCTTTGCCGGAGAGAGAAGCAAAGGCAATCATACCGATGCCAAAGAGTATGAAATTGATCCCGAAAAACTCCATTGGGACGCCCAATACGAGAGGCGGTCTTGTCATGCCAATGAATAAAGGGTCTAAATCTTGATTATTTTTAAACTCCACTTTAACCAGCTCCTTATAATGAGCCGGCTATGCTGTCCACAATCGCAGGAGCGCCAAAAACGAGAATAATACCGCCAATGACTGAAGCCGCAATGCCCCAAGCCAATCGCCCAGTCATCCAGAGAATACCTAGAGCAACAACAGCAATAATGGCAATAATGCGTGCCCAGGTGTTGGTCAGAAGATCCATTAAAGCATTTAAAAAGTTTGTCCCAGAGTCAAACAAAGCTTGAGCATGGGCTACGTCAGGATATGAGACCAGTATCATTGATATTAATAAAAATAAAACGAACTGGTATTTCATGGCGCATCCTTACTCATAATTGAATTTTTTATAAATTCATAAAAAGGCACTGTGCAGCAATTTCAACGACTTTCACCTCAGAGTTAATAAATCCAGTAAAATTATACGCATCAGGTTGAATCCCGTTTAGTCAAATAAAAATCCCGATAATGATCTTAACAAAAGCGCGCGCATGTCTTGGTAGAGCTAAAGATTGGGAGACATGCCAAATCAATGATGGGGTTTGATACTTTGGCTGTGCTTGCAAACCACACAAATGGACTTAAAAAAATGGAGCAAGCAAAACCAAAAAACACAGAATTCAATGTGAAATTAGGCAAGAAACTGAGTTTTCTTCGTCAGAACCGGAGCCTTTCGCAGGGTGAATTGGGAGATTTATTAGGTGTTCGGGCACAGCAAATACATAAATACGAAACAGGCGAAAACCGATTAACGGTTGAGAGACTCAAAGACTGTGCCGATGTTTTGGGCGTTTCTATGAATTACTTCTTCATCGATAAAAATGGCCCTTTCAATACCGAGGATAATGAGCTTCTTCAGCTTGTAAGCGAATTTTACAGCGTTCCGAGTGACGTCAGAGTTGAATTTTTAGCTTTAGTGCGAAAACTCCGGCAGTTTTCNCAGCAATATCAAAATTCCTANANTGAAGTGGAGGANNCNGATTGATGANTNTCATAAANNNTACAATTNCNGCTCTTCTNNCNGTATTCGTTNTAAGTCCTTCCNCTGGNTATTCTGCCAGCCAAGACGCNTGTGCGATTTGGATATGTTTGCCAGGAGGNTTTCCATCAGGATGCAGCGGTGCTTACAGCGAATTTAAAAAGCGTATTAAAAAAGGTAGAGATCCGCTACCAAGACTTTCATCATGTACGACCGGCCCAAATGGAGAAAAGGTAGATGGTCATTATCAGCTTGGATATGAGAGGTTTGAGCCATGCGATGATGGTTATGTTCTGCGTGAACGGTCGCAAGGTTATAGAGCTATTGAGGGCGCTTGTTACAGGCAATTCTGTGCGCCCTCACAATTTCAAGATAATTCAAGCTGTCAAAACTATACTGCGGTTTTAAGGCCTAAGCCATATTACGTGAAAATGTGGGTGAATGGTGATTATCTGGGGCAATATTTTTATTAGAAATTAGCAATGCTGAGTTTAATTGTTGATTTAGTAACTCTTCAGTGATAATGTGATCATTATGAGCAAGTTTATTTTACTATTTACAGCATTTACTATGATCGTCTCCGTGACGGTCTGCGCTTCGCATGCTGCTCATGCCAGTGTTGATACGGACACGGAAATCTCCATAAGCGTTGATGCCGACAGCTCAGAGGATACCTCCCTGGGCAGTAATGGCTGCGATATGTCTTGCGGAGGATGTTGTATCCATCATGCTATTGACACTTCTCACAGCAACAACCTAGCCTCTGCAGGTCAAGGAAAGCTGCTTATGCCCGATACCACTCTGTTTGTATCGGATGTTATTTCCGGCCTCAAACGCCCTCCCAGAGCTTAATTTTATAAGGCGTAGTGTATCTGCTCACTGACGAATGTCATGCGCAGGTATGTTTTTGCGACCTTATTCTTCAAGACTGCGCTTTTATATCAAGCGCCGCCTTATCCCCTTATTGACCCAAAAAAGGAAACTATAATGAAAAAACTACTCTATACTTCTGCGTTGGCTGTTCTTTTGTGGCAACCGACACTCGCTGGAGCCGAGACGCTGGATAAACAGGCGGCACTCCAGAGAGCTTTGCAGAACAACCCGACCTATAAGGCGGCGCTGGCGAATATTGATGCGGCGGACGGATCACGCCTTCAGGCCTCTTTACCACCGAACCCCGATGCCGTTTTTGAGATTGAAAACTTCGCCGGAGAGGATGAAAATGAAGGTTTTGACGGCGCTGAACTCACACTTGGCATTGAGCAAACAATTGAGATGGGCGGCAAGCGTAGCAATCGCACCAAGGTCGCCGATTTTGATTATAAAATTTCTCAACAACAAGCCAAAGCACAAGCCTTGAGCCTTCTCGCTGAAACTGAATATGCCTTTATCCGCGTAGCCGTGGCACAGGAACGCATGGCACTGGCTGACAAGCGCCTTGATTTGGCCGATAAAACCCACAGCATCGTCAAAAAACGCATTGGCGCTGCAAAAGCAGCAGACATTCAGCACACTAAAGCCGATATTGAACGGGCAGCGGCAGAAGTTGAAAAACGCAAGGCCCAAAAAGAATTAGTTACGGCACAAAATGATCTGGGGCGGTTGCTCGGTGTTATGGATGTGTCCGATCTTGATATTGAGGCCGATCTAGGCGCATTGCCGGATCTGATTGAAAAGCAAACTCTTCTGGATGCTTTAAGGAATGCCCCGCAATCGCAAGCACAGGAATTTGCCAAGATGCAAGCGCGCTCTTCTTTTGATCTTGCGAGATCACAGGGCGTCCCTGATCCGACTTTTGGTCTGGGTGTGCGGCGTTTTAATGAAAATGACAGTACAGCTTTGGTGGCCAGTCTGTCTTTTCCTATTCCTGTCTTTAATCGTAATCAGGGCGGAATTCAAGAAGCCAAGGCCAATATGATCAAGGCCGATGCGCAAAGCTATGCTGCTGGACTATCTTTACGGCAATCCGCAATTCAGGCATGGGAAAGCCTCGCTTCCTCACTGGAAGAAACCAGCCGTTATCAGGACGAAATTATTCCTAGCGCCCGTAAAGCTTACAGCCAAGCCGATGATGGATATGGGCGCGGTGCTTTTACGTTTCTGGATCTGCTCGATGCACAGCGCACATTGTATGAGGTACAAGAAGCCCGTCTGGACAGCCTGTTGAGCGTTTATGAGGCCAAAGCACAAACCGATTTTTTGATGGGAACACACAGCTCTCTGATCACGCAAATATCGCAAACAAAGAATAAAGGACAAAATGATGAATAGAAAATTATTATCCATAGCAGTGCTGGGGCTTGCGCTTTTTGCATGGCAACTTACACCTACAATAATCACTTCGGCGAAAGCTGAAACAGAAGCGCATGATGATCACGGTCATGATGAACAAAAAGACCACGGCCATGATGACGGGCATGAGCATGAAGATGCCCATGATGAAACTGATGGTGACGATCACGGTGATGACCATTCCGAGGAAGGGGATAACCATGACGAACACGGTCATGACAGCCATAAAAAGGAAGACAGCCACGATGACCATGGTCATGGCGGAGGCGACGATCATGGCGAGCATGAGGAAGGTAAAGTTGAAATTACGCCGGATGCTGCCAAGTTGACAGGCATTCAGGTTCAACAGGCCGGATCTGCTCTTGTGGCGATGACAACGCCGCTGACCGGACGCATTACACTGAATGAAAACACAACCGCCAATGTCCGCGCACGCTTTCCAGGCTTTGTGAAAGCTGTGCATGTTAATCTGGGCGATACAGTGACAAAAGGCCAGAAACTGGCAACGGTTGAGAGCAATGAAAGCCTGAAAATCTATAGCGTCACCGCACCGATTGATGGTGTGATCCTAAGACGCGAAACCAATATTGGTGATGTTACGGATGGCAAGGAGCTGTTCGTGATTGCTGACCTTTCAACGGTCTGGGCGAAATACCACATCTTCCCGCGTGATGTTGCCAATATTAAAAAAGGCCAGCCCGTGGTGGTGCATACATTGGATGAAAAAACGAGCCAGAACGCGCAAATCTCCATGCTGTTCCCGACCACCGATGCATTGAGCCAGACGGTGATTGCGATTGCAGAGCTTCCCAATGAAAACGGCGTGTGGCGACCAGGCATGACAATTGAAGGCGATATTAAGGTTGGTGAAAAACAGGCCGCTATCGCTGTACCGCGCGATGCCCTTCAATTTATGGAAGACCAGCAAGTCGTGTTTGTAAAAAGTGGCAACACGTATGAACCACGCCCTGTGAGCGTGGGTATGACCGGAACGGATAACGCCGAGATCACCTCCGGCCTGAAACGCGGCGAAACCTATGTGAGCGCCGGAAGTTTTGTCATTAAGGCCGATATCCTAAAAGGTACAGCCGCCCACGAACATTAAATCTCCCGCGATATAGAGGATACACCCAATGCTTGAGAACATTATTAAACAATCAATCGCTCACAGATGGCTGGTTTTGATATCAGTCCTGGCGATTTGCGCCCTTGGAATTTACAATTTTAACCGCCTGCCGATTGATGCCGTACCGGACATCACGAACGTGCAGGTGCAGATCAATACTGCAGCAGACGGGTACTCCCCCCTAGAGGTTGAGCAGCGCATCACATTCCCCGTTGAAACCGTGCTGGCTGGCATACCGAAACTGGATTACACACGCTCCTTATCACGCTACGGCCTTTCACAAGTAACCGTGGTGTTTGAAGACGGCACTGACATATTCTTTGCGCGGCAACAAATTGCCGAACGCTTGCAGCAAATTAAAAGCGAAATCCCCGAAGGCTTAGAGCCAATCATGGGGCCAATCAGTACAGGGCTTGGTGAAATCTTTTTCTATACGGTTGAAGCCGAAGACGGCGCACTCAAAGAAGATGGAACGGCCTATACGCCTATGGATCTTTTAACGGTACAAAACTGGATTATTGTGCCGCAACTTCGTAATCTTAAAGGCGTAGTCGAAGTCAACACGATTGGCGGCTATGAACAGCAATTCCACGTCCAACCCTACCCAGATCAGCTCCTGTCTTACGATTTAAGCATTCATGAAGTGATTGAAGCTCTGGAAGCCAATAATGACAATGCCGGAGCCGGATATATCGAGCGCAACGGTGAACAATATCTGGTGCGCATCCCTGGGCAGGTTGAAGGGCTGGAGGATATCCGCAATATTATTGTGACCAAGCGCGATGAGTTGACCATTCGCGTTCAAGACGTAGCCGCCGTGGAACTTGGCGCACCGCTTAGAACGGGCGCAGCCACAGAGAACGGTGACGAAATTGTTCTCGGCACAGCCATGATGCTGATGGGAGAAAACAGCCGTGATGTGTCATATCGCGTAGGTGAAAAACTTAAAGAAGTTGCTGCCAGTCTGCCTGAGGGCGTGATTGTTAAACCGATTTATGACCGTACGACTTTGGTTGAAAAAACCATCAAAACGGTTGAGAAAAATCTGGCTGAAGGCGCATTGCTGGTCATTGTTATTCTGTTCCTTCTTCTGGGGAATTTCCGCGCGGCTCTCATTACAGCCCTCGTGATCCCGATTGCCATGCTTATGACGATTACAGGCATGGTGGAAAACAAGGTGTCGGGGAATTTGATGAGCCTCGGCGCTTTAGATTTTGGCTTGATCGTCGATGGTGCAGTGATCATTATTGAGAACTGTCTGCGGCGTTTTGGTATGGAACAGCATAAATTAGGGAGACTTCTTACAAAAGAAGAACGCTTTAATTTGGCCTCGAAAGCTACCGCTGAAGTGATTAAGCCCAGCATTTTCGGGATTTTGATTATCACTGTGGTGTATTTGCCAATCTTCTCGCTGACAGGCGTGGAAGGCAAGATGTTCCATCCGATGGCCTTCACGGTTGTTGTGGCTTTGCTCTCGGCAATGGTGCTGTCCATTACCTTCGTGCCAGCCGCTGTTGCAACCTTCATCACAGGCAAGGTGCATGAAAAAGAAAACATCGCCATACGCGGNGCAAAAANNGNNTACGANCCNATGCTGCGNTGGAGTNTNGCNNATCCNTTNCCNATTNTTNNNGTNGCNNTCGNGCTTGTNGTGATNAGTATGTTTTCAGTGACNAANATGGGNTCGGAGTTTGTNCCTAATCTGGATGAAGGNGATATNGCNNTNCAAGCNNTNCGNGCACCCGGTACNTCTCTGACAGAATCCGTNNGNATGCAATCCTTCATGGAAAANATGCTGGTGCGCGACTTCCCTGAAGTNGANACGGTGATNGCANGGATCGGTACAGCNGAAGTTGCNACCGATGCGATGCCNCCNAATATTGCCGATACTTATGTTTTGCTAAAAAAGCGTGAAAAATGGCCTGACCCATCTAAACCCAAAGAAAAGCTGGTTGAAGAAATGGAGGTGGCNTTNGAAGCNATCCCAGGCAGTAANTATGAGTTTTCACAACCCATTCAGCTTCGCTTTAACGAACTAATTTCAGGGGTGCGTAGCGATGTGGCTGTAAAGATCTANGGNGATGATCTTGATCAGCTTGTTAAATCTGCAAATGATGTGTTGGAAGTTGTCCAGAACATAGAAGGNGCNGCGGGTGCAAAAGTTGAACAAGTGACGGGATTGCCTGTTTTAAGCATCGTNCCTGATCGAAAACGCATGGACCTTTACGGCCTGAATATCGCTGATGTACAGGAAATTGTACAAACCGCGATGGGTGGGCGCGAGGCCGGAACGGTCTTTGAAGGTGATAGACGCTTTGATCTGGTGGTGCGTTTGCCGGAATCGTTACGCACCGATATTGACGCATTAGATCGTNTGCCCATCCCACTCCCCAATGGTGAACAAGAAGGTGTCGATGAAACNCCTGATTATGTGCCTTTAGGCGAAGTGGCCGATATCTCGATTATTTATGGCCCNAATCAGGTNAGCCGCGANAACGGNAANCGCCGNATTGTNGTNACNTCNAATGTNNGNGGNCGNGATNTGGGNAGCTTTGTNGGNGANATCCGNNAACAANTNTCNGCCAANGTTCACNNTNCCTNCNGGATACTGGACNGAATATGGNGGCACGTTNGAGCANNTGATCTCTGCCAAACAGCGGCTTTCNATTGTNGTNCCGATCTCNCTNNTNTTGATTTTNGGNTTGCTNTTTATGGCCTTTAATTCNGNNNGNGCNGCNTTGCTNATNTTCTCNGGCGTTCCCNTGGCNCTCACAGGNGGTATAGCNGCTCTGTGGNTGCGGGATATCCCNCTNTCNATATCCGCAGGNGTTGGNTTTATNGCGCTNTCNGGTGTGGCNGTNNTNAACGGTGTGGTGATGCTNTCNTTTATCCGCGATCTGGAANAACAGGGNAANCCANTACANGANGCNATCATCGAAGGNGCGCTCACGCGGCTNCGTCCNGTGCTTATGACGGCATTNGTNGCCNNNNTNGGCTTTGTNCCTATGGCGCTCAATACAGGCGCAGGCGCGGAAGTGCAAAGACCGCTGGCNACNGTTGTNATNGGCGGGATTATATCCTCCACCATCCTGACATTGCTGGTGCTGCCAGCTCTNTANAANTGGTTNCCCAGNCGCTTTAGNATCCGCCGCAAGGCAAAACCCCAACCAACCCATACAGAAGGTTAAAGATGGAATGTAAACTTCTTAAAAAGCACCGCGGCATATATGCTGCGGTGCTTTTAGCAATATTAGTCATCGTTTCAGATCGCATAATTGAACAGGCCGTTTCACTGTATCTGCAGCATTCGGGAGGGGTCATAAAAATCACCCCATTCTTTAATCTGGTCTGGACGGGCAATGATGGTATCAGTTTTGGGATGTTGCAGGGGCTTCCGTATGGTCAATGGCTGCTTTCATTCATGGCGCTCATCATCACTGGCTTCTTCTTTATTTGGCTGCTAAGGACGAAATCACTATGGGTATGCTGCGCTCTGGGGCTGCTTATCGGCGGCGCTTTAGGCAATACATTTGAACGGCTGTATTATGGTTACGTGATAGATATCTTGGACTTCCATTTTGCCGGATATCACTGGCCAGCCTTTAATTTAACAGACAGTGCTATTTTTATAGGGGTATCATTGCTGATATATTATGAACTTAAAAGTCCCGAACATTCAAATAATAAAGGGAACAAAAATTATGGCTGATAATTGTGGTGACTCATGTGGCAATCAAAGTTTTGATGGTATGACACAAACGTATAAACGCATCCTTTGGATTATTGTTGCAATTAATGGCGTGATGTTNTGTGTTGANATTATTGCAGGATTTTTAGCTGACTCTACAGCGCTAAAAGCCGATGCCCTTGATTTTCTGGGAGACACTGCAACCTATGGAATCACACTCTTGGTTTTAGGAAAATCGCTGGAATTAAGAGCAAAAGCGGCTTTGTTAAAAGGTTTAAGCCTTGGAGCAATGGCGTTATTTGTTTTGTGTTTTACGCTTTATCGCACAATTGTAATCGGAGAGCCTGAGCCGATGACAATGAGCGGTATCGGTGTTCTCGCATTCATTGCCAATATGATTAGTGTCTTTTTGCTTTTAAAATATCGTGAAGGCGACTCCAATATAAAATCGGTTTGGTTGTGTAGCCGAAATGATGCAATAGGTAATATCGCTGTAATTTTGGCAGGTTTAGGTGTTTTTGCAAGCGGCACGGTATGGCCGGATATTGTTGTTGCATTTATTATTGCAGGGTTATTTATGCATTCCTCGGTCAAAATCATTTTACAAGCCCGCAAAGAATTAAAAGAGAGTAGAAGCTAATGGGACACGGACATTCACACGGCAATCCATCGGAAATAGGCGAAAAGCGATTATGGTGGGCTGTAGGGGCCAATATTTTGCTCACCGTGGCGCAAGTTATTGGAGGACTCGTTTCCGGCAGTTTGTCCTTAATTGCCGATGCCTTGCACAATTTCAGTGATGCTGCATCACTCCTCATTGCTTTGGTGGCTATTCGCATCGGGAGAAAACCCCCTGATCAATTCAAAACCTTCGGTTATAAACGCGCCGAGACGGTAGCTGCGCTTATCAACCTGACCACGTTAATTATAATCGGTTTATATCTGTGTTATGAGGCGATCATGCGCTTTATAACGCCAGAGCCGATAGCCGGATGGACGGTGGTTATTGTGGCTGGAATTGCGCTGATTGTTGATGTTTTCACAGCAGTCTTAACCTACAGCCAATCGAAAACAAGTATGAATATTAAAGCGGCTTTCCTGCATAACTTGACGGATGCTCTGGCTTCGGTTGGTGTGATTATTACGGGAACGCTTATTTTGCTTTATGGCTGGATCTGGACAGATGCCGCCATGACGCTGATTATTTCCGGCTATGTTTTGTATCAAGGCCTGGCCGAAATACCGAAAGCTACTCATTTGCTTATGGAAGGTACGCCGGAGGGCATGGACATTCAGCAAGTGGTTGCCGCTATGGAGAACGATAAGGATGTGGCAGGNGTTCATCATGTTCATATCTGGCAACTGGATGAACACCGCAATGCGCTGGAGGCTCATGTTGTGCTAGGTGAAGGTGCAGATATGGATGATTTAAAATCACGGCTTAAAAAGATGCTCCATGATAAATATGAAATAGTGCACTCAACGTTAGAATTTGAAAACACGAACTGTAAATAGTATGGGTAACTTTTTAGACACCACCCATGAAGTCTTTAACCCAAACGCGAAGACCTGATGCTGCATAGTATGAACTATCTAGCTTTGTGTAAATGCTCATCCATAATTTCCTGCGGTGTGCGGTAGCCAAGACATCGTCTCGGCGTATTATTCATGATGACGCTGATGTCGTAGATATCAGCGTCAGAAACGTTTTTTAAATCCACTTCACGAGGCAAGAAACGCCGGATACGGTTGTTGTTACATTCGACAGCACCTTTTTGCCACGGCGCTTGCGGATCACAAAAATAGGTTTCCATACCAAGTTCCTTATGGAGCAGGTGATAGCGCATAAACTCAAAACCACGGTCAAACGTCATAGTTTGGGTCATATGACGCGGGAAAAATGACAAAGATTTACTGATTGTTTGCGCCACCGGAGCAGGCTTTCTGTTATCATTCTTCGCAATCACCATGTAACGGCTTTTACGTTCGATCAGTGATGTCAGATTGGTTTTACCGTGCTCACGATTGAAAATCATGAGGTCTCCCTCCCAGTGACCAAAAGTTTCACGACCCTCAACAATTTCTGGACGGTAGGCTATACCGTGATGGTCGGGCACACGGTTGCCACGCGGTTTGCGAGCATATTTATTGCGCCTATTTTTTCGGCCTTTAAATAGATAACTGTAAAGTCCTAATTCTCTGCCTTGCGCACTGTAAACAAAACGATAAATTGTCTCCGCACACGCGTAAAACATCTCTATTCCAAGCTTTTTCAAATATCCTGCGATCTGGTCAGGTGACCAGTAGGCTTTGATTTTTTCGATAATAAAACTCTTTAAATCTGGATAACGCTCTAACAGCCGTAGGTTCTGACGTCTGCGTCGATAGTATTCCTGCGCATTTACGGGGTAATAATCATTCATTTTGTGATCATCTTCCTCAAAATAGCTGTTACGTTGAATTTCTCGATAGATCGTCGAATGATGGCGGCCTAATTCATACGCAATCTTCACCGCTGACATCTTCCTGCCAAGCATAAAATAGATCTGACGACGTTCATCGAGCGAGAGATGAGTGTGATTTCTTGGTTCCATTTGCAAAAACTCCTTCTTTCAAAACCGTTGAAATTAGTCAGTTTTCGCGTTTGGGGATAGACAGTGCCCACCTATTAAGCTAAATTCTCTAATAGAATTATGTTTAATCGATGCTGGATGTCGTCTGCAATCTATACTGCGTTTACGTTTTTGTCTAGCCGGTATCACCATTCTCTACGTGGTCATTGGACTGCCACACTATTGCTTTGGAGGCTTCGGTTCCCTCAAAATGTGATCCGCAGTTTGATTGTAGTTTGTCCAAAATAAAACAATCTTTTTCTGCATCAAATATACCGGGTTTAACCGAAAGCTTTCGTCCCGGCTGGGACAAAACGTAATCTCGCTAGGGTATTTGCAAGACTACAAACTGGTTTTTCCTAAATACTATGCATATAAAGCCCTTTCTCCAGTTGCAGGGTTGAAGCAGAATAACTCTCCAGTTTGCAACATCTGGTGCATAATGACCGCCAGCTTTCGCGCAACAGCGATCCTTGCCTTTTTCATGCCGGACCGTTTGGCAATGCGCAGCCCCCATGCCTGTAGGGAAGAGGGCTTCTTTACTCTGGTGAGAATGGAATTGGCCGCTTCGTAGAGCTGATGCCTTATAACGCGATCACCGCGCTTTGATATTCGGCCGTTGTAATCCATATCACCTGATTGCCTGCGCCTTGGTGTTAAACCGAAGTAGGCACCTACGCTTTTAGACTTTGTGAACCTGTCGGCATCATAGACGGCGAGCACAAAGTTTGCGGCCGTCATCGGGCCAACACCAGGAATGCTCATTAAGATGCGGCATTTCTGGCAAGCATAGGCATGATCAAGAACAAGTTCATCCAGATCGTCTATTTTCTGCTTAATCATACGCAACATATCAAGCTGGATTTGAAGAGGAGGGGCAATGGCCGTGCCTTCATCAATGATTTCCTGAATGCGGTTTTCAAAACTGACGCCCGCAATACCTTTAATTAGAATGCCAAATGTTTTAAGCATGCCGCGGATCTGGTTGACTACATCGGTGCGCATGCTGACCAAGTTGCTCCGTGTCCGGAACAAAGCACGAGATTCATGATTCTCGAAGCTCTTTATGGTAACTTCTTTATACCAGTTGCAGCGCATAATCTGGGCAATGCCGTGTGCGTCGTTCTTGTCCGTTTTGTTCATCTGCAAGCGTAAAACGCCGTGCGCATGGTAAGCATCTATGCATATGGCCGGAAGCCCCATGTCATTTAAGCCGTGCCAGTGCCACGTTGAAAGATGGCCACTCTCAAGGCCAATTTTCACAGCTTCAGGGGCATGTCTTTTGACTGCTTCACCAATTCCTTCTGGTGTTGAGGGGCAATTGCCTTCCCATATCTTGTTTCCATCACGATCAACAACGCAAATGTGAGTCTCGTCTTGTGAAACATCTAGTCCTACAAATTGATCCATTTTCTTATCTCCATTCATCTTTAACAGGTTGTTTAAACTGACAATATTCTATCCCGAAGGGGTAGTAATTGTCATACTTCGCACCTATTAAGCTAAATGTGATAATATTAATTACGACAAATAATGGGGTTTTCTACCTAATTCAGTGGTGAATTTTGTAGTGCGCACGTGGTGAAAATTGTAGTTGGTTTTAGTCCAAAAATTTAGGCAAGTCCCGTGAGCCGTGAAGAATACGTACAACCCTTATATGATCGATTAGAATTCGATAAAAAATAACGTATTTATCTTTGACAAGGCTGCGTAATTCTTCACGGATTTCTTCGCGTTTACAGCCTATTTCTGGGTTTTCTGATATTGTTTCAAATGTGTCATCAAATTCTGACACGTAAGAAACGGCCTGATCTAGGCCAAATTCTTCTAACGTATAATCAAATATATCCTCTAAGTCTGCATCTGCAGCTTTGGATAATATAACCTTTGTCATGGCATAAATTATACTTTCTGTGCTTTAGCTTTGGCAATGTCGCTTGCACTACGTTTGCTTGTTTCGCCATCCCAGCCTTTTGCTATTTCAGAACGTAGCTCCTCTATAACACGATGTCTGTAGACTTCATGTAGCCTTAAAGCGTCACGAACCAGTTCACTGGCATTTTGAAAATCTCCCGTTTTTATCTGGGAAGCAATAT
>NHCG01000015.1 GCA_002167715.1 Micavibrio sp. TMED27
TTGATTGCGCCGATCGCGATGAACGAAGGTCTTCGTTTTGCGATCCGTGAAGGTGGCCGTACTGTCGGCGCTGGCGTTGTATCAAAAATTATCGAGTAAGTTTTACTCAACATAAGAATTAGAAAAGGCCGGAATTACTTCCGGCCTTTTTATTTTTTAGCTCATAAATTTATTTAATCTATCTTGTTACTTTGTAAGCTCGCAGTTAGGTCTTCCGCCTGTAAAGAGAAAGCGTTTTTATCTACAGCAAAGCCACCATGTGCTTGTACGCCAAAGAAGTCTTGAATACATTGCGTCCCAACCTGAAGCGTGCCGCCCTGCTCCCCTTCAAATATATTAATTTTAAAACCAATATTATTTTCAGGTGCAATCCATTGATCATGCAATTCACATTCAGATAAATTCCACGGAAAGCTTTGATCTAGTCCAGGAATTGGTGCATTTGATATTGTAAATGATCTCATTCCATTATCATAAAATGCTTCTTCGAGCTTATCTACTCCACTAATTTGGTCTTCTTTTCCTGTGATATCAATAACTTCAACCTCACCAGTTTCTTCATTCAATCGCACCAATAAAGACCCATCACCGTGGGTTTGACCGCCTGCACCTGGCATACCACGGCCAATTAATACAGCACCTGTTTCAGGATCAACAGAGAAAGGGTTATCTTTTTGAAGCTGTTCAAATTGTTCACGCGTTGGCTTGTTCCACATGCCGTACTCTGGCTCAGTTTCGAAAGCTTGTTCAATCGACATTTTCAAACTGTTTTCTTCAACATGCTTTGTAAATTCTTCAATCGACATATTACGTGGGTCCAACCCATGTTTTTCAGCATATTTATCAATCGCGGATCGCGTTAACTTACCTTCCCGCCCATCAATGAGAGGGCTTCCATCCGGATATGTACCTACCTCATATCCCGCCTCAACCAGTGCTTCTTGAAGCCTGCTTACACGAATATCAGGGGCATTTCTGGGCTCAACAACTTCATTGCCTTTCCCTTCAATCGCTTTTCGCTCATCTTGGTTGGGCAAGCGATCACCCAGCACAACATCATCAGTATCTTCATCTGGAATCGGGTCTTCATTTGGAATTGGATCTTCGTCTATCTCAGGGTCCAAGTCGAGGTCAGGGTCTATAACAGGACCCGGATTTGATACCAATACCTCTTCGGCCGCTAAATCGTCTAACTTGCCAGACATAACTAAGTCTTTGAAATCTTTATTTCCATGCTCTGGGTCTTGCGCTAGCTTGGTCATAAACTCTTTATAAGCTTCTACATCACCCTTAAAATGCTTATCTACGATCTCAAGCTGTTTTTTCGCCATCTCTTGATGTTCTTGAGCAGTATATTCTGGATCCGCTTTGGCAGCCATATCTGCTACTGAGCCCATGAATGGGATCGATCTATTTTGTGCAGTTGCCTCTAAAAGGCCCCGCTCACTTCCGAACACTGATTTACCTTGCTCCAGCTGTTCCTGCATAGCGTCGGTCTGTAAATAATCATATTGTTCTTTTAACGTTCTACCCATAAATGCTCCAGATTAAGTTCTTCTAAAAATTATACATAAAAACTTAATTTTTTATTAAGATAAAGTTCAGTAGAAGCCGCGAATTTCAATATTTACAGTACATTATAAATAAAAATCCATCCAATCGTTCGCATGAGGCCTATACCTCATGCGAGCCGATCAAATTATTGTTAAGAGATACGCTTAGAAAGCAATCTTATAGCCGATGGACACGTTGTAATCGCGCTCCATCTGCGGGCCATTAAGATTTTGCCAAAGAGGAACTGAGACTTCAGCCGCAAAATGATGGCCTTTAAGCGCGCCTTTTGTTCCTGTCCAGTCCACACCGATCCCTAGCTCTAAGCGTCTGCCGCCATAGTTATCAGGGTTGGCTGTTTGCACAGGGCCTGCGATTTGCGTATCACGGCCATCAATTTTACTTTCATGCTCTGCGCTTAGGCGAAGAGAATTTGCAAAGCTCTCGTTCCAGCTATAGCGCCCCCATCCGGAGAGAACGTGCTTATCACCGAATGTATAATCCTGTGAATTTTCGCCGAGGCGAATAACCGCTTGATATTGTGCGCTCCAATTTATGCGCTCTGTATGCCCCGTATATGTGAAGCCTGGTTCCAAGTCATAGGTGCCGCTGCCGAGCTGCATAGAGTACGGCAAGCGCACATCTTGGAGAACGCCCATTGGGTTCAAGATTGTATCGCGTTCTTTGATACTGCCAGTTGGCAGGCTTACACCTAGCTTAGCGACAAGACTATGCTGATCGTCTTCATACGCATTGACAAGGACTGAGACTTTTGTATCACCGAGCCCCTTAGAGCGCGTTGAAAAACGGCCAAGCTCTTGATTTGAGTTCATCATGGCATATGTCACAAGGCTCATATCCTTATCGAGATAATTGCCCATAAGCGCTAGTGTCACGCGGTCTGTTACACCATACATTGCACCAAGCATATGCATATCCATATCCATTTCTAGTGGCACAATTCTAAGACTTGTCGGCCCCACGCCCGTGACATTGGCGAAATCTCCGGAGATATCAAGAGGGCTTAGGCTAGTCTTACCATTACGGTTACCTTCCATATGCATACGCATAAAACGGTAGGACACCATCCACTCGCCCTTTTTATGTGCGTGGTCGCCCATAATAGAAATTGGCGCATAGGCTTTATGCTCATGGCCTGTATGGTCATGATGCGCGTGGTTTTGGTGAGCGTGATGCGCATGATCGTTCTGGCCTGCAAATGCCGGCATTGTTGTTAACGTTACGCCCATAGCGGCGCCGAGAATAAGTGTGTTTTTCATTGTAAATATCCTAATGTTTAAAAAAATTATTGTTGTGATTTAAACAAAGGATGAAGGGGGCCCACGGGCGGAGCGGTCATTCACATTAAGGGTTTTAGGAATAATGAGGCCGCCGCCATTACTGATATATGTTGTGGCCTCTAAGAACTCTATAGAGATACCTTTAGTAAAGTCGGCATGATTGTGGGCAGCCGTAAAACAAAATGCACAATCCATAGATTTTGATGCGTGATGCTGATGCGCTGGCTTAGTATCTGGTGAAAGTCCAGCCTCAGCCAAAGAGATCAGTCTGATCTCACCATCATCGCTACATATCTCAATATATCCTTATGGCGCGTTATCCGAGCCCGAAATAAAGTCACAAGCAGGTGAGATGCCCATCGTTAAAATGGACAACATAACAAGCAGACTGGTTATATTAAGTAGTTTTTCTCTCACATGCTTCTCATACTCTGCTTTATTCGGTATCTCAAGCGAAAATATCGATTAAAAATATCGATAAAACTCACTTGAAGGCGATAGCGACTACACTTAAGTTATTGAAAAGAAGAAAAGGATTATGACTCATGCTTGCAATTGTTTCCCCCGCTAAGAAATTAGATTTTGAGAAAGCGCCGCAGATTGATGGCACTACGCAGCCTGCATTACTAAAGCGCGCTGATGATCTGGCTGACATTCTGAAGGATAAGAGCATGCAAGATATTCAAAGCCTTATGAGCCTATCTGATAAGCTGGCGCAGCTTAATTATGATCGCTATCAAGCTTTCACAACACCGTTTACAAACGACAACGCCAAAGCGGCGCTGTACGTCTTTAAGGGGGATACCTATGTTGGATTAGATGCTGAAAGCCTTAACGCGGATGATGTTGATTACGCGCAAGATCATTTATTTATGCTCTCAGGACTTTATGGCGCGCTTAAGCCTAAAGATCTTATGCAGCCCTACCGCCTTGAAATGGGAACCAAGCTTGCTAATTCTGAAGGCGAGGATCTTTATGATTTTTGGGGCAATGATGTTGCAGATTTATGCAATCAAGCGACACAAGGCCATAAAGACCGCAGCGTTATTAATCTAGCCTCTAATGAATATAACAAGGTTGTAAAGCCAAAAGCGCTCGAAGGTCATTTTATCACCTGTCATTTTAAAGAGATGAAAGGCGGCGCGCCGAAAGTAATTGGCCTATTTGCTAAGCGTGCACGCGGTTCTATGGCGCGCTATATTATTCAAAACCGTATCGAAACACCAGAAGGGCTAAAAGGCTTTAATAGTGATGGTTACGAATATATAGAAGACGCGTCGGACGAAAAAAACTACGTCTTTATTCGCGATCAAGAAGGACTTTAAAATACGTACGGTAGTGTTAACCTGTAGCGACTGACCCTGAATAAAAATACCAACCTAATCCAATTATAAAAAGTACATTGCCGTATAGGCCATGCTCAATTGATACAAGCGCCAATGATCTATGCTTCGCATAATTATGTGCAAAGATTAGCCCACCCACTAAACTCAACGTCGGTGCAACAGGGTTTATATAGAGGATATGTGCATAAGCGAAAATAATCGCGCTTGCCCATATCATTTTCGCCGCGCGGCCAAAAAACTTTTCATAGCGATTAAAGAAAAAACTACAAAAGATAAATTCCTGCGGCAGCGCTGAAATCAATGGATAGGCCACCAATAAAAAGGGAATCATTTCTGGGCGATTATAGACAATATAAAACATACGGTCTGGATCATAAAAATAAATAAAGACAATCATGCCAAGGCTGGCCAGTACCCATTTCATAAGAAGCGGTTTCATCGTTTCCTTATTCACCGCGGACCAGTTCCATATTTCCTTCCAGCCGCCTTTTGGAAACATGCAATATCGATATATTACGAAGCAATATAGCGCCGCGCCCCAGAGAAAACCGAACATATAAGCCGCGCTAAGCGTCCATATAATATAACCTGGTACTGCTATACAGAGTAAAATAAACTCAAGAATTAGAAACTGTTTACTGTTCAACGCGGCTTTTATCATGGGTACAATATAGCGTCTTTTTTTAAAAAGGACAGGGAGCAGTAAAGGTGATCCGTTCTCCGTTTTGTGGATGGTGGATCGTGAGCTGCTCAGCATGAAGCTGTAAACGGCTTGCTGCTTTTAAAGCAGCCTCATGAGCGTAGAAATCATCGCCTAAGATCGGGTGCGAGGTGCCAAGCTCTAACATATGTACACGCAGCTGGTGCGAGCGCCCCGTGAGCGGGGTCAGCTTAACGCGCGTAGAAATTTCGTCGCGACCTATAACTTCCCAAAGTGTTTTAGACGCGCGCCCATGCTCATAGCATACCATTTGCATTGGACGGTTATCCCAATCACAGCGCAGCGGTAAATCAACCTCGCCGCTTTCTCCTTCAATCTGACCCCATACGCGCGCTATATAGGTCTTATCTACTTTTCGGCGCTCAAACTGTTTCCCTAAATTGGCTTGCACCTCTTTGGAGCGCGCCATTAAAAACACGCCTGACGTTTCTAAATCTAAACGGTGTATGAGCAAGGCTTCTGGGTATTCTTTTTCTACGCGGCTTTGCAGCGAATCCTGGTGATCTTGCGCGCGGCCCGGTACACTAAGAAGGCCACTTGGCTTTGATAGGACAAGCAGATCGTTATCCTCATAAAGGATATTCAAGGAATCCATAGGCGGATCGTAGGTAAATGGCTTGGGTTTTGTAGGCCTTTCAAACATGTCGCCTTATATCTCTATTTCGTATTCTTGACAAGAAAATGGATTAGCACTTTTCAATCTCTTTATGCTCAGCCATACTGCATAGGCACGCCTCTATGCGTACGCATATCCTCATCTTTTACTCTCACGATGGAGTTTATTCATGTTTTCTTTTATGGCCGAGCAATATGAAGCTTATCCCTACCCTTATCGTAATCCAGAGGAAGAGACGATTGGCAAAACACGTACGCATTTAAATGATTTTCCTGAAATAGCCCATTACCGTAGCGGCGGGCTTATGACTTTTGATAAGGATTACCGCGTCCTTGTTGCTGGCGGCGGTACTGGCGATGCGACCGTACACCTTGCGCAGGAAATGGCGCGGTACTGCCCAGATGCTGAACTTGTTCATCTTGATCTTTCCTCTTCGTCCATTAATGTGGCGAAGAAACGTTTAGAGAAAATTGGTTTAGGCGGGCGCGTAACCTTTATTCAAGACTCGCTGCTTAACCTACCGCAGGGCAAGTATGGCGAATTTGATCACATTGATTGTTCAGGCGTACTCCACCACCAAAAAGATCCCTTAGCAGGTGCAAAAGCATTACGCTCCGTCCTCAAACCAAACGGCATGATGAGCATTATGCTCTATGGTCTTTACGGGCGCCTTGCCGTTTATGAGATCCAGAAAATCATGAAAGAAATCTATAAAGAAGGCGATAGTCTCGATGATTTAATACGCTGCGTACGCCAATGGATTCATGCGGCGCCTGCAACACACCCTTTCAAACAGGCGCTTATGGATGTGGTAGAAAAAGACGACAATGAAATCGTCGATATGTTTTTACACGTACAGGACCGCGCTTATACTGTGCCCGATCTTTATGATTTATGGGATCGCTCAGATTTAGAGCTTGTCACGCTTCGCCCCGAGATTGATTACAATGTCTGCGCGCGCCTTCCTGAAGGTATGCTCAGAGACCGCATTTTGGAAATGCCGCTTGCTAAACAGCAAGCCTATGGTGAACAGCTTTATAGTGCGCATGCCATTCACTTGATGTATGTGCGAAGAAAAGGGGAAACAGCAACGCCCGCGCCGCGCCCACAAGACCACGACATGATTCCCTATATTCTGCCCTTTGGTTTAGAATTTAGGCAGCAAGTCATATCTATTGGCCTTGTGAATTTACAGCCCTATAACACCCAGCTTGACGCAACACACATGGCAATCCTCAGCCGTATTGATAACGAAACACCGATTAAGGACATCCTTAAATCTACGGCACAAGCCCTAGGTAAAGATAAGGCACTTATCGAAGAAGCATGGCTTACGGTTTATGAAGAGTTTCGTATGCGCGGCTTTATGGTGCTTCATAAGTTCCCTTAGGCAAACCGCTTCTTTATTCATTAAATTCTTCAGGCTCAGGCACGCGCGTAAAGGCGATTTTAGTGCCAACATAGCCCGCTTTGGTTTTTGGACATACGCCTAGGCTCAGCGCGCCCTTACCGTATTTTTGTCCAATCTTATCCATGGCTTCGGATAAACGTACATAGCGATCTGGTTCTTTCCTCACTTTTGATTTCTCAGCATCCGCTCCCCCCATCTCAAACAGATCAAGAGTGACCTCACTTGGCTTATGTAGGTCATGAATTGTCAGTGCAATTTTCTTCAGCTTCGTGGGCTTTAAATCCCAGAGCATTTTTTGCCATAGGCGCTGCAACGCTTTGGTAAAGGTGAAATTATCCTGCGTTGGGGAAAAGCTTGTTTCCATTGCCCAGCGCCCTCCATCTACGCAACGCACCTGCAGGACAAATTTACGTGCATATAGCTCATAACGCCGTAAGCGGCTAGCTGCTTTAATCGTAAGCGTGCCCGCTATTTCAAAGGCCTTTTCAGGTGGGCGGTGCTCTGGGTCTAATACACGTGAGTGGCCAATCACGCGTTTGTTCGTTTCTTTATCTGGGATGTCATAGCCTCTGAGCTTATACCAAAAGCGCTCCCCTTCAACACTTCCCCAAACGGCGCGTGCATGTTTAGGGTTTAAATCCCAGAGCTGCTTGACCGTATAAATGCCGTTTCTTTCAAGTCGGCGGCGCATATTCATACCAATCCCGGTGAGATCACTTAAGCTCAGCTTGTATATCAGATTTTCATAATTACCGGGTTCTAAAACCGTAAGCCCGTCTGGTTTTTGCATATCCGTTGCGATTTTCGCCAAAAATTTATTCGG
Source organism: Micavibrio sp. TMED27 (assembly GCA_002167715.1). Lineage (GTDB taxonomy): Bacteria > Pseudomonadota > Alphaproteobacteria > Micavibrionales > Micavibrionaceae > TMED27. The sequence goes on from NHCG01000015.1 coordinate 7,770, forward strand.
CGCAATTCCGATAGAGCATCGAACATGCTCACCCACTTGTTGGCGCAAACCGTCTTTGATTTTCGCGGCAATTTGAAGCGCATTTTCAAGGCGGCGCTCCGTCCCCATAAGCGCGCAGGCAGCCTCATCAATTGAGCATATTTTGCTAACATGGATATGGTTTTCAACTTCGGCAAAAATACGTTTATGATAGCGCACATATTGATCATGACGCGCCAATACGCAAACCAGATCAGGACACATTTTTTTCGCTTCGAAAATCTTCGTGCCTGTTTTAATACCATAGGCTTTGGCTTCATAGCTTGCGGCAATCGCGCAGGTGCTATCGGTCTCCATCGGCACAACGGCAACAGGTCGCCCGCGAAGCGCCGGATCTTCCTGTTGCTCTACGCTCGCGAAAAAGCTGTTTAAATCTAAAAACAGCCAGTTGAGCGTTTCCACGGGTTTAAAAGTCATCATCTCGTCCATAGAAAAACTCTACGGCGAGTCTGCTTCAAGAGTCAAGAACAAAAAGTGAACATTCAATCTGTAAGATAAAAACTAATCGTTGTGACGACACGTACATCTTTTTCAATTTTTTGCGTATCTCCATATTCTTCGCCAGCATCCCTAATGATGAAACCACCCTGGCGGGCTGAGCGTATACGGCCGACTTTCGCGCCTGCACTTTCCGCAAATTCATTGGCGGCAACCTTCGCATTTTGCGTTGCTTCTTTAAGCATATCAGGCTTAATCTCATTCAAGTTTGTGAAATAATATTTGGGCATCCTGTTTTGAATGCTTATGCCCTCGGCGATTAATTTATTGATGTTACCGCGCACCTTTTCAATCAAATCCACTTTATCTGTTTCGACATTAACCGTTCCTCTTAGGGCATGGGATTGATCGACCAAGGTCTGATTTTCATCCCTATATTCGCGGTAAAAATAATCAATGACACCTGTTTTTATCTCATCATCGTCGAAGCCATCTTTTTTCAGAAGCTCTACAATACGATCACGATTTTCTTCCATTTGTTTATAAAGCGCAGGGATCTGCCCTTTCTTATTGCCCGCAATATTAAATTCCATACTCCAATTTGCGCGATTTGCGCGCACGCGTCTTTCGGACAACCCCTTGACCTCAGCCGTGTTTAAGGCGACTTTTGCATTATACATCATTTGGCCAACGAAATACCCTGCAGCTGCTATACCGCTTGATACACAAAGACCTAAAATCACTATGCTTAAAAAATTCGTTGAAGGCTTGCTCATTTTCTTTTCTCTTTCTTTTTAGATCGTGCCGCAGCTTTTGGGACCGTATATTTTTGCTTTTGGTCCTAAAATTTGTCTCAGCGTTCTTAATTGATTACACGGGATTGATGCTTTGCCTGATACGCCAACGATCTGCATCGCTTGATTATTATTCAGCGGCGTAATATCCGTAATATGATTATTATAAATTTGCAGCTCTTTTAGGCGTGGCTTGTTCGCCAAGGCCGAAAGGTCAGAGATATTATTATAGCTGAGGATGACCTGCTCTAAATTCTCTAAATTTGTTAAAGGTGATATGTCTNTAATTTGATTACTCATAAGCTGCAATATTCTTAAATTCTGCGCNCGTTCAAGTCCTTTGAGNGAGTCCAGCGCCCCCTTATTCACATACAGTTTTTCAAGCTGTGTTAGGTTTTCAATACCCTCTAGGCTCTGTAAATTTTTATTATTAGCAAGCGATAGCTCTTTAAGTTTATAAAATGCACTCAATTCCTTCACTGAACGTATATCATTGCCTTGCAAAAAAAGACGTTCAAGGTTTCTTAAATCCTGAATGGATGACAGATCGGTTATATTCTCATCAAGACATATGAGATAATCTAGCTCTTCACGTTTTTCTATTTTACGCTCGGCCATAGAGGCCCAAACGCATCGATTAAGCGCAGCCTCAGATGGCGGAATATCAACGCCCGCAAATTGCGGCAAATAACGCTCAATCAGTCCATAATCTTTGGAAAACGCATAGCCGCTGCCCAATACATAAANCANGAAGAATAAGCGNACAGCCCAAGGCGAGCGTANCCCTATATAAAAAGACGCACCAAAGAAAAACACGATAGATGGCAAAAGCCAATATTGNGAAAAATTATGAATTTTGTTGAGATCTTGATCAGTGCTGTGCACGAGAATCTGTACGCTTTTACCAACTTGCTGAGCACAAAAAGAACGTGATGGTACCATAAAGGAACCGCGAGCAACTGCGCCATCATCGCTGCGCGCAACTGGAGCATAAGATACTACATCACGGTAAGTTGTAGAATTGGAGCTGGTGCGAACCTTCGACCATGAGCCCGTACATTCTGTAATTTTTGCTGATTTTAAATCCGAATTTAGAAACGGAACTGTAACGCTATAGATCGTGAAGGCTAAGATCAGGAGGTATATCGCGGCTAGTCCTTTTACAATAGGGTGCGATACACTCAGCTGATCATCTTTCATAGCCTAATCCTCAAATATGACTTTAACTCCGCGCTTTTTGAAATAGCTTTGCATCATCTTACGGCCAGCACGATTATTCTGCGCTAGCTTTTCGGGTTTAAACACAGCCTGTTTTTCTCCAGCATCTGTTAGCGCCTTTTTCAGATTATCAATATGAAAATCAATATCAAGGTTATTTTGATCTAATGATTCATAGACAGCTTCGGTTGCTTGTTCAACAGTTAAGCTCATTTACGCTTCTCCTTCATCTTCTTTTCTTTTTAATATCGCGGCGAAAAATCCATCTGTTGCATGTCTATGCGGAGTGAGTCGCATATATGGATTACCCAGCTCTTCCGGGCATGGTTGGACTTCAAACTCTGGGTGAGCTTCTAAAAACGCCTCAACGCGGTGTTCATTCTCTTCTTGTAAAAGTGAGCACGTCGCATAAACAAGTTTACCACCCGGCTTAACAAGACCAGCGACCTTTTCAAGGATTTCACCTTGGATCTCTACTAGCTCCTCTAGGGATGGGCCATAAGTTGTCCAGCGCATATCCGGATTTCTACGCCATGTGCCTGTGCCCGAACAAGGTACATCAGTCAGCACAACATCAAACTTCCCTTTTTGGCGTTTCAGCCACTTCGCATTTTCATCAATGTGGCGCAGCTCAATAATATCGGCAATATGCGCTTTTTTGTATCGGCTGCGACCTTTATCAAGACGGCGCTGTACATTATCCATTGCCACGATGCGGCCTTTTCTTTGCATAGCACAAGCCAGCGCCAGTGTTTTACCGCCCGCACCTGCACAGTAATCGAGCACCTGCATTCCCGGCTCTACACCACACATATGTGCAATAAGCTGCGAGCCTTCATCTTGAATTTCAACCCAGCCCTTTGCAAAGGCTTTAGTCTTGGCAAGATAAGCCTTACCACGGCAACGTAGCCCCCACGGTGAAAGCGGAGTTTCATCCGTTTGNACACCGCCAGCCTCTAGGAANTTTTTAGCTTTTTCAATGTTACAGGTGAAAATATTAACNCTCAGATCAAGCGTTGCTGGCTTTAGCATCGCTTTCATTTCTGTTTCGAAATCATCACCAAAATAGTCTTTGAGTTTTTCCTCATAGAGAGGTGGGCATTCAGCGCGCACAGCTTCTGGCATGTCTTCATGATCGATAGATTGCCCGCAGAGTTTGAGGAAAGCTGTCTCTGTTTCGTTTAATTCTTCTGGTGCGTATTTCGAGCTATCAAATAGATCTTTAAAACGCTTTTCTTCTGTACCCTCGCCTAGGATTAACCAAAAGATCACACGATTTCTGGCGGTGTCTTCTACGCCTTCTTTTTCTAACCACCATCCAAGGCGGGCGTGACTGCGCATCATTTCATATAGACGTTCTGCGATTTCACTACGGTCCTTAGAGCCAATATAGCGGCGCTGACGCATGTAATCGCCAACGACTGTATCCATTGGTACGCGCGTGTTTTCTGTAATTCTTTCCAGCACATCTATGCAGGCTTGTATTCTTGATGCAGGTTTCATGAGGGGGTTTTACCTTGGACGCTTTGTAAAAGCAATCATATTAGCTTGATAAGCATAAGCAGGCGATAAAAAACCCGGCGCATCACGCAGCCGGGTCNTTAAATTATATATCATTCACTCTAATTAGTGATGGCTGTGATCTGCTTCCTCAGCATGATCATGCGCTGCTTCCTCAGCTTCTTCTACGGCTTCTTCAGTTGCCTCTACAGCATCTTCCACAGCTTCTTCAGTCGCTTCTACTGCTTCTTCCACAGCTTCTGCAGCGTCTTCTGCTGTTTCTTCAGTCGCTTCTACTGCCGCTTCTACTGCTTCTTCCGCCATTACTGGTGAAATTGTAAAAGGTGCAACCATTACAGCTGCTAGTGCGATAGCAAATATCTTTTTCATGTTTCATATCCTCTCAATAATGAAATTAATCTACATATTTTTTATNTGTAGATAGAAAATCCTATGACTCTTTTTCAATATTATCAAGTCGTTAAATTATACGAACGCATAAAAAAATCCCCGCCGTAGCGAGGATTTTTAATTCCTAATAGTTCATATGCTTAATTCTCTGAACGGTAATTGGGCGCTTCTCTTGTAATTGTCACATCATGAACATGAGATTCCTTGAAACCTGCTCCTGTCATACGAATAAACTCTGAGACCTCTTTCATTTCTTGAATAGTCGTTGCACCTGTATAACCCATAGAGGCTCTTAGACCGCCAACCATTTGGTGAATAACATTCCCTATTGGGCCTTTATATGGAACGCGTCCTTCGATACCTTCTGGGACAAGCTTATTGGATTGGTTAACGCCACCTTGGAAATAACGATCTGCTGAACCTTTAACCATTGCGCCCACTGAACCCATACCACGGTATGATTTATATGAACGCCCTTGATAAAGTATGACTTCACCAGGCGCCTCATCCGTTCCAGCGAATACGCCTCCCATCATCGCCGCACTTGCTCCGGCTGCGATCGCTTTTGCAAAATCACCTGAATATTTGATACCGCCATCAGCGATAACAGGTATTTCTTTTTTTGCGCATGCCGCAGCAACATCCATAATTGCTGTTAATTGCGGNACACCAACGCCAGCNACAACACGTGTTGTACAGATTGAACCAGGACCGATCCCNACTTTGATTGCATTCGCTCCGGCTTTAACAAGGGCTAGTGCAGCATCACCTGTCGCGACATTCCCTGCCATGATCTGTAGACCCGGATTCTCTTTACGAATTTGGGCAACTGTATCGATCACCGCCTTGGAGTGACCATGCGCTGTATCTACCACAACAAGATCTAGACCAGCTGCTGCTAAAGCTGCGGCACGCTGAACACCGTTTTTATCGCCTGTTCCAACGGCTGCGCCAACGCGAAGACGTGAATGCTCATCTTTTGTAGCATTCGGGAATAGCTTTGATTTTTCGATATCTTTAACTGTCATCAAACCAATGCACTGATCTTCATCATTCACGATCAGGATTTTTTCAATGCGGTGCTGGTGAAGAAGCTTCTTGGCCTCCGCCTTTGTCGCGCCGCTTTTCATTGTAATCAAGTTTTCTGAAGTCATCAGCTCACGGACTGGCTGATCCATATTTTCTGCAAAACGCACATCACGGTTCGTCAAAATACCAACCAGCTTACCTGAGCTTTCTGTCACAGGAATACCCGAAATGCGGTATTTATCCATTAGATCCAACGCATCAGATAGCGTGGCATTTGGTGTAATTGTAATCGGATCTAAGACCATNCCACTTTCNAAACGCTTTACTTTACGAACGATTTTNGCTTGCTCTTCGATCTCCATATTTCTGTGTAAAATTCCAAGACCGCCATTTTGCGCCATAGCAATTGCCATGTTCGCTTCTGTCACTGTGTCCATCGCGGCAGAGAGAATTGGAATATTGAGTGTAATTTCACGTGTTAACTTTGTTGATGTATCTACGTCCATCGGCTGAACCTCTGAGGCTCCCGGGACTAAGAGCACATCATCAAAGGTTAGTGCTTCACGAATTTTTGTTGGGTCTTTAATCTTGGCCATTTGCAAATAATCCTTACATTTATAAATGTGGCGCTTATAAATCTGCGGTTCAATTTGCAGGTGAGTTATACTCTATTTTTAGCAGATGTAAAGTTTTTTCATCTCGACTCTTTTACGGCTCCACAATAGCATGTCTACATGGATCAGAATCTCATGCAAAATAACGCAGATTTAGAGGCTTTAAAGTTCTATCTGGATTGCGGTATCAACGAAATAATTGAAGACGAAGCGATTGATCGCTTTAAGCTGCAAGCGCAGACAATTGATTCTGCTGCTGCGCCATCTATGGAGGCAGCTGTAGAATCAGCTGCACAGACGAAAAGCTCTGTCAGTTCATCCTTACCTGATATATCTGCACCCGCTATTCCACTCGGCAAATCTGAAAGCTATAAAATTGCAGTTGAAGCAGCAAAGGCTTGTGTGGATTTAAACGCTTTACAAGAGGCACTTCAAAATTTTGATGGCTTACCAATTAAAAACACAGCCAGTAATCTTGTGTTCGCCGATGGAAATGCAGAGTCTAAAATCATGCTCATTGGTGAGGCACCAGAGAGTGAAGATGATCGCAGCGGCAAAGCTTTTTCAGGGCCAAGCGGCGCCCTACTTGATAAAATTCTAGGCTCGATTGGTCTTAGCCGCTCTTCCGAAAATCTTGCCCACAGTGTTTATCTTAGTAATCTATTAAATTGGCGACCACCTGGCGGGCGCAGCGCATCACCAGCAGAGATAGATGTTTCCCTGCCTTTTCTTGAGCGTCATATTCAACTAGCGCAGCCTGAAATTCTTATTCTTTGCGGCGGCACGTTAGCTAAAGCACTTTTAGGCACGAATGAAAGCCTTACTAAACTTCGTAGAAAAGGATGGCATGAATATCAGGTTCAGACTGCGGAGCTAAAGAGCGACCACTCCAAGGCGATCAAAACCCTTGTCACCTATCACCCTAGCTACCTGATCAACACACCAATGCAAAAGCGGGCTGTTTGGGCAGATATGCTGAACTTAAAACACGCGCTAAAAAATCCATAAGCTTCTGATATGGATTATCAAATGCTTATAGACAAACTGCGCTGCTTCATGTAAATCTCCATGCAATCATGATCAATTTTAATGTCCGGCATAGGGGCCTGCTCATCGGAGCTGCTCTATTTTTTCTATTCCCAAGCATCCATGGCGCCTTCGCCGCGGATGATGATGTAGCTCTGCCTCAACAGGCCGAGGAAGAAAGTCTTGGATTTTTTGATCGTTTATTTAGTGGCGCTTCAAAAGACATTAAGCAAGCCGAGCAAACCGGTAAGACGGGTACAAAAATTCCTTTACCGCCCAAAAAGCCTAAATTCAATATTAAGCACAATCCTTCAAATACAGACCTTCTTAAGAAAAAAGCTCATCACCCTCTTTTAAGTCATCAAGATGCNAGGCTTTATAAAAAAGTCTTTGCCCTTCAAAAANAGGGAAACATTGANGACGCTGACAAAGTTCTTAANAGTATCTCAAACTCTTTATTGCTTGGGCATGTCCTTGCTCAGCGTTATCTGCATCCANGCGCATATACATCAAACGCCGAGGAACTCCAGTCGTGGCTAGCGGATTACGCCGATCATCCCGGTGCTCAAAGAATTNATGCNCTTGCCCTAAAAAAATCTGCTGATCCATCGCAATTAAAAAAGCCGGTGCGCATGAGCGGGCTTGGCCGCGTACACGAACCCACTATGCGTCGCGCCAAACGCTACAGAAGCAACAAAAAACGAAACGCTGCACAAGCTCAACAGGTTCTTAATTTACACAGAAAAGTTAAAAGCCATATCCGAAAAGGGCAAAGAAAGTTAGCTTTGCAAGCCGTTAAAGCGCCAGCGAATCAAGCTTTATTAGACCAAAATGAAATTAATATCCTATATGGTGAAATTTCCGCTGCGCACCTCTATGCTGGTGAAGTCAATGCAGCCTATAAGCTTGCGAAACTTGCATCATCCAAATCCCCTGTAGCAGCGCCTAAAGCCTCGTGGATTGCTGGACTTGTCAGCTGGAAACGCAAAAACTATCTGGATGCCGCTCTTTATTTCGAACGCTCGGCGAATTCAGAATATGCTTCGGGCTGGCTTGTAACAGCCGCATCTTATTGGGCAGCGCGCTCCAATATGCGGGCTGGGAATATTCGCAAAGTGAGCCGCTGGCTCATTCGCGGAATGGAATACCCGCGCACTTATTATGGGCTTATCTCCACGCGTGCACTGGGGCAAAACTTTGATTTTAACTGGAACCTCCCAACCTTCACACGCGAATCACATCAAATTCTTAGTTCAACGCCTGCTGGCGCACGTGCTGTTGCTCTTGCGAAGGCTGGACAAGCTACGCGTGCGCAAGCAGAGCTTTTACGCTTAAAGCCGAAAACAGATGAAGAGCGTGAAGCTTTTCTTGCTTTTGCAGGATACGCTCACCTTCCTGCGCTTTCTATACGCGTTGGTAGCCTGACTAAAACAAAAGACGATAGCTATTACGATGGTGCGCTTTATCCGCTTGTACCGTGGACACCGCAAAATGGCTTTATCATAGATCATGCACTTGTGCATGCGGTGATGAAACAAGAATCGCGCTTTAATCCTTTGGCCGAAAGCCATAGCGGCGCACGCGGCCTCATGCAGCTTATGCCCGCTACGGCCAAAGGCGTTGATGCAGAGCTCGCAAAATATGTTGAAGAGCCAGAAATTAATATGGCGATTGGGCAGCGTTATTTAAAAGAACTCCTCGAAAGTCCATCAATCGATAATAACCTGCTTTATATGCTTATCGCTTATAATGCGGGGCCAGGGAATTTAAGAAAATGGCGTAAGCGCTGGCCTGATGTAGATGACCCGCTACTCTTTATTGAGTTGATCCCTGTATCGGAAACACGCCAATATATTGAAAAAGTTCTAGCGAATTATTGGATTTACCGCCTTCGCGCCGGTAAAAACATAAAATCTATGGAAGAAATAGCTGCTGGGCGTGCCGCGATGTATTCAGAGGAATAAATTACGTCACAGTTAGGGCGTAGCCCCTTGCATGAAAGCTTAATTTATTTCATAACTGTCACTTCTATAAACAGCTAACTCTTCGAAAATGTGAGTATTTACATGAAAACTGTACAGGATATTCGATCTGAATTTTTGAGCTTCTTTGAAAAGAACGGACACACGATTGTTCCGTCATCTTCGCTTGTGCCTCATAATGACCCAACCTTGATGTTTGTGAATTCAGGGATGGTACAGTTCAAAGATGTTTTTACAGGTAAAGAGCACCGCGATTATAAACGCGCAACAACTGCACAAAAATGTGTGCGTGCGGGAGGTAAGCATAATGACCTAGAGAATGTTGGTTATACAGCGCGCCACCATACATTTTTCGAAATGCTTGGAAACTTTTCTTTTGGTGATTATTTCAAAGAAGATGCGATTGCTTTTGCATGGGAAATGGTCACGAAAAACTTTGGTTTACCGCCAGAAAAACTCTGTGTGACTGTGCATACAACAGATGAAGAAGCGGCAAGCATTTGGAAAAAAGTCGCTGGCTTTAGTGATGATAAAATTATCCGCATTAATTCAGATGATAATTTTTGGCGTATGGGTGATACAGGTCCATGCGGCCCTTGTACCGAAATTTTCTATGACCATGGTGATCATATTTGGGGTGGTCCGCCAGGAAGCCCTGAGGAAGATGGTGATCGCTTCATCGAAATNTGGAACGTGGTTTTCATGCAATATGAGCAAATTGACGCCAATACCCGTATTGATTTGCCACTACAATGTGTTGATACAGGGATGGGGCTAGAGCGTATTGCAGCCACTCTCATGGGTTCAAATAATAATTATGATATTGATATTATGCGCGCACTTATGGAGCATAGCGCGGATCTTACAAGCGTTGATGCGCACGGGGATATGACAGCCAGCCATAAGGTGATTGCAGACCACTTACGCTCTGCTTCCTTTTTGATGGCGGATGGTGTGATGCCTTCTAATGAAGGGCGCGGTTATGTTCTACGCCGTATTATGCGCCGCGGTATGCGTCATGCACATCTCTTGGGCGCGCAAGATCCATTAATGTATAAGCTTTATCCAACACTCCTTTCTAAAATGGGTGATGCATATCCAGAACTAAAAGCTGCACAGGCACTGATTGTGCAGACACTTGANTCAGAAGAAAAGCGTTTTAAAACGACACTCGACCGCGGCCTAAAAATGCTGGATGAAGAGACAGAAAAGCTTTCTGGTGGGGCGCAGTTCCCGGGCGATGTTGCCTTTAAGCTTTACGATACTTTTGGCTTCCCNCTTGATCTTACGCAGGATGCACTCAGAGCAAAAAATATCGACGTTGATACCGCTCGTTTTGATGCTTGTATGAATGAGCAAAAAGCACGCGCACGCGCAGCGTGGTCAGGCTCAGGTGATGCTGCAACGGAAAAAGTTTGGTTTGAATTGGCAGACGAATTTGGGGCAACCGAGTTTTTGGGCTATGAAAGTGAAGCGGCAGAAGGACAAATCCTAGCCATCATTAAAGACGGAAAGCGCGCCGACACGCTTAAAGCGGGTGAGGAAGGCTTTATCATTGTTAATCAGACACCTTTTTACGCAGAGAGCGGTGGTCAGGTTGGTGATCACGGTGTATTTACTCACGGTCAATCAGAAATCAAAATTTCAGATACCAAAAAATTTGCAGGTAACCTATTCGCACATCTAGGCCTTGGCTCTGCTGATGTCAATGTGGGTGATAATGTACAAATGCAGGTTAATCACGACCGCCGCAGCGCTATTCGAGCAAATCACTCTGTGACGCATTTGTTGCATGAGGCGCTTCGCCGCGTATTAGGTGAGCATGTCAGCCAGAAAGGCTCATTGCAGGATGATAAGCGCACGCGCTTTGACATTTCGCAGCCTGTTGCCATCAATGCACAACAGATCGCCGATGTTGAATCAATAGTTAATCAAGAAATTGCAGCTAATACAGAGGTCGTTACACGCCTTATGGCTCTTGATGAAGCTAAAGAAAGCGGCGCTATGGCGCTCTTTGGTGAAAAATATGATAGTGAAGTGCGCGTTGTTGCAATGGGTAGTGAACAAGATAATGGTCGCGCCTTTTCCGTTGAGCTATGCGGCGGTACGCATGTGAAGCGCACGGGCGAAATAGGTAAATTTAAAATCATTTCTGAAGGTGCGCTTTCAAGCGGTATTAGAAGGCTTGAAGCCATTACAGGTAAACGCGTTGATGAATATGAGGCCAAGAAAAATGCAGAGCAACAGGCAGAGCTTNATCGCCTTAACAATGAAAATGAAAAGCTGCGCGCTGAGCTTTCCAGCCTGAACGGAGACGCAGGGGACGCGGCCGAAAATACACAAGAAGCCCTTATCAAGGACAATAAGCGCCTTCAAAAACTGATCTCTGATGCACGCCGCGCGCAAGGGGCAAGTACTTCAGATGATGAAATTAAGAGCATCGGCGATATAAAATTCATTGGTAAAATCTTAAATGGCTTTCCGCCAAAAGACCTCAAGCCAATGGCTGATGATCTTAAAATGCAAATCGGCAGCGGCGTCGTGGTTTTAGTTGCGGCAAATGATGGTAAAGCGTCTATCGTTGTAGGTGTCACAGCAGAGCTGAGTAGCGATATAAGCGCGGTTGATCTCGTACGGGCGGGCTCAGAAGCCTTAGGCGGTAAAGGCGGCGGCGGGCGCCCAGACATGGCGCAAGCAGGCGGCCCAAATGCGGACGCTGCTCAAAATGCTATTGAGGCTATAGAGGCTAGTTTATCGTCTAGGTAGATGCTCATGCGCTTCTGAGACTATATCTTTAGACTGCTCTAAAGACCATCCATTGTTACGCTTGGCTTCGATAACCCGTCTTGCTTTATCCAGGTTATATATAGATGTCTTAGCAAACGCTAAGGCATCGATTGTCTGCTCGCGCCATGGTAATGAGCGACCTGGCAACATACGGATTTGCTCAGAAATTTGCGATAGAATATTTGTTGTATCTTCCACTTGCTCACGTGAAGGCAAGTCAAATGGCTTCTTCCTCATATCCAAGAGGGTTTTAGGCCTTGATCCAGTTGCATTTAATAACGCACCGATAAGCTCACCATTTGCGCTTCTTTTTGCTTGGCTTTTTGTGATTTTCTGGCCACTAGATTGCATTCTAAGCCCTTCTTCAATGAATAAGGCTTCATTCGCCAATTTGAGTGCATCATAAACGTCTTGATCACCATCTTGTAGGTATATTTTAGGTATCTCTTCTAGAATTCTCATCATGTCATATAACTTGTGAGAGTCTTTATCAGCTTTTAAATAATTTTCTGGCATCATTTGGACTTCAAAATAGGCAATATTTCCTTTGCCAACTTCGATTTCCAGAGCTGTCTTGATATANCCTGCAAATCCAGATTTTCTAGGGTTCTCTATGTAATCATCAGTTTCATGTTTCAAAACACGAACATTTTTAATGTTGATGTCTTTTACATACCCATTCTCATCTAAATTACTGAGCATTTTTTTGAAAGCTTGGTACTGCTCTAATGAACTAAAGCAAATTCGGCCTCTACCAGCGTCATTACTACTTCTTCCAGCTGCGACCTTTGCAAAATATCTATTCAGGGCTTTCATGTCGGCAACAGCAACCAAATCACGGTTATTCATGTCACCTTTCTCAGCGAAGGTATACATGTAATTTAGCGCTTGGCCGCGTGCCTGTTCACCGAGTTTATAAGTCTGTGTCGCTCTGGCTTTTTCACTTTTAGATAGACGCGGCGCAGTCTCTTTTTGATTTTTTGTGTCATGAACCGAGTCGATTTGTTTAACAAGACGTTCAACAGCTTGAGTGATACCCGGTACAGTCGTGTCTTGCCAGGCNGGCGTTAGCATATAGGNTTTTTTATTTTTTTTAGACACGATCGNGCTACCTTTTAATTCTTATATTTCTATTCAATCTAATAATAGTTCCACGTAGCATAGTGTTAATTAGCACTTAATTATTAACAAAAAGTTTACAAAAACACAAAATTAAAGCCCGCCCTAAGTTTAAGGCAGACTTTTATAGAATATCAAAAATAAGTAAATAAGTGCTTAGAGGCTATAAACTGCTTTTAAGCTTCGCAATTTCTGCTTTCGCAGCTGCTANTTTTGCCTCAAGCTCAGCCAGACGTGCAAGCTGCTCAGCGTCTGTGATTTGCGGATCGAAAAGTGTCATTTCCAACTCTTTTCTTTCAGCATTCCATTTTGCTCGCTCTTTTTGCAGCTGCTGGCTCAGGCGTTTAATCTGGCGTTCAGCCTCATTATATTTCATTGTTGCTCGCTCAAGATTCCAATTATCTGTTGCGATGCTTACACGTTCTTTTTCAGAGGCTTTGAAGTTTGATTGTAGATCATTATTGAGCGCAGCGTTTTCATCTTTTAACATCTCAAGCTGCTTTTGCACTGCGGAAAGCTTAGCAAGTAGAGCATCATTACGCGCTTTTTGCGCTTCAATTTGTGCTTGAGCAGCCTCATCCATTGTAAAGTCCGCTGTCATCTTCACAGTTTCCTTCGTTACTTTTGGCTTTGGCGTTTCATAATGAACAACATCACTGACTGAAATAGCCTCTTTTTCTTCTACAGCTTCTTCCTCAGCCGGAGCTGGTTCAACTGGCTCATTCCATGCAACTGTCTCTTCTACTTTAGTTTCAGGTACAGGAGCTGGCGTCGGTTCTGGTGAAGATTCTATCGCTGCTTTTGGAGCAGGCGTAACAACTGGCTTTTGCCCAGCTATTACATCTTCAATGAAATCTTTTTCATTTTGAGGCGTTTCTTTTTCGAGAACTGGCGCTGGCACTACAACTTCTTCCCTAGCTGTTTCAATAGCTTCTGGCTCTGGCATTTTTTGTTCTTGCATTGGCGCAGGTGCAGCAGGTGCGGGTGCTTTTGGTGCATAGGTTTCATCACGCATTTGCTGTGCGATAGTTTCCGAATAACGCTGCGCCGGTTGTGGACGTTCCATCTTGACTTGGTCTTCATAAAGACGTGCTTGGTTGAATACTGCCCCTTCCAAATTTGGTTTAGCGAGGTCTCTCGTCGATGCCACGATACCTGTTGGCTCAGGCGTAGGCTCAAGCTTTTCAACAGGTGCACTTACATCTTCTAGTTCAGATACTGGCGGCGGCGGCGCAAGAACTTCCAGCTCCGCTACTTTTGGTTCACTCGCTTTAGGTACTGGTTTCTTTTTAACACCTGTAATACAACTTTCAAAATTGCCTGCAGCTGCAGCAAAACCCGTTAGATAAAAACGAAATTCATTACCTTCGACTTCGATGTCGAGAACGCTACTTGTTTTAATTTTGTCGAGCAAGCCTGCTTGCGCACTAATGTCAAAATTCAATGTTTCTCTACTGACTGCTTTTGCTTGAACATCAATCATACCAGCGCCAGGTATCGTTAGCTTCGTGAAGTATGTTTCTCCCTCCTCGAAAACATTCTGACGGAAATTAACATTTACCGCGTTTAGTGAATTTTTTTGACCCGCTAGCCCTACAAAAAATCCATTATTAAAGCGATTATGGATTGCACAATTACCTGCATTATCCGCCGTTACCCATTTTTGGGTTGGGTAGAAATAGATATCTGGTGTTTTCGCAGCTTGTGCACTGGCATGGCTTGGAACAAAAGCCGCACCGCTGAGGAGGCTAAGCATTAAAAATTTGCGAAAAGACTTATTTACCATGACTGATAATCCTATTGGTTTTATTATGACTCATACGGAGCTAGATTAACACCGCGTCTTAAAAGCAGCAATCCCTTTTGGAAATTGGTTCCATTATACTGTAGAATAGAATCCTTATAACCTTTAGGAGCATACATATATGTCACTTGAATCCATCGAAAAACGTATCAAAGACAAACTAGTTTTAGCCAGCGGCCTTAATGCAAAGGTTACTTTTGATTTTGGCGATGATGGCCTGCTTTTTGTCGACACAACACAAAGCCCGCCTGAATTTTCGAATGATGAAAATGAATCTGATATTACACTGAAAACGAGTATCAGTACTTTTGAAAATATTCTTGATGGTACTCAGGACCCTAATATTGCTTTTATGATGGGTAAACTTAAAGTCCAGGGATCTATGGGACTTGCAATGAAATTAAACTCAATTCTAGAAGATTAATCATACCCTTCATTTCAAACACAAAAAAAGGGCTCCTATTCAGCGCCCTTTTATCATTATTTTTCTGTCTTCTCTTAGAACTTATAAGTCACGCCTAGCGCGAAAATACCGACATTACCTTCTGTAGAAGCTTTCACGTCTGTTTGTCCTAAAGTTGAAAATGCATTGTTTCTTTTCAGATCAATATCTTCATCAGAAATCCAGATATATGTTGCAGCCAGATCAAGAGCGAGGCTGTCATTAACATTATATGTTGCGCCACCTGATAGCCACGTACGATCGCCATCTGGTGTTCTTGATGTACGGAACTCATCGGTTGTGGGTGTTTCATCAAATTGCATACCCGCGCGCAGCGTCCAAAGATCACTGGCTTTGTACTCTGCACCAATTGCATAAGCCCATGTATCTTCATAGCCTTGACGAACAGATGATACAGTTGCTCCTGCACCTCGGCTTACTAAGCCACCGAGAACAGAAAATGTTTCATCTGTCGTTGCTGTAATATCCTTAAAATTATCCCAGCCAAAATGAGTTGCCTGACCCATAACTGTCCATTTTTCATCGATATCATATGAAGCACCGACAGTGAGAACATCTGGGAGGTTTAGATCTGCTTGACCCGAAACATCAAAATTCGCTGTACCAGCGCCTTCTGTTTTAATAGACCCTTCAAGCTCATGAGAGATAGCAGAGCGGTAACTTACACCCAGACGAAGTGGCTCTATTGGTTGAACAGATAATCCCAATGTATAACCGTAATCGACAGAATCACCTTCTAGTGTAGACACACCTTCAGGCTGACCAAATACTGCTGGAGCTTGTGAAGCATTTGTAAGCTCGGCTTCCGCATGTTGGATATTTAGACCCGCAGCAATAGAAACCATATCATTGATTTTATAAGCAATTGTTGGCTGAATATCAAAAACACGAAGATACGTTTTAACCGAATCAAAGCGGCCAAACCAATTTTCATCATATTCATTTTCAAGACCAAACGGAGCCGTTACACCAGCACCAACCCATAAGCTATCATTTACTTGGTATGATACAAAGCCATTAGGAACAGGCGTTGGATCATAAGGATTTCCGCCATTATTACCTACAATAGAAGCACCGCCAACAGCCGTTGAACCTTTATCTGTAAGTTCAGAATTTGGCACAAGAAGGTGCGTAGCAAACTGTGCTTGCGCGCCATTAATACGCGTCATATTTGCCGGGTTAAAATAGATTGTACTTGGATCTGTCAGTGTCGTAGTTGAGCCGGAAAAGGCCGAACCCAAACCTGATACAGATTGTTCTTGAATGTAAAAGCCAGCAGCATTTGCATTCACTGCCCCTAATGCAAGCGCAGATACCATTGATGTTGATAGCAATGTGCGTTTTAATAATGTCATTTTTGTTTCCTTCATCCTAAAACTTTTGCGTAGCTATGACTTCCCCACCACGCTATGTTGTGTAAAGCATACATTGTTTTTTATTAAAATTTTAGGTTTCTATGTTGTGCGACGCGTCAATTCTTTTTTTATTATCCATAATGCTTTAGCGTATATGACTATCAATCTCTTTATAGATGGCTTCTTTATCATCTTTCATTCGGAACATAGATAANATTTTTCCTTTTTTATCAAATAGATATATATAAGATGAGTGATCCATTGTATATTCAGTCATCTCATCAGTTTGCACTTTTTTTGCATAGATTCGGTATAAGTTTTTCACATGTTTTATTTGAGACTCGGTTCCGCTTAGACCTAGGATACGCGGATTAAAAAGAGAGAGATACTCTTTAAGAACAGCAGGCGTATCGCGCTCTGGATCAATAGTAATAAATACTGGCAATATTTTTTCTAACAGCTCTGGATCAGTTTCTTCAAAGCGCTTAAGCACTGCGCTTATCTTCTGAAGTTCAGTCGGACATATTGCTGGGCAGTAGGTAAAACCGAAATAGAGCAAAACATAATGATCATTAAATATGTCCTGCGTGACTCTTCTGCCATTGTGATCAACAAGGGTAAAATCACCCCCTAACTTTACCGAAGACACAAGCGAATGCGTTCTTCCATTATCATTCGTCTCTTCATTCACCTGGCTTTTAATTTGGTTATAGGCCAATACCATGCCTATGACCAAAGCCGCAGCACTTAAAATAAAAGTGCGTAACAAACGTTTAGCGAATTTTCGGTTCATGATTTATCCTGATCCCTATACCTTTTGATCAAGTCTATGTAAGCTCTTGGGCAGTTGCAAGCTCTCAATCAAGATGAGGTTTTTATGAAATCTGTGCTTTTTGTCTGTACTGGTAATATCTGCCGCTCCCCTTCTGCGGATGGGATATTGCGGCACATGGCCGCGCAAGAAGGTTTAGACCTTAGGATAGATTCTTGCGGTACACATGGCTATCATATCGGCGAAGCGCCTGACCATCGCTCGATACAAGTCGCACGTGATAATGGCGTGGATCTGTCATTCCTTGCTGCGCGAAAATTATCGGCTGAAGATTTTGAAAATTTTGATCTTCTGCTTGCTATGGATAGCGGACATTTAACAACAATGCAGCGCCTATGCCCGCCAGAGCACACACATAAGCTTAGGTTATTCTTGGAAAATGGAGCAGATGTGCCTGATCCTTATTATGGGTCAATGAACGATTTTGAGCATGTCTATGATTTATGTGCGCGGGGCTGCGAAGCCTTACTCAAACGATTAGAGCTTACGCGATAACTCCTCAGCCCCTTTAAGCGCTTCTTTGCGGACACTTTCTGGGGGCGGCCACATTTCACGATGCAATTTGTAAGATTTAATAAGCGCATTCACATTAAACAGATCACTATATTTTTGGGGCATAGAGGGGGGATGTTGTTTTGCTAACTCACGCTCTATCCTCAATATATCATTTGATTTGGTGTTCAAATAACGAGCCATATCATTTAGCGCTATATCACCAGAGCTTTTGCAAAAGCTAACGATGTTTTTTAGGGTTTCATCCAAACGCGGTGAAAATTCAATATCTGCTTTGCGGCATATACTGTGCGCCTTTTCAATTGCGCGCGGGCGGTGTACTGAAAACATAAAAAGGCCTTTTAGAACCTTAACCCTGTTAGCCTGCCATAAATAGGTCGACAGAGATGAATTCAGATCCCTCATATCATTTAGAATTTCATCATTTAACGTTTTAGCCATGAATGCCTTGTATCATCGCGCTCTGAGATACACAATAATATTATGTCAAAATTATAAAACTTTAACAGGCAAGATTACAAAACTGTTACTTGCCCGCGCCGAGAATTCTTTGTAAGTTCTCAGACATATATAAACCTTGGCGGTGCTCTTGTCTGAAAGAGCTGAGAAAAACGCCCATAACTTGATCCGGCCCATGGGAAATGGTTTTACCGGCGTAAGGAAAGGACAGACATATGCCTCATATTGTTATTGAGCATTCAAATACACTCGAAAATATTGATCTTAATGCGCTTGCTCACGATCTTCATCAAGACCTAGCGTCTAGAGATACCGTATCCATTGCAGCGATTAAAACCCGCAGCCACCCTGTATATAACNGCGTTGTCGGTGATGATNCGCAGCAAGATTTAATGATGCACATAANCTTAAAGCTGCTTCCGGGGCGCGATAATGCGCTTAAAAGCGAAATGGCGAAGGGCTTATACGACACAGCAAAATCCGCTATCGCAGGTCAAAACGTTAGCCTTTCCGTTGAAGTACAAGAGCTTCACGCAGACACATACCAGAAATAAGAATTTATAAGAAAGAAAAGACAATGTCAGAGAAAACAGTCAAAGCTATGGGCGTATGCCCTTCAACAACTCACGTTACACGCGGCAGCCTGCCTGCATCTAAGAAAGTTTATGTCGGCGATCATCATGTCGCGATGCGTGAAATCGAGCTTACCAACGGTGAGAACATCACCGTTTACGATACCTCTGGCCCATATACAGATGACAGCATTGAGCTGGACATTATGAAGGGTCTTCCGACACGCCGTAAAGCATGGATTACTGAGCGCGGCGATGTTGAAGAAGTTGAGGGGCGCAAGATCAAGCCCGTTGATAATGGCTATAAAGATGAAGCTGCGCTTGAGCGCCGCAAAGTTAAACACGAAAAATTCCCGGCTTCACCAGACAAGCCGCTGCGCGCAAAGGCCGGGCAGAATGTCAGCCAAATGCATTATGCGCGTAAAGGCATCATCACCCCTGAAATGGAATATATCGCAGTACGCGAAAACCAAGCGCGTGAAGAAGTACACAATAATAAGGGCGGTGAAGGCTTTGGCGCGAACCTGCCCGACTTCATTACGCCTGAATTTGTACGTAAAGAGGTTGCCGAGGGGCGCGCGGTTATTCCGGCGAATATCAATCACTCGGAAAGCGAGCCAATGATTATCGGACGTAATTTCCTTGTAAAAATTAATGCGAATATCGGTAACTCTGCTGTGACCTCTTCTATCGGTGAAGAAGTTGATAAAATGGTGTGGGCGACGCGCTGGGGCGCGGATACGATCATGGATCTATCGACGGGTAAAGACATTCACGACACGCGTGAGTGGATCTTGCGTAACTCCCCTGTGCCGCTTGGTACTGTGCCTATCTATCAGGCGCTAGAAAAAGTCGGCGGTATTGCCGAGGATCTCACTTGGGATATTTTTGCAGATACATTGATCGAGCAAGCCGAGCAAGGCGTAGATTACTTCACTATTCACGCGGGCGTGCGCCTGCCGTTCGTGCAGTTTACGGCAGACCGTATTACGGGCATCGTATCACGCGGCGGNTCGATCATGGCGAAATGGTGTATGGCGCACCATAGAGAGTCTTTCCTCTATACTAAGTTCGATGAAATTTGCGAGATCATGAAGGCTTATGATGTGACCTTCTCCCTTGGGGATGGCCTGCGNCCGGGCGCGATCAAAGATGCCAATGACAAGGCGCANTTTGCCGAGCTNAAGACNTTAGGCGAGCTGACCAAAAAAGCATGGGAACATGATTGTCAGGTGATGATCGAAGGGCCAGGGCACGTGCCGATGCACTTAATCAAAGAAAACATGGAAAAAGAGCTGAAAGAATGTCACGAAGCGCCGTTCTACACTTTGGGGCCGCTCACGACTGATATCGCGCCGGGTTACGATCACATCACATCCGCCATCGGCGCTGCGCAAATCGGTTGGTACGGCACAGCGATGCTGTGTTACGTCACACCAAAGGAGCATTTAGGCCTACCGAATAGAGACGACGTAAAAACAGGGGTGATTACCTATAAGATCGCCGCGCACGCCGCCGACCTTGCCAAAGGCCACCCAGGGGCGCAGCGCCGCGATGATGCGCTTAGCCTCGCGCGCTTTGAGTTCCGCTGGAATGATCAGTTTAATTTGTCATTGGACCCGGATACCGCGCGCTCAATGCATGATGAAACGCTACCCGCCGAAGGGCATAAAGTGTCATCATTTTGCTCTATGTGCGGGCCAAAGTTTTGCAGCATGAAAATCACGCAAGATGTTCGTGATTTCGTCGCCGCGCAAAAACCAAACGGCACACTCGGTGAAACTGAAGCCGCGGAAGCTGCGGATAAAGAGGATAAAGAGGATAAGGCGGCTTAAAATTTTGTAATGATTTGTCATACGTTTAGGTACAATTTTAAATGGTCAAACTACTTGTTCTTAATAGATGGGTGGTTACCAAAATGTGCTATCGTAATACCATTTATAGGGTATTTAATCTTATTTAATGACTATGTAACTGATCATTTAACTTTTAAAAATATCGTAGATGATAACATTCCATTCAAAAACTTTACAGCCAAAGACAGGTTAGCGTTCGTATATTTTGGACTTATATTTGTTGGCATTTCAAATTTAATCTACAGGCTCAGGAAACCTTGGATTCATAAAGTAGGGAAAAGTGAATTTGACTTCGTAGAGACTGGCTTAAAATATTTCACATTTGATCAATATTTGACATTTCATAACGAAATTCAAAATTGTCATTATACTCGCCATGGTAAATATTACACCTATGAATGGGACGAATTTTGCGATGTGGCTGCTAGTAATTATTCTGACGGCGTGCCTAAAGTTGGTAATTTTTCTAAAGCAAAAACCCTACATGACGGATTGTTAAGATCCATTTTAATAGAAACATTTTTCAGGAATGATATTAAAAACAGACGTTCGCTCATATTTGCTCTACTCATAGCTATAGTAGGATATATTCTTCTGGCGATCCCAAGCGGTATTCTATTTATACAAATACTCATTAGTGTATTTAGCTAATAACGCATTGCCCTCTACCCCCAATACTGCCATAGTGCGTGGCATGACTAAAGACGAAGAAAATGCACTATTCGATGCGGTGATTATGGAGTGCGCAACAGAGGATTTTATCAAGATCAATGTTCTGATCTCGCGCGCGTTTGACGCGCTGCCGGAGGCGGGGCTGATCCCACATAGTGATACAGGGCAAGAGATCGCCGAGCGGATTTATATCCTGATTGATAATGGCGCGCTTTTGCATGAGGGGAATATGCGGCGCTGGCGCGATGCGCAGGTAAAGTTACGCACGCTCTAGGCCTCGTAAACCCTTCTTTACTATCCCTTAAAAACGGAACATATAGGCTTTGGCAGCGGGGCTGTCTTTGCGCATGGGCGCGGGCAGCTTTGGCCTTAGCGCCGATGGGTTAAATGCCTTCACGTACCCTAATGGGCAGAGCTTATTATACACGCTATGGAAGCCGCCGACCTGTGTTTGCAGGCTGAAATTCTTTTGGATATGGCTGCGGTTATCGCGCCCTATTTCAGTTCTTAACTCAGCTGAGTTTACAAGCGGTTTCCATGCACCCATAACCGCATTTATCCATTCATTATTACTNAGCGAGCCATCGCGGGTGGGGATGATCAGCTCGGATCTGCGAACGGTTAGCTCCGGCATACCGGCCGCCGTTTGTACAAACGGCATCTGCGTTGCCATGGCCTCCATCGGGACATTGGCGAAGGCCTCACTTAACGAGTTTAAATGCCCGATATCGAGTGCACGATATATGCGCGGCATATCACTGCGCACACCAAGCAGGTGAGAATTTTGCTGTANGTTATATTGCTCAACGAGGCTTTGCATNTCTGGGCTGTCTGTTTTTTGGCCAGCGAAAACAAAATGAACATTCGGGTGTGTTTTGTTTAGTGAACTTGCCGCCATTAAGAAGCCAGCTTGGTCTTTATTCTTATCAAAGCGGCCAATCATACCAATTGTTATAGCCGAGGCAGGAATACCCAGATTGCTTTTTATAGCGCGCACTGCTTGCTCATTTTCAGCGGGTTTGAATTTTTGCGTATCAACGCCGTTATAGATTACAGAAGATGAGACCGGATTAAAGCCGAGTTTTGTATGCACGTCCCGCACTTCATCGGATGCATAGATCACATAATCAACGTCATCAGACATCTCTACTGTTTCCAGCAGAATCTTTTTCATCTCGTCCTCTTGGGTTTGCTCTAAGCTTCGTGCGCTTGTGATCCACCATAATAGCTTTGATTTTTGCGGCAAATCTTTTGCAATTTTACCGGTATAGTAATTACCGTTTCGTCCCCAAGCCTGCACGATATCAGCTTTTGATTTTTGCACTGCCTGCGTTAAGAGCTGCTTGCGCAAACCTTCGTCCAAGCACAGGTTAAAATCCAAACAACTAATTGATGCTTTTGATTTTATATCACTGGGAAAAGTGGATTGACCGCGCCACGCTAGATCGACAATTTCATGCTCATAGCCATCAGGACTACCGCGGAGGGTATTCATTAAAGTTTGGCCAACGCCCCCTGTGCTATTGGCTCCAAAGATATGTAGTATTTTCATCACGTTCTCCAAATATGAAAATTAACTGTCGTATATACCTATGGTTATGTATATGCAAACTTTTTATTTTCTTTGATTGAAAACACAGTTCTTTGGGTGTGCTGAAGGTTCATAATCGGGATAATCTTCCCAATTATAAAAGCGCATAGCTTACGCTTAAATATGGGCTTATTCGGCGTTTATATTTGGGAGATGGGCCGACGTTTGGTGCTGCACTTTACGTGGATCAAGCTGTATACGCCTAGACGTATTATAATAGCGCTGAACATTTTTTAAAATATATTGCTCTGGCTGCTTACCTTTTATCTGCTCACTTGTTCCATCCAAAATGTTTTTAACAGATCTCTTGAGCATGGAAGAAGACATATCACTGACTTTAAAAGTTCCATCATCACTTAACTGATAGTATCCGGTTGATACCTCTAATTGGTTGGCATGGAATTTTAGATGTAATGGCAGTTGCACTGAATATGTTTTCAATTGGTCGATCGCATCCTGAGTGGCTTTGAATTTTTCTTTTTGTCCCAAGCCCTCTAATAGTCTCTCAAGATCATCTTCTGGCCATGATTGAATTTCGCGTAGTGTTGCATGAACATCATTCGACAAAAATTTGTGCGCGTCGTGCGCGAGAATATCGTANAGCTCTACGCAGAGGTCAGTATCATTGTGATAATCTTTAAGGTTAATACTCTGCGATTTTAAAGACTCTTTGTGCTTTTCAACTTTCTGTGCGGCGCTATTTAGCGCTCTTATAATTTCAGACTCCGTGTCATGAGAGTTTGTAAATACCGCTCCATCAACATCATCACCCGATTTCCTTAAATCATTTGCGGCTACTTGGCCTGTTTCTCTTACGCGCTTTTGGAAATGTTCAATTAGTCTTTCCCTGTGCGCTATTAAAGGCACAATCAATTCGCGAATAATTCTTTCATTGGCATAGAGTCTTTTGGGAACATAGCTAAAATTATCAGCGTCAGGGAGTTTTGAGCCGAAAACTGCTCCATCTTCGTTATCTGGCTTTTTGCTACTTGCAGAGAAAAGCGCAGAACTCTCCTTCACTTCTTGAACGATCTCATCAATTTGTTCAGCAGTAGCGAATTCATTGAGATAGTCTTCCACTATTTCCTGCCGCTCAATATCTAGTAATCTTTGAGATTTTTCCGCTTTTCTTTCTGCGGATGATTTCATCAAAATATCNGTTACCGTATTAAAAAAATTAGATAANNTCATATCAACTTAATTTCCGTTCATTTCATAATGGCTATAGATAGTTCATTGCTTATGTTATGTCAAATTTATAGTTTCTAAATTCATAGTCGGCCTTTGCTGGGATCTTACAAACATAGCATACATGCTTTCGCCGTACTACTAGCGCCTCCATAATGAACGAGCTGATGGAGTCATGAATATAAATTAAATCATGTACTTATGTTAATTATTTAGAATTTCGAGCTTTGAGGATATCTCTGGCCTATGCTCCAATATATTGAGTGTCGCGGCTTCCTCTATGCGCTGCCCTACATTTTCACGGTCACTATCATCCATACGACCTGGAGCATCAATCTGAATGGCATGTTTGGGGTCTCTATAAAAGCTTGTGCTTCCGGTTTGCCTACCCTGATCCTCATCACTATTAAAAAAAATAACGCGNCCATAAACATCANCAAACGGNTTGTCGACAGGTTCNGGCAGATTATNTGGATCACTAAAATCATCAGTTGGNAAATAGCCTTGCAGCGTTTTAATATGCGCAGCGCCGCCAACATGGACGACAACTTTTGCACGGTCTGCTAAATCACTAAGAGCGGCGTTTTCCATGGCGTATCGCTGCGGATCATCAATAGCTTTCAAAGCGTCCCCTTCGGCACGCTGAATTGCGCTCCTATATCCAGCATCTGTTCCAACGATTGTATATCCGTTTTCATAAGCATACATAAAAGCGATTTGCGTAGGGCTTGGATCCATTGCAAAATCAAGGGGCATACCAGCATCCATTTTGGATAACATATCCTTTATTAGATCCNGGTNCTGCTCGACACTCACAACCATATTGTATTTACCGACAAGTTGCTCAGCAGCTTTGATCGCTGCTACATGTGTATAGGCCGCGGCGTGTGCAGGTGATTCATCCTCATCATCTGTCCAAACAAAATTAATGATTTTTTCTAAAATGTTGTCACTATGCTCTTCACCACTAACGATCAAGATGGGCTCACCCTTTGCTTCACTCAAACCTTTTTGAGCCGCATTATAGACCGTTTCATATGTATCTTTGGCAAACTGTTCGTATGCACTACTCATTTTTTATAAACTTTTTTCACTTATATATAAATGTACAGTAACCATAATTAGTAATTTTTAATATTTCATTAATTTTTTCCTCCTTTGAAATATGTGGATCAGTGAGCTAAAAGCTGTGAATTCACTTGTGTTTATTTTACAAAATCTAATAAGCTCTAAACATAATCGGGCAATAAATTATAAGTAGGGATAGCTGAAGATGGGCTTTAAAAAGACATCAGAGGGCCGCGTGTTCTTTGAGAAACTAGAAGACACAGCCAACGACGAACTAACCACGCAGAATGGTGCGAACGATTTTCGTCCGAATCCATTTGCTCCGCCAAACTTTAATAAACCGCTAAGCTCACCTAACCCAACGAGCGGCGCTATTCAAGAGCAGCAAACACAGGTTCAGATTATTGCGCTTTTGAAATCGTTAAATGAGCGCCTTAAAATCACACAAGCTGAGCGCAATCAAATGCGTGAAGAGTTGGATGCTTATCGTGACCTCATCAGCGATCTAGAGAGCAAATCAGAGCGCAGTGAAAAAGCATATATACAGCTAGAGCAGAAGCTTGCGCAGGCTGAGGGCAAAAAATCTTCAGATCATGCAGAAGAGCTAGCACAAGAAGCAATCAAGGAAATGGAAGAAACACGCCGCCTTGTTCTTCAACTTGAGGGTAAGACAGACAAGGCTGACAAAGAGCTGAGCGCGCTTAAAACAGATGTTACGCGTCACCAAGCAGTTGGAAATCAGCTTATCCAAAAGCAAAAGCAACTTGAAGAAAAGCAGCACCAGAATAACGAAAAGTTCAACGAGCATGGCAAGATCGCAACAAAGATAGTTCANCGCATCAAAGATGGTGAAGAGCGCTATGAAGANCTAAGCGACAAGGTTGANGAAGCCTCTGCTGAACAAGCGCGCTTTAGNCGTAAGCTTGATAAAGCGATTGAAGAGCGTGCACGCTTTATGCGCAAAATTGAGCGCATTGAAGAAACAGTTCTACAGATGCGTGATTCTCTTAACGCGAAGGCTATGGTCTTACTGACAGATCAAAATGTTGTTCCAGGCACCGGCGATATTGAGCAAAAGGCTGAGCTTGAAGCAGCGAGCGCTCTTTTACGTGCACATATGCCAAACGCACAAAAAGTAGAAACACCAAGCATATCCGTACCAGAAGCGAATAACGAAGATACCGAAGCGCGCAATACGCCCGCAGCGCCAGCAGAAAAGAAAGAAAACCTAGATCATATTGGAAGCTCACCACTACCAGAAGCTATTCGCCCCGCACCGATAGGAGAAGAGAATACGCTCAACGCTTCAAAATGGTGGAATAAAATNAAATGGAATTACGCAGCGATTGCAGGCGGCGCTATTACTGTGTGCGGTGTGGCAGCCTATCTTCTTATTGGCGGTGCACCAAGCAATCAGCCCTTAATTACCATTGAGAAAAAACAAGAAGAAAACGTACCTGTTATTCGCAGCCTAAGCGATGTTTCTAAACCGCAAACGCAAGACAGAGTCATTGATGAAGCGCCAGCAGGTATATATCAAAATGAGCAAGCTCAAGAACAGCCAAGCAAAGCTGCTGCGCAGAATTACGAGAATGATATTGCTACAAAAGCTTTGAACGATGAAAAAGATATCATTGCTGCCCTTGAAGGGCGCGAGGTTAGCAACGCCGAAATGGATGTAATTGCTGAGCGCCTTAATGATATTGAACCGGGCGAAAAGGAAGCTGCGCCGGTAAAATCTGAGACACCTAAACCAGCGCCCGTTCCGCAAGAGAAACCTCCACTAACCGCAACAACGACTCAAGTTGCTCCGCCAGTAAAGGCCCCTGCGCCTTCTCTANAGAGNATCGTTCCTGANCCAGCTCAAAACNTGAAAGCAATTATAAAGCCAGATAGNCAGTTGAGCGGTGCTATCAAGGACATNGAGAACCAAGCCTTCGAAGGTNTTGGCGAAGCCCAGCACGATATAGCAGCCATTTATACAGCNGGACATGGCGGAGTTGATCAAGATTTCACCAAAGCACGTGTATGGTTTGAACAAGCAGCCGCAAGAGGTGTTGCTAATGCGTCCTATAACCTTGGCGTCATATACCACCAAGGGCTTGGCGTTGATGCTGATATCACAACAGCATTAAGATGGTATGAGGCAGCCGCACAGAGCAATCACCCAGAAGCACAATATAATCTTGGCATTGCACATATTGAGGGCATTGGTGTTCCTTACAACCCACAAAAAGCGAGAGATTATTTTATTTCTGCTGCCGGCAACAACATCATGGAAGCCGCTTATAACCTTGGTCTTATATACGAAAATGGCCTTCTTGGTGATGCTAAACCTGATGAGGCAATCATGTGGTATAAAATTGCAGCTGATCAAGGAAGCCCAGAGGCTCGTGGTGCTTTAGATCAGCTGGCAAAAACACTTGGCATTGACAAAAATGAAGTTAATAAGCTTGCGGATCAGGTTAAGGTCAACAAAAAACCAGCTGTCACACAAGAGCAAATCAGCGCGCGTGCACAAAACACAATTCCAAATGCTGCGCTTAGCCAACATATGACGATCACAAAGGTTCAGGAAGTTCTCATGAGCAAAGGCCTATATCCAGGACCAGCTGATGGACTAGACGGTCCGTTAACACAGGATGCTGTGCGCTCTTATCAGCGTCAATATGGCCTTGATGCGACAGGCCGTATAAACAGTGAATTACTGCGTTTTATGGAAGCGCAGTAATCGAGCTTAGGCCTCTTCAATATTTAGAGAAATGAAGAAAAGACTATTCCAGAAGTTTGCGGGCAATTCCCATATACTCTTCTGGATTTAGCTTACCTTTATCCTCAAAGAACACACAGTTACGTCCACCTTCTTTAGCGGCATAGAGCTGAGAATCGGCACGTTCCAAAGCTTCGTGAATTGTGCTACATCCATCAGGGCCTATAATCGCGCCGCCAATGGACGTCGTAACCGGTATTGGACTATCAGGGTGACTAACATCAAAAACTGTTTCCGCTATAGCGCGGCGCAGACGCTCTGATACCATGTAAGCACGCATTTCAGATACGTCAGGTAAAATTACGACAAATTCTTCACCACCTAAGCGCGCGACCAAGTCAAAGCTGCGAAGATTGTCTTTTAAACGACCAGCAAAGGCTTGAAGAACCTCGTCTCCNGCTTTGTGACCATAGGTATCATTTACAGATTTAAAATGATCAATATCCATCATCAAAACTGCTAAATTTTTATGAGTCGTCTTATTTTTTTCAATCAGTTTTTCAAGGTGTACTTCAAGGTAGCGGCGGTTATACAGCCCTGTCAGACTATCCACCAACGCCATAGACAGCCTGTTCTCATAGCCTGTTCTTAGCTTTTCTTGAAAACGGCAACGACGAACCTGTGTGCGCACACGCGCCTCTAACTCGTTTCGATCAATCGGGCGCATTATATAATCATGTGCGCCTAACTCTAAGCCTTTAGCTACACGGTCCATATCCTCTTCACCACCAATCATGACGAGTGGAAGATTTCTGGTTTTTTCATTAGTTTTTAGATGTGAACACAGGCGAAGACCATCCTCTTCTTTGAGGTTTAGACTAATGATNAAAAGTTCAAAATTATCATTTTGTATAAGCTCCAATGCCTCTGGGCCACTTGCGACACTTTTAATATAATGACCACGAGCGCTTAGCGCCTCTGTCATTTTCTCGCGTTCAAATTCCTGATCCTCAACAATGAGGACACGCGCTTCATCTGCTGATTGTGACATAACACTTTCACTATCATCACCCACGCCTAGCTGGCTCGCTGTGTTTTCACGCGCGCGCCATTCGTCTGTAGACATTTTTAAGCGCACAAGCGAACGCACACGCGCCATGAGGGCTGTGTCATTGATCGGTTTAGANAGAAAATCATCTGCGCCTGATTCAAGGCCGCGAACTTTATCACCCGAATCGGTCAAAGCCGTGACCATGACAACAGGGATATGTGCTGTCGCAGGATTGTTTTTGATATGTGTACAGACCTCGAATCCATCCATGCCTGGCATCATCACATCAAGCAATACAAGATCGGGGCTTTGTTCCTCCACTTTTTTGAGTGCTTCTTGACCGTTCATGGCGGTCAGCACGTCATAATATTCGTGGGTGAGCTTTGCTTCCAAAAGTTTTACATTTGGCAAAATATCATCGACTACTAACACGCGTGCTGACATAATTTTTCCTTTATTTCAGATAGCTCTGAACAACGTCCATAAACTTAGTGACTGAGATCGGCTTAGAGATATAGTCCTCACAGCCGCCTTCACGGATTTTTTGCTCATCGCCCTTCATGGCGAAAGCCGTAATGGCGATAACAGGTATTGATTTAAGCTCTTCATCATCTTTCAGCCATTTCGTGACTTCTAGGCCTGAAACTTCCGGCAGCTGAATATCCATCAGGATTAGATCCGGCTTATTCTCTCTGGCTAAATCCAATACGTTATGCCCACTGCTTGTTTGCACTGTTCCAATATTGTGCGCTTCTAAAAGATCGTGAAAGAGCTTCATATTAAGCTCATTATCTTCGACAATCAGTACTGTTTTATTCATAAATACCCTGCTGAATTAAATTCTATAATTAAGTTACACTGGCTTTATTGCCAAACCGTTAAATTTTAACGATTTTTCTTACGTTTGAGAACTCTTCTTTTTATATTCGATTATTATTGTATATAAACTCATTCCTTAGTTTCCATAGAATCTACACAGCTATCTTCAGAGACTTGCAGAGCAACAAGACTTTGAGAAACAGCAAAGTCATCATAATAAACATGCATATCACTGATCACGCCATTTTCATGGAAAACCATGTCCATTTCATAGTCNGCTTCTGCNTGCTCNGATTTAAGCGGAAAGAAGGCTAATCTTANCTTGTGCGCGGGCGCGTCTAAGAGGCTCTTATCTATGTCCTTCTGCGTCAGCAGTTCTTCTGGCGCGGCAGCTTTACTCCCTACGAAACTTGAAACTATGAGAGGCCCTTCTGTATCACTGCCATCAAATAAGGTCGCAGACATAAATTTTTGATTGGCCTTAATTTGATTCACGACTGCCGCTGTATGTGCAATTGGAAAAAAAGTATCGTCATCAAAAGCAAATTTCAGATCATCTGTGGGCAGTGTATATGTTGCCTCTTGAGAATTTGCAGAGCCTCGGATTTTTTCAAAAACCTGACCATTACTTTTACGTTCCATCGTGAAGTCTAAAGTTTGCGAGTCAAAGCCTTCATATGTAGAAAAATTACTGGTCACACGCATGGATGGGCTATCTGCATATTCATAGAGCATGTCAAAGTTATGATCGGTAAGCCAGCCACCACAGGTTTTTTCCCACTCATAAAACATTTTGCCAGATATGTTCAGAACCTGTGACCCACTCTTTTTACTAAAGAGCTTAATCTCATATAGAGCNTTATGAGGTACAAGATTTTCATCACCTTTTATATGAGTCACTGTTNCTGGCTCAACACTNCCTATCTTGTNCGAGTTATTGAACGTCCCAGAAGCACCCAGATATATAATGATTGCTGCTGAAGCTATAAATATTGAGACTATAAAAAGACCTAAAAACGATTTAGCCGATTGTACCATTTACGAATTTCCTATTCCAGACCGCTTGATTGTACCAAAGCAGCAAGACCAGCCAAAGCGATATATATAGAAAAGGGCACTCTTTTCCGTCTTACTAGGTAAAATTGACCCGTTTTACCATAATTTACCTAGCCAAAAACTCTTCATCTGATCAGCATAAAATCATTAAGTCATTGTTTTTATTTAATATTTAAGTACATCCATTTTGGCACATTCTTCGCAATGTAAGAAATTGTAAACAGGCAAACGGAATAAAAAGGGAAAAGGGTAGCAAGATGGTTATGAATACAGCACAAGAAAATATCAGCGAGGCAACACAAAGCGCCGCTATTCATGCACTTAACACTGCTAAGTCAGCTTTAGAGCTAACACGCAACGAGAACTTTCTTAACGGAACTTTCGATATTTTCGATGTGCTTGCACAGAACACGCAAGAGCGTAAAGCTCTGGAAAAGAGCTTAAATTCAACAATCGCTCTTTTAAAGCGTTCAGCCCATGCGCTTCAAGAAGCTGAGAANACGATTGAGGTGCAAAATCATAAACTTGAGGCATTTGCTAAAATCTCATCTCATGATGAAAAAAGCGGCCTTCTAAACCGCCGCGGTTTTATGAACGTCCTAAAAAAAGAAGTTTCACGGATGAACCGTACAAATAGCGTAGGNGGATTGATTGTCGTGTTCAATTTAGAAAACCTTAAANTCATTCGCAAACGTCACGGAGAGGCTGCTGCAGATATGGCGGTACAAATTCTCGCTAATGCTTTTCAGCAAGAAATCCGTGAAATGGATCATGCTGGACGCATGCTAGATGATGAGTTTGTTCTTCTGCTCACTGATACAGATATGGGGCAAGCTCTAAGCAGACTTCAAGCGATGGCTATGCGTTTAAACAAGCTTTCAATGATCTGGGGCAAGAAGGAAATTAACCTCAATCTTAGCCTTGGCCTCAAGAACTTTAGTGCGCAAGAAGATGCTATCAAAATTTTTGAAGCCGCTAATGAAGACCTAAAGCGTAATAGATCAGGAGCTCAATACAAAAGCGCATAATCACAATATATATAGTTTCGCCTGCCACCCTAACCCAACCGTACCCTACACCTAGCCGGCAGGCATTCCCTAAGCCCGTCTCTAACCCCGACCCTACAAATAGAGACGGGCTTACCCTTTTATAAATAAGCATTCTTACCGTTGTTTTTGACATAGCTAGGAATGCTGCTATAGAATGCGATCTATGAATAATAATAATCATACAAATTTAGCACTTGATGAGGCTTCATTATCATCAGATGCTACGCTGGGTGTACAAGAAACATTTACGCCAGATCAAAACTTAGCGGCAAGCGGCTTTACGCTTGACCCCTCTGCGAATGATGGATCATTTGGTTCCGCTGTTATGGCTGAACATCGTATTCTTTTTCGAGAGCTTCAAGAGCTTAACGACGCAGGTGTTGACCAATTCTTAAACGCCTATAGCAATTACAAAACGAGCNATAATAAAGATGATTTATATGCTAGCCCCATTTTTGTTGGCCTTGCGAATAAATCAAACTCAGCCCTTGTTGATATTATTTTTTATCAAATTGAACTAACAGGGCGAAAGGGCACAGGCCTAACAGCGCAAGGTGTTGTGAGTTCACGCCGCAGGAAAGGTTCAATTGCCAGCTTTGGCGAAATGGACGATGATGAGCAAAAAGCGGCTGCAAATAGACGAATGTGGGATGAGTTTCTAGAACGTATGGCGCAACTTGATCAGCTTTACTACTCAACAATTAATATGCTGGACGAAGCCGAGAACATTCTTGATATAAAAATTGAGGCTTTCAAAGAAGAGATTGAGAATACAGATAATGAGCAAAAGCGTATTCAACTACAAATCAAGAAAGATCAACTGAAAGAACAACGTGCACAAATTCGTGCACAGCGTGAACGCTTGCAAGAAAATGAAGTCTTGCACGAAGAGACACTAGAAGACATACAAGAAAATACACGCAATGTCATTGCATCCGCGCGCAATAGAGCCGCTCATTTGTCCCAAAATGTGCGCGCGAGAATGCAAGCAAATATACAAAATATTCAAAATTCAGTNTCTTCTCGTTTTGGCCNCAGNAACTTTACNGGNAATCAAAATGGCTCTAACTCTGGAAGCAATACCGGGGATAGCGGGAACGGAAACGCAGGATCNGCNCAGGATGAAGCGCCGCCCCCACCGCCACCGATAGGGTAAATTTCGAATAAACGAAGAATTTATAAGCCGCTTTTTTTAAGCGGCTTGTTCGTCTTTTACAGCTTTTTTAGGCAGTGATAGTTTGATGTGCAGATCTTTTAACTGCTCTGGCGTGATATCGCTTGGTGCGCTCATGAGCTGATCTTCATATTGGCCGTTCATCACGAATGCATAAACTTCGCGTAAGTTCGGCTCATCCGCAAGAAGCATCACCATACGATCAATACCGAACGCTAAGCCGCCGTGCGGAGGAGCGCCGTAACGCATAGCATTGAGCATACCGCCGAACTCAGCTTCGAGCACATCTTTACCATAGCCAGCAAGACCAAATGCTTTTTCCATGATCTCTGGCTTGTGGTTTCTAATCGCACCTGAGGCTAGTTCATAGCCATTACAAACACAGTCATATTGGAAAGCATATACATCCAAAGGATCTTTATTCTCAAGATCATCCATACCGCCTTGCGGCATAGAGAATGGGTTATGAGAGAAGTCAATTTTTTGCTGCGCTTCATCAAATTCATACATTGGGAAGTCTACAATCCATGTAAATTTGTAAACGCCTTGCTCACGTGCTGCCGCATGACCTTCTGGTAATGCATCACAAATTGCGTCACGTGCAAGCCCCGCAAACTTAGCGGCTTTGCCTTCTTGGTTACAGATGAAGAAGATCGCATCACCGTCTTCGCAGGCTGCAATCTCACGAATCGCCGCTTGCGCTGCTTCAGGAATAAATTTAGCGATTGGGCCCTTACCCTCGCCGCCTTCAAATAGAACATAACCAAGTCCAGGTGCGCCCTCGCCTTGTGCCCAGCTATTAAGCTTATCAAAGAAGCTACGTGGCTGGTCGCCGACTTTTGGCGCACGGATCGCTCGAACAACACCACCCTTGGCAATCACGCCTTTAAAGGCTTTAAACTCAACATCATCACGGGCAAACACCTCTGTGACGTCTACGATTTCAAGCGGGTTACGAAGATCCGGCTTATCAGAACCATATTTAAGCATTGCTTCTTTATATGGAATGCTCGGCATCCACTGCACTTCGCGTTTTTCACCTGTAAAGTCTGCAAATGTTTCGAAGAGGTTTTCGATTACAGGCTGAACAGTTTCAAAAATTTCATCCTGCGTTACGAAACTCATCTCCACATCGAGCTGATAAAACTCAGCTAAGCGGTCTGCTCTACCATCTTCATCACGGAAACATGGCGCGATTTGGAAATATTTATCAAAGCCAGACATCATTAAGAGCTGTTTGAATTGCTGCGGCGCTTGCGGCAGTGCGTAGAATTTACCTGGATGTAAACGTGATGGTACAAGATAGTCACGCGCACCTTCTGGTGAGCTTGCTGTTAGAATTGGCGTTTGGAATTCTTGGAAATCTTTGTTCCACATCGCCTTTCTAAGTGTAGAAATGACATTGTTACGCAAACGGATTTTGTTGTGCATCCCTTCACGGCGCAGATCAATATAACGGTATTTGAGGCGGATATCTTCACCCGCTCCATCATCTTCATAGACTTGGAATGGAATTACATCAGCGGCGCCTTGCATGTCCGCTTTTTCGATTCTGATTTCAATTTCACCAGTTGGCATTTTCGGATTCACTGTTTCCGCTGTACGTTCAACAACCGTCCCTTCGATTGTTACNACGCTCTCTACACGCCACTTCTCAACCTCTTTCAAGAGCGGNGAATTNTCTTCAACAACGCACTGAGTGATGCCGTATGTATCACGCACAATAATAAATAAAACACCGCCCAAATCGTAAATACGATGGATCCAGCCAGATAGCTTTACCTTTTCACCAGCATTTTCTTTTCTGAGTTCATGACATTTATGTGTTCTGAATGCGTGCATCTTTTTGCTCTTTACTTCCTTAAACAATATCGCTGTAAAGCACAGTTTTATAACGCATTGAACCCAGAAAGCAAGGCATGAGTTTTATCAGTTGTAAAAATGCTTTTTTAAAGTTCAAATCAACTTCTATAATGTAAAAAATCAATATTTTGAAAGTAAGGGCTTCTCTTGTCGCGCCCTATTGGTTAAAAAGGCTCTATGTTAATAAAAACACAAGAAGAATTGAACGGTAGGCTGGAAGCTCTAGCCAACGAAAAATATATAACAGTTGATACGGAATTTCTTCGTGAAAAAACATATTTTCCGAAGCTTTGTCTAGTTCAAGTTAGTGGCCCCGATAAAGATGCATTTGCGATTGATCCTTTAGAAGGTGATTTGGATCTGAAACCGCTTTTTGAGCTCTTACTTAATGAAAATGTTCTTAAAATCTTTCACGCTGCACGCGCGGACATGGAAATCTTTTATCAGATCATGGATAAAAAGCTACCTAAGCCGATTTTTGATACACAGATAGCAGCCATGGTCTGCGGGTATGGTGATGCGATTGGATATGAAAGTCTTGTTCGAAACATCACTGAAAATGAACTTGATAAGAGTGTACAATATACAAATTGGTCACACCGCCCTTTAACAGAGCGTCAGCTAAATTATGCGCTAGCTGATGTGACGCATCTGGTTGATATCTATTTACATCTCTCCAACAAGCTTGAAGAAAATGGGCGTACACACTGGGTCTTTGAAGAAGAAGCAGTGATGACAAACCCCGAGACTTATGAAGTCAATCCGCTTGAGAGCTGGAAACGGATTAAAATTCGTTCACCTAAACCTAAAAATTTAGCCGCTCTTCAGGCCTTAGCAGCGTGGAGAGAAGACGAAGCGCAAAGACGCAACCAACCGCGTGCATGGATTTTACGCGATGAGACACTCGCCGATATCGCAAGTCAGCTTCCGACCAAAGTCAAAGCGCTTAAAAAAATCCGCAATATCCCCGGTGATATCGATAAAAGTGAACTTGGTGAAACTCTGATTGCCTGTATTGAAAAAGCGCTTAATGCGGACCAGGCGCATTGGCCTCAAGTAAAAAAGAAAAAGCCACTCCCCCCTAAGGCAGCGGCAAAGCTAGATATCCTCAAAATGTTGCTTAAAATTCAAGCCGCAAAGAATGATGTCGCTCCGAAACTTGTCGCCAATAGCGATGATTTGGAAGCCTTCGTATTAGAGAAATATGATAATTGCGCCATATTACAGGGGTGGCGACGTGAAATATTTGGAGAAGAAGCTCTCGCTCTTAAAAATGGTGATCTGGCGATTGGTTTAAAAGGCTCAAAAATTGTAAAATTTAAAATCAATGAAGAGACCGAGGTCTTACGATGACAAAAAGGCTTTATCTATTACGGCATGCTCAAGCTGCCCCTTCAGGGACGGGAATTAGCGATATTGATCGTTATTTAACGGATAAAGGCCTTGGTGATGCGGCCGCACTTGGGAAATATTTAAGCAGTCAAAATTTAAAGCCCGAACTTGTTTTATGCTCTTCTGCAAAACGCACACAACAAACACTTAAAGAGCTTTCGACATCTTTTGATGAGCTTAATGTTCAAAAGAGCGTGGATATTTATCACGCCTCTGCAGGGCAGCTTTTGGGCATGATACAAGATTGCACAAGCACACAGAGCATCATGATTGTTGGGCATAATCCTTCAATTTATGAGCTAGCCGCCATGCTTAGTACACAAGGGTGCGAGCGCGTTTTGAGCCGCCTTTCGCAAGGCTATCAACCTGCAAGCCTCAGCATTATCGATTGTGAATGTGAAAGCTGGGCGGAGATAAACCCTGATCATTGCACATTATCTGAGCTGGTAAACCCACTAGATTATAACGCCCCTGAACGCCCTACACGCTGGATGTAAATAAAGGAGATCGGCATGCCAAAGAAAACAGCCCTTCACGCTCTTCATATAAAGCTTGGCGCAAAGATGGGTGAGTTTGCAGGTTATGACATGCCGCTATATTACGATCTTGGTGTCATGAAAGAGCATCTTTGGACACGCGAAAAATGTGGGCTTTTTGATGTTTCACATATGGGGCAAGCCTTGATCACAGGCNCTAAGGGCGAACGAGAAGCGCTGGATTTTGTACAGAAAATTACGCCTTCTTCTTTTGAAAAACTGCCGATTAATCAAACGAAATATACTGTCCTGACCAACGAAGAGGGCGGCATCATTGATGATCTGATGATTACGCGTACCGACGATAATGAATTTAACTTTGTTCTAAACGCAGGGTGTAAAGATAAAGATATCGCATGGATCAAACAGCATTTACCGGAAAGCTGTAAATTTCAATATCATGATGATTGGGCGCTATTGGCTTTGCAAGGTCCGAAGGCTGAGCAGGTTGTGCGCGATATCATGGATATTGATCTTTCCGATCTTCCTTATATGGGGCTTTGGTATAAAGAAGGTGATTATTCGCTGTTTATCTCTCGTCTTGGTTATACCGGTGAGGATGGGTTTGAAATATCGGTACCGAATGATGGAGCAGAGGCGCTGATGAAAAAACTATTAGCGCATGAGGATGTAAAGCCGATTGGATTAGCAGCACGCGATTCACTTNGTCTTGAAATGGGATATGCGCTTTATGGGCATGATCTGGATGAGACAACTTCACCTGTTGAGGCCGATCTATCGTGGATTATCGCCAAAAAGCACGACGGATATATCGGCGCGGCGCGTATTCGGGATGAGCTGGAGAATGGCTGTAAACGCATCTTATGCGGGCTTAAGCTAACTGGCAAAGGGATCGCCCGTGAAGGCGCAGAGATCCTAAATGATCAAGGCGAAGAAATTGGTAAGCTTAGCTCCGGCGGGCATTCGCCGTCCTTGGGATTCGCGATTGGGCAGGGCTATATTGATCCTCAGTATAGTGCCCATGGAACACCCGTTTTTGTACAGGTGCGCGGACGCAAGATCGAAGCCGAAATTACTGAACGCCCTTTTATGAAAGCTAAAACAAAAAACACAAAAAAATAGGTGTTTGATCTCACGCTTGGGCGCCCTAAATATCTCATATCACTATGAATGAGAGAGCTAAACATGAAAAGCATAATGGTTTTATTTATTGTCACATCACAAGCTGTGATGCCTGCAACCCAAGAGCCGACAGGTGTATGGCTTGAGGAGGTGACTACGCCCTATTATGAATTTGTAGATCAAGGATATGAAGTGAAAATTGCCAGCGTTAGCGGCGGTGATATCCCGATTGATCCACGCTCTTTTGGTGAGGACGCCNCCAAAGAACCAAGCGTTGCGCGCTATCTGAAAGATAGTAGCCTACAAGCGAAGCTCAAGGGCACAGTATCCGCAGATGCCATTGATGCCAGTCAATATGCCGCCGTGTTTTTCCCAGGCGGTCACGGAACGATGTGGGATTATCCCGACAACCCCGTGCTGAGTAGCATTATTGAGGACACTCTAAAAGATGGGCGCGTCGTGGCGAGTGTATGTCACGGTCCGGCTGTTCTTATCGGTCCAAAGGCAGAAAATGGTAATCCTCTTGTAAAGGGACGAAAGATTGCGGCCTTCACCAATAGTGAAGAACACGCTGTAGGTTTGAGCGACGCTGTCCCCTTCTTGCTGGAAACCAAGCTTGAAGAGCTCGGCGCGGAGATTATTAAAGCCGATGATTTTCAGCCAAAATCTATTGTAGACGGGCTGCTTGTCACTGGTCAAAACCCTGCTTCGGCCAAGTATGTCGCCCAAGATGTTATTGAGTTGATTAAGAAGTAAAATCTTTACGTTTGGCTCATTTTAGCTTAATACCTGTTCATAGAATTAATAGATAGGACAGACATGAGCGCAGAAAAATCTACAGCCAGTTTAGCACAAGGCTCGCATGAGCATATTCTTATTCTTGATTTCGGATCGCAGGTTACGCAGCTGATAGCGCGCCGCGTTCGTGAAAGCGGTGTATATTGTGAGATTTGGCCGTTTAATCACGCAGATGAGGAAAAGATCAAAGCCTATAAACCAAAGGGAATTATTCTTGCTGGCGGGCCTTGCAGTGTATTGCAACAAGATGCCCCTGCAGCGCCAGAGATTGTTTTTGAAATGGGCGTGCCTGTTTTTGGGATTTGCTACGGTCAGCAAACCATGGTTAAGCAGCTTGGCGGCATTGTTGAAGCGGGTAAGAGCCGCGAATTTGGCCGCGCTTATGTTGATGTGACGTCGCATTCCGAAATCACAAACGGCGTTTGGGATGAAGGCGCGCATGAGCAAGTTTGGATGAGTCACGGCGATCATGTTGCTGATCTTCCGGCTGGGTTTGAAGTGGTGGCAAAATCAGACGGTGCGCCATATGCCTTTATCGCTAATCATGAAAAGCATTTCTACGGTGTGCAATTCCACCCTGAAGTCGTGCACACACCGCATGGTAAGGACCTTTTGCAAAACTTTACGCATAATGTTTGTGGCTGCACGGGTGATTGGACCATGGCATCTTTCCGCCAAGAGCAGATCGATAAAATCCGCGCACAAGTGGGCGATGGTAAAGTGATTTGCGGCCTTTCTGGCGGCGTGGATAGCTCGGTTACGGCGATCTTGATCCATGAAGCGATTGGCGATCAACTCACCTGTATTTACGTTGATACGGGCCTTATGCGTACAGGTGAGAGTGAGCAAGTTGTTGACCTGTTCCGTAATCATTACAATATTCCGCTGATCCATGAAGATGCTTCGGAAAAATTCCTTGGCGGGCTAGCCGGCGTTAGCGATCCCGAGATGAAGCGCAAGCTGATTGGCTCCATGTTTATTGACGTGTTTGAAGATTGTTCAAAGCGCGTAGGCGGTGCGCATTACCTTGCGCAGGGCACGCTCTATCCTGATGTGATTGAAAGCGTGAGCTTTACTGGCGGGCCATCGGTCACGATTAAATCGCACCACAATGTNGGCGGGCTNCCTGATTACATGAAGNTGGAGCTGGTTGAGCCGATGCGCGAGCTGTTTAAAGATGAGGTNCGCGCNCTNGGCCGTGAGCTTGGCATGCCAGAAGAATTTATCCGCCGCCATCCTTTCCCTGGACCTGGTCTTGCGATCCGTATCCCGGGTGAGATTACGCAGGATAAGATCGACATCCTGAGGCAAGCGGATGTGATCTATCTGGATGAGATTAAGAAAGCCGGTCTTTATGATGAGATTTGGCAAGCCTTTACCGTGCTACTGCCTGTGAAAACGGTTGGCGTGATGGGTGATGCGCGCACTTACGAATATGTTTGTGCCCTCAGAGCCGTAACATCAACAGACGGCATGACAGCGGATTATTACCCGTTTGAGCATGAGTTCCTTGGCCGCGTATCCACACGCATTATTAATGAGGTCAAAGGCATCAACCGCGTTGTTTATGACGTGACATCCAAACCACCTGGAACTATTGAGTGGGAGTAATCCCTCTCTTCTTCTCAATAGCATAGAGACCAATTTATATATTTCTTCTTAGGTCTAAAACTCACAATCAGTAGTTTATAAAGGGATCATTTTGAAATAGAATATGGAATTAATGATTGGGGTTTGCCAATCGGTATTTAATTGATGGATTTAATATGCTTGCGCGTTTGATATTTAATACGCCCTTAGAAGGGTTTCTTCGTAAGGTTTTGAACAAACCAAAGATCGAGTTTACGAATAGCTCGGAATATTGGGATTTGCGATACCAAAAAGAAGGCGATTCCGGTGCGGGAAGCTATGGGCGGCTAGCTGAATTTAAAGCCGAGATTATCAATCAATTTGTAAAAGAGCATCAGATTGAGAGCCTGATTGAATTTGGCTGCGGCGATGGGGCGCAGCTTGCGCTGGCTGAGTATCCGAACTATATCGGTGTGGATGTGTCTAAGACAATCATTGCGACCTGCACAGAAAAGTTCGCAGGTGATGAGACAAAGCGCTTTGTTCACACAGATGAATATAACCAAGAGCAGGCCGATCTCAGCATGTCTTTAGATGTGATTTATCACCTTGTCGAAGATCCTATTTTTGAGGGATATATGCGTAATTTATTCGCGGCAGCTAAGCGTTACGTGATTATTTATTCATCTGACAAAGAAGAAACGCAGATAAATGAGCATGTAAGGCACCGCAAATTTACGCAGTGGGTAGAGCGCAATATAAAGGAT
Source organism: Micavibrio sp. TMED27 (assembly GCA_002167715.1). Taxonomy (GTDB): domain Bacteria; phylum Pseudomonadota; class Alphaproteobacteria; order Micavibrionales; family Micavibrionaceae; genus TMED27. Next base: position 48,967 of record NHCG01000015.1, read on the forward strand.
TTTGAATTTGTTGAGAAAATCCCTAACAAATATCCTTATTCAGAGCTGAATAGAAATCAGACATCCTTTGCGGATTTTTATATTTATAAGCGCCGCGCTTAGTAATCAATCCTGACCATATAAAGTCCGTCCGCCGGGGCGGTTGGGCCGCCTGCTGTGCGGTCTTTGGCCTCTAACGCAGTTTTTAGATCCTGGGCGCTCCATTTCCCCTCACCCACAAGTGTGAGTGTGCCGACCATATTGCGGACCTGATGATGGAGGAAGGATTTCCCTTCGGTTTCAATGATGATCTCTTGTCCGCCTTTATGATCATAATCACGCGTCATCACATCCAGCCTATCCAGTGTTTTCATAGGGGATTGGGCTTGGCACTCAGAATCGCGAAAGGTGGTAAAATCATGATGGCCAAGGAGAAGCTGCGCCGCCGCGTGCATTTTCTCTGCGTCGAGCTTTTTCTTGATATGCCAGACAAGCCCCTTATCAAGCGCGACTGTGCCTTGGCGGTTTATAATGCGGTAGCGATAGAGCTTATTAACCGCGCTAAAGCGGGCGTGAAACTCATCATCTACGGCCTCGATGCCGATAATGCTTATCGTGTGGGGCTGCAAGTGGTAATTGATGGCCTTAGCGATTTCAAAGGGCTGCATTGGCTTTTTGGTTGGGGCAAGATCGAAATGGGCGACCTGCCCTCTTGCATGGACACCTGCATCGGTGCGCCCAGCAACTTGCACTTTCACCTCTTGCTGACAAAAGCCGTGAATGGCTTCTTCTATGGCTTGCTGGATGGTCATGTGATCAGGCTGCCTTTGCCAGCCAACAAAGCCCGCGCCCATATATTCTATCGTGATTTTATAGCGCTGTGTGCTCATGAAATATCCTTCGCCAAAAGCGTATCGCCTACACTCACATAACCGCCGTTAAGGGCGCTAGCGAAATCCATTGCTTTTTTACCTGCAGGCTGAAGAATTTTAATTTTTAAAACTGTGCCCCCGCCGCATGCGATTAAACCTTTTTTATCAAGGATCGTGCCTGCTGGTTGATCTGTTATTTGATCGGTTAGCTCAGCTTGTTTAATTTTTAGCCCACCGATATAAGTCCCTGGCCAAGGATTTAGCGCCCTGATCTGCCTGTCAATTTCAGCAGCGCTATCTAGCCAATCTATTTGTCCATCTGTCTTTTTTAAGAGATGTGCATATGTGACACCTTCGTCTGGCTGCGGTTTTGACTCTATTTCTCCTTTAGTCGCAGGCTCACCTAACACTTCACAGATTAAAGTGGCGCCCATTTGCGCAAGCGCATCATGAAGCTGCTGACTGGTTATCTGCGCGTTTAATGGCATGGCGGCTTTTTTAATCATCGCGCCGGTATCAAGGCCACGATCCATTTGCATGATGGTCACACCTGTTTCTTCATCTCCGGCCCAGATTGCTCTTTGGATAGGAGATGCGCCGCGCCAACGCGGTAGAAGTGAGGCATGAATATTCAGGCAGCCATAGCGCGGTGCGTCCAAGACAGCCTGAGGCAGAATAAGGCCATAGGCAGCAACAACAGCTATGTCCGCGCCAAGCGCTGCAAACTCTTTTTGCTGCTGCTCTTTTTTTAGAGACTTTGGTGTATAAACGGGAATATTATTTTTATCTGCGTAGCTATGTGTTTCAGACAACTGCATTTTTTGACCACGCCCTTTGGGACGAGGTGGTTGCGAATATAAGGCAATGACCTCATGAGGGCTATCCTCATGCAACGCCTTTAAAGCGCTCGCAGCAAAATCAGGCGTCCCCATGAAAATTATTTTTAGTGATTGATCGTTCATGCGCCACTTTTTCCAGATTTTTTGACCGTAATCAAGGACTTTCAGTGCTTAAATATACTTAAATATTCGTATGAAAAGAGCCCAGATCATGAAAAGGTCAAAGAAATCGGCAAGTTTCGCTATGAAGCTCTGCTTGGAAGAGGCTATTGAAACTGCAAAAAATTATGCGCGTACGCATATTTATATCAAAGATTTATACTCGTCGCGAAAGCAACTAGGTATTGAGTGGATATGTCATCTAAACCTCGTGATTGAAAATAAAGATGGTGATGCAGATCAGAGCGCAACCGTATTATATATGGCTGAAAGTCATGAGGCCGATTATTGTAAAATTGCCGAAAATTTTCACTTTGATGGCGTGCATGTGCTGGCCACAGATAAGCTTATAAAAGAGCAAGAACACCTTGAGCCTGATATCAAGCTCCACCACTCAGCACATAACATGGCCGAAGATCCCGTTGTTTTACCGCAAAGCAAAGAGCCTCAAAACCCTGCGCTCAAAGATGAGATCAAACCTTATAATCACTCTAAATAATATTCTGCTTCTTCAGCTTTTCAACTTTGCGCAAAATCATATTGCGCTTAAGGCTTGAGAGGTAATCGATAAAAAGAACACCGTTGAGATGGTCGATCTCATGCTGAACGCAGTGAGATAATAACCCTTCGGCTTCTAGTTCAGCATCCTTACCATTATAATCCAGGTATTTAACACGTACGATAGCTGGGCGCTCTACATCAGCATATTGACGCGGGATAGAAAGGCACCCCTCTTGCATAACGCTCATTTCTTCAGACTCGTAGATAATTTGAGGGTTAGCCATGAAAATTGGGTTGGGTTTTTCTCCATCATCTTTATGCGCTAGATCCATTACAAGCACACGGTTTAACAAACCAACTTGATTGGCCGCCAAGCCAATGCCCGGCGCTTCGTACATTGTTTCCAGCATTTTATCCATTTGCTTTTGCACGGCTGCATCCACTTTATTAATGGGCTGCGCCTCCTGCTTTAGGACTGGATCAGGCGTAATAATGATATCGTATAAATCACTCATGAGTTCTTTCCATCTCGTTTTGTAAGAGAGGTAGCGAGTTTTTCTATAAGAATCAAGTTAAGCTCGTTTCTTTTCTTGTTCATCTTCTGCTGTTAAAGCCATTTCACGAAGTGGGCGCTCCACCGATGATAGCTCGGGCACTTCTTCTTGTGCCATTGCACTCGCCTTTTGTAGTTCTTTGAATTTCCTAGCCGAGGGGAGAACCTGACGTTCAAGCGAGCCAATCGCTGAATCATAAGCACTACTCGCTGTTTGCAATCCTTTGCCAACTTTACCCAAATGATCAGTGAACTTTAAAAAACGTTTGTAAAGCTCAGCGCCTGCATTTGAAATTTCCTGCGCGTTTTGCGCTAATTCAACTTGGCGCCAACTCATCCCAACAACACGTAAAAGGCTCATGAGTAGGGTCGGTGAAGCGATCACAACGTTTTTACTTGAAGCAAAGTCAACAAGCGTAGGATCGGCCCTGAGCGCTATTGAATAAATATGTTCAGACGGTAGGAACATAACAGTAAAATCAGGGCTTTCTGTATTTTCCCAATAATCTTTCTTCCCTAAAGCTTTGACATGATCACGCACTTGGCGAGCCAATTTAGCCATAATTTCATTATATTGCTCCTCGCTTAGGTTTTCGTTTAAACGTTGAGAAAATTCATTTAAAGGTGCTTTTGAATCAACAATGATATTAAATCCATCTTGCATACGAATAACAGCGTCGGGTCGTTGACGCCCGCCTTCGCTCTCCAAAGTCACTTGCGTTTCATAATGCACGCCTTTTATCAATCCTGATTTATCGAGCAGCCCCTCTAGGATAAATTCACCCCATTGTCCTTGCGCGCTTGGGTCACGAAGAGCACCCACTAAACGTGCTGTCTCACGGCTTAGGTTCTGAAGATCAGCTTTTAGCTCTCTATCCGTGCCTTTGACCTGTTCAATAGCAGCTCCTAGATTTTTGAGGTTTTCTGCCACAGGCTTTACGAGCTCATCAATCGCCTTTTGACGTTTTTCGAGATCATGGCTGCTATCGGCCTGCGCTGATTTAAGCTTTTCTTGAGCGAGCTGAAGAAAGGTCTCGCTGCTTTTTTGAAGCGCATCTTGCGCAGTCACTTTAAAACGTTGATCTAGCGCAGCTGAAGCCGTTTCAAAAGCAAGTTTTTCTGCTTTAAGCTGGGCTTTTAATTCTGCATTTTCGCCAGCCATGACTTGCTGTTTCTTGAGAAAATAAACACTTGTCCCTAACGCGCCAAGTCCAAGCCCTGCGATAGGCAGAATGATATTCAAGATGCTGTCTTCCATTATGAGGCTCTTCGCTTTATTATTAATGAGGCATATAGCATTAAGTTTGACAACAACATGAAAACAAATCAAGAACAAAAAGGGCATTACGCACAGAAAAATAAAGCAGAGAGCGGAAGCGCGCTTATCTATGTTCTTATCGCCATCGCTCTTTTTGCTGCACTTAGCTTTACCTTAAGTCGTCAAACAGACACAGGAGAAACCCGTCGACTGAGCAACGATCGTGCAGACATCATGGCTACACAGCTTATCTCAACAGCTGCACAAGTTAAATCTGCGGTTGATCAGATGTTTTTTACTGGTTCTCAAATTAATGATCTAAATTTTGAGCTGCCGAGCGATGCTAATTTTGAAATTGGCTCCCCAATTCATAAAGTCTTTCACCCCAGTGGGGGCGGTATTATCCCGCCAGTACTATCACCAAGCGTGATGAGTGAAGTTACAAATGATCCGCCTGCTGGTTGGTATTTAGGGCGTTTTAACAATATTGAATGGAGCCAGAGTAGTGCGCACGATGTCATACTCGTCGCATATCAAATTAACCGCGCCACATGCGAGCATATCAATAAAAGCATTACTGGCAGCATGAATATTCCCAATCTCAATTCAGGTAATCTTGAACAGCTTTTTATTGATGTTTTTTACCATAGCGGAGCGAATGTTGATATTACGACCGGCACTGGTGGGAACTGTGAAGCGTGCCACAATCAAACCTCGCTATGCATCTCTAATTCAGCTAGAAGCGCATACGCTTTTTATACCGTTATTGCTAATCAATAGGCTTATGGAACTGCATAGCTGGCAAGCGTTGCACGCGCCTCAGCTATCCCCATACCTTTATCTGAGCTGGTTGGCAAAACACCAGGGAAAGCGGCTGGATGTTTTTTTAGAACCTCAATCGTTTTATGGCTTACCTTGTCTAGCTCTTGGCGCTTAACCTTATCTGTTTTTGTTAAGATAATCCTATATTGCACCGCTGCGATATCTAGCATCTTCATAAGCTCAATATCACTTTCCTTTAGGCCATGGCGGGAATCGATAAGAATAAACGTACAAGCCAGAGTCGGACGCCCCTTCAAGTAATCAAAAATAAGCTGAGTCCATTCATCACGCTGCGTTTTTGAGACTTTAGCATAGCCGTACCCTGGCATATCAACCATGTATAGGCGGCTGCCGAGGTCAAAGTAATTAAGTTGCTGCGTACGGCCCGGTGTATGTGATGTTTTAGCCAATGTATTACGGCCTGTTAGCGCATTTATGAGGGAAGATTTTCCAACATTGGAGCGGCCAGCAAGTGCTATCTCTGGACATTCAGCAGCTGGGAGCTGCTTTAGCGCAGCAACGCCCAGCATGAAGTCGCAAGGCCCTGCGAATAATTTACGAGCATCTTCTAGCTCAGCTTGGGAAAACTCCTCCATTATTTTTTCTTCTTCTTTTTCTTCTTTTTAGGTGGAGAAATTTCTTTCGACTCAGCGTTTTTTTCATCATCAAACAGAGCCTCTTCCACTTCGTTCTCAATCATTTTTTCAATCGGATGCACTCCGCTTACTGTTTCCTCTTCTTGCTTTTCACCGAAAAGGTGAATAGGCACATTTAATGAGCGCATAATGATGATCTGCTGTAGTACACCAATGAAAGCACTGAATGCCCAGTAGATAACAAGACCTGATGCGAAGCCTGCCATAATAAACACAAAGATAAACGGCATGTAATTCGCGATATCACGCTGAAGCGGGTCTGTTGGTGGCGGGTTTAAATTCTTTTGAATAACCATCATCAACAACATTGCACATGGCCACACACCGATCATCAAAAAGCCCGGCACATCGTATGGAAGAAGACCAAAAAGGTTAAACAAACTTGTTGGGTCTGGCGCAGACAGGTCTTGAATCCAGCCAAAGAACGGTGCATGGCGAAGCTCTATCGTTACGAAGAATGTTTTATAAAGTGCAAAGAAAATCGGGATCTGCAAAATTATCGGCAGACACCCCGCCATCGGGTTCACACCTTCTTTAGCGTACATCTGAATTAGCTCTTGCTGAAGTGCCTGCTTATCATCACCGTGTTTTTCTTTTAGCTCAGACACTTGGGGCGCGACCTTTTTCATTTTTGCAAATGAACGATAAGACGTATTTGTAAGTGGGAAGGTCATACCGCGAATAAGACAAGTCAGGATGATAATCGCAATCCCCATATTCCCTATAGCAAGCCCCGTATAATGAAGTGCGTAAAAGAATGGGTAGGTTAAAAACCAGAACCAGCCAAAATCGACAGCAAGGTCAATATTGTGAATACCAAGATTTTTTTCATAGTCTTGAAGAACAAGTACACGCTTNGCACCAGAGAAGATGTGGCTTTGTACNTCGCTACGCTCACCCGCAGCCAGNACAATTTCTTGACCNAGGAAGTCTGCTTGATACAAACCTTTATTTTGCTTGTCTTGCTCTTTACCAGAGTAAGTATAGTTATATTTTACGGTCTGATTCTGNGGCGGTATNAGCGCGCTCATCCAATATTTTTCAGTAAAGCCGATCCAGCCTGTTTCCGCTTGATAACTNAGCTTACTTTCTTCTCTGAGTGTATCATAATATGGCTGNTACAGCTCCTCTCCGATAAAGCCCACAGGCCCTTCGTGNGACACCCACATCCATTGGTANTCCTGAGGTACGCCACGTTGCGCTAATATCCCATATGGGTAGAGTTTAACAGCTCTAGCTGTATTATTTTGAACAGTTTGAGTCACTGTGAACATGTAATTTTCATCAAGNGCGATCGTGCGCTCAAATACAAGNCCTTGCCCATTATNCCAAACAAGCGTTACAGGATTTTCAACTGTGAGTTTTTTATTCCCACGTACGCCCCAAATTGTATCTTTGCCCGGTACATTTATATTCGGATCGCCAGATACCCAACCATATTCAAAAGCCTTAGGGCTTTGTGTTGAGCGTGGAGAAAGAATACTTACATTTTCATCACCGTTAAGTTCAGTGAAGTATTTTTTTAGNGATAAGTCATCTAAACGTCCGCCTTTTAATGCAATGCTGCCAAACACTTCATCATTTTCGAATTTGATACGTCCACCTNGCACATTNTCAATNGCTTCGTTTCTTGGAATAATTCGGTCTGTTACAAGAATTTCACCGTTATCATCTAAGATCGTTTCGCCGTGCTCTTTAACAAGTTTCTGTTCAGCGACCTGACGCTCTTTGATCGCTTGCATTTGCGGCTTTAGAATAAAGGCGTCATAGGTAAAGTAAGCAATGGCAGAAATGATAAAAAAGAGAAATAAATTCTTCATGTCCTGCGGATGCATCTGATCCTTTGTCTGATCCGCACTTGTAAATCCACCTGGGTGACCTTTATTAAACATGGCTTTAACTCTTTATTGTTATCTTTTTTCTGAATTCAAAGNGCTTTATAGACGATCAGATCGCTGCAATCAATCCGACTTTTCCGTATCACCNCAAATTGAGCAATCANCGTTCTTTGGCACGGGGTCGTAATAATCCCCTTTATAGAGTGGATGACAGCGCCCAATACGTTTTATAGCGAGCCATATNCCCTTGAATGCGCCGTGCTGNTCAACGGCTTCTGCAGCGTAAACGGAGCANGNNGGATGGAAACGGCAATTTCTGCCAAGAAAAGGCGATAAAGCGTAGCTATATGCTTTAATGAAAATCTGTATGATTTTTTTTAGCATACCCAGCCCTATTTTTTCTCAACTTCAATCAACTCTAGTCTTTTCAAACACCAGCGTAGGTCTTTACAAAGAGATTGGTAGGGGCGCGATAATGTGTCATGCCTGCCCACTAAAATATAATCATGCCCACTTACTGCGATGTCAGGCAATATATCAGCAGCGACCGCGCGCAAACGTCTTTTTATACGGTTTCTAACAACGGCTGATTTTGAAACACGCTTGGTNACGGTATAGCCAACACGCTTTTCATTCAGATCATTTAGATGAGTTTGNAGAATTAAACTTGAAGAGACCCATTTTTTCCCCTTGCCCTGAATATGCAGAAAATCAGTGCGCTTTTTAATTTGGGAAAGTGTCTTCAGTTTATCCTTGGATGTATTCATATTTAAACAATACAAAAAGACGCTGCCATGCGGAAGCGTCNTCTTAAACCCTATAGGGATCAGACAAAAATATTAAGCGCTTAGGCGCTTACGTCCTTTAGCGCGGCGACGAGCTAATATAGCACGACCATTACGAGTTGCCATACGAGAACGGAAACCATGGCGGCGGGCGCGAACTAAACGACTTGGTTGAAATGTGCGTTTCATTTTTTTCTCTCACTTCTTTTAATGACGGGCTTTATAAACTNATTCACANGGTGTTGTCAATCATAGTTTTGACAAATAATCGCGTTTGATGTCGACGTTGGTTTTTTTGCCAATTAAATCATAGTTTTCTTTNAGCCATTTTTTAGCNTCTTCGCGCCCCATTTCCTTNAGCTCCAATAAAAATGACCATTCCGTATTCGCCTTGGATTCAGCGCCTAAATCTTCAATCACTGTATCGGTTCTAATAGCATGAAGAAGAATATCTTTATATTGCTCTTTATACTCATCTTTTAACATGTCATCCGTTATGAGCTTTTTCACAAAATCAATCGCACGNAGNTCCTTTAATAAAGCAGCGTTAAACGTAATTTCATTCAAGCGCTCTTCAATATCCTGCGCGCTTTGCGGAATTCTCTGACGGTTTACGGGGTTAATGTGAACAAGCAATATGTCACGGCAGCGGGCGTTATAAAATAATGGCCACAATGAAGGGTTCCCCATATAGCCTCCATCCCAATAAGCTTCTCCGTCTATTTCAACCGCTTGAAATAATTGCGGTAGACATGAGGAAGCAAGAAGCGCATCAATACTCATGTCTTTATTCTCGAACACTTTTGAGGTTCCAGAGCGTACATCAGTCGCTGTAATAAAGAGCTTCACTAAATCACATTTATGAATGACACTTATGTCTTCAATGACAGTTTCTAGGACATGCCGAAGCGGATTGATATTTAAAGGATTGAGATCATATGGTGAAAAGCTACTTTGTATGCCCTTCATTATTGCCGAAAAAGGCGTACCAGGTGCTGAGAAATAATTACTGTACGGAATGTTCTCATAAGGTCTAAAAAAACCTCCAGCGCTTGATATACCGCGCCAAAAATCCTCAAGTACTTCGCGCGCACCATCACTGCCGCCGCGTGCCTTTCCATAGGCTAGCATGGCAGCATTCATCGCACCAGCAGACGTTGCACTAATTCCTTCGAAATCTAAACGACCATCTTCTAGTAGCGCATCAAGTACACCCCATGTAAATGCGCCGTGAGACCCTCCCCCCTGAAGAGCGAGATTAATAACCTTTTTTTGTTTTTTTTCATTTGGCATGCTACTGATCCCCCATAGCTTGCTTCATGAAAAACCTTTTTGCTGGCCTAATTTTTGATACAGCTTTCAGCCCAATTTTTCGGGCAAAGCGTACAGGCGCTATATTATTTGAAAAGAGCCTGTTTAACGCGTCTGTCATCGCAGCCATACTCATATTATCAAAGCGGCGCGCCGATTGGTATTTTTCTAGTAACTCATTACTTCCTAGATCATCACCATTTTTATAGGCAGTGCTCAGTAGATCATCCAGCACACCAATATCACGGAAGCCTAAGTTCAACCCCTGTCCAGCGATGGGATGAATACCGTGTGCTGCATCCGCAGCTAGCGCCATGCGAGGTGCAATATATCGATCAGCATGAATAAGACTTAAAGGATACGCTTTACGCGCAGTATTCAATTTGATCTCACCATAGCTTTTTGGAAAACGTGAAGCGAGCGCCAACTCAAATTCCTCATCAGTTAAATTCATTAATGAATTCTGCTTTGGACCATGTTCAGTGAAGACAACCGAAGAACGGTGGCGCCCCTTTTCATCATCAACTAGTGGCAGCGCCGCAAAGGGACCTTCCGGCCAAAAATGTTCAATAGCTACGTTATCATGAGGGCGCTCATGAGAGACAGAACAGATGACTGCTCGCTGGTTATAACTCCAATTTTTAGTGCTCAGACCATAGTGACGCGCCATGAACTCCCGTGCACCTGATCCGCGCCCATCTGCACCGATAATGAGGCTGGCCGATAAGGTTCTACCGCCCCTTAACTGCACCGATGCAATATCGCTATCTACATTGAATCCAATAACTTTTTCTTTAAAAATATGCTGAACCGTTTCAAATGAATCAATTCGGTTCATGAGAGCAAGCTTCAGATCATGATTATCGATATTCCAACCGAAAATCTTGCCACCTACCTCGCTATTTAAGAACTCAAGCAGGATCGGAGACGATCCGTCCAGAATTTGTATATCATGGATAGGTGCAGCTTCTTTTATGTGTTTCCATATATCTGCGCGCTCTAAGATTTGACGTGATCCATAAGAGATGACTGTCGTACGTAAATCTTTCGGTTTTATAGATGGATCTGCTTCATCAATACATGCGATTTTTATACCATGCCGACCGAGCAGAGCTGCGAGAGATAACCCCGCTAAACCACCACCAACGATGATAATTTCAAACTGCTCATTTTTTTTATTAGTTGTCATGCCTTTTATGTATGCCTGCTGAGCAGATAAGTCCAGTTTTCTTATATAAAAAAATACCCCCAAAGGGGTATTATAGTCTCTACCATTTTAGCTCTTTTTTATTATTCTTATCTTCGAAAAATTCATGAACAAAACGGATATTCTTATGTAGCATTGCGCCTTAGCGTACTGGTAAATCCCACTCTATACCTAAACGAAATTCATGCGATCCATAATCAACTTCGTAAGCCCCTAGCTCAAGGTCTGCGGCGTCGAGATAGCGGTACGATCCAGTGAACGCAAGATCCGTACGCGGACGATATTTCAAACCACCACCAACATTCCAAACAAGGCCACTATCATCTGTTGAAGAGCTACTTAATAAGCCTGAGCTATCTGTTATTTCCCCATTATGCCAAGCAAAACCTACACCAGCCCCGATATATGGCTGTACACGCCAAGGAACATCAAAATCATAATAGAGGTTAAGCATACCCATCGTAGATTTTAACTCACCGCCGCCAGCAAATGTACCTACGCCGCTAATATCCATGGTATTAATCTCACCATTCCTGTAAGAAATCTCACCTTCAACTCTGAGGTTTCGACTAAGACGAATACCGAGTGCACCAGCAAAACTTGTCGCGTTATCGATTTCCAAATCCCCACTACGAGCGGATGAAGTTTCGGTGAACTTCTGATCGTTAAATGTATTCAGACCTAAGTACCCAGCCAAATAAACACGGCTTGTTTGTGCGTGAGATTCGTACGCTATTGCAGCGCATGAAATACCGACTAATCCTGCTATTGTTAAAATTCTTTTCAACATAATCATTGGGCTCTTAATAGAATAATCGAACGATTAAAACGAGTGTACGTGTAAAAACACGAAGGATGATTAAAACTAGCAAAAAAACTATAAACTGAAAATAAACTTATCACCGTTATTCACAGGCCATTTATTCACGGCCTATTGATAACTTATTTTCTACTTTACGAGCAGTCAGTTGCATGTTGGTTATTAGGAACCCTATCTCTTTGTTATACACAGAGAGATCGACATCCTGAATGGAGCGTTTTATTAACTGAGCTCCCTCCTCGGCTTGCCCAAGTCTCATTTTTGTAAAGCCCAACATAAAAAGGCTTTCACTATCATTCGGGAATTTCTCCATGGCCCTACTCAACGAGACATGTACAAGCTGATAATAATCTTGCGATTTATCAGCTAGCGCTCCCTTCATATCATCGCAATCGATAGCAAGCTCATAAGCACAATATCCGAGCTCTAAATCAATTTCATCGAAGTGAGGATCAATAGAATGGACTTTTTTAAAATATGGCAAAGCCCTCTCTGGTTTTTTAAAAAACTTAGAATTGAAAGCCTGTGCCAATGTTAAATTGGCCTGCAAATGCTCAGGGTTCCGTTGCACAACCGCTTCCGCCATTGCTTTTAGCGCCAAGACTTCTTCGTCTTGCACTTCGGCTACCGTTCCCTTTTGTTCATAAAAAGTAACAAGCGCTCCTGAAAAAATTTCAAAGAGCGCTTTTTTATCTTGTGCTTTATTAGCCATTTGATTTTAGGATACTGGCTTATCAACCTTAGTCGGTAAATCTGCCGCAATAGGCTCATCATCCAACATTTCGATCATACCTGTTGGCTGCACCGCAAAATTTGCAATGAAAAGTGCATTTGAATAAAACACAACAGCATCACATAAGAAGTGGCCTTGATCGTTAACACCTTCAAATGTTGCAGGACGAATAGTCCCTTCAATCACTGAGCGTGTTGTATCATCCATTTCCTGCGGCATGTTTGGATCAGCCATATTTTCAGCGATATAAAACGGGCCTTCTTCTCCACGTACGAAGAAACAGAAGAAACGAAGGTATTCAAGAACGTTTTCCTGCGTGACCTTAATAGGAGCCTTTGCATTTACTTCATGGATTGGAGGGGATGTACCATTTAGACGGAATAGATTTCCTTGATCAGTTAGATAATAAATATAGAGATTAGGGTCTGCCCAGCTAGGCTCACGCACTCTAATAAGTGCAACACTGTCATAAAAAGGAAGCATACGCCACTGAACTTGTGTTGTTTCTGGGGCCACCCTGTATTTTGCGTCAATTGGATTGATTTGCTCTAAAAATCCGACAAGCTCCTCGCCTTGCACCGGATTCCAGTTATCATCATGATACATATTATTACCTGTCCTATATTTTTTTTACCACCTGACCATAAGTGATAAATTAAAGGCACCACAGTACACATTTTAGTGCACCCAAACAATGCTTTAAATCTATCATTTACAGACGCTAGTACTTTAGTGATTGTGGAAAATAAATCAAGAAAAAACAGACTTATAGAAATAAAGCCACTTAAATCGTTGCAGAGCACAACAAAATATATTTTTTCTGACAATAGACTCTTTGCATTTCATGACTATATATGTATAAATGCGCCCAAAAGATAATATATGCAAAGGATACGCTGAAAATGAGCGAGCAAAAAAGTAATATAATCAATGTAAAAACTGGCCTAGCAGAAATGCTTAAAGGTGGTGTTATTATGGACGTGGTAACAGCCGAGCAAGCCAAGGTTGCTGAAGATGCTGGAGCAGTTGCCGTTATGGCTTTGGAGCGCGTTCCATCTGATATCCGTAAAGCAGGCGGCGTTGCCCGCATGAGCCCGCCAGAAATTATCCAAGAAGTCATGGATACTGTCTCCATTCCAGTTATGGCAAAATGCCGCATTGGTCACTTTGCAGAAGCACAGCTTCTTCAAGAGATGGGCGTTGATTATATTGATGAGTCAGAAGTCCTTACTCCTGCGGATGAAGAGTTTCATATTAATAAGCAAGATTTCAAAGTTCCATTTGTTTGCGGCGCGAAAAACTTAGGTGAAGCGTGCAGACGTATTGGTGAAGGTGCGGCGCTTATGCGTACAAAAGGTGAGCCGGGCACAGGCAACATCGTAGAAGCCGTTCGCCACATGCGCCAAATCAACGCTGATATCAAAAAAGTTGTTAATATGGATGAAGCAGAGCTTATGAGCTTTGCGCGCGATCTTGCTGCACCTTATGAGATTCTAAAACTTGTTCGAGCGGAAGGTAAACTTCCTGTCCCTAACTTTGCGGCTGGCGGAGTGGCGACACCTGCGGATGCGGCACTTCTTATGCAGATGGGTGCGGAAACTGTCTTTGTTGGCTCAGGTATCTTTAAATCTGATAATCCAGAAAAATTCGCAAAAGCAATCGTTAAGGCAACAGCGCATTTTGATGATCCAGCGATTGTATTAGAAGCGTCAAAAGAGCTTGAAGGTGTTGCTATGCGTGGCACTGAAATTAGCGAGCTTGAAGAGCCTATGAAAATGGCTAATCGCGGTTGGTAATTCAATATCTATATTTTTAGATTATTCATTTGATACGTAGCATCAGCATGAACACCGCTGGTCTGCGTATCATTTTTTATGGCTATAAAAAAACGCTGCCGCTTTGTCATCACCATAGAAATAAACGCAACATTCAGAATTACATTCATTAAGCATGTTAGTGAAAACATCAGGTCATTGAGTGCAAAAACTGCGTACCCTAAGCTAATCATCCAGGATGCCAACCAAATATTCCAAGTCATTAAAGANACCCCAGGCACTCCCTTTGTACACCTGAAAGCAGCGATAAATTGAGGCACAAAACCACTCATCGCAATCAACGGTACAATAGGGTATAAAAATGTAAAAAAATCACCTACGGCCATAGNTACATNNATACATATAAAACTTTAAGAAACTGTAAAGTGCAAACACACTTGGCCGTTTGGNACATTTTCNAGNTCGNAATGCGAGGCNTTTTTATTGCCTNNGTAAAAAATCCNTAATTGACAGCTTTNCGCAAAATCCATAAAACCCCATGCATGAGAAAAAAAATCATCGGTATCCTTGCNCTTCANGGCGCAGTTGAACCCCACCGCGATCATATCGAAGCGTGTGGAGCGGAATACCGTACAGTAAAGACAGCNAAACAATTCGCNGAGGTCGATGGATTTATATTGCCCGGAGGCGAAAGCACAACAATGCTAAAACTCATTGANCGCTTCGATCTTTNGAATATTTTNGCGCANGANTTTAAAAATAAGCCTGTTTGGGGCATTTGCGCAGGCTCTATTCTTATGGCCGANAAAGTCACAAATCCGGAGCAAAAGTCATTTGGTCTTTTGCCTATCGAAATCGTACGTAATGGTTATGGCCGTCAGATTGACAGTCATATCACNGAGGTTCATGGCTATCNNATTTCACATATACGCGCNCCNGTNATTTCACGNGCTNACGGTTGTGAAATTCTCGCCGAGATTGATAATAAAATTGCGTGGGTAAAAAANGGTCGCTACATGGCTACGACTTTTCATCCTGAGCTTACATTGCAGTTCCCATCACCAATGCATNAGGCCTTTATTGACTTGATAGATTAAAGCCCGTAAAAACCATTTTATGATGGATTATATTTCGACACGCGGTGGGGGCAGNCCCCTAAATTTTNAAGAGGTTCTTTTAACAGGTTTAGCGCCTGATGGCGGGCTATATGTACCCTCTAGCTGGCCGCAAATCGATATTAAAAGCCTCAAAGGAAAAAGCTATATCGATATTGCTGAAACGGTCATGTACCCGTTTGTTGAAGGCTGCATCGACAAAGATGATTTCCGCAAGATCCTTCAAGAAACATATAGCGCACCGATTTTCCGATCAGACGATGTTACGCCGCTTGTGCAGCTAACAAATTACCAAGATAACCGTATCCATATTATGGAACAGTTTCATGGCCCAACCATCGCCTTTAAGGATGTAGCATTGCAGCTACTTGGCCGATTATTTGATCATGTCCTTAAGAAGCAACAAAAGCGCATTACTATTGTTGGCGCAACATCCGGTGATACAGGATCCGCAGCAATTGAAGGCTGCAAGGTATGTGATCAGATTGATATTTTCATCCTACACCCAGAAGGCCGCGTTTCGGATGTTCAGCGCAAACAGATGACAACAGTNATAGCCGAGGGCGTACATAATATAGCCCTACATGGATCATTTGATGATTGCCAAAATATGGTTAAAGCCATGTTTAATGATCATGAATTTAGACATGACGTTGGCTTATCTGCTGTAAACTCGATTAACTGGGCGCGGATAATGGCTCAGATTGTTTACTATTTTGCAACTGCCCTTAAGCTAGGCGCGGCAGATGGTAAGAAGGTCAGCTTTGTTGTCCCAACAGGTAATTTTGGAAATGTCTTTGCGGCTTACTGCGCGCAGCAGATGGGTCTACCGATTGAACGTTTAGGCGTTTCAACAAATAAGAATGATATCCTGACGCGCTTTTTCGAAACAGGGTCTATGAAGATTGAGGACTCATACGCGACCATAACGCCNTCTATGGATATTCAGATNTCATCTAATTTTGAGCGTTACCTCTACTTCCTCTTTGATCAGGATTCTGCANTGCTTAAAGANATGATGGAACAGTTCAAAGAGCAGGGGCATTTTGATGTAAATNATGNCCGTATGGAAAANGCGCGAGCGCAGTTNTCAGCATCACGAGCAAATGATGAGCAAACACTNGCGCTTATCAAAGAATGCTATGAGCATACTGGGTATGTACTTGATCCGCATACAGCTGTAGGCCTTGAAGGAGCAAAGGAAATTGCTAACGATTACGAGGGTGAAGTTGTGTTACTTGCAACAGCACATCCTGCAAAATTCCCGGACGCGGTCAAAAAAGCGATCGGCGTTAGCCCCGCTCTGCCTGAGCATCTTGCAGACCTATTTGAGCGCGCAGAGGTCATGAGTACACAGCCCAATGATCTGAAAACCGTTCAGAACTATGTTAAAGACAATACACGCGCTTAATTTTATTGATCTCTCATGAAATTGCTGTGTAGATTATATGCATGCGAAAAAAATTTGACACGATCGATGTCCTCTACAGCAAGAGTTTTGATACACCGCTAGGGCCTATGGTGGCTATGGCTAGTGATAAGCAGCTTTACCTTCTGGAGTTCACAGAACGCAGAGCGCTTGATAGAGAAATTGAACGCACGCAGCGCAAACTTTCTTGCCAAATTCTAGATGGTGATAATGCTGTTCTAAGCTCAATCGAAAATGAAATGAATGCGTATTTTTCAAGTGAATTTGAAGGGTTTAAAACGCCCTATGCGCTGATCGGGACTGATTTTCAAAATAAAATATGGCGTGCGCTTACCGATATTAAATATGGGCATACTATTGGCTACGGTGCATTAGCGCAACAGCTCGGTAAAGGACAGAGCGTGCGAGCGCTAGCCAATGCTGTAGGCGCTAATCAGCTTGCTGTTATCATACCATGCCACCGCGTTATTGGTAAAAATGGAAGCCTTAATGGATATGCTGGTGGAATAGAGCGAAAGCGTATACTTCTCAATCATGAACAAAACCCTATATTAATGTGTGCTTAAATATATCTTGCACCCTGAAACCCAATAGTTTAAAGCCATTAAATTATGAGCACGATAAAGAAAACCACTCTCGATAACGGTCTTAGGATTATCACAGATTATGTTCCTTCGGTTGAAAGTGCCGCCGTTGGAATTTGGACAGGCGTTGGCACGCGCGATGAAGAGCTTAAGGATAACGGCGTTGCCCACATGGTTGAGCATATGCTGTTTAAAGGCACTGAAAAAAGAAGCGCCTCTCAAATTGCGAAAGAGATCGAGTTTGTCGGCGGATCGATGAATGCCTACACAAGCCGTGAAATGACGAGCTACCATATTCACCTTTTGAAAGATCATACAGACCTTGCACTTGATGTGCTCTCGGATATGTATTTGAACTCTACATTTCCCGAGGAAGAGATTGAGCGCGAAAGACATGTAATCCTTCAAGAGATTGGCATGTGCAATGACACGCCTGATGACGTGATTTTTGATTTACATTTTGAAACAGCCTATCCCGATCAACCTTTTGGCGCACCTATTCTAGGTAAAGCAGAGCGCATTGCGTCAATGGAGCGTGATACGCTCGTTAACTATGTCGATTCACATTACCATGCTGGCAATACCGTTATTTCTGTATCCGGTAATATTGATCATGATGCTTTTGCAGAGAAGGCAGCCGAGCTATTTTCTGAAATCAAAGCTACTCCACAGGCCAAAACGATTAGTCCAGCAAGCTATGCCGGCGGCGAAATGCGTATGAATAGAGAGCTTGAACAAAGCCATTTTATACTGGGTTTCAAAGGATTTGGCCGTTTAAGTGATGATTACTATGCTGCGCAGACTTTATCTAGCATTTTAGGGTCTGGAATGTCTTCTAGACTCTTCCAAGAAGTGCGTGAGAAGCGCGGCCTTGTTTATTCTATCTTTTCCTATCATTCAGGCTATCAAGATTGCGGTCAGTTTGGCATTTATGCAGGGACAGGCCCTGACAAGCTCGGTGAAATTTTTCCTGTTATTTGCAATGAAATTCAGCGCATCAGTGAAGATGTCAGCGAAGATGAACTTGCACGTGTCAAGGCGCAGCTAAAATCAAGCTTACTCATGGGGCGTGAATCTATGATGAACCGTGCTGATATGCATGCAAAGCATTGCTTGTTCCGCGGGGATGTTTTAGATGTGGAGACACTTAAGGATAGAATTAATTCTGTGAATCTAAACGATATTAAGCGTGTTGCTAAAGTTATGTTTGCAGGAAAACCAACTTTAAGTGCACTGGGTCCACTGGACGAGTTGGAAAGTTATGAACAAATCCATGCAAGGCTTGCTGCCTAATATATAATTTAGGCCGATCCGCTACCTGTATTACCAACTAGCATCGATGGATCGAACCCAAGTGTGGAAATTGAGTTTTTCCATTTCTCCTGCATATCAGTTGTAAAAATGATCTCATCATTTGGCTCACATACCAGCCATACATTCTGACGAAGTTCGTCTTCTAATTGTCCAGCGCTCCAGCCAGCATATCCTAGAATGAATAGAAATTGCTCAGGCCCATTTCCTAAAGCGATATCGCGAAGGGCTTCTATCGTTCCCGTCACACCAATATGGTCATTTACTCTTATGGTTTCATTTTGATTGAATTCGGATGTATGGAGTAAAAACCCGCGCCCAGGATCAACAGGACCACCATTGAGTACAGATGATGGGAAAGTTTTGTAATCAAGCTCAATATCAGAAACAACGCCGAGCTGTTCTAAAACTTTGTCGAATTGCAGACCCGGTGCTTCTTGATTAATAGCAAGCCCCATAGCGCCCTTATCATCATGCGCGCAAATATATATCACTGCATGATCAAAACGCGGGTCTCCAATTGATGGCATTGCCAATAACAATTTACCAGTTAGGTAATTTTCATTTTTAAGACTCATAAAAAAACGTTATCACAGCCTCATATAGATGCTCAAATTTGTTTTTTCAAAATTTTAGGATGATCAACTGCTAGGCGCTTTAATCTAGATCCCAGACTTTTCTAACTACATCTGTTGATATTTCAACCGTTTCACCAACGCGCTTTTCAATATTTCGAATATGTCTTCTTTTAGACAATTCCTCGGAGGGTAAAACAGACTGCTTTTTAAGAGTCTCAAGTCCCATTTCTATTGGCCTAAAAGTCTGGGTTATTTTTTCACCATGAATGTAGGTCTGATAGAAATCTTCTGTTTTTTGCCTTAATTCTGCATTCGCTTCCTCAAGCGGAATTCCTTCTTTTCGAACGCGTGCAAAAGTATTTTCCAGCTGATCAAGCATATTTAAATACGCTTGATTTCCATGGTTTCGAATATAGGCTGCTCGGTGCTCTCCAATTTCACTTTCGCTTATCTTTCGTACGCCAAAGCTACCAATTTCTGCGTTACCGGTAGAGGTCTTTTCAAGAGAAAAATACACAATTTGGGCGCTCATAGTTTTTTCAGGATCACCCATGATTTTGGCGACCTGATTTAATTCATTAAAGCCTTTTTTTAATGCAAATGAAAATTTGTTTAAGCCCATTTCTACACCCTCTTAGCTATGTTTACCATAACAAAAGATTGTAAATCAAGTATTGCTCAGTGGTTTTGCCTAAGCTGTTTTCTTTTTCGTTGTAGATTTTTTCTTGGCTGTCGTCTTTTTCTTAGCGCTCGCCTTCTTCTTGGGCTTCGCTTTTTTGTCTTCTTTACCCGCTGCTTTATCAGCTGCTTTTTTAGCCTTAGCTTCATCGCGCGCCATTTTTTGAGCGATGAGATCAACAGCTCTATTCATACCGATGGTCATAACGTCTTCATCCTTTGGGATTGAGGCGTATTTACCATCATGCTGAACGAACGGACCATACATACCGATACCGGCCTTGATCATCTTACCTGTTTCTGGGTGCTCACCAATTTCACGCGGTAAAGCCAAAAGCTCTAATGCCATTTCTAATGTAACATCAGCCATGGGCGTGCCCTTAGGCAATCCTTGGCGCTTAGGCTTAGGCCCTGCTTTTTTCTTTGGTTTTTTCGGTGGTTTCTTGCCTTTTTCTTCGGCAACTTTCACCTTTTCTTCCCATGTTTTAAGCGTCTCTTTATAAACCTCTTCAGCTTCTTCTAACGCTTCTGGAGCAGGGTCGATTTGTACATATGGGCCATAAGGGCCGCGGCGCATACTGACTGTACGGCCTGTACCTGGTTCTTCACCTAAGATTTTTGGCTCATTGGCTAAGGCCGCTTCTTCTTCGCCCTCTTCGCCATCTTTATCAGGCACAACGAGCGGCTTCGTATACTTACACTCAGGATAGTTTGAACAGCCAATAAAAGCGCCAAACTTACCAAGCTTAAGCCCTAAACGCCCATCACTACAGGCCTGACATTTTCGCGCTTCATCCCCTGCTGGGAAGAAATGCGGCCCCAGATCAGCATCTAGATGGTCGATCACATCCGTAATTGTAAGCTCTTTTGTCTCATCAATTGCGGCTTTGAAATCTGTCCAGAATTGGCGAAGCGCCTCCTTCCAGTTTACATGGCCACCAGCAATCGCATCGAGTTCTTCCTCAAGATTAGCTGTAAAATCATAATCCACATAGCGAGTAAAAAACTTAGAAAGGAATGTGGTTACAACGCGGCCTCTATCTTGCGGGATGAAACGGCGGCTTTCCATCGACACATAGTTACGATCTCTTAGTACCTGTAGGATTGAAGCGTATGTTGATGGACGACCTATACCAAGCTCTTCCATCCTTTTGACAAGTGACGCTTCGGAGTAACGCGGTGGTGGCTGCGTAAAATGTTGTTCTTGATTGATATCAACAAGCTTTGCGCTGTCTCCTTCATTCATAGGTGGCAAGCGGCGATCTTTTTCGTTCTTTTCAGCCTCGTCATCATCGTTATCATTTTCTTGGTAAAGTGTAAGAAAACCATCGAACTTTACGACTGAACCATTAGCGCGCAGTACTACATCATCTGTACCATCAGATAAATCAACAGCCATTTGATCCATCACTGCATTTTCCATCTGTGAGGCAACAGTTCTTTTCCAAATTAGCTCATAGAGTTTACGCTGACTATCATCTGACATTGGACTGCCAGAGCGGCCTGGAATTTTTGAAATATCCGTTGGACGGATCGCTTCGTGCGCTTCCTGTGCATTTTTCGCTTTCGATTTATAAAGGCGCGGCGCATCCGGAACATAATTGGCGCCATATTCCTTACCAATTACATCACGCGCTTGCGCTACAGCTTCGTTAGAGAGCGTTGTACCATCTGTACGCATATAGGTAATAAAACCCGCTTCATAAAGCGCCTGAGCAGTGCGCATAGTATGCGACGCACTAAAACCCAATTTACGCGAAGCTTCCATCTGCAATGAAGATGTAATAAATGGCGGTGCAGGGTTACGGCGCATTTGCTTTTTAGTGATTTGCTGCACCTTAAGCGCTTTAGCGCGAATACGCTGGGCTGCATGCTCAGCATCCGCTTCACTACCGATATCCAGCTTCCCAAGCTTATTTCCTGCCAAATGAGTAAGACGTGCCATAAACGGGACACCGTCCGCTGTATGTAGCTTTGTCTCAATTGACCAATATTCCTGCGGATTAAAAACCTCGATCTCCGCTTCGCGTTCACAAATTAGGCGTAGCGCCACTGATTGCACACGTCCAGCTGATTTTGAGCCAGGTAGTTTACGCCATAGAACTGGTGAGAGGTTAAAGCCCACCAGATAATCAAGGGCACGGCGCGCAAGATAGGCTTCAATCAACGGCTCATCTAATAAACGTGCCTTTGTAAAAGCTTCCTGAATAGCGGTCTTTGTAATCTCATTAAATGTAACGCGGTGAAGCTCCTTACCTTTTAGAAGGTCATCATCTTGCAGAATTTCCTGAATATGCCATGCGATAGCCTCCCCTTCTCTATCCGGGTCAGGTGCAAGCCAGACAGCATTGGCTTTTTTCACAGCGCGCTTAATATCATTCACATGCTTGGCACTTCGCTCACCAAGCTGCCATTTCATGGCAAAATCTTCATCAGGAATAACAGAGCCATCTTTATTGATCAAATCACGGACATGACCAAATGAAGCCAAGACCTCATAATCTTCGCCAAGATATTTTCCAATTGTTTTGGCTTTGGCTGGTGATTCGACAATTACTAAATTTGCTGCACTCACGTTTTTAATCCCGTTTTATAAACACCTTTAAATGGGCGTTTTTTGTTTATCTCTCTTTAATTTACAATAACCGAACTCTGTTTCCAGGAAGACGTTCTATACGTCCAGCAAGCTCTAATTCAAGTAAAATCATTTGCAATGCTGAAATACTTAACTGACAGCTTCGCAAGAGTTCGTCAACTGTTATGGCGCTAAAAGACAATTGCTCGGCAATATCTTCGATCGTTTTTTCTGTTACATCATCGTCATTTGAAACAGGATTTATGCTAAAATTTTGCGGTGTGGAAAGGACATCCCTTAAGCCATTTCCAGAAAAATTATTGATAATTTCAATCACATCATCGGCATTACGGATCAAGGTTGCACCTTCACGGATAAGGTGATTTGGCCCTTGCCCCCGCGGATCAAGTGGATGGGATGGCACCGCCATAACATCGCGCCCTTGCTCACCCGCCATACGCGCGGTGATGAGCGAGCCAGATTTTAGCGTGGCTTCCACAACAATGACAGCGGCGGATAAACCAGACACAATGCGGTTTCGGCGAGGAAAGAGGCGAGCAACAGGCTCTTGCCCCCACGGACTTTCGGCGAGGATTAGGCCTTTTTCTCTTATTTGATGGAAAAGCTCCGTGTTTTCTTGCGGATATACGATATCAATACCGCCAGCAACGACGGCAATCGTACCTGTTTCAAGCGCACCTTTATGCGCTGCGGTATCAATGCCGCGCGCAAGGCCAGAGGCGATAATTTGTCCGCGCGCACCTAAATCACGAGCGATTTTCTCTGCAAATTTACGGCCATTAATGGACGCATTCCTTGCGCCAACCAGCGCGATACAGCTTTTATTTGCAAGGGTAATATCACCCAAATATGAAAGCACAGGCGGCGCATCATCTATCGCCGAGAGAGCCATTGGATATTCGGGACAAGAGGCCGTGACTATGTCTCCGCCAACCTTTTTTAGAGCTTCATACTCCGCCTCGATAGCTTGCATAGCTGGGGCGGTCAGTGGTTTTTTCCGGCCACCTTTTTTCCCCAGTCCAGGCAAAGCCAGAAGCGCTTTTTCAGCGTCGCCGTATCGTTCAAGTAATTTATAAAAAGTTATTGGGCCAATATTTTCGGTGCGATAAAGACGCAGCCAGTCGAGCTTTTCTTGTTCGCTTAATGCGTTATTCGCTGTGCTGGCTTGAAGCATCATCGCGGCCCTCCTGTTGCGGTTCTTTTGCAGCTTTGGATTTTTGACCGATCTTAGTTTCTTCNCCNGCCACGAGGCGTTTGATATTGTCTTTATGNCGCGCGATGACAATCACAGCGATGAGAAATATAATAAGAGCCGGCATTGGACCATAAATTAATAATGTCGTTAAAGGTGCAATCGCCGCCGCGCTGAGTGCTGCCGCAGAAGAATAGCGGAAAAATCCAGCCACTATGCCCCAAGTTGCCGCTGAAACAAGTGCGCTTAGAGGTACTGCTGCGATCAAAACGCCAAACGCGGTTGCCACGCCTTTACCACCATTGAACTTTAACCACACAGGGAAGCAATGACCGATAACCACACCAAACGCACCTATCATTACAAGCTGCATTCCGGTTGTATCATCAATATAGCTTAATTGATCGAGAAGACTTAATGGGAC
This sequence comes from Micavibrio sp. TMED27, assembly GCA_002167715.1. Taxonomy (GTDB): domain Bacteria; phylum Pseudomonadota; class Alphaproteobacteria; order Micavibrionales; family Micavibrionaceae; genus TMED27. The sequence continues at coordinate 72,982 of NHCG01000015.1, forward strand.
TATCCCCTTTGCAACATCTAGGATAAGCGTTGCAAGCGCTAATTTTTTATTGCCCGTTCTTAAAACATTGGTCGCACCAATATTGCCTGATCCGATTGTACGGATATCTGTCTTTGCAAAAATTTTAGTCAGTATCAAACCAAAAGGGATAGATCCGCAAAGATACGTAANGGCAAAAATTAAGATCATTAATCCCCCACCAGCATATCCAACACAGCCATACGGGTTGGGATACCGTTTGCAACTTGTTTTAATATAAGGCTACGGCTCATATCTTCGGAGAGGCTATCTTCCATTTGCACGCCGCGAACAAGCGGCCCTGGATCCATNACGGCGGCCTTTGGTGCATACTCATCTAGTATTTTAGCGGTTAGGCCAAATTCATTAAAATAGGCCGCGTCCGAGATTAACGCTTTATCCATACGCTCGCGCTGAAGCCTTAAGGTCATNACNACATCAGAGCCCGGCAGCCCGTCTGCAAGAGATGTGAACTTCTCNATCGTNTCATAAGGNAAGCTCTCAGGCATCAAAAGCTTTGGCGCGATAACGCGCACATTTGCACCCATTTTAGTNANNAGCTGCATGTTNGAACTNGCGACGCGGCTATGGGCNATATCACCAATAATNGTNACTGTGAGNCCTTCNAGTTTNCCNAAATGCTGACGCATTGTTAGGGCATCCAGCAGCGCCTGCGTTGGATGCTGACGCCAACTATCGCCGCCATTAATCACGGGGCANCTNGANCGATGNGCAACTGTTTTTGGCGCGCCATAATCNGCGTGNCGCATGACAATTGCATCAGGCTTCATCGAGGTGAGTGTTTCGATTGTATCAATAAANTTTTCNCCCTTAGANANGCTAGATGTCTCTGGNTTCCAATTAATCACGTCTGCNCCAAGGCGCTTTGCTGCCATTTCAAAAGAGGTAAGCGTACGCGTAGAATGCTCAAAGAAAAGATGCATNATGATCTTATTTTTCAGGCGCTCTTTATCCCAATCACCTNCTTCAAGACCTTTTGCAAATTCATCAGCGCGGTTTAAGAACGCTTCAATCTGCGGCTTTTCAATCTCATCTATCCCTAAAAGATGTTTCATTTTCTTTATCCAATAATTTTTTGATCTTTAAGACGTGTAATTGTTCCATCTGAAAGATCAAGGATTTTTTGTAACACATCGCACGTATGTTGCCCCGCTGTTGGGGGCGCTAAATCATATGATACTGGCGTTTCAGAGAATTTAAGCGGCGAGCCCACCAGTGAAATTTTTTCAGCGGATAAAGGGTGATCCATCTCTATACGCATATCTCTTTGCTGAATTTGCTCCATCGCGAAAGTCTTATCCATCGTATTCACTGGTCCGCATGGAACGTTAATTTCATGACAATGCTCGATCCAATAAGTTACAGGATGCTTTTGCAGCTCTGCNGCGATGAGAGGTACGAGCCTATCACGATGCAAAACGCGCGCAGAATTTCGTGCAAAGCGCTCATCCTCNGCCCATTCNTCATGGCCTATAAGCTTTGCAAAACGAGCAAATTGATCGTTATTCCCTATCGCTATAATGATATGACCATCACTGGCCTCGAATGCTTGGTATGGTACAATTGTTGAATGTGCNTTGCCCAANCGCGGAGCAATTTGTCCAGATGTTAAATAATATTGCGCGATATTCGTCAGGCTCGCGAGCGTGCAGTCCGTCAAAGCCACATCAACCATTTGTCCTTTGCCCGTTTCATTACGGTAGTTTAAAGCCGCCAGTGTTCCTATCGCCGCGTTCAAACCTGTCATTATATCGCTGAGCGCCACTCCGGTTTTTGTTGGCTCACCATCTGGTGCGCCCGTACAAGCCATTAGACCTGCCATACCTTGCGCTAAGAAATCATAACCAGGCTCTTTAGCTAGCGGCCCTGTCTGGCCAAACCCACTAATAGCCGTATAGATAAGTTTAGGATATTTTTTTGATATGTCTTCATAGCCTAGGCCATATTTTTCTAATCCACCTACTTTGAAATTATGAATTAGAATATCACAGTGCTCTAAGAGCTTAAGTATGAGCTCTTGCCCTTCAGGGGTCTTAATATCAACAGCGATCGATTTTTTATTACGGTTGCAAGAGAGGTAATAAGCACTTTCACTTGTATCCGCGCCGTTTTCATCTTGCAGAAATGGAGGTCCCCAGCCGCGTGTATCATCGCCGTTTCCCGGGCGTTCAACCTTGATAATTTCTGCGCCTAAGTCGCCTAAAATTTGCGTACAGAACGGCCCAGCTAAAACGCGGCTTAAATCTAGTACACGAATATTTTCCAATGCTTTACTCATTTAATTTTCTACCTTTCTGCCTTAAGCAAAAATCAACGGGTCTACGAATTTTATCAGAGCGCTTATCACTATACCTATGATAAATCCCGGCCCAGCTGGTATTTCAAGTGCAGCAAGATTAAGTGCCTTTCCGGTTTTTTTCTGATGAAGCCATGCCTCTATTAATCCGTGCAAAATGCCTGCGAGCGCTCCAATCACAAGAGCTATTGACGTAAAGTCCTGACCAAGCCACAGCCCTGCCGCCGCCATTAGCTTTACATCACCAAGACCTAGCGTATCCCTTCCGTAATGCCAATTTGCAACAAAACGAATAACGTATAATGTCCCACCACCAATACATGCCCCAATGGCTAGGCTGAGCATATCATCATAGATAAAGAGACTAAAAATATGAAAGAGCAGCCCCAGATTAGCAAAGGCCAATACATAAACATTGGGCAAAAGCCTGTAACGCATATCAATAACCCAAAGCTGATAGAGCACATAAAGAGTTAAGCATATGCATGCAAAATTAAAATAAGGAAATAAATAGAGCATAGATTCTCTTATCGTCTTAATAAGCCAGCATATGATGAGCATCAACTCTGGACTTTACCTATCGTAGGAGATAAAATGTACTTTGATCAAGTATGCTTGATTTATTTTTTACATTTAGCATCCCTTCTTTCACAAGGCCTTCATGAGCGACATAATAAAAATAATGGTAGTTGAAGATAACGACTTCGTTAGAATGCAGATTGTCAAATTTCTGGAAGCCGATGATCGTGAGATTGTTGAATGTATAAATGGGCAAGAGGCACTTGATGCTATTTCTTCAGACATTTCTATAGCTATTGTTGATGTCCGCATGGAGCCTATTGACGGCTTTGAATTTATTAAATCTATTCGCGGACAAAACATCAAAACACCTGTCATTCTTGTAACGGGTGATCAAAACCCTGATCTATTAAATGAAGCCAATAAATGGGGGGTCGCTGCAGTTCTCATGAAGCCCGTTCAAAAAGAAAGGCTTATGAAGATTGTTGATAGAACATTACAGGCACAAAGAAGGGCATCATAAAACATGATCAACTTGCTCCTTACACGTCGCTTAAAACACAGTATTTCAAAATTAAGCCTTATCGCCGTGACTTGCCTCACCATAGGCTCATGCGCAGATGCCAATGCTCCGGGCGCAAGAAATGTAAATATACCGTCTCCAACCATGGCGGAAGAGCGCCCAGAAGCGATCAACGAAAATCCTGACAGTGTTATTTATCTTCCTTTAGGAAGCGATGTATTGGTTCCAGAAGCCAGTGGCGGCGCACCATTGCCGAATGAAATTGTTGGCCCATTCGAGCTTCGAAGCGAGACTCTGGCTGGTGCTTTACAGCTGATCATGGCTGACTATGAAATTCCTCTCGCTTTTGAAACAGAGGAAGGTCTTACACGGACAATTACTGTTGCAAATTTGCGCGGCCCTTTGGACAAAGTTGTCAAGAAAGTCTGCGGGCTTGCTGATCTTTACTGTTCATTTGAAGATGGACTTTTAGTCATTAAAGACACGCAGACCTTTACCGTTACTATTCCTCCTATTGGTGGTGATACGGACATTCTTTCTTCACTGTCCTCAGGTATCGAGGCCATCACAAGTTCAAGCCCTATTACAGAAACAGCGACAAGAACAATCATTTATGAAGCGACCAGTCGAACAGCTGATTTAGCCAATCGTTATTTTCAGCGAATACGTTCGAATACAGCACTCATTGTGTTTGAAGTTTATATTTGGGAAGTTGGTTTAAATACATCAAATCAAACAGGGATTGATTGGACTGAATTTGGGCATATTGGCGGCGCGAATATCAGCATTCCAGGTAGTATAGGTACAACAACAAACACGCCAATCAGCATTGGCCTGCCGACTTTTGCCGGTGGAAATACATTCCAAACAAGTAATGTTCTTGAATTCATCTCGACATATGGCGCCGTTAAAACTATTTCACAGCCACAAATTACAGTTCTTTCTGGTGCGGAAGCAACGCTTCGTGCAGCAGATACTGTTAACTATGTCTCTTCCCTTAGTCGAACAACGGAAGATGGTGAAACAACAGTTTCGACAGAAACAGATTCCGTAGATACAGGCTTTACGCTCACGATCTCAAGTGCATGGGATAATGCTACAATATACGGCAACATTAACATTGAGCTTCAGGAATTTAGACGTTTCCAAGATTTTGAAGCTGATGGAACAGTACTTCAGCTTCCTGAAACAACGGAGCGTGAATTAGAAACACAAATTCGCATACGTCCGGGTGACTCTCTTTTGATTGCTGGTCTAGTCCGTGAAAATGATCAGTTTGACAAGTCTGGCCCAGGTTTTACTGAGCCATTCTTCCCTACATCACGCGGCGCAACCATTTCAAATACAGAGCTTGTGTTCCTCCTTAAACCACGTGTAATCGTTTATACAGCAGATCAACCCAATGGCGGAATTGGCTATTTGAAACCCGCCAGCAAGGACAATAACCCGTTCGCAAATGGGACAATTTCTTCGCAGATGCTTGATCCATCTTCATAAACTTATTTCCCACTAATATTAAAGCAAGCTAATAAAAAATACGAAAAATAAAGTCGTAATATTTTTTTGTGTATAAAATTATGTTATAACTAGAGAATATGGGATCTTTTATATCTCCAACCCTCTTTTGAATGATTCTACAACATGCGTTCGCATATTAAAAACCTACTATCTGTTGGAATTCTGTCCTTTGCACTTTTGGGAGGATTCTCAACTTCAATAGCTTATGCACAATATCCCGGGTTGTCTGATCCTGGTGCTTCCGCATCTGGAAGTGCAGGCGGCTCAGGGTTGGTCCCAACTAAAGAAGATATTGATGGCGGCGCAATCCCAATCGGTGCGACAGCGCAAGTTGTTGTTCTATTTAAAAACGAAAGCGGACAGCCGATTGAAACTGGTCTTATCAGGCTTTACCCATCCTCGACTGTTTCTGCGATTGTTTCTATGAACCAGTGTCAGGATGAACCATTATCGCCAGGGGCGGAATGTGCTATTGCTATATCCGTTAAAGGCTTACAACCGGGGCAATGGCGCGTTGAAATGCTTATGTCCCATAGTGGACGTGCCCGTCTTGTTACACAAACAGTCTCTGGAACCGTTGAAACGGTTGAAGGTGCTTCTAATCAATTAAGTAGTGATATTGATACGATCCCTTCAGAGATTGATTTTGGAAGTTTAGAGAGTAGCCAAACCCTCGTTGAGCCAGTTGTGCTTCGAAACATTACTTCAAATACCGTAGAGATTGAAAATATCTATATCGATTCTGCAGAAAGTGCGGGCTACCGATTAGCATCGGATTGTAAAAAGCTTGAAGCTGGACAGGCCTGTATTGCGACAATCACATGGTCTCCGCAGCTCAAAGGGCGTTCATCTGGTGTATTAGTTGTAAAGCACTCCGGTCCCACAGCCATTTCCAGCGTTCTCTTAGAGGGTGAATTTGAACCAGAAGAAGTTGAAGAAGCGGATATTTTCCCGCGCGCTGTTCCGGGGAAGGGTCTTCTTGTTTCATCACTTGAGGAAATTGATTTTGGCGAAGATATTGCCTCTGCTTCCAGTATTACGGTTACGCTTGTAAACTCGGGTGATGCTGAAATCGTATTAAAAAAAGTCGCGGTTTCAGGGTCTGATAACGGTGTGAGCTTTAAAGAAGGCGGATGTACAGAAGGAACAGTACTTGATCCTATTGAAGCCTGCCCTCTTACGATCACATGGTCACCAACACGCGTGGGTGAGCTGCTTGATGATATTCAGGTTCTTCACAATGGCGCGCGCGGCGTTTTAGTTATGCCAGTGCGCGGCGAATCAATTGCGACCGTTTCACAAGATCAAAAAGCTATCTTATTATCTGACTCTGGTAATCTACAGATTTTGGCATCAGATGATGGCAATAGTGATACAGATAGNACGGATGCAGATTTTAGCATCTCTTCNCGTCAAGCGAGCGCCGCNAGCAAAAATCGNTCCATGGTCTATGCAACATCCGGAGGNGTGGTNAATCCTGCAAGTGTTCTTGATGGNTATAAAATAACCTCTTTCTCACCTACACGGGCAATTATCAATGGTCCGGGCGGAAGCCGTATAGTTTTTGATAACGAAGAGAATATGCTTGGCGGGATTCCATGGTGGGTTACGATTCAAAAGAACGGTATTGAATTTGAACACCAAAATAGCAGAATATTACTGCTGTTTGATCGCTCTCTTTCTTCACTTAACCGCGTTTCTGCTTCTTCAGACGATAAGGATAAGAACAATAGTAGCGACAGCTCATCCTCTTCCAGCTCTAGTGATAATTAATGTGGTATAATCTAATATGGATGACAATACAAATACAGATCATGGTGAAGAAAACGCCTTGAAGCCACCTAAAAAAAAGGTGATTAAAAAAGCAAACTCTACAATAAAAAATAGAAGCACCGAAGGGCGTGAACGCTATCTCGATATGGTACAGCGTGAGCGTAATATGCTTTTAGACCANGGTATAGCGCGCTCAACTGAGCAACTTTTGGATATGGCAGGNGCACATGTCCCCTCATCTGAGATTGAAGATGAAAGCATTAAAGATCGTGCCAGTGGAGACCAGCTCCGTGCAATTTTACCAGTACAATCATGGCTACCGCTTTCTATCCACCTTATAGGCCTTAGCGAGAGTGTTCTAAGAATTGCACCGCTTCATGAGCTGAATGATCGTCAGATTAATAGCTTAATATCAACCGCTACACGCTCTGGCTTCTCCGTTGAACGCGTCGANGTAGAGCTATGGGATAGAAAAGAACTTATTGATACACTGCGCTCAGTGCATGANCTTTCTGCTGATCGNTGTGAAAAAACTTTNGCGCAGTGGCTGAATGATCCAGATAACGGCCTCCTACTCAACCAATTTCAGCGCGANATGCTTGCCGAAGCCCTTCAAATGCGCGCATCAGATATTCATTTAGTNCAAGACAACAACCCCGAAGCGCCAAACTGGCTTCAATACCGTATTGATGGGGATATGATTCCCATGCACCTTTTACCTGCGGAAGCGATGGCGCGTTTAACAACACTTCTTAAACGTGATGCAGGCCTGAACTTCGGGGATAGAACAACTCCCAAAGATGGTCGTTTTGGCTTTACATGGCAAGGCCGCGCTATTGATGTTCGTGTTGCTGCTGGACCGCAAGGGCAGGATGGTGAGAAGCTCACACTTCGTCTTTTAGATAGAGCGGCGCTTAAAGGTTTTGATGAATTATTTCGTAGACACGAAGATGTGGGCGATTATTTATCGCGTTTACTCTCCCCTGAAATCAAAGGCGGCGGCGGCTTAATTTTACTTTCCGGCCCGACAGGTTCAGGNAAAACAACAACGCTTTATGCCTGNGTTCAAGAGATTGATAGACGTAGACGCCATGTTCTTACNATCGAAGATCCCATTGAATATGAGTTACGCTATGCAACNCAGTGGCAAGTTAGGCCTGGGATGCCGGGCGGAAGCTTTGCAGATTTGATCCGTGCGTCTATGCGNCATGACCCAGATTACATTATTATTGGTGAGATGCGTGATGCTGATACTGTGGAAACNTCTTTGAAGGCTGCNGAATCTGGTCACACAGTGATCTCAACCGTTCACGCGGATACGGCGCTACAGACTTTTGAGCGTTTAAAATCATTAATGCCACATGAGCGTGAGAGAAGCTCAACCTATACACTCGCGCAGCAGGTGCGCTGCATACTCAATCAGCGCCTCGTTAGAACACTGTGTCAGGGCTGCGCCCACAGAGATACAATTGATAATGTACTTAAGCCGCATGAAATTGAGCAGCTCGGCGTTGATAGTGATGCAAAAGTTAGACGGCATAATCCATCAGGCTGTGATCTGTGTAACCGTACAGGTATTTCTGGGCGTACATTATTACTGGATGCCCTGATGATTACAGTAGGGCCTGCGCATAGAAATGGTATTTATGAAGGCCTCATGAGCAATGTAAATAATGTTGTTAATGAAGAGGGCGTTGTTATTCATACACGCCGTGAAGGGCTTATTGATCTTGTCTTGAGTGGGTTGGTCGATTCTAAAGCCGCCCTATCTTACTTAGAGGAATAGTTTTCATATCTTTCGTGCAGTACGAGAGGTTAAAGGATAAAATATGCAGCAATGGATTGCAGAAGTAGCCTATGAAACACCTGCGGGACCTAAGAAAGTCACCGAGACCTTTTACCTGCCTACTCCTGATGATGTAAGAAATAGCGTTAGCAAAAAAGGGGGGTATGTCCTCAATATTCGTCCCCATGAACGCTCACCTTTGGAACGCCTTCTTGCGCGTTCAACATGGTGGCAAGTTCAGCTTCTTAGAGGAATACAATTTCGTGCAACCGCAACATCCCCGGGCGTTGCCCTTTGGAAAATCATTCAAGCAGAAACAAATCCGCGTAGACAGAATATTTTAGCACCGGCACGAGAAGCANTGGCAAGAGGNCTTGGTGTTATTGATGCACTCAAAGCNTTGCAGATTTTTGATCATGGAACNCTNGCTATCCTCGCGGGCTCAGAAAANGCTAATAAGCTGGTTGATGGTATTCCNCATGCTATTCACTCCATCACNCAAAAACGCAAAAANGCGCGAGCCATTATGGGNACGATGGGCTGGCTTGGCTTTGATGTTTTTTCGATTGTTAGTTCATTATGGGCTGGTAAGCCGATGGTGATTAAATGGTTCAAAGACAACCCGCCGCAAGATCCGCTTGAACTTGAAAAATTTAACAAGGTTGTCAATAACCTTGAACTCACATGGGATGTGTTAATTTACACCTCTGTTGCGGCAGGCCTATTCCTAGCCTGGTGTTTATTTTCTTATTGGCTTAACCGCGGTAAAAAAGACTGGCCGACAGCAAAACTTGTTAGAAATATCCCTCTTATTGGTGCGTATATGCGCGATTTAGCCTTTGCCGATTCTATGACAGCGGCTGCGCGGATGCTTCGAGGGCATGTNCCGATTAACGCCACACTCGAGCAATCAGCNGAGGCCTCATCNGCACCGGATGTGGCACAATATTGGGAAGCTTCGCTTGAGGATCTATCNCGCGGNGTNTCNCTNGGCTCAGCATTAGATAGATCACCACTTAGAAGAACTGAGCGNCTAGANCTGGCGGCCTTGTCTGATCTTGAACAAGTTGCTACAGTTATGGAGTCTATTGCCGATATGCGTTCACAATCGGCGAAAACAAAACACTCGATGATCGTTTGGATGGCTTTTGCCATTACTGGCGTCTTTTTGGTTATTGCGTTTGGTAGTGCAATTTACGCACTTACNGTTATGAATATGAGTATGGATTCTATGATGGGTGGCCTNATGGAAGGGGCCGTTTAGAAGGATTGATAAGGAGCACTAAGTTGGATATTACACCCAAAAATCCAGACGACCCATCAGGGCCAATTAAAAAGCAAGCTAAACCAAGCGCTGGCGTAGCGGACTATTTGGCTGGTGAAAGCAAAGATTTTATCGAGAATCTATCCCCTCATCTACCGCATGAATTAGTTGGGGGTGTTATTCCACATATTCCTGGTACAGAGGAGGAAGCCGTATGGAACGCTGCTTCACAAGCTTGCGGAACAGAAAAAATACATTTCGCATATTCAATTGATGAAAATAAAATTTGGTATCTTGCATGTCCATCCAGCACGTTATCCTCTAACCCTGATAGCTGGTGCCCACTTTTAGCTGCCCTTCCTGGTAATTCAGAATATTGGGACAAAGAGACCGTATATCTGTATGAGCAAGAAGGCTTGGCCTCAGCACTTAGATGGGACCCTGAAACAGGGCGTATGCAAGTATATCTTGGCGCATCGAGAACAATTCTGCCACGTGTGCAAAGCATGGATGCTAACTTTGTAACTATTAATCCTGATCTTGCCGATATTGTTCCTTGGCGAAATAGAAATCTAAAAACAGAAAAACTCGCCAGAGCCACAGCAAAAACTCTTGTTTTTTCAGGTATGATCGTCACATTCATGGCCATTTTACTGCTTGGATATAATTATATTGCCATTAACATGCTTGAAAGAGATTTAGCGCAAGTACATGAACAGACTAACCGCGCTGCTGAAGACCTTATGTTTAAAGCCTTTAATGCTATGCAGAGCGACTCTCTAAAACACATGGTTAGAATTCAGGAAATCTTAGACGGTTTGGGCACATTAGACGGTACCCTTGTTATATATGAGGTAAAAGGCCGAAATGTTCATTGGGAAGCCCTTATTCCTCCTGCTTTTGCACAGACAGTTAATGAAAAATACTCTGCGCGCGTCGATGATAAAAATGCTGAAAAAGATGGACGTATTCGAGTCCAAGGCAGGCGCTAATCATTTAAGGCTAAATAAATGAATTATAAAGAAAATATGATGTTAGTTAATTTACAAAACAGCCAATATACTGCTATAATTGTATTTGAGGCAATTTAAGAGGTTAAGTTTGAATTTTAATAATTTTTTGGAAAACGCTAAAAAATTTAATTGGCGTAGCTTGAAAAAATTCACCAGTCCGCATGCAGCGGATGACCTCAACGCATTTTTGGAAAAAATGCCACAGAATGCAGGTCAGACAATGCTCATTATCGCGGCTATTTCGTGGTCTTTTGCAGGGGTTGTTGGCCTATATACGACCGTACAATTACAACAGCTCACGGAACTTAGAGCTGAGTTTCAGGAATCACAGGCGTTAAAGCCTAATGTCCCAACCATTCAAGATTTGGCTGTAAACCCAAACGCCATCAAGGCATTTGTAGAAAAAATCGAAAAGACATATACCGGGCTTGATATCAAAGCAAGCGGCTCTTCTGTTTTAATTACAGCTACGAGCACCGCAGCATTTGGACAGTTTCGTGAAGCCATTGGGCACATCCAAAATGGTGGCTCAGGCTGGCGTGTTAATATTGACAGGCTCTGTGTAGGACGAGAATGCGATAAATTTCCTTTAACCGCGTCACTCAAAATAAATAAAGTTTCCGTAGCTCCTGCTGGATGATATAAAGTTTGATAAAAATGAGTAAGAAAATAAAAATGATAACAAATGAAAATAAAAATCACGAAAGTGGGAATGTATTATTCCTTATTCTAATTGCTGTTGCTCTGTTTGCAGCCCTGTCCTATGCCGTTACGCAATCTTCCAGAAGTGGTGGCGGTAGCGCAAATGAAGAAACAAGCCTGATTAATTCAGCATCAATTAGTCAGTATCCCGCATCTGTTCGTACAGCTATCATTCGTATGATGATTAGCAATAACGTTGATGCCACAGAGATTAATTTTGATCCACCGCCATATGATGATTTAACAACCACAGCTCTACAAAATAGAGGCGTGTTCTATCCTTCACCAGTTGGAGGCGGTGCAACATATACTGCATCTCCGGCCGATGTTATGGATGATGGGAATCCAGGCACATGGTATTTCAGCGCGAGTTATCGAATTCAAAATATTGGACTAGATTCAGCGGGTTCAGGTAATGATGTGATTGCGTTTTTACCAGGCCTTAGAGATTCAATTTGTAACCGCTTAAATGACGAGCTGGGAATTCCGACAACTGATCGTACTGTTTCCGCAGATTTAGATGTAACAGCTGCTTCAGTTCAGATGGATTATGATTATACTTTTCCATCAGCCACAACAGCCATATTTGGTACAGATGGTGGCGCAGAAAGCTTTGATGGACAAGCTTTTGGGTGCATTACAGATAGTGCCGGCGAAAATATATACTACCACGTTTTGATAGAGCGCTAGAATGCTTAATAAGCCCCTCTTTTCATCCTCTGCATATGAAAATGAAAGAGGAAGCGCCCTTGTTTATATTCTGATTGCTATCGCACTTTTAGCGGCGTTAACCGTAAGCTTTATGCAACCGTCTTCGCAGCAAACATCGTCACAAAATAGCTTCAAATCTATTGCTGCGCTTCAAGGGCAAATCAATACTATTCGCAGTGCCATACAATCATGCGCATTAAAATACCCACGGGGCGATAAGAGTGCAGCATTAACGGCCGAAGAGCCTGATGCGAATATACGCTATCCCATTACCCCTAACTCAAATTATTTTCCGACTGCTGGTAATTACCGTGCGCCTAATAGAAATGTCGAGTATATAAAGTGCCCTGGAAATAATGACGGATCACCAGAACAACATCGCGCTTTATTTGGCGGTGCTTCAGGTCAATTTATGCCGCCGCCGCCAGATCTTTTTGAGGCATGGCAATATTATAACGGCTCTGACGGTGTTTACTTTTGGACGCGCACCACGAAAAGTGATGCTTTCTTAAGAACGGCCCTTGAGAAACTTGATGACAATTTTTCAGAATGCGAAGCAGATGTCATAGATTCAACGAGCAGTGCAACTGATTTGGATGATGACGCTATTACATCTTGTCCTTCTGGAAATTTATGCTTCAGAGTTTGGATGATTTCAAATTCACCGGCTGGGCAGCATCAAGATACTGCAGCAAATTGCCATCTTTAAGAACTTAAGTTTTCAACCTCGGCCTTTACGCGGTCAAATTCTTCATATATTTTCTGCACAATTTTTTCTACAGACCTATTCTTTTCAGCTTCATCCTGAAGTTCAGAGGCTACATTTCCTAAATGCGTGCAGCATGCACTTCGTGCCCCTCCTTTTAAACTATGACCTAACTCAGCGAGTTCACTATAGTTTTCCTCTTTAAGGGCTGGCTCTAGCTTATCAATTAATGGCTGTGTCATATCAACGAACATACCGATCATCTCAATCGCCATATCATCAAAAGAACCCATTTGGGCAATAACTGCTTCTTTATCAATTGCGGTATCACTAGAAAAATCTGTGCTTACATTTTCTTCAGTAGCTGTCTCTGATCTTTCGTCTTCGTTGAGCAAACCCCACCTTATCAATAATCGTTTTAACTGACCAAGGCTCACGGGCTTCAACAGACATTCATCAAAACCATAGCTTAGATATGTTTCGCGCCGAGACATTTGCACATCAGCGGTTAAAACAATGACCGGAAAATGCTTATCCGTTCCTGCTTCTGTTTTTCTTATAATCTCTACCAAACCATAACCATCAATTTCTGGCATGTGCAGGTCCGTTAACAAAATCCCGTATTCTCCTGCGCTCATTTCTTCTAAAGCTGTGCGCCCATTATTTACAAAAGTTGCTTCTACCCCCAGCTTATCAAGCTGCCTTTGCAAGATATCTCTTACGCTTTCTGTATCCTCAGCAATAATCAGTTTCGTTGGCCCCTCAACATCCATTTTAGCAACCTTAGATGAAGCGCCTTTAACCGCTTCGCCTAAACCTTTTCGGCTCGCTGGTTTGGTCAGGTACGTTACACCTAAGGCTGTTAGACTGTGCGATAGACCAATATCATCACGTACGGTGTACATGACTAATCCTGTATTGGGCCTGATCTCCGTTATTTCCTTGATCAAGTCTAAGCCTAGCCCGTCAGGAAGCCCTTGGTCAATTACAGCCACATCAAATGGTCTTCGTTTAATAAGTTCTAAGCCTTCTTTATATGTCGCGCAGCTTTCAACAATTGCCCCCATAGACCTTAGTGAGTTAAATATTTCTTTGGCGCCTTGTGGGTGATCTTCGACAGAAATCACTGAAATGCCTGTCAAATCTGGTAAATCTACTATGGATTCATCTTGCTTTACTTCACGCGTTGGAATTTCAAACCAAAATGTTGATCCCTCACCTTCAACACTTTCAACACCAATCTTCCCATGCATTAACTCAACCAATTTTTTAGAGATCGATAACCCCAGTCCTGTTCCCCCATATTTACGCTGTGTTGAATTGTCTGCCTGCACAAATGCGCCGAAGAGTTTATCGCAAACCTCTTGCGACATGCCTATACCGCTATCAATCACTTCAAAACGCAAGGCTATATCTTTGTCATTTTTTGGTTTCACATGTTGCGTGTGAGACGTCACACGAACTTTTACAGTTCCTTCCTTTGTAAATTTAAGTGCATTACCACACAAATTCATAATGATCTGACGCANACGCTTTGGATCACCAGCTACAACAAAAGGGACCTCTTCTTCTATCTCGTCAATCAACTCAACATTTACGCCATGAACTTTTACTGCAAGTGCTTCTAATAGCCCCCTTACCAGCAGGCGCACCGGCACTTCGAAACTATCTAGTTCCATTTTATCCGCGTCCATTTTTGCAAAATCGAGCACATCATCTANAATTTCTAAAAGCCCAGAGGCCGATGTTTGCGCTGTTTTGACCATTTCAGCAATTTTATCATTTGGCTTTTCATCTGCGATTAATTCAAGTAGCCCATATATCGATTGCATGGGTGTTCTGATTTCATGGCTCATCGTTGCTAGAAAATTAGACTTCATCTCGGCAACAGCATCGGCCTCAAGGACTTTTTGCTCTAATTCCTCTATTGTTAGTTTTTTATCACTCATATTTCGATAATCTCTTAAAGAAGGGGCTGAAAAGACTTGCAATTGCAACTATATTTATCATATCAATGAAACCCCGTAAAACAAAGCTTAGGAGCAATAAAATGGGTTATAAAGTCGCAGTTGTTGGCGCTACAGGAAATGTTGGGCATGAGATGCTCAAAATTCTTGATGAGCGTAATTTNCCAGCAGATGATGTTGTCGCTCTTGCATCCTCACGCAGTGCAGGGCGTGAAGTCTCNTATGGAGATAAAGATTTAAAAGTACAAGACCTTGCAAAATTCGACTTTAAAGGCATTGATATTGTGCTTTCATCCCCTGGTGGTAAAGTTTCAGCGGAATACTCACCAAAAGCTGCTGCTGCTGGTGCGATCGTAATCGATAACACGTCTTATTGGCGTATGGATCCGGATGTTCCATTAATTGTACCTGAGGTCAATCCAGAGGCTATTAACGATATCCCTAAAGGCATTATCGCTAACCCNAACTGNTCAACAATTCAAATGGTTGTTGCGCTAAAACCNTTACATGACGCTGCCAAAATCAAGCGTGTTGTTGTNTCNACATACCAGTCTACATCTGGNTCCGGTAAGGCTGCAATGGATGAGCTATTTAACCAGACAAAAGGGATTTATGCNAATCAATCGCCTGAACCATCTGTGTACGCAAAACAGATTGCTTTTAACGCTATTCCGCAAATTGACGTGTTTATGGATGATGGTATGACGAAAGAAGAGTGGAAAATGATGGTGGAGACCAAGAAGATTTTGGATCCTGCNATCAAGGTCTGCGCNTCATGTGTACGTATTCCAACATTTATTGGACANGCTGAAATGGTCAATGTGGAATTAGAAAATGANCTAACAGCAATTCAAGCCAAAGATCTATTCCGTAATACACGCGGTATTACACTTATCGATCTTGAGAATGAAGATCTTGAATATGTTACACCGACAGAAATTCAAGGAGAGGATGATGTTTACATCAGCCGCGTGCGTGAAGATATCTCTGTTGAAAACGGTCTTAATTTCTGGTGCGTAGCTGATAACCTCAGAAAAGGTGCGGCACTTAACACAGTTCAGATTGCTGAACTGCTTGTTCAGCAAAAGCTCAAAGCTGCAGCATAAACGATTAAATATCTCAATTTTAAAGAGCGGGCACATTGCTCGCTTTTTTTATTTAATGCTCAAATAATTATGGCAATAATTATATTGCCATGACGTAAATCATCATGTTAGATCATTTTCATACGGAATATATGAGAAAAGGTTTAGGCAAATGGACAATCAGAAACGAGCACTCTTCGGCTCTTTAACGCATAATTATAAAACAACCGCCAACGTTGAAGGNCTTGATCCCTATTTGAACCGAGTGGAAATGTATGCCCAGCATGCNGCTTCACTCAATGCACCTAGNGACGCTAATAAGAATGCTCGAGAACATTTATCACATTACTCGCAACTATCGAGAGAAGAGCGCTTTAGCCTTGTTGGCATATCNCGCCTAGTGATTGCTGATACCTATTTTGAGGCTCTAAAAGACCTTAAAACGCAGGATGATATAAAGGCAGATTTTGTGCGCGCTCTACAGGATGATCTGTCCGCATATAAAAACAGTATCAATGCTTTTTCAGGAATTCTTGAAAAACCAGAAGCCGCGCAAGCTCTGAAAACTATGAAAAACCACGCTCAAGAGTATCTTCAGTTCCACCGCAAGCAACAAGATGCAAACCCTACTCATCCTAAAAGTGAGATCACAGCATCTGCTTAAGTACTGTTGAAAAAAGTATCGCCAATTCTATATAAATGATTNAATTTTCTGACAATCGCAATATTATGCCGTTAGAAATGTTTAATTTATAAGATAAGTTTTGAGAATATGGATACTGAAGAAACAAAGCTCGCAAAGCAACGCCCGCTTTCGCCGCATCTACAGGTTTATAAGCTACCGTATAATGCGCGACTATCGATTATTGGTCGTGGAATTGGTATTGTTTTAGCTAAAATATTGTCACTTATATTCTTATGTCTGGTTGCAGTCGCATGGTATCCACCGATTTTTGATCCTTTGATGGCCTTCCTTCAGATGCCTGCTATTGCTTATTTAATGCTNGCAGGATCTTTCGCCGTATTTTTCTACCTTGCTAACGGCGTGCGCCACGTACTTTGGGATTTTGTCATTGGCGTTCATCATGAGACAGGCTTTATGACTGGTCATATTGCAATTATTGTTTCCGCTCTCCTTACGATCGCACTTTACTTTATTGCTACACAAAACGGAATTGAGGTCACGAAATAATGGCTATTAAAAAAGGCTGTAATTGCCCATTCACAATGTTAAAACTTGCATTTACAAACCATAAAGGTACGGGTCACAAAGCTGCGCACAATCTAACGACAATTGCGAATATTCCGCTTGTAGCTTGGTTTGTGTATGCTGTTCTATCGCTTCGCGGTGCAGATTANGAAGCTTTNCAAGCCTTTCTTGGCCAGCCATTTAATATGGTTATGGCTATCTTATTTGTAATTGTACCATTGACGCATTTTGCGCTTGAAATTGAAGTGGTGTANGAAGATTACATCTCTGATCTCAAAAAACGCGCGCTGATGATTAACCTTATGAAAGTTGTNTTTGGTCTTATTGGGCTTGCAACAATTGTATCCATTCTAAAACTTGGTTTATAAAACATGACTAAATCTTACGAAATCATTGATCACGAATATGACGTTGTTGTTGTTGGCGCCGGAGGCGCTGGACTTCGCGCAGGTTTTGGTTGCGCAGAAAAAGGGCTGAAGACAGCGCTTATTTCAAAAGTTTTCCCGACACGCTCTCACACTGTTGCCGCACAGGGCGGTATCTCGGCTGCACTTGGAAATATGGGTGAAGATAGCTGGCAGTTTCACATGTATGACACTGTTAAAGGTTCTGACTGGCTTGGTGATCAAGATGCTATTGAATATATGTGCCGTGAAGCGATCCCAGCNATTATTGAGCTTGAGCATTACGGTGTACCGTTTTCAAGGACTGCTGCGGGCAAAATTTATCAACGCGCCTTTGGCGGTATGACAACGCATTTTGGTGAAGGGACTGCGCAGCGCACATGTGCGGCAGCTGATAGAACAGGCCATGCGATCCTTCACACGCTTTATACGCAAGCATTGAAAAACAATGCCGAGTTCTTTATCGAATATTTCGCACTTGATCTGATCATGGAAGATGGTGAGTGCGTTGGCGTGATGGCTTGGAACCTTGATGATGGAACACTTCACCGTTTCCGCTCACACCAAGTTATTCTCGCTACAGGTGGTTATGGACGCGCTTATTTCTCTTGTACATCTGCNCATACTTGTACTGGTGATGGCGGCGCTATGGTTCTGCGCGCAGGTATTCCGCTACAGGATATGGAATTTACACAGTTCCACCCAACAGGTATTTACGGCGCTGGCTGCCTTATTACCGAAGGTGTTCGCGGTGAAGGTGGTTATCTCACTAACTCAGAAGGTGAACGCTTTATGGAGCGTTACGCTCCATCTGCTAAAGACCTTGCCTCACGTGATGTTGTCTCACGCTCGATGACAATGGAAATTCGTGAAGGGCGCGGCGTAGGAGAAGGCTCTGATCACATTCATCTGAACCTTATGCATTTAGATGCAGACATTATTCACTCACGNTTGCCNGGTATTGCNGAAAGTGCACGCATTTTTGCNGGCGTTGACGTTACTAAAGAACCCATCCCAGTTCTACCTACTGTGCATTACAATATGGGCGGTATTCAGTGNAATTATAAATGTGAAGTTGTTAACCCGACGAAGAAAGATCCAAATGCTGTTGTGCCNGGTCTAATGGCCATTGGTGAAGCNGCCTGNGTATCNGTACANGGCGCGAACCGNTTGGGTTCAAATTCACTTCTTGACCTTGTCGTATTTGGCCGNGCGGCAGCNAATCGCTGCGCAGAAATTTTGAAGCCAAACGCACCGCANAAAGAATTAAAAGGTGATAACGGNGATGCNGCGATCGCGCGTCTCGACCACTTCCGTAATGCAAAAGGCTCTACACGCACTTCAGAACTTCGCCTAGANATGCAAAAAACNATGCAAAACCATGCTGCTGTTTTCCGCACAACGAAGTCACTTAANGAAGGCGTAGAAAANATCAATAACATCTATCAAGGTAAAGCTGATCTTGGTGTCACAGACCGCTCTATGATCTTTAATACAGACCTTGTAGANACACTTGAACTTGATAACTTGCTCAATCAGGCTGTGGTTTCCATGCATTCTGCAGCAAATCGCGAAGAGAGCCGTGGCGCGCACGCGCATGAGGATTTCCCTGATCGTAATGATGAAAAATGGATGAAGCACACAATCACACATCTTGAAGTCCCTACAGGCAAGACAAAGATTGAGTATCGTCCAGTGATCATGAAGACACTTACAGATGAGATTGAGCCTATTCCACCTAAGGCTCGTGTTTACTAAGCCATGGAGAGGCGTATGCATAAATGACGCCGCAAATTCTTAACTCGTTAAAGGATTACTCTATATCCAAATTCTGGTCAGATTTTCTGGCCGGAATTACAGTTGCTATGGTCGCACTCCCTTTAAGTATCGCCATTGCGATCGCTTCCGGTGCTGAACCTGAAAAAGGCCTTATAACCGCAATTATTGGTGGCTTTCTTATCTCACTTTTTGGCGGCAGCCGTGTACAAATTGGAGGGCCAACGGGCGCGTTTATCGTCGTTGTCTTTAGTGTGATCGCTGAACATGGATATGATGGCTTGATCCTTGCTACATTTATGGCAGGACTTATCCTAATNATAGCTGGCTTTCTNAAGGCAGGTAGCCTCATAAGCTATATTCCAGAGGCTGTGGTCAATGGTTTCACTATTGGAATCGCTATCATTATTGCAACCAGCCAAGTGCCTGATTTTCTTGGCTTAAAGGTTGAAAATCTTCCAGCGGATTTTCTTGAAAAAGTCTCNATGCTATGGGCATCACTTAACAGCTACAATCCACTTGCACTCATTATTTCTCTAATGAGCGTAGCNCTNATGGTTATATTCNGAAGACTTGTACCGCGACTACCAGGCTTAATAATNGCGGTGGCTNTAACATCTTTCATAGCGGCATGGCTTACTCTACCTGTTGATACCATTCACTCACGTTTTGGCACTCTNCCGGACACTTTACCAACACCACAAATGCCTGACATTTCTTTTGAACGTATTATTGAGCTGATCCCTTCTGCTTTAGTTATTGCTTTCCTAGCTGGGGTTGAGTCACTACTCTCCGCAATGGTTGCCGATAAAATGATTGGAAGCAAACACAAGCCCAATGCAGAAATTTTAGCACAAGGAATTGCCAATTTAGGCTCCTCTTTATTTGGCGGTATGCCTGCAACAGGCGCAATTGCACGCACAGCNACNAACATCAAAGCCGGNGGGCAAACACCGATATCTGGCCTTATCCATGCACTTATNATTTTGTTAGCCGTTTTACTNATTGCGCCGNTGGCTAGCTATATGNCAATGCCCGCNTTAGCTGGGCTTTTGGTACTAACTGCCTGGNATATGAGTGAGCCACATAAATGGAAAGACTATTTGAAAGCTTCAAACGAGGATAAAACGCTTTTACTCATCACCTTAATTTTAACAGTCGTGGCAGACTTAACAATTGCCATAGGAATTGGCGTATCTTTAGGGCTTGCNTTACGTCTGCGCCGTAAAAAGATTGAGCCAGCTANCTGGAATNCGCCTAAGCATTAAATATCAATANTTATTCTTAAAAGTGTAGGCTCTACTGGTATTAATATTGGCGGAGGNGCTACACGTGTGCCTAATTNAGGTCTCTGAAATTGTTTGTAATGCCCCTTAAAGGATATATCGTANGGCATAGCATGCATATCAAATGGAACATTCGCCCCTTTTTCTTTACCTCGCTCTTGCAAACGAATGGCTTCATCTACATCAGCCCTTGATATAGTTAGCGACATAGGCCCGCACGGATGTGTATGATAAAATTGAATACGAGCAATTTCCTCAGGAGTTACNTTTTTGAACAANTGGTCATAAGCTCGATTTAAATCTTGCGTGTAAATGGCGTCACGATCATGAGAAGTTGTGAATTCACGCACTAATTCACCATTCCTTTTTTCTACTACGAAAAAGCCAATTTCTATACTATTGTCCATGCCATCGCCACTCTTGTGGACTGCTTCTAATATCCAATTGTGAATTTGCGGATTCGTATCAGAATATAGTATTTCCTGCTGAGAAAATGAGCGCGTTTCATTTGTGTTCGTAACTGTGTGATAAGACCACTTATTTTTTTCTATCGTTTGCGCAAAAGCAGAACTGACTTTTTGCATATTTCTTTCCCTATCATTACACAAACAAACTTATATACATCAACATTACTACTATCAATTATGTAAACATAAAATCTACCCATTGCTCTACACTCTAATAACGCCTACACTTAAATTATATGAGTGATTTTGATCCAACCTTAATTCTAGACCTTATCAAAGGCAGCGGAGAAGCCCTTACTAAGAGAGAAATTGCACGCGCCTTAGGCATTAAAGGCGGTGATAAAAGGATTGAACTTAAATCCCATCTCAAATCCATGGAAGCCGAAGGGGTTATCGTCAAACAAGCTGGCGGCGCTTATAGCGTACCTGACAGCTTACCAAATGTTTTAGTGGTTGAGGTTCATCAAATAACCACTGATGGCGATGTTTTTGTTAAACCCATTGAGTGGAATGCCGGACTTCAAGGTGAATATCCCACCATTGAGCTTGTACCTGANAATAAACAATTNTCACGCATGAAAGAGGGCAGCCGCGCCCTTGTTCGGCTTCAGCGCCTTGATGATGATAGTTACGCAGCGCGTATTATTAAGGCGCTCGATAATGAACGCGGCCGTGTTCTAGGCTTAATCCACTATACAAAACATGGACCTGTTTTACTGCCGACAGACAAGAAGGCAAAATATGATTTCGATATTATTCAGGGTGAACTTGGAGGCGCACAAGAGGGTGATCTCGCAATTGGTGAAATTCAGCCTTCACGCGGTCTAAGGCGAAAAAAAGTGCGCATCGTCGAGGTCATCGGCAAGCGCGGCGATCCAAAAGCGATTAGCCTTATCTCCCTTCATGAAGCTGGACTATCAGAGGAATGGCCAAAAGATGCGCTTAAAGACTGTGAAGGTTTAAAAGTTCCACCGCTTAAAAAACGTGAAGATTTAAGGGATGTTCCTCTCGTCACCATTGACGGTGCTGATGCCCGTGATTTCGATGATGCCGTTTTTGCAGAAAAAATGGATGATGGCGGCTTTCACCTTATTGTTGCGATTGCCGATGTTGCGCATTATGTGCGCTTTGGCTCTGCGCTAGATACAGAAGCGCGCAGGCGCGGAAACTCCACATACTTTCCTGATCGCGTGGTGCCGATGTTACCTGAGGCACTTTCAAATGATCTCTGCTCTCTTCGGCCACATGAACCGCGCGCATCACTGGCTGTTCATATGTGGATTGATAATGAAGGCCATTTGAAAAAATATAAATTTGTGCGTGCGCTCATAAGGTCACATGCACGGCTAATATACGATCAAGTACAAGCCGCAAAAGATGGGCAGCCCGATGATATGACGGCCCCACTAATGAATAAAGTGATTGAGCCTTTATACGAGGCATACGCCGTTTTAGATAAAGCGCGCATAAAACGCGGGGCGCTAGATCTGGATCTACCTGAACGCCAGATCCTTATCGATGATAAAGGCAATATGACCGGCGTTAAGCCCAGAGCGCGGCTTGATGCCCACAAACTTATTGAAGAATTTATGATTCTCGCAAATGTGGCTGCGGCTAAAGCGATTGAAGCCAAGCGTGATCCAAAAACCTTCCCTTGTGTATACCGTATTCATGACCGTCCAAAATCAGATAAGCTTGATTCAGTTCGTGAATTTGTTGAAAGCTTTGGTATTTCTGTACCTAAGGGTCAAGTTATGGAAGCGCAACAAATTAATGGCATTTTGCGTCAAGGCTCAAAGCTTCCATACTCTCATTTAATCTCACAAGTGATATTACGTTCGCAGAGTCAGGCCGTTTATGCAGCAGATAATATCGGGCATTTTGGCCTTGCTTTAGAAAAATATGCGCACTTTACCTCCCCTATTCGGCGCTATGCCGATTTATTGGTGCACCGTTCATTAATCGCAGCTTATGATCTCGGCACCGGGCCTATATCTGAAGAAGAGTGCGCACGTATTGATGAAATTGCTCAACATATTTCAACGACTGAGCGCGCATCAATGGGAGCAGAACGCAGCGCTGTTGACCGTTTTACAGCTTCTTATCTATCGGAACATGTTGGCGCAGTCTTTGAAGGACAAATTAGCGGCGTTACCCGTTTTGGTCTTTTTGTTAGTCTCACTGAAAGCGGCGCAGATGGGCTTGTGCCTATGAAATCTCTGGCAGATGATTTCTATATTCACGATGAAGATACACATGCATTGGTCGGTAAGCGGCGTGGGCGCGTCTTTAGGCTTGGGGCGAAGGTCAGCGTTAAACTCAAAGAGTCTGATGCGCTGACGGGATCATGTTTATTAGAGCTTACTGGGGAAAGTATAAAAGGAGCGGATATACCCGGACTGACTTTCAAAAAGAAAAAGAATTTCGGCATGGCAGAAAAGCCACGCTCAAAAGGACGTAGAAGCGATAAAGGAGGACGCGGAAAAGGCGGTAAGTCCAAAGGCCCTAAAAACTCCTATACAGGGAATAAGGGGAAATCTAATAAGAAGAAAAAACGTTAGTGCACCTTTTGCATCGCTCTTTTTTGGGGCTTTCAAAATAGCGGCGAGCGTTGTCATTCTTGACAATAAAGAGCATTTCTCTTAGCTTGATAATAGAGGCTTGTTCGCCCCCTTTATCTAGTGTTGAGCTGGCAGGGCGTGAGCCTCTTTCTTTTTTCCTCAACGATCACGTCATAAATTTCAAACTCATTCAGTTTAAATTCAAATTTACCCTAGAGCCATAATGCTGGCTCTTACTATTTTGGGATCGCGCTCTTTGTTGATCATACGGCGGAAATCGGCACTGCCCTCCATTCCTTCCGAGTACCATGAAAGATGTTTACGCGCGATCGGCACGCCTTTTTGTTCGCCGTAAGTTTCTAAAATAGCATCGAAATGCTCAATCATAACGCTGCATTTCTCTGCATGGCTTGGCTCTATAAATGATGTGGTATCAGCACTTTCATTAAGATCGTTTGCAATTTGACCCAAAAGCCATGGCTTACCTTGTGCACCGCGCCCGATCATCACGCCATCAGCACCACTTAGTGCCATAGCGGTCTTTGCATCCTGTGCACTCAGAATATCACCATTAATAATAAGCGGTAATGATATAGCTTCGCGTACGGCTTTTACCGCATCCCAATTTGCTTCCCCCTTATACATTTGCTGGCGCGTGCGGCCATGAATAGTCACCATTTGAATACCGATATCCTGCGCCATTTTTGCAAGGCGCGGGGCATTAAGGCTTTCTTCGTCCCAACCTAAGCGCATTTTCACGGTCACAGGCACATCAACAGCTGCGACGGTGGCCTCCATGATCTGACACGCGAGTGCTTCATCACGCATTAGAGCTGAGCCCGCAAGTTTTTTTACAATTTTTTTAACAGGACAACCAAAATTAATATCAATGATCGCAGCACCCTTATCGACATTGATTTTAGCAGCTTCAGCAAAGGCTTCGGGTTCACAGCCCGCAAGCTGCACCGCCATGGGAAACTCTTCAGAATAATCTGTATTGGCTTTGACGGATCGATCGCGCCCTAAGACCGCTTCGCGGCTCGCAATCATTTCCGAAAAAACCAAACCCGCGCCATAACGTTTCACAATCTTACGAAAAGGTTGATCGCTTACGCCCGACATAGGCGCCAAAAACACTGGGTTTTCAGGGGTTATGTCACCAATTTTTAAACTCATGGTCAGGGGTATAGCAAAAATCGACTTATAATGCTTGACTTTTTTTTCGTATTAGCGCATAAGGTCGTCTCTATAAGAATTAGGAGTGAATGACATGGCAAAAGCCACGCACGTAAAAGTTAGATTGGAAAGCGAAGCAGGTACAGGATACCGCTATTACGCTAAGCGCTCTACACGCGCTGAATACAAAATTCGTAAGAAAAAATATGACCCATGGGCAACAAATCCTGAAACAGGTAACCGTGGTGCGCATGTTTGGTTTGTTGAGAAGAAACTTCCTCCTCACAAGAAAAACTAGTATTTTTCATACGGTATTTGAAAGAGCGCCTTTTCCGTTATGGATCTGGCGCTTTTTTCATGAATGCGCCTATATGTTTTACAAGCTAGTTTGATGAATGTATTTAGGTTATTCTTTAGACATGAAATCTATATTCCAAATAGCTGCATTTTTAATTGCAACTTCTTTTGTAACTTCATATAGCCTCGCACAAGATGCTGCTTATCTGTCACATCTTGAGAAGATTACAACTATTAATAGCTACACGCCTGAAAAAAGCTCTAAACATGAACGCGGCACAAAGATCATAGAAGACCGCATTATAGATAGAAAAAACCGTGTCATTGGCGATGTCTTAGATGTTGGCTTCGATCAAAAAGGCGGAATATTAGCACTAGAAGTCGAGCTCAATAAAATAAAGCGTAGCATCGACCCTATATTTATTGATTACAAAACACTGGAAATCGAATCTGCTGGAAACGGCTTTAGAACAGGTTTTAATAGAGATCAAATAGAAGAAATGCTCTCTTCTCTTCGTAAAAGTTCAAACACTACACATAAAAGCCTTGGTGGAATCTCAATTCAAAAGCTATTAGACGCCGATGTAAAAAAATCAGAAATACAGAAAATCGGTAAAATAAGCGATGTACTTTTTGATTCAGTTGGTAGCCGCGCCGAATATCTCTTCATCAATATGAATTACAACGGTTTAAGAGGGGCTGGCGTTGCCATTCCGTTTGATCAAGCTCGCTTTATAAAGAAAGGCAATACATTAGAAGTTCTGGTCGATGATGCTCTTGCACGCGCAATGGATGAATATGTTCGAAACAGGTTATAAAATATATGCTTAATTTGGCGCTTGACTCTTTAAATAAGTTGCGCTTAAATGGTATTGTCTTTTAGATAAATCCATAAAATTTTTGGGTAATTACATTTGGAGCCGTTTTTTTGCGGCACCGTTTATCGGAAAAACGACTTAGGAAAATTACGAATAGAGATTATTAAGCGTCTACGTTTACAAACGTTTAGAATTGCTAATGTTCTAAAATAGCCCCTCCCCCCTTTCTTCTTTTTAAAATAATATTCAATCCGGGTGGTGAAGCTTGAATAACGACAGAGCTTAATAAGGTTGGAAATAGATTACAAACAGATAGAGTTATCATATGAACCTACAGGAACTCAAAACACGCAGCCCAGCTGAGCTACTTGCCTTTGCAGAGGAGCTAGAAATTGAAAACTGCGCATCTATGCGAAAGCAAGACATGATGTTCGCAATCCTTAAGCAACTTGCTCAAGAAGGTGTGCCAATCTCAGGTAGTGGTGTATTAGAGGTCCTGCAAGATGGTTTTGGTTTCCTTCGCTCACCTGAAGAAAATTACTTACCAGGTCCAGACGACATTTATGTTTCACCTTCGCAAGTACGCCGTTTTGGCCTACGTACAGGTGACATTGTTGAGGGCGAAATTAGGGCCCCAAAAGATTCAGAGCGTTATTTTGCTCTTCTTCGTGTGGGCAGCGCTAATGGTGAAAGCCCAGATAAACTTCGTCACCGCATTAACTTTGATAACTTAACGCCATTATATCCTGAGCGCCGTATTAAGCTTGAGATTGATGATCCAACAAAGAAAAATAACGTACAGCGCGTTATTGAAATGACGTCACCAATTGGTTTTGGTCAACGTGCATTGATTGTTGCGCCGCCACGTACTGGTAAAACGGTTATGCTTCAAGAGATTGCAAAATCAATTACAGCAAATCATCCAGATGCTTACCTGATCGTTCTGCTTATCGATGAACGTCCGGAAGAAGTTACAGACATGGCCAGAAGTGTACGCGGTGAAGTTGTATCTTCGACATTCGACGAACCAGCCAGTAGACACGTACAAGTTGCTGAAATGGTGATGGAAAAAGCAAAGCGTCTTGTTGAGCACAAGCGTGACGTGGTTGTTCTTCTTGACTCAATTACACGACTAGCACGCGCATATAACACAGTCGTTCCTTCTTCTGGTAAAGTTCTTACTGGTGGTGTAGATGCAAATGCCCTTCAGCGTCCTAAACGTTTCTTTGGTGCAGCGAGGAATGTTGAGCAAGGTGGCTCTCTTACAATTATCGCAACGGCGCTAATTGATACTGGATCACGTATGGATGAAGTGATCTTTGAAGAATTTAAAGGTACAGGTAACTCCGAGATTGTGCTTGATAGAAAAATTTCTGATAAACGTATCTTCCCAGCGATTGATATTCAGAAATCTGGAACACGTAAAGAAGAACTTCTTGTTGGTAAAGATAACCTTCAAAAAATGTGGGTTCTTCGCCGTATTCTTAACCCTATGGGGACCGTCGATGCCATCGAGTTTCTACTTGGTAAGCTTAAACAGACGAAGAATAATGATGAATTCTTCCAAAGCATGAATCAGTAATAAAGCCCTAACATTTTCTATGCTATAGTGGGCGTAGGAATACTAAAGGGTAAGCTGTAAGCCAATATATGCTGGAAAATAATACCGTGAGTTATGAATTTGATCATTCCTTTCTAACCGATCAGGTTAAATCATATGATCCTGACGCAGACTTTGAACGTATCGAAGATGCGATTACCTATGCAAAAGAAAAGCATGAGGGACAAACACGCTCTTCTGGCGAACCATATTATACGCACCCCGTAGAAGTTGCTGGAATCCTTGCTGAAATGAAGATGGATACAGACAGTATCATCACAGCGATTTTACATGACACAATCGAAGATACTGATGCGACCTATGAAGATTTACAAGCGCGCTTTGGTCAAGATGTGGCTGACCTAGTTGACGGGGTTAGTAAGTTAACACGCATTGAGAGTAAAACACGAGAGGGTAAACAGGCAGAGAACTTTAGAAAGCTGCTCCTTGCGATGTCAGAAGATATTCGTGTTTTATTGGTTAAACTCTCCGACCGTCTGCATAATATGCGCACAATTGAAGGCATTAAAAAACCAGAGAAACGCAGGCGCATAGCACTGGAAACTATTGAGATTTATGTACCACTTGCGGAGCGTGTTGGTGTTCATAAAATTAAAGCTGAGCTAGAAGACCTCGCTTTCGCGCAAGTGAACCCAGAAGCTAGAGAAAGTATCACCAACCGGCTATCTTTCCTGAGACAAGAAGGCACAGATATTGTCGATAAAATCATCGATGAACTCACAGATTTATTGCTAAATTCAGGTGTAGATGCGGAAATTTCTGGCAGAGAAAAAACACGTTATTCCATTTGGAAAAAGATGCAACGCAAGAATGTTGCGTTCGAACAGCTCTCAGATATCATGGCCTTTAGAATTGTGGTCGATAATATTGAGCAGTGCTATATGGTTTTAGGCCTTATTCATGCGCGCTATCCATCTGTTCCTGGTCGCTTTAAGGACTATATCTCCACACCAAAATCTAACGGCTATCGTTCTATTCATACAACAGTTATGGGCCCTTCTAGGCAACGTATTGAAATTCAAATACGCACGCATGAAATGCATTATCAAGCGGATATGGGTGTGGCGGCGCACTGGGCTTATAAAGAAGGCTCTCGTCCTTCAATGAAGGATGTTAAAAAATATCGCTGGCTAAGAGAACTACTAGAAATTCTTGAACAAGAACAAGCTCCGGAAGATTTCTGGGAAAATACAAAACTAGAACTTTTTCAAGATAATGTCTTCGTCTTTACACCAAAGGGTGATTTGATCGAACTTCCTGCTGGTGCTTCACCTATTGATTTTGCTTATGCAATTCACTCTGATATTGGTGATCGCTGCGTTGGGGCAAAAATTAATGGCCGTATTGCGCCGCTCAACTCAGTACTAGGGAACGGTGACCAAGTAGATGTCATTACTGCAAAAACTCAGCAACCCTCTCCGACTTGGGAACGTTTTGTTGTAACAGGTAAAGCACGCAGCCATATTCGTAAATTTATACGTAATCAACAACGCGATGAGTACATTACACTTGGCCGCGCCATGCTGCAAAAAATCTTTAGGCAGGAAGGCTACGACTTTTCTGACAAAGCGGTCACTGGCGTCCTTAAAAAGCTTAAGCTTTCTGGTAATGACGATGTTTATGCGAATATTGGATCCGGTATTTTAGTTGCGCGTGACGTATTTAAAACCATTTTCCCTGCGCATAAGACTGCGGTAGCTAAGCGCCCAAGCGGAGATATGGATAAAGCCGTTATGGTCCGCCCACCCACTGGTGGTGATAATGCGCCGATGCCAATTAAAGGGCTTATTCCTGGTATGGCCATGCATTTTGCACGCTGCTGCCACCCGCTTCCGGGTGACCGTATTGTCGGTATTGTTACAACAGGTAAAGGCGTCACAATTCACACCATTGATTGTGAAACACTTGAAACTTTTGCAGATACGCCAGAGCGCTGGCTAGATGTGTCATGGGGCGAAGGAGATGATAGTCCAGAAGCGCATGTTGGCCGCTTGAACATTACATTCCAGAATGAGCCTGGTGCGCTTGGTACACTTTCTACAGTCATTGGTTCAAATGGTGGAAACATTATGAATCTTAAAATCACTAGCCGTACAACAGATTTTTGGGAAATGCTGGTTGATATCTATGTGAATGATACGCAGCACCTCAATAATGTCATTGCAGCTCTACGCGCTACAACAATCATTACAAATGTTGAGCGCGCAAAAGGCCGTTAACGTTATTTATTCACTGTTTTCAAAAATTCAGATACTGAATCTTTCAAACTATCTGAAAAAGATGAAACCTTACGTGCGGAATCAAGCACAGCATCAGAAGATTTACCCGTTTGCTGTGCACTTACTTGAATGCTGCT
This sequence comes from Micavibrio sp. TMED27, assembly GCA_002167715.1. Classification (GTDB taxonomy): domain Bacteria; phylum Pseudomonadota; class Alphaproteobacteria; order Micavibrionales; family Micavibrionaceae; genus TMED27. Next base: position 102,856 of record NHCG01000015.1, read on the forward strand.
GATCACATTCGATACATTTTGAACACCCCGTGACGCATCTGATACACTACGAACAATTTCATCAGTAGTCGCATTTTGTTCTGTAATCGCAGCAGAAACCCCCGATACAGAGCTATCGATATCTGCAATATTTTTGATAATGCGTTCCATAGCCGTAACTGATTCTTTGGTAGCGCCCTGAATTTCAGTAATACGGCTTTCAATATCTTCCGTTTTTTGCGCCGTTTCACTTGCCAGTTTTTTAACTTCATCAGCAACGACCGCGAAGCCTTTTCCTGCTTCACCGGCGCGCGCTGCTTCGATTGTCGCATTGAGTGCGAGTAAGTTTGTTTGCTCAGCGATATCACGGATCGAGACCACAAACTCTCCGATATTTTCAACAAGCTGGTCCAAATTTACTACCGTTTCGTTTGCCATCATGGCATTTTGCGAAGTGTCATTTGATTTTGATTTAACAGCGTTCATCTGACTTGAAATTTCATTTGAAGTAGCTGACATTTCTTCCATAGCTGATGCAACTGTGTTCACATTTTGCGATGCCTCATTTGAAGAATCAGCAACTTGCCCTGTATCTGTCGTTGCTTTTTCTGCAATCGTTCGCATTTCTTCGGCTGTGTTCTGTAATTCAGACGACGCAGATGCCAGAGAAGATATAAGGCTGCCGACTTGTTCATCAAATGCTCTCGCGATCTCTTCTTTTTCTTTTTGACGTGCTTCTTCTTGTTGAGCTTCGGCAATTCTACGCTCTTTCCTAGAGGTTTCTACTTCTTCTAAGGCTTCTTTGGCTACCTTAGCCTCATTTAGCGATGTGCGTTCAGCGTCATTAAGCATATAAATCGTTACGCAAATGAAAACAGTTTCTATTACAACAATCACCGCATGAAATAACACGCGGAATAAATGTGGTTGACCGTCATAGAAGATCGCCTGTGGCATTATATAATTTAAGGAAAGGTGGTGAAGCGCTACAAAGACCGTTGCCATTAATGCTGCACGAATTGATTTTAATCCAATCACCATAGAAAGCGCAGCAAAGAAATACATATGCGCATCAATTTGCCATTTATGACCGCTCAGCAAATATACAAAAACAGCGGGCGTCGCAACAACACAAATCGCAATTATATCCAGCCCTATAGGTGAGCTTTTTAAAAAACGAACTCCAGCGAAAGCTATTGCAACTAATATAAACTGAAGCGAGAGTGCCATCGTGTAGGGTACAGAAAACAAAAAGGCGACCACTAAAAAAATCGGTATATTCAGAGCAACAAAATAGAATAAATACATCTGGTATTTATGTGTGGTTTCAATTTTTTCTGGTAACAGTATGTTAAGATTCATGTCTTACTCCAAATTTAGATTTCTACAAATTTGTTCTTAGATTCAAAAAAGCACCCGCCTTTAATGGATGGATCACCGATAAACAAAATACTATTATCAAAAACCTCATCAAAGCCTTGCTCTTTGTCAAAAGCAGCAATCATAATAAAGTCAAAATATCCTGTTCTGATTGGCCGAGCACCGATTGATGCTGCCTTCATGTAATTTTCTTCTATTGTAGACCATGGCGAAAATATAATGAGATATTCTGCACCAGAAATAATTTTTGATGAAGCCGGCTTAATTGACACAAAAAAGAAAAGTGCCAGAAGAAAAAATATAACAGATAATGATATTAAAGGGCTATGATAGCGTTCTGCCTTATTCATATATTTCCTTTATTCTTTGATGCTCTATATATATCTGCTATTCTACCATATTATGAGTTATTAAATCCTTTATAAATTCTAATATAACAATATTACACGCTCAAGTATTCAGCCAAATTGTAAGTAAATGATCGACATTTTAGAGCAAATTTCTTGGATCGCATTTTTCGCTATAACAGCGCAGTGGTTAGGCTGGATTACCAAACAGCCTGCAATTGTGTTTTTATTGATTGGCGGCTTTATAGGCGGACCACTTTTTAACTTAATTCAGCCCGAAACTCTTCTCGGTGATTTACTGCAGCCTGTCATTTCTCTGGCCGTGGGCATTATTCTCTTTGAAGGTAGTATCAATCTCAACTTCAAAGAAATTAAACATGCGCGGACATCCATTCGCCATGTCATATTTTTTGGCGCTTTTATATCCTGGGCTCTAACCAGTATGGCTGGACATTATATCGCGGGCTTAAGCTGGCCTGTTTCCGTTACCTTTGGCGCGCTTTTGATCGTGACGGGACCCACTGTTATTATACCACTTCTTAAAAATGCGCACTTGAAAGAGCGCCCTGCCTCTATTTTAAAATGGGAAGGTATTATTAACGACCCTGTTGGCGCCGTACTTGCAATTTTATGTTATGAATTTTTCAAAATTTCAGCATATGAGCAGCATGATTTCGGCGGTTTTATTTCTAGTACGATTGTCTCAATTTTAATTGTCGCCTTTTTCAGTGTTTTAATCGCCCATATTATATCCTTCCTATTTAATAAAGAGCTGGTACCAGAATATCTAAAACCATCATTCTTGCTTTCTACAGTTGTCATCTTCTTCACGCTTTGTAATACGATCGAGCATGAATTTGGCCTTATCGGTGTTACGATTATGGGCGTTGCACTTGCAAATATGGGTGTAACGGGCATTGATGAGCTCAAAAGATTTAAAGAAACACTTTCTATCATGTTGATATCGGCTGTGTTTATAATTCTTACTGCAAATATTGACCCGGTTATCCTCTTAAATATTGATATTGGCGGCGCAATCTTTATTGCCTGCGTGCTATTTGTCATCCGCCCAATATCAATCGCCATTGCAGGTATAGGAACAAAAATGAGCTGGCAAGAAACTTTGCTTACCGGCTGGATTGCGCCTCGCGGAATTGTATGTGCGGCTGTTGCCGGTGTACTTGGCCCTTATCTCGTCTCTATTGGTTATGAAGATGGCCATAGTCTTTTGGCACTCGCCTTTGCGATTGTTTTATGCACGGTATTTGCCCATGGCTTAAGCGTAAAGCCACTTGCTAAGAAACTCGGCCTTGCCTATGACGATAAAGACGGATTGATTATTGTTGGTGCAAGTGAATGGGCTATTGAATTCGCAAAAGCCCTTAAAAATAGAGGCATTGACGTCATTATCGCGGATAAAAATTGGCATACATTGCGCTCGGTCAGGCTTGCCAATATCCCAACATATTATGGCGAAATTCTATCAGATGAGACCGAATACCACCTAGAGCTTAGCCGCTACAATGTGCTGCTCGCTGCAACAAATAACCCTGCTTATAATGCGCTAATCTGCAACAAGTTTATTCATGAATTTGGTCGAGATAAGGTTTATCAATTCTTGCCGCATGAAGAAGACGAACATCAGCGTAAAATCATGACAGAGTCCATTAGGGGCAGAACATTTGGCCGTGCAGAGCTTGATTATTGGGAAATTGCGGGTCTTATCGTTCAGGGGTGGCGCTTTAGAACCACGCGTATAGGTAAAGATGATAAAGACAATCTCGAAAAAATCTTGAAGAAACAAAAAGATGGGCGCCTGCACATTATTGGGGTGCTTAGCGGAAAAAAACGCCTCACTCTTGAGGCACCATCTCATTATGATCTTTTAGGCCCTGAGGATATTATTTTTGCTTTTGAGCTCCCTGAAGATGACAAGGAGCCAGACCCAGACAATGAATTAAGCCGGACAGTTTAATAAAGCTTCAAATGAAGAATTTAACTTTGCACGCCCATCCAAGCCCTCTAGTTCAATGATCGCAAGATTTGCTATAACTTTAGCGCCTGATTTATGAATAAGCTCTTCTGATGCATGCATTGTACCACCTGTCGCCAAAAGGTCATCAACGATAACAACGCGTGCACCAGCAGGCACAAGATCAGGCTGTATCTCAATTTCATCTTCACCATATTCAAGACTGTATTTATGTGAGAGCGTTGCGCCAGGAAGCTTTCCTTTCTTACGGATCATACCAAAACCGATGCCCATCTCATGCGCCATGGGCGCAGCAACTAAAAACCCTCTGGATTCAATGCCCATAATTAAATCTGGCTGATAAGCCTCGGCCATGGTGCAAAGCCTGGAGACAGCTAGACGCCATGCTGCGGGATGCTTCAATAGTGTAGAAATATCGTAGAAATTAATTCCTTCTTTAGGAAAATTTGGAACAATACGAATATGGTCTTGTAAATTCATGAATAAAAAACTCCCGCTAAACTTTAATCTTCATATCATTGATAAATTTTTTCACTGTTGCAAGTTGATTATAGTTATTGAAAAAGTAGAAATTCCACTTATTTCTAAAAAAAAACTTTATCCTTTGTATGAGTTTCTTAGACCTGTTATTTTACAAAGCAGCGGTATTAAATAGTTGTGAAGTCATGTTCCAAAGACGAAATCCAAGAACGATCTTGCAAAATCTAAAAGAATTATTTTGGCCTTCTATGGGTTGGGTAAGAGCTTTTCAGTACACGAAGCATCGTGTTATTCGGTTATCAGATAGTACGCATAACATTGCGCTAGGGCTTGCAATTGGTGCGGCTATTTCTTTCACCCCGATACTTGGCACCCATTTTATTCAAGCGGGTTTTTTAGCGTATATCGTTCGGTGTAATTTCATAGCCGCGCTTATTGGTACTTTTATTGGTAATCCTTGGACTTTTCCCTTCATGTGGTGGGCGGCTATTAGTCTTGGATCATTTTTATTCCAATCTTTTGGCCTACCAGCCCAAACTTCACTTCCTGATCATGCAAATTTTTCAATCGTGTGGGATATTGTTCAAAATGAGCCTATGCGCATTTTCTTACCGTGGCTCGTTGGAGGCTACCTCTTAGCCTTTGTATGTGCACCAATAGCATATGGTATTTTCTTTCAACTCGTAAAAGGTGCAAAACTTGCGCAAAAAAAATCACGTGAACGTAAAGCCCATAAAGTTGCAAAAGAGATAACTGGGCAGACACGATGATCATAGGCGTAGGTACAGATCTAATTGATATCAGACGTGTAGAAAAGGTCATGCAGCGCCATGAAAAACGTTTCATACAACGATGCTTTACAGATATTGAGCGCGCAAAAGCAGAACGTCGTAGAGAAGCCGGCACACATATAGCAACCTATGCTAAACGTTTTGCAGCAAAAGAGGCCTGCTCAAAAGCACTTGGCACAGGATTTTCACAGGGTGTATTTATGAAGGATATCGGCGTAGTTAATTCTTCGAGCGGCGCTCCCACTCTTCATTTAACAGGCGGCGCGCGCAAAAAACTAAATGAGCTTACTCCTGAGGGTTATGATACACGTATTCATCTCACCCTTACAGACGAGCCTCCTCTGGCTGAAGCCATGGTCATGATCGAAGCATATCCAAAAGGACAATTATAACAGAACAATAATAGAATACTGGCTCTTATGTTTTTTTTGGTGTAGAAGCAAAATATGAGTGAAAAAATTGATACGAATAAATCGGTTGAGACTATGTCTATGAATGATGATAAAAATACTCCGTCTTCATCTACAAAAGAACCGTCAATCCCTCTCAATGCGAAAGAAGAGGCAACCGAGTTTGTAAAAACAGCCTTAATCGCTGTGTTTTTAGCTCTTCTTATACGAACCTTTATATTTGAACCTTTCAGCATTCCATCTGGTTCCATGAAGCCAACGCTCTTGGTTGGTGATTATCTTTTTGTCAATAAGCCCGCTTATGGCTATAGCCGTTATTCTTTTCCGTTTGGACTTGCCCCGCTACAGGGTCGCGTTTGGGAAGGTGAGCCGAAGCGTGGTGATGTAGTTGTTTTTAAGCTACCTACAAACACATATGTTGATTACATTAAACGTGTTATTGGTATGCCTGGCGACACTGTGCAGGTTATGCGTGGGCGTCTTTATATTAATGGTGAACTTGTTCACCGTGAAGCGATTGGCCATAAGCAAGTTTCTAATGTTGAAGGTCATGAGTATAATGTCATAGAATATCTTGAGACTTTACCAGGCGGTGCAACTCATTCGATCTACGAAGAGAGCGATATGAAGAGCCTTGATAACACACCTTTATATACCGTACCGGAAGGACATTATTTTATGATGGGCGATAACCGCGATCATTCACAAGATAGCCGCGTACGCCATGCTGTAGGCTTTGTGCCATTTGAAAATTTTGTAGGGCGCGCCGATTTTATTTTTCATTCGACGAATGGACATGCGCGCATTTATGAATTTTGGAAATGGCCTTGGACAGTTCGCTATGATCGCCTCTTTAATGATATTGATCCAGTTCGCTTAACACGTGAAACAACGCCTGCTCAGCCAAAGAAAATTGGTAAATAGTAGAAAGTAAATTATCTATGGATGCAAAACTGATCAGCACGATTAATGAAATCACAGACCATGATTTTAAAAATCTGGAGCTGATCGAAACTGCACTCACCCATTCTAGTACGGGTGCAGATGTGAACTATGAACGCCTTGANTTTTTAGGTGACCGCGTTTTAGGATTGGTCATAGCTGAAACACTTTATAAACGCTTCCCTAACGAAGCAGAAGGTGATTTAGCCAAACGATTGGCNGCCTTGGTTCAAGGTGAATTTTTAGCAGAAATTGCCAAGGAAATGGGGCTTGGTCAGCTCATTCATTTTTCTGAAGCAGAAGCTAGCTCGGGCGGCGCCGAAAATGATCATATCTTAGCGGATGTTTTTGAGTCTGTTATTGGCGCACTTTATCTAGATAGTAANTTTGAGACTTGTCAAAAACTGATTGAAAAACTNTGGGGNGGACGCCTTGATGTTATGAAAGAACCNCCGCAACACCCTAAAACACGCTTGCAGGAATGGGCACAAGGCCAAAGTCTTTCACTTCCAATTTATAAAATCGTTAACCAAAGNGGCCCAGATCATGCACCCATATTTGATGTTGAATTAAAAGTNCAGGGCTATGATCCATTAATTGCTCAAGGACGCTCGCGTCAAATTGCAGAAAAGCAGGCAGCACAAGACTTTTGGGAAAAATATAATAAATAATGTCAGATAATAAAAATAAAGAAAAATGCGGTTTCGCAGCAGTCATTGGCTTACCGAATGCCGGTAAATCAACTCTCATGAATGCCCTCGTTGGTCAAAAGATTTCAATNGTGTCNAAACGTGTCCAAACTACACGAAGCCGTGTCTTAGGAATCGTTACNGAGAAANATGCGCAGATAATTCTCATGGATACGCCTGGCATTTTCGATGCTAAGCAGACCTTAGAGCGTGCTATGGTAGGCGCGGCTTATGATGCACTCGATGAAAGCGATGTGGTTGTNCACCTTGTNGATGCNAGCATTAAAAAATCCCTNGANAATAATCTTGGACTTATAAAGCGCTTACCCAAAAACAAGCCTGTTTTATTAATTTTAAATAAAATCGATCAAGTNAAGAAACCTGATCTNCTTGAGTTATCTCAGAAAATTAATGCTGAATTTGATTATGCTGCTACTTTTATGGTGTCCGCACTCAAAGAGCAAGGCACTCAAGATCTACTGACCACAATTGAAGAAAAGATGCCCGAAGGGCCTTGGATGTTCGATGAAGATCAAGTNACAGATATGCCAATGCGTATCCTTGCCGCAGAGATAACCAGAGAGAAAATTTTCAACAAACTTTACCATGAACTTCCAACATCAACCTTTGTTGAAACTGAAAACTGGGAAGAATTTGACAATGGAAGTGTTAAAATCCAGCAACTAATCTATGTGCAGCGAGATAGTCAGAAAGCTATTATTTTAGGTAAGCAAGGACGCCAAATTAAAAGTATCGGTCAAGAGGCCAGAGAAGAACTAGAAGATATTCTCGAAAGACGCGTACATTTAAAACTTTTTGTTAAAGTAAAAGAGAATTGGAGTGAAATGCCTGAAACTCTTAGACTAATAGGTTTAATGGAATAATAAAAATTTTACTTGTGTGGATTACTTTCTATTTTTTTATTTTCTATCCTTGGCAGGCACCCCATAAGACTGGTACATTAACTCATCTTTGAAAAGAAGCTGTTTTTAATATTGTAAATCAATGATTTAATCATTGGTTCGCAAGTAGTGGGAGATTGATATGAGCTGGACTGAAGATCGTGTTGCGATTTTGAAAAAACTCTGGGGCGAAGGTAAAACAGCCGCAGAAATTGCCAAAGAATTAGGCGGTGTAACACGAAATGCAGTTATTGGGAAAGCCCATAGATTAAAGCTTTCAAACCGCGTATCTCCTATTCAACAGAATAAAAAGCCNGCNCCTAAAGTTGTTGCAACNACGGCCCCTAAAGTTTTAGCTGCGAATANAGCNCCTAAAGAGCGCAAAGTGTCTACACCTGCAAATATGGATGCACCAGCACCCAAACTTCCGAGCTCAAAGAATAAAGGTCCTAAAATTGGCGGAAATATTCCACTTGCCGATCTTAAGCCGAATGAATGCCGCTGGGCGGATGGCGATCCAAAAGAAGAAGATTTTGGGTTTTGCGGCTGTAAAACATTGCCAGGACTACCTTACTGTGCGGAGCATGCAAAAATCGCTTACCAAGCCGCTACACGTAATCGTATTCTAAAATCTGAAGCAGCTGAATATGAGAATGTTTCAGAAGCAGAATTGATGGCTGCTAAAAAAGTTGTAAATCAGAAATAAGAGTATTTCTTTCCTTACAATAAATTAAGGATGTTTTCCTTTTACCACGACAAAAATGACTATATAGTCAGGTGAAATGTATAATGTCCTTTTTTAATTTATTTGTTTGGATAATTTATGAAATCTTCAAAGTTAATCGCGCTAGCGCTTATAATCCTATCGTTTATATGGATTGGCTCTGGTTTTTTATCAGCCGCCCCTTCAAATAACGCTAGCAATGAATCTATTGATGAGACGAAGCAAGAGAAAGAAAAACTTTTTCAAGTTCGTATTCGTGAAATATCCCCCGATCTCTATAGAGATGAAATTAGTGTTACAGGCCGTACGCGAGCCTCGCGTCAAATTGAAATCAAAGCACAGCTTGCTGGTCAGATAAACAAAATCCTTAAAGAAGAAGGCGAAAACGTACAAGCAAACGACCTTATTGCAGAACTCGAACTACGTGAGTACGGAGCCAGAGTCGAAGAAGCGCAGAAACGCGTAGAACAAAGACGCATAGAATATAACGCGGCAAAAAAGCTAGCCGGACAAGGCTTCAACTCTAAAGTCACATTGGCCAGTGCATTGGCCGATCTGGAAAACGCCAAAGCAAATTTAAAACAAGCCAGCACTGATTTCAAAAATACGAAGATTCAAGCTCCTTTTGAGGGTATTATTTTTGAACAAAACATCGAAGATGGAGATTATGTGAATATTGGTGATTCACTTTTTTCGATTGTTGATTTAGACCCTATTGAGGTTACCGTTTTCGTCTCTGAAAGAGAAGTACAATATGTAAGAATGGGACAAATCTCCAAAATTACTTTTTTGAATGGACAAACTCTTACTGGAAAAGTTTCTTTTATCTCACCTTCAGCAAATGATGAAACACGTACATTCCGCGTAACCGTGTCCGCCGAAAATAAAGATCTAAAATTCTATGATGGCTTAACAGCCAAAGTCAGTATTCCAGCAAATAATATGCAAGCATATAGAATCTCACCCTCTATTTTGTCTCTTAATACGGCTGGTATTGTCGGTATCAAAATCGTCGATGAAAATAATAAAGTACGTTTTATGCCGATCAAAATTGTTGCCGATGAGCAAGAAGCTATGTGGGTAGAGGGACCTGAAGGGACAGTACGTGTTATCACGGTTGGTCAGGATTTTGTGATCGAAGGACAAGAAGTTAATCCAGTTGTTGCGCAAGGAGATAGCCTGTTATGATGGCGCCAATCATTGATGCTTCACTTAGTCATGCACGTACAGTTTTATCGGTTTTCTTATTACTTCTTATCACTGGTGCGACATCCTACATCAATATAGCTAAAGAATCTTCGCCCGATATTGATATTCCTATTATTTATGTGTCTATGCATTTGGAAGGAATTTCTCCGGATGATTCTGAGCGTCTACTGATTAGGCCAATGGAGCAAGAGCTTTCGACGATCGAAGGTGTAAAAGAAATGACGTCAACTGGCTATCAAAGTGGCGGAAATGTTGTGCTTGAGTTTACGGCTGGCTTTGATAAAGACAAGGCCCTTGATGACGTACAAAAAGCCGTTGACCAAGCGCGCCCCGATCTACCTGACGAGGTTGATGAACCAACGGTTAGCGAAGTGAATTTAAGCCTCTTTCCTGTATTGGTTGTTAATCTCTATGGTGATGTACCGGAGCGCACACTCTTAAAACTGGCAAATAATTTACAAGAAAAATTAGAAGCTATCCCTACTGTTTTAGAAGCCAATATTGCTGGCGATAGAGAAGAGCAAGTTGAGATTATTGTTAACCCTGAGCTATTAGAAAGCTACGGCTTAGACGGTGTAGAAATTGTTAATTTCTTTAATAACTCAAACAGATTAGTTGCGGCCGGTAATTTAGACACTGGCGCTGGACGTTTTGCCATTAAAGTGCCTGGACTATTTGAGAGTGTATTTGACATCATGAATATGCCACTTAAAACTGGCGGGGATTCAGTCGTAAAAGTTAAAGATATTGCAGAGATTAGAAGAACATTTAAAGATCCTGAAAATTTTGCACGTTTGAATGGTGAGCCTGCTATTGCTCTGGAAATAGTTAAGCGTTCGGGTGAGAATATCATTGAAACTATAGAAGCTGTACGCAGTACAGTCGAACAGGAAAGAGGCTTTTGGCCAGAAGCAGTAAAAATAGCATATACACAAGATGAGTCAGAAGACATCCGCACAATGCTTCTTGATCTTCAGAATAATGTTATAAGCGCCATTTTATTAGTCATGATTGTCATTATTTGGGCCATGGGTGTACGTGCTTCGCTTCTAGTAGGTATTGCTATACCCGGTGCCTTTTTAACAGGAATTTTAGTCATTTACTCCCTTGGACTAACCGTCAATATCGTTGTTCTATTTTCTCTTATTCTTTCAGTCGGTATGTTGGTGGACGGCGCAATTGTTGTTACTGAACTTGCTGATAGAAAGATGTCTGAAGGCTTAGATAGGAAGGAAGCGTACGCAATTGCTTCCAAGCGTATGGCTTGGCCGATTATCTCTTCGACTGCTACTACGCTAGCAGCATTCGCGCCTTTACTATTTTGGCCAGGGATGGTTGGAGAGTTCATGAAATACATGCCTATTACGCTTATTGCTGTACTGGCCTCATCACTTCTTATGGCGCTTATTTTCGTACCCACTATCGGCTCGTTAATTGGTAAGGCTGGCGCGGCCAATGATCCGCAGATCAAAAAAGAACTCGCTGCTGCGGAGGAAGGCAATCTAAAAGACATCAAAGGCTTTACAGGTCTATATATACAGGTACTTAGTGCTGCGTTAAAAAGGCCGGGACTTATCCTGCTGGCTGCTTTGTTTTCACTTATTGGTGTGCAGGTACTCTATAGCCAGTATGGAAAGGGTGTAGAATTTTTCCCTGACATTGAGCCAGAGATTGCTTCTGTTTTAGTACATGCGCGTGGGAACCTCTCGGTCATGGAACAGGACCAGCTTGTAAAAGAGGTTGAAAAACATGTTATTGGCCTTGAAGGGCTTAAAAGCGTATACACACGCTCAGGACAATCCACCCCTGGAAGCGGCCCACAAGATGTTGCAGAAGATGTTATTGGTCAAATTCAAATACAATTTTCCGAATGGGATACTCGTAAACCCGCAAATGAAATCCTCAATAGTATACGTCGTGATACAGCGCAAATCCCTGGTATATACGTTGAGACACAAAAGCAGCAAGATGGCCCTGCCGCTGCTAAAGCAGTAGAAATTCAAATTGCCAGTCGTTTTCCTGAAACACTCAATGAGACGACGGAGCTCATTTTAGGTGCCCTAGATAAAATTGGCGATTTTCGTGATATAGAGGATAGTCGTCCGCTTCCTGGCATCGACTGGGAATTAGAGGTGGACCGTGCACAAGCTTCTAAATTCGGTCTTGATCTAAGCACTATAGGATTTTATGTGCGGATGGTAACTAACGGTCTTTTGGTTGCAGAATATAGACCCAATGATAGTGATGATGAGATAGATATTGTTATTCGTCACGAACAAAGTGAGCGTACCATTGATCAACTTGATAATGTACGCGCAACACCGAGTGGGGGCGATAGCTCAATTCCTATTAGTAATTTCGTAGAGCGAAAAGCTAAACCAGCTGTAGGGGTGATTAATCGTGCAGATCAAAAGCGCGTCGTTACCATCAAAGCTGATTTACCACCGGAAATTAATACAACTGCAAAAGTGGATCAAATTAAACAATGGCTTGTTGACAATGAGGAGCTTCTCAATAAAGGCGTTGAAATTAAATTCAAAGGCGATGATGAGGATCAGCGTGAGGCGCAAAGCTTCTTAGTGAACGCTTTCGGCATAGCGCTTTTCATGATGGCCATTATTCTTGTAACCCAGTTTAATAGTTTTTATAGCGCTCTGTTAATCTTAAGTGCTGTTATCATGTCAACGGTTGGCGTAATGATTGGCTTAATGGTCACGGGTCAGCCTTTTGGTATCATTATGAGCGGCGTTGGTGTTATTGCATTGGCAGGCATCATCGTGAATAACAATATCGTTCTCATAGACACTTTTGATCAACTTAGAAAAACACACGGACATAAAATGCCTGTAGAAGAGTTGATTATTAGAACAGGTGCTCAGCGCCTAAGGCCCGTTATGCTTACAACGATCACAACAGTGGTGGGTCTCATGCCTATGGTTATGCAGATGAATATAGATTTTATTACAAGGGAAGTGAGTGTTGGNGCACCTTCAACGCAATGGTGGGTTCAGCTTGCTACTGCTATCGTTTCAGGNCTAATATTTTCTACAATTCTAACATTGATTGTTACGCCAAGCGCTTTAATGATGCGGGAAAAAGCTGCACAAATNATTCAGAATATTCAAACGCGCTTTATCAANAAATCTGTTAACGTATAACTTCTANGTCTAAAGCTTCTCGGCCTTTGTCCACGACTTTTAATGTGACTTTTACGCGTTGACCCGCTGTAAGCTCTTCTAAGTCTAGCTTATCGAGTAATGTTTTATGAATAAAAATATCTTTCATACCATCATCAGGTATTATAAAGCCAAAACCTTTATCTGCTTTATACCATTTGACTATTCCACCCATCTTGAAGCTGCCATCCTCTGCAACATCTTCGGGCATTAAATTAACTTTGCCTGTATCTAAAACCTCTTTAACAACTTTAACCTGCTTACCTTTAGGCCCATCAAAGAGGCTGCACATTAATATAGCGCCTTCACCTAATGCATGTAGCCCTGCTTCTTGAAGAGTAGTTACATGCAAAAAAGCATCAAAACTCTCATCTTCGGACATTACGAAGCCAAAACCTTTAGTTCCATTAAACCACTTTAGATACATTTTTATAGTATCATCATCTTGCAGTGGTTGTATTTGATCACTCAATGTACTCGACGAAGACAAACTCAACTCCCATATTTTATAATAAATTATAACATCTGTGAGTATTATAATACTCTATACAATCTGATATTGCAACATTTTCTGAAAAAAATCCATCTTTATATGAAAAAAATTCAGAAAACTAAAATGCCTACATCTATATGAATAGAAATATTTTCCATTTTGCTATAGAGTAGTANGTGTAAANTATTTCAAAATTGCATTGAGGCCAATGANTTTCCCATGACTGAAATTAACGCTGAACAACCCTTATGGATNAAAAGTTACCCTAAANACCCAAGTTGGGATATGGATCTAACGCCCAAGTTTATTGGAGATTCTGTGGATTTCAATGCACAAAAATATCCTGATAGACCCGCAATTAATTTCATGGGTAAAACCCATAGTTGGTCTGAAATTCATATTAGTGTATGCAGGTTTGCAAAGGGTCTTCAAGCTTTAGGATTAAAAAAAGGACAAAAAGTCGGTCTATTTCTTCCCAATTGNCCACTATCAATGATTGCATATTACGGCATTATGAAAGCTGGTGGAACGGTTGTNAATTACAACCCTCTATATGCAGTTGAGGAGCTTGCTTATCAAATTGATGATAGTGAAACAGACATTATGGTTACGCTCGATTTAACGATGCTGACCGATAAAATGGAAGAGATGCTCTCTAATACGCGTCTTGAAAAATTAATAGTCGGGAAGTTTACTGACTATCTGNCATTTCCTAAAAATATACTTTTTCCAATTTTAAAATCAAAAGACCAAGCCAAGNTAGAGCCTTCTTCNCGAATNATACAACTTGATGANGTTTTAGAAAANGATGGCCAATATGAGAAAGTAGATATCAATTTAGATAATGATATTGCCGTTCTTCAATATACNGGGGGNACGACTGGCGTACCAAAAGGAGCCATGCTTACACATAGCAACATCTATATTAATGCTGCACAAGCATANGGTTATTTCCCTGCACCNGAGAANAATAAACACGATAAAATGATGGCTTGCCTGCCTTTTTTCCATGTGTTTGCTATGACGGTTTGCATGAATATTTCGGCACTTGGGGGGATGGAGATTATTACGCTACCGAGATTCGATCTACAAGAAACTCTTAAATTACTTAACAAGCATAAGCCTGACTTTATGCCAGCTGTACCGGCTATTTTTACAGCCATTAATAATCATCCTAAACTTGAAAACTATGATCTTACATCGTTAAAGTTCTGTATTTCAGGCGGTGCGCCGCTTCCTGTAAAAGTCAAAGAATCCTTTGAACAGAAAACTGGCTGCAAAGTGGTTGAAGGTTATGGCTTAAGTGAAACCTCACCTGTTGCAACAGTTAATCCGCCATTTGGTGAGGATATAGAAGGTTCAATAGGCTTGCCTCTTCCGGGCACATATATTGAAATCATTGATAGAGAAGATAAGAAAACTACTCTGCCTTTAGGTGAACGCGGTGAAATTTGCATTACAGGCCCACAAGTTATGAAGGGCTATTATAATAAAGAGGAAGCAACAGCAGCAACCATGAGCGATGGCCCGTATGGAAAGCGTCTCCACACTGGTGATATTGGTATAATGGATGAAAACGGTTACGTATATATTGTTGATAGAATTAAAGACCTCATTATCACTAATGGCTACAATGTTTATCCACGCAACATTGAAGAGGCCATATACAAACATCCCAATGTTGAAGAATGTATAGTCGCAGGATTACCAGATGAGCAGCGCGGTGAAATCGTTAAGGCATGGATAAAGCTTAAAGAGGGGCGTGAGCTTACCAAGGATGATCTTATAAACTTCTTAGAAGATAAAGTTTCCCGTATGGAGATGCCTAAACGTATTGAGTTCCGTGCTGAGCCTTTGCCAAAAACAATGATCGGTAAGTTGAGCCGTAAAGATATCGTAGCAGAAGAGCTAGATAAAACCTAAAGCCGCAAAGGCTCTAGATCTAATTTATATTTATAACTCATGCCGGTTGTTCCATCCCCAAATGTCTCGGGCTCTTGCCCTACATATATAAAACCATGTTTCATCATGGATTTTCGAGATGCTTCATTTCCTTCACGGTGACTAGCTGTTAAAGCTTTAAAATGCGAATGCTCGACGGCCCATTTTATACGCGCTTGATAAAGTAATGATGATAAGCCTTTACCGCGATATTCAGAGACTATGTAGCCCATAGCAATATGTCCTTCCATGATCTCTATATTGGGCTGAAAAACAGATGCTAAACCAATGACCCTAACCCCTTCAAAGAGACCAAAAATACATTTATTCTCTCCACATATTAGAGACAACCATTCTTCATTTGATTTTTTGTGGGTGTTTTCAGCATTATCCAAAAACATATTTGGATATTCACTGACAGCAAGGGTTCTTATATATTTTAAAATCTCAACATCATCTTTATTCAAAGCACGAATAGAGTAATCGCCTTGAATAATTGGTTGAAAATTAGCCACGTAAAACGCCGCCGCATTTCTTTTCAACGATGCCTGTTATTTTACCCATTAGTTCTTCAAAGTCTTTATCAGTCAATGTTTCACTTTTTGGCTGTATAGTCACGCTCAGAGCTACAGATTTCTTACCTTCTTCTACGCCCTTACCTTTGTAAATATCAAAAATATCAGCAGCGGTAATAAGCTTTTTATCTGCAGCAAAAGCTGCGCGTGCGACATCAGCAGCATCCAAGGTTTCATCTACGATAAAAGCAAAGTCTTTTTTCACAGGTTGAAGCGGTTCAAGCTTTAGCATTGGCTTTTCTGTGCCCTTCTTTTTGGAAGCAGGGATATTCTCTAAGAAAATTTCAAATGCAATGACAGGGAATTTCACATCCATCTCTTCTAGGACCGCTGGATGCAGCTCACCAAATTGCGCAATAACATTTTTTCCAAGTGCTAAGACCCCGGAACGCCCAGGATGATAATAATCACTTGCGCCGCGTTTAACTTGTGCATTTGCGGCAGGCGCGCCAATAGCTTCTAAAATCTCAAGCGCGTCAGCTTTAGCATCATATAGATCAACAGATCTTGTCGCTTTATCATTCGCCCAACTACGTTTTCCCATTGCACCGGTTCTAATACCACCTGCAACAGTTTGCTGCTCTTTAGGGTTTGTACCAGAAAAAACAGGGCCAACCTCACCAAGGGCTGCACTATCATAGCTGCGCGCTTCGTTTCTTAGCGCCGCCTCGATCAATGTCGGTAAGATAGATGGACGCATCACATCCATTTCTGACGAGATTGGATTTTGTAATTTTAGGCTGTTAATAGCATTATCATTTGCACCGAATATACGCGCTTGCTCTTCACCTATAAATGACCATGTTACGCACTCATAAAGACCGCGTGAAGCCAGGGCAGCACGCGCAAGACGCACACGAGTTAATAGCGGCGTTTCAGCCGTTTCAGAAATTGAAGCTTCTTGACGTACTGATACGGATGGAATTTTATCAAAACCATAAATACGTGCAATCTCTTCTGTTATATCAGCTTTCCCAAAGACATCACCGCGCCATGATGGCGGCGTAATTTTCCAAGGTGCTGTGGCGCTATCCACAGTAAAGCCAAGCTTAGATAAGATATCTTTTTGCTGCGCTTCTTCAACATTAATACCAATGAGCTGATGCACAAAAGCTGGGTTATATTCTATAACACGTTTCCACTCTACCATTTGGCCAGCATCAACAATTTCACTGACCTCTGTGCTATCTGTACCACAAAGATCTATCACCATTTTTGTGAATAGCTCCATGCCTTGCCTTGTAAATTCAGGATCCACACCGCGATCAAATCTATAACGTGCATCACTTGATACGCTGAGATCACGGCCAGTTCTAGCGATACGCTCTGGAATAAAGTATGCCGATTCAAGAAAGATATTTTGTGTATCCTCTTCAGCGCCTGTGCTCGTACCGCCTACTATTCCGCCAAGACCAATTACGCCGCTCTCATCATTGATTGTCACTGCATCTGCGCAAAGGGTATAGCTCTTATCATTTAGAGCTTCTAGTTCTTCACCGCCTTTAGCCACTCCAGCAAAAATATTCCCTTTGAGTTTATCTGCATCATATACGTGAAGCGGGCGTGAAAACCCATGCGTGATATAATTTGTAATATCAACCAGCGCTGAAATGGGACGAAGCCCAATCGCTTTTAGGCGCTGTTGAAGCCATTCAGGCGAGCTACCGTTTTTAATATTCTTAATGTAACGGCCCGTGAAGTGCGGACAGCCAGGATCGTTGATCTTCACATCAATTGGTGAGCTAAACGTGCCTTTTATCACTTCAATATTTAACGGCTTAAGCGTGCCTAAAGCGGCCGCGGCTAGATCACGAGCGATACCGTAGATACCTGCACAATCCGCGCGGTTTGGGGTTAGCGCAATTTCAATCACGGGATCATCAAGGCCGTAAATTCCGGCCATCGGTGTACCGATCTCATACTCATCTGAGAGCTCAATAATGCCTTTATGTTCATCAGATAAGCACATCTCTTTTTCAGAAACCATCATGCCGTTACTCTCAACACCTCTGATCTCTGCTTTTTTAAGTGTAATATCTAAGCCAGGGATATAGCTGCCATTGGGCGCGAAGATGACTTTGATGCCTTCTCTTGCATTTGGCGCGCCGCAAACAATTTGCAGTGTTCCGTGATCAGCTGTTTTTACGCTACAGACCTTTAACTTATCTGCATCTGGATGCTTTTCTGCTTTTTCAACGTAAGCAACGGTAAAAGGCGCATATGTTTTCGCGCGGTCATTCACCTCTTCGACTTCTAAACCAATATCCGTGAGGGTATTACAGATTGTTTCAAGATCCGCATCTGTATCTAAATATTCTTTGAGCCAGCCAAGTGTGAATTTCATTGTTTTAGTATCTCGTTATCTTTGTCTAAGACATTAGAATTAGCGTGAAATGCTTAGAAAATCTAGCCCTTTTATCCACCCATTTTTAACTCTTCCAGCTCTAACCAGCGCGATTCATAACGCTCTAATCGCGCTTCTTCATCCGCCAGGGCTTTTGTCATTTCATGGAAAGCATTGGCATCGCGCTTATAAAAGTCTGGGTCAGCCAGAGATTCATTATAAGTTTTAATCTTTTCTTCCGTCTTCGCCATTTTATCAGGGAGCTGCATAAGCTCACGCTCCAGCTTGTAAGAGAGTTTTTGTGGCTTAATCGACTTCTCTTCTGGCTCGTCCTGTTCAGCTTTACTTTCCACCTGCTTTGGATCTTGTGAAGTACTGTTATCTCTTTTCTTTTCTGCTTTTCCTGATTTAAAATTCAAGTAATCAGAATAACCGCCAATATGTATTTGCGGCTTTGCATCCCCTTCAAATGCTAAAATCTTAGTCACTGTTTGGTCGAGAAAATCACGGTCGTGCGAGACAATTATCAGCGTGCCTGTGTACTGGCACAATATCTCTTCGAGCATATCCAGCGTGTCCATATCAAGATCATTTGTAGGTTCATCCAGAATTAAGCATGTTTTAGGATTAGCGAGGATTTTTGCAAGCATCAGCCTATTTTTCTGCCCACCTGAAAGCTGGCTTACTTTGTCAAAGGCCCTTGAAGGATCAAACATAAAATCCTTAAGATAACCGCAAACATGGCGCTGCTTACCCATAACGTCGATATAATCACCGCCGCCCGGAGAGAGGACTTTTTTGAGTGTATCAGATGGGTCTAAATCACTGCGCTTTTGATCGAAGTAAGAAAACTCAAGCTCTTTACGCCTTTTAACGCTGCCTTGATCTGGTTCCATCTGCCCTATTAACATTTTCAAGAATGTCGTTTTCCCGGAACCGTTCTTGCCCAAGATACCTATGCGGTCACCGCGTTGAATACGAAGTGAGAATTTATCAAGAATTTTTAAATCTTCGAAGCTTTTATGAACGTTATAAAATTCTGCAACAACTTTAGAAGTTGCATCAATATTTGGCAAAGGTTTAAGGTCAATTTTTTGGGTAGCTTTGCGGTACGAAGCCTGATCCGCTTTCAGTTTTTCGCGCATCTCACGCACCTTCGCCAAGCGTGCTACGTTTCTTTTTACACGGGCCTTTACCCCCCTCGAAGCCCAGGCAACCTCTAATGCTACAGAGCTTTTTCGGTTTTGTAATTCACGCGCTTCTTGCTCTAAGAGCATTTCCGACCACTCATCGAAATATTTAAAGCCGCGCGGAGAAACCTTCATAGAGCCGCGGTCAAGCCAAAATACTTTATTTGTTATATTAGCCAAAAAAGTTCGGTCATGTGAAATCACCATCAACGTCCCGCGATAGCTATTGAGATAGTCTTCTAGCCACTGAATAGCTTCTAAATCGAGATGGTTTGTCGGCTCATCAAGGAGAAGAATATCCGGCTCCTCGACAAGAGCCCTTGCAAGCCCCGCGCGCCTGAGCTGGCCTCCAGAGAGATGCGTCATATCGCGGTTAACATCCAGCTCTAAATTTTGCGCTACTATATCGACTTTATAGCTATGAAGTTCACGATCTTCTTCTTTGATTTCCTGCAATATATATTGATATACGCTCTGGCCTTTTTTGGGCGTAATGTCTTGGTGCAAATAACCAATGGTAATTCCGGGTTCTTCCCAACGTTCACCATCATCAAGCTCTAAATTGCCCGTGATAATGTTCATCAAAGTTGATTTACCCGCACCGTTTTTTCCAACCAGCGCGATGCGGCTATTTTCATGAATATTAAATGCCAGATTTTCAAAAACTGGTTCTTCACTAAATCGTATTAGCGCATCTTTTACGCTGAGTAGTAATCGTGTTGACATGCGCCCTATTTAGCGGCTTTGTTAATTAAAGCCAAGGCTTTTGTTTAGATCTTCAATAAACTTGGTACGTGCTTTATCTTTGGCTTCTAAAAATTTCATTGGCAATGTTGTATTCACGAAAATCGTATAAGTTTTTCCTGTGTCTACATTTTGAGTCTTATGCATATTATAATAAATACTTACTTCCCGGTTTGGTACCGTTTCTTGCACAATATGCCTTATATACCTGAAGATCATTTCTTCTTCATGAAGTGTAATAACATCATAAGCATCATCAAGGGTATATCCTGTTCCAGAATTTATCACTGTACGGATAATGCCACGTTTTAACCAATTAAAGAATTTTGGATCACCATATCGCTTATGGCTTTCCGCCAGAGCCGCAAGCTCCATAACCACACCTAAATGTGCCATATGGTTTATCACTAAATTTTGATAAGCTCTGAGTTGTGCTTGATACTCATCAGGGTCTTGCGTTGTATCCAAAGTAAAAGCAATTTTATGGAGCTTTTCAATGGTTTCTATACCATCAGGATCATATTGACGTGTTTGAGTATATGTTCTTCTGAAACTAACCCAATCCATATTCGTTGGATAATTACTAAGTGCATGCCTAGCCATAGCTTCAAATTTAGGATTAGCTCTCCATGCCTTTGTTTGAATATCATCTATTGTTTTTTCAGGCAGCGCAAAAATGTTATCTGTCTGCGCGTGCGCTCCAGACATAGGTATTAAAAAAACTAAAGCGAGTGCTATTTTAAGAGTATTTCTTACAAACATAATTCCATCTTAGCATGAGCTTTTTAAAATTTCTTGGCATTTTTTACTTATAGTGTTAGATATGCGGCGTTCTTATTTTGAGGACGTAAAAGCCGGTCGCAGACCCTACCCGGCGTGATAACTAAAACAAGGCTATAAAATGAAAATACTTGTCGTTTGTTCTGGTGGAATGGATTCCATCACTTTGGCATATAAAGCTGCTAAAGAATATGAGCTTGCTGGGCTTATTTCTTTTGATTACGGTCAGCGCCATAAAAAAGAATTAGAGTTTGCTGCGCTTGCCGCCAAACGTCTCAATACCATTCATAAATGCATTGATTTATCCTCACTAGGCAGCGTGCTTTCTGGTAGTGCTTTAACTGATGACATTGATGTACCAGATGGACATTATGCAGAAGAGACAATGAAAATTACGGTTGTGCCGAACCGTAACGCGATTATGCTGAGCATCGCATACGGCGCAGCGGCGGCTATGGGTGCCGATACTGTTGCGACAGCTGTACATGGTGGAGACCACTTCATTTACCCTGACTGTAGACCTGATTTTATAAATAGCTTTAGCACGATGCAAAATCACGCACTTGAAGGTGTAGCGGAAATTTCATTATACACGCCCTACTTAGACAAAACTAAAGCGCAAATTGCTGAAGAAGGCGGTGCACTTGGTGTCCCATATGAAGAAACATGGTCATGCTATAAAGGCGGCGCGCAGCATTGCGGGCGATGCGGTACATGCGTAGAACGCCGTGAAGCTTTTGCCTTGGCAGGTTTAGACGATCCGACAATATATCAAGATCCTGATTTTTGGATTAAAGCCGTTCAAGACGCACAATAACTATAAAAATAAAAGAATAGGATATAGAGAATGTATATTATTACTAAGGAATTCCATTTTTCAGCCTCTCATCACCTGCCATCCCTTCCGGATGAGCATCCGTGTAAGCGCGTTCACGGCCACAATTATATTGTAATTGTTGAGTTGCAATCCGAAGAGCTCAATGAACATGGATTTGTCCGTGAGTTTGCAGAACTGAATCAGCTTAGAGACTATATTGATGAAAAGTTTGATCATCGACTGCTCAATGATGTCGTGGGTGATAACATGGTGAGTTCAGAATGTTTAGCCAAGCATTTTTATGATTGGTGCGCTGCACTCTGGCCTGAAACCTCAGCCGTTAAGATCATTGAAACACCAAAACTTACAGCAGAATATAGGCCCAGAAAATGAGTGAAAATATTCGCATTTCAGAAATATTTGGCCCGACCATTCAAGGGGAAGGCGCACTCATAGGACGGCCGACAGTTTTTGTTCGCACAGGCGGGTGTGATTATCGCTGCTCTTGGTGTGATACATTACATGCCGTAGACAGTGAGTACCGTGATGAATGGACCGCAATGTCCGCAAAAGACATCATGAGTAAAGTTGAAGACTTGAGCGGTGGCAAGCCACTGACAATTACACTTAGCGGAGGAAACCCGGCTATTCAGCCGTTTGATACTCTTATTCAATTGGGTCACGAAAAGGGCTATGAATTTGCTATGGAGACACAGGGCAGTGTCTCGAAAGATTGGTTTTCAAAGCTTGATGTGCTTATTCTTTCGCCTAAGCCCCCTTCAAGCGGTATGGACACTGATTGGATTGATTTTTATCAATGCCTTAAAAAGGCTGGCTTCGAAAAATCAAACGGTCCAGATATTCTTTTAAAATTTGTTATTTTTGATAAAGAAGATTATCTCTATGCAAAGGATGCATCTTCGCGTTATCCATATTTGCCTGTATTTTTGCAGCCGGGAAATCATCAGGTAGACGGTGATGCAGATCAAGAAGGGCTCATGCAAAAAATGCGCTGGCTTATTGATCTCACGGTTAAAGATCAATGGTACGAAGTTACAATATTACCGCAGCTTCATGTCATGATTTGGGGCAATGAAAAAGGAGTTTAAAATGAGCGA
This sequence comes from Micavibrio sp. TMED27, assembly GCA_002167715.1. Taxonomy (GTDB): domain Bacteria; phylum Pseudomonadota; class Alphaproteobacteria; order Micavibrionales; family Micavibrionaceae; genus TMED27. The sequence goes on from NHCG01000015.1 coordinate 125,880, forward strand.
TAATATATATGAAAATTTAACGCAGCTTGGTAGTAAAACTGATCTACCAAATAGCCCAGAAGAAGCCGTTTTAGAGCGCGTTCCTAACCCTAAAAAAGAAATGGATTATTGTGTGCGTTTCAGTGCGCCTGAATTTACATCACTTTGTCCACTTACAGGCGCACCAGACTTTGCGCATTTAGTGATTGATTATGTGCCGAATGAATGGCTGGTTGAGAGTAAATCACTAAAACTTTTTCTAGGGTCTTTTAGAAATCACGGGGCATTTCATGAAGATTGTACACTCGAAATAGCTAAGCGTTTAATGGACTTACTCAATCCGAAATGGTTTAGGATTGGCGGCTATTGGTATCCTCGCGGCGGAATTCCAATTGATGTATTTTATCAAAGCGGCGAAGAGCCAAAGGGTGTTTGGATTCCTGAGCAAAGCGTACAAAACTATAAGGGACGAGGATAGTCAGATGAGTGTTGAAATCTATGGCATAAAGAACTGCGATACGATGAAAAAAGCCTTTAAATGGCTTGATGAGCATAATGTCTCTTATGAATTTCATGACTATAAAAAAGAAGGGGCGGATGCCCACATCCTTGAAAAAGCTATAGAGCAGCATGGGTGGGACACAGTCATCAATAGACGCGGTACTAGCTGGCGTAAATTAGATGAAACGCTTAAAAACTCTATGGATGAAGCAAGTGCTATTGAGGCTGCACTTGAAAATCCATCGTTGATAAAACGACCGCTTCTTATCTCGGGTGATAAAATCACCCTTGGCTTTAAAGCCGAGCTCTATGCCGATCTGTTTTAAGATATCATTAGCGGTAATGTAGCCAATAGCAGCGCCGCTAAAATTAAATTGATAATAAGACGAATTTTATCGTCTCTGAAAACCTTTGCAATTGCTTGCCCTATTAAAGCCCAGCAATTCGTAGAAATGCCTGAACATAAAATTCCAGCAATAAATGCCGCGATCATCATAGCAATCATTGAAGTATTTTCAGGCAAGAGGCTCATTGAAGATAGTGCAAAAACAAGTGCTTTTGGGTTCACAAATTGAAAAGCGTAAGCTTCAAAAAAAGAGAGCGGACGAGCGGTAGATTTACGTTGCTTATCTAGCCCTATACGCCCAGCCATTACAATCTTATATGACAAATATAAGAGATAGGCAGCGCCAAAGTACTTTAATGCGAACATCAATTCAGGAAAGGCTTTCACAGCAGCACCAACCCCAATCACGCACAACATCAGTAGTGTAGTATAACCGCCCATAATACCCGCTATATGCGGGACTGTTTTACGATAACCAAAATTCATACCGCTAGCAGTTAGCATCACGTTATTTGGACCTGGCGTCATGGCACCAATAAACAAATAATAAAAGAATGGAAAAAATGCGCTGATCATTATAATTACTTTTAGGTATAAAGTCCTGCCATTTAAAAAGGCATGACATGAAATGTGAAATTAAGCTTGTGGCCTATATTTTTATACAATGCCTGCGCTGCTACATTGTCACTCTCGGCCATCCAGTACATGCGCGCCCATTTTTCTTTTCGACCTAGCTGCGCTAAATGTTGCACCATCTTGTGCGCGATGCCTTTTCCGCGGCTATTTGGGTCAACAAAAACATCCTGCATATAGCATGCATCATTAACTGCTCCTGTGGTTGGGTGCAGCACAAAATGCGTCAAACCCAAGAGCTTTCCCTTTTCTTCTGCAACAATTCCAAAGACACCAGATTTTTCATCAAGAAGGCGACCCCAAGTTTTTGTGGTTACAAGCTGATCACGTTGCCCTAAGTTATTTCCATCCCATAAGGGTAGCCACTCAGGGAAGTCATTTTCAGCGATCGCTCTAATTTTGACTGTCATTGTCCTGTCGCACTGTTAGGACGATCAAGCGGATCAAATCCATAATGTGCAAGCCAACGCACATCGCATTCAAAGAATGTTCTCAAATCTGGAATTCCGTATTTTAGCATCGCTAAACGCTCAATCCCTGTACCAAAAGCAAAACCTTGATACTCTTCTGGATCAATACCGCAGTTTTTAAGTACATTGGGATGAACCATACCAGAGCCAAGAATTTCCATCCATTTTTGCTCTTCGCCTTCTGGAGCTTTTCCAAGTTTTATAGATCCATCAGCTTTCTTAGTGTACCCAATATCAACCTCTGCTCCCGGCTCAACAAACGGGAAGAAAGATGGACGGAAACGTACAGGTAGATCATCAAGACCAAAAAACGCGCGAACAAAATCTGTCAAACACCCTTTAAGATGTGCCATCGTCACGTCTTTATCGATATAGAGGCATTCCATTTGATGGAACATAGGTGTATGCGTCATATCATAATCTGATCTGTACGTGCGCCCGAAACAGATTGTTTTAATCGGGGGTTGGTTTTCCTGCATATGACGGATCTGTACGCTTGATGTATGCGTACGCAATAGCTTTTTAGCACGCTCACCTTCTTCGCGTTCATCTTCTGGCAAGAAAAATGTATCTTGCATTTCACGCGCCGGGTGACCAGGTGGAAAATTCAAAGCTGTGAAGTTATGCCAGTCATCTTCAATATCTGGTCCTTCTGCAACTTTGAAACCCATAGACGCAAATATTGTTACAAGCTCTTCGATAGTTTGTGAAATAGGGTGAACACGCCCTTTTCTCTCTTCGCGCGGTGGCAAGGAAATATCCATTGTCTCCGTTGCTAAACGCTCTGCCATTTCTTGTTTTTTAAGGGCAGCTTCTTGCGTTTTAATCAAAAGGGCAATTTCATCTTTCAGAACATTTAAGGCCTGTCCCTTTGTTTTACGCTCTTCTGGATCCATTTTACCGAGCGTTTTCATCAGCGCCGTAATACGGCCCTTTTTACCAAGGACAGTTACGCGCACATCTTCTAGTTTTTGAAGATCTGTTGCCGCTTCGATTTCATCAGTTATTTCGGTTTTTAATGCTTGTATATCACTCATAGCCCAAATTTTTAGCACCTTGAGCCTAAGACACCAAGAGTTTTTTCACCTCAGTGAGGCTGTGTACTAAATATGTCGCTCCAGCTTTTTTCAAACGCGCCTCACTCACGCCGCCGCCGGTAATGCTATAGCTGGTTAAACCTAGCTCATGTGCAATTTCCGGTTCTTCCATACTATCGCCAATAATTGAAGTCTTTTCAGGGTCAAACCCATGAAGGTTCATATATTCCCTCAGGCGAAGAACTTTAGTTGTGCTTTGTAAAATCGTTGTGCCGTCACAATCATGAGCATTAATATCATCAAAAAAATGACGAATATTTAGACGTTCTAAATGCGATTCAATTTTATCAGTTAGATAATTGGATAGAATTATAATTTTATAATTCTCTTCTTTTAAATATTCTAAAAGCTCACGTGCACCGCCCCTTGTGCGACAATTTTTGGCGAATTTATCATAGCTAGATTGGAAGACTTGGTTACCCTCATTCTTACGTTCTAGAACAGTGTTTTCACTGACACCATTATCCTCATAGAATTTCAGAACTGGAAAATTAAATGTCTGACGAAAACGTGTCATAGAAATTGATGGCGCACCATAAAAATTCAAACATTCATTCGAAGCATCTAAACTTGCTTTCGTGTCAGATATAATTGTGCCGTTCCAGTCAAATACAAATAATTTATGATCCATAAAATGAATTATAGAGCGCCGCTTCTTAATAACAAGCTTCGTCTAACTTTAGTTATAGATTTGCAGATGGACGCGTTACAAAATTAATCGATGTGGACGGGTGATCATACGTGCCGTCATATGGCGTGAACATCTCAACCGACTTTAACTCTAAATTTTCTGAACCAATAACTGCTTGAACACGTTTGTGAAATGCTGCGCCAATTTCTTCCATAGTTTGACCGTCATTTATAGCTTGCTTTATGTAGCTTAGTTCACTTGATAAGGCTTGAACTATACTATCTTGAAGACTTAACTGATCTGTATCGGATAGAAGATTAATTGATACATCTATCTCATGTGTATGGCTTTCGCGATATATTCCTGCATCCTACGCATGTGAGTGATGTACATTCACTTTATTAAATTTAATTTGGTGATTACCTTGATTAATCCTATGCTTCGGCGCATTAATGGCACTTCCTTCATAGCTAAAATCATAAACGGTTCCATATAGTGCTTTTAGACTTTTACGGATTTCAGGAATGCCTTCACGCACGGCCTTATCCAAAGCCGTTAGGTCACTTTCGCTTAGATTATTCTCTATGATGTTTTTAAGTTTTTCTTCAATTTCTTTATTGAGGATTAAAGATATGCCTTTATCGTTTTGAGCTTTAAAACTAAGATAAACGTCATCACCACTCACACTATTGCTGAATGGGCCAACTAGAGCCTCATGTATGATAACGTCATTATTAGACATAATTCACAATACGCATATACAGTGTGTTTTTTCAAGAAAATTCATGCTGAAAATAAATAAAACNNTGTTTTAGAGATACTTCATCAATCTTATCTATAAGGTTCAAAACCTCTTATTTTCGCTCCACATTCAACGATTTCACCTTCTTCTATATGGCCCATCGTTCCATCTGAAACAGTTTTAAAGCTAATCATTGCAAGAGATGCATCCGTGTCATTTGGAGTATATTTTTTTATAATTTGCGGCAATATTGCATCATTTACGTGCTCTCCTAGACCGCATATACGATCTTCAAGCATTTCTTGAACAGGTTCTGATAGATATTTTTGAACCATATCCTTCAAATCTTTAATGGAGTTTTTCGATACATAAAAAGCAATACCTTCAGGTGCGGTGAAAACAAGTTCCATCTCGCCTGTATGGGCATGGGCATGATCTATAGAAGCATGCTTTCCTACTTTATGAAAATGGTANAGACTCACGTCTTTGAGACGAATTTTTGTAAAGCTATCAAAAGTCACTTTAAACACCCTGTTTATATAACCGTTTATTCGGTTTTCATATTATTAATTTTTTTTATAAAAAAACGGCCTCTAAAATGCGAGGCCGTTTAATTTGAATATTATATAATTATGCTGCTTTAGCTAGCGCATCTTGAGCTTGCTTAGCGATTGCTGCGAAACCTTTTTCATCAGCAATTGCAATCTCTGAAAGAGATTTACGATCAAGTTCGATGCCTGCAAGCTTTAGACCATGCATGAATGTTGAATATGTCATGTCATGGATACGCGCTGCTGCGTTAATACGCTGGATCCAAAGACGACGAAACTCACGTTTCTTCGCACGGCGGTCACGGTAAGCGTACTGACCTGCTTTTTCAACAGCCTGAACGGCGGTGCGGAAACAATTCTTTCTGCGGCCGTAATAACCTTTAGCTTGCTTAATAACTTTTTTATGTCTTGCGTGAGCTCTAGCTCCACCTTTTACACGTGCCATATCTTATGCCTCCTGAGTTGCAGCCACTTTAGGCGCTTTTCTTGTTTTACGGGAATAAGGCAGGTAATTACGTAGCACTTTACGTTCATCAGCTTGACACATAGTTGTCATGCCTTTTGCCTTACGCTTCATAGATTTTGGCTTGTTCATCTGCATGTGGCGCATTTTGGCCTGTTTGACCTTTACTTTACCACTTGCAGTTACGCGAAAACGTTTCTTCGCGCCACTTTTAGTTTTCATTTTCGGCATTTCCATCTCCTTTAAAAGGGTTATTAAGTTAATGATCGAGGCAGCCGTTTTCGCCAGATCATTTATCAGATGCGGTATATAGCGATATATGCTGGTAAAAATCAAGTAAAAAAACTTAAAGAGTGCTTAGCTCATTTTCAAAACTTAGGACTACGCAATTATTTTTTTACTATTCTTTGCGTATTTTTTTATAAATTGGCCAATATGGTATAACATTGCATTACGGTGATTGCCTGCTAACAAACCATGCCCAGCGCCCTGAAAACTCGTAATCTCCACCCTTCCGGAACCAATATAATTTCTTAAAATATCCAGCCCTTCTATCGGTACAATTTTATCGTCTGTTCCATGCATAACAAGGACAGGAGCAGTAATTTTTTGTAGATATGAAGTGAAAGTTGAATGCTCTAATTCCAATATGAATTTCGTGCTAATGCGCTCATTATTGTGAACAATAAAATCACCATGCTTTTTCTTTTCCATGGCCTCAACACTATTAAATACATTTTTAGCATAGTGCGCTGTATCAATTACAGGCCAGAGCATAATAAAACACTCTGCATCTGCATAATAATCTAAAAAAGAGACAATATTCCCAAGCCCTTCGCCTATAAACACAAAACGGCTATAGCCACGTGTTCTCATATTATTCACAATCGCAACCAGGTCACGGCGTGCTGTATTAATATTGTAACTTTCGAATGTTCCGTCACTCTCGCCGCAGCCTCTGCTATCGTAACTTACCGATGCATATCCATTTTCTTTTAACTGCAAGCCTATTTTTTGAAAAAGATTTTCATGTGATTTCCGACTTCCCGGAAAGCCATGAACCATTATAGTTATCAGATCTGTCTCGTTATTAATAACAGGGTCATCTGGCCTATAAAGTTCAGCAGACAACATGATATTATTATCAAGTAAAATATCTATTTTCTCAGCCATCAACGCCTCAGTTCACTCAGAGATCCTTCTTGTGGGATCGTACCATCCAAGTATATCAACCATCAATTAGTAATTGGTTAATTATGACGTATCTTAAATAAACAAAACCTTATGTGCAGATTTAATGCGCACTTGCCCATGATTCACCNGTGCCNGCCTCAGCCTCTAAGGGAACAGAAATGTTAACGCCCATAATATTATTAAACGCATTTTCCATTGTGTTTTTCACGAGGGCTTTTACCTCTTCAAGCTCTTCATTAGGCACTTCAAAAATCAATTCATCATGAACTTGCAGAAGCATTTTTGCGCTTAGCTCTTTNTCCTTCATAGCTTTATCAACGGCGNTCATCGCTAGTTTCATGATNTCTGCCGCTGTACCTTGAAGAGGTGCGTTGATCGCTGCGCGCTCTGAACCTGCGCGCTGAGCTGGNATTTTCGCNTTAATATTCGGCNTAAAACACTTACGGCCATATAGCGTCAGGACATACCCATTTTCATGGGCCTGNTCTTTTCTCTCTTCCATATAATCNCTGATCTCTGAAAATTTATCGAGATANCGTTTGATAAAACTATTTGCTTCGCCAGGNTCACAGCCTAATTGNTGGGCNANGCCCCAACCTGAAATNCCATAAATAATNCCGAAATTTACCGCCTTTGCTTGGCGNCGTAACTCAGGNCTTACTTGATCCAACGGNGTATCAAAAACTTGTGAAGCAGTGAGCGCATGAATATCAACACCGTCTCTAAAAGCATCTTGAAGCGCNTTCACTCCTGCGACTTCCGCAGCTANCCTAAGNTCAACTTGCGAGTAATCAACACTTAAAAGAGTGCAGCCTTCTTTTGCAACGAAAGCTTCGCGAATTTTACGGCCNTCTTCTGTGCGAATTGGAATATTTTGGAGATTAGGNTCAGACGATGCCAAGCGCCCNGTGGAGGTGCCNGTCATAGAAAATGATGTGTGAACACGGCCAGTCTTTATCGCTATCTGTTCTTGCAGCGCATCAGTATAAGTTGATTTCAGCTTTGAAAGGCCGCGCCAATCGAGGATTTTTTGTACAATTTCATGGCCTTGACTGGCTAAATCTTCAAGCGTTTTTACATCTGTCGAATACTGGCCTGTCTTAGTTTTTTTACCGCCTTCTAGCCCCATCTGATCAAAAAGGATCTCTCCTATTTGTTTNGGTGATCCGATATTAAAGCTTGTNCCAGCCAGTTCATGNATATCCACTTCTAGTGCAGCGATGCGTGCAGCAAAATCTTCACTCATAGACTTAAGGATTTGCGGATCAACTTTAACCCCCTCAAGCTCCATTTTCGCAATTACAGGAACTAAAGGCCGCTCAATATTTTCATAAAGGCTTACCATTTTTTCTGCAGCTAATCGCGGCTTTAAAAGCTTATAAAGTCTAAGTGTTATATCCGCATCTTCGGCGGCATAATCTAGCGCCTTTTCAATATCAACCTTATCAAAAGTGACCTGCGACTTTCCTTTGCCCGCAACCTCTTCAAACTTAATGGGTGCATGATCAAAATAACGCTCAGAAAGGGAGTCCATTGAATGCTTATGACTTGATCCATCCAAAACATACGATATCAAAAGCGTATCATCAAAAGGTGCAATTTCAATGCCGCGATTGGCAAAAATTTGCCAATCATATTTCATATTATGCGCGATTTTAATCACGCTTTTATCTTCTAAGATTGGTTTTAAAATCTCTAATACTTTATCCGTAGAAAGCTGCACAATATCACTACCTGATGCCTCACCTAAAAGATCGGCTTGCTGCGCAGCATGGCCTAATGGAATATAGGCCGCTTTTCCAGGTTCATATGAGAGTGATATTCCGACAAGTTCTGCTTTGGCAGGTGTTAAAGAGGTCGTCTCTGTATCTATGCATAGCTCACCTTTTAAATAGGCTTTTTCGATCCAATCCTTTAAAACCGCTTCATCGTTAATCAGCGTGTAGACATTGTCTTTAATATCAGGAAATTTTTCCTGCTCTATATGGATCGGTGCAGCCGCTTTTTCNTTCTGNGGCGNCGCAACAGTTTCACCGCCNAANCGCTTTATAATCGAATTAAANGCGTGGGTCTGTAAAAACTCCATAAGCGCAGGTTTATNAGGATCATGGCTTTTCAGCTCTTCAATCGGCATAGGAACGGGCGCATCTTTATCAAGCTTTACAAGCTCATAAGACAGCCTTGCATCCTCAGCATGATCTATTAATTTTTCACGGCGTTTGGGCTGTTTAATTTCACCAGCGCGTGCAAGTAGTTCTTCCAAAGAGCCATATTCATTTATAAGCTGCGCGGCAGTTTTAATGCCAATGCCTGGAACGCCAGGAATATTATCAACGCTATCACCTGCAAGCGCCTGCACATCAATAACGCGCTCAGGGCCAACACCGAATTTTTCTTCAACTTCTTCTGGGCCAATCCATTTATTCTTCATCGGATCGAGCATACGAACATTTTCGCCCACTAGCTGCATGAGGTCTTTATCAGAAGATACAATTGTGACCTTCTTACCCTTTTCTACTGCCAGCTTAGCATAAGCCGCGATGAGATCGTCAGCTTCATATCCTTCAAGTTCGAGTGCAGGAATATCAAAGGCCCGCGTTGCATCACGCACCAAGGGAAATTGCGGGATCAAATCCTCTGGAGGAGCGTCACGATTGGCTTTGTATTCATCATAAAGATTATTCCTAAATGAACCGCCCTTAGGATCAAAAATCACAGCTAAATACGGCGCGTGATAATCCTTGAGCAGTTTTAAGAGCATTTGCGTAAAACCAAATACNGCAGAAACGGGCACCCCTTCAGGGTTTGTCATACCGCCGCGGCCAGAATAAGCCATCGCAAAATATGCACGGAAAATAAAGCCGGAGCCATCGACCAGGAATAATTCTTCTTCTTCAGACATAGATATAAAGTGGAGGATTGAAGGGCCTAAGTCTAGTGCAGATTAAAAATATGCGCCAAGCTATATACAAAAAACTGAAACCGCTCTATCTGCGCCGATTGGCAAATTCATGCAATGTCACTGCCGCCGCGTTTGAGACATTAATACTGCGCATTGGGCCATGCATAGGTAGGGCCAAAAGCAGATCGCAATGCTCTTTCACAAGGCGCCTGATCCCAGGACCTTCCGCGCCCATTACAATAGCGGCCTTTTCAGGAATGCGCGCTTTGGTGATGTCATCGCCGCGCTCATCAAGGCCATATACAAAATATCCTGCAGCCTGTAATTCCTCGATTGCGCGTGAGAGATTAGTTTCATAAGCGACATCAACATGCTCAATCGCGCCGCAGGCTGTTTTAGCTAAAACCCCTGTCAGTTCTGGTGCGTGCTTAGACTGCATCACCAGCGCATTCGCCCCAAAAGCACAAGCGGAACGAAGAATCGCGCCAACATTATGCGGGTCTGTGACCTGATCTAATATCACGATGAGGCTTTCCTGCGCATCCTTATGGCGAATAAGGACATCTTCTAAATTCATTTCTTCAAGCGGACTAGAAAGCAGAGCGATTCCCTGATGCACAGCGCCCTCAGGNAANGCGCGCTCNAGNTGGTCTTTACTAACNNTCATAGGCTCTGGACGGTTTAAACCGGCTTTNGCGGCGCGCGAAATGATCTCANNAAAGCTCGCTAGGCCATTATCCGTNCAGTATAGAGCGCCAATTTTCCGCTCTGGGTTTAAGAAAGCCTCGCGCACAGCATGAAANCCATAAAGTGANGCGGGTTTTAAACGCGGCTCTTGCTGTTCATAATTTTTAGACGGCGCTTTTGCAGCCTTGCCTTGGGTATGCCCTTTTGCAGAGCGTCGCTCAGCAATGTTTTTAGAGGCCTTACCATGTGCTTTTTTATTTTTATCGGTTCTTTTATTACGATTATTTTTCATGATTTGCACATTACAGGCTTGACATTGAGGGCGAAAGTCTTTTTTCTAGCGTCTGCTAATTTGACGATCCAAAATTGGTGGGGTGGTCGAGTGGTTAAAGGCATCGGATTGTAACTCCGACGACGAAAGTCTACGTAGGTTCGAATCCTACCCCCACCACCATTTAAATTTACAAATCCCCGTGTAGGGGATTTTTTTATGCCTAAATCCCCCAGTGTTTAGGCGGTTTAGCGCTATTCTTTGAGTACTGTTAGAGCGTAAAAATCATTAAATTTCCTCTCAATTCTCACATTCTCTCACGCTTTTGAGCACTAAACGAGTTTTTCGTACTCAAGATAACACCTTGTTTTGTAACGGTTTTCTAAAATGCTATTTCGCATCCTATAAATGGTTGGTTTCATACCGCTTTTCGAACTAATCAAAAAACTTTCTGGTCTCGTCGTCGTTTTTCAAACCAATCCTGTACCAGCCTTATTAGGAACAATGAATAAGGAGAAAACAATGCGTACAAGCACAAAAACCCCATCTGAAATGACGAGCAAAGAGCGCATGGCTGAAATTGCCAGTATCCTAGCCCGAGGTCTCTCCCGATTTAAAAATAACCAGCAAAAGCAACGTATTGAGAGAAGTTCCGCTGGACTTCACGCTTCTTCGAAGCGTTCATGCGATGAGCAAAAAAGCTCTTAAAAGAACCGTTAAAAGAGAGGATATAACGATGGAAATTAACATACTACAAGAATATACGAGCCTTGAGGAAATGAGCGTTAAAGAGCTTCTCAAAGAATGGCCACGCTATTTTGATACGCCACCAAAAACAAAATCGAATAAAAAATATCTGGTTAATGAGCTGATCTACCGTGTGCAAGAATTGGCTTATGGAGGCCTCACCAAAAAGACCATTGATCGGCTGGAGGCGCTGGCTGAAAGCAAATCCTTGAACGAACGAAAATACGACAACACACGACTTGCCATTGGCACGCATCTTATTCGCGAGGTCAAAGGCGTGGAGCATCACGTTACGGTTTTAGAGGATGGTTACGAGTATCAAGGAACAAAATATAAAAGCCTTTCTGGTGCGGCTTTTGCNATTACCGGAACGCGCTGGAACGGCAACGCCTTCTTTGGACTGCTTAAAAATAAAGCCACCCGCCCATATCATAAATCAAGGGGNCNCAAATAATGACAGAAAAGAAGATTTTACGTTGCGCTGTGTANACNCGTAAATCCACCGAAGAAGGTCTGGATATGGATTACAATACGCTGGATGCACAGCGCGAGGCAGGTGAAAAATACATCGAAGCCATGCGCCATGAAGGTTGGCGTATCATACCAGAGCAATATAACGACGGTGGTTTTTCGGGTGGAAATATGGAACGCCCAGCTTTAAAAAAATTGCTGCGAGATATCGAGGCAGGACGCATAGACATTGTAGTGGTTTACAAAATTGACCGCTTATCACGCTCGCTGGTAGATTTTGCGAAGATGGTGGAAGTATTTGATAAACATGACACCAGCTTTGTGTCTGTGACCCAGCATTTTAACACCAAGGATTCCATGGGGAGATTAACGCTCAATATTTTGTTGAGCTTTGCCCAATTTGAACGCGAGGTCACAGGCGAGCGCATCCGCGATAAATTTGCAGCATCAAAGAAAAAAGGTATGTGGATGGGTGGGCCGCCACCGCTGGGCTATGATGTGATTGAGCGCAAATTGCTCACTAACCCCGCTGAAGCAAAACAAGTTAAGCATATTTATGAGCGGTTTATTGCGCTGGGATCTATCGCAATGCTGGCTAAAGAATTAAATAATCAAGGCTATCGCACAAAATCATATGTAAGTCAGACAGGCAATAAGCAAGGCGGAAAAGTCTTTAGCTTGCAAGCTCTGCGCACCATTTTAAAGAACCGTCTATATCTTGCGGAAGTACATCACAAAGGAAAGCATTACCCTGGTCAGCATCAAGCTTTAATAGACCAGAATTTGTTTGACCAAGCGCAAGATATTTTTGCGGAAAATGCCGGTTCTAAACGCAAGCGAACCTATACAGCAAAATCAGATGCTCTACTTAAAGGCATTATTGTTTGCGGTGGTTGCGAAGGAGCGATGTCCCCCACTTATACAAAGAAGAAAAATAAACAATATCGTTATTATATCACCAACTCATACCGCCAACATACTTGCGGAGAATGCCCTGTTAGCAGAATCCCTGCAGGAGAGATTGAAGAATTAATCAAAAGCCAGCTCAAAGCTATTTTTGCCTCCCCCAAAATATTGGTCGAGGTTTGGCGGTCCATGCGCGAACACGATAAGAATTTTCAAGAACATGAAATGCATGACGCTCTACAAAAGCTTGGCTCATTTTGGGATCATCTTTTTCCAGCGGAGCAAAAACGCATAGCACATTTGTTAATTGAGAGAGTGGTCGTGAAGTCGCAAGGTGTTGATATTGAATATCGCGCCAGCGGGTTAGAGAACATCATTCACGATCTACAACAAACCATTAATAAAAATATGAATGAAAGGAGCGCATAATATGGCTTTAAGCCAAGATAAGTCTGAGCAAAAAATTATTGTTCACGTGCCGATAAATTTAAGAAAATGGGGTGGAAAGAAAGTCGTAGTTGGTCCTGTTGGCCAAGATTTACAAAGATTGGATCGTCATATTCGTAAAGACGAAAAACTGCTCAAGGCGCTGGGGCGTGCTTATAGATGGCACAAATTAATTGAAACTGGGCATTATAAAAACGCTCAAGCAATCAGCGATAATGAGAATATTAACCGATCATACGTGTTGCGCGTTATGCGCTTAATGCGTCTATCTCCCAAAGTCATTCAATCTATTCTCGATGGAAATCAACCTGATGGATTTGGTTTGTCTTCAGTTGAAAAAAGCTTTCCTGCTCTATGGAGTGAGCAAGAACAACTATTTGGTTTTTGATAACCAAGTAAAGAATTACCCAAAACATCATAGGAATGATGTTTTATATCATTCCTTTGTATGACCACTTTCCAGATGCCTAAAAAATATCATTCTAACAACGGTTGCAGATGGCTGTTGGCTGGGGTTTTTGAGTACGTGCGTATTTGTGCGTCCCAATTTTGACCCGTAAGCGGCTGAAATAATACTCAGATTTTGCATTCTTTCCTCTGCGGAGACTTTTCTCCGCTGAACAAAAGAGGAAAAAAAATGTCAAACAATCGTTACGGCGGCGTAGATTCCTACGCCGCTTTTTTTATTGGTTATAAAGCCAGAACACTCACAAAATCACCGTTTTTTACGGCAGATGATTTTGAAGATCTGCAGCAAGAATTGATGCTGGCATATCTTCATGCATGGCCCAGTTTCGATGAAAGCAAAGGTGATCGTCGAAGCTTTATTAAATCCGTGATTAACAACCA
>NHCG01000016.1 GCA_002167715.1 Micavibrio sp. TMED27
TGTTATTCAGCACTTTCCAGCTCACGCCCTTGCCTATTCCCCAGCTATAGTGCATAGTTTTTGCTCAGATTTAGAACTCTTCTCCTTTGGAACATGTCCACCTGAAGCACCTTTAAGAGCACTTTGTCATTAAATCTGTGTAGCTGATCAGCGCGTAAATTAAAATGCTCTATGCGGGTTTCTGGCTTTATAGAAAGCACTGGCCCTTTAATAGGATCGCGACGCCTAACCTCCTGGCCTTTTTCTTCTATAATATCAGTGAGGGGTTTTATCCTGGAATGCGCTTTATAAAATAGCGATCCTGCGCGTTTTCTTTTGTGAGAGGCTTCTCATCTAACGCTTGAGACCCCTTCTGATATTATAATTTTAATGGCGCAATCCGCTGCTTATAAGACGCTTTTTTATTTACCAGCTCACTTGGTTTTTCGGATGAACGCTCATTAAATCTAGTGCCTAGAATTTCAATCTTTACTTTAAGGCTAGCCCCATCCAAAGAATAAAGCTGCGCGCTTAAGCTGCTGCTTTTCAATGTTAAATTTGTTTTAGGATTGTCCGTTTCGTTATTATAAGCATTAGCCTGAAGGACGTTTTTAGTAGAGCGCTCCGGAGCTTTAATATCTTGGTTAGAGCCTTTTAGATCTTCTCTTATAAGCTCTGCTTTGAGAGAAAGTTTAAGAGCACTTTCTTCATTACTTAGGCGTTTATAGTGATGCGTTAGGTTATTCTCTTTTTTGCCTGTAAGACACATATCAACGCACAGCTTAAAGAATAATAAATTGAGGTTAGTAACTGCCTTTATAGGCCGTTACGCGGATTGTAACTCTTTTGTAACCACTTAACATATTGATAGTATTTCAAAAAAAAGGTTTTGTAACAAAAAACACAAAAAAACCACCGCTATGCTTTCACACGCACGTGCGTATACGCGCGCACGCGCCTGTACGCGTATAGTGCATATTTAAAAAACGTTACTTATATATATATATTTGATAAATAAATATATATATATAAGAAAAACAATGTCTTATGAGGTAACGAAAAAGGTAACAGAGAGGTAACAAATTTTATTTTTTGTAACATTTTTATTTTTAATCAATAAAAACAAAAGCTTACGAGATAACGAAAAATATTTATAAAAGGCATAGGTGACTAAACACCATGATTAAGACAACACCAGTTCAATTTACTGAAAATGAAACATATTAAGGGCGCTTTAGTAGTTATGCCGATGCACTTTAACGCATTCCATACCGCGAAATAGGCGGGCTATGCTGAGAACTCTACACGGCAGCAAGGACCGAGATTGTTAACAAATGATGACAATTCCGCCGCCGCTGCGACTGCAGAGTGGCCTCGCGTCCGAGAAAATATCGTCAAGGAACAATGATAAATCGCCAAAGGTGCAAGCCTTTCCTAGTGTTAAACAGGCATGTGACTAGCTATTTTACGAGATGTGTAAATCACCCTTCACTCGATAGGCTGCTCTTTGGGCGTTTCCTGCTCGTAGGGCTTTGCTCTGTACTTTGGTAGTACTTGCCCTCCTCTTCATTCGGCCTCTGCCCTTATTTCGGCTCTATGAGCTTCGTTAGTCGTGAAATTTTCGTAAGTACGGCTATATTCATTGGTGTAAAGTCTATAGGTCTAATCAGTTTTTTATAATTTATAATGTCCATATTTAGCAAAAATAGACAATTCTGTATTTTGCTGTTAGAATTGTGATATGGAGGTATATTATCATGAATATTAGTTTTACTGAAAAACAAGAGCAATATATTGCTTCCCAGATAAAAACGGGAGATTTTCAAAATGCCAGTGAACTGGTTCGTGACGCTTTAAGGCTACATGAAGTCTACAGACATCGTGTGATAGAGGAGCTACGTTCTGAAATAGCAAAAGGCTGGGATGGCGAAACAAGCAAACGTAGTGCAAGCGACATTGCCAAAGCTAAAGCACAGAAAGTATAATTTATGCCATGACAAAGGTTATATTATCCAAAGCTGCAGATGCAGACTTAGAGGATATATTTGATTATACGTTAGAAGAATTTGGCCTAGATCAGGCCGTTTCTTACGTGTCTGAATTTGATGACACATTTGAAACAATATCAGAAAGCCCAGAAATAGGCNGTAAACGCGAAGAAATCCGTGAAGAATTACGCAGCCTTGTCAAAGATAAATACGTTATTTTTTATCGAATTCTAATCGATCATATAAGGGTTGTACGTATTCTTCACGGCTCACGGGACTTGCCTAAATTTTTGGACTAAAACCAACTACAATTTTCACCACTGAATTAAGTGGAAAAACCCCCTTTATTTGTCGTAATTCATACTTACAGTCTTTTCAGTAAAACTATTTAAATCAGCGGCTTGCACTGTACTACCAAGCACATCCAGTATTATTATGCAGTTTGAAGCTCTCCCCCCTTACGGATTTGACTTGATACAGACCCTTTAAAGCCCTGGAATACTTTTGCCTTATCCAAATAAAAACTATAATCGCGCATGCTGTCTCTTCCTTTCAGATCCATCCTTTAAAGAATAAAGTAACTCACAACCTAGATATTGAGAAACCGAAAACTTTTAAACAAACTAAGTAGCAATATACAAATAATTAAACTTAAGAATATTATTTATTGAAAAAAAACAACCATTAGTATAGTAATTTCAATTCCATAAAAATAACTGAGTTATCTATGTAATAATGAAAATCATCACCCTAAGTCAAAAACCGAAAGCCGTCCTATTTGATCTTTCAGGCACGTTAATTAACTCATTACATCGTGGTGATCGAGATGTGCTTGATGAAATTTGTTATAAATACTCTGGTCAACCTTACTTAGAGGTACGAAAAAAGAAAGATCACAGCAAATCTTTACGCCATAATTTTAATAGGTTTTTTGATGGTGAAGGCTCAAAGGCTTATCATGAGTATATTGAAAAACTGACTGCCGCTATCCCTTTATCACCCGTATTTAATGGGGTAGCAGAAACATTAGCTGCTTTAAAGGAACAACAAACTCGGCTTGCTGTTGTATCAAATAGGCCTCGCAGCTACATTTCAACTGCATTAGATTATCACGACTTGAGAGATACTTTTGATAGCGTCATTTCAAGTGATAAATTTCCCGGTATTGAAAAACCTGCGCCTGAAGTAATTCAATATGCCCTAGAGGAATTAGACCTACCCAGTGTAAATGGTGATCATGTTGTCATGGTTGGTGATACTTCAGTAGATATTGAATGTGCGGACAACGCAGATGTAATACCTATTCTTTTTTCTGACAAAGAGCGAAACACAGAACGCGTTCAAGAAAGGCTCCGGAATCCTGATAAAAAACCTGTAATCCTTGCGTCTAACTACAGCGATTTAAGAAAAATACTAGTCGAACCTTTTAAAAAAATGGAATTATAAAAATGAAAATTACGATTATTGGATCTTCTGGAAAGGTCGCACGCCAAACCGTTCAAGCCGCCTATAACTTTAATGTTTTACCCGAAATAGAAATGGTTTTAATCAGCCAGAACCCTGATCTTGTTAATGGTTATGTTCTGGATTTACAGAGCGTGTCAGCTCTGAGACCTAGCTCCATAGTAGAGCCTGTATGTACCATCACAGATGATTATTCGAAAATTTCTGATTCAGATTACGTTTTTGTATGTGCTGGCCAGTTTATGGAGCGAAACAAAAAAGAAGAATTTAGAAAATATGATAGTTCAGGGCGTTTAGCACACACGTTTGAAAGCTTAAATTTAATTTATGATATTGCAAAAAACATTAAAGAACATAGCCCTAACTCAACCGTAATCGTTGTCACTAATCAATCTGATATGATGGCACAAATATTGCGCGGTGTTTTACCTACCAAACAGGTTTATGGTTTTGGTGGCATGCTAGATGAAGCTAGATTTACAAAGATCCTCTCCCAAGAGCTAAATACCATGATACCAAACCAGCACATTACCCCCCAAGACGTTAGTGCTGAGATTGTAGGGTATCACAATAACGACATGGTTTTAATTAAAGACAGCATACAAGTTCCTGAGAGAGCGACTGAGGAATTAATTAAAAGACCTAATTTATTAACTAAAGTTTTGGAACAAACTAAAGCTTATGGTCGAGAAATTTCCAAAAATGCAGACACAAGGCACCCAACCATGCATACTGGAGCTTCTATTGGACCCGGCATTGCTTGCTGGACTGCAATTTCGGCACTCTCCGGTCAGACATCTAGCTTAAAAGCTAGTTTTAACGGACAACTTGATGTAGAGCAAAGTAAAATGTACGGATTGGAAGAAGGGGTCAGCTTGAGTGTGCCGTGGGTTTTATCACCAGTAGGATTCAAAAGCATAAAAGGAGCAGTATGTGATCAGAAAGAATTACAATCTATAAAGCAAGCAGCTCATAAAATGTCAGAAAGTATGGTGCTTTTAGAAAACTTACACAGAAATATAGCTTAATTTTTTGAGGAATAGATTAATGTCAAAGACTAAGAATTTTATTGTTATTTCAGGCGGCAGTGGTGTTGGAAAAACCACTGTTTTTAATGAATTGATCAAAAGAAGGGATCAAGGAGAGCTTGATTTTGATGTTCCACTAAAACTTACCACCAGACCAGGCAGACCTTCTGATAACCCATTGGAACTTCAAAGTATTTCTTGGGATGGATACGAAGAAAAGTCAGAAGCTAATGACTTCTTGATAGAGTTTGAAAGGCATGGCAATAAATACGGGGTATTACATGCTGATGAAGTCAGTTCGAACACACTAATTCAAATCGTACCTGCAAGAGAAATAATACCGATAAAAGATCATTTCAAAGGTGCTGTAGACTTTACTATTGTGATTTTGAACGCTGACCCCGAAACGATCAATGAACGCAGACTATCTCGTGCAGATAAACTCAGTGAGAAAGAAGCTAAATCACGAGAAAAAACAACGAGAAATAAACCTCTCGATCAAGCTGATTATGTTATTGATGCTAACCGCTCAAAAGAAGAGGTCGCAAACGATCTTACAGAGATTGTTAAAAGTGTAAGTACTGTCAATAAACCTGCATACAATATTCAGAGAGATGATTTACAAGCAGAAATGGTTGTTACTGCGAAGATATTAGACATCGCAAAAAGAAAAGGCATAAACAATTTTCTCTTTGGCGGTATTGCTGCAAACATCTACGGTTCGGAGAGAGAGATAACCGATCTAGACATATTGGTAGATGCCTCTGACTTTGATTGGTTAGTTGAAGAATTTTCACATCCCGACATGGTTGTCGGGCTTAAAAAACTTAATATAGGCCGTATTGAAATTTCAAAAGCTCCAGCACGTGTTGGTGATCGATCTTTAGGCCAAGAATGGCATTTTAACCAAGCCGCTTTAGAACGAATTCAAGAAGTCACAATTAACGGTCAATCCTTTCCTTTAATATCTCCAGAAGATATTATCGTAATGAAAGCTGGATTGGGGCGTGGAAAAGAGGAAGGTAAATTTGATCTTTTTGACATCAACAATATAGTCAATACGATGGGCTACCATTCTATTGATTGGAACTATGTTGTTGAAAAAGCGTATCAATGCAACTCTTTCGATAGAGTTACCCACTCACTAAAATCCCTGAGCATAGATCTCCCTTCAAACGGGAATAATCACGATCGAGTAGAAACCCCTAGCCTTGTGTAAGAAATGACAAAAAATATTCTTGTTATTTTTGATTGTGATGGGGTTCTTGTAGACAGTGAAATCATTGCGTGTTCTCTGCGCGTAAAACAGCTTAATAAATTGGGCATAAGAATCAGCCTCGAAGATTTTATATCTCATTTCTCCGGAAAAAAACCTGAAGACACGGAGGAATTGATTGAAGATCGATACAACATTAAGTTGCCTGTTGATTATCACACATCGCATAAAAACAGACTTCTCGATAGTTACAAAAATAATTTGAAAGCAATAAAAGATATTGATTTAGTCCTGAAAAACTATGGCTTCAAAGCCGTTGCTTCCAATGGAAACTTAGAAAAAATTAATACTGCTTTAAGCCTAACTGAACTTGATCAATATTTTGATACTAAAAATATTTTTAGCGCAGAAATGGTTGAAAAACCCAAACCTTCTCCAGATCTATACTTGTATGTTTGTGAGAAGATGGGGGTTGAGCCAGAGAACTCTCTTATTATTGAAGACAGTATTTCTGGCCTTCAAGCCGCCCAGGATGCAGGAATACCTGCAATAGCATTTACAGCCGGATCGCATTTTTTAACAAAAGAACAATCAGACCTCCTCAAAACTGAGAATTATTTATCAATGATTGATAATTCTAAAGAATTAGAAGCATTTATTAAAAGCTATAAAAATTAAGGTTCTGTCGCAAAGAGTGCATGCCTAATGCGAGCATCATAGCCACGATTGTAAGCATCCATTGACAATATCGCATCGAATAATATTCTATTCATTTTCTTATCCCTTTTTGTATAAAGCTATTAATTGCGATATATTTGGCTTGATCTGGCCTTTTAGGATCTACCTTACCAATCCCCATTGGTCTCTTTCCTATCCAACTCAGAGCATTCTCAACTTTGCCG
Source organism: Micavibrio sp. TMED27 (assembly GCA_002167715.1). Lineage (GTDB taxonomy): Bacteria > Pseudomonadota > Alphaproteobacteria > Micavibrionales > Micavibrionaceae > TMED27. The sequence goes on from NHCG01000016.1 coordinate 6,578, forward strand.
AATGAAACTGGCTCATCAACTATGGTAATATATTTATTTTTGAGTTTTACCCCATTACCAAAAAAGCTTTCAAAAGCGGCTGGCTTAATTGTGAATATGCTTTGAGATAATGGCGTATTTTTATAACTGATAAGGGCCATAGCTATCCCCTCTTCTCCCTTTGAAAAGCAATAATCTCTGTAATATCGGTTGGTGCGGGGATGATTTATGTGCTTAAAATCTGTTTTCGCATCAGTGCCGCTGCATTTTTGAGCCTGTTTGATGCCAATGGATCGCATTCATCTCTGTATATATTATTATTTCTATTAGTGTAGCTCTTATATGAGCTGGCTTTATTTCTGCGCCTTTCGGTGTTTTTAGTCCCCTGCCCTTCGCTTTTCTTAAGCTGCTTTGGGCGGATCATTTCAAACCTTAATCTTAGGCGCAGTCCAGTGATATAACCAATGCGGCTTTTTGTATATTGCTTGGTTAGATATCCGAATTGCTGCGCATCGGCGATATAGCGTTTAATTTGTGAGATGGATTTACAAAGGTGCTTTCCCAAAGTTCCAAGCGTTGTTTCAATCGCTGCGCCCTGCCCTGCCCATCCAGAAATAAGCATGAGCATAAGCGGTTCTGTCGCAAACATAAACACTTTCTGTTATAATCATCTTTTTCCTGTTTCAGGAGTTTCCCATGATTTCATTTTCCGGCCGCCATTATCCACCCTTTATCATTCTTCAATCGGTGCGGTGGTATGTGTCTTATGCTTTGAGCTACCGGAACATTGAGGAGATGATGAAAGAGCGCGGATTTGAGATTGACCATGCCACATTGAACCGTTGGGTTTTGCATTTTGCGCCGCTCTTGGAGCAAAAATCCCGTAAGTTCAAGAGGCCGGTTCACCGGAGTTGGCGTATGGATGAGACCTATATCAAGATCAAAGGCAAGTGGCGGTATCTGTACCGCGCGGTTGATAAATATGGTGCGACAGTTGATTTCATGGTGACGAAGAAGCGCGATGTGAATGCGGCCAAAGCCTTCTTTCGCAAAGCGTTGAAGGGGCACCGCATGCCATACCGCGTCAATATCGATAAGAGCGGCGCGAACAAGGCGGCTTTAGAACATTTCAATAAGCCCGGCTGGCTCACAGGAAAGAAGAAATTTATCCTCAACCAAACCAAGTATCTCAATAACATCGTCGAACAAGACCACCATCACATCAAGCGGATCACAACGCCTATGGGATGTTTCAGGAAAATGCACACCGCATCACGAACGCTCGCAGGAATCGAACTCATGAATATGATTAAAAAACAACAACTCAAATTCACCAAATATATCGATCAAAACCTCACGCCGGCGCAGCAATTTTATCGCCTGGTGACCGTCTAGATTCTGCCCCGTTGCAGGGCTTTTCAAACCCAGTTAAACTTTGCGACACTACCAATATATTTATCATCGCTGCATACGCTAATAAATCCTTTATATCGGGAGGGAAATCATCATTTTGATGAATATCATATACGTCATCTAAAGCTCTTTTAGCTCGTCTAGCTATGCTCTGATTTCCGATTGCAAAAGATATTAAGTTATTCCACATTGTCATTGCCCTATTTAGCTGTATTAAAATTGGTTGACGAATATTTCTCCAAATAACTATTACTCATAACTTCGGCTTTTCGTCTCTGACTTAGGTTCATGAGGCTGTATACTTGATCTTTTAAAAATAGAATTTCTGCTCTTTGCTTTTCTGGAAGCACACTAGATTCTGCTACCACAAACCAAGCATAACTAACGGGAAGATTTATTGAGGTACCTTGACCCTCCATAAACATTTTAGCAACTTGGTATTGGGCTTGAGGCATTTTTTCATAGGCAGATTCTAGAAACCAATTAAATGCTTTTGAATAATCTTTTTCTCGCCCTTTAAT
>NHCG01000017.1 GCA_002167715.1 Micavibrio sp. TMED27
AGAACACTTGAGGTTCGTGTATGTAAAGAGATATTGCAGGCATTAGGGCTTCGTTCTTTTATGCCTGAGGTGGCAGCTTGCCCAGGTTGTGGCCGTACAACGTCCACATTCTTTCAAGAATTAGCGCAAGATATTCAGCGATATTTAGATGTTAATATGCTTACTTGGCGAAAAGAATATCCCGGCGTTGAGGAGCTTAAAGTGGCCGTTATGGGGTGTATAGTCAACGGCCCGGGTGAGAGTAAGCATGCTGATATTGGTATTTCATTACCAGGAACAGGTGAATCGCCTGTTGCGCCAGTATTTATTGATGGCAAGAAGGCGCATACATTGCGTGGGGACAATATTGCCCAAGAGTTTCAAGATCTAGTTGAATCTTATATTCATCGCCGGTATGGCTCTTAGTTTTGTAATTTTTTTTTAGAAAAAAAGGTGAAGAGCCTTGGGGGTCGGCTCTTCACGTGGGGGGAGTCTTAGTTATACTGTAAGATATGTTCTTACGACATCTGGCTTACAGTTCTCTTCACCATTAATTATTTCTTGTTCTGCAATGTGGTGAAGGCATGAAATCTCAAAACTTGCATCTAATAAATCTACCTTGCCGTCGTCGGCTTCTTTCTTCCATCTAAGTGCATCTTCAAGGAGGATGCTTATAGCGTGCTTTAGATTTATGTGTCTTAAATTATTAGCGTCACTAATATTTTGTTTTAACTCAGTAATGCAACTCTCAATTAGCTCGCCTGCATTTATAATAGGCTTTTCATCTAGTGAGGTTTTAATTTGGGCTGTTGTAATCATTTTTATTCTCCCATCTATTCCCTGAAGCTAAAAACTTGTCAGTAACGTTTTTTCTTAGCTTATAATTCTATTATAGGATGTATGTGCTATTTTTTCATGTCACTTAATTCCATGACAATAATGTAAAATAGTCAATTTTAGTTGAATAAAGTACTATAGTACTGGTGAGATTAAGTTTAAATTCACAGCCTTAACAACTGCTGATAATCTATTAGAAACACCTAACTTATGATAGCAACGGCGCAGATAGGTGTTTACGGTGTTATCAGAGATATTCATTATGTCACCGATGACTGAATCACTCTTTCCAGCCATTACCCACTGTAATACTTCTTGTTCTCTTGAAGAGAGTTTTATTGAAGGCGATTCCTTAATATCAGTACTGATTTCTTTAAGTCTATCATGAAAATGATAGGCGATAAGCTTTAGTTTTTGTGCTTCCTCGGAATCGCTACCTATATAACCATGGTAAACACCAGCGACAAGAAGTGCTTTTTCCATGCTTGGGCCAAAAATAGGAATTACTACACCTGAGGTGTAACCAGATACGTATGAATCTTTTTGGAAATTTAAGAAGCCTTCATTCTCTAAAAGATGAGAATCTGTTTTGTCTACATAATCATCTTGATACCAGTTGAGAATTTTTCCTGTTTTGAAACTTGATTTATGTACGTAGTTAACGAGCTCCAACTTATTTTCAATGTAATGATCACTTAATCTTGTCTCTTTACTCATAAGTAAGATTTTATGTGGGCGTAGCTGACTATCCTCACCGAAGTTGAGGAGTGTATAACCGTTAATATCAAAGCCCAGTTCTTTGACGGCATTTTCCAAATGAGCTTTTAACTCATTTTGTGTTGTTGCCGTTTTGGCTTGGGTTATGAAGTTTTCAACGACTCCCATCCTAAAACCTTGTTCAAAGTTACGAGTTGTGTTCCAATTAAAAAGTTCTTTTGGAATTATATCATACATATAGTGCTGAATTTTAATTTGGCTTTAAAATCTGGTTATTTTTCTAGATTTATTTTTTTTTAGTATAAAGGTAACACACACATGTCATCCAAATACCTTAGAGATAGTTCTTACATTGATGGGAAATGGTTTAACTCTAAGAGTAATCGGTATTTTGATGTCTTAAATCCAGCTACGGGCACAATACTGTCTCGTGTAAATGATATTGAGCCAACAGATGTAGAGCTTGCAATACAGGCTGCTGAGAGAGCTTTCCCTAGTTGGAGCAAGATGACAAGTAAAGAACGTGCTTCTATTATGCGCCGTTTTTATGAGCTCATCATTGAAAATGCAGATGAACTAGCCGCAATCCTTACGCAGGAGCAGGGGAAGCCACTTTCTGAAGCTAAAACTGAGATCATTTATGGCGCATCGTTTATTGAGTGGTTTAGTGAAGAGGGCAAGCGCTTATATGGTGATATTATTCCTTCACCAATTGCTAATTCAAAGATTATTGTCGAAAAGAGCCCCGTGGGCGTTTGTGCTTTTATAACCCCGTGGAATTTTCCGTCGGCCATGATAACACGTAAAATAGGGGCTGCAATGGCTGCTGGTTGCACATGTGTTGTAAAGCCAGCCCATGAGACGCCACTTTCAGCTCTTGCCTTGGCAGCTCTTGCAGAGGAAGCGGGTGTGCCTAAGGGTGTGCTAAATATTGTTACGGGTACAGATTCACATAATATAGGCAGGGTTTTATGCGATAGTGAGATCGTTCGAAAGGTTTCCTTTACAGGTTCAACTGATGTGGGGAAGATTCTTTACCGGCAATGTGCTGCAACTGTTAAGAAAATATCATTAGAATTAGGTGGCAATGCACCGTTTATTGTTTTCCCGGATGCCGATTTAGATGCCGCTGTTTCTGGAGCTATTATCTGCAAATATAGAAATGCAGGACAGACATGCGTTTGCGCGAATCGTTTTTATATTCACGAAGATGTTTATGATAAGTTTGCGAGTAAGCTTGCTGATAAAGTTCGTAAATTAAAGGTTGGCGACGGTTTGGATAAAGGGGTTGATATAGGCCCACTAATTACCCCTGACGCACTAGAGAAAGTCCGCAGTCATATAAATGATGCATTAGGGCAGGGGGCAAAGCTAATTGAAGGTGGAGACACGCATGATTTGGGCGGAAGTTATTTCAAGCCAACAATATTAGGCAATGCCATGGAGGGGATGCTGATTGCAAAAGAGGAAACTTTCGGTCCAGTTGCACCTCTCTTTAAGTTTAAAGATATAGACGATGTCTTACGACAAGCTAACAATACACAGTTTGGTTTAGCTGCTTATTTTTACGCAAAAGATTTAGCGCTGATTAATAAAGTATATAATGGCCTTGAATACGGAATGGTGGCTGTTAATACGCCAATCCTTTCTACTGAAGTTGCTCCTTTTGGCGGGGTAAAAGAATCGGGGATAGGGCGTGAAGGTTCAAAGTACGGTTTAGATGATTTTATTGAGCTAAAATACGTATTGTTAGGAGGATTAGAATGATCATTGGTGTCCCAAAAGAAATTAAAAAGCTTGAGCATAGAGTTGGCTTAGTGCCTTCATCGGTTAAAGAGTTTGTGAATAACGGTCATGAAGTCTATGTAGAAACAGGAGCTGGTGCTGGTATTAATTTCTCCGATGAAAAGTATGAGGCTGTTGGGGCGAAGATTTTGCCTGATGCTAAATCGGTTTTTGCTAAAGCGGAAATGATTATTAAGGTTAAAGAACCGCAAGCCCAAGAATGCAAAATGCTTAGAGAAGGTCAGGTATTATTTACTTACCTACATTTGGCAGCGGATAAGGATCAGGCGTTAGGTCTTATCGAATCGGGGTGTACTGCGATTGCTTATGAAACTGTTACCGCCCGAGATGGTTACTCGCTCCCCTTATTACAGCCAATGAGTGAAATAGCGGGCCGGTTATCGGTTCAGGTTGGTGCATATAACCTACAAAAACATAAAGGTGGTACAGGACGTTTGATTGGTGGTGTCCCTGGTGTTAGGCCTGCTGAAGTCTTAATTATTGGTGGTGGTGTTGCTGGTTTTCATGCAGCCCAAATGGCATGCGGCCTAGGTGCAAATGTTACAATTTTAGAGCGCTCTAATGAACGCATGAGATTTTTAGACGAATATTTTCATGGTCGTGCGAATATTATCTATTCAAATACTGATATTTTAGAAAAGGCTTTGTGCGAATCTGATCTAGTAATTGGTGCTGTTTTGATTCCCGGTGCTTCTGCACCAAAGCTAATTAGCAAGGATATTCTTCCAAAAATGATTCCGGGTAGTGTATTTGTTGATATTGCTATTGATCAAGGCGGCTGCGCAGAAACGAGTAGGCCCACATCACATGATGACCCGACATATATTGTTGATAATGTAGTTCATTATTGTGTTGCAAACATGCCTGGCGCTGTTGCGTTAACATCGGCGCTAGCCCTTAATCACTCTGTCCTTCCTTATGCATTGGAGCTGGCAAACAAAGGCTGGAGACAGGCGTTATATGATAATCCTAACTTTTTAAATGGGCTAAATATTTCTTCCGGTGATGTTACATATAAAGCTGTCGCAGAGGCGCTAAATATGGACTATTCAGAGCCTTCTCAAAAATTAGTCGTATAATTTTTAAAAAAGGGCGTTGACAGTAGGTGCGAATTCATTGTAAACATCTCTCACTTTCGGATGCGCGGGTGTAGCTCAGTTGGTTAGAGCGCCGCCCTGTCACGGCGGAGGCCGCGAGTTCAAGTCTCGTCACTCGCGCCATTTGAAAGTTTTAATAAAGCACCTCTATTGAGGTGCTTTTTTATTTCTATATACTTTGTTTCTATAGTGCATTTGCTGTGAGCGCCTTCGTGGCTTTTTGATGTATTTACTTGTATTTTTTTGAATATTAGTGTGTTTCACGCCTTTTCTTTTTGTAATCATGGTGATAGAAAGTAGAGACTAAATCAGGATAAAAATTATGGCTTCTGACGAATTTCTTCTAAATTACTTACCGATCCTTATCTTTATGGCTATTGCGATAGTAATGTCATGTGTGATGATTTTAGGATCATTAGTTATTGGTAAACAAAAACCTGACCCAGAAAAGCTCTCTGCCTATGAATGTGGTTTTGATGCTTTTGCAGATACACGCAATAAATTTGATGTGCGTTTTTATCTTGTATGTCTTTTGTTTATTATTTTTGACCTTGAGATCGCGTTTCTCTTTCCGTGGGCTATTTCATTAGGTGAGATTGGCTTATTTGGCTTTTGGTCAATGATGGTATTCCTTAGCGTACTTACAGTTGGATTTATCTATGAATGGAAAAAAGGCGGATTGGAGTGGGAATAAAATATGGGCCACGATAGAAAAGTAATAACAGCGCCAGAATATAGTTTAAAAACAGGTGTGGGTTTGCCACCTGCTGATCAGCAGGATGTTGTTCCTGCTGCTATTTCTAAGACGCTAGACGAAAAAGGTTTCCTGCTTACATCTGCGGATGCTTTGTTTGATTGGGCAAGAACAGGATCAATGTGGCCAATGACTTTTGGTCTAGCATGTTGCGCTGTTGAAATGATCCACGCTTATATGAGTCGTTATGACCTTGATAGATTTGGTATGATACCACGCCCAAGTCCACGTCAATCAGATGTTATGATTGTTGCTGGTACGCTAACCAATAAAATGGCGCCTGCACTTCGTCGTGTTTATGATCAGATGCCTGAGCCACGTTGGGTTATATCGATGGGTTCATGTGCGAATGGTGGTGGTTATTATCACTATAGCTACTCTGTTGTTCGTGGTTGTGACCGCATTGTGCCAGTTGATATTTATGTGCCGGGTTGTCCGCCTACTGCTGAGGCTCTTGTTTATGGGCTTTTACAGCTACAGAAGAAAATTCAGCGTGAAGATACGAGGATCGTCCGATAATGGTTGATGAAGCACTTAAAGATCTTGCGGATTACGTAGCTGAGAAGCTTGAAGCAAGCGTCCATGGTTATGAATTTTTTAATGATGAACTCGTTGTGAATGCAAAAGCAGATCATATTATTGATATTTTGCATTTTCTTCGTGACGATACTGAATGTAAGTTTCAGATTCTTATCGATATTGCTGGTGCTGATTACCCGGAGCGGATTGGGTCAGGAGTAGGGCGTTTTGATGTCATTTATACATTACTATCACTTCGTAATAATCACCGCATTCGTGTGAAGGTTAAGGTGGCCGAAGATGAATTTGTACCAAGTGTAATTGATATTTACAGTGCGGCAGGTTGGTTTGAGCGTGAAGTTTGGGATATGTATGGCATTCCATTTACTGGAAACCCGGATTTACGACGTATTCTTACAGATTATGGTTTTGAAGGTCACCCTCAGCGTAAAGACTTTCCGCTTACGGGGTATGTTGAGCTTCGTTACGATGAAGAGCTTAAGCGCGTAGTATACGAGCCGGTGAAACTAACACAGGATTTCAGAGGTTTTGATTTCACTTCACCTTGGGAAGGCATGACAGATGTTCAGCTACCTAATGAGTTGATGGGAGATGAAAAGGCCGAAGGGCATAAAATGAAGCATGCACCTAACCATGGTTGGAAGGGTACCGGAAAGGTGGAGTCATAAGATGAATGCTATTGCTGATGACAATATAGATATTGGTGAAGAAACACAGATTAAGCCTTTTACAATGAACTTTGGCCCACAGCACCCTGCTGCTCATGGTGTGTTACGTCTTGTTCTTGAAATGGAAGGTGAGATTGTTGAGCGCGCGGATCCTCATATTGGGTTGCTTCACCGAGGTACAGAGAAACTTATTGAATATAAAACATATACTCAGGCACTGCCTTATTTTGACCGCCTAGATTATGTTGCCCCTATGAATCAAGAGCACGCTTTTGCGCTTGCTACTGAAAAGTTACTTGGGCTTGAAGTTCCAAAACGCGGGCAATATATACGTGTTTTGTTTTGCGAACTTGGTCGTATCTTGAATCACATTCTTAATATCACGACTTTTGCTCTTGATGTTGGCGCATTGACGCCTGCGCTTTGGGGATTTGAAGAGCGTGAAAAAGGTATGGAGTTTTATGAGCGTGTATGTGGTGCACGTCTTCATGCAAATTACTTCCGTCCAGGTGGTGTATCGCAAGATATGCCAGCCGGTCTAATGGATGACATGCTTGAGTGGTGCGAAGAGCTCCCTAAGTTTTTGAACGACATGGAAAGTCTTTTGACTGAAAACCGTATCTTTAAACAGCGTACTGTAGATATTGGTAGCGTAACAGAGGCACAGGCTCTTGACTGGGGTTTTACTGGTCCAATGCTTCGTGGATCTGGTGTTGCGTGGGATTTACGTAAGGCTCAACCTTATGATTCTTATGATGAATTCGACTTTGATATTCCAATCGGAAAAACGGGCGATTGTTATGCGCGTTATCTTGTTCGTATGGCTGAAATTTATGAATCAATTAAGATTATGAAACAAGCTATCGAGAATATGCCAGATGGTGATGTGCGTACCAATGATTATAAAGTCACGCCACCACCGCGCGCTGAAATGAAATCTTCTATGGAGGCGATGATCCACCATTTCAAGCTTTATACTGAAGGCTTTCATGTTCCAGCAGGTGAAACTTACACAGCTGTTGAAGCGCCAAAAGGTGAGTTTGGTGTATACCTAGTATCTGATGGCTCTAACAAACCTTATCGTTGCCGTATTCGTGCTCCTGGGTTTGTACACCTACAAGCTTTAGACTTTATGAGTAAAGGTCATCAGCTTGCAGATACTGTTTCAATCATTGGTTCACTTGATATCGTTTTTGGTGAAATAGACAGATAGTTACCATAACTTTTCTTGACTTCTATTTATCTCCTCTGTAAACACTCAGAGAAGTTGTTTGGGAGTTCAAGTTGCTTGAAAAAATATCAGAAAGTATTTATCGGGGCGCACAGGAAGCATCGAAGAGTTTAAGTACATCTTTTGATAGCTGCGCAAAGGCTGTTGGACTTTCTGAAAAGCCTCTTTCTTTTTCATTAGCTTTAACCGGTGTATTAGCTGAAAGTGCTGGCGCAACAGGCTCTATTATTACGTTTGGAAGCCTTGCCTGCCTGACAAGTAGTTTTAATAAACAACAATTCATGTCTTTTGTTGACTATCAGGTTGAGAGCCTAGGCCTCGAACCGGTACGCCACAAAGCAAATAACTTCTTTAAAACTGTAAATTCCGAAAAACATAATATTAATAACGACCCAGTAAATAATTTTGCAACAGGCGGAATTTTACAGTCTGTTGCCACAGATAGTTCTGGCGCGGCCGCCTTGTTTGCGCTTGCTATTGCTAAGGGTGTAAATAATAAGATCAGCTCTAAAATTGATGATAAAGGTTTCACTACGGAGGAGCTTTTATCTATTAAAAACGACACTATTATCAGAGATATACTTGAGGCAAAAAGCCTTGATACACGTTTATTAAAAACGGCTATGAAGCTTTTCGATGAAGATGAAAGAAAAGTTTTGTTAGATAAGCGTAAAGAAATCGCTAGTTTATTTATGAATGACCCGACTTTAACTGCTTTTGTCCTGAAATCGGCAGCGTCTATTGGCCTAATTCAGCAAAGCTATAACTTATCACAGGATCCAACAAATGCCTCAGAAGCTTTGTATACTGCAGCTTGGGCTTTTGCTGTCATTGGTGACACGATGTGTCAAAAGCTGGATGAAAAGATTACACAGAGTGAATATCTAAAAAAATCAATGCAAGTCGAGAGTGGCAAAGCAGAAGATAAGGACCTTAAATGGGTGCTCGGAAAAACACTTAAAAACCCTTCCGTTCCTCTTTCTCTTTGTAATTATGGCTTTGTTTCTGGCGCATATTTTTCTGGTTCTGAACCTTTAGCTATCCTCGAATCTTTACCAGTTAACGCTATTTCTGATGTAACCTATGCAGCCACATCAGTAATTACGGCGGCAACTTTATCATATATTTTCAAAAGAACATTAGATTTAAAGAATGACAAAATTACTGAGCAGCAATTTAATAATGGCATAGTGAACAAACTTGCAGCAACAAATAGTGCGCTTGGTGTTCCACTGACACTTGCGTCTGGTGCAAATGCAATGGCATTATCGCAGCTCGTTTTTGCTAAGGCACATTGGCATGTTTCTGGTCATATCGATAAAGCGAATAAGGCTGCACAGCTAGCGCAAGTTACAAATAAGCCATCTTTAAAATCCTCTGAGATTTAACGCAGGGTGGCAATAGTATTCTTAATTGCTGAAAAGTAGTTTATTGGTCTAGACTTTGACTGTTAAAAGTGCCATTTTGTACAAAAAATTAGACCGTATATCCCATGAAAAAGAAATTCGAATTAAACGCAGATTATCAGCCTGAAACTTTTGAGTTTAGAGCCGATTATAAAGATAAGATTAAAAAGATTATTGCCTTGTACCCAGAAGGTAGGCAGCAATCTGCTGTTATGCCATTGCTAGACTTGGCGCAGAGGCAAGTCGCTGAGGACGGTATGAAAGCTAATCCTCCATATGGTGGATGGATACCACGTGCTGCTATGGATCATATTGCAGAGACTTTGGATATGGCGCCCATTAAAGTTTACGAGGTCGCAACTTTTTATTCTATGTATAATCTTGCACCCGTTGGTAAATACCTTATTCAATTTTGTACGACTACACCGTGCCAGCTTTGCGGCAGTGATGATATTGTTAAGGCGACTACAGAGCATCTTGGTGTTGGCCTGAATCAGACAACTGAGGACGGAAAATTTTCACTTATGGAAGTTGAATGTTTAGGTGCTTGTGTAAATGCGCCGATGGTTCAGATTAATGATGATTATTACGAGGACCTTACGCCAGAATCTATGAAGGAGATTATTGATCTACTTTCTGAAGATATGAAGCCTAAAATAGGCTCACAAAAAGGCCGTAAGGCTTCTATGGCTTTAACTGGTCCAACATCGCTACAGGATCACGCTAAGAAAGCGGGAGTTGTGTAATGCTTAGAGACGAAGATAGAATTTATACTAATCTATATGGCTTTGAAGATTTTGGTCTTAAAGAAGCNAAAAAACGTGGCGATTGGGATAAAACAAAAGATTTTATCAAGAAAGGCCGTGAATGGATTATTGAAGAAGTTAAATCTTCTGGTCTTCGTGGACGCGGGGGCGCTGGCTTCCCTACAGGTCTTAAATGGTCATTTATGCCAAAAGAATCTGATGGTCGCCCGCACTACTTGGTTGTTAATGCAGATGAGTCTGAACCAGGTACATGTAAAGACCGTGACATTCTAAGAAATGAACCGCATAAACTTATTGAAGGCTGTTTGCTAGCTGGCTTTGCTATGGGTGCGCATGCAGCTTATATCTACGTTCGTGGTGAGTTTTATAATGAAGCTTCCGAACTTTGGACTGCAATTAATGAAGCCTATGATGCTGGCTTACTTGGTAAAAATGCAGCAGGTTCAGGTTGGGATTTTGATATTGTCGTTCATCGCGGCGGTGGCGCATATATATGTGGTGAAGAGACTGCTCTTATAGAATCGATTGAGGGTAAAAAAGGTCAACCACGCAATAAACCTCCATTTCCTGCGATGGCTGGTTTGTATAGCTGTCCAACGACAGTTAACAATGTTGAGACAATTGCGAGTGTTCCTACAATTCTTAGGCGCGGGGGTAGTTGGTTTTCGGCTCTTGGGCTTAATGAAAAGAATGCAGGAACTAAATTATTCTGTATTTCTGGTCATGTTAATCAGCCTTGTAATGTTGAGGAAGAGATGGGTATCTCTTTGAAAGAACTGATTGATAAACATTGTGGTGGTGTTCGTGGTGGCTGGGATAACTTACTTGCCGTTATTCCTGGTGGTTCATCTACGCCTCTTTTGCCTAAAGAAGTCTGCGAATCAGTAAATATGGATTTTGATTCTCTGCGTGAAGCGGGTAGTGGTCTGGGTACAGCAGGTGTTATTGTTATGGATAAATCCACTGACATAATTAATGCTATTTGTCGCCTTTCTTATTTCTATAAGCACGAAAGCTGCGGTCAATGCACACCGTGCCGTGAAGGTACTGGCTGGCTTTGGCGCGTTATGACACGTATGGTTCAAGGTAATGCTACAGTTGAGGAAATTGATCAACTTTATGAGGTTACTAAAGAAATTGAAGGCCATACAATTTGTGCTCTTGGTGATGCTGCTGCTTGGCCGGTTCAGGGACTTATACGTCATTTCCGTCCAGAGATGGAAAAGCGTATTATGGAGTACAGGAAAGCCGTAGCGTAATCCATCCAACTTGACATAAAGACTTATTATCTTTAAAAGCTTTTTTATGGATAATGACTTGTCTCTTATTTTTGTTAACGCAAATAATACCGATGATTTTCACGATGCAATAAATTCTTGCGAAGGACTTTTTGCGACAATTGATAGTGATCGCATTCTAAACTCTAATGCCAGTGATCTTGTTTTACTTGTCGAAGAAAATTTTGGAATAGTCTGTGCTGCGCTTGTTGATATTGAGCAAAGTGAACATTGTATAACTATGAATATTGATTTTATAGAAACGGCTTCAGATTTCTATGATTGTGGTTATGCCTCAAAGTTACTTGATAGGGCGTTTAATGAAATAGCCGAAACATCCAATACTTATAATGTAGATGGATATATTACAATCGATGGGCAAACCAGTGAAGGTCATGATTATATAGTTAGTTCTTTAAAAAGATTAGCTGAAAAACACGATCTTCATTATAGATAATTGTAATAAACCCCTTACTATAGTTGACTTTTAGATGATTTAAGCCTATTTACTGCTCTCAATTATAAAAATACTTAATAATAGAGAGTGTAAAATGAAAAACTTACCTGAGCTAGACGAAGCTCAAAATAAGATCCGTAAGGATGCCTATAAAAGAAATCGTCGAAAAGCACATGGATGGGCAGCTGTTACAGCGGTTCTTGGCATATCTGCTTCTAGCGCATTTTTTGGTGCCTTAGGTAAAGCAGCTGATTTCGATACGAATTCAAACTATAATAATGACAGTCACACTTATGTCCAAGATAGTAGAAAAACACGTAATAATTTCAACAATGCTGCTGCTGGTTTTGGGCTTATATTTGGTGGGCTAGTTTTAGGTGCTGGTGCTGTTGCAACTGGTCATCAAGCTGGTCGTCATTATGATCGAGCGCAGAAACATAAAGACGGTAACTACTTTAATTATAATAAATAGCTATTTGTGAAGACGCCTTATTTAAAGGCGTTTTTTTATGCGGCCTTTTTATTCTGTATACCAAAGTAAGAGGCGGCATTCTCAAATATGGCTAGACCATCACTGGCTTCGGTGATTTTTTCACCTGATCTAAATGCTTGATCTTTGATCTCCATATAGTCATCACGCTGCCATGTAAACATGCCACGCTCTGGGTGCGGCATGATTGCAAGTACTTTTCCGCTATGATCTGTGATGGCCGCGATATCTTTTATGGCGCCATTTGGATTATAAGGAAATTCATTATTCGCAGGACTACCATCCGGCTTCATATATTGAGCAGCGATTTGACCATTTGATTCGAGCGCTAGAAGTGTTTCATCACTCATCATAAAACGGCCTTCACCATGGGCAACAGGTATATGCATAGATGAAACATCTTTTAGCCATGGGGATGTGCTCTCTATTTTAAGATCAATCCACCTGCACTGATAACGAGCTGTTTCATTGTATGTTACGGCAACTTTACGCTCATCATAATTACCATCGATAGCAGGAACGAGGCCAAGATTTGCTAAGATCTGACAACCGTTACAAATACCTAGTGTTAATGTATCACGTGAGACGAATTCTTTAAGCTCATCCCAGATAGCTAGTTTAATTTTTTGCGCGAAGGCATTACCAGAACCAGTATCATCACCATAAGAAAAGCCGCCTGGTATTGCGAGAACTTGAGCCGTTTTAAGGTCAGATGGATCATTTATAAGGTCATTGATATGTATGATTTTTCCATCAAAACCTACATATTTAAATGCGTGAAGAGTTTCCTCTTCACAATTTAAGCCATAACCAGAAAGAACGATTACATTACCTGAATTACTCATTTTAATACTCCGCTAATGGGGATTTATAGGCTTGATCTAATTTATTAATTTCAAGCTCTAATATATTCTTTATACTTAGTTTATCAGTATGGGCTACGTGACCAATTTGATAAAGATGATGATAACCTTTGAAGTTCTTTTCAAACTTTTCCTTATGCTGTGGAGCAACTGTTACAAGGATACGGCCAGTACTTTCAGAGTAAAGAGCCTTATCAGATCTTAGAGCAAGTCCAGAAAGATCAATATCAAGGCCCATTTGACCCGCTATGACCTTCTTTGCAAGTGCAACGGCTAAGCCACCATGATTTAGGGCGTAAGCAGATGCAAGTAAGCGGTCACGTGATGCTCTTGAATAGAGTTTATAAAGTCTAAGGTTTTCATGACCATCCGTTTCAGGAACATTCTGTCCTACTACACCCAGATGATCGTAATATTCAGATGCACCGCATTCATCCTTTGTTTCACCAATGAGGTAGACAATATCGCCAACAGCTTTCGGTGCAAGAGATACAGATCTTTCAACATCAGGGATAACGCCTATTGATGACGCTAACAAAGTAGGGGGTGCGGAGATTTTTACTGGCTCACCTTTTTCGTCAAAGCCTTTAAAATCATTGAACATCGAATCTTTTCCAGAAATAAACGGTGTTTCGTATTTTACCGCTAATTCATAAATAGNCTCGACAGCGCGTTTNAGCTGNCCTAAGCGCTCTGGCTCATCAGATGAACACCAGCAGAAATTATCTAAAAGAGCGAGCTGGTTTAAGTCTGCACCAGCAGCTATCGCATTTCTAACCGCAAGATCTAAGCCCGCAGCAGCCATCGCGCCTGTATCAATATCACTATAGCGAGGGAATAATCCTTGCGAGAGCACTACNCCTTTAGGGGAGTTAAAGACGGGGCGTGTTATTGACGTTTCGGCGTAAACTCTTCCAGGGCCTTGAAGTGGNCCCATAACNGCAGTGCCTTGAACGTTATGGTCATATTGAGTCGATATAAATTCTTTTGAACAGATATTAAGTCTGCCTATCATATCAAGTAACAGAGCGTTATGATCTGTAGGCTCTTCTATATCAGGTTCTGATTCATTACCTCGTGTGAATGTAGTTTTTAGAGGTGTTTCTGGATTTCCATCATGGAGAAAGTCCATAGACATATTCATGACTGTTTCACCAGCATAGCTAATATGCGCACGGCCACTATCTGTATATGTACCTATATCTGTTGCTTCTACGCCTCGTTTAGCAAAGAGTTCAATAATTGTATTCACATTTTCAGGTGGCACCGCCATTGTCATGCGTTCCTGGCTCTCAGAAATCCAGATTTCCCANGGNGCCATACCAGGATATTTTAGAGGNACTTTTTCAAGCTCAAGATGGAAACCGCCAGATTGCTCAGCCATTTCACCTACGGAAGAAGCGAGTCCGCCGGCACCGTTATCTGTGATTGCAGAATAAAGGCCAAGATCGCGAATCTCTTTAATGATGGCATCCGACATTTTCTTTTGCGTTATGGGATCGCCAATTTGTACAGCTGTCGCAGGTGATCCTTCATCAAGCGCTACAGATGAAAATGTTGCACCATGAATTCCGTCACGTCCAACACGTCCGCCTGCTACGACAATTTTATCGCCTGGACGCGCACATTTTTCATGGCCTGGCTTACCGTTAATTTCACGTGGAATTAGTCCTATAGTCCCTACGAACACAAGAGGCTTACCAACAAAACGTGGATCGAAATTCACAAACCCCTGAGGTGTAGGAATTCCTGATTGATTACCTCCGGCTTCTACGCCTTCGATAACGCCTTTCATAATGGTAGCTGGTGGAAGGATAGGGTTGGTTTTAGCCTGATCACGATAATATTCTGGGTTCGTTCTTGGGTCTGCTAGACAAAAACCATAACGATTAATAATAGGTTTTGCACCTTGTCCGAATCCTACACAGTCACGGTTAACCCCAACGATACCTGTAATTGCGCCACCAAATGGGTCAAGCGCAGATGGTGAGTTATGTGTCTCTACCTTATCTGTTATCAAATAATTTTCATCAAATATGATACCACCAGCGTTATCTGAGAAAACAGAAACGCAAATATCATCATCACCTTTCTTTTCACGAATTTCTTTTGTCGCGCGTTTAATGAAGCCTTTATATAGCCCCTCAGCAACATTATCGATTGGCGATGCAAAAATTGTATGTTTACAATGCTCAGACCATGTTTGTGCAAGAGTTTCTAATTCCACATCTGTAGGGTTGCGACCTAACTCTTTAAAATGATCACGAACAGCCTGCATATAGATGAGTGGCATCCCTAAGGGACCGCGAAAACTTCCATCTTCATTTTTAATGCCTTTTGCAGATAGAACCTCTAGTTCTTCATCGCTGATATTCATATTCACTTCATCAGCAATTGCGCCGTCATTGTTTAAATGAACTTGCGGTACAATAATATCCATGCCGTTATCAGCTAAAAATTCATCGCTACTTTTTATTGAAATACGCTGAATGAGACTATTTGATATTTTTTTTGCTAGTGATTCTACATCAGATTTATCTAAATCACACTTAATTAGGTAAAGCTTTGATGAATAACAGGCCGCGTTATCATTGTCTGCACCAACGAGTTCAAGTAGTTCTGATGCTGTATGACCTACATTATCGGTTACCCCTGGAAGAAAACCAATCTCTAATGCCCAATCAAAATCTTTGAGTTCTGGGTTTGATTTCTCAGTGACTGGGTTGGTTAAAGAGCCAATAAACTCGGGGCTTGCAGCGATATCGTTTTCAGATGTGTATACATCTAAAACTCTAACATTCGCGGTTTTACCCTCGGTCAGAATTATCTTTTCTAATGATTTAGCTCTACCATCATCTTCGTGAGCTAGGACTTCAATACGATGTGCGTTCATGTAAATATTTTAATAAGTAGTTGATCTTAATTACCGCGCAGATTAAATAGTAAAGCGTTAGATATTTCAATCTTCTTATTAAAGATTTTACCAATGCCTAAACTTACAATAAATGACATCGAAGTCGAAGTAGAACCTGGAACTAGTATTATTCAAGCTGCAGAGCAGATTGGTATTGAGATTCCGCGTTTTTGCTATCACGATAAATTATCAGTTCCTGCCAATTGCCGAATGTGCCTAGTAGAGGTCGAAGGCGGTCCACCTAAGCCTGTTGCTTCATGTGCGATGGCATGTGGTGAAGGCATGAATGTTAAGACAGATTCTCCTATGGTTAAAAAAGCCCGTAAAGGTGTTATGGAGATGCTGCTTATAAACCACCCACTAGATTGTCCAATATGTGATCAAGGCGGTGAGTGTGACTTACAAGATCAGGCAGTTGGCTATGGTTTTGATCGTTCACGTTATCATGAGAATAAGCGTGCTGTGCCTGACAAAGAATTAGGCCCTCTAATTTCAACGACTATGACACGTTGTATTAACTGCACACGTTGTGTGCGTTTTGCTGAGGAAATAGCAGGTACTCCTGTGATTGGTCAGCTCAACCGTGGTGAAGAAGCTGAGATTGGTACATTTATTGATGAGTTAGTTCAAACTGAACTTTCAGGAAACCTTATTGATGTGTGTCCTGTAGGGGCATTAACATCTAAGCCTTATGCATTTAAAGCAAGAAGCTGGGAGCTTCGTAAGACTGAAAGCATTGATGTACATGATGCTGTTGGTTCAAACATACGCGTGGATGCTAGAGGCCGTGAAGTTCTTCGTGTTCTTCCGCGCTTACATGAAGATGTTAACGAAGAATGGATTTCAGACCGTACTCGTTTTGCTTATGACGGTTTAGGAAAGGCTCGTTTAGATCGCCCTTATATAAGAGATAAGGATAGCGGTAAGCTTAAGGAAGCGAGCTGGGATGAAGCATTCTCCTATATCTCTGAAAATCTTAAAGAAGTGAAGGGCAGTGAGATTGCAGGCTTGGTTGGTGATCTGATTGAGGGCGAATCAATTGTAGCGCTCAAAGACCTGCTCGGTAAGCTTGGTTCATCGAATATGGATTGCCGCACGGATGGGGCGCGTTTTGATGTCACGAACCGCGCAGGATATCTTTTTAACTCTAAGATTTCTGGTATTGATGAAGCTGATGCAATCTTTATCATCGGTGCAAATCCACGTCATGAAGCGACATTAGTTAATGCGCGTATTCGCCGTGCTTATCTTGAGCGCAAAGTTCCAATCTCCCTTATCGGAGAAAAAGTTGACCTTACATATCCGTATGAACATGCGGGTGAGACATTTGCCGATCTAGAGAAAAAAGTTAAAGAGAAAAAAGGTAAACTAAAAGCTGAAAAACCACTCTTTATTATCGGTTCAGGTGTATTTGAGCGTGAAGATGGTGAGGTGCTTCATCATAAGCTTTATGAAATTGCTGAACAACTTGGTGTTGTTAAAGAAGGTTGGAACGGGTTTAACATTCTTCACAGAGCTGCTAGCCGTGTTGCTGCCCTTGATTTAGGGTTTAGCCCACGTGATGGTGGCCTTGACTTCACATCAATTATTGATGGTACCAAAGATGGCTCAATCAAAGCGCTTTATTTGTTAGGCGCTGATGAATTTGATGCGCGTGCCGAGATTGGTTGGCAGTGCTTTACAATTTATCAGGGGCATCATGGTGATCATGGTGCATCGAGAGCAGATGTTATTCTTCCAGGAAGCGCCTACACTGAAAAAGATGGTGTTTATTTGAATATGGAAGGCCGTGTTCAATATGGTCAGCGCGCATCTAACCCACCAGGTGATGCGAAAGAAGATTGGAAGATCATCAGAGCATTGTCCGAGAAAC
This sequence comes from Micavibrio sp. TMED27, assembly GCA_002167715.1. GTDB lineage: Bacteria > Pseudomonadota > Alphaproteobacteria > Micavibrionales > Micavibrionaceae > TMED27. The sequence continues at coordinate 17,677 of NHCG01000017.1, forward strand.
TAGGTGCTAAGCTGGGTTATGATACTCAGGTTCAGCTCTGGGAACGTATTGCAGGTGAATTTGAGCATTTAGCAAATGTTGATCAGATTAAACCTGCACAATGGTGTGAGTTTGGAGCTAAGGGTGATATTGATGTGAAAGCGTCTTTTATTAATCCGCTTCGCAGTTACTATATGACGAATGCTATTTGCCGTGCCTCTGATACTATGGCGGCTTGCGCGTCTAGCTTTGCTGAACGTGACAAACAGCTTGAGGCTGCTGAATAAGAAATGAAAGTTATTGGCTTTATAATCGCTGGTTTCTTGGTTATAGGATCGCTTAATGCGTATGCCTGTGAGCCGCCTGTACTTTATACGCCAAAAGCACTTAATGATTTTTACACAAGTCAATATGCTCAATTAATTGACTTTCCAGATGATCTTAAGCCACTGAGTGATGAATATGAAAGAGATGCAAATTACTTTGATAAAATTGCACCGATTATGTGCGAGGAAGGCACTGAGCAACATATTGATCGTCAAATAGTTGAATTACTGATTCAAAAATGGAGTACTTATGGACAATAACACTTTAGATATGGTGAAAAAATTCCATAAAACCTATGGCCTACCTGTTAAGGAAACGCCTGATATTTCAGATAAAAAAACGAATCAGTTACGAATTAACTTACTAGCTGAAGAATTAGACGAATTAAAAGAAGCGCTAGCAGATGGAAATATTGTTGAGGTATTAGATGCTCTCACCGATTTACAATATGTGCTTGATGGCGCTTATCTTTCTTTCGGCTTACAGGCTCTTAAAATGCCTGCGTTTGAAGAAGTTCAACGTTCAAACATGAGTAAACTTGATGAAGATGGTAAGCCCATTGTTCGTGAAGAGGATGGTAAGATTCTTAAAGGCCCAAATTACTTTAAGCCTAACCTAAATCAATTTATTAATGATGAGGCTGCTTAATGACTAAACTTCTTCCTTTAAATTTTGACAGTGGAATTAACCGTCTTATGGTCGGTTTAATGTGGGAGCCAAATGAAAATAGAGCTGGTGTGCTCGGTACAGTTAAAGAGCATGACCTAGACTTAAGCTGTGCCTTATTCGATGGTAATAACGAGCTCATAGACCTCATCACGCCTCAAGAACCTAAGAGAGATGCTTATGGTGTTGAAGTTTTTCATTCAGGTGACAATTTAAGTGGTGGATCTGATTTTGAGGATGAGGAAATTCGCGTTGACTTTGATAAGCTAAATGAGAATATTCATGCTCTTGCATTCTTTGTAACAACAAATAATAAAATTAAATTTGAAGATGTTCGAGAGCCTGCCTGTCATTTTTCAGATGCTACATCACTCAATGAAATTATTAAATTTGATTTAACAGAGCTCTCTAAAAAGTTTGAAATGCCAGAGCATTTTGAAAAGGAGCGTTTTTTAATTGGTGTTGTTAAAAAGAATCAAGAAGGGACATGGGATTTAATTAATTACCAAACCCGTGTTACTGTTATGAATTCTGGTGTGATTGCACAAGTTGTGCAGGAGGTACTTGCAAAATGATGGATACAATAATGGAATTTCTAGCGCATTCATATACGCAATGGGGGCTATGGACCTTATTATATACATTACTCATTGTTGTTGGCGTTTTAATCGCTGTTGCTTACTACACGTATGCAGAGCGTAAAGTTATGGGGGCTATGCAAAGAAGACAGGGACCAATGACCGTGGGGCCATTAGGTTTACTTCAACCTATTGCTGATGGTCTTAAGTTATTTTCTAAGGAAACGATTATTCCATCTGGTGCACACCGCGTTGTATTTCTGCTTGCCCCTATGATGCTATTTGCGCTTTCTTTAATTGCATGGGCGGTTATTCCTTTTGATAAAGGTTGGGTTCTGGCGAATGTAAATGTTGGTATCTTATATCTTTTCGCTGTTTCTTCGATGACTGTTTATGGTGTGATTATGGCTGGCTGGGCATCTAATTCGCGTTATGCGTTTTTGGGCGGCCTTCGTTCCGCATCACAAATGGTTTCATATGAAGTTTCTATGGGTTTGATCATTGTTTGTGTGCTTCTATGTACAGGTTCATTGAACCTTCAAGAGATTGTATTAGCTGATAGACCATTGTGGGTGCAAATATTGCTGTTCCCAATGTTTATTGTTTTCCTTGTCTCTATTCTTGCAGAAACTAATCGCGCTCCATTTGATCTCCCTGAAGGCGAATCAGAGATTACAGGTGGTTTCATGGTTGAATACTCTGCTATGGCATTTGCACTGTTCTTTCTTGGTGAATACTCTGCAATGATTCTAATGAGCGCAATGACAACGACCTTATTCTTAGGTGGTTGGTTACCGCCATTTGGTCTTGAGTTTTTTGCTTTTGTTCCTGGTATTATATGGTTTGCTCTTAAAACAGCTCTCATAATGTTTGTATTTTTGTGGGCACGTGCGACACTTCCACGCTTCCGTTATGATCAACTTATGAGATTAGGCTGGAAAGTTTTCTTACCTTTCACTTTATTCTGGGTTGTTTTGACAGCAGGGCTTTTGGTGACGTTTGATGCGCTTCCATAAGAGCTTTGATTTTAGTATAGTGCTTTTAAAAATTTAGAAAGTTTAAATAATGAATCATTTAGCACGTTCATTCTTCTTAACAGAGATTGTTAAAGGGTTTTTACTTACTCTTAAATACATGTTCTTTGTACCGCGTGTGACAATTAATTACCCCTATGAAAAGGGGCCAATTAGTCCGCGTTTTCGCGGGGAGCATGCGCTTCGTCGATATCCTAATGGTGAAGAAAGATGCATTGCTTGCAAGCTTTGTGAAGCGATCTGCCCAGCCCTTGCTATCACAATTGAAGCTGAACCTCGTGAAGACGGCAGTCGTCGTACGACTCGCTACGATATTGATATGACAAAATGTATCTATTGTGGTCTATGTCAGGAAGCTTGCCCAGTTGATGCTATTGTTGAAGGGCCTAACTTTGAATTTGCTACAGAGACACGTGAAGAGCTGTTCTATAATAAAGATAAATTATTGCAAAACGGTGATAGATGGGAAGCGCAACTTGCCTCTAATATAAATGCTGATGCACCGTATCGCTAAGGTTTGTGCACATTATAGTATAGCTTAACTATGTGTGTGTTTTTAATCTCTTATACATAAAAGAAAGTTGTTAAACATTGTAAAGCGTATGATTAGCAAAAATTCATTAGAATGATGTAATTTTCTTTGCTCTTTACTCTTGCGATTACCTTTCGAAAATATTAGAACGGTCTGACAAAGAAGGATTTTTTCTCATGCTTATTCAGGCACTCGCCTTTTACTTATTTGCAATTATATTAGTTGCCAGCGCTGGAATGGTTATTGCGGCACGTAACCCTGTGCATTCTGTCCTTTTCTTAATTCTAGGCTTCTTTAATTCAGCCGGTCTTTTTGTTCTTTTAGGTGCAGAATTTGTCGGAATGATTTTGGTCATCGTTTATGTTGGTGCGGTAGCCGTACTTTTCCTTTTTGTAGTTATGATGCTTGATATTTCTTTTTCTGATCTTCGCAAAGGGGCCATGCAATATGTTCCGGTGGGTTTACTAATCGCTTGTGTTTTATTCGCTGAATTATTTCTTGTTTATGGTGCTTGGAGCTTTGTGCCAGGCGTTGAACAGAATATTGCTGTCGCTACAGCTGATTTTGAAGGCGTTTCAAACGCTGAGGTTATTGGGCGCGTACTTTATACTGATTACTTCCTTCCGTTCCAATTAGCAGGACTTGTGCTTTTTGTGGCTATGATAGGGGCTATTGTTTTAACACTTCGTGTTCGTCCAGGTGTTCGTAAACAAATTGTTTCTGAACAGCAAAAACGTAAGCGTGAGGATGTTCTTGAAGTTGTAAAAGTAACAAGTGGGACAGGTGTATAAATGTTAGAAATTGGATTAGCGCATTACCTTACCTTAGCGGCATTGATCTTTACGATCGGTGTATTTGGTATGTTCCTTAACCGTAAGAATGTGATTGTTATTCTTATGTCCGTAGAACTTATGCTACTGGCTGTTAATATAAATTTTGTCGCTTTCTCTGCTTATTTAAATGATGTTACAGGGCAAATATTTACGATGTTTATTTTAACCGTTGCTGCTGCAGAGGCCGCTATTGGTCTTGCTATTTTAGTTGTTTTCTTCCGTAACCGCGGAACTATTGCTGTCGAGGATGTCTCGACAATGAAGGGGTAAATCACAGATGGAACTCTTAGCTGTTTTTCTTCCTTTATTAGCGTTTATTATTGCAGGCTTGTTTGGCAAGCAGATTGGCGACAAAGGGTGCCAATTTATTACATGTGCGTCTTTGATAATTGCAGCGCTATGCTCCGTTCTTCTATTTGTAGATGTCACAATGCATGGGGGAGGTCGAATTACAGTTTTGGCCCCTTGGGTTATTTCAGGAGACTTTACTGTCAACTGGGCTCTACGTATTGATCAACTTGCTGTTGTTATGATGTGTGTTATTAACATCGTATCAGCTTGTGTACATGTCTATTCTGTCGGTTATATGAGCCATGATGAATGTAAAGGCCGCTTCATGGCTTATCTATCGCTCTTTACTTTTGCAATGTTAATGCTTGTAACGTCTGACAATCTACTCCAACTCTTCTTTGGTTGGGAAGGTGTTGGTGTAGCTTCATACTTACTTATTGGTTTTTGGAACCATAAAAACAGTGCGAATAAAGCAGCTCAGAAAGCATTTGTTGTAAACCGTGTTGGTGACTTTGGTTTGCTACTCGGTATCTTTGGTATCTTTGCTGTTTTTGGTTCAGTTCAATATGACGAAATATTTGCACAGGCTCCAGATCTGGCGCAAACTTACTTCAATCTTTTTGGTTATGAAGTTCATGCTTTAACGGCAATTTGCTTGCTTCTTTTCGTTGGTGCAGTTGGTAAATCAGCGCAACTTGGTCTACACACATGGCTTCCAGATGCGATGGAAGGTCCAACGCCTGTTTCTGCACTCATTCACGCTGCAACGATGGTTACCGCGGGGGTGTTTTTAGTATCTCGTATGTCACCTGTTTTTGAATATGCACCTGATGCGCTTATGGTCGTGACACTTTTTGGTGCATGCACCGCATTTGTTGCAGCGACTATTGGCCTTACACAATTTGATATAAAGCGTGTAATTGCTTACTCTACAATGTCTCAACTTGGTTATATGTTCTTTGCCCTTGGTGTGTCAGCATATGGTGCAGCAATGTTCCACCTGATGACGCATGCTTTCTTCAAAGCGCTATTATTCCTTGGTGCGGGTTCTGTAATTCATGCTATGAGCGATGAACAGGATATGCGTAAAATGGGCGGTATATGGAAGAAAATTCCATTTACTTACACTATGATGTGGATTGGATCACTGGCGCTTGCGGGTATTCCTCCATTCGCTGGGTATTACTCTAAAGATATTGTTCTTGAATCTGCATGGGCTGACCACACATGGTTTGGTGAATTTGCATACTGGATGGGTATAGCTGCTGCATTTATGACAGCATTTTATACCTGGAGATTATTGATTATGACTTTCCATGGTAAGCCACGTGCTTCGGAGAAAGTTATGAGTCATATCCATGAAAGTCCAGCCGTTATGCTTGGACCACTTGTTGTGCTTGCTTGTGGTGCTATCTTTGCTGGATCATTTTTCTATCAAGGTTTTGTAGGTTCTGCGCATCATGGTGAGCATGGTGAGGCACATGAAGTTGTTGCTCATGACACCGATGCAAATGTACACCATGAACAGCATGGCGATGATAAGCACGATACAGAATTAGCTACACATACTGAAAATTCTGATCATCATGTAGACGAAGATGCTCACAGCACTCACCCTGAGCTTTCTAAGGAAGTTTTCTGGAAAGATGCAATTAAGGTATTACCTGAGAATGATACTGTTGAAGCTGCGCATAGTGTGCCTATGTGGGTTAAAAAGATGCCACTTATCGTTGGTCTGATTGGTATCTTTATGGCGTATATTTCATATCTTTTTGTTCCTGCTATACCTGAATTTACAAAGCGTATCTTTAAACCTATTCATGCTTTATTCTTCAATAAGTGGTTCTTTGATGAATTATATGATCTTCTCTTTGTTAAGACGTCCATTTTGTTTGGTAAAATTTTCTGGAAGGGCGGTGATCAAGGAATTATTGATCGTTTTGGCCCTGATGGTTTAGCGGCTCTTTCTAAAGGTATTGGTGTTAAGTTTGGTCGTTTCCAAAGTGGATTTGTCTATAATTATGCATTCGTTATGGTGATAGCTGTTATCGCAATCATTTCATGGTTTTATTATAAAAATGAACAAGCTCTTGGGCTTATTAATTCTGGTTTCGGAATGTAGGTGAATAGAATGGAATTTCCTCTTCTTTCAATTATGACTTTTTTACCGCTGGCTGGGGTGTTAATCATTCTAGCTACTGTTCGCGGTAGTGGTGAAGTAGCAGATAGAAATGCTAAGTATGTTTCATTATATACATCGCTTTTCACCTTTGCCTTTGGCTTATATATGTTTGCCAATTTTGACGGTAATAGCGCAGAGTTTCAGTTCGTTGAAACTTCTAGCTGGTTAAAACCATTCGGTATTAACTATCATATGGGCGTAGACGGCATATCTATGTTCTTTGTTCTACTCTCTGTATTTTTAACGCCGATTTGTATTATATCTGCTTGGGATGCAATTAAGAAACGCGTTAAAGAATTTATGATTGCTTTCCTCATTCTAGAAAGCTTTATGGTTGGTACATTCTGTGCCCTTGATGCCATTTTATTCTATGTATTCTTTGAAGGCGTTCTTATTCCAATGTTTTTGATCATTGGTGTTTGGGGTGGAGCGCGCCGCGTGTACTCATCTTACAAGTTCTTCTTGTACACATTACTTGGATCAGTGCTTATGCTTATTGGTCTTCTTGTTCTTTATGCACAAACCGGAACTACTGATATCCCTGAGCTTATGAACACACCTGTATCATCTAGCTTACAATATTGGCTGTGGTTAGCCTTCTTTGCTTCATTTGCAGTTAAAATGCCAATGTGGCCAGTTCACACCTGGCTACCTGATGCGCACGTTGAAGCGCCAACAGCTGGCTCAGTTATTCTTGCTGGGGTGCTGTTGAAAATGGGTGGATATGGCTTTCTTCGTTTCTCTATCCCTATGTTCCCTGAAGCGAGCGCTTATTTTGTAGATCTTGTATTCTGGCTGAGTGTTATTGCAATCATCTACACTTCTTTGGTTGCACTTGTTCAGGAGGATATGAAGAAGCTTATTGCATATTCATCTGTGGCGCATATGGGTTTTGTGACCCTTGGTATATTCACAATGACTTCACAGGGTGTTGAGGGCAGTATTTTCCAAATGTTATCTCATGGCTTGATCTCAGGCGCTCTCTTCCTTTGTGTTGGTGTTGTTTATGATCGTTTGCATACTAGAGAGTTATCTCGTTATGGCGGTATAGTTAGTAACATGCCTAAATACGCAACAATCTTTATGATCCTTATGTTAGGTTCAGTTGGCCTACCTGGAACCTCTGGCTTCGTTGGTGAATTCCTTATTCTCCTTGGCACATTCCAGGTTGATACACTTGTCGCAGCTCTTTCCGCTACGGGTGTTATTCTTGGTGCGGCATACATGCTAATGCTTTATAAACGTGTTGTATTTGGGCCACGTGAAAATCGTGATGCTTTGGCAATGCCTGACCTTAACAAACGTGAGCTATCATTACTTATACCACTTGTTGCTCTAGTTTTATGGCTTGGTGTTTTCCCATCTGATGTGATGAATAAAATATCTCCATCAGTTGATAAACTTATAGCTGAATATAATGAAAAATTAGAAAAAGCAGGTATTGAACCTAAGCAAGCAAATGAGCTTACGTTTTTGGTTGATAAGAAGGACTTAGAAGACTAATGGAAGATTTTAATTTAGCGCCATTATTGCCAGAAATATTTTTATCGATTATCGCTATGGGGCTTTTGCTCGTTGGTGCATTCAATGGCAACAATGCAACGCGCATAGTTTCTTGGGCCGGATGTAGTGGTATTTTAATAACCATACTTGTTCTGCTTGGTATTGGCTGGCATAAGCAGACTGTTTTAAACGGTATGTTTATTATTGATGAGTTTTCATCGTTTACTAAATTGTTAATTCTTATTGGCTCTCTTGGCGCTATTGCTTTATCTGTGCGTTACATCATTGATGAAGGTATGGAGCGGTTCGAATACCCTGTCCTTATTTTATTTGCCACAATCGGCATGATGTTTATGGTTTCATCTAATAACCTTCTCATGCTTTATATGGGACTAGAATTACAATCTTTAAGTCTATATGTGCTGGCTTCGTTCCACCGTAATTCTACACGTAGTGCAGAGGCTGGGATTAAATATTTTATTCTCGGTGCGCTATCATCTGGTTTATTACTATTTGGTATCTCACTTATCTATGGCTTCACTGGGTCTATTGACTACACGGTCATTAAGCATTCGCTCTTTATTATTGATGGTGCATCTATTGGGTTTACTATTGGGTTAGTATTCCTTCTTGCAGGGATCGCTTTTAAGATATCAGCTGCTCCATTTCATATGTGGACGCCAGACGTATATGAGGGTGCCCCGACGTCTGTGACTGCTTTTTTCGCTATGGTGCCGAAAATTGCAGCTATGGCAGTTCTTATGCGTCTCTTATTTGAGCCATTTGCCTCAGTTGCAGATCAGTGGGTTCAAATTATTTATTTCCTCTCATTATTCTCAATGATCGTTGGGGCTTTCGCTGCGCTAGTTCAAGAAGATATAAAGCGTCTTCTTGCTTATAGCTCGATTGGTAATATGGGCTATGCCTTGATTGCTATTGTTGCGAATACGCCAGAAGGTGCGGGCGCAGTACTTTTATATATCTTGATTTATATGATTATGACGGCTGGTGTATTTGGTGCTGTACTTTCAATGCGTAGACAAGGTTTAGCTGTAACAAAGATCAATGATCTTGCTGGCCTATCTCAGACGAAGCCTGCACTCGCTTACGTAATGTTTATTCTCATGTTCTCAATGGCTGGTATTCCTCCAATGGCTGGTTTCTTTGGTAAATTGGCTGTATTTAATGCTGCTGTAGCACAAGAGTTTTATGTTCTAGCAACAATTGGTGTTATCTCATCAGTGATTTCAGCGTACTATTATTTACGTGTTGTCAAAGCCATGTTCTTTGATGAGCCTGCTGATAAATTTGATACATCAATTCCATTTGCTCGACGTGTTGTGATGTTTGTATCTATATTCTTTGTGATATGTTTTGTATTTAAACCTAGTGTATTTATTCAAAGCTCAATCACTGCAGCATCCTCTTTATTCGCTGGGTAACCTAAATGAGTTTTGAATGGCGTATCAAGCACTATGATACGGTTCAGTCTACGCAGGATACAATCAAAGAGCTATTATCAATTGAAGGCGAAGGTTTAGTGATTTCAGCTGCTCAGCAGCTTAAAGGTCGCGGTCGACATAATAGAGTTTGGGAAAGTTCCAATGTAAATCTTAGCTTTTCATTTCTCCTTAAGCCTAATATCGATTTGTCTCACATTGGCTATTTATCTTTAATAACCGGTCTTGCGGTTTATCATGAAATCTCTGACAGAATAAAATCACCTGATTTACTCAAACTTAAGTGGCCAAATGACATTATTTATGATGGCCGCAAGCTATGTGGTATTTTGATAGAGAAGGAAGCCGATTACTTTGTTATTGGTGTCGGTGTTAACACTCGTTCAGCACCGATCAAGAAAAGTATTCATCTATCTGAAATTAGTCGTAAAAATATTAATAACGAAGAAATACTACGTGGAATTTTAAGTTATCAAAAACAATATTACCAAATGTTATTAAGTCAGAAATATAGTGATCTAGTCGATGATTGGAAAAAATGCGCCCATGATGTTGGTCAGACATTAAGTGTTAAAGTTGGTACAACACACTTTAATGGTACATTTCATGATTTAGATGAATTTGGGAACTTGCTCTTGAAGTTAGATCAAGGCAATATCAAGCGCATAACCGCAGGTGATGTTTACTTAGGAGCTTAAGAGCGTGTTATTAGCAATTGATGTCGGAAATACAAATACCGTTTTTTCTATTTTTGAAAATGACGTNATGATTGATCATTGGCGGATTAGAACTGAAGCTAGTCGTACAATGGACGAATATGCATCTTTTTTATTACAAGTATCAAAACTTGCTAATGTCGAGCTTGATAGTGTTAATAAGGTTATTATTAGTTCTGTAGTACCAGAGACACATTTTGCGTTAAGTCGTTTTTGTGAAAAATATCTGCAAATTAACCCCGTTTTTGTGACAAAAGACATGGTTAATATAGTTATCGACCTAAAAAGGCCTGAAGATGTAGGGGCGGATCGTTTAGTGAATGCTATTGGCGTCCTTAGTGAATATTCATCGCCGGCGATTGTTATTGATTTTGGTACAGCCACTACATTTGATGTTATTAATTCAGATGAATCATATGGTGGCGGTGTAATTGCGCCAGGAATAAACCTTTCTTTAAATGCCTTGCATAGCGCAGCTTCTAAACTTCCTAAAGTCAGCATAGAACCTACCGAAAAAGTTATTGGTAAAACGACAGTTGAAGCTATGAAGTCAGGACTATTTTGGGGGTATAGCTCCATGGTTGAGGGTTTACTGAAGCGTTTATGTGATGAAATTGACGGTCAGCCTTTAATTATTGCAACTGGTGGACTTGCCAATATATTTGCACAGAATATTGAGCTTATTAATGTTGTAGATGAACAGCTTACGCTTAAGGGCCTTCAAGTGCTTTCAGAAAAGTTATAATACGAAAATAAGAAAGTTTTCAAAAATGAAAAAATCGGTTGTTAATGAAGAGGGGTTATTCTTCATACCACTAGGTGGTAGCGAGCAATTTGGTATGAATCTTAATATTTATACCTACGATGGTGAGATGCTTGCTATTGATTGTGGCTTAGGTTTTGCTGACGAGCGTTATCCTGGTATTGATCTTCTGCTTCCGGATCCAAGTTATATTGAAGAAAATATTGATTGCTTAAAGGGATTTGTAATCACACACGCTCATGAAGACCATATTGGTGCAATTGCCTATTTATGGGAGCGTATGCAAGTTCCAATTTATGCTTCTCCTTTTACAGCTGCCATTTTATACAAAAAGATGGAAGAGCGCGATCTTAGAAGAGTTCCAGTTGAAATTATTGCACCTGGCACGAGCACCAAAATTGGTTCATTTTCAGTTCATTTTGAACCTGTATCACATTCGGTTCCCGATACTTGTTCAATCGTTATAAAAACTAAATATGGTAATNTTTTGCATAGTGGTGACTGGAACCTTGANCCTAANCCGGTCGTNGGAAAACCAACAAACGGAGATTTTTTTAAATCAGTTGGAGAAGAGGGATTACTTGCCTATGTAGGCGATTCAACTAATGCAGAGGTTGATGGTTACTCTGGGTCAGAGAGTGATGTTCAAAAAGGCTTAGAAGCTGAATTTAAAAAGTGTGGTGGCCGAATAGTAGTGACCAGCTTTTCATCAAATATAGGGAGAGTAAAAAGTATTGCCAAAGCTGCACAGGCTTGCGGTAGAAGTGTTGCCGTCATTGGGAGGTCATTACACCGCATGATTGGCTGTGCTTTTGAGCAAGGATTATTGGATGGAGTTACTGACTTTGTTGATGAAAGTGATATTGAGCTTATTCCAGACGAGCAAATAGTCGTTATTGTTACAGGATCACAGGGTGAATATAGAGCTGCACTTGCTAAAATAGCACGAGGAGAGATGAAGCTATTCTCTACGCGCCCTGGTGATACCGTTATTTTTTCTGCGCGCGCAATACCTGGAAATGAGGTTGCTATTAATCATATTAAGAATAATCTTAGTGCAGGCGGGGTGCGCGTTATATCACCACGCGATACTGATAATATTATTCATGTTTCTGGACACCCGTGCAGAGAAGAGATAGCCCAAATGTTAGGCTGGATAAAGCCCCAAATTGTTGTGCCCGTGCATGGTGAACGTGCTCAATTAGATGCACATGCAAAATTTGCTGAAAGCTGTCAGGTATCGCAAACACTTGTGCCTAATAACGGTTCTGTTATCAAGTTAGCTCCTGGTAAAGCCGAGATTATTGATCACATTGAAACAGGAATTTTAGCGGTAGAGCAAAAAAGAATTATAAATGCGGAACATGCATCTATAGCAGAGCGAAGAAAGCTTCAATATACAGGTGCCGTTCATGTAACAGTAGTTATAGATGGGCGTGGTGAGCTTATGAGTGAACCGAAGCTTGATATTTTAGGCTTACTTGATTCAAGCAATGAAGAAGAGCAAAGCTTACATGAGCAAATTCATAATGAAATTCTTGACCTTATAGAGGAGCTTTCTTGGGAAGATCGTTTAGACGATCATCTAGTGAGTGAAGAGGTAAGAATTGGTATTCGTCGTTATTGCCAACATATGTTAGGTATAAAACCTAAAACGACTGTACATCTAGTAAGATTATAGGAGTAGCGATGCACGTTATTTCACTTTTGGTGTTTCTAGTCAGCTTTAGTGCAGTTGCTCTTGCTGAAGATGATATATGCGCCCGATATGCTAGCGAGTATAGACAGGCTGAAAATGTTGAGTACATAGATGATCATAAGGTTTCAGCAGATTTAAACTCTATAAAAACACCTGTTGTGCCTATTAAAATCCCTATCACACTTGATTTAAACGAGAGATATAATCTTGGCCTACCAAATGATCTGGAACTAGAAACTGCTATTGCCTATCTAGAGGTCATGCCTAATGGGGATGTAATTTATAATGGCCAAAATCTTACTAAAAATATAGAAGATATTTGCGCGCAAAAAGATGATGACAATGGACAGGAACGGAGTGATCCCTTACAGTCTGGCGTTAATATTAAGAATATAGAAGAATAAATTTACTAAGAGAGCTTTTAATATGAGTAAGAAGGCAAGAACTGCAATCACACCGACACGTGAGGAAAATTTCCCTGAATGGTATCAGCAGGTCATTAAGGCTGCTGACCTTGCAGAAAACTCTCCAGTGCGTGGTTGTATGATTGTAAAACCAAACGGCTGGGCTGTTTGGGAAAACATGCAGCGTATTTTTGATGGCTGGCTTAAAGAATACGGTGTGCAAAACGCGTCTTTCCCGCTNCTTATTCCTTTGGAATTCATGAACCGTGAGGCNGAGCATGTAGATGGTTTTGCTACAGAATGTGCCGTCGTAACACATCACCGTTTGGAAAAAGACGAGAATGGTAAGCTTGTGCCTGCGGGTAAGCTGGAAGAGCCCTATATTGTGCGCCCAACATCTGAGACAATCATTGGGGATAGTATGTCGCGCTGGATTCAGTCTTATCGTGATTTACCTATGAAACTCAATCAGTGGGGTAATGTAATGCGCTGGGAAATGCGCACACGTATGTTCCTTAGAACGTCTGAATTTTTCTGGCATGAGGGTCACTGCGCATTTGAAGATCATGAAGGCGCGACAGCAGACTGTATGCATATACTAGATCTTTATGAGAAGTTCTTTACGGAAGTGATGGCTTTTGATGGCTTTAAAGGTGTTAAAACTGCGGATGAGCGTTTCCCTGGTGCAAATGAAACTTATGCATTTGAAGCGATGATGCAAGATGGTAAAGCTCTGCAAGCTGCTACTACCCATGATCTTGGAACGACTTTTGCGAAAGGATGCAATATTAAATATCAAGATCGTGATGGCGGTGAACAATTTGTTCATACGACTAGTTGGGCTTTTTCTACGCGCGCAATTGGCGGAATGATTATGATGCATGGTGATGATGATGGCTTAATTATGCCGCCGCGCCTTGCTTCTAGTCAGGTTGTAATCCTGCCTATGGTTAAAGATGATAACGCTGAATCAGTTATGAGCTTTGCGAACAAGGTTGCCAGCGCGTTAAAAGAAAAAGGTATTCGTGTACTTCTAGATGAACGTGAGATGCGAACACCGGATAAAATGTGGGATGCTATCAAGAAAGGCATACCGCTGCGCATTGAAATTGGTAGCCGTGAAGCGGAGGCTGAGCAGGTAACTTGCGTAAGACGTGACATTGGGCGTGATAGTAANGAAACTCTCAGTATTGATGAGTTTATAAATAAAGCTCAGTCNTTACTGGATGCTGTNCATGATGANTTGTTATCGCGTTCACGAAATTTCCGTGACACAAATACACATGATGGAAATAGCGTTTCGGATGTTAAAAACTTCTTTGCTTCTAATAGAGTTGGCTTTGTAAAAGTTCCAGTTTCATTACTTGAAGACCCATCTTTAGAAGCTGTTATGAAGGAGTATAGTCTTTCTTCGCGCTGTAAACCGTTTGCAGATGGTGGTGAAAAAGTACTGATTGCAAAGGCTTACTAGTAGATGATTTCTCGCTTTGAAAGATTAGTGGCATGGCGTTATTTGCGCTCTAAGAAAGCTGAAGGGTTTGTGAGCGTTATTACGGCATTTTCATTTGCTGGCATTATGCTTGGCGTGGCAACGCTTATCATTGTGATGTCGGTTATGAATGGATTCCGTGCAGAGCTCTTTAACCGTATACTTGGTCTCAACGGGCATATGAACGTCTATTCTTATGAGGGGCCATTATATGATCATCATTTCATTGGTGAAAAAGTTCTAAACATCGATGGTATAAAAAGTGTTACTCCAATCATTGAATCGCAGGCCTTAATTTCCTCTAACGGTATGTCCAGTGGTGTAGTCGTGCGAGGCTTGAGCTGGGAGAATTTTGTAAACCGAGAGACACTTAAAGATAGCGTGATTTCTGGCTCTATTACAGCCTATGCAGAGGGTGATGTCGCAATAGGGACAGTATTAGCAGAGCGCATGGGGCTTCAAATAGGAGATAAAATAGTTGTTACATCGCCTAAAGTTAAGTCAACTCCATTTGGTTCAATGCCGCGTCAAAGATCTTACAAGGTTGGATTGATATTTGATGTTGGTATGTATGAATATAACCAAGGCTTTTTATTTATGCGTCTTGAGAGCGCACAAAAATTCTTTCAGCTAGATGGAGCTGTGCACACCTTAGAAGTATTTTTAGAAAAGCCTGAAGACTTACCCCGTATACGCTCACAAGTAGCCAGTGCCATAGAAGGGTTGGCAGGAGTTTATGATTGGCGAGATACAAATCAAAGCTTTGTCAATGCGTTAGAGGTTGAGCGTAATGTTATGTTCTTAATATTGACTCTGATTATAGTAGTCGCAGCATTTAATATTATTTCATCCATGATTATGCTGGTAAAAGATAAAGGGCATGACATTGCTATTCTAAGGACTATAGGTGCAAGCAGTACTTCTATGATGCGTATATTTATGTTAACAGGTGCGAGTATTGGTATTGCTGGAACTTTTGTGGGATCAATACTTGGTATCACCTTTGCACTGAATATCGAAAAAATCCGCCGTTTTCTTGAAAGCATGACAGGCACTGAGCTTTTTGCGGATGAAATTTATTTCCTCTCACAGTTGCCAGCACGTGTAGAATGGAGTGAAGTTTTTGCTGTCATAATTATGGCTCTCTTCCTGTCTATTCTTGCAACCATCTATCCGGCTTGGCGCGCATCACGTTTAGATCCAGTAGAGGCGCTTAGATATGAATAGAACGACTCCTTTGGAACAAGCCATACTGCTTAAGATTGAAAAACTTGAAAAATCCTTCATTCAAGCTGATCAAAAGCTCACAGTGTTTAAAAACCTTGATTTGAAGGTAGAGGCTGGTGAGCTTGTAGCACTAGTCGGCCAGAGCGGATCCGGTAAATCAACGCTATTACATTTAGCAGGCCTTCTCGATAAAGTTTCTGCGGGCCGCATCACGATAAATGGTAAGCATGTTAGTGATATGAATGAAAAGCAGCGNACACAAATGCGGCTATCTTCTATCGGCTTCATCTATCAGTTTCATCATTTACTACCAGAGTTTAACGCTGTCGAAAATGTAGCAATGCCTCAAATCATTGCAGGTNTGAACCGTAGTGAAGCGCATGGAAAAGCCGAAGCGATTCTNAGACAGCTTGGCCTTGGTAAACGCTTAAGNCACAGACCNGCAAGACTTTCNGGGGGTGAGCAACAACGTGTAGCCATCTCTAGAGCTTTAATCAATGACCCTATATTGCTTCTTGCTGACGAGCCAACTGGNAACCTTGANCCATCAACTTCNGAGGGNGTTTTTGAGCTACTCNTGGAGCAAGTTCGTGATCGTGATATTGGNGCATTGATTGCGACACATAATATCGATTTAGCCGATCAAATGGATAGGGCGCTTGAGTTAAAAGCGGGGAGAATTGTGCCTTTCGACTAGGCATGGCTCCTAACTTGTTGCTATGATCTGACTATGAATCAATTTGTCCATTTGCATGTACATTCCGCATATTCATTGGCGGAAGGCGCTATCAAGGTTAAGGACCTTGTTAAAATGTGTACCNATCAAGGTATGCCTGCTTGTGCGATTACTGATAGTTCTAACATGTTCGGTGCAATGGAATTTGCACTAGAGGCGTCAAAAAATGGTTTGCAGCCCATACTTGGCATACAAGCTTTTTATGAGGATGAAAACCATCAGCTAGTCCTTTTAGCGCAGAATGAAAAAGGCTTTCGTAATTTATCGCAATTGGTTTCTGATGCTTATATGGGCGGCGATGTTGAAGCGCGCGCAGTCATCAGTAAAGAACAGTTAAAGGCGCATAACGACGGTGTAATTTGTCTTTCTGGCGGCCCTAAAGGTTTAGTCAATGATTTACTTTTTCACAAACAAGACGACCAAGCAGAAGAAGAGCTACTTTACTTAAAAAACATTTTTGATGATAGGCTCTATATAGAACTACAAAGGCATGGATGGGCGCATGAAGAGGCTACAGAAGAGAGGCTTCTTAATCTTGCCTATAAGCATAACATACCACTCGTGGCGACAAATGATTGTTATTTTTCCGAGAAAAGCGCATACGCAGCGCATGACGCACTTCTATGTATTTCTGAAGGCCGTTATGTAAGTGAAGATGATCGCCGTAAAGTAACACCTGAACATTATTTCAAAACAGCTAAAGAAATGGTTGAGCTTTTTTCTGATATACCAGAGGCAGTTCAAAACACGATTAATATAGCGCGGAGATGTTCATATCTACTAGAGCCAGTGAAGCCACTTCTTCCACCATTTGAATGTGAAGGGGACAGAACAGAAGTTGATGAACTTCGTGCTCAAGCTAAAAACGGACTTGATTGGCGTATAGAGAACTTCGTCTATAAAGAGGAAGAAAAGAAGCGAGGGGCGCCCCTTAGTGAAGATGATAAGAAAGAAATAGCTAAGCCATATTATGAGCGTTTAGAATTTGAGCTTGGTATCATTATTGATATGGGTTTCCCAGGATACTTTCTTATCTGTTCTGATTTTATTAAGTATGCCAAATCACAGAATATTCCGGTAGGGCCGGGCAGGGGTTCCGGAGCGGGATCTATTGTAGCGTGGGCTCTTAAGATTACAGACCTTGACCCACTTGCGTTAGGCCTCCTATTTGAGCGCTTCCTTAANCCTGAACGTGTTTCNATGCCTGACTTTGACGTGGACTTTTGNCANGATCGCCGTGATGANGTTATATCNTANGTTCAGCGTAAATATGGNCATGATAAAGTCGCNCAGATTATNACNTTTGGTAAANTACAAGCTCGCGCTGTTGTTCGTGATGTTGGGCGCGTTCTTCAAATGCCATATGGTCAGGTTGATCGTCTATCTAANATGATCCCAAATAATCCGGCTAACCCTGTTACTCTNCAAGAAGCATTGGATGCTGATCCGGATTTCAGGCTTGAGATAAAAAAGGATGAGACATCACAGCGCTTGATCGAAATTGCCCTTGAGTTANAAGGGTTATATAGGCACGCTTCTACACACGCGGCTGGTCTTGTGATTGGTGATCGNCCGCTTCATGAACTTGTTCCGCTATATCGTGACCCACGTTCTGATATGCCTGTGACNCAGTTTAATATGAAGTTTGTAGAACAAACTGGCCTTGTNAAGTTCGACTTCCTTGGTCTTAAGACNATGACAGTTGTTCANCGCTCAGTTGATCTCATTAAAGAAACGCTTGGTGANACGATTGATATTCTCTCAGTTCCTTTAGATGATGAGAAATCTTATGAGTTGATGACTAAGGGNGATACTGTTGGAGTGTTTCANTTGGAATCAGCTGGTATGAGGGANGCGCTTCGNAAAGTTAAGCCNGATAAATTTGAAGATATTATCGCGCTTGTATCATTATACCGNCCCGGCCCGATGGATAATATNCCTCTATATTGCGATGTAAAAGAAGGCAAGATCGAACCCGATTATATGCACCCACTATTGCAGCCGTTTCTTGAAGAAACCTATGGGATTATGATCTATCAGGAGCAAGTCCAGCTAGCAGCGCAGGCTCTCTCTGGTTACTCGCTTGGCGGTGCGGATTTACTTCGACGCGCTATGGGTAAAAAGATTCAAGCAGAAATGGACGCACAGCGTGAAATGTTCGTCGATGGTGCAAAAGAGCATAATAATGTACCAAAAGAACAATCATCTGCCATCTTTGACAATATTGCGAAATTTGCTGGCTATGGTTTTAACAAATCACATGCTGCTGCATATGCATTAATTGCTTATTGGACAGCTTGGCTTAAGGCTAATTACCCTGTCCAGTTCATGGCGGCATCTATGACGCTTGACCTTGGTAATACGGATAAGCTTTCTATATTCAAGCAAGATATGGATAAAATGGGACTACCGCTATATCCACCAAGTGTAAATAGTTCATTCGTTGATTTTGCTGTTGAAAGTCATGGTGATGACCACGGTGTGCGTTACGCTCTAGCTGCACTAAAAGGGGTCGGTGAAGCGGCCATGGAAAGTGTTGTTCAAGAACGTAGTGAAAACGGGCAATACAAGTCACTGGAAGATTTCGCTAGTCGAATTAATTATAAGGCTATGAATAAAAGGCAGTTAGAGGGTTTGTCAGCCGCGGGTGGTTTTGACTGCCTAAACGATAATAGGGCGCAGGTCATTTCTAGCGCTGATATTATCCTTCGATATGCCCAGAGCCTCGCAGATGAAAAAGCGAGTGGCCAGGTTAGCCTCTTTGGTGAAGCTGGCGATGATAATGCTCTTGGCCTTCCTGAACTACCTGATGTACGTCCCTGGGATCCCCTTGAGAAACTTAGCCGTGAGTTTAAAGCCGTTGGCTTTTATTTATCTGCTCACCCACTTGATAGCCGTGAAAAACAGTTTGATAACCTTGGGATTGCTTCACTTAAAACTATAGAAGAAAAGTTAGCTAACCTTCCTAAAACATCAGCGCAAATGGCTGGAGTACTGTTAAAGAAACAAGAGAAAGTATCACAAAAAGGCTCTAAATATGCCTTCTTACAACTTTCTGATCCTACTGGCATTTATGAAGTGACGCTATTTTCAGAAATGCTTGCTAGTGCTCGAGAGTATTTAGAACCGGGTGCGCCCTTATTACTTGGTGTAGAAGCAGAGACGCGTGAAGATCAAATAAGGTTCACTTGCACTAGAGTTGAACCCTTGGAGAAAGCCCTCGAGGGTAAAATACGCGAAATTGATATTACTCTTAATAAAGGTAGCGCAGCCCCCAAAATCAAGGAATGTATAGATCGTGATTGTAAAGGATATTCACGCATTAATTTACATGTACATTTGGGAGATGGTCGCAAGGTTTTATTGGAGTTAGATGGGCGTTACGGTCTCGATTCAGAAGCCCGTAATGACATTAGAGCTGAAAGTGGTGTGGTAGAAATTTTGGAGGGTTAAGTGTAGGCCCTGTATTTCTATATGTGCGCTTCTAATTTTTAATAAAGCCCCCCCAAAAATCACTCTTATATTTGTATAGATAGATTCATTAAAAGTTCTCGAAATATTTTCTTGATGTTTAGGCTAATGCCCTATATATATTGCTGCGCGTATTTTTACGCAATTTCACATGCGAGTACCTTAACCAGTGTAACTAGTTTACCAAACTNGCAGAGGACTAACTGGAGTGCGATTAATTTCGCCATTTTTGAAAAGGAAAACATACTATGGCTATGCCTGAATTTACTATGCGTCAACTAATGGAAGCTGGCGTTCACTTTGGTCACCACACACGTCGTTGGAACCCACAAATGCGCGAATACATCTTTGGTGTGCGTAATGGTGTTCACATTATCGACCTTCAGCAAACATCTCCGCTTCTTAACGATGCTCTTAAAGCACTTCGTGACATTGTTGCCAAAGGTGGTCGTGTTCTTTTCGTTGGTACTAAGCGTCAAGCTTCTGAAAAAATTGCTGAAGCTGCTAAACGTAGTGGTCAATACTATGTTAATCACCGTTGGCTTGGTGGCATGATGACTAACTGGCAGACAATCACACAGTCAATTAATCGTTTCCGTGATCTTGAAAAAATACTTTCAGATGAAGGTGAGCGCGCAAAACGTACTAAGAAAGAGCTTCTTATGATGACNCGTGAGCGTGATAAGCTTGAGCTTTCTATTGGTGGTATTAAGGATATGGGTGGTCAGCCAGATGCGATCATCGTAATNGATACAATTAAGGAAGACATCGCAATTAAAGAAGCTAACAAGCTTGGTATTCCTGTATTTGCAGTTGTTGATACAAATGCATCACCAGAAGGTGTTGATTATATTATCCCAGGTAATGATGACGCACTTCGTGCAATTGACCTTTATTGCAACCTATTTGCTGACTCAGTTCTTGATGGTCTTCAGGCTGAACTTGGTGCAAGTGGCGTAGATATCGGTGCAGATGAAAATGCTGGCGCGAAACTTCCTCCAAAAGTTGAAGTTGCTAAGGAAGAAGAAGCGACACCTGGTGAAGCAGCACAAGCCGAAGCAGAGACAAAAAAGGCTGCCGCATCATAAGTGTGGAACCTTTACTTAATTTATAACTTTATAGAAAAAGGACGGAAAGATGGCTGAAATTACTACAGCGAAAATTAAAGAACTGCGTGAAAAAACTGGCGCAGGCATGATGGATGCTAAAAAGGCACTTACAGAAGCTGAAGGCGATATGGAAGCGGCTATTGAAGCTCTTCGTAAAAAAGGTATGGCAAAAGCTGACAAAAAATCTAGCCGTACTGCAGCTGAAGGTCTAGTAGCAGTTGCGACTGAAGGTACAAAAGCAGCTGTTGTTGAGCTTAACGCTGAAACAGACTTTGTAAGCCGTAACGAAGAGTTCCAAAACTTTGTTAAGAAAGTGGCTCAAAAGGCTCTTGAAGTTAATACTGTTGAGGAGCTTGCNGCTGCTGAGCTNGANGGNAAGTCTATCAAAGAAAACCTAACTGANCTTATTGCAAAAATTGGTGANAANATGTCACTTCGCCGTATGCAAAAACTTGAAGTATCACAAGGCGCTATCGTTCCTTATGTACATGGTTCTTTAACTGATGGTATGGGT
Source organism: Micavibrio sp. TMED27 (assembly GCA_002167715.1). Lineage (GTDB taxonomy): Bacteria > Pseudomonadota > Alphaproteobacteria > Micavibrionales > Micavibrionaceae > TMED27. The sequence goes on from NHCG01000017.1 coordinate 39,190, forward strand.
AAAATTGGTGTACTGGTTGCACTTGAATCATCAGCTGACGAAGCTGCACTACAAGCTGTTGGTAAGCAAGTAGCTATGCATGTTGCTGCTGCATTCCCTAAATATTTGGACCGCAACTCTGTTGATGCTGACGCTGCTGAAAAAGAGCGTGCTTTCTTAGTAGAGCAAGCTATGTCAGAAGGGAAGCCTGAAGAGATCGCAAATAAAATGGTTGAAGGCCGTATGCGTAAGTTCTACGAAGAGGTATGTCTTCTAGACCAAAAATCTGTAATTGATGGTGAGACACCGATTAGTGATGTTGTTGCAAATGCAGGTAAAGAAGCAGGCGAAGACATTAAGCTTGTTGACTATGCACGCGTTCAGCTTGGTGAAGGCATCGAAAAAGAAGAAGAAGACTTTGCCGCTGAAGTATCGAAAGTTGCGAACGGCTAACAGTTTTTAAGATTGATTTTTGCTAGCCGCCTTGCAGTGCAGGGCGGCTATCTTTATATTAACTCCAGCTTTTTAGTAGGTAAGGATAACAATAATGGCTGAAGTTGCCTCAGAGACCATCACACAAGCAAACCCTTATAAACGTATTATGCTCAAAATGTCAGGTGAAATCCTGATGGGAGATAAGGAATACGGACTTGATCCCGATACAGTTGATCGCATGGCGCAGGATATTAAAGATGTCATAGAAATGGGGATTGAAGTCTGCGTAGTTGTTGGAGCTGGAAATATTTTTAGAGGTGTTTCAGGTGCCGCAGCAGGTATGGATAGAACAACTGCTGATTATATGGGCATGCTTGGTATCGTTATTAATGCCTTGGCTCTACAAAATGCCTTGGAGAATATGGGAATTCAAACACGCGTTCAGTCTGGAATTCGTATGGATTCAATCTGTGAACCTTATATTAGACGTAAAGCAATGCGGCACATGGAAAAAGGGCGTGTCGTTATTTTTGCTGCGGGTACAGGAAACCCATATTTCACCTCTGATACTGCAGGCGCACTTCGTGCTTCAGAAATGGATTGCGACGCCATCTTCAAAGGTACAAAAGTTGACGGTGTATATACAGCGGATCCAATGAAAGACCCTGATGCTAAACGTTATGATAAAATTAGTTTTATCGACGTTTTAACAAAAGATTTGCGGGTTATGGATGCAACTGCTATCTCTTTAGCAAGAGAGAACAATATTCCTATCGTTGTGTTTAGTGTAAAAGATAAAGGAAATTTTGCCAAAGCCGCACGTCAAGAAGGTAATTTCACAGTCGTTTCTAATTAATTGATAAAGGAAATAAATAAGATGTCATATGATAAAAATGATCTTAAACGCCGTATGGATGGAGCTATAGATGCGCTTCATAAGGAGTATGGAGGTCTTAGAACAGGACGTGCGTCAACAAGTCTTTTAGACCCGATTACAGTTGATGTGTATGGTAGTAAAATGCCGCTTAACCAAGTTGGTACAGTTGCGATTCCTGAGCCTCGTATGCTTTCTGTTCAAGTGTGGGATAGTTCAAATGTTGGTGCTGTTGAAAAAGCTATACGTGAAAGTGGACTTGGCCTGAACCCAATGCCAGAGGGCAATAACATTCGTATTCCTCTTCCGGACCTTACTGAAGAGCGCCGTCAGGAGCTTTCTAAAATTGCAGGTAAATATGCAGAGAGTGCACGTGTTTCTGTCAGAAATGTTCGCCGCGATGGTATGGACTCACTTAAAAAAGATGATTTACCTGAAGATGATGAGAAGCGTCTACAGGATGAAGTTCAAAAACTCACTGATGATGCCATCAAAAAGATTGATGGAATGTTAAGTGATAAAGAAAAGGATATCATGACTGTTTAAAGTCTATAAACGCTTCAATGAAACAGCACCTTGATATAGAGACGACACCTAAGCATGTTGCCATCATTATGGATGGTAATGGACGCTGGGCATGCCGTAGAGGTTTGCCACGTATGGCGGGTCATAAACAAGGTGCTGAAGCGCTTCGTCAAACCGTTAAGAACGCAGCAGAGTTTGGTATTGAATACTTAACAGTTTTTGGTTTTTCGTCTGAAAATTGGAAAAGACCACAAGATGAAGTCAAAGAGCTCATGAAGCTCTTAAGACATTACCTTAGAAGTGAAACAGCAGAGCTTCATAAAAATAATGTGCGTTTATGTATTATTGGTGATCGAAATGCGTTTGATGCCGACATTATTGAGCTAATCCGTAATGCGGAAATGCTAACAGCTAATAATGATGGTATTACAGTTGTTATGGCGCTTAATTATGGTGGCCGGCATGATATTGCACAATCTGCACGACGTATAGCCTTAAGGGCATTAGAAGCTGGAACAGTGCCAAGTGTTGAAGAGGTCGAAAAACAATTTGACGCACATCTTATGAGTGCCGGCATGCCAGAACCAGATCTTTTAATTCGTACAAGTGGAGAACATAGAATTAGTAACTTCCTTTTGTGGCAATGCTCATACTCTGAATTTTATTTTACAGATACTCTATGGCCTGATTTTGATGAAACAGAATTACGTCTTGCCCTGCAATCCTATGCAAAACGTGATCGTCGCTATGGCGGTTTAAATGCTGAACAAAATAGAGAAGGGTAGTATATGGCCGCGGGTTTGAATAAGGCGAGCTTGCAAAAGCGTGTTTTATCTGCGCTAGCTATTGGCCCTCTTAGTCTTTTTATTATTTGGTATGGCGGCGCGCCTTTTTTCCTTTTGTTACTGGTTTCATTATTTATATCGATTAATGAGTGGTATGGTCTGGCGCAGAAATTAAAGCAAGCTAACCTGCACTTTCTTATTGTCGGTAGTTTATATATTGGCGTTGCTTTCTATAGCTTTTACTTATGCCGCGGACTTGGAACATCTAACATTTGGCTATTGCTCTTTATGGTATGGTCAAGTGATATTGGCGCTTACTTTGCCGGCAAATTAATTGGCGGACCTAAGCTTATCCCGCAAATCAGCCCTAATAAAACATGGGCAGGTTTAGTTGGTGCACTTGTGTCTCCCATAATTATTCTCGTCATTTATTTCTTTTTTTCACATGGCTCTTCTGAACTCTCACCATTTTTAATTGCCCTCATCATTGTTATTGGTGCTTTAGTAGGTCTTATAGGTCAAGTTGGCGATTTAATGATGTCGTTTGTAAAGCGTTTAGCGAATGTAAAAGATACAGGTAAAATCATCCCTGGTCATGGCGGTGTTTTGGATAGGATAGATTCTCTACTTTTAGTTACGCCTATATTCTATGTGCTTGTAAAATATCTAAATATTATAGTGACTATTTCATGAGCGATGATACTAAAACCATATCGATTCTTGGTGTCACAGGGTCTATAGGTAGCAGCACTTCTAAAGTTATTCTTTCTGCACCTGAGCAATTTAATGTCCAAAATGTTACAGCACACTCTAACGTCGATGAACTTGCAAAGAAGGCTATTGCACTTAGAGCAAAAAGGGCAATCATTAGTGATGAACAGTATTATAATGATTTAAAGACAGCCCTTAGTGGTACAAACATAGAAGTTGCTGCTGGTAAAAACTCACTTATTGAATTTGCTGAAGAACCAGTAGATGTAACTATGGCCGCTGTTGTTGGAATTGCAGGACTTGAGCCCGTTATGGCTGCAATGAAAGGATCGTCAGCTATAGCCGTTGCTAATAAAGAACCACTCGTTTCTGCTGGTGAACTTGTTTTAGATACAGCTAAAAAATCTGGTGTTAAAATCCTTCCGGTAGATAGCGAACATAATGCCATATTTCAGGTTTTGGATGAGAAAAGACGTAATTTAATCAAACGTATTATATTAACGGCTTCTGGTGGCCCGTTTCGTGAGTATACGCTTGAACAGATGGTTGATATCACTCCGCAGCAAGCTGTTAAGCATCCAAACTGGTCTATGGGCGCAAAAATATCAGTAGACAGTGCAACGATGATGAATAAGGCACTCGAAATTATTGAGGCGTATTATTTATTTGATATGCCTGCAAATCAAATTGATGTGATTATACACCCTCAATCTATTATCCATTCTATGGTTGAATATATTGATGGCTCTGTTCTGTCCCAGATGGGTGCAAGTGACATGTGCACACCAATTGCTTATGCACTTGGGTGGCCGAACCGTATAAAAACGCCTGGTGATACTTTAGATTTTCAAACAATATCTAAATTAGAGTTTTATGAGCCAGATTTTGAACGCTTTCGATCACTTAAACTTGCTTATGCGTGTCTTGAAAAAGGGCAATGGGCTTGTGCCGCTTTTAATGCCGCTAATGAAGTTGCCGTTGCGGCGTTTTTAGATGGGCGTATTGGTTTTTTAGATATTCTTAGAATTAATGAAGACACTTTGGAGCAGACTGAAAAAACTGAATTAAATGATCTAAATTCAGTTATTGAGTTTGATAAGCTTGCTCGTGATAGGGCGGAGCGCTATATTCATTCATTGATTTGATAGAACTTGGATAAAGGTGGTTTTTTATGAGTTTTTCTGATGTGCTCGAAATGATGAGTGGCGGCGTTCCTTTTTATGTTGCGGCCTTTATTATCGTTCTTAGTATCTTGGTTTTTGTACATGAGTGGGGGCATTATATAGTTGCGCGCATGTGCGGTGTTCGTGTTGAGGTTTTCTCTATTGGTTTTGGTCGTGAGCTCATCGGTTTTAACGACAAGCATGGAACACGATGGAAGTTTTCACTGGTACCTCTTGGAGGGTATGTAAAACTTTTTGGTGATGTGGATCCTGCAAGTGCTGGTAAAACAGAAGAGGTTGAAGACGGTGATACCATACGTCCAATGACTGAAGCTGAGAAAAAAGAAGCTTTCTTTTCGCAGCCAGTATGGAAGCGTGCAGCTGTTGTTTTTGCTGGACCGGCTATTAATTATATTTTTGCCTTTATCCTTCTTGGTGGTTTATTTATGTATCATGGCCAACCGATTACGCCACCGGTTGCTGCTGCTGTTGTTGAGGGTTCATCTGCTGATGAACATGGTTTTAAACCTCATGACGTTATTCTCTCAATCGATGGTAAAAACATTGAAACTTTTCAGGATATTCGCCGTGAAATGCTCATTGCACTTGATGAAGAAAAGCACTTCGTTATTAAAAGAGGTGAGCAGCAGATTGACATTCATGCTGCACCTAAACGTGACACATTTGAGGATCGTTTTGGGTTCAAACAGAGCCGCGGTTTACTTGGCCTGATTAGTCCACGTCACGCTATTCGTATTGATACAATTGCTAGTATTGATGGAATTCCTTTTGCAGATGATTTGACAAAAGAAGAAAAAATAGAAGCAATACGAAGTCGTTTTGGAACAACTTTCAAAATCGAAATTCCTAAGTCTGAAGATGAAAGCGATATTTTAACTATCAATCCTCTATCTGAAAATAACCTCTTCATNTCAGATAAAAATGCAGCCGAATATGGTGTTTTGCTTATTACTGGCGCTGCTGAAAACAGAATTTTAGTCCAGCATGGTTTTGGNAAAGCGATGNTAGAAGCTGGTAANCAGTGNTGGGTTATTACACGCTCTACACTAGAAGCTCTTGGNCAGATGGTTGTNGGNACAAGAAGTGCTACAGAACTAGGCGGTATAATTCGTATTGGNGCACTTGCTGGTGATATGGCTAAGCAAGGGTTAATTGCGCTNATTATGTTCACAGCTCTTTTGTCTATTAATCTTGGGTTTATTAACTTACTTCCTATCCCGCTTCTTGATGGTGGTCACCTCATGTTCTATTTCTTCGAAGCCATTAGAGGTAAGCCAGTTCCAGAGCAAGTACAGGAATATGCATTTAGAGCTGGCCTAGTTTTCTTAGTGGGAATCATGGCTTTTGCAAATCTGAATGATATTATACAACTTGTTCTTTAGACTGGATTTTTTAGTCAAAGGCTTCATAATCCAAAAAGGATTCGTGTTTTAGTAATCTTTAGGTTACAAACATCTAGATTTCTTTGGCTAAATTTCTAATTTTATGTGGTAAGGATATGATCATAAAACCTCGTAATTTACTTTTATCATTGCTTTGTACATGCTCTCTTAGCTCTGCAGCTTTTGCGCANGCTATAGTTAGAGANATTCGTGTNGAAGGCGCTGAACGTATCGAAGCGGCAACTGTTAGGTCTTATCTTAACCTTGGTATTGGCGATCAAATGACGCAAGCTTCCTTTGATGAAGCACTNAAAGCTCTTTTTGCAACCGGTCTTTTTGCNGATGTAACGCTTCGACAAAGTGGTGAAACACTTGTTGTTGAAGTCGCAGANAANCCAATCATTAACCGCATTGCATTCGANGGNAATGAGGAGATGGAGAGCGAAGAACTTCTTACAGAGGTGCAGCTTCGNCCACGTCAAGTATTCACCCGCACACGTGTACAATCTGATGTTACACGTCTTTACCAGATATATCGTAGAAATGGTCGTTTTTCGGTTAATATTGAGCCTAAGATCATCAAGCTTGATCAGAACCGCGTAGATCTCGTATTTGAGATTGATGAGGGCGATATTACAACTGTGCAATCTATACGATTTGTTGGTAATGAGGTNTATGGTGACAGCGATCTTCGTGGTGAAATTAGTACTAAGGAAGATGCATGGTACCGCTTCNTAAGTTCTGATGATCGTTATGATAAAGACCGTGTTGCTTTTGACCAAGAGCTTCTTAGNCGTTTTTACCTTAAAAATGGTTATGTTGATTANAGNCTTTTATCAGCAGTNGCTGAGCTATCAGAGGATCGTGATAACTTTTTCCTTACTTTCACTTTAGAAGAGGGGCAGCGTTATAAGATCAATAGCATTAATATTGATTCACGTCTTAAAGGTTTTGACACATCTGTTCTATCACCNGAAATTGCTCTTNAGGTTGGNGAATGGTATAACGCGGATCTNATCCAAGAAAGCGTAGATAAAATCACAGATAAACTTGGTGACTTCCAATATGCATTTGTTGAAGTTAGCCCTGATATTAAACGTAACCGTGAAGATGCTAGTGTTGATCTAACATTTACTATTAATGAAACACCGCGTGTATTTGTTGAGCGTATTGACATTAATGGTAACGTCAGGACGTTGGACCGTGTTGTTCGTCGTGAAATGTTAGTTGTTGAAGGTGACCCGTACAACAAATCTAAGCTAGCGCGCTCTGAAACTAAGATTAAAAACCTTGATTATTTCAACAAGGTTGAAGTTAAAAACCTTCCGGGTAGTGCTCCAGATAAAACTGTTGTTGATATTAATGTTGAAGAAAAATCAACAGGTGAACTCTCTATTGGTGCTGGCTTCTCTACAAATGATGGTCCTTTAGCAGATTTTAGAATTAGAGAACGTAACTTCCTTGGTAAAGGGCAAGATATGCTATTCTCAACCGTTCTTGCTGGTGAGAGAACTGAGTTCAATGTTTCTTTCACTGAGCCTTATTTCCTTGATAGGGACATGTCTGCTGGTTTTGATGTATTCCATATTACGCGCGACCTTCAGGATGAAAGTTCTTATGATCAGACACGAAGCGGTGGTGCACTAAGATTTGGGTATCCATTATCTGAAAGATGGCGTCAAACATTAAAATATCGTCTTGAAAACAACGAGATCACCGATGTAGCTAGTGATGCATCTAGGTTCATTATTGAGCAAGAAGGTTCTAGAACTACGTCTGCTATTTCACAGCGTCTCAGCTATGATAAGCGTGACAGTACCATTAACCCTCGTGAGGGTACTGTTTTCTGGCTAGATACTGAGCTTGCTGGCCTTGGTGGAGACGCTAAGTACATTTCAGGTAAAGTAGGAGCAACACAATATATTCCGATTGGCAAAAGTGTAGTGCTTAGCCTACTTGGTGAAACAGGTGCAATTGAGAGCTACAGTGATACAGATGTAGAAATCAATGAACGCTTCTTCTTAGGTGGTACAACACTTCGTGGTTTTGAACGTGCTGGTGTTGGCCCTAGAGATGAAAGCACAGGCGACTCGCTTGGTGGTAATGTATTCTACCGCGCTTCTGCTGAAGCCTCGTTCCCAATTGGCTTTGATGAAGAACTTGGTATTAAAGGTCACGCTTTCACAGATGCTGGTACACTCTTTGAAATTGATGATAGTGGCTCAGACGTACTTGATAAAAGTGATATCCGTGCAAGTGCCGGTCTTGGTATTTCGTGGAGATCACCATTTGGTCCTATCCGTGTAGATTATGCAATTCCATATTCTAAGCAGGACTTTGACGAAGAAGAAACGTTCAGCTTTAATTTCGGAACACGTTTTTAGAATATTTGATTACAAGGATTTAAAAAATATGCGTTTTATGTATTTATTCATTTTCGCCTTTCTATTTATTGCGCCAATTTCACATGCGGCTGCTAATACCACGATTGGTATTGTAAATACGGCACAAGTATTGACGGAGAGTAAGGCTGCTAAATCACTTTTTAAGCAACGTGAAACTCTTCAGAAAAGTTTTCTATTAGAAGTATCTGATAAAGAGCAAGGCCTCAGAGACCGTGAAAAGGCTCTTATCTCAGAAAGAGATTCAATTTCAAAAGATGCGTTTAATAAGAAAAAAGAGAGTTATGAGAAGGACCTTCTTGAAACAGGTAAAAAAGTTAGAGAGAAGAAGCAAAAATTAGAGCAAGCTTATGCTAAAGCTATTGCAAAAATTAAAGCTGAGATGACTAAAGCCACTGCTGCTGTCGCGGATGAAAAGGCACTTCAACTCGTCTTAACAAATCAAAATGTAATTATTGGTGCTAAAGAGCTAGATATTACTGATGAAGTTATGAAACGCTTAGATAAGAACCTTCCTGATCTTAAAATTGAAGGTGTAAGATAAGAGGCTATGCCAGACCCACGTTTTTTTAATTTTCAGGGCCCTGTAACGCTAGGAGAACTCGCTGATATTATAGGGGCTGAGCTTCAACACCAAGAATCTGCTACGTTTTCTATTAACGGTGTTTCATCACTGAATGAAGCAGATTCAGAGAACCTCAGTTTTTTGGATAATGTTCGTTATAAAGATCAGTTTAAAACTACAAAAGCTGGAGCATGTATAGTTCACTATGATATGGCTGAACTTGCGCCTAAGGGGTTGCATTTATTACTTTCTAAATCACCCTATAAAGCTTACGCGCTCGCCGCTCAGTTCTTATATCCAGAAAAGAAGCCTGAAAGTTTCATTAATGAAAGTGCCGTTATTGATGAGAGTGCAGAAGTTAGTGCTGGTTGTACAATAGAGGCCGGCGTAGTCATTAGTAAGGGCGCTAAAATTGGTGAAAATAGCTGGATTGGTTCAAATACAGTTATTGGCCCCAATGTTGTAATTGGTGAGAATGTCCGCATTGGTGAAAACGCCACAATATCTCATAGCTTGATAGGAAGTTATTCTAGGCTCTATCCTGGAGTTAGAGTTGGACAAGATGGTTTTGGTTTTGCGATCGATCCAGCAGGTCATGTAAAAGTTCCACAGCTTGGCCGCGTCATCATTGAAGAGCATGTAGAGATTGGTGCAAATACAACTATTGACCGTGGCGCGGGTCCTGATACGGTTATTGGGCAGGGCACATGGATCGATAACCTTGTTCAAATCGGTCATAATGTAAAAATTGGCCGCGGTTGTATCATTGTTTCACAAGTTGGTATTTCAGGTAGTACNGTCCTCGGTGACTTTGTTGCCGTGGGTGGTCAGGTTGGCATTGCGGGNCACCTNCAAATTGGTAGCGGAGTACGTATTGCTGCCCAATCCGGCATTATGAAAGACATACCCGCTGGTGATGAGGTTATGGGTTCTCCCGCTGTTCCTATACGTCAATATATGAAACAGGTTGCTTTCCTGAAGCGTTTGGTTAAAAAGAACTAAGGTTTTTAATATCTAGAGAATATAAGAGTTTTTATTATGAGCAATGAAGAAAAAGGCGTTATGGATGTTACACGTATCATGAAGATGATACCTCATCGTTATCCTATCTTACTTGTTGATCGTGTTCTTGAGCTTGTCCCTGGTGAAAGCGCTATTTCACTTAAGAATGTGACTATGAATGAACCACATTTCAACGGTCATTTTCCCGGCTATCCTGTTATGCCAGGTGTTCTTATCATTGAAGCCATGGCCCAAACAGCTGCACTTGTTGTTGTAGAAGCGCTTGGTAGCGAAGCTGAGGGTAAGGTNGTATATTTTATGACCATTGATAATGCACGTTTTCGTAAACCTGTTGTTCCGGGTGATTCNGTTCACATTGAAGTAAANAAGATTCAATCACGNGGCCCTGTATGGAAGTTTCAAGGCTATGCAAAAGTTGACGGAAAGGTCTGCGCAGANGCTGTATTTAGTGCTATGATAACTGATAAAACTTCNGAATAATAACTCANACCTTTTATAGATAAGAGCAAGTTCATGATACACCCAACAGCAATTATTGAAGACGGTGCCCAATTAGGGAACAATGTGTCCATTGGGCCGTATTGTGTTGTTGGTTCTGATGTTAAGCTTGGTGATAATGTAGANCTAAAATCACATGTTGTCATAGATGGTCATACTGACATTGGTGACGGTACTATTATTTTTTCGTTTGCTTCCATTGGTACAATTCCACAGGATTTGAAATTCTCTGGAGAAAAATCAAAACTTATAATTGGTAAAAATAATAAGATCAGAGAGCATGTGACTATGAACCCCGGTACAGCCGATGGGGGAATGGAAACACGTGTTGGAGATAATTGCCTCTTTATGATGGCTTCACATGTTGCGCATGACTGTGTTGTCGGTAACAATGTGATTATGGCTAACAATGCTACGATCGCAGGTCATGTTGAGGTCGGAGATTTCGTAATTATTGGTGGCCTTTCAGCTATACATCAATTTATACGTATNGGTGATCATGCTATTATTGGTGGAATGTCAGGTGTTGAAAGTGATGTTATTCCATATGGNCGTGTNAAAGGCGAACGCGCCTTTCTTGCNGGACTAAATTTAGTTGGATTAGAGAGNCGTGGTTTTGATAAAGAAACNATNAGATCTCTNCAACGTGCGTTTAACCAACTCTTTGGAGATGAAGGNACACTTGATGANCGCATTGAAAGCGTGATACAAGATTANTCNGAGAATGAAACAATTGTTCGTATAGCAGAATTTGCAAAGGCCAAAACGAAGTTCCCATTATGTCAGCCGCAGAAAAAATAATAAATTCTGATAAGCCCAAAAAAATGGGTATATTGGCCGGCGGCGGCCACCTTCCTTCTATTGTTATTAANGCTTGTAAAGCNCAAGGTATAGACGTTTTTATCGTTGCGTTTGAAGGGCATACTCGTTCTGATATTTTAGATGATCATCCACATGTTTGGACACGTATGGGCGCTGTTGGTAAAATACTACGTATCCTGCGTTCTGAGGGTATATCTGATCTTGTCATGATTGGAAATGTTCGTCGACCATCTTTAAAAGAGCTTCGTCCTGATTTAAAAGCTGCTGCATTTTTTGCCAAGACAGGCTTTAAGGCGTTTGGTGATGATGGCTTATTAAAGTCACTTCGCCACTTTTTGGAGGTCGAAGGCTTTAAACTTCATGGTGCACACACATTGGCTCAACAGTTATTAGCGCCAGAAGGTACTTTAACAACGCGAAGACCTATTAGATCTGATCTTATTAGTATTGAACGTGGTATTGAGGTGCTTGAAGGTCTCAGTGCGCTTGATGTTGGACAGGCTGTTGTTGTTCAGGAAGGGCTTGTACTTGGCGTTGAGGCTGTTGAAGGGACTGATGCTCTTATAGAACGTTGTGGTTCACTCAAACGTTCTGGTCGCGGCGGTGTGCTCATAAAGCTTTGTAAAGTGGATCAAGATCGTGATTTGGATCTTCCTACTATTGGGCCATCAACAGTTGAAAGATGTGTTGAAGCAGGCCTTAGTGGTATTATTATACACGCAGGACAATCGCTATTGCTTCATAAAGAAGAAGTTATTGAGCTTGCAAACCGACATAAACTCTTTTTGACTTCGATTAATCCTAATCGAGATATAAGGTCTGAATATCTATGAGTATGAAATACTTCTTTATTGCAGGTGAACCATCTGGGGACGCTCTGGGTGGTCCACTTATAAAAGCGCTTAAGGAAAAGCAACCTGATGCTAAAATCACAGGGGTAGGGGGCTTGCAGATGCAAGCACAAGGTTTGGAAAGCCTTCTTCCTATGGAAGAGTTATGTGTTATTGGGCTATGGGAAGTTATATCTCAGCTATCACGTCTCATGCGTCTTATCAATGCAATGACAGAAGAGATTATCGAACAGCAGCCTGATGTTGTGATTACGATTGACCTACCTGATTTTAACTTTAGAGTTGCTGAAAAACTTAAACGTGCAGGCTTTAAAGGTAAAATTGTCCATTATGTAGCGCCGAGCGTTTGGGCTTGGCGCCCTGGGCGTGCAAAAAAGGTTTCAAAATTTCTAGATGGGATTATGTGTTTGTTCCCATTTGAACCAGAACACTTCGAAGCTCATGGACTTAGGTCTAAATATGTTGGGCATCCCCTTATCGAAGTTAAGCACGAAACATTAAATCCCGATCTCTTTAAAGAGAAGTATGGGCTTCGTAAAGATGCAAAAAAAATTGGCGTCTTTTTTGGTAGTCGTCCACATGAGTTTAATAAAATTGGACCGATCATTGTAGAATCAATTCGTATGCTGCATGAGCAAGACGATAATTTCATTCTTATTGCGCCGACATTACCGTCACTGGAAATGGAGATTACGAATCTAGCGAATGAACTTCCTTGTAAGACTTATGTTTTGACAGATCAGAAGGAAAAGTGGGACGCTTTTGCTAGTTGTGATATGGCCATTGCTGTATCTGGTACAGTAGGTTTAGAACTCGCTTATATCGGTATACCGCATCTTATTGCTTATCAAGTACACCCATTGACGTATCTTATTATTCGCTTTTTGGTGAAAATTAAATATGCGCATCTTGGAAATATTCTTTTAGAAGATAAAGTCGTTGATGAGTTTTTACAGGGTGACTGCACACCATTTAATCTAGCTAAAACACTTTATAAGTGGCTTAAGCACCCAGAGATGCTTGAAGAAAAGCAGGAAGACCTTAAGCGTGTTAAAGAAGTGCTGCGCGCTGACGATAACAATTTTGTTCCATCTCATGAGGCTGCGCAATTTATTATTGATTTAGTCAATAACAAAGTTAAAAAACCTAAGCCACCAGCTCCTAAGCCTAAACCAGAAAAGAAAAAAGTTGAGAAGAAAAAAGGTAAAGGTTTAAAGAAAGGCTCTAATGAATCTTCTGAAATGGTTTCGCCCGATATATCTGATAAAGAAGAAGCTAACAAAACTGAGCAATAAAAATTTCAAAGCCATTAAAAAACCCCGCATATAGCGGGGTTTAGTTTTTCATTATTTTCTTTTATCAATTGGAACATATGGACGCTGATCCGGGCCTGTATATAGCTGACGAGGGCGCCCAATACGTAGTGCTGGCTCCTCAATCATTTCTTTCCATTGTGATACCCAACCAACCGTTCTCGCTACAGCGAATAGCACTGTAAACATTGATGTTGGGAAGCCCATAGCTTTTAGAATAATACCTGAGTAGAAATCAACATTCGGGAAGAGCTTACGATCAACGAAATATGGATCTTCAAGCGCAATACGCTCAAGCTCCATAGCGAGCTCTAGGCGTGGGTCATCAATACCAAGGTCTTCTAGAACATCATGACATGCTTTCTTTAGAACCCCTGCACGCGGGTCAAAGTTCTTGTAGACACGGTGCCCAAAGCCCATAAGTCTAAATGGATCATCTTTGTCTTTTGCTTTTTCCAGATACTCAGGAATATTATCCTTATGTCCAATCTGGTCTAGCATTTCAAGAACAGCTTGGTTAGCACCACCATGACTTGGCCCCCATAGAGATGCAATACCAGAGGCAACACATGCAAATGGGTTAGCTTGTGATGAACCAGCAAGCCTTACAGTCGATGTTGATGCATTTTGCTCATGATCCGCATGAAGAATAAGAATTTTGTCCATCGCATCAGCAAGAATAGGATTAAGTTTAAATGGCTCTGGCGGCATACCAAAACACATATAAAGAAAGTTCTCTGAAAAGCTCAGATCATTTCTTGGGTACATAAATGGCTGCCCCATTGTGTACTTATAAGTCATCGCAGCAAGTGTAGGAATCTTTGCAATCAAACGATGAGCTGAGATTTCACGTTGCTCAGGGTCCCAAATATCAAGAGAATCATGATAGAAGGCCGATAGACCGCCAACAACACCGCACATAACGGCCATTGGGTGTGCATCACGACGGAAACCACGGAAGAAATAGTTAATTTGCTCATGCACCATCGTGTGATAAGTGATGTTAGTTTGAAACTTATCAAACTCAGGCTTAGTTGGTAGGTCACCGTTTAATAATAAATATGCTACTTCTAAGAATGAACTTTTTTCTGCTAGCTCTTCAATAGTATAGCCTCGGTGCATAAGGATACCCTTTTCACCGTCAATAAATGTTAAGCGTGACTTACAGCTACCTGTCGCTGTAAAGCTTGGATCAAATGTAAAATGACCCGTTTCAGCATAAAGTTTTCTAATATCAATAACGGGAGGCCCACATGTACCTTCCAATACTGGAAGTGTAAATTCCTGGCCTGTCTCATCATTTTTAAGTGTAAAGGTCTTTTGGTTTTTGTCGTTTGTCATTAATGAAATCCCCATATGTAAGACTTAAGACTATAAAGAAAGAAGCTTAAGAAGGCTTTAAAAATAGCCCATGAGAGTGCAAATATTTTTGCCCTGCATCATAAATATTGTAGGGTGATTTCTTAATGAATCAAGTGCTTTAGCTTATAAAACACTTTGAATACGCAAGCATGTCTCTTCTTTACCTAGGATTTCCGCAACATGAAAGACAGATGGAGAAACAGTTGTACCTGTTAATGCTGCTCTTAGAGGCATTGCAACTTTACCCATTTTTCCATTTCGTATCTCTTTTGAAAGTGACTTTACTGTGCCTTGTATATTTTCAGCCGTAAATTCTTCTAATTCTTTNAAACGNTCATTGAGATGTTTNAGNGCCTCTTTACCATCATCATCCAGAAGGTTTTGTGCCTTCTCATCAAATGAAAGAGGGATTTGTTTAGCAAAGAATGCCGATTCATCCGCAAATTGAAGGAGTGTTTTTGCACGNGACTTTAACTCATCTTCACATGCTTTAATTTTTTGTTTTGCTTCTTCTGAAATCACCACATNATGATTTTCTTTATAGAATTCGGTTGCTTCAGAAATTAGTCTATCTGTTTCTGCTTCGTTAATGTAATGACCATTTAGATTTTCTAACTTGTCAAAGTCAAAACGCGCCGCTGATTTACCAATGTTTTCTAAGTTAAACCATTCCTTTGCTTGAGCATCAGAAATGATTTCATCATCACCATGGCTCCAGCCTAAACGAAGAAGGTAATTACGCATTGCCTCAGGCAAGTAGCCCATTTTACGATACTCTTCGACACTCGCTGCACCATGCCTTTTTGACATTTTTGCACCGTCNGGGCCAAGAATAAGNGGCACATGCGCATATACAGGTTTTTCCCAGCCCATCGCATCATAAATTACATTTTGACGGAAGGTGTTATTNAGATGATCNTCCCCNCGGATAACATTAGTCACNCCCATATCATGNTCATCAACGACTACTGATAACATATAAGTTGGGCTNCCATCTGAACGAAGGATTACAAAATCATCAAGCTCAGAGTTTTGCATTGTCACTTCCCCTTGAACTTCATCTTTTACAGTAGTAGCNCCTTCAGTAGGTGCTTCAATACGTACAGTAAATTCTGTTTTTTCATTNGGAGTGTATTTTNCTAATANCTCAGCCTTACGCGGTANTGTATAGCCGCCATTTTCTTTTCTAATCTTGTCTAATTCGTCTTGAGANAAATAACATTTCCANGCTTTACCNTTNTTCAAAAGCTCATTTGCAACTTCAGCATGACGNGCTTTATTAGCATATTGAGAAACAATATCCCCATCCCAATCTAAGCCGAGCCATTTAGTGGCATTAATAAGCGCTTCTACAGCCTCTTCGCTATGNCGTTTACGGTCAGTATCTTCAATTCTAAAGAGCATTTTNCCGCCATGCTTGCGTGCATAAAGCCAATTAAATAAAGCCGTTCTNGCNGTACCAATATGCATCATACCTGTGGGAGAAGGAGGGAAACGCGTAATAATTTGTTTTGTGCTCGTCATAGTTTTGCTGCATGGTTAGGTGTTAAACACATTAGGATTTAATGTCGTTAGTGTTTGGATGCAAGTCTTTCATGAATAAAGTCTATGAGTTTTTTAATTCTGAGTTAAATAAGCAAGAAGGNCAACTCTTCTTGTGGTCACCAGTTTTTATTTCNNTAGGTATNTTANNTTATTTTTCACTAGCTTTTGAACCACCACTATATATAGGTTTTGTAGCGTTATGCTTTTGCATTTTATTNGCACGCATCACTTGGGCAANCCCCATATGGATAACCAGTTTTATTCTTGTGTTGATATCACTTGGTTTTTTATGNNCTCAGTACAGAACCTATCTGGTCCATACACCGATCTTAGCTAAGTCATTAGANTANNCAGAAGTCCGTGGACGAATAATTAATATTGAGCATATAGAAAATACAGCAGAACGTATAACATTAGATAATGTCCATATTAAAAAATTAGCAAAAANTGAGACACCNNAACGGGTNCGTATAAAATTTAGGTCACATCAAAATTTTAACATAGGTNACGAAATTGANTTTAAAGGNGGTCTTAAGGNACCATCNGGACCCTTAATATATGACGGATTTAGTTTTCGAAAACATCTTTATTTCCNAAGNTTNGGNGCGACTGGNTATGCTTTTGGTAATGCCACGCGCTTAAATGAAAATATTTCATCTCAAGCCCCTCTACTTAGTGAAACTTTACGGCATTCCATACAAAATAGNTTGGCACAGNATATTGANAANNAACATATTTCTGCTATCGCCCAAGCGCTGATGGTTGGAAAAAGAGGNGGTATTTCNGAGCATGATTATGAAGCTATGCGTGGGGCAGGGCTAGCACATATGCTGGCTATATCAGGCCTTCATATAGGACTTTTTTCTGGTATTACATTTTTTATTGTTAGATTTTTTCTAGCATGTTTCTCAAGAATATCACTTAAATATAACGTTAAAAAAATCGCTGCTGCTTTCGCGATTATTGCCGGCATATTTTACATGTTTATTGCAGGGGCGAGCATACCGACCCAGCGTGCTGTTCTTATGAGCACAATTTTCTTCCTTGCTATTATATTTGACCGTTTTCCTTTTTCTATGCGTCTTGTGTGTTTTGCTGCTTTTATAATCCTTATTATATTTCCTGAAACACTTATGAGCGCTAGTTTTCAGCTTTCATTTTCTGCTGTAGCTGGGCTGGTTATTTTCTATGATTTTTTATTTAAACGTTTTGGTCCAATTTTATCTCATTCTTCTCATGTAATAAGGGTTGTTTTTTATGTACTTAGTATATTAATGACAAGTGTTATTGCGGGTTTAGCTACGGCACCGTTTGCGCTATATCATTTTCAAGAACTTCCTACATATGGCTTAATCGGAAACTTACTGGCAATGCCCATATTAAGTTTTATCGTGATGCCATTTGCCTTTATTTCATATGCGTTAATGCCTTTTAATTTAGAGCAGTTTAGCCTTCCGGTAGTAGGATGGGGCATTGAAATCATTATAAAAACCGCCCATTGGATTACAGGCTTTAAACATTCCATTATTCATGTTTCAAAATGGCCACCAATAGTTCTTACTTTGTTATCATTAGCATTTATTTGCTTGATCTTACTAAGAGGAAAAATTGCAATTCTCTTTTCTTTTTCACTCTTTTTGATCTCGCTCTTTCATATAGTGAATATTAAAAAACCTGATTTACTTATAAATGAAAATATGGAGCTTATTGCTGTAATGAATAATGAGAGCCTTTACGTTAACCAATATAGACGTGAACGATTCACACGAAATATATGGGCGGAGGCTTTGAATGAAAACGATGTTAAAAAATGGCCAGCAGAGGGTGAAAAGGGTGATATTACATGCGGTGAACAGGGGTGCCGTATATCGTTAAAGGGAAAAATTATTGATTATATCTATAGTGCAGAGGACATTGATAATTCCTGCATTGATGCTGATATAATACTTATTAAATGGTCTCCGTATAGATATAGCTGCGATGCGGAGATTATAAATTATAGACGCCTTAGAGATCTTGGTGGAGTGGCAATATTTATTGATCCTAAAGTCAACAACATCTCTTTACGGCCTTTTCAGGAACAGAATATAAAAGAAAGGCCATGGGTAAGTGGTAAACTTAATGATATGTTCTGATTAAAGACACCAAGCGTCCTTGGATTTTAACGCGCTCTGGTTCAAGTACACGCGGTTCATATGCTTCATTTTCAGGTTCAAGCACAATCTTTCCACCCGCACGGCGCAGTGTTTTTAGAGTTGCTTCTTCACCATCAACTAAAGCAACAATAATTGCGCCATTTTCAGCTGTGTCGCAGCGTTTGATAATAACTGTGTCCGCATTATTAATGCCTGCATTAATCATAGAATCACCTTCAATTGTCAGGGCATAATGTTCACCATGACCAATCATCCCTTGAGGAAGAGCTACGTTTTCACCTTCGTGACTAATTGCTTCAATAGGTGTACCTGCCGCAATTTTTCCTAGAAGTGGAACTTGATCAAAAGAAATATCTGTATTTTGTGCAGGTACAAACGGCGTAACATTATCATCATTTTGTTTTGTAAAGCCGTCTGGCAGCCTTTTAATCTCTAATGCCCTGGCTCGGTGCGGCAGGCGTTCAATATACCCGCGCTCCTCCAGACCACTAATTAATCTATGAATGCCTGACTTTGATTTTAAACCAAGTGCATCTTTCATCTCCTCAAAAGATGGAGGGATATCAGATTCACTTAAACGTTCATGAATGAAGAGTAACAGGTCGCGCTGTTTTTTGGTAAGCATACTCACTCCTAAATCAACTTATGGTCAGGTTTTGTTCTGAAAAAACGAATCCTTAGCAGATACATTTCACCTTATGTTCTACTTAAGTTCCGCTTTTGTGTCAATTATTTTCCAAGAAGTATTTGAACTGCTTCGCCAATATCATTTTGACGCATCAGACTTTCCCCCACCAAAAAGGCATTATAACCAGCTTGATGAAAGCTCTTTACAGTATCTGGGTTTGAAATACCACTTTCTGCGACTTTGATTACATTATTAGGAATTTCAGGCAGCAAACTTAAAGAAGTCTGAATATCTACACTTAATGTTTTTAAATTACGATTATTAACGCCGATCATATGTGCGTTAAGTTTTTGCGCGCGTTTAAGCTCCTCGAGGTCATGGACCTCAACAAGAACATCCATATTCAGCTCTACGGCTAAATCATGTAAGTCTTTGCACTGTTTATCTTCAAGAGCTGCCATAATAATGAGGATACAATCTGCCCCCATCGCGCGTGCTTCATAGACCTGATAGGGATCAATCATAAAGTCTTTTCGAAGCATTGGTAAATTGACCTCAGCTCTAATTGCCTTAAAATATTCATCTTTACCTTGAAAATAAGGTTCATCCGTTAGAACGGAAAGGCATGTAGCACCATTTTCTTCATAAATTTTAGCGATTTCGACAGGATTAAAATCCTCTCTAATAACACCTTTACTTGGTGATGCTTTTTTTACTTCAGCAATGAGTGCTGGTTCACTTTTTAATTTAATCGCATTTACAAAACCAATAGGTGAGGGCGCATTTTTTGCCATAGCCTTGACATCATTAAGGCTAACAAGTGTCATTTGATTATCTATATGCTCACGTTTTTTAGCGCATATTTCTTGAAGCACAGTTTGGGTCATTTTAGATCCTCGCGAGAAAGGGCAATATAGTCCTTAAGCAATTGAAATGCCTGGCCTGAATCGATTTCTTCAGCGGCTCTCTTCACACCTTCTTGTAGCGTTTCAACCTCACCACGGATCATTAGAACCGCAGCTGTGTTTGCAAGAACAATATTTCTATAAGCACATTTTTCACCTTCAAGAAGTCCTCTTAGAGCCGCTGCATTTTCCTGCGCTTCACCACCAATCAAATCTTCAGGGTTATCATATTCCAGCCCAAAATCTTCAGGTGAGATCGTCATCTCATTAATATTACCCTCGTCATCGAGTGTAGCGACATAGGTTTTTGCTGTCGTTGTAATTTCATCAAGACCATCTTCCCCATGAACAACCCATGCCGATTTAGTCCCTAAAGCTTTCAGAGTTTCCGCCATTGGACGAACCCACTGCTTATCAAAAACACCTATCAATTGATACCTTGTTCCCGCTGGATTTGCTAAAGGCCCTAGCAAATTAAATATTGTGCGCGTACCTAGCTTCTTACGTACCGACACGACATGCTTCATTGCGGTGTGATGTTTTGGTGCCATCAAAAATGCAAAATGAAGTGTATTTAAGGCTTCTTCTTGCTTTTCTATTGAGACGTCCAGATTCACCCCTAAAGCTTCAAGAACATCGGCTGTGCCAGATTTTGATGTAGAAGCACGATTTCCATGTTTAGCAACAGTTACACCGCATGCAGCAGAAACGATCGCTACGGCAGTTGATATATTATAGGTACCGCTTTTATCTCCACCAGTTCCGCAGCAATCTACTGCACCAAAAGGGGCCTTAAGACCGGAAGCCTTTTCCCGCATAACTTTAGCAGCGCCAGTTAGCTCTTCTACTGTTTCACCACGCTGAGCCAGTCCAGATAAAAAAGCGGCCATTTCAGCTTCACTGACATTGCCGCCCATTATCGTGTTCATCGCTTCGATCATTTGATCTTCGCTAAGTGTTTCACCGTTTTGGATATTATCTATATATATATTGCTCATAGCATTCTTAAGAAGTTCTTGAAGATTGTGTGACCTTTTTCAGTGGCGATACTCTCTGGGTGGAATTGCACCCCATGGATAGGTAAAGTTTTATGAGCAACGCCCATAATAATATCACCTATTTCTGCTGTGATCTCCAGGCATTCTGGAAGACTCTCTTTTTCAATAATCAGAGAGTGGTATCGTGCAACCTCCATGGGTGAGGCCAGATTTTCAAAAACCCCTGTGTCATTGTGCATTATGAATGAACGCTTCCCATGCATAGGTTCGGTTTTAACTATTTTACCGCCAAAGGCCTGACCGATTGATTGATGCCCAAGACATATACCAAATAAAGGGATTTCATTTTCCGCACAGGCTTTTACTATATCTAAGCATATGCCTGCATGATCGGGATCACTTGGCCCTGGAGAAATAATGATACCTTTGGGCTTTTTGGCTATAGCTTCATCTACTGTAATTTGATCATTACGTACGACTTCACTTTCAGTATCTAAATCACCTAAATACTGAACTATATTATATGTGAAGCTATCATAGTTATCGATGAGTAAAATCATAGTGGGTTTATGACCTATGTTGGGTGGAGTTTCAAGCCAATTTTTAGAGTGTATTATAAGAAAATAAGCCCTTTGAATAATTTACGATATTCTAAATCATCCTATAATAAATAAATGATTCGGCTATTAATTGGGCTATATATTCTCCTTGTAACCATTACATCTATCGCATCTCCTAGCTATGCGTGGGATTTGTTTGGCTTTTTTTCCAGTGATAAAAAGGAGCAAACAAAAGAAGAGGTATCAGTCACTAAGGAAATTATACGGTTTCATAAACCTGTCACTAGAACGCGCGAACCTCGCCCATACAAACATCTTCCAAATACAGTTAAAATAGCGATTATTATTGATGATATGGGCATGGATAAAAAGCGGGGGAATGAATTCATAAAAATGAATATCCCGCTTACTTTGGCTTTTCTACCTTACGCAGAAGGCTTAAAGAGAGATACAAAACGTGCCATTGATAATGGGCATGAGCTGATGATCCATATGCCNATGGAACCTTTGAATAGNAAAGTTAGNCTTGGNGGCATNGGTCTAAAAGATAATATGGATCTCCTNGANATTGANNTTGAGTTATTTCAAGCTTTCAGTTCATTTAATGGNTATGTNGGNCTTAACAACCACATGGGAAGTAAATTCACTCAGAACAAAGATTCAATGGCAGCNGTGATGCAACGCCTTAAAAATAAGGATTTATATTTTATTGATTCAGTAACCATTTCAACATCTGTAGCCTTAAGTGAAGCGAAGAAAGNTGGTTTAAAAAGTGCTTCACGAGATGTTTTTTTAGATCACGAANATACAATCGAATTTNCTCGTAAAGCACTTAAACGCTTAGAAAGAACAGCNCNNAANAACGGGCATGCTATNGCCATAGGNCACCCTAAAGATTCTACTATCCAGGCATTAAAAGAATGGNTTGTTACTTTAGATGAAAAGAATATCAAGCTTGTACATGCTAGCGAACTTGTAGAATAAAACTANTCTTGGTTAGATTCTTCTATTGCNANTTCAGCAGCTAAGATTAGCGCACGTGATTTATTGATCGTTTCTTGATATTCGCTTTCAGGGACAGAGTCTGCAACNACACCTGCACCCGCTTGAACATANAGTTTTTTATCTTTNATCAATGCTGTGCGTATAGCGATACATGTATCCATTTCGCCATTACCNGAGAAATAACCAACGCCGCCGGCATAATANCTTCTGCGACTAACCTCGACNTCATCNATAATTTCCATTGCTCTAACTTTTGGNGCGCCGCTCAATGTTCCTGCTGGAAAACCNGCAAAGAGTGCATCAATNACGTCTACGCTNTCCTTNAGCTTACCTTTAATGTTAGAAACGATATGCATTACGTGAGAGTAATATTCNACGATNAATTTTTCAGTAACNTTAACACTNCCAAATTTTGAAACTCTGCCGACATCATTTCTGCCAAGNTCTACNAGCATCAAATGNTCTGCACATTCCTTCTTATCTGCGAGTAATTCCTTAGCAAGNGCNTCATCTTCCTTTGAATTCCGNCCNCGTTTTCTTGTACCNGCAAGNGCACGAATTGTAATTTTCCTATCACGTACGCGTACAAGTATTTCTGGGCTNGCACCAACGAGTTGGAAGCCATCGAAGGCAATATGAAACATNAATGGNGAAGGGTTTACGCGGCGTAGCGTTCTNTAAAAAGCAAAGGANGAGATGTCAAAATCNACACTAAAACGCTGGCTTGGAACAACTTGGAAAGCTTCCCCCTCATGTGTGTAATTAATTACACGCTGTACNGCGTCCTTAAATTGCTCCTTGGTCATATTAGAGCTAACTTCAAGAGGTGTTGTGAGTTTNGATTCCTCACGAAGNAACTCTAAGTCTTTTGGAACACGTAAATGATTTACAGCATCNTGAATNATTTGAAGGTCTTTATCAAAAGTTTCCTGCGCAGTTTTCTCNCTGTTTTTAGCNTGCATATAAACTGGAGTAACAAGGCATGCCATTTTCTTNACNCTATCAAAAATAACAACAATTTTCGGGCGCATCAAAATACTTTGAGGGATACCAAGATCAT
Source organism: Micavibrio sp. TMED27 (assembly GCA_002167715.1). GTDB lineage: Bacteria > Pseudomonadota > Alphaproteobacteria > Micavibrionales > Micavibrionaceae > TMED27. The sequence goes on from NHCG01000017.1 coordinate 62,758, forward strand.
CGGGATTNCTATCAGGAATATCCTCTATTAGACGCACCATATCATAGCCAACATANCCAAAAAGGCCTGAAACAGCCATTGGCGGCATACCTTCATCAACGACATCNATCTTAGATTCATCNAGAAGNGCACGCATTGATTCTATTGGNTCACCATTTGATANAATNGTTTCNTCACCTTCACGGCGNAGTTCTATCTGATTATTTTCGTAAGCCCAAAGNAGGTCAGGATCATANCCTAAAAATGAATATCTNCCGAGCTTTTCNCCACCTTCNACTGATTCTAGCAAGAAACAGTAAGGGTCTTTTTTGCAAAGCTTAAGATACGCAGATACAGGCGTTTCCAGATCACTTGGAATCCATGTCCATATAAGCTGTGTCTTACCTTCATTATAGTTTTTTTCAAAAGTTTCAAATGAAGGTTCAATTTTTAGATTACCTAGTAGGGGCATAGGTTTGTTCCAATAAACGCTGATTAATTATGGCATTATATTTTGATTGCTGTTCATCGATGTAAAGCGTAAACCCTTCGTTCTCAAGTTCGGTATCTAAACGAGTTGAGATACTTGCTTTTAGCTCTTCACCAATATCGCCGAATTTGTAATCTTTAACGCTAGCAATGACAAGCCCTTCTTTTGCATCAAATGAAAAAACTTCACCGACAGATTTTTGAAAGATATCATCTAAAGCTTGAGGTGTTACAGGCGCTTGTGGCGCTACACTTCTACTAAGCGCTACGGCCTGTTCAACTTGCTTTTCAAGTAATGATAATGTTGGCTCAGCCGCATCTTTAAGTTCGGTTAATGCATTAGCAACATATTCTGTAGCTAATTGACGTTTTTGATCATTTATCCATTCTTGTTTTACTGTCTCAGCAACGTCATCTAATGCTTGATAGCTCTTTGGTGTGATAGAGGATAAATACACAGCCCCCATCTTATCATTAGCAAGCTGAAGTACTTGTGATGATTCACCCTCATAAAGTTCAAAAGCCTCCGAAATTATAGAAGCACGGTCTTCAGCCAGGTCACTTAGAACTGGCGTATTATCAGCAGTCACGCCATTTAGTGAAAATGGAGCAACATCTATAACATCAACAGAAAGCTGTTCTTTAACCTCCTCAGGCGATGCACCACCAGCAAGAAGATCATCCAAGCTATTTGCCAGTTCAAAGCGTGCATCCGCGACGCGAACCTCAAGAATTTCCTTTCGGATATCATCTTTAACATCCTCAAATACATCGACATACGGTTCAACTACATCCAAGATCATCACATGATAACCCAATACAGTTTTCACAGGCTCAATAGGGCCTTCCTCAGCTTCAAATAAAGCATCCGCCAACTCATCAAGAAGATTTGATTCATCAACTTCATTTGCTGGGATGTAAGAAGTTGTATTACCTAAAACATCATTCACAGCTTTTTTGAGCTCAGTTCCTGTATTAACCAGATCAAATACCTTTTGGGCCTGCTCCTTATCTTCTATGATTGCTTGCTCTATTTGGCGTGTCTCAGGATGAGAGAAAAGCTCAATATTATTATCATATTCAGATCGAATTTCCTCTTCGGTGACTTCCGTCGTTGCCTCGATATCGGCTAAGTTCAGTGTGATAAGTTTAATTTTACGTTTTTCAGGGATAGCAAAACGTTCCTTAGTAGCCTGATATTGGGCATTTAAATCATCTTCAGTTGGCTCAGCGACTTCTTTTGCGAAATCTTCATATTTAACAAGGACATATTCAATATCACGTGTCTGTGAGAAGAACTCTGCCATATCATCGGCTAGCACCTCTGAGGGCTGTGTAAATGCACCTTTTAAGCCATAGCTAAGAATATCAATAGAAAGCTGTTTATTCATATCATCAACTAATTGACGCTCACTAATACGCTGCGCATTTAGAATTTGATCTAGCATTTCTTCAATTGAAATCCCTTGCTGATCAGCCATTGGCTTGATCAAATCACGAATTTCATTCGCTACTTTGGAGCGGCTAAGTTGCAAACCGCTATCCTTGGCCGCATTTGCTAGTATCAAGCTACGCACTTCATTTTGCAAAATTTGATTAATATAGCCCATTTGATAGGCTTGATCCGCCGACATATTTATTTGGTTTAGTGTTGTTCGTGCGGTCCGGTCAAAATCATAAATAGAGATTGTATCATCGCCAATTTTTGCAACATTCATGGAGCCTACACCACCACGAAAGAAGCCACCAACATCAGTAAAGACTAAGCCACCAGCTGCTAAAACTAGAAAGCCAAATAAAATAAATTTTCCGATACCACCTGATGCACCTTGGCGCAAAGCCGACATAGCCATAATAAATAAAGTCCCTTGATTTTTTCTTACACGAGCATGCACTATAGGCTTGAGATTCTGCTTGAGCAACTCCCTAATTTAAACATCAATAAATGAAACACAGGATAAATCATGAAAAAACTCATCGCTGGTAATTGGAAGATGAATGGTAACCGAACTATGGTCCGCACATTGATCTCAGAAGTTGTCAACGCACTAGATGCTGAGCAAAGAATTTTAGATAGAGCTGATATAGCCGTATTCCCTCCTGCACTTTATTTAAGCGATGTACGTCACACACTTTATGGCTTCCCGGTCATTTCATTCGGTATGCAAGACATTTCAGAATACGAAGATGGCGCTTATACGGGTGATATTTCTGCGTCAATGGCTGCTGATGCGGCGTGCACTTATGTTATTTTAGGTCATTCAGAGCGCAGACAGTATCATGGAGAAACGAATGAAAAAGTAAAACTTAAGGCTGAGCTATTACTTGCAGAAGATATTACACCCATTATATGTGTTGGAGAAACTGAGTCAGAACGAGAAATGGGTAACGCTCTCAAAGTTGTGGGTGAGCAGCTTGAAAGTTGTATTCCGGTTATTAAAAATAATTATCGTGACATTGTTGTGGCATACGAGCCCGTTTGGGCGATTGGCACAGGTAAAACAGCGTTACCAGAAGATATTCGTGTCATGCATCAATTCATAAGAGAAAAGCTGGAGGATAAAGTTCCAGACGCTTCTAAGGTCCGTATTCTTTATGGTGGTTCAATGAAGCCGGAAAATGCAGCTGAAATTTTACACATACAAAATGTTGATGGCGGCCTGATTGGAGGCGCTAGTCTCAAAACAGATACATTCCTAGCCATAGCACGTGAAGCGTAAAATTTTCTGCGTATGAACTACTCTTTATTATAGACGCGGCAGATCAAAGTCGCTATAAAGCACACCCATGGAACAGGTAATACTCGTAATACATTTGTTTTTAGCACTCGCTATTATTGGCCTTGTCCTTCTTCAGCGTTCTGAAGGTGGCGGTCTTGGCATTGGTGGTGGAAATGCTGGCGGCCTTACGACTACGCAGGGCGCTGCTAACTTCATGACACGTGCAACAGGCATTTGTGCTGCTGCTTTTTTCTGTACCAGTTTAATTCTGGGCATTCTTGCAGGTCAGCACGGCAAGCAAACAAAAAGTATTATAGATGAAGTAGCTAAGGAAGCTAAGCCAGCTATTCAAGCTCCTGTTGAAGAAAAACAAATAGAACCAACCGTACCAATAGCAGAATGACACGTTATATATTTATTACCGGCGGCGTAGTTTCCTCTTTAGGGAAGGGACTCGGCTCCGCGGCTCTTGCTGCCCTTTTACAAGCGCGTGGATATAAAGTGCGCCTATGTAAGCTTGACCCTTATCTTAATGTTGATCCGGGTACAATGAGCCCATTCCAACATGGTGAAGTTTTCGTAACAGATGACGGTGCGGAGACAGACTTGGATCTTGGTCACTATGAACGCTTCACAGGCGTTCCTGCACGTAAGAATGACAACATTACTACTGGTCAGGTATATACTGAGGTTTTATCTAAAGAACGTAGAGGTGATTACCTAGGCGCAACGATACAGGTCATTCCTCATATCACTAATGAAATTAAAGACTTCATAATGGAAAAGGAAGGGACTGCGGATTTCGTACTTTGCGAAATTGGTGGTACTGTAGGGGATATTGAAAGTCTTCCGTTCCTTGAAGCTATTCGTCAGTTTGGTAACGAAGTAGGGCGCGAACGAGCACTCTTCATCCATGTGACATTACTCCCTTACATTCCTGCTGCTGGTGAGCTAAAAACCAAGCCAACACAGCATTCAGTTAAAGAGTTAATGAGCTACGGTATACGGCCGCAAATTTTGCTTTGCCGTGCTGATCGTCCTATTGATGAGGATGAGCGTAATAAAATTGCACTCTTTTGTAATATTGATCGTGAGAAGGTTATACCTGCACTGGATGTCTCATCAATCTATGAAGTACCATTATCATACCATGCTGAAGGCCTAGACCATCAGGTTATGGACAGCTTTGGCATTAAAGATATTGCCAATCTGGATCTTTCAATCTGGAATGAAATAATGCATTCGATTAGAGAGCCAGAGAGTGAAGTCACAATTGGAATTATTGGTAAGTACACTAATCTTGCTGATAGTTATAAATCCCTCAACGAAGCGCTTATTCATGGCGGCATTGCAAACCATGTTAAAGTCAAACTTAAGTTCATCGAAGCTGAAAGTTTTGAAAGCGAAGATGGTATTGGCAATCAGCTAGAGGGTGTCCATGGCATTCTTGTTCCAGGCGGTTTTGGAGCACGAGGTACTGAAGGCAAAATACGGGCTGTGCAATATGCGAGAGAAAAGAAAGTTCCATATTTTGGAATATGTCTTGGCATGCAAATGGCTATTATCGAAGCCGCTAGAAACCTATGCGGCATTAAAAATGCTACATCTAGTGAGCTTTCAGATGCAGGCGAGCACATAGTTGGCCTTATGACTGAATGGGATCAAGGCGGGAAGAAACAAGCTGGTACAGATGCAGAACTTGGTGGCACAATGCGACTTGGGGCCTATCCAGCTAGCTTGACAGAAGGCTCTAAGGTTAATGAAATTTACGGTTCAAATAAAATATCTGAACGTCACCGTCACCGTTATGAAGTTAATATTAATTACCGCAAACAATTAGAAGAGCAGGGCTGTATTTTCTCTGGTCTTTCACCTGATGGTGAACTTCCTGAAATCGTTGAGCGTGAAGACCACCCATGGTTTGTTGGTGTGCAGTTTCACCCGGAGCTTAAATCAAAGCCTTTTGATCCGCACCCGCTTTTTGTAAGCTTTATTGATGCTGCGACCAAACAGAGCCGACTAGTTTAAGCGATTATCGATTAAATTTTGCCAGAGCGTGAGATACTCTTGCTGTCTCGTTCTTTTCATGTGGCGCGCCCGAAGCAACCGCATCAAGAATGCCCCTTAATTGCGGGCCTGCATTCTTCCATAAATTTTTTGTATTAGTTCCTTCATTAAGGATATTACTAAGTGTACCGCGCATTTCCTGTGCTTTATATCTATCTACCATATTACCACCTCATTTATTATGTTTGGATAATATATTGTTACGTAAAATCTTGCAAATTTTTTACGATAGCTAGCTATTATAACTTTTCAATGAAGTAGATATGGCTTAAATATAGCGCATGAAAACTATTAAGCTAAACAACTTTGAAATCGCCAACAATAAACCAATGACATTGATCGCTGGCCCTTGCCAAATGGAAAGCCGCGATCATGCATTTGAGATGTGCGGGGCATTNACAGAACTTGCTAGAAAGCTAGACATACCTTTCATATACAAATCGTCATTNGATAAAGCCAATAGAACNTCNTTNCATGGNCAACGNGGCCTAGGGCTTGAAAAAGCGCTTGATGTGTTNAAGGANCTNAAGCAACAATTTGGCATGCCAATGATTACGGATGTCCATACAGAAGAGCAGTGNAGCATTGCAGCTGATATTGTTGACGTTATTCAAATTCCAGCTTTTTTATGCCGCCAAACGGACTTNCTNATTGCCGCTGCNAAAACNGGCGCNATTGTAAANATNAAAAAAGGTCAGTTNTTAGCACCGTGGGATATGCAGAATGTCGCAAAAAAAGTAAGTGAAAGCGGNAATGATAANATTATGCTAACTGAACGCGGTGCATCTTTTGGCTATAATACACTTGTCTCAGATATGCGCAGCCTTCCGATCATGGCACAAACTGGATATCCTGTTATNTTTGACGCTACNCANTCTGTACAGCAACCAGGCGGGCAGGGGACATCTTCTGGTGGNGATCGTACAATGGTTCCTGTATTGGCACGTGCGGCTGTTGCTGTTGGTGTTGCTGGTGTNTTNATGGAAGTTCACCAAGACCCAGATAATGCACCATCAGATGGACCAAATATGGTTAANCTTGCAGACTTACCTGAAGTATTAGATCAGCTATTGGCTTTTGACGCCGTTATAAAAGGCTAATCTTAGCAAATATGTTAATACTCTACGCTATCTATATGTTTTGATAACGGTATCTTCATCGATTAATTCTGTTTCCGGTATTTGCAGTCGAATGATTTTAGTGGCTGTTATTTCATCACTATCCTGCATTCTACCTTCCACAGTAATTTTACTACCAACCGGGAAATAAATATCAATATCTTCTTCAATGTTTAGGTTGTCTATATCTACCTCTACACTTTGACCATTCACGTCCATGATTATTTCACTAAATTGAATATCTTTGATAATGCCTGTAATCACAGAATCATCATCATCGCCAATAATTAAGGTATCACCAGCAAAGGCNGGNACAGAAATNATNAATGTTAAGATCGGCAATATAAAAGCCTTGAATAATCGCATCTTGTAAATCCTCCTTTTTAATACATACGTTTTACTATGCATTGAGTTCCCTATATTGTGTTTTTCACTTTTGGCTTTTAATTACGAATATTCTTTTGTATTAAAGAGGCAAGCGTTTTGAGGGCTTTGCCCTAGTAGAGATTAAATAAGGATAAAATCAAATGACGGCTATTATTGATATTCACGCAAGACAAATTTTGGACTCTCGTGGTAACCCAACTGTAGAGGTAGATGTGGTACTTGAGAGCGGTGCGGAAGGGCGCGCGGCGGTGCCATCAGGTGCATCAACTGGTGCATATGAAGCTGTTGAACTAAGAGATGGTGGTAAAGCATATAACGGCAAAGGNGTTATNAAGGCTGTAAACAATGTGAATGGTGAAATCTGTGAAGCTCTTCTCGGNCTTGATGCAGAAGAGCAGTTATTCATCGACAATCTTATGCTTGAATTAGACGGCACAGATAATAAAGCACGTCTTGGCGCAAATGCTATTCTGGGCGTATCTATGGCTGTCGCTAAAGCGCAGGCAGCTGAACTTGACATGCCACTATGGCGCTATGTTGGCGGTACGTATGCACACACACTCCCAACACCGATGATGAATATTATCAATGGTGGGGCACATGCTGATAACCCGGTTGATATCCAAGAATTTATGATTATGCCAGTTACAGCGCCAACATTCAGCGACGCATTGCGTGCAGGTGCAGAAGTGTTCCATGCACTTAAAAAACAACTTTCAGATGCGGGTCACAACACAAATGTTGGTGATGAAGGTGGCTTTGCGCCTGCTGTAAAATCTTCTAAGGAAGCGCTAGACTTTATTATGAAGTCTATAGAAATGGCTGGATACACTCCAGGAAAAGACATTGTNCTNGCTCTTGATGCTGCGTCTACAGAATTCCACAAGGATGGTAAATACAACCTTGCAGGAGAAGGAAAGATTCTTAGNAGTGATGAAATGGTTCGTTANTACGANGACCTATGTGCNGCATACCCGATCGTTTCTATTGAAGATGGTCTTGATGAAGATGACTGGGCGGGTTGGTCAAACCTAACNGCCGCTATTGGTGATAAAGTTCAGCTCGTTGGTGATGATCTTTATGTTACTAATGCAGAGCGNCTAGCACGNGGTATATCTGAAAAAGCNGGTAACGCTGTTCTCGTTAAGGTTAACCAAATTGGTACACTTTCTGAGACATTAAAGACNATTGAAATGGCCAAAAAAGCGGGCTTNGGGGTNGTTCTTTCGCACCGTTCAGGTGAAACAGAAGATGCNACAATCGCGGATCTGGCTGTTGCNACAAANGCTGGNCAAATTAAAACTGGTTCGCTTTCACGATCTGATCGNATGGCNAAATATAACCAGCTTCTTCGNATTGAAGAGCAACTTGGCGTTCAGGCAGCATATGAGGGGGCAGGCTTCCTCCGCAGCCCNATCGTAAATTCTAAAAAGAAAGCTGCATAATTTAAANCTTAGAAAGCTAAGCATAATGGATCAGNACGAGCGNAAAGGATTATTTTCTTTTATTCCTAAAAGCGCTCGTCTTTATTTTTTATTGGCTATTTTTTTTATAGCCTTACCTACGCTTTCTAAAATTTATCCAGGTGCTGCTGNAAAGTTTCTTGTGGCAAGTGCCAATCTAGATGGCACNTTTTTTGAAGACACAATCATCTATGTTGGCAANCATGAGATATTCGGCGCNTATGGNTTTGTNATTAANAAACAAGCCAGCAGCGANNACTTCNAAATAGCTAAAGAATATTTTCCTGCTATTGATAAACTNTTNATTGGCGGCCCNGTTTTCTCTNCGAAAGAGGANANGCAAAAAATTACCGCAGTNCTAACNACATCACCAGAGCACATCCATAANTTTTCNATTACCCCCATAAGTCAACTTAAAGACCAAAANCCTGTTTTATTTTCTAAATTAAGAAGTAGNAATAACACTTCCTCAGCACCTATTATTGCGTTCTATGGTTATTCTGGCTGGTCACCTTGGCAACTTAATATTGAGTTGTTACTTGGCAATTGGCACGTAGAAGAGTTTGATGCAACGGTATTTTTCGGGGATGAGCAGGATCAGAAAGACTTTATCAATAAAGTGAAAAAATAATTTCTTATTTTCACAAAATCAAAAAAGCGAATCATTAGAATCACTTAGAAGGTTTGTTCACCTTAAGTTCTCACTATCCCATTGAATCAATTAGTTTTTTTGACTTGTCCACAGGACTCAAATATGATTCACTACAGATATGAACACACTGTATAACCATAGCGCAGCTCTCAGGCATAACTTTTTTGCTTTCATAAGTGTCTGTCTTTGTCTTTATTTTTCGTTTCATGCAATACAAGGCGAGCGCGGCGTTTTGTCACTTGTGGCAATTAACAAGCAAGTCATTGAGTTACAGGCTAAGCAAACTGATTTAATCAAAGTGCGTTCTAAGCTTGAAACTCAGGTTTCTATGATGCGCCCAGGTAGTGTGAACAAGGATTTGCTTGAGGAACGTGTTCGTCTTCAACTTGGATACAAGCACAGCGACGAATTTACTGTCATTAATTAAATCTAATTTTTCGTTATCAATATATGAAAACTCATTTATATAAAAGAGTTAGTCCCCATTTTTCATTGGGTGTTTTCGGTGTCGCCCGTTGCTTTTAAAAAAATAATCAATCACAATGCTAAGCAATAAAAATTATGTAGGGTTGATTCTATATGCCTTGTCATGCCGCTATGATGGACAAACCACTAACTCTTTCTCCGGATACTGAAATCGAGAAAGCTTTAGCTGAGCTAAAAAAGAAAAAGAGAGATTTTGCCGCTGTAGTTGATGAAGATGGCGTTCTTATTGGCCTATTTTCATTATACATCCTTATGAAAAACCTCCTTCCAGTTTCTGTTGCGGTCACTGGTGGTATTCCACTCGACATTCCCATCAAAGCAGCACCAGGTATTGCAAAGCGTCTTCGCAAGGTTTACCCGCTCAAGGTTCAAGAACTTATGGAGCGTAAGAAGATCAACACTGTATATCCGCAAACACCGATATGGGAATGTATCAACAGTATATTAACTCATGGCTCGCCTGTTATGGTAATAGAGGATGATCAGGGTAAGTTTCTTGGTGCTATTACAGAGAGATCAGCTTTTGAAGAGCTACAGCGTCTTCAGGAAAGTGATAAATAATGAAACGACTTGGCCGTGCGCTGCTTATTTTTACAATTCTATTATCCGGTTTTAGCCTTAGTAGTGTAAACACGCAGGCTGGTGAGTTTTTACCGAGCTACCTTCAACGCGCCAATATTGATGGAAGAGTCTCGTTTAAATGGGATTCAATTACGATAAGCACAGTCAATGGTGACGACCTACATTTTGATGTTGAGATGGCCACAACATTCCCACAATGGCAGCAAGGACTCATGTACCGTACAGAGCTTTCAGATCATCACGGGATGCTTTTTGTGTTTGATGATGTGGCAATGCGTTCTTTTTGGATGAAAAACACACTCATCCCCCTAGATATGTTGTTTATAGCTGAGGATGGCCGCATACATCATATTCACCATAACGCAATACCGCAGGACAGAACTGGTATTACTTCAAAATACTCTAGCAAAGCCGTTTTAGAACTACGTGGTGGTGCGGCTAGAGATTTTGGCATTCAGGTTGGCGACAAGGTCAAACATGCCAGTTTTATGAATGTTGGTATTCAGGAATAAATCCTTAAAATTCATAGTTTCTTTTTTTGTATTATTTTTTACTAAAAAAGCTTGCAGGGGCAGTAATCATCGTGTATCTATTTGCCTCGAACTGGACGGAGTGTAGCGCAGCCTGGTAGCGCAACTGCTTTGGGAGCAGTGGGTCGCGGGTTCAAATCCTGCCACTCCGACCATTTTAAAATTCCCGTGAAAGAGGATGGATGTTCATCCCGTTGAAGAAATTCAAACCTAGAGGTCTATCGGGACATAAATAAGAAAGGAACCACATAATGAGTGGAAAGCGTATACAAGCTAAACATAAAATTGATCGCCGCATGGGTGCTAATATCTGGGGCCGTGCGAAATCTCCATTTAACACAAGAAAAACTGCTCCTGGTATGCATGGTGCAAACCGCCGCGGTAAGATGTCTGACTATGGTCTACAGCTTATGGCGAAGCAAAAGCTTAAAGGTTACTACGGTAATATCGGTGAGAAGCAGTTCCGTCGCTACTACAAAGAAGCAGACCGCCTTAAAGGTGATACAGGTGAAAACCTAATTGGTCTACTTGAGCGTCGTCTTGATGCCGTTATCTACCGCGCAAAGTTCGTTCCAACAGTGTTCGCAGCGCGTCAGTTCGTAAACCACAAGCATATTCTTGTGAATGGTAAAGTGGTAAACGTTCCTTCTTACCTTGTTCAAGAAGGTGACGTTATCGAAGTTAGAGAATCTTCACGTCAAGTTCCTATGGTTATTGAAGCACAGCAGTCAGCTGAGCGTGAGCACGTAGAGTATATTGATGTTGATGAAAAAGCATTTAAGGCTACATTCCTTCGCGCACCTAAGCTAGAAGATGTTCCTTACGCGGTTCAAATGGAACCAAATCTTATCGTCGAATTTTATTCACGATAAACCAATCTTCATACAATTTAAAAAAGCCGCTATTTTTAGCGGCTTTTTATTTGCCTATTTACTCTTGTGATTTATTTCCGATTAAAGCAGATACAATACCGTGCAGAGTGCGCACCTCTTGGTCTGTTAATTCATTTCTTGTGAAAATACTCTGAATATTATGGACCATTTTTTCCCTTAATCCCTCTGAGCGAAAAAAACGCGCCTTATCCAGTTCACTTTCTAGGCGCGTTAACAATTCGTGCAACTTCTCATATGTTGCCAGCTCCTGTTCATTTACATCAAGACTTAAATTCTTTGTTTTACTTAGCTCACTGCACACTAACAAAACTGCCTGTGCAAGATTTAAGGATGAGAAGTCTGGGTTGGTTGGAATATTGATAACACCTGAACACAATGCCAAATCTTCATTTAAAAGCCCCGTTCTTTCTGCACCAAAGACAACTGCGCATTTTTGACTTACTAAAGTTGATATTTTTTCAGTTGCGCTTGTAGGGCTATATGTTGTTTTGACCATATCACGGCGTCGCGCCGTTGTTGCCAATGAGAAATTCACATCTTGCAATGCTTCAGCTAGTGTTTCGTATAGAGTAGGGCGAACCATAGAATCCAATGCACCTGACGCCGTATCAATGGCTCGTTGATTAGGCCAACCATCACGAGGATTTACAATACGTAAGTCTGTAAATCCAAAATTAAGCATAGCCCTTGCACACGCGCCTATATTCTCCCCTAACTGCGGGTTTACAAGAATAATTGCAGTCATATTTGTTCAAACTCCCATATCATTTGTGAAATATTTTCAATATTTTGTTTGCATAAATAAAATAATCTGTTTTATATGTACTTAATAGCTAATTTAATGATGGATTTAAATCCACGGTAGATATTATTTGGGGAGATACAGGATGCGACCTGGTAAGTCAGCATATATGTATCATGAAGAACGTTTCGGTATTATTGAAGAGTTTAGCTTATTAAGCCCGCGCCGCAAAGCCATGCTCTTCGATCATATACAAGGTTCAAGTGATACTATTTTTGAACGATCAGTTCGGTTAATTTGGCCGGATGCAAAAGACTCTGATGTTAAAAAGCTAAGAAGCTTCTTAGTTCTTCTAAAACATGGCAACAATAGCGTGCATTAAAGCAGCCTTTTAAGCTGCTTTTTTCGGAAGCAAACGCTCCTTCGCCTTTTCCGGGCCAATAAGAAGAAGTAAATTGTTGAGCTCTGGCCCATGATTCATACCAGTTAATGCCTGACGTAGAGGCATGAAAAGTTGTTTTCCCTTACGGCCGGTTTCGTCTTTAACAGCCTTTGTCCATTCCCCCCACGTTTCAGTTGTCCATGGTGCAGGCGGCAGAAGCGCAGCAGCGGCCTCGATAAAATCAGGGTCTTCTATTACAGGATCCACCGGTCCTTTTGCTACATCCCACCATTCTTTAATATCGGAAAGCTTTTCAAGATTAGGACGAACAACATCCCAGAATTCTTCATTTAAATCACTTAGACCAAATTTCTCCAATTTACCTTTTGCTTCTGCGAAGCTCATTTCATGTAAAATCTTACTATTTAGTCGCAAGATTTCATCTGGATCGAATTTAGGTGTAGATCTTGAGAATTTGGAAAAATCAAAACTATCGATGAGTGGCTTTAAATCACCAAAAGCTTCGATAGGGTCTGATGTGCCTAAGCGTGCAAGCAAACTTACGACTGCTGATGCCTCTAAACCATCTTCATCACGAATATCAATAATGCTTAGCGAACCCAGACGCTTTGACAGTTTTCCGCCTTCAGCATCTGAAATTAACGGTAAATGTGCAAATTCAGGCACTTTACCGCCTAAAGCTTCAAACATTTGCACATGAGTAGCCGTATTAGACACATGATCTTCACCGCGTACAACCTGCGTAATACCAAAATCTATATCATCAATAACTGAGCATAGATGATATAATGGATTACCATTTTCACGAATAACTACAGGGTCTGATAGATCAGCGCCCTGAAAACGAACTTCACCGCGAATAAGATCATTCCAGTAAATTTCATCATGCTTTAGCTTAAAGCGCCAGTGTGGCTGACGTCCTTGTGCCTCATATTTTTTGACATCATCATCGCTCATCTCTAAAGCGGCGCGGTCATATATAGGAGGCTTACCACGGCTTAAAAGAGACTTTCTTTTCAAAGAAAGTTCTTCTGGAGTTTCATAACATGGATAAAGCCAGCCATCTTTTTTAAGCTGTTCAATTTTTTCTTTATAGAGTTCTGTGCGGTCTTTTTGATTTGCAGTGCTATCCCAATCAAGACCTAGCCATTCTAAGCTTTCTTTGATTGCGATTTCATATTCTTCTTTAGATCGCTCAGTATCAGTATCATCAATACGAAGTAAAAATTCACCACCTTTATTGCGCGTATAAAGCCATGTAATCAGGGCTGTACGAGCATTGCCGATGTGAAGCATACCTGTTGGGGACGGGGCAAATCTGACTTTTACACTCATAATTTTCATCTTCTTACTATAAAGTTTTTCAGGGTATTTTCTAGCTTATCAGCACAGGATGATCAAGCTAAACTCTTAGCTATACTTGTTTATCAGCGGATAGCGCCTGTCACGCCCAAAAGACCTAGACGTAATTTTTGTTCCGGGAGGTGCTTGGTAGCGCTTATATTCAGAGAGTCGAAGAAGGCGCGCAATGTGCTCAACTGTTTCAATGTCAGCTATTTTCTTATCTGCGATATTCTGTGCACTCATTTCCTCTTCAATTAAATGCTTGAGCACATTATCCAGCACGTCATATGGCGGCAAACTATCTTGATCTTTTTGGTTATCTCTTAACTCAGCAGAAGGCGCTTTATCTATTATATTCTGTGGTATTACAGGGCTTTTCGAATTACGCCAGCGGCACAAATCATAAACTTGAGTTTTATATACATCTTTAATTGGATTATAGCCTCCGTTCATATCGCCATAGATAGTCGCATAACCAGTAGCCATTTCAGATTTATTACCGGTCGTCACAAGCATTGAGCCTGTGGCATTCGAAAGAGCCATTAAGATTAATCCACGCGCTCTTGATTGCATATTTTCATGCGCTAAACCATCAAGATTTGGAATAGTATCTTCAAACGCGCTCATCGCTTTTACAATCGAAATATTTTCGCAGCTAATCCCTAAGCTTTTTGCACATTGCGATGCATCATCCAAGCTTTCTTGGGATGTAAAAGGGGAAGGGAGCATATAGCTTTTCACACGATCCGCGCCCAAAGCATCAACGGCGATCGCAGCGACAAGAGCGCTGTCTACACCACCAGACAAGCCTAAAATAACTGAAGGGAATCCTGCTTTTTCAACATAGTCTCTTAGACCAGATTTCAGTGCCTCATATGTGAGTGAGTTTACATCCTTATCACTGGCATCTTTTATAACGTCGGCTTCAACATCATCCTTATTATGAATTGTTACTTGAATAATGTCCTCTTCAAATGCCTTACCTATCTGTAGTGCTTCAGCAGTCTTAGTGTAATAAAAGCTTCGACCATCGAATACCACCTCATCCTGCCCACCAACCAGATTAAGGTAAAGTAGGGGGGTGCTGTAATTTTTTAACTGTTGATTTATAGTTTCTATACGTTGCTCATATTTAGTGAGTTCATATGGGCTGGCATTTAAGCTCACCAGAATATCAGTGCCACAATCAATTAATCGGGCTGCTAAGTTTCTTTCATCTTCATTCCAAAGATCTTCGCAGATTAAAAAGCCAATATTCACACCTTTATATTTAAAGGGTTTAAGCTCCGCAGTTCCTTCATTAAAATAACGCTTTTCGTCGAATACACCGTAATTAGGAAGTTTAACTTTAAACTGTTTATGCAGAACCTTGCCTGCCTGCGCAATGATAAAGCCGTTATACAGTTTACCGTTTTCAGCAATAGGATATGGAATAAGTGCAGCAGCTGGGTGCTCACTCATTTCTCCTATCAAGTTCTCAATATATGTTCTCGTATTATCAATAAATGATGGTTTTAGAAGCAGATCCTCTGGTGGATAGCCACAGACAGAAAGCTCAGGAAAAACAATTATATCCCCCTCTGAGCTTTTCCAATACTGCCTAATTTTATCAATGTTACCTCTCAGGTCACCGACAGTCGGATTAATCTGCGCTAAGCTAATTGATAAAGGCGCTGAACTCATTTTATAGCCTTCAGTTTATTCTGCGGCTGCATCAACCAATACTGACGTTACATCATCGCCGCGTATGGCTTTAAGCTCGTCAGCGACTAAGAACGCAAGCTCAAGTGCTTGATTAGCATTTAAACGTGGGTCACAAGCTGTGTGGTAGCGGCTAGATAAATCTTCATCATCAAGTTTGTAAGCACCACCTACGCATTCCGTAACATCTTGACCTGTCATCTCAATGTGAATACCGCCTGGATGTGTACCTTCTGTTTTATGAACAGTGAAAAATTCACGGACTTCAGAAAGAATATTGTCGAACTGTCTTGTTTTGTAACCAGTAGAAGATTTGTAAGTATTACCGTGCATCGGGTCACATGACCAAACAACATTTCGTCCTTCTTCTTTTACCTTACGGACGAGAGGCGACAGCTTGTCTTCGACATTACCTGCACCCATACGAGCGATGAGTGTAAGACGCCCAGATTCATTTTCTGGGTTCAATGTGTCAATCAATCTCATTAGCTCATCAGGCTCTAAAGCTGGAGAGCATTTAAGACCTAAAGGATTTTGAATACCTCTAATAAACTCAATCTGCGCGTGATCTTCTTGATGCGTTCTAGCTCCGACCCATAGGAAATGCGCAGAAGTATCGTAATAATCGCCAGTAATACTATCTTGGCGCGTTAACGCCTCCTCGTAAGGGAGGTGAAGCGCCTCGTGTGAAGTGTAAAAATTTGTTCTACGAAGTGCCGAGACATTATCACTTGTAACGCCGCAAGCTGCCATAAAGCGCAGTGCATCATTAATGCGCTCTGCCATATCTTCGTAGCGTTCTTTGAGGGGGTTATCATCGATAAATTCTAAATTCCAGCCATGAACACGCTTTAGATCAGCATAACCACCATGCGCAAAAGCGCGGATAAGGTTTAGAGTCGATGAGGCCTGATTATAACCTTTAAGTAAACGCTGAGGATCTGGCATACGTGCTTCTTCAGTGAACTCAATACTATTGATATTATCACCACGGTAACTCGGCAATGTTAAATCACCAATTGTTTCAGTATCACTAGAGCGTGGCTTTGAAAACTGACCAGCTATACGGCCAAGCTTAACAATCGGCATAGAGCCGCCATAAGTCATTACCACTGCCATTTGAAGCAAAACACGGAAAGTATCCCTGATTTTATTAGGGCCGAATTCAGCGAAGCTTTCAGCACAGTCACCGCCCTGTAGCAAAAACGCATTTCCATGAGACACATCAGAAAGTGCTTTTTTAAGCTTTCGAGCTTCACCTGCAAAAACAAGCGGTGGCATTCCACTTAGTTCTTTTTCTACAGCTTCGAGGGCTGCTTGATCCGGATAATTCGGTAATTGCTTTACCGGTTTATCACGCCAACTTGATGGGCTCCATGCGCCTGCCATTGTTAAACTCCATTTGTTACACACAAATTATATAAGACGTTAGTTTATAATGGAAAGGGACCGTAATAGTAAAGCGATATAGTTGCTTTTATTTGTAATAATTAATTTTATAGAAAGATAAAAAATGTTAACATGATTGAATAAAAATAAAATATGAGCATGTTTAGTTTGTGAGCGTTAGTACCGAAGAAATTCTTGATGATGTAGTGGATGAAATGAGCGCACTTTGGGCGACCAAAGATATGTTCGTTGAACAATGCCGTAATATATTTACGAATTACGAAAGAGATGTAAAAAATTTCAGCAGTGATTTCTTACCCGTGCTTAATAGCAACTCAATTAAAGAATCTACACACCATACAATTTCTATTCTTGAAAACTGGCACAAACGTAGAAAAAACGTTCCGAGCATGGCTTCAATTTGTCAGTTTTCCATCAATTATTTCAATATTAAGAGTGATACGTATCAGCAAGCAATTATCAATGCTGGTTTTATAGCAGATACACCTGCGACAACGGCTTATCACAATAATTTACATTTCAAGAAAGTTCTTATACAGACAATACGTCTGATTGATATGCACAACAAAATTCACGAGGATAGATTGCAGCTTAATGAGCGTGAAATCACACTCCTAATTGTAGCTGCATGTATTCATGATTTAGGTCACGATGGTCATTCAAACATGGCCCAAGGCATTCCATATCCAGGCCGCCTAGAGCAACGATCATTTGATATAGCAACCAAAATTTTTCACGCCATAGATTTTGTAGCGCCAGAAGACTGGCAAGCTCTAAACATTATGCTTTTATGCACGGATGTTTCCTCTTCTGCTATGCGTGCGAGTTACTGTGATCAAATGAAACTTGCCTATAAGCATCATTTTTCTGGCAAAGAACTTGTGCAGGAGATTTCGAGTGAAATTCGCCTTCTTAAAGATAATAAGCGCCTAACATTGTTATCATGTTTATTGCATGAGGCCGATATTTCAACCTCCGCTGGGCTTGCATATAATATTTCACAATTTGAAAGCCGTTTACTTGCAATGGAAACAGGTATTGATGAAATCGCAACGCCAAGAGGCCTTCAGAACTTTTTCAAACACTTATGTCATCGTGAGCTTCTAACTGAGGCAGCGAACGAGCTGTATTACGAGAACATGGTTGAAATACAGTTTATGGCTGCACAAGATGTAGAGGAGGGGAATATACCATTTCCTTCCATTGAAGATTTTGCATCCATCAAGCTTAAGCCAAGCAGCTAAACCTTTATGACGGCGTGCGCATAGTCACAAACTCTTCTGCTGAAGTTGGGTGCATAGCCATAGTACGATCAAATTCTGCTTTCGTAGCACCACAGTTTAATGCCACGGCAAAACCTTGCATGATCTCTGGTGCGTCTAAGCCCATCATATGTATTCCTAAAACTCGATCTGTTTCTTTATCGACAATGAGCTTCATAAATGTTTTTTCATCACGACCAGAAAGCGTGTGTTTCATGGGCTTAAAAGTACTTTTGAAAATCTCAATTTCATAGCCTTTTGCAAGAGCTTCTTCTTCAGTTAAACCAACCGTTGATAACGGCGGGTCAGAAAATACTGCGGTTGCTATATTTTTATAATTCACTTCACGACGTGCAAAATCAGAGAAAAGATTATCAGCAAGGGCATGGCCTTCTTGAATCGCCACAGGTGTCAAATTATAAGTATCCGTAACATCACCTAATGCATAAATACTATCGCTTGATGTCTGATAATCTTCATTCACAATGATTTGACCGCGTGCGTTAAGTTTTACACCAGCATTATCTAGGTTTAATCCTTCTGTCTTTGGCACACGACCGATCGCTGCCAAAGGAAGATCGCATTCTAAAATATCCCCCTGTGTTGTGTGAACACTATAAATAGGACCATTTTTTTCGATCTTTTTAACATCGGTATTAAAGCGTAGATCGACCCCTTGCTTTGTCATTTCATCACGAAGCGCAAGTGCAAGCTCACGGTCAAAGCCTCTTAAGAATAATTCACCGCGATATAGAAGTGTTACATGCGCACCGATTCCTCTAAGGATATGTGCAAATTCAACTGCAATATAGCCTCCACCAACAATAACGGCGCGGCGCGGCGTTTCTTTCCAGTGAAAGATTTGGTCAGATGTAAGGAATAGCTCAGCACCTTCAACTGTAGGCCAGCGAGGTGTAGCACCAACAGCAATCAAAATTTTATCCGCTGTAACTCTTTGCCCATCAATATCAAGCGTGTTCTTATCTACAAAACTTGCATAACCCTTTATAATTTCAACGCCTGCATTGCCCAGAATTTTATTATAAATGCCGTTAAGTCTTGAGATTTCAGCATCTTTACGCTCAATGAGTTTCTGCCAATCAAACTCAACATGATCAGGCGTATCCCAACCGAATCCTTTTGCATCTTCAAAATGTGAGTGATAATCAGCAGCATACGCCATGAGTTTTTTGGGAACGCAGCCTAGATTTACACATGTACCGCCTAGGTCACTTGCTTCTGCAACACCTACTTTCGCACCATGCGTTGCGGCGATACGCGCGGCTCTTACGCCACCTGACCCAGCTCCAATAACAAAAAAATCATAATGCTTGCTCATCTTAAAATCCTTATCTTAATTGGGCCATCTTTTGTGAAGCCATAACCACTGCTCAGGGTGCTCTTTTATCCACTCTTCCAACAAAGCGTGGGCTTCCATTATAACGTCTTTAACTTCGCGCGGCTTTCCCTCGCTATCAAAGACCTTAATTTCATCATAAAGAGTAAGGCTAAAGTTTGCACCGTCAAGTCTAGTATTACGAATTGGAACAAGTGGACATTTAAATTTTTGTGCTAGTTGGACAAAGAAAGGGTTTGTCATAGCCTCTTCGCCAAAAAAAGGAACAGAAAGCCCTTCATTATATTTTTGATCAATCAGTATCCCAAGTGAGCGTCCCGCCTTAATAGCCAGCATCATATCACGTCCACCCGTTCTAGACTTGGCATGTGCCGGAATATTACCATCCATAGAACGCATACGCATGAGCATCTTATCNACCCAAGGNTTATTNGGTGCACGGTAACTCACATCNACGGCATGATTAAATTGTAAATAGACCGCGGGAGCATTTAACTCCCAATTTCCAAAATGGGCTCCAAAAAATATTGAATTAATATCCTCTTGGTTACCTTGATTAAACTCTAGACCGTCATTTAGCTTTACGCGGTTCTTAGCTATAAATTTTAAATGTGGGTATTCTGCAAAAAGACGCCCAAGATGCTCCCACATACCAATAAGAATTTCTTGTTTTTCTGTTTCATTTTTTTCAGGAAAAGCACGTTGAATATTTCTGAGAGCTTTTCTAGACGCTGCTAATCGTGGCCCAATTACACGCCCTAAGAAGCCGCCTAAACTGGATGCAAANTCAGGCCCAAGTATTTTAAAGAGNAAAAGNANAAACCCTANGAGTAGGGCTTCAAGAAAGTATCTCGCTCTATTCAACATNGCGGTAACCTTCNATTAAATGCGCTAGAGCGTCGAGCACAATTTCATATGGCTGTATATGAAGTTCAACAGGTAGGGTTTCAATTTTCTCATGATATTCCGCAGGAATACGAACGATGTCTTTTTCTGTCGTCAAAAGTTTCAAATCTTCTTTTTCAGCTTTTTTGAAGAGCTTTCTTATATCCGATTTACTGTATACATAGTGATCGGGGAATGACTTTTGTTCTTCTAGGATTAATCCCTTTTTCTTGGCTGTATTATAAAACTTATCTGGATGTGCTAAGCCCGCAAAAGCGAGGTATTTAGCCTTCTTATCGAGTTTTTTTGTTGAAATTATTTTCCCAGATAACTGGGGCTTATTCTTAGGTAGATATGCACTAACCCCGCGCTCGTCATCATTTATGATAATAAATATATCAGCGGCTTCTATTCCATTATTAATAGGTTGTCTTAAAGGGCCGGCAGGTATCATCTTCCCATTTCCAAAACCTTTCTTGCCATCAACGACCATAAAAACAAGATCTTTATGAAGCCCGGGATTTTGCATGCCATCATCCATAATAATGAGATCTGCAAACATAGCCTCAGCTATTTTTGCACCTTCTTCGCGGTCTGAAGCAACTATGGTTGGTGCATATTTCGCAAGTAATAAAGCTTCATCACCTACGTCTTTCACGCTATCAATACGAGAATCAACAAGTGTTCCATTAAGTTTTCCGCCATAGCCACGAGTCAGAAAGAATGGCTTTCTGGCAATCTTATTGGCTTTAACATACTGCATTAATGCGATCGCTGCTGGTGTTTTTCCACTGCCGCCGGCTGTTATATTTCCGACACATATAACAGGTAACTTTGACTTATATGTCTTTTTAAAACTGCGGTGAATATTACTTATCGCTGTATAAACTGGTGCAACAGGACTTAACAATACTTCCTGCAAGCCTTGGCGTTCATTATCTTTTCTATACCAATAGGGAGGTGTTTTCATGATGGATTATAATGTCAGCTGTTTTAAATAAGGTGTGAGGTGNTCAGAAACCCTCTCAAGAACTTTATTCTTACTAGCGGAGAATGCAAATGCATTTTCNTGATATTTTTGNAATTCAGGCGCATTAGATANAAAGTTTTCTATTTTCTCATANAGCTCATATTCATCCCGNACAGAAATAGCNGCCTCCCTTGCGTCCATTTCATCAAAAATATCTTGTAGGTTTTGTATATTTNNNCCATGAAGAACNGCNCAATTGAGCTGCGCCGCTTCGATTGGATTATGACCGCCGCCNCCATCATCGCTTAAAGAGCGNCCAATNAGCGCAAAGGGGCTTANACGATAGAACAACCCTAGCTCACCTAAAGTGTCCGCTATATAAATATCAGTGTCATAGTTTGGCTCACTGTTNCTCATAGAGCGGCTCTGTATTTCAACATCTTCGCCTGACAAAGAATCTTGGATTTGACTACTACGTTCAGGATGGCGNGGAACAATAATAGTTATAAGGTTAGGATGTTTATGCTTAAGTTTTAGGTGCACATTCTTAGCGATTTCCTCNTCTCCTTTATGTGTACTTGCATAAAGGCAAACCTCACGCCCCATAAGGGCATTTCGAATAGCCTTATAATCNTCCNCATTATATGAGAGGGGNGCNGCGCTATATTTCAGATTATCAGTAACATGAATATTCTGAGCCCCAAGTTTAGCGTAATACAATGCATCTGTATCAGTTTGACACAAGATAAGGTCAAACGTTGTAATCATATTTTTAAACGCTTTTGGCATATACGACCAACGTTTATAGGAACGTTTAGACAGCCGAGCATTTAGCAAAATAGATGTGATTTTACGTTCTTTTAGAAAAGAGAGCATATTCGGCCATAGCTCCGATTCCATCCAGAAAACAAAATTAGGCTGCCAATGCTCTAAAAAACTTGCCACCCATTTAGGATGATCAAGCGGATAAAATTGATGAATGACACCTTCGGGCAAATTCTTCTTCATAAGTTCTGAAGATGCTAACGTTCCAGTCGTTACAAGAATATGCAGCTCCGGATAGTCGCGTTTAATTTCATTAATAAGAATGAGAGCAGATTGGCTTTCACCAACACTAGCTGCATGAAACCAAACGAGCTGCCCTTGAGGGCGCGCATAGCTAGCAACACCCTTACGTTCCGTAAAACGTTCAGCGTGCTCTTTTCCTTTTTTCAGACGTGCTTTTAACAGGTAATTAAATAATGGCTCAGATATTTTTGTTAGGCTCTTGTATAAGTGCAACGTTATTTCCTTTTGCTAACACTCTTTTAGGAATTTTACATTAAAGTTTAGTATGAAGGTATTAAAGTCTTTTCTACCGTTTTCATTAAATAGGGATTGTTATGAAGCGTATATACAAGAAACGAACACGTAGCGCGATAAAAGAAAAAGCACTTAACCAGATTAAAGAAACACGTTCAAAAATGTATGAAGAGCATCCTGAACTTTTCAAGGCTATTGAGCTACTTGTAAAACAATCTCAAAAACAAAGCGTTGTCCAAGAAGATAGTATAGCTATCGATAAAGAGAAAAATATTGAAACCGTTCTACGTTTTATTAGCCTAAAACCAGAATCCAGCCAAATTAAAGCTGACTTAAAAAAAATCCTAAACTAAAAATTCATCTCCATTAAGGAAGTACGCAACTACCACCACTCTGCGGAGAAGTAGCCGTTGCTGAACTGTCACTAGTCGGCTGCCAATAACACCCCGGAACGAGACAAATATGCTCTTCGAAATATGGTGTGTCACCCTGATTATTATGTACTACTAGACCTGTTTTTATCGAAGAACTATGTGGGCTACCGTCACAAGTACTGCCGCCGCGGTCAAACATCTCAAAGTAAGTTACAACATCATCTTCTTCCCACGCTGTTGTGGTCCCTACAGCTTTTTGCATCTCATCGTCAAAAGCAATTTTTGTACAAGCAGCGGTAGGCTTACGTCTTAAATCATCAGATTCAGATTCATAATAATCAAATGTATAAAAACCATCATGCGCGGACTCATCTATGAAATCCATACATTTTGCTTCTTGCCATGCTTTTGACATTTGATCACATGTATATGTACCTGATGATGCGCTGTTACGTGTATCGTAACCAGCTGAATGTCTATCCGCTAAGTACTTGTAATTAAAATTAGATGTGTCGTAAGAATCGTTGAGGGATGCAATCGAGTCAAGGGCGCCATCAATATCGGCTCCAGATGTGCTATATGTTGAACTATCATCACTAAACATTCCTGGTGACGAAGATATGGCACGAACTGCGGCATCAAGATGATCATCGAAGCAGGAATATTCTAAAACGGAATCAGGTTTAAGAATCAAATTTTGATTTTGTATAATTTCTCTTTGGGCCTCTAAATAGGCACGGGCCTCTAGAGATTCAAAAAATTCAGGGTCGCAAGAACTTGCAGCATATCCAGCATCAGAGTTTTGAGGCGCTAATAAACCCACGGATAAGATACCGCATATCAACGCTGTTTTTAGATGTTTTTTATTTATAAACATAGCTAATTTACCCATTTTTTGCCTCGTATTTATCACACTATTCTTTTACTAAAAAAACACCTGATATATTAGTTAACACATTTATCATTTGAACCATTTGCATCACCACCATGGTCAAAATAGCAACCAGGCGAAGGACATATTTTATCTTCGTACTCATAATCATTAGGTATGTTGGTATCACCACTAGAATCCATAGTAATTTCAACGTATTGGATCATTATACCCGTCGGAATTGGATCTAAAGAGCAGTCACTACCAAAGCCAGCGGTATCATGTGCAAAATACTCATTATAATGTTCGACTTGATCAAAGCCTGTATGAGTAAAGTCTTTATTGTTAGCTTGTTCAATGAGCGCAGTTGTTATCATATGCGCCGTACCGCAAGAAGCAGGGTTTGCACGCGGGTCGTCAACCCATTCGCCACCAGACGTCCCATCCAATTTAGCCAATGGTCCAAATGGTCTATCCGTTGCAAAATCCTCACAACGCGCGACCTCGTATATTGATTGCATATGATCACAGGAACTATTTACACCGGCTACATTATTACCAATGTTATTATCGCTTCCTGACATTTTTCCACCCAAGAAGTCATGTGAAAAGTTATCACTGACATAATCATTGATAGTCTCAAAAACTAAGTTATTAATTTTCTGATCCAAGCGAGTGTCGCCCATATTCACGGAATAGCTTATGTTTGCGACATTTACTAAAGCAGTATCTCCGAAGCCACCTGAGATTGTGATGCTGTCACTATCCCAATCTGTTGATTCAGAGAAAAGAGGGCCATTTTCTTCAGCTAATAAAGCGGCATTCTGGTCAAAACAGCTATATTCAAGAACGCTATCAGGCTTATTGATTAATGTCTCTGCAATAACAGAATGACGCTCCGCCATTATTGTTGCACGGTTAACCATTTGTGTACGGAAATCAGCTTCACATGCGGTATTATGAAGAGCTGCCCCTGCATTTGCACACCCTGAATCAGTTACAAGACCATATCCGATAATTAGAGACGTCATTACGCCTAAATACCCTAACTTCTTATAACTTTTAGTTTTCATTGTTACCCTATGCACTTGTATCTCTTACGTAGCTTAGCCTAGATGTGCTCCAAATATAAGTCGTATAATTAAAATCATTTAGTCTATTGTTATATACACGAAGATTTCTAACACCTTTAGTATACTCGTTTCCGAGCATTAAGTTAAATGACTTTATACGTAGTAAATTGATATAACCCTGATTTGTTTTAGCCACGACACCATATTCACAGAAATGATTGTCTATGCATGAACCATCACGGACAATGTACTCATCCAGCCCATCTTCATTGAGATCAATTTTTGAGAGCTGAGCATTAAGAAGTTGATTATCGGCGAATTGAAGAACTGCCTGTAATTCTTTTAAGAAATCTTGAGAAACGGCTTTCTCATAAACGAGAGGTTGGGCAAAATCATCCGCATGTGACCATTTAGCTATTGAGCTCACCCCAATAGCAACACACATAGTCAACACACATGAAGATAAAAATGTTTTTTTCACGCTTAAAAGCCGCCTAAATAATTTGCTCACGCCTATGATTTTAGCAAATTTTGAAGGCTTATGCCAATTAAGAGTTAGAGATCTTCCTCAAGAATGGCCATATTAAAATCAAAAGAGATGTCGTTTTCTTCATCATCTTTATAAATAACACCAATAAATTCACCGTTTAAAAGCACCTCGACCGAGTCTTTTGCTTTCTCACGCATTTTAAGTGCAAAACCTGTATTTTTAAATTTTGCTTCTAAATATCCCTGAAGTCTTGATACCTCTTCTGCCGATATAACTGACATTTTTTGCTCCTTGTAAATTTATTTCTTAGAGGTGTATCAGGCCGCTTTAGAAATTTCCAGCCCATTTAATACAGTTTCATGACAAATATTTGATAATGCTTTTCTATTTTCAAATTCACTGACTGTTAGTGGCTTATGAAATGTAACTTCTAAAACCGTTGTACCATTTTTTGCAAAATTCCAAAGGTGCTCATGCAATTCAATATCTGTACCAAGATGCCATGCATATATATCACGCTCATCTTGATTTTCAGGGGACTTTCCATTTGTTTCAAGCACCTTAATCGTAAAGGGCTGCACGACTATACCTTGGTCTTTGCGCTGCATTGCTATTTCAAAAAGGCTAGACTTGAAATTTTTGACCGAAACACCATCCGTTGATGTTCCTTCAGGAAATATAATCAGGCTTTTCCCATCGTCGAGCATCACTTCCAGGTTATACTTTTCTTTTTTTGCATCACTAGCAGAACGGCTAATGAAGGCTGTTTGCTGTAATTTTGATAGATAGCCAAAAACAGGCCAGCTAGCCACATCCTTTTTTGCTACAAATGATGCTTCGCGTAGAATGCTCGCAATTGCTGGAATATCCAAATATGAAATATGATTACTAACGTAAATTGTTTGTCTATCCGTTTCGATTTTGCCTTTTTTGATAACCTTAATACCAAAAATCAAGCACACAGCCTTGTGCCACAAATGCGGTATCCAATATGAGCCACGGCCTCTATGAAACAGGAGCAATAGTGTTTGCGTAGGNACAACAACNAAGCACAATAAAAAAAATGCAAAAAACCTNAGAATAGCTNTTATTTGAGCCATATTTTTCACCTATAGATTTTCGCNACCAGGGATCGTTTTTTGAATTTTACGNTCATAGTGTTTTCGATANCTATCGGTAACAAGATGAGTTTGAACAACTATACAAACATCCGTCGTATTGAACTGNTCATCTATGACCGCGCCATCACCGATGGATGCNCCAACCCTTAAGTAACCTTTAATTAGAGGAGGGAGCTCCGCAAAAACACGGCGTGCATTAATATCATCTTGCGGAATAATATCCATATTGATGTAGCGCCCCTTTAAAGCACGCGGCCTNATCGTNTCAGGAGAAAGGTGATAATGGTGCAAATAGGATAGGGGCTTTGAAATACTTTTTATATCNGTACTNTGAAGACTCGCGCAGCCAAACATAAGATCGATATCAAAGTCGCTAATATAATCTGCAATACCTTGCCAAAGAAGCTGCAGNACTGGNCGTGTTCTAAANTCAGGNAAGACACATGAGCGTCCCAAGTTCCANAAGAGATTTGTCNGAGTTAAGNAAAGGCGCNATATCATACTCGCTTTCCGANTAAAACTGNCCAACCTTNCTTGCGCCTTCACGCTGCAATAAACGATATGTACCTACAATTCGTTCTTTATCACCATGAGAGTTATCAACNACGACTAGGTGATCTGCAAACTCATCATATTCATCCATNTCCATACGGCTGTTACGCATAATATCATTGGCAACAGCNCCATATTCNTCATAGAAAACCTNATACCTNAAGCGNTGCGCNTCTTCGATTTCAGCCGAATTTTCTGCAAGCCTNACAGTAACAANCTCTTCTTGAGAGTTGTCAGTCGTAATATCAGAATAGTTTTTATCTTTTAGCATGGCATAAGCTTTGCCCGATTATNCCAATAATCGCAAGCAAGTTCTTACTTTACTAACAGGTGCACTTCATTCGTGCTTGCCTGCGCGCTCTCNGTGTAAGAAAGATCAATTTGCTCAAGAGGTAAACCCATTTGCGTAAGTGTACGAAGAACAAGCTCAGCATTNCGGCGNGCCTTTGTNCTTTCAATTGCAACTTGAGCCGCATTTCCTGATGTNGGTTGNACAGCAACAAGATCAAAACGAGCATTTGGATAGCGTGAAAGCGCTTCACTTACNGCAGCATAAAGAGGTTGCTGATATTCAACATCGTGNCGATCAAAACGAATCTTCACAAGTGGACGAGGCTCAGACAAAACAGCTGCTGGCGCACGCGGNACAACATTATTAGGTGCNGTTGATGCATATTGAGCAACAGGAGCAGAAGGAGGAACAGCCGCAGCATCGAATGGTGCAGCAGCGCTAGAGAATGGACGNTTTGACAAGCTACGTCCATAAAGNTCACCATTAGAAACAGCCANAGCCAANGTNCTTANATTGCTTCGCTCAGAACTAAGNTAAGTCGTTGCACGTGTGATATCATCACTTGTNGTATTNAGNATACGGTCAATAACAACAAGCGTNGTNTTAATGACATCTTCAAGNTCACTTAAACGAACATGATCCTCTTCAACGGCACCAGAAATACCNTATGCAGCACGCGTNTCTTCAAGNATGAAATTAGTTTCAGATGCTATATCTGCCGCACGTGCAGCNAGATTATTAAGACTAATCAANCCATCCGCTAAATTCTCAAGATTGCTNTCAGCTTCCGTCAANCTTTCAACAAGTCTAGGGTTACCTCTNGTCGTACCAGANTGTAGCTGTGTNTTTATTGTNGCNACACTTGCATAGTACTCAGCAGCCCAACCGTCATTTGTCTGCTGNAATCTNTGAAANTCACTCGANANNGTCTCAACATCACGCTGAACACGTTGTAGCTCGCCTTGAAGCTCACGAACTTTTCGNGTAACAAGCGTTTCATTGTGATCAACAAAATATGCTTTACCAGTAATCTCTGAAGGNTTGATGCTTTTNACAGANACCGGCTTGCTATAAATCTTTTTACGAAGACTTTCTGGAAGATCNTCTGATGTAATGATNAGTGAAGGCATATCGTTATAACCTTCACCGCGAGCANTTGCATCNATCGCAATCGTAGACACGCCNACACAAGCAAGCGTAGTGAGTAATAATGATTTTTTTAAGCTATACATAGGCATTGTTAGCATCGTCCTGGCTTAGGTTTGATTAAAATGTATGTGAATAAGTGAAGTAAAATACTGTACCCCAATAGAATTTCCTTGTGACAGCATCCTTATTATTAAGCTCTGTGTCAAGCAAAACTCACTTAAACACTATATTTTTTGCGTAAAATAGCTTTTTGCATCAATTAAATTGATGTTTTTTTTAAATCTAAGGCTTGCATTAATAAATTTTATAACGTATGTTTCGCCCACTTTTGAAGAACGACACATATTTCGTTCCGTGTGCGCCCCTAGCTCAGCTGGATAGAGCGCCTGACTACGGATCAGGAGGTCGGGGGTTCGAATCCTCCGGGGCGCGCCATTTTGTTTTCACCCCCGCAAAAGCCACCTAACGCTTTGAAAGGTAAGGTGGTTTCGGGGGTTCGAAAACCTTCTCCCCGTATATACCCCAACTTATCGGTAAACGTGAGTTTCATCACTGCATGACGGTCTTCCATTCGGCCTGTAGCCCATAGCTGGTGGGGGTTTGCGAGAAAATCCATTGAGGTTCGAAAACTTTCATCAAAGTCTCGCAGAGGACGGCCACAATTCGCGACTTTTTCCTGCATTATCTGCTTTTCAAGCTGCAATTCGCCTATACGTTTCTCATAGGCACTCACAACTGAAGTTGATTCCGCATCCACGATACGATCCAGCAATTGCTCGATCTTCTTCTCACTCTTGGCCATATCCAATTGAAGCGATTTACTGTGATTTTTTTGGAATTCTAGGCGGTATCCCCACAACTCTTTAAACATCGCCAGGGCAAGATTGAATAGCTCTTTTGTGGGTTTGAGCGATAACAGGAACTGCTCAAATTCACCCTCAATTACATCTCGACGAATTGACTTACGGTAGCTGGAGCAGCCTTTTTTAAAGCACATGTAATAAGGATGCTTAGCTGTGTTTCCCTTCGACCAAGCGGCCGTTAGATTGTGGCCGCATTCGCCACAAGAAACGAAACCACGCAACGGAAAGTCCAGGTTAATGTCCTTGCGAGCTGGAGCGTAGGCATTGCCATTCAGGCGCTCTTGTATCTTCTTGTATGTTTCAAGAGAAATAAGCCCCTCATGTCGGCCAGGGCGAAGGTTAACCCCCCAATCATTGGATTCAACGTAGCCTGCATATAGCACTTTGGTTAAAAGATCAGTCACACGCTGATTTACCACGACGCCTTTTCGGTTTTTAGGATAGTCGGGAAACGACTCTAAAAAGCGCTTCACTTCGACCTGCAATTGAAAACGCCCACAGGCATAGCCTTCTAGGGCTTCTTGAATAATACTGGCAATGGGCTCATCCCTAACCAGTATCTTTCCTTGTCCAGAGGTCTTCTGGTAGCGGTAGCCTACTGGCGCTTGAAACACCCAGTAGCCATTCTTTAGACGGGATTGCATCCGATTGAGCGTTTGTTCCGAGTTTTTCTGGCGTTGATGCTGGGATACGCTGGCAAGAAGGTTTTCCACTAATACAGAGTCGGAATCGTCGCCAAACTCAATCGAGGGTGATTCCAGCGTGGCTCCAGCCTTGGCGATTGCGCCTCTAAGCTGAAGGTGAGCATCTAAACCCCGCGCCAGCCGCGATATATCATCAATAATAGCCACACGCGGGTTTTTGCGGTGCTTGCTCATATGCGCCAGCATGGCTTGCATCCCAGGGCGCTTGATCAGGCTACCGGATACATCATCGGTAAAGACTTTTTCGACTTCATAGCCCTTATATTTGGCGTATTCACGGCAGCGTGTTTCCTGAGAGCCAAGGCCGTCGCCCCGCGTCGTCTGGGTTTTATTGGATACACGGCAATAGATGACAGCCTTTTGTACGTTAGTCGTCATGTATTCCTCCATTCGGTTTTAATCGTTTGTCCTGCCCATCAACTTTTGAAACAGGCGCTAAACCCGGCTTTTCATCGGATGCGGAAAGGAGCTGTATTGAATCTACCCCAAAACCTAAATCAACGAAAGCCGCCATTATCAGCCACAGGTTTTTTATTAACTCGGCCTCTTCTTCAGCCGTCAATTCAAACTCCTGCACGTGCTCGCGATATTTTTCAATATCACATTTTGGCGGATTAACAACAGGCAGAACTTGAGAAGAAGCCCATTCATCAGTCAATCTGAATTTATCTTTATCAGTCATGGTCTTCCTCCTTTCGCGGCAGACATATCGCCAACTCGTAGTTGGCAAGCTGAAAAGGATGAGAGAAGCGACGCAAAAGTATTGTGCAAATAAAATTGCAAAATCTTTTGTCTTTGGAAGACAAAATCGCAAGTAAAGAAACTGCGATACGTAGCATATCTATATTCATTTTACGGTCTCACCCGTTAATAAAATCTTAATTTATTTCGTATAGGCCAATTTTTTAGCGCTCTAAACTTGGCTCTGACAGCCGATTTTGTTGCAGTGCAATCTGCCGTTGTGTTTCAAATAGTCGGACTTTTTCGGCTCGTTGTTCTCGAATCCACTCCTGGTTAAACGAAGTTTTTTTCAAGTAATGGGAATAACTTGGCTTTAATTCAGGATGGGGTTTTTGACGCTTTACCATTTTCGAACCATTGCGACCGTCATCTCTGTTGCGATCACCGTCATTCAAATCATGCGCTGTCGGTTTTTCTACGCGATCATTTGCTGCAATAAAATGCCCTCGAACAGACCCCGCCCGCCGTAAACTGGGCGGGGCTTGTTCTCGCAGAGACGGCTCGCTCATAGCAAAGCTAATGCTTTGCCTTTCGCTATCTTGCGCGGCCACGACCTTCTTTCCTCTCAGAGCTGCGCTCTGAAATTTCAGCCTGGCGTTCATCTTCATAAGAATTCATGCGTTCATCACGCAATTCTCGAAGTGTCACGCGGCCATCGACTGGCGTAGCATCAAGTTGCAGGTCGATACCTTGACCGTCGCGATGCCCCCAGGCTGCACCCACCTTATTCCAATTGCCTTTGCCGTCGTGTGTATCGCGTACGGAGTAAGCGATATAATCCGGCTTGCGCCCAACGCTATCGTTTTCTTTCTCACTCATAATCATTCTCCACTTGGCCTCCACGAATATTGAAAAGTGTTGTCAGCCGAAGGCCATTGCTGACAAATCTATTTAAAGCTTCCGCCTGTCGATAATGGAGAAGACAGGGCAATCACCACTTTCGCGATACCGGACAAAACCTCGCGAACCGATATACTGGCAGTCAATCATGTAGCGATAGGAACCGTGCTGTTGGTAGGTGTATTGCCAACGCAAATGAGGCCCGATGGGTGAAACTAAAAATGCTGCAAGCAAAAACAGAGGCCAACTACTTATAATTCCTGCAATGCTGCGAATGAAAGCAGCAAAAACCTTCCCCCACCGAATACGTTTGGGTTTGTAATGGCTCACTGAAAATCACCTCTGCGAAGTCGAACTTTGATTTTTCTGAGAAATGGCTTGCCGTGAAATGGATTGATGCTTGCCTGTTTTCGCCAAGGATCAATCTCCGCAATTGATACAGGTTCAACCAAAGCTGAAGGCGATTGCCTAATAAAAAGAAGGCTGAGCTTGCAGCGTCTGATTTCTTCGCCTGTCATCAGTGCGCGGCCTGTTTCACTGGTGTTTTCCTGAAGGCCTTTTTCATTCGGTGAAAGCCCAGCGCTCATTACGCTTTGCTCGCCCAATAATTGGCTGATTAACGCCAAAGTTCGTGGCGAGCGTTGGCCTGGAAGAAACTGTTTAATTTCCGTTTCGGAAAGAAGTGTTTCGACGGCAGTTTTACCATAGGTATTTTCAAACGCTGAAATATCTTGAAAGATTAAATGGAGCCTTAAACCGTATGAACGCCCCCAAGTTAAAAGGCTGACAAGGCTATGAATCTTGTAATTCGTTGCCTCATCCATAATGAAATACACAGGGACGCTTTTATTCTCATGGCGCTTGATGGCTGTCATCGCGCACCACTGGATTAAGCCGATATAGCTTTTATAGGCTTCCATTCGGCTGGCATCGGCGACAATGAATAAACTAGTGGGAACCTCGCCACTCTTGAGATCATTCATGCTGAAGGTAGAGCGACGCATTGCCGGAGCCAGCCTGCCAAAAGCGAACGGCGCGAGCGCTTGTTGCGCGCCGCTAATAAAGGAATCGAAGGTGCGGCTCTCGCCAGTACTCATGAGGGAAAGTAAGCTACGCGCTTGTGCTCGCACCCACTGAATAAATTCGGCGAGGCCTGCCGCATCATGCGCTTGTGCCCATGCACAGCTTTCAATGGGCATCGGGCCTTCTGCCAGAGGCTTGCCCTCCAGGTCAATTCCAATAACCCAGCGCAAGTTATGTTCAAGGGCTTCACGGTCTTCGATAAGTAACGCCACTGATGCTAAAGTGGCATCGCGGCCTTCGATCATACATTCGAGGATTGCAGCCATGCCCATACATTTGCGTGAACCTTCGCGCCAGTATTTATCTTCACCTTCGCCTGAAGCAGGTTCCGGCAAAATCTGTGAGCTTTGCTCCCTGAGATCATCTGGCACATCGCGCAGACCACCTGGACGCTCAAGATCATCGGCAATAATATCGAGTGGGTTATAACAGTCACTCTCACCGACGTAATCGCTCCACAAACCGCCAGGATTTAAAACGCGAACTTTCTCCCCGCGCTTTTCTAAGGCTTCTTTTAGGATGCAGACCAATTCACCTTTAAAGTCACTAAAGACTTTTGACGAGCGTATGGCCAAGCCATTCGTAATGACGCTATAAATACCTTTTCCTGATCCGGCTGGTGCTACCGTCACGGCATTGGAGGCGTAATCGCTAAATACGGGTTGTTTTTTCCCTGTCGTCATCCTTCCCCAGAACGGGCCGATTTGCTTATTACTCAGTTCCTTTTTCAAATCCTTAAAGCTAGCCCACTTGGCAGTACCATCTTTGCCTGTCGGTTGATGAGCACTCATCCACTCCAGAAAAATTGCCAGATAATTCAATAATTGAATAAAAGCGCGCAAAGCGAACAGCGCTGTGAATCCATATAAAACGGCAGGCAACCATTGCAGCTCGCCGCCGATATAGAGTTCACCAGTCTGATAACTACCCCAGGATAGCAAGCCAGTGATAATTAAAAGGCTTGGGAAGTGTTCTGCTTGCTGTCTGCTCTGGCGCATAGCATTAGTCTCCGATAACGCCGTGACGGACTCGCACGAAGCTCGGATCAGCCGCACCATTGGAAACTAAATAGTCTTTCCAAAATCGACGCAGTTCTTCCTCGCTATAGCAGTGCGAAAGATCGCTCACGCCGTAGCCATGGCGTTGAATCATAAGCACATCTACTTCGATGCCTTCCAGCGACTCCGGCTTTAAGCGGCCGTAGATGGACTTTTTCTTGAAAATAGAAAATGGCGGCATGTCGTTTTTTGTTCGACAAAACTGCACCGTGTCGCTGTTCTGGATCAAATCGCTGGCAATAACCAAGCGATCACCAGGGCGTAAAGGATGGAAGCGGCGAATGCCTTGCACCATTTCCAATATGGGTGACTGATAGCGCTGTCTGCTATCGGTGTTTGGTGAAAGTATTTCTGCCATGGCAGGGGCAAATTTGTGCTCAAAGAGCCGTTCTCTTTGCCTGACCAAAAATCCGCTGGTTGCAGCATCGGCATTGATGGCTTCAAGCTGAGCCGGATTGCTGGCCTGCCCACAAACATGAAAGCGCGGTTTGGGTACGGAGCCAATCTGGTCTTCAGCTGTTGTCACTACGCTTAACCGCTCGTTAAATTCAAGCTTGCTGTAGAGCTGGTTAAAATAGCGAAACAAAGAGCGAGTTTGTTCTTCGTTGAACTTAGGCTCACTCACATCGACCAAAACCACGGTTTGGCGCTGCGGCGCTTCTGCAAAGCAGCCATACTCATCGGCAGTGGCTTTACCCATCGACTGCCACGTAATGTACCCAAGCCCACCTATACCAACTGCTAAAACAGAAGAAAGGCCAACGGTTTTTAGAATATTGTTACTGCGTGAACGTCTTCTCATGACTTACCTCCAGCAGGTGAAGTAGCGGTTTGAAAAATACTGGTAAGGCGATTTACCGCTCGGTTCTTCTCAAGCAGTAATTCAGATTTGTGCGAGGCCATTTCAGGAAGTGAACGAAACGCAGGAATATCGACATCTAAATACTTTTCGAAGGACACCATTTGATGCAGTGTCTCGATTGGCACTTCTTGCTCTTCGCCAGCTATACAGCGATATGTCGTGATGAGTTCGGCGAGTTCGCCACGGCAACGGGTTTCAGCGCCTCTGACCGATTGTTCAAGCTGGCGACGTGCATCCAAACATGAAGAAACAGCCTGGTTGTATTGCTCGACGGTCTTCTTCTGGCTCTTCACCGGAGATTCAATTTCCTTTTCCGCGTCCTCGAAATAGACGGTGATTTCTTCTTGGTAGTAATCCAGCGCGTCATGCACATTATCTTTCGCCGCAGCTTCAGCCCGCTGCAATCGGCCGATTTCAGGGTATGGGCAATCAAAGCTATGAATTCCTTTGTGGTAGGAAATAACGCTCATGCAGCCACCCATCAGAATCAAAAAAATCGCTTCAGGGGTTTGGAGCATTTGCAAATAAGCCAGCGGTGAATGACTGACCGATTCAATAGTCTCCTGTGCTCGTACCAGCCCAACAGTGACGTGGAAAAAAACCATCAGAGCGATAAAGCTATAAAACTGGTATTTAGCTTTGGAACGCTTTTTCCTGAAATGGGCATCGCTACTGCCCAGGGCATTTGATCCGTAATTCAAATAGCGACCAATAAAAAATCCTGCGCAGGCAGATGCGGCGACATTAGTCATGGAGATAAGAAAACTGGTGAGCAAGGCGGCAGCTGGCCCTGCCACCATATGCGCATTGGAGAAGAAAGCCGCGTTCAGCAATGCCTCAGCGAATACCATTACCAGGAGGATCAGAACGCTATTAACCACTGACTTGTCATTAGCTGACCCAACGTAGCCATGCTGGAGCTGAGCCGCCTGCAAGGATTTCTTGGTAAATCGGTGGGTTTGAACCTTGTCGCTCAAGTCCTGTTCAGCGCAGGTGTAAAGATATTCCAAGTCATCACTTTGGCGGAAGGGAACCGCTTCCCGTTCTGCAAGGTCAGGGCTGATCTTTTCGGCTTCAGCGCATTTGCGCTTTAGATCGAATAACTTTTGCTGGATTGGCCTCTCATACTCAGAGAGGAGTTTCTGAAACTGTCCGTCTAATTTTTGACCAATCACCGCCTGTGCTGCTGCTCTTTCGTAGCTACTCATACTGCCTCCAAGAGTTAAATAGAATTCCGATGGAAGCCATTTTAAATATTGGCTTTGGAGGTGCCGTACTAAGATGTCTACCTTTCTGGTAAAATTGTCCAAATTTGTCCAAAAGATACGTAACCACATGAAATATAATGAAGAAAATATTGCAATTCTTTTAAGAAGAATAAAGCGGCTTAAAAGTGAGCATGGGGTTTCAAGAGGAAAAGTGCTGTTATATTTACAGAGAGAAATCGAAGCGCATAACAAAGAAAACCCCAAAGATCAGATCAAATTAGTCAAACATGCATCGTTCAATGGGCGGATAAATAAGCCTGTGAAATTAATGAATATATTTGACGAAGGTGCTTTCAGAATATTGCTGAAATACTTTGATCAAAAACTTGGGATTAACTTTCGAAGTGAATCTGTAGAGAAAATATCAGAAGCGCATAGTGCCCTCACGCATTTTGCCAGTGTCTCAGGTCACGATGATGATTATCTTAGAAAAATGCTTCCTGGTCGTTATCGAACTTACCGCCCAGCAATTGGAAAACCCGGCTACGCTGTCGTAGGCATTCTGGAAGTAATTGAAGATTCTAAAAATAATTCAATTCAAACATATGAAGTAATGGCCTATCAGGAAAGGAAGGCCGGACAAGCACTGCCGAGACATACCTTCAATGGAATGGCGTGGTATTCCAAAGGCCACTATTTGATTATGTCAATCGACAGCAATACTAAATTCTTTCAAAATATATTTCTTAGAAGTATGCAGGCAGATAGAGCGGAGGAGCAATTAGAAGGAACATATTTAACTGTTACCAATAAGGGTGGTAAAAATATAGTAAGTTCAAAGATTATCCTTGACCGTATCCACTGTAGCCCTGGTGATGGTGCGGCTTGGTTTAGAGAATTGCGTTATATGCGCGGATATAAACATCTCGATGCTAAAAGAGAAGAACAGCGGATTGAACAATCGATTTGGGATAGGATTGATCCGGAAAACCCTAACAATTTCGTTAGGATGTAAGTTCGCTTGGAAAAGGTGCCCATACCGGAGGGTTCGCATCGTAATCAACTTCAGCTCGATGATATGCTTCAAGTGCCTTTACGGACTCGTCTGGAATTCCGCCAGAGTCCATAATAATACTTATACGCGTTTTTACAGAATCAATATCGATATAAATCTCCGACGTCAAAATGCCATCTTCATTTAGAGTGTAATTAGGTAACTGTGGATGGAGGTGATTTATCATTCGATATTCAAACACAAACAAATCTGGTTCTTTATCCCGACAAAAGCCGTAAAATTCTTTGAAGACCACAAAATCACTTTCTTTCCAGCCCTTGGGGAGTTTATCTGCGGGATCGTCTAAATCTTGGGTTGCCTTAATAAAATTGGTTTTACTACTATTCATACTCATTGTGCTGCCTTTCAGCAATAGACATAACAGATTATTTCGATATGGTGCAAGAAAAACCTGGGGCATCTAATTGCTATGGGGGGGCATAATGAGGCTACGGTCGGTCTTTTCATTTGTGCGCAGCACAATTCCATAGGAGCTAAGCCCCTGGAATCTAGCGATAATGGTGGAAAGGACGACCGCAAGATGTGTATGTACTACGTTCATACCATCTTGGCAGGGAGATCACTGCCGTTCTCCCGTGCACCCTCTGGGCCGCTCTAGGCTTCCCTTGGTTCCTCTAGGAACACTGCGATCAGGCAAGAGCTGTGTGGCGCTTATCTGGCATCGAGCCATTCCAGCACCAGCAAACGATTGGCCGTTTGATCACCACTTGGGAAGCCTCCGAGCTACCCCAAGACCCCATGGCAAAGGTGGAGATTTCAGTTCTCCCCCTTTGATCCCCCATCGACCATTGGGCATTTCATAGCCCCTTGGAACCCTCGATGATTTCATCAAGACCAACCGTGCGCCGTTTGGATACCGTAAGCATTTCGCTGCTTAACTCCGCCCCCTGTTTCGCCAGTGGAGGACGACCAAGGTACGACCTTGGATGCTCTGGTTATAAAAACGCCAATGCTCATATCTCAGGTTGTGGCTTCCCATATTTTCCCCTATTCTCTCCATAGCAATGAGGGCAATTTATGCTATGACTGATCAAATATTGACCTTGAAAGAGGTTGCAGTGTACCTAAAGCTTGCTGAGAAAACGGCTTATAAACTCGCCGCCGAAGGCAAGTTACCTGGCTTTAAAGTCGGGGGAAGCTGGCGTTTCAAGGCTAAAGATATAGACCGCTGGATAGAAGATAAAAAGAAAACTAACAAGGGCAACTAATGGCACAGCTAGTAAATATAGAAGCAATAGAGAAACGGCTTTGGGGCAGTGCCGATAACCTTCGCGCCAACAGCAACTACGCCAGCAATGAATACTTCATGCCCGTGATGGGGCTGATCTTCCTTCGCCACGCCTACAGCCGCTATTTGGGGGTTAAGCCAGAAATCGAGGCTTCGCTGCCATCCCGAGGCGGTGTAACCAGACCGCTCACCAAAGAAGATTTTTCCAGTAAAGGCGCGATCTTCCTCCAGGAAAAAGCCCAATTCGACACTCTGGTGAACCTCACCGAAGCCGATGACCGCGCCCAAGCTATCATTGACGCGATGGAGGCCATCGAAGACGACTACGAAACCCTCAAAGGCGTATTACCCAAAAGCGAATACCAAGAGCTGGACAACGATGTGCTCGGCAACTTACTTCGCACATTCAACGACCCAGCTCTCAAAAAAGCCACTGGCGACATCTTTGGCCGTATCTACGAATATTTCCTAACCCAGTTTGCCAACCAAAGTGCCCATGACGGCGGTGAATTCTTCACGCCTGTGTCACTGGTGCAGATGATCGTGAACTTTATCGAGCCAGATCACGGCTCGGTGATTGATCCCGCTTGCGGTTCTGGCGGTATGTTTGTGCAAAGCGCTCACTTCATCGAGAAGATGCACAAGAACCCGCAGGACGTAGCCACCTTCTATGGCGCGGAGAAAAACCCGACCACCATTCGCCTTGCCAAGATGAACTTGGCGGTTCATGGCCTCGAAGGAAAAATCCAGAAAGCCATTTCCTATTACGAAGACCCGCATGATTTTCTAGGCAAAGCCAATTTCGTGATGGCTAATCCACCGTTCAACGTCGATGACGTAGATGCAGAGAAAATCAAGAACGACCCGAGGCTGCCCTTTGGCTT
Organism: Micavibrio sp. TMED27; assembly: GCA_002167715.1. Lineage (GTDB taxonomy): Bacteria > Pseudomonadota > Alphaproteobacteria > Micavibrionales > Micavibrionaceae > TMED27. The sequence goes on from NHCG01000017.1 coordinate 101,968, forward strand.
GCCAGGGGTAAATAAGAAGGGCTCGGTTTCCAATGGTAACTACCTTTGGATTTCTTATTTCTACAGCTATTTGAATAAAGAAGGCCGTGCAGGCTTTGTTATGTCCTCGCAGGCATCCAGTGCCGGAGGGCAGGAAGCGGAAGTACGCCGCAAGCTCGTGGAAAGTGGCCATGTCGGCGCGATGGTCGCCATTCGCTCTAACTTCTTCTATACCCGCTCAGTGCCGTGTGAGCTTTGGTTCTTTAACAAGAACAAGCCAGCACATATGAAAGACAAGGTACTGATGCTCGATGCTCGCAATGTCTATACAAAAGTCACGCGGAAAATTTATGACTTCTCTCCCGAACAACTGGCAAACCTAACTTCTATCGTTTGGCTCTATCGTGGCCAGAATGAGCGTTTCCTTGAGTTGATCGAAAGCTACCAACGCACTGCACTTGACGAAGCGCAGGTATCAGCCAAAGCTCTCAATAGCTTTATCGGCTCTGCTGATGGTCTTATCACCAAGATAATTAATATTGATGACGAAACCAAGACTGCGTTCGAGACGCTATGCAGTGATTGTAAGGTTTTTACCGAGAGCAGCGAAAAGACCTCCGCGAAATGGGAGGCTTTGCCAAGCGACAATAACGGGCTGCACAAAGCATCGCTGCTTATTGAGCCGTTAGCGGAAACCAGCCGTGACCTTATCAAGCAGATCGACCAGCTCTATAAGTTTATTGAAAAACAAGCCAAAGAAAGCGGTGAAAAAGGCTTGAACAAACCGATCAAAGAAATTGATGAACAGCGCAAAGAAGCTGTCGAGCAGTTAAAGCTCATCCGTTACTTCTTCAAGCAAGCGCATTGGCTGCAAGAGCGCTTTCCTGATGCGCAGCTTGCTGACGTGGAAGGCTTGGTCAAGCTGGTCGATATTGAAGAAATCAAGGCCAATGACTGGAGCTTAACCCCAGGGCGTTATGTTGGCATTGCGCCGGAGATTGAGGACGAAGATTTCGACTTTGAAGAAACGTTGCGTGATATTCATGGCGAGCTGAAAGGCTTGAATGAAGAGGCCTCAAACTTAGCTGCCCAAATTCAGAAAAACTTTGAGGAGCTGGGTATATGAGTTGGGGGCAGATTGCAATTGAAGATATCGCGCTAGTCAAAGGAGGAAAGAGGCTTCCTAAAGGCCATGATTTCGTCTCGTATCCGACTCCGTATCCATATATAAGGGCTAGGGATATTGGTCAGGGTAAAATTGAAATCAAAGACTATGTGTACCTGTCTGAGGAAACGCATGAAAAAATAAAACGATATATTGTTAACAAAGGTGATGTTGTCATAACAATTGTGGGGGCAAATGTCGGCGATGTTGGATATGTTCAAGATAATTTGGATGGCGCAAATTTAACAGAAAATGCTGCCAAACTTGTAGTCGATAAGTCGAAGATTGATCCTTATTTTTTGAAGCTTTATTTGTCTACTGAGCAGAATAAAAAGCGATTAGCTTTTATTGCCTCAGGTGCTGCCCAAGGAAAATTGGGATTGTATAAGATCAAAACTTTTCCTGTTAGTAACCCACCGTTAGATGCGCAGAAACAGATTGTTCAGATTGTTCAGACTTACGACGACCTCATTGAAAACAATAAGCGGCGGATTGAGCTGCTGGAGGAATCAGCGAGGCAGCTTTACAAAGAATGGTTTGTGCGTTTTCGCTTCCCCGGCCATGAGCATGTTAAAATAGTTGATGGCGTGCCGGAGGGGTGGGAGAAGAGGAAGCTCAAAGAGCTACTCACTTTAAACTACGGAAAAGCTCTGAAATCCGACAATAGAATACCAGGCGATTTTCCTGTTTATGGTTCCAGCGGTGTAGTCGGCTCACACAATAAAGCTCTTGTTAAGGGGCCGGGAATCATTGTTGGAAGGAAAGGTAATGTCGGCGCGATTTACTGGTCCAACTTGGACTTTTTCCCAATAGATACCGTTTATTTCATCAAAGCAGAAGAAAGCAGTTATTTTATATATTACGCACTGCTACATATTACATTTATAAATACTGACGTCGCTGTTCCAGGTTTAAATCGTGATTTTGCTTATAGTAGGGAAGTAGTTGTACCAAACGACACATTAAGAGAAGAGTTTGAAGACGAGGTTGCACCAATTTTCAAACAGTGTCATACGCTCGAAAAGTACAATGAGCAATTATCGAAAGCCCGCGACCTTCTCCTCCCCAAACTCATGAGCGGTGAGGTTACAGTATGATGGCTCCGCTCAATGAAGATACGCTTGTTCAGGCTACGACGGCAGACTATCTGGAAGAGCAGTTAGGCTGGGAAAGCGTTTTCGCCTACAACAGTGAGACTTACCGCAATGAAGGGACTCTCGGTAGGCTAAATGATAAGGAAGTTGTTCTTACACGCTATCTTGGCGAAGCGCTTGTGAAGTTCAATCCTGGCCTGCCCGATGCAGCCTATCAGGATGCGCTGCGTCAGATCACCGAAGCGCCTGTTACTGAAAACACCCTACAAATCAATTTTGAGCAGTACGAGCTGATTAAAAGCGGCGTTCAGGTTCAGTTCCGCAATGCCAAAGGTGAGCTTGAGAAAAAGCGCCTGAAGGTTTTTGATTTCGACAACCCAGAAAACAATCATTTCCTTTGCGTGCGTGAGCTATGGGTGCGTGGTGATATTTATCGCCGCCGCGCTGACATCGTTGGTTTTGTAAATGGCCTTCCCTTGATGTTTATCGAGTGCAAGACCATTCACAAAGACATCCGTCATGCTTACGAGCAAAACCTATCCGATTATAAAGATACCATCCCGCATCTCTTCCACCACAATGCCTTTGTGATTTTGGGGAACGGCGTGGATGCCAAGATCGGCTCGATCTCCAGCAAGTTTGAACACTTCAATGATTGGAAGCGTTTAGCCGAAGACGATCCTGGCGTGGTGGATATGGAGACCTTGCTCAAAGGTATCTGTAACAAGCGCGATTTTCTCGATCTCTTTGAAAACTACACACTCTTTGATGAGAGCAAAGGCAAGCTGGTTAAAATCATTGCCCGTAACCACCAGTTTTTAGGCGTAAACCGCGCCATCGAAGCGGTGAAGAATCGAGAAGAGCGCAAAGGCAAGCTCGGGGTGTTTTGGCATACACAAGGCTCGGGTAAATCCTATTCCATCGTATTCTTTGCGCGCAAAATTCACCGCAAGCTAGGTGGCAATTTTACCTTCCTGATTTGTACCGACCGTGAAGATTTGGATAAGCAAATCTATAACACCTTCGCAGGCTGCGGCCTTGTCGATAATGATCAAGACCCATGCCGCGCAGGCTCAGGCGATCATTTACAGAAGCTATTGAAGCAGCACAAGGCCTATGTTTTCACGCTGGTGCAGAAGTTTAACAAGGATGTTGATCCGAATGAGCCTTATTCAGACCGCAACGACATTATCGTCATTACCGATGAAGCGCACCGCACCCAATATGGGCGCTTGTCGCTAAACCTTCGCAATGCACTGCCCAATGCCAGCTATATCGGTTTCACCGGAACGCCTCTATTCAAGGATGATGAAATCACCCGCCGCGTCTTCGGCGATTATGTCTCCACCTATGACTTCCAACGCGCTGTTGAAGATAAAGCCACCGTTCCTTTGTACTACGATGCGCGAGGTGAGAAGCTAGGCCTTGCCACCAATGACCTCAACGAAAAGATTGCAGCCAAGCTGGAAGAAATCGAAATAGACGATCAGGACGTAAGCGAGCGCTTGGAGCGGGAATTAAAGCGCGATTACCACATCATCACTGCTCAAAGCCGCCTGGAGCAAATCGCTGAAGATTTTGTCGAGCACTACAGCGTAGGTGGTTTGAACGGCAAGGCGATGATGGTCTGCATCGATAAGATCACTTGTGTGCGGATGCAGGAGATTATCCTTGAGAAGTGGCAGGCTAAAATTGCTGAGCTTGCAAAGGAGTTGCCCAAGCTGGCTGATGAGCAAGCCATCATGGATATGGAGCGCAAGCTTACCTGGATGCGTGAAACCATCGTGGCCGTGGTGGTGAGTGAGGAACAAGGCGAAGTTGATAAGTTCCGCAAGTGGGAACTCGATATCACCCCGCACCGTAAGCTGATCAAAGAAGGCTTTGAAACACCCGACGGCAAGCGCATTGATATAGAGAGCGCTTTTAAGAAGGAAGAGCATCCGTTCCGTGTCGCCATCGTATGCGCCATGTGGCTCACTGGCTTTGATGTACCAACCATGTCTACCCTTTACCTCGATAAACCGCTCAAGGCGCATACCTTGATGCAGGCCATCGCCCGCGCAAACCGCGTGGCCGAGGGCAAGAATAATGGCTTGATTGTTGATTACTGCGGCATCTTGAAAAACTTGCGCAAAGCCCTTGCGACCTTTGCTGGTCATACGGGCGGTGAAGGTGGAGATGGACAGCCACCACCAGAACTTGATCCAGTAAGACCGGAAGAAGAATTGCTGGCAGACCTCGAAGAAACCATCGAGGCCGTAAGAGCCTTCCTGGTAGCAAAAGAATTTAGACTGGAAGATGTGTTGGAGAAAAAGGGCTTTGAGCGCAACAAAGCCATTATTGATGCAAAAGAAGTCGTTAACCAGAATGATGAAACCCGCAAGCGCTTTGAGATTATCTGCCGCGAGGTTTTCAAAAAGTTCAAGGCTTGCTTAACCATCAAAGCGATAAATAGTTACCGCTCGGCCTACGATGCAATCAATATCATCTACAAGAGCCTGCAAGATGATGTTGAGAGAGCGGATATCTCTGACATTATGCGCGAGCTGCACGCTGTAATCGAAGAGAGCATCGAGCCAACAACTGGCGTAAAAGAGCCAAGCAAGCTTTACGATATCAGCAAGATCGATTTTGAGCGGCTAAGAAAAGAATTTGAACGCTCACCCGCTAAGAATACAACCGTGCAAAGCCTAAAAGAAATCATCGAGAAGAAACTCCTCAAAATGCTCATGCAAAACCCGACGAGAACGGATTTTCAAAAGCACTACGAAGAAATCGTTAATGACTACAACAACGAGAAGGATCGCGTAACTATCGAGGCTACGTTTGAAGCCTTGCTCAAGATTGTTGAAGGACTTAGTGAGGAAGAGCAGCGCGCAGTTAAGGAAGGTTTATCCGAGGAGTCTTTGGCATTGTTCGATTTACTACTAAAGCCCGACCTTTCCAAAAAGGAGATTGATCGTATTAAAAAAGTGGCCGAAGGTCTTTACAGCACGATAAAGGAAGAGCTTGGCCGCATTCAAGATTTCGCTGCGAAGCAAGGCACGAGGGATGAGATAAAGGTCAAGATCAAAAACTTCCTGTGGGATGACAAAACTGGATTGCCGGAAAGCTTTGCACCAGATGAGGTGGAAGAGAAAACAGATGCCGTATTTAAACACCTTATTATCACGCAGCGGAATTCCTCTAGAAACATAGGCTTCTAGTATTTATATTTTCGTCAGCGAGTAAAACGTAAAAAATGGAGGGTTTTAGATGGCTAATAAAATTAAAAATGTTTTTGTGAGTCATCATCATAAGGATGATGCTAGTGTTGATGGTCTTACCAATATGCTTACAGGTAAGGGTTATCAATTAAGAAACAGCTCTATCCGCGTCAAGCCTGAAAACCAAAGCCGTTTCGATAATAAACAAGTAAGTGACAATACAATTAAACGTCTCCTACGGATGAAAATGCGTTGGGCCAGTCAGGTTATAGTCGTGATTGGCAAGGAGACTCATCAACGGGATTGGGTGAACTGGGAGATTGAAACTGCCCATCGGCTTGGCAAACCGATAATTGGTGTTTACGAGAATGGCCTTAAAGATCAAGTCGAAATACCGGACAGCTTGAAGAAGCATGCAACGTCAATTATTGGTTGGAGATCAGATTCTGTAATTGATGCACTCGAAGGAAAAAGCCAGTTCCAGAATCCAGATGGTACCCCATCACCAAAGGTAGCAGGACGCAACATTACATGCTAGTTACGCCAAATTCTCACTTATTTATATATGTGATTGCCAGGGATTATGGCTTTGCTCCAAATCCATTTCACGGTACTTGTACTCTGGCCACGTGCAAGCCAGGAATCAGGAAGTCCGCAATGATTGGCGATTGGATTTTAGGAGTGGGCGGAAAAAATCTCGGCTCTGCTCACAGGAAATGCATTCTGCTAATGAAAGTAACAGAAAAACTTACATTTCAAGATTATTGGGAAGACGCTCGTTTTTCATTGAAAAAACCGTGTCGTAACGGAAGTAACGTGATGATGCTGGGTGACAACATATACCACAAGAATGACGACGGAAATTGGATTCAGGAAGATTCACATCATAGTAATGCGGATGGTAGTGCGAATCTTTTTAATTTAGGCAGAGATACTGGAGATTCAGAACAAGTATTAGTCTCGAATTTCTTCTTCTATTTTGGTGGCCAAGCAATTACGGTTGATTTGGATTCTGTTAGCTACTTTTCTGGGCCAGGCTATAAGAAGATTGATCTAGCTACCTCCAATGCTGGAAAGGAATTAATCGAATCAACATATAAAAGCTACAAAAGTGATTTAAACTGCATTATTTCTGATCCATGTCAGTTTATGGATTCGCATCAGCGAGTGGATCAAGTCACAAATAAAATATCGTAAAGGGGTATTCAATGAATTTTGAAAAAAGGAAAGTTTTTATATCTCACTTCAAAGCTAATAGAGATGAGGTGGATACATTCATTGAGACTTTCCGTGAGGTATTTGTTCCGAAAGTTCTAGGTGCGAATGACAACGATGAATTTATAGATAGCACTAACACAGAATATGTAATGCAACGTATCCGAGAAAAGTATCTTGGAGATAGCACTGTAACTATTGTGCTTCTTGGGTCGTGTACACATGGCAGAAGATACGTTGATTGGGAAATTAAAAGCTCGTTACGGCAGGGAAGCCAACTACCAAATGGTTTGATGGCAATCGTGCTACCAAGCCAAAATGATTCGGCATGGTTACCGGAAAGATTTAGTGCAAACTGGGATAAGGGTCATGCAAATTGCTATGCGAGATACTGGTCTTACCCTTCGACAAGGCAGCAATTAAGGGATTGGATTGAAGATGCCTATCAGGCGCGTACTACACGCGCAAAACTGATTGACAATTCACTACCCATGATGAAAAACAACGCGAAATGCAAAACTTGTGAAGTCACGCACTAATGGAAATTCAATATGCACCGCCACTTGCTGTTAATTTTGTCTGGAATTTTGCAGATTCCGAAGCTGTTAATCCAATAATTGACGTTGTAAGAAGGAGCTTTGCAAGAGACAAAGACAAGCCATTTTCTAGAGGGCTGAATATACCTCTATTTTTCTACAGCTCTCAGAATTCCAATGAAATTCCTCATGATAGCCCCAATGCATTAGCAAAGAAAAATGTATTTTTTGTATTCACAAGCGTGAATACAAATGGAAGAGAGAACTGGCGGAAATACGTGGAAGAGCTTCCTGCTTCGCCTTCCACGACCATTATACCAATAGCTATAGACGAAAATGGATTGGCACATAAAGGTTCTCTGGCGGGGGCGAACTGCATTCGTGCATATGATTGGCCGACTGATAATGCGGATTTTTACGCAATTGTGTCGCTGGCGCACGAAATCTATCGCTATGGATGTTTATCAATTAATCCTGACGATTCGAGCAAGACTTCCTCCATCACCATCTTCTTAAGCCATGCAAAAGCTGGTGATACAGGAAGGTTACATTCAGAGGAAATCAAAAAGTTTTTAGACAATACAAATCTCAATCGCTTTTTTGATGCTACAGAAATATCTCCTGGCTTTCAGTTTGATCAGGAAATCGAGAAGAGCGTTAAGAAGTCAACTCTTGTCGCAATTGAAAGTGATGCATATTCATCTCGATATTGGTGCCAGCGAGAAATTCTTTGCGCAAAGCAGCATAATCGTCCCATCGTGGTAGTGAACAGCCTCAATGACTACGAAGATCGAATTTTCCCCGCTGCATCAAACGTCCCGTGTGTGCATGTTTCGTCGGAAGCCCCGTTAAGTCAGCGTGACATATTGCGCATATTATCAGCAGCTTTACTGGAAACTGTTCGTTATACTCATTCTGTTCAATGCCTTGAATATTACAAAGAAATTGGATGGCTTGAAGATGAATGTGAATTATCGGCTCGACCACCAGAAATCAGGCAGGCATTGAAGGTAAAAAGCAACAATAAGAAAAAGATATGTTACCCAGAGCCTCCTATATATTTGGATGAGGCCGATTGGCATATTCATTTAGAGATAGAGGCGTTTACGCCCCTTTGGAGCTTTGCTGAAAAAGATTGCTTGCTTCAACAGCAAATTGGTATCTCAATCTCTGATGTGCAAGGAGATAACTTTTCAAACAATCACATTCATCCCGATCATTTAATTCGACTAACACAAGACATTGCCAGACATTTGTTGGCACGATCTGCCACTCTGATTTATGGCGGCGATTTGCGTCCCGGCGGTTTCACAGAGTTTGTTCTTGATGAAGCGGCAATTTTAAAGGAGCGGATCGGAGGCGAATTGCCAACAATAGAAAATCATTTGGCATGGCCACTATATGTGTCGGAGCCTGAGATTGTTGCTTGGAGAGCAAAATACAGCGATGTAATGAAATCTGTTGAACACGAGATACCAAGCGACGTTGCGAACGGACTTGCACAAGATGTCTTTTTGCCTCCAACTACTCGGGAAAATGCATACGTTTGGTCTAGATGCCTAACCGAGATGCGAGAAAAGTCTATTGCTTCCTCAACAGTCAGAATTTGTTCCGGTGGAAAGCTGTCCGGTTATAAAGGAAAAATGCCAGGGGTACTTGAAGAAATCGTATTGGCTTTTAGCTCCCAAAAACCAACTTTTTTGCTCGGGGCATTTGGCGGCGTAGTTGGAAGTGTCTGTAGCTTATTGCTCACGAAAGCTGTGCCAGAAGAACTGACTGAGGATTGGCAGGTGTCTCGCAATTCGGGATATGGTGAGCTGCAAGCTATTGCAAAAAGCCATGGGAAAGACTGTGATTACAGCGCTGTAATCGAATTTCTTCAGAAGCAAAATCTATCAGATTTGGCAAATCGGTGTGGGCTTGCTGAGGACCAATACATAAGAATAATGAACTCTCCATTCATAGATGAATGTCTTTATTTGATCCTTAAAGGATTAAATAAGTTGAATGGCAGTAAATCGTGAATCATGTTTAGAGCCTCACCACTCGTGAGCCTCAAAAGAGACAGAAAGGCTGAAAAATGGACAGTGACACCAGCATATCTTTTCTTCGACAGTACGAACTGTCCATTGAAAAGACTGATAGGTTTTCGAAGGATGAAATCACGCCAATCCTTATGGGGCTATACGGCGAAGTTGGCAGCATTATGGCCACCTCGAAAAAATACTATCGGGAGGAAAAGGCATATGCTGGTCATAGAACTGCCGTTGAAGAAGAATTTGGAGACGCTTTCTGGTATTTGTCGGCTTTGTGCCGTCGTTTAGATATTGATATAGAGAGTGTTTTCGCGGAGAAAACTGAGGATAAAGGCACTTTAAACGCTTTGGAATCCAAATCAACTGTTTCAAAAGAGCTTGACGCTGCCTTAATTGATCTCGGTTGTGCTGTTACTGAGCTACTTAAGGCGAAAGAAAATATTGGTCTTCTAAAGAATGAAGCACTAAATGTTGCCTGCTTATACAGTTCTGCGCTTGAATTAACTGGCCTAGAATTTCGCAAAGTAGTTGATGATAATTTGAATAAGACGCTTGGTAGATTTTCTGAGCTTGATCGAAGCAAGCTTGAGGATTTTGACGCAGCCTTTCCAGTAGATGAACAGCTACCAAGACATTTTGAAATTTACATTACTCAGAGAAAAAGTGGACTGAGCTATCTTAAGTGGAATGGTGTCTTTATCGGCGACCCTCTAACTGACAATATAAGTAAACCCGACGGTTATCGTTTTCATGATGTTTTTCATATGGCTCATGCCGCAGTTCTGCATTGGTCACCAACTTTTAGGTCATTAATTAAACAAAAGAGGAAGAGTGATCCTGCTACAGATAGAGACCAAGATGGGGGACGTGCAATAGTTGTCGAAGAGGGGCTAACTGCATGGCTATTCTCTTATGCGCAAGGACTCGATAATTTTGAAGGGCATAGTGGTGTATCTTTTGATGTTTTAAAGACCATTCAAAAGTTTATTCAAGGCTATGAAGTGGAAAGATGCCCCCTTAAATTATGGGAGAACGCCATTCTTCAGGGTTATGCAGTATTTAGAAAGATGAAAGAAAATAATGGTGGAATAGTGGTTGGGAATCGTGATGAAAGAACCCTGCGATACCGCCCAATAGGAGAGCGTGATGAAAGCTGAATGCTTTGTAAAAAAATTGGTCAATTTGAAGTTCGAAAACACTTTTAATCCATATTCAGATCGCTGTGAAATTTATGATTATTTTGATGCCCCCAATAGACGGCGCGCAATTTTAAGAAAAATGTTGGAAGCTGCAAGTCAGGTAGAGGTTGATGCAATATGGATAGGTCGAGATTTGGGATATAGGGGTGGTCGACGGACTGGACTTGCGTTAACGGACGATATTCATTTTTGTAATCACGTAGGCAGATGGCAGCTCGATTATAGTAGGCTTACAAAAGGTGATGCAGTACCTGAGCGTACTGCTGCAGTCATATGGAGTGTTCTATCTCAAATTACATCCCCTGTTTTTTTATGGAATGTATTTCCACTTCATCCATTTGAAGCCGGTTCTCCCTTTAGCAATCGTGCTCATAATTCAACTGAAAGAAAGGCTGGAGAAGAAATACTGGAGATTCTCATTGATTTTCTAAAGCCAAAAAGGTTAGTCGCGATTGGAAATGATGCCAAAAGTGCCGTACATAGATTTGGGGATCGTTGTGAGGTTATTAAGGTTCGACATCCGAGTTATGGTGGCCAGAATATTTTTCTACATCAAATACAGTCGCTCTATGGCATAGAGCAAGCTACCCCACGTAATATGGCGTTGTTTGATTAAATGCTGATGACGACAAAAGTGTCGATCAGCATAGAGGTTAAAGCCTGCATGTTAGTTCATTCTGGATATTCTCGATGGATGCCAGAGCGTTTCGTCGCTGATGCGTATCAAACTCACTTTTCGCAAGTGCATTAAAAGCCTCTCTCAATAAACCGCGCAGCTCGCTTTCACTTTTCGCTGCTAATTCAAATCTTGTTGCCAGTTTCATTTTAACCTCCAGGTTTTGGAGGCCGCGCCTATCGCGGCCTTTGATGGGGCCGCTTGTGCGCGTTAGGTCATGGCTTGCACCTGTGGTCGTAATATATGAAGAAGCGTGAAGCTCACGCTTGCTGGGTACATGGGTTATCGCCACTAAGTATCGGACAAAGAAAAGGCCGCTTAGCGCGGCTTGAATAATGGAGCGTTAATCTAAAGCTGATACGAGATGAGAATTTAAGGGAATAAAAACGCTGGCCGCGTTTTTGAGAAGTTGGTTTTACCTTGCAGGTAAGTTTTTCGCTGAAGAAATACGGGGCATTGCATCCCCGCAAAATCAAGAAAAATGACGGTTTCCGCCTGATCCACTACGTGGGGCAGACCCTCCGCAATTTTTCTGGATTTTTTCACCCCCGCCTAGTCGGCCTAGTCGCCAGAGGTTCATGAGCAGCGCACCTCAAGCGGTGCTTGTAAGAACCTCAATAGCGAATTTAGGAGCAAAGACAATGAGTGAAGAAATCAGAATTTACGTGGCAGACCTCGCAGCTTATAACAACGGCAAGCTACACGGCGTATGGATAGACGCGACCCAAGACCCTGACGACATTCAAGACCAGATTAACGCCATGCTGGCAGAAAGCCCCGAAGGTTTCGCGGAGGAATACGCTATTCACGATTATGAAGGGTTTGGTGGTTGTTCAGTAAGCGAGTACCAAGGCATTCAGTCAGTGCACGAAATCGCCTGTTTTATCGAAGAATATCCCGAGCTTGCTGGGGAATTGCTTAGCCATTTTGGCGGCAGCATTGAAGATGCCAGAAAGGCTATAGAAGAAAATTATTCCGGCTGCTACAAATCCCTGGCGGACTACGCCGAGGAACTCACCGAGGACACAAGCCAAATTCCTGAAAACCTGGCTTACTATATCGACTATGAACGCATGGGCCGTGACATGGAATTGAGCGGCGATATTTTCACCATCGAAACCGCTTATGATGAAGTCCATGTTTTCTGGAGCCACTGACCGCAGGCAGTAGAAAGAAGCCGCCGGATAATCCGGCGGCAAATTTTCGCACAATGTTTTTTGTGGAGGCTTGCAAAAATTTGCGCCGCCAAGCGTGTGGCTTGGCGGAAAAATGCGGCAAACGAGTTGCCTTTTTAATTGGATCGTTTTCAGATTAGCGGTTATCTACCAAAGTTCCGGCTTGTTTAACGCACTTACACATGATGAAGCGCCTGAAATCGGTATAATGGTCTCGCTAACGAGAGACTGGCCTAACCAGCCCTCTGGCTGGTTCAGTTTTAAGGGCGCGGGAATTGTTTCCACCGACACCGGAATGAATCCGACTTTCGAATAAAACCGTGGGTCGCCATAAGTCACTAACAGTTCAACCCCGCTTTCCTTCAAGCGATCTATTCCAAACTTTATTAATTGTTGACCTAAGCCTTTACCTTGACGCTTAGTCTGTATCGCCACTGGTGAAAGAATAAAAGCATTTGGCCCGTTTTCAAAACGCAGGCGACTAAAAGTGATACAGCCTACGATTTCTCCAGCTTCCTTAGCCACAAAACCGAAAATATCGCTTTCTTCAGTTTCGGCAACGAGCTGATAAGCCAAGTTAGCAACTAGCTCGCCTTCTTCTTCACTTTCTGATTCGGAAAATACCTTAACGAAAAGATGCCGTATGTCATCGGCATCGGTTTTCTCAGATTGTCTAAATTCCATAATTGGCCTCTTTCGCAATACTATGAAAGCTCATTTCTGAATTTGGCGTAGAACATCTAATAAATCGTTTCCTCAAAATAACCAGTTCTTCCAGAGCATGGATAGCCTTCTTTTGTTTTATGGGGGTTTAGTCTGGAATTCTGTTTTTTGCGCTTGAAAGTTTTTTGGCAAACTGGGCAGCGATAAACATAGGTTGGGCCGCTGTTAGAAAAGCTAGTTCTTCTGGTTGGGTTTGCTCTCGGTCTTACTGGCGCGCTTTTGGGTATATCCAGGCTCGGCAGAGCGCCTCCAGAATATTGGGCAGGAGGAATATTCAAACTTGGCGATAATTCAATCTGGTAACGCGGTATAAATGTTTGGTTGACAATAGAAGCATCATTAATTTGATTAATCTTGTACGCCCTGATTTGCCCGTTATCCGCTCGCACCGCGTAAAGTAAAATATTGCCGTTTTGGGCTTGGCGTAGTGAATATGGCTCAATAACGCGGGTTCTTCGGTTTCCTTCGTTATCTGTGTAATCCAGATTGACGCATAATCTGTTCCCCGCTGCAAAGCGGATTATTTCTAAGGATCGCCCACTCAAAGCCCGCAAGTTTAATTGGCCATAGGCCGGACGATAAATATTGCCTTCTCGTGATACGGCACCGAGAGTCGTTCTTCTTACTGTCTCTGGGCTTTCTAACCATTCAAAGAATTCTGGTAATGCATCCCAGTACAACTCAAATGCAGGTAGTGCCGGAAGCTGGTGGGCAAGCATTGGCTCCCAGTTTTGAATAAGTGCGTCCCTGTAGTTATCCATATCGGCAAGCGTTGGCTTTTCGATTTCCTTGTAGGCACATTTTTGTGCCAGGACATCGTTTATTATGGCCGGAGCAGGCAATTGATCATTTCGATATAAGTTGATGACATCGTATAAATCTCTTGGTCTGCCGCGTTCGCCAAGTGCCCTTACTTTTTCGCCGAACACTTCCGGGTAGGAGTAGCAATTCACATGAATCCCGTCGCCGGGCACATCGCTATATGAATGGATTACGGGTTGCCTTGAAGGAGGCATGACCAGGACTTCATCTGCTGTCAGATCAAGTTTGATTTTGGGCATCGCTCTTTTACTGCTTGCAAAGTAGCTGCCGTAATAAATACGACCCTGGCAAGACTTTTTGCCTCTTGGGTTTTCGTATATGTCGAACTTGAACCTGTCTTGTGGTAGTTCAATACCGCAGGCTTCGTACAACCATTCTGCTATTTCCGAAAATTGTGCGGTTAGAAAATCTTCATCAAGGTGGCTTTCATCTTTCAGGGTGAAATCCAAATCTTCAGAGAAGCGGTAGGTTTCGAAATAGCATTTTTTAAGGCAGGTTCCGCCCTTGAAAACCCAGCCATCAGAAAATGCCATGTTTTGGTGAATAGCGGCCAACAACCAACCGAGGACATAATCCTTTTCAACGACAGCCGGAGTTAAGCCAGTTTCATCGGCAACGGAAAGTATTTCGTCTTTACTAATCAAAATTTATATCCTTTGGGTATCCATAGCCGCCACTTGGTCATAAGGCTTTTGTCAGTTGCCGTTTTATCAAGCTGCGTATATCCCGTTGTAAGGTTATTCGCGCATTCGTCAATGAAGGTTTGCTCAAAACCAAGCGCTTCAGCTAGGAAGCCCAGCTTTTTGAAGAGAGCGCCATTACCGATTTGTCTTGCGTAGGCCAATAGCTTGTCGAGATCGCTTTGCTTGCCATAGAGTTGCTTGAACTCTTTCAAACAATCGACGGTATGCTGTAGGCCAGCACCGAGATAGGGATCGTCAATTATGTCGAGAATTGTTTTATAGGGATCAGAGACGCTGATTTTAATCTGGTCACGCCAGATCGTTTTTGTTCCGAATATCTGGTCTTCTGGAATGTGTTTAACGAAAAAATTAACACCTTGATGTTCAGTATTTCCAAAGGTAGTCCGCTTACTGGTGAGTACGCAAACTGAACGGAATAATTGTTCTGTCAGCTCCCAATGCTCAAGCGCACTCCAGCCGCCCACATAGCCAGGGCTGTATAGCTCGGGCACAAGTATCCAAGGGTCTTCCAAAACTTGAGTTTTTCCCAGTGCGGTGGGTTGGACTGGTACATAGAGACCTCTGGCAACGCGCCGAAGAACGCCTTGGTTATGCCAGCCAGCCAGTAGCTTTGCTGCATGTGACCTGTCTAAATCCAGAGCTTTCATAGCATCATCAACTCGGATAGTGCCCGAGCTATGCCGCAGGACGGTAGCTAACCTTTTTTGGCGCATTGAAACTTGATTATTCATGTCACTATATTAAATTACGTTAAATTCTACTTTTTTGAGAATAGCATGTATCATTATATAGTACTATAAAAATATACATACTATTCCTTAAATAATGGAAATAGATGATTTTTGGTATAGTTTCTGCCATTTTAAATGTCCAATACCTTTGTTTTGTGTCTCTTAACGTGTCCTTAAACTCTGAATTTGTCCTTTAAACTTTCTTTAAGGACACTAGATTTCCGGCTCATGCCCACGATCTCGGTTTTTATCCCGTTTTGGCGCGGGTTTTCGCTTCTTCTCATGTTGCTCTGAGCGTTTGCGGTATTCATCCTTCAGATTACTGGATTTTCCGGTTTTTAAATCCCGGTAATCTTCAATATCCTGGCGCAACAGTTCGATTTCCAGCTCATGGGTATGGATTTCACTACGCTGACGCAGGCTGAGTTGCTGGCGTTGCTGGATATGCTTGAAAATCAGCTCGTCTTTTTCCTGGCGGTCTCGCTGGAAGGCGACAAGCGCATCTAGTTCATTTTGGCGTTTGGTTTTCTCATACTTGCCTGTAAGACGATGCCAGATACCCATAAGTCCCTTGGATAGGCGCTCTGAGCGCTCTTTTGTTTCTGTCTCCCAGCGTTTGCGATGCGCTGTTTCAAGAGATTGCCGCTCTTTGCGCTGTTCTTCCACCAATCGCTGGCGTTTGAATTCAAAGGCGGCGGAGCGTTTTTGTTTGGTTGCCTCGGCGTGGGAAAGGTGTTGCTGAAGCTTCTTGGACATATCCGCCGCTATTTGCTCTTTGGCTTGCTCAATGGATGGCAGGGTTTGCGGGTCTCCCAGCCGCTCTCGAACATCCTTGGCCTTTACGCCAGCATATCTGGCGACTGCGTAGGCTTCGCCACGGTAATCGACTGCAACAAAGCCTCGCCGATCACCGCGAGCAAGAACAAAGCCTTTACTGAGCAGAGCCGCCGCAAAGGCGTTGCGGTTATCAGAGATCGCCCAGCTTTCCTGAAATGTCCGTTTAATGTCTTTAGGGTTCAGGCCAACACGCCGAGCTTGTTGCCATTCCTCTCGGCTGAAGTTGAGTGGATTTCGATCCTTGCGGTCAATGATGCCTGGCGGAATTTTCCAGCCATGCTCCAAATACAGCTCCCTGGATACGTCTTTCAGCTTCATTTTGTAGAATGGCAGGTTGATAGCCTTCATCTCGTCTGTGTCGATCCTCGACCAAACGACGTGGGCATGACGGCGACCTTCTTTCTCGTGAAATACGATGGCGCGGGGCTGATCTTCCAGACCGAGCTTTTGCTCTATCTGCTCGATAGCCGTTTCAAAGACCTCAATCGGCACACGCTCGGTAGGCGGTGGGCTGAGACTCAGGGAGAAAAAAGGCTGTTTGGCACGAGTCCCCTTGCTCACTGCATGGATTTCAATGAAGGCGGAAGGTAGGTCTTCAGACATAAACCCCCGCAGCTCGTGGATTTCGACATGCTCATTGTCTTCGGTTTTGAGCAAATGCGCGGCGAGCTGCCTGCCGCCTGAGCGCTGGCTACCCTTCAAAATCATGGCTACACCTCCGAGGAGTAATAGCCCAATGCCTGCATAAGCAACATGCGCATGGCTCGCACATCGTCACAGGCGGTTTGTAGTGCCTTTTCGGTATCTGGCGTGACAGGTAAAGAGCCGGAATTGGCTGCTTTAGCGAGTTGGTTGACGTTGCTGGCAAGACGGGACTCGCCAAGCTTGCCCAACAGCTCACCCAAGGCTTTTTCATCCTTGAGGGGCTTTCTGGTACGGCTGCGCCGTCTTCTGGGCTTCCGTTTGTTGCCTAACAGCTTTTTGCGGATATAAGCGCCTAGCGGCTCATCTCCGGCTTCCTGTTCTAATGCAGCACGCTCTTCGAAAGTAAGCCTGAGCGAGAATGGGGTTGGTATCTTGTTGTTTTTATTGGAATTTAGAGGAGGTGTGTTCATTACGCCACCTCCTTGAAGAATGGCGCATATTTCTTGAGAAACTCATTCCATTCCTCTAGTGTCTGGAAAAGGCGGTTCGAAGTTTCTCCTCCGAAGTGCGCCATTATTTCTTAAACCATTTCTCATATTTCATTCAGCATTTTCATCTAAAAATCTTACGTATTCCAGATTTTGATATACTTAAATATTTCTGGCCCACTAGAGATTTATTGGCTTTCATATCGTCCCAATACAGCAAGCCCATTTACACAGCATGTTAGGGTTTTCTTATTAAATTTATACTATAGTATTTAAATATCACTACCATAGGAATATGAGAGAAATTTTATGCTAGAGTGCTATGATTTTGAAATTCATAGCGTGATAGGGAATTAGATGCAGCAGACTACTAAACGTTTAAACAATTCTAATATACTTGCAGTAGAAGACGACGAAGTTGCAATGAGCTTTTTAGAAGCGCAGATTGAAGATCTAGGGCAAACAGTTATTAAGGCCTCTAATGGTCAGGATGCCGTCGATATACTTAAGACCCGCTATAATGAAATCGATGTCATTGTCATGGACCGTAAAATGCCAATTATGGATGGTCTATCAGCAGTTAAGCACATTAAAGCAGATCCTTTTTTGAAAAACATTCCAATCATAATGGTGACTGGTGCTGATTCTCAATCTGAAATAAAAGAAGGTTTAGAATCTGGAGTTTATTACTATCTTACTAAACCAACAAAACCTGAAATGCTAAAGTCTGTTCTTTATGCTGCTATCAGAGAAGCCGATAGAACACGTTTACTTTTAGAAGAGCTTAGTAAACATAAGGCTAGTTTTGGGCTCATCAGCGAAGTTGGCTTTACTTACAAGACACTTGATGAGGCTTGCAATCTTACAGCATTCATCGCCAACTGTTACCCCGATCCAGAGAGAGTAATAACGGGGATAGGGGAGCTTCTAGTGAATGCTGTTGAACATGGTAATGCTGGTATTGGGTACGAACAGAAAACACATCTTCTCAAAGAAGGGCTCTGGCAGGATGAAATTCAAAAACGTTTAGCTAAACCGGATATTTCTAAGAAGCAAGTTGAGGTTACCCTTAGGAAAGCACATGATTCTATCGTTCTTATCGTAAAGGACGAGGGGAGTGGTTTTAACTGGCAGGACTACCTGAGTTTTGATCCAAGCCGTGCAACGGATAGTCACGGGCGAGGGATCGCGCATGCAAATCTGTTATGCTTTGATATGTTGGAATATAACGAGGAAGGCAATGTTGCGATAGCTAAATGCAATGTTGATTAGTTTTTTCAAGCAGCACAGCAAATTTAATTAGACTGCTCTCAGTTCTTTATCCGAGATCGTCAGAAGTGGCATCAACTCATTACAAAGACTACGAAGTTTATCAAGCGTTTCTTGCGGTAACGGGTCATCACTTGCTTCATATTGCTTTGTAATTTGCTCAATCTCTTTGGCAAGCTCAGATAACATGATAGCGCCCATTTGCTTGCTTGATGACTTCAATGTATGTGCTGGCCTGATCATTTCGTCAATATTCATATCCTCAATAGCCTCAAGGATCTCGCTTATATAATCAGTGCTATTTTTAAAATAGACATCTATCATCTGCTTATATTTGCCTTTAAGGATACCCTTTGCCTCTTCAACAGCCTCTATATCAATAACACCCGTTGAAGGAAGTTCTTCGTTATGCTCTTGAGCCGTATCTGTAACATGCTCGATTGGCTGCTCTGGCTCATCTGATAAAATCATCATATGAACATATTCTCGCAATTTCTTACGGCGGACTGGCTTAGCTAAGTAATCATCCATACCAGCTGAAAGGCATTTTTCACGATCACCTTTCATTGCATTTGCGGTTAGCGCCAGAATTTTAACCTCTTGTACATTCCCACTTTTCATTAAGGATTTTATTTTTGTTGAAGCTTCATAGCCGTCCATTTCGGGCATCAGGCAGTCCATTATAATTAGGTCATATTGATCCTTTAAAACTGCAGCAACGGCTTCCTTACCGTTATTCACCATTGTAACATCGACCTTCATTTCATCCAGAATTTCCTGCATAAAATAACTATTCACTAAGTTATCTTCTGCAACTAGAATTTTTCTGCCTTCTAAGCCTTTGTTGTAATCAATTTCCAATTTATTAGTGTTATATTCACCGGCTTCTAATTCGATAAATTCATTAGTTCTCCCTGTACGATATTCGCTCCAGATATAAGACAAAGATTTAAGAAGATTGTGGTGTGTTATAGGCTTACTTAAATATGCACTAAAGCCTTTTTGAACAAATTTTTCATTAGCAAGAGGATTGCCTGCACCGGTCAAGAGAATAAGGCATGCACTTGAAAGTTCGGTGGTATCTTTTATAGCCGCAGCAAGCCCATCACCGCTCATTTCTGGCATTAGGTAATCTATAAGGACAATATCATACGGTTTATTTTGTGCATGAGCTTCCAACATCTTCTTGAGCGCTTCATCACCAGACGTCACATAATCACAGCTAATGGATCTCGCTTTTAACTGTTCTTGGATAACACTGCCTACGATTTCTAAATCATCAACAACAAGTATACGTGTTGTTTCTAAGTCAGTATATTTTGTTTGATTGCCTTTGCCACTAACACGTTTGAACGGTATATCAATCCAAAATGTCGCGCCTTTGCCTTCCTCACTATCAACCCCAATATTACCGCCCATATGCTCAACCAAGTTTTTACAAATAGCTAAACCTAAACCTGTACCACCATATTTTCTTGTGGTTGAGCCATCTGCTTGAACGAAGCTATCAAAAATAGTTTTTTGCCCCTTTTTACTTAAGCCAATACCTGTGTCGGTAATCGAAATGCGTAAGGATGTTTTATCCTGAGCCTCAATCTCAGCATTATTGTTGTTGGCAATATGAAGAACAATATAACCATTATTGGTAAATTTTATCGCGTTACTCAACAGGTTTCCGATAACTTGCCTTATACGAACAGGGTCACCATAGACCCATTTTGGTGCAGATGGATCAAAACGAACCAATATCTCAATTGCTTTATCGCTAGCTTTCACGGCATAGAGTTGAACGATTTCATCTGCCATATCCACTAAATTCATTTCAATAGATTCAAGCTCTATCTTATTTGCTTCTATCTTTGAGAAGTCCAAAATATCATCGATAATATGCTGAAGTGTTTCGCCTGAATTTATAATTGTTTTTGCGTAACCACTTACCTGCTTACCGTTGGGTGCGTTGAGAATAAGTTCAGCCATTCCCAAAATACCATTCATCGGCGTTCTTATTTCATGGCTCATCGTTGCCAAAAACTGTCCCTTAAGCATATTAGCATTGTCTGCAGCTTCACGTGCCTCTATAAGCTCTATATCTCGCTTTTCAATCTCATTAAGCATGGTATTGAACGAATCAACCAGCACACCGATTTCATCATTACTCTGCTTAACGGCTCTTAATCCGTAATCTTTTTTCTCGGCGAGTTTCATTGCTACCTTTGATAATGATAACACAGGCCCTGTAAAATAATTCTGGAAGCGTATTGCAAGTAAATAGCTCAAAAACACAGCAGAAAGCATACTTAGAACCATAATAATCAGATCAAAAATAAAATATTTATGTTCTTCTGATAGGTCATATAGCAAGAAAATGTGACCAAATGCTCTGTCTCTGTCCTTAATTTCATGAATATAACTAACATTCGTTAGATTACTTTTAGATTGAACAAACTCTTTTCGTTTGGGACATATTGTATAGCCACTCTGTCCATTGTCGCCTAAGTAATTGTAATGTGAAAAAAGCCTATTATTATCATCATAGATACATATTTGTTTATATGAACTATCGAAAGAGAATGCCTCTAATATACTTGTCGCGGCTTCGCTATCATAGAAATCCAATGGGCCAGCAACATTTTTACCTATCATGTCTGCCGTCAAATCAATTTTATCCGTGACCTTTTCACGTAAGAATATGTAGCTACTTATAAGTTGGATTGTGAAAGAGAATGCAAGCAATACAAAAGTGATACCCATTATAACCTTAATGAGTTTCACCCTGAGAGTTTCATTAGATTTTAAAATCTGTTCAGTAGCCATATATAGCCTGTCACTTAACTTCTTTCGCTACATTTAATAAACGCGAACTAATTTTCAGCCCAGATGATATAGCAGACGTTCTATTTATGATTAGCTTAACACGTGCGCCATGCATTATCATTTCAATATGTGCCCCATAATCAGATGCGCCCTCTAAATCCGTTACAATCAGAGTATTTGTGTCGATTTTATCTATCACTAGTTTTTGACGTGAAAAGAGGATGTGACAGCTAACATTTATTTCATCTAAATCATTAAAATACTTCACACTGTATTGAATATTGCGCTTACTATTTTGCTTATCTTTAATGATATCCAGAATATCATCAAAATTATGATTTCCAACGATACATATGCGCGCGCGCGTGCCTTCATTAATTGAATATGGCTCTGGCCAATCAATATAATCAATAAAGCGGAATAAAAAAGCCGCTTTAATAAGCTCAACTTTATTCTGAGCCATAGCATTAGAAACTGGCATAGTGATGCATATCGCTAACAGCGCTATAAATATTCTAATATATGGCCTTGCTGAAATTTGCAAAATTAGAACCTCACCGTCAAACGCCCGTAAAACGCACGGCCTGATTTAATTTTTATAGAATTGATATTATTTTGAGTTAAATCTGGGAAACGAATGTCTTCATCAAGCACATTGTCGACAAAAAAAGTAAATTTCGTTTCTGGAATTTCGTCATGAAAATTAAGAGCCTTATTCATATCCACGTTCGCATTAAATGTCATGAGGTGATATGACTGAGGATCAGGGTTATTTTCAGGTATAGTATAAAACTCACTGAGCTTTGCTGGGTCACTAAAGTAGCTATCATATAACGATAGCGTTATACCATTGTCAGTATCATAGCTGACTCCAGCTTTCGCCATCAATTCAGGCGTGTATGTCGTTTGCTCTAAGCCTAAATGATTTTCGTTCTCCTGATAGGTGATATTGCCTGTGAAAGAAAGCCCATTATTAAAATTATGCTTTAATTCAAATTCCACACCTTCAGACTGTAATGAACCCGAGTTATCATAGTTTATAGGAAAAGAGTTCACGCGCGTGATGGCGTCCGAAAAATCACTATGAAATAATGTAAGCGCGGCAGATGTATCTGGGTCGGTGTAAAACAAGGATAATTCGGTCGCTTCTACACGTTCCGGCTTTAAGTTGTAGTTACCTTGAATAATGTTGGGCACATTAATAATAGTTTCAATTTGATAGGGTGATCTAAAAGCCTGTCCATATAAGAGCTTAGCACCCCAGTTTTGGTTAAAGTCGTAAACTGATGCAAGCCGTGGTGAGAAACGTCGATCATGTTCTTCCGATTTATTTAATTGTAAACCTCCAACAAATTTAAGGTTATTAAAAGGTCTGTATTCCACTTGGGCGTATGAATTATACCAATCAGTCCCCCCAGTTGTTCCAACAATATCTGTTTCGTGACTTTCATAAGAAGCGCCAAGCATTAATGAAACACTATCTGTAACATCACCTATAGCGCTCAAATCAAAAAGAATATCATTCGCAGCGATATCATTTCCACCACCCGCATTTGAATCGTTCAGGAGGCGGTTATATGTAACATGTCCTTCAAGCTCCCAATCCTTATTTATTTCATGCTTATAACCAAGGTCGGCCATGGTTGTATAAAATGAGCGCGCATTCACAGACGTTGCTATCGCGGCCCCGTTAAGAGCTTCTAATTTTGAGCGCCCATGAAAAATGTTAGCTGTAAAGTTAGAGGCTTGTGCACTTAACATCACACTGTAATCATCTTGAAGAGACTTCATACTGGATTCCTGCCCAAAAAAGTCGACCACACGGCCACTCCAACCATCAGCGTTGCTACCTTTTGCACCAAGAACTATACTCACATCATCATTTTCTATTGATGTTGCTGCATCTACTGCTTTTGCACCTAATGAGCCAAAAGTTAGGCTCACTTCGTTCTTATCAAGTTTATCACTTGTTTTCGTAACAACGTTAATCACACCTGATACAGCATTTGATCCATATAAGATGGAACTGGGCCCTCGAACAATTTCAATATGATTAATTACATTTATAGGAAATGTTCGTAAAAAGGTCAGCATAGTTCCACCCGTAAAGCTGTCACGAATGGGGCGGCCATTTATCAGAAATAAAACTCTATTATTAATGATATCGAAATTTTGGCCGCGAATAGTCACGTTATTCTCAGGTAGGAAAGAAGAGCCAATTGTCTGAATACTCGTTTGACGGTCAAGAATATCAATAAGATTATTTGCGCCATAACGCTCAATTTCATCAGCAGTTACAACTGTGACAATTGCTGGCGCATCTGTAATTTTTTCATTTTTCTTTGAAGCTACGGATACTGTAGTATCAGCAAGCGCCTCTATATTCATAGCTATAAGGTCTTCAATTACATCTTCAGGGTGACTTTTCGGATCAAGAATATCTTCGGCTAATGCATCACCTGCACATATAGACACCGGCATAGCTACAGCCATGCACACACATAATAGTCTTAGATTCCAGAATTTACCCATCATATACTGCCTCATAATATCTACGCATTGGGTAGAGAGTAATGAAAAATAAGACCTATTTTGAGTCTTAATCCCCACAACTACAGATGTATTCACATAAACTACTCAGAAATTTCAAAAACCAACTGATGCACTTCATTGTCAGTATTTTCAGGGGAGTAGCTTGAAACCAACCGAATGTTCCTGCTGCCTTGAATATAAATGATAGCTTCACCTTCCTTAAAGGTATCAACTTCCATCGCTTTAACTAGGGCAGGGCCTTCAGCTTCCCAGGACTCAGTATCATTCCATATAACATTTTTGAGCTTGATACGAATATACTTACTGTTTTCTTGCTCCAATATATCAAAATCTACCGGCGCGGAGAGATCCAGAGCAACACGTACGTGCCCCGAATGCTCTCCGATCCGGACTTGATTGACCATAGCAAATTCTTCGCTATGGACGAGTGGACGAGCAGACTGTTTTGTCCAGTCCTGCACCAAAGAAGAGAGAGCGGTATCATGGCAAGGGTGGGTTATTCTACCATCATCACCCGCTTGGCTCTCTTCAAATGTACAGGCCACTTCCCCAGCCTGCTCATGGACGTGAAGATCTACACCAACATGGTATAAATCTTCGGAAGTAACCGAGACGAATCTCGGCGCGACAAAAAGCTGATTATGAGTTTCATCAAGCTCTAGGTAGTATTTACCCGGCTTTACAAACTCAAATGCGTAATAACCATCAAACTCTGTGATGGCTGTATCTTTAATGGTGCCGTCTTGCTGTTTCAAAACAACACTTAGGCCACTAAATGGTTCATTGTTAACGGTCACGATACCGTCAATAGAACCTGTTTCATGGATTGGGAATTCGAAGTAATTAAATGGCCCAGGCCTGATAATAGTATTGTAACCAGGAACAGCAGGCTGATAATACGGATCGGGTAGGCTGCTTTCATTTATAACAACGCTCTCTGGTCCGTCATTTGAAATACCGCCTGCATAACCAATTACACCTAAAGCATTACTATTAGAGGTCTTACGTTTACCTATTTTCACCTGAACATCTTCTAGTGGCTCATCACCTTCGTTATATTCAAGATCGTAATTCTTATCGAGGAAAATGCGGCTCCTAATATTACCGCGGTTTGTTTTGTTTTGACTGCTATAAATATAATCGCCATTTGGACCATAAGGGGTCATAGAGAAACTGGTTCTAAGTACAGCACGATAATCATTATCTGGTGTTCTATCTAAATCAACACTACCGCGCCATGTATCAAAATCCTTACCTAGCTGAACCCCTATATTTGTGCCCGTCGTATTCAAGTTTCTATCTACGGATAAGGCCGCTGTTAAGCCTTCATCCCCGACATAACGTAATTCATTATTCAGGTTTCTAAGATCCCATTCAGGGTGCAAGGCATAATTCAGATAAGAACGAAGGGTCAGTTTAGGATTAAAACGATAGTTTAAATTAAAGCGCCCAGTAGTACCGGTTCGATCACCATCTTGATATTGAGTATTTGTTGAATTCGTGAGCTGTAAATTATCTACCGCTAAACTCTGTGCCGTTGTAAATGTCGTTCGTGAAGGCGAATCTATGTATGAATCATGCCGTGCACCTGTACTTAATGCCATTGAACCAAATGGTAATTTGAAAGAACGGCTTAAAGAGAACTCTAAATTCTTTGTTTCATTATTGGCACCAAATTGGGTTGCTTCACTCTCAAAATCGGACATGAAAGCCGCTCTAGCATTTGCATTAATACCAAAGAACTGTGTTGCTGCACGCACATCAACCGCAGAACCACCCGAGAAATCTTTATATGCTTCAACAGTTCCAGAAGCGCCGAGTAGTGAGAGATTTAGACCAATCGTAGCATAGTTTTTATTGCCTTGCTCTGTTGGACGTTTTGTAAATGTACCAAATGTAGAAAGCCATTTATTAATACCGCGGCTATATCTAAACGTTCCCGCAATACCACTATCCTCAATCAATTCATTTTCGTCATTAATAGAGATGAGATCTTTTTCATTATCCAGAATAGTCGCAGAGAAATGCTCTTCACCCGGTCGCAGCATGTCTCTTGAAACATTATAAACCTCTTCGCGCTCTTCAATCTGGCCTTGTGGACCATATAGGACAACGCGTAGAACAGTTTTGAAGTAGTTTAGTGTCACATCTTCAAAACGATATTCACCATCACTGCCAACTGTATCAAACTCCAAGAGCTGTTTGCCGCGATAAAGCTCAACCTCCCAACCGGGCTCAGCAAAGCCCTCAACTGTCACGGTGTCAAAATCTCTATTTTGTTTCGCTGGAACATTAGAGATCATTACCCCCCGTCCAGATAATGAACCCTCGATTAAGTTTGGCGCTTTAACATTAATATCACCAGCTTGGAAAAGCTTAAGATTGAAAGGAAGCTCCGACCCGTCATATGACTTCCTCTCTAAACGAATACGAGCCTCTTCTAGGAGGCTTCCATCTCTATCTTTGCTATTTTGCAGGCGTAAAGTATAGTTTGCTTCTGTTTTGAAAATATCTCCGCGACCCGTTACGTTTAAACTCTGCGAACCGTTTGTTTTTTCTGCAGTCGTTTCATTGATCGTCGTATTTATATTTAAGGATGGCTTACTAAAAAATTTATATTCATTAGGCACATAGGGCAGGGATGGATCGTATGCTTCTCTTTTTTGATTATATTTACGAGAACTAAAAATACTGTCACGCTTCAAGCGCCTTTTCTCAGCAAGCTCAAAGGGTAAATCCTTCTTTGTGGTCAGATCTAAGCGTTGCTTGAGCGTATCTAAATCCAGCTCAAGCCCCCACAAGTCATTAATAAACTGTGGCGTTGCATAGAATTCAACAACACCATAGCCTTTATCTTTTAGATACACTGCTCCTTCAGGCAAAGCTTGTTCAGCTCCACGCAAAGTAAATGTACCCTTACCGATATCAACCTTGTATTGATTATCGGAGCCACCAAATGTTCCCTCAACACTCTGAGCATCAAGGTTCACACTCACCTCAAAATTCACGAGGCGAGCAATTTGAGTCAGTGGAAGGAAGTACACAAACTCTTTCTCCATGCCAATAATGGCCTTAGAAAGAATCTTGCCCCTTCTTTTGACTTCGAGGATTATTTCATACTCACCCTCATCCTCGAACACGGAATTCTCCTGTGCTAGGACAGGGGGCACAAAGTTCCCCAGCGCTACGGCACACGTCAGCAAGACGTATAGCATACGCTTTATTTTATTTTTGCCATAATGATACATGCTCAGAACCGAGCTAGTGATGAATAAGCAGAATAACCCAATACAATAATATCAGTAATTTACTTATAAATAAGGATTAACAGAGTTATTTACAGAGTTATCCACCAATATAAGAACAAACTATAAGCTTTTTTTATTAATGATCTTGCTTACGTTTTTAAAACCGCATGTCACTGATTCTAAAGCATGAAAAAACCCCGAAACTAACGAATCGGGGCTTAATTAAGATAGGTTTTAATATTAGGACTTTATTGCTGCACTGCGGCTTCACCTAAGATTTCCCCTCTAAGAGGATCATCCATATGTCCCTTTAATATAATTCGCATATCAGAACAGCCACCTTGTGGAACTTGCACAGACATCGTTTCAGTCCTCTTATCGGCCTCTGCATAAATTGCAAAAACTTTACTTCTTGTCGATATAACTTGATCACCACAATAAGTATCAGCCAGACCAATTATTGAACGATTTCCTGTTTTAGAAATATCAAATCGCACTATACGTGCGCCACTTTTAAGGACCTCATCTGTTAAAACAGCAGAGTTCAACGCAAATTCAACATTAACCTCACCATGGCGAACATAAACTGGCAGGGATCTAGAAACTATAATACCTACGTTAATCTTAGATTCACTTGGATCATTTACAGCTCTTTCCTGAACCTGCTGCCTCTCTAATGGCACTTTATTCAGTAGAAAATGGCTTCTATATTCTCCGTCTTGAAGATCTTTCGGCCTACGGATCAAGAATGTCACACGCTGTGTCTGCCCGGGTTTTAATATTGTCCTTCTAGGTGAAAATCTTACAATATCATCTAGAGGACGATACCTCTCAACCAATGGAGCATTTTCAACCTCAAGATTTACAACATTACCATCCGGATCCATTGCCAAATGCGACCAAGCAAAATTATAGGCAACAGTCTCTTGTGAAGTATTCTTGATATATAGGTAAGCTTGCTTTTCATCCGATGAAAATACTAATCTAGGCGGCGTAACAGTTACAGCGTAAGAATTCACAGTATAGCCCAACATGGATACAGCAAAAATACCCCCAATCGCCATTGCCCTAAACATATTTTTAAACATTTTTTCTCCTATTAATTATTCTAAGGAATCGTCGTTAATACAACGCCAACATTACTTCTATAGCGCCCATGAGCATCATTTGTACCGAATTGTAATCTCATACCCACTTTAAATTGATGTGTTGGATCAATTCTAGCCGCAGGATAAGTGGCAGAAGCCGCTTTAGATCCAGCCTGTGTTTGTAAATGAAATTGATCAATCGTAATCTGGCCTTGGCCGCCCGTATTTTGGATAGTTCGGTTTACACGATTAAATGTTATCCTTACATCAACGGCCGATGTTGGCTGCGTTGTTCCGATCGTGCAAATACCTGGTTGAACGGTACCGCCCATCACATCAACACAGCCATTATTGTTAGTTACACTTCCCGAAGTAGCTCTTACCGTAATAGAAGCACTACATAAAGCCAAAAGCTGTCCAAAATTCATGAGCCGAGCGCAGCTTATAGTCGGTGAGGCGTGCGCCATTCTAAAAGGACTTAGTATCAGCGTTATCGCCGATATACATATAGCCGTACCTTTATATTTTTTGTCTAACATGATTTGTTATTAAAACTCTAGAATAGAAATCTAGTGTTTAAAGTATACCAATTCAGGCAATAAAAAAAGCCCGCAAATTTAATGCGGGCTCTTAAAATATTTAATTTGTTCCTATGGAATATCGTTGATAGTTACTGTGAAGCTATTACCTGTGTAAGCACCAAGAGATGGCGCACCAGAGAATGTAACCTGACCACCAACTTGAATGTCAGTAGAACCACCACCGAATGTTCCGTTTGCATTAGCACCACCAGCTACTTGTACTGTCGATACCATTGCAGGGCCACCGAATGTAAGACGCTGAATAGAAACATTACCACCGTCATAGTCAACATTTGCACTTAGCGCGATATTAACACTAGCAGCTGTCGCACCAGCTGTGATGTCCATGTTACCTGGTGTACCAGAAACAACTACAGAACCATTCGTAAGAGAAGCAGTTACTTCTGTTGTATCAGGTTGTAGTGTAAATGTACCAGATATTGTACCACCGCTCTGTGCGAGGCGACCAAAATCTAGGCCGTTAACGTTACCTAAGGTAACCGCTGTCACGAGGTCAATATCAACAGGAAGGGTAGCAGTACCCGCCATTGCTTGGGGAACAAAACCGCTCATCACAGCAACTGCTGCGCCAGCGGCGAACTTTGATTTTTTGAGGTCTATTTTTTTGGTATCCACAATTTCACTCCTTGGTTAGTGGTTATGCCGCGATCCAATATATAAGTATTCTTCTTATACAATCTTCATACGTAGATCAGATGAAGCCAATATATCACAAAAAAAATATCTGAAAAAGCTTTTTTACTTACTTGTTATCATTTTATTTTTTTCATTCCATAAAATGCTCTTGCCCATCTTATATTAGGATCAATATATCCATTCTATGTATTAGGTGTTAATTTTTATTTAATAGAAATTGCGATTTTCAACAGATTACTTTTTAATAGATTTATATTCTTATTTCGCAATGCGTCCATATTCATACGCGGCATCTTCACAGGGAGTTCACATATAAATGGCTAAACAGAGTATATTTCCAGGATACAACAAGGAAAATCACGAGCTACCGTATGAAGAGGCCCTTAAGCTAGCAAAAGAGCATCACCATGCTGGCAATCTTGTAATTGCTGAGCGTACATATAAAGACATTTTAAACGCTCTCCCTGACAACCCAACCGTCAATCATTTATTGGGTGCACTTTATTATCAGTTAAGTCTCGCTGATCTTGCTATTAAATACATGCAGCGGTCACTCGACATTAACCCTAACGAAATACAGTACCAAAGCAATCTTGCTATTGCCCTTGCCATGGCTGGGCGTTACGAGGAGGCACTAGAACTCCTTGATAAAGTCATCGCAAATGACAATAAAAATGTAGAAGCCCTCGATAGACGCGCTGATACACTATGGAATTTAAAGCGCTATGAGGAAGCTGAGCAAACAGCACGTAAGTCATTAGAGCTGCTTCCTAATAATCTCGACAGTATTCACGTGCTAGCCATCAGCCTTTCTTCACAAAATAGGTTTGATGAAGCAAATGAACTTTGGAAAAAAGCGGCTGAGCTTTACCCAGAAGAAGCCAATGTATGGAGTAATTGGGCCAACATGCTTAAGGAGCAGGGGACAAACCTTGCTCTTGCGTTAGAGAAGGCAGAAAAGGCCATTGAGTTAGCACCAGACAGTTTTGATGTGCAAAATAATATGGGCGCCATCCTAAAACAACTCGGCAGATCCGATGAGGCGATTGAATATTTTACAAAAGCAACAGATATAAAACCTGATTTTGCAACTGCACATTATAATAAAGCACTAGCTTGCGGGGATAGCGGACATCTCAAGGAATGTATCGTTGCTGCAAAATACGCAATTGCATTTAAGCCAGATTATGCAGAAGCCTATAATA
This sequence comes from Micavibrio sp. TMED27, assembly GCA_002167715.1. Classification (GTDB taxonomy): domain Bacteria; phylum Pseudomonadota; class Alphaproteobacteria; order Micavibrionales; family Micavibrionaceae; genus TMED27. The sequence goes on from NHCG01000017.1 coordinate 132,614, forward strand.
TTCTCAGCTCCGCCTATATTGAGACTGCCGATTTCAAAAATGCACATTTCACAGCGCAACGCGCAATTCAATATAACGAAAACTCTGTAGATGCTTATATAAACCTTGCTAGTGTTTTATATATTTTAAACCGTTATGAAGATGGTCATGCCGCCCTTAAAAAAGCACTTGAACTTGAGCCAAATAACGAAATTTCACATGCCAAATTGGCTGACACATATGAGAAGCTGTCAGAATTTGAGCTTGCGATAGAAAGCATCGATAACGCCATCGAGATCGCACCTCATAACTCAAAGCTCCTTATTAAAAAAGGATCATTACTGCACATGCTCAACCGTGTTGAAGACGCGTTAGAATATGCAGACAAAGCCATTGAGATCGCACCGAATATGCTTAATCACCACATGGCAAAAGTTGAATGGCTCATATCCGCTGGAGATAAGGAAAAGGCGCTAGAAACTCTCCAGGCCGCGGGAGAGAACCTCGATAAAAGAAACCCACTTTATTGTTATTCATTAACGAATCTAAAACGCTTTGAAGATGAAAGTGATCCAGACTTTGAGCTTTTGCTCGAAGTTGCAGAAAATATTGAAAATTATGGCGCCCTAGCTGGGTCTTCTTTGCTATTTGGTATAGCCAAGGCTTATGAGCAGGTTAAAAACTACGACCAAGCATTTGAGTACTATAAAAAAGCAAACGACTTAAAAAGAAGTATTCTCCCATTCTCTGATAAAGATATTCGCGGACCACATGTCAGCGTCAGAAAAGTATGGACACCAGAATATCTTGAGGAGCTCAAAGGTCACGGATGCGAATCTGACTTGCCTATCTTCATTGTTGGTATGCCGCGCTCTGGAACTACACTTACAGAGCAAATCATTTCATCACACCCAGAGGTCTATGGTGCAGGGGAACTAGCAGAACTTGGCGCATCACATAGACGAGGAGGGCGAGCAACACCTGAAAATATTGCAGGGATAGGTCAATATTATATTGATCAAATCAAACCTCTAGATAAATCTGGAACAGCACGGTTTATCACGGATAAAATGCCTGCTAACTTTTTTAATATTGGACTTATTGCAAGCGCATTACCAAACGCAAAGATTATACATTGCTGCCGTAATCCATTTGATACATGCTTATCAAATTACAAACAGACCTTTATGGTGGGTCAGCACTGGTCTTATAATATGGAAGAGTTAGGTAAAGAATACCTTTATTACCTTGAGACTATGAAATATTGGAATCAAGTTCTACCTGGACGCATTTACGAGATTAATTACGAAGAAACCGTTACGAATCTTGAAGATCAAGCACGTAAGCTCATCGACTTTATCGGTCTTGAATGGAACGATGCATGCCTAGAACCACATAAGCAAGAGCGAGCGGTTCTTACAGCTAGCAAGTCACAGGTCAGACGCCCAGTTTATACGAGCTCTATAGAAAGATGGAAACGTTATGAGAAACAATTCCAACCGCTTGTGAAAACTATTGAAGCAGGCTTATCTGAAAAAGATTTAGCTTACCTCTCTTAGTGAACGCATGGCGAAGCCTAAGAGTATTTTGACTATAATTTTGTAGAGATTTCCATCGATTCTTCACCTCAGATATCAACACTCTTTTTTTCTTTTCAGCATGCTGACTTGAAATATCTTTTCAAATGATTATGTTGTGCAGACATGAATATCTTATCGATAAGTAAAAAACATGATTGGCCAAGCTGGCTAGATCTTGAGTTCTTTGTCAATTTTCTTCACAAACACATGAGCCCCTATGAGGATGCGCCCGAAGATATTAGGCGCGGCTTGGAGGATGCCCTATCAGAGCAAGAAGGTAAAGGTGGCCTTATTGTTCTGGGCATAGAGGAGGGTTCTCAGAAATTAATTGGTGCCGTTGTTATGCTGCGCACGGGTATGAGTGGTTATATACCAGAGAACATTGTGCTCTTTGCCTGTGTTGATCCGGATCACCGTGGCAAGGGTTACGGCAAGACCCTATTACAATCGGCGATGAGTTCAGTTGACGGTGATATAAAACTGCATGTTGAATACGACAATCCAGCCAAGCGTCTTTATGAGCGCCTTGGTTTTACAAACAAATATGCAGAGATGCGTTTTAGCGCTGAAAAGAAAGATTAAACACCATGAACCGCGTTATTTTTGACCTAAATGCACTAAGCCATAATGTTCGACAGATTGGTGATTGGATGCACGATCATGGTGCTAAATGGACATTAGTGAGTAAAGTGCTCTGCGGTAATAAGGATATCTTACGCGCCTTACAAATTATGGGCGTAAGATCCATAGCAGATTCGCGCTTAAGAAATCTACGCCATGCCGATACGGTTATGAAAGATTTTGAAGCATGGTACCTACGTTTACCGCATTTAAGCGTTGTCCCTGAAATCATAAGCCTTTCTGATGTTAGCTTGAATAGTGAACTTACAATTATTAAAGCCCTCAACGAAGAAGCAAAGAAACAAGGGAAGATGCATAGCATCATCATCATGATTGAACTTGGTGATCTTAGAGAGGGTATTCTGCCAGGAAGCCTTATAAAATTCTACCAAGATCTTTTTGAACTGACCAATATTGAGGTCATTGGAATCGGCGCCAATTTAGGATGTCTATCAGGCACTCTACCCAGTATAGACCAATTCACTCAGCTTGCGCTTTATCGTGAACTTTTGGAGTTAAAGTTTGATAAAAAACTTCAGTTTATATCCGCTGGCACAAGTGCGTCTTTACCGATGGTCATAAGCGGTGCTATGCCAAAGACAATTAATCACTTTAGAATTGGGGAAACCGTATTCCTTGGAAGTGATCTGGTCAGCGGCGAAAAGATGGAAGGGCTTCGAGATGATGTGGTCACTCTCCAAGCGGAAATAGCAGAGATTAAAGAAAAAAGTCTTGTACCAACTGGTGAGCTTGCAAACATCTCGCCTTTCGACACCCCAGATGAAGAACAGGCTTATACACCAGGCGAAAGGGGCTTCCGTGCTATTGTTACTCTTGGTCAGCTAGATACGGATATTTCAGGACTAACACCTATTGATGATCGCTACACGATTGCAGGCGCAAGTAGCGATCTGACCGTTGTCAATTTAGGCGACAACCCAGAAAAGTTGAAAATTGGTGATGTTATCGAATTNTCACTTAGCTATTCNGCATTGCTAAGACTTATGAANGCTCCATACATNGATATTATTTCAGAGCCANCNNTAGATGCATTTGACCTGAAAGTTAATTGCACACAAGATACTGAGGTNTCNCCAGTCTTATAGCGTAGAAGGGTTNTGCAATGTTATCTAAGGACGTACTAAAAACACTAAGTATTGCCTGGCCACTTCTCGCGGGCATAGCTTTCATCATGGTTGGAAATGGCCTACAGGGTACATTATTAAGTTTACGGGCACATGCCGAGGGGTTTCCCGTCTTTGCTACTGGACTGGTAATGTCGGCATATTATTTCGGCTTTTTGATCGGATGTATACTCGTCCCCAAGCTCATTGCCTCCGTAGGCCATATTCGTGTATTTGCGGGATTTGCTTCACTCGCTTCATCAACCGTTCTGTTTCACGGCATATTTGTAGACCCTTACACATGGGGAATCGTTCGTATCATTAGCGGCTTTAGCTTTGTTGGCCTTTTTGTGGTCTCGGAAAGTTGGCTTAACTCAATCGCACCAAACAAGCTTCGCGGTCAAATATTTAGTGCCTATTTATTTGTTGTTCATGGAGGGTTATTCGCAGGGCAGTTTTTTATAAACCTTGTCCCGGTAGAACAAATTGAACTCTTTATTGTGGTGTCGGTTGTTATTTCTATATCAATTATCCCTATAACCCTCGCCAATAGGCCTACACCTGGTTTTGAAGAACCAGAGCACATGCCTTTTAAAAATTTATTTTCTCAATCTCCTTTGCCACTACTGGGTGTTTTTGCATCTGGCCTAGCAGGAGCGACGATACTGACAATGGGACCAATATACGCTCAAAAAAGTGGCATGGAAAATTCTCAGATTGCCCTATTTATGGGGGCATATATTATGGGCGCAACCTTATTACCACTTCTGATTGGTTGGTTATCTGACCGTGTTGATAGACGTTTGGCTATTTTAGCGGTCGCTTCCACGAGTTGCCTAATCGTTGCACTTATTATAGGCCTTCCATTTTTCTACTTGATCGGCCTTATTTTCGTTTTAGGTGGTATGGTCACTTCGCTATATAGCGTATGTATTGCGTTTATGAATGATCGTATAAAAGCTTCGCAAATGACATCCGTTTCAGCGTCCTTAATTTTGCTAAACGGAATTGGCTGCTGTATTGGACCGCTGAGTGCCGGTTTATTAATTGATCATTTCGACAAAGATGCAATGTTTGCGATGCTGTTTATAACATTTTTCATGACTGCCGTATTTGGTGTATATCGTGCATTTACTGGCCGCCCTGTAAATATCGAGAAACAGGGAGACTTTGTCTTTGTACCGGCGCGCTCCTCACAAATGGTTATACAAATTAACGACAGCGAATAATATCTAAGGCGCTAACTACAAGAGTAGGGGTGAGATGGTAAGGATAACCTTGTATGCTATGGAACAGATGGCCGCCACGTTAAAAACCCAATTGTAGCGCATTACAACAAGATGTTATTTGATTCGAGGTCTTACCGTCCAAAATACGCTTTTGTATTATTGGCAAAAGCGACCAGCGATAACATAACAGGAACCTCGACTAACACACCAACAACAGTCGCCAATGCTGCGCCAGATTTCAGCCCGAACAAACCTATCGCCACAGCAACAGCCAGTTCAAAAAAGTTTGATGTGCCGATTAGGGCAGCGGGCGCGGCGGTGCTAAACGGTACGCGCCACAAATAGCTCCATCCATAGGCAATAGCAAAGATGCCGTAACTTTGAATTATTAAGGGTAGAGCTATCAAAGCAATAACTAGCGGCTTTTCAATAATCGTACCTGCCTGAAATCCAAACAGAAGCACAACTGTTGCTAACAAGCCAACTATAGAAAATGGCTTTACCTTGGCCGTAAACCTCGCGATGCATTCATGATTACCTGCACTATCAAGTTTTTTGCGTGTGATATATCCCGCTACTAAAGGTATAAGCACATAAAGAATGACTGATAAAAGCAAAGTCTCCCACGGCACCACTATATTAGTTACCCCAAGAAGAAATGCCGCAATGGGCGCAAAAGCAAAGATCATAATGATATCGTTTAACGAAACCTGAACCAACGTGTAGTTCGCATCCCCCTTAACAAGCTGGCTCCAGACAAAGACCATGGCTGTGCAAGGCGCCACACCCAATAGAATCATTCCAGCGATGTATTCTTTTGCATCTTGTTTTGAGACTAGCCCAGCGAATAAGTATTCAAAAAAAACGATCCCTAAAGCCGCCATCGTAAAAGGTTTCACCAGCCAATTGATAACGAGTGTAATGCATAAGCCTTTAGGTTTTTTGCCTACATCTTTAAGGCTGGCAAAATCTACATTGACCATCATGGGATAGATCATAATCCAGATAAACACAGCAACCACCAAATTAACACTTGCATATTCAAGGGCTGCAATAGCTTGGAACACGTCTGGAACTAGCAAGCCTAGACTAACGCCTGCGGCAATACATAGGCCAACCCAGACAGACAGATAACGCTCAAAAACACCCATGGGGGGTTGTTCAACACTCATATAACGTACCTCTTATATCGTTTTTCAGAGCTTTAACACTAGACAAGCATTTTGACAATCATTACCAGCGAAGTAGCTGACGTAATTCAAGACATCTACATACATCTTTTGATGATATCAGTGAAAAAGGGAGAAGAGGGAAAGAAATGGCTCACCGTAATTGATACGTTACGAACTCAGCATTATAATAGTTTGATTGCTGTTTATCAAAATATCTCTTTTCCGATGTGCCATATACTTTCAAATTAACTTTTTAGCTTTTCCAGAGGGAAAGGGTTTTATGACCATCTGTGTTGATGCTCTTAGTTTCACTTTTATTCTTAGGTGTTTGGGGTATAACTTTCCCGTAGTCACCAGCCTGAACAGGCTTAGGTGATGAAATTGTTTTGTTCATTTGTATTCTTTCTTAATTTATGTGTTTGGTTTATCCTGCTGATCCACGGCGTAATCGCCGCCTAACATACGCAAGATTTGTTTTTGTTTTTCGTTACGAGCGGCGTCTTCAACCTGACTGTACGTGAGGTTTTTTTCAGCTTCTTTGCGAGTATCTGTTTTTAGCTTTTGGCGGATAAGCGCAAATTCAATTGCATCCACCAGCCTAGCAAACTGTCCACGTATAACCGTATCCGCAGCGCCCTGTTCCATGACATAAGTGGAAAGCGCGCGTTCATCTTCAGCGCCTTTAAGCACAAGAATTGGGATCTCAAAAACCATATCGTCAATACTTTGAAAAACCTCTTTGGGGGTAAGTGCGCCCTCCATTTCCGGTTTCAAAATGACAAGATCGGCTTTATTGATACGCGATCTTGCTTCTTTAATATTCACGCAATGGCTCATGCCCCACGGAATCCGCATATCTTTTTCAAGCCATGACTTTATTGTGTCTGTTTCTGCAAAGTCGTTACTGACGATGAGAATACGGATTTTAACGGAGTCAGCGTTCACTTGGTGGTTGCCCTATGCCGCCTCCTTGAGATTAGCCGCGCTGTCTTTACCCTTTTTAGGGTCGCGTTGTAGATCGTAACTGATCTTCTGGCCTTCTGTTAAAGTATGCATTCCTGCACGTTCAACGGCGTTTCTATGAACGAATACGTCCTCACCGCCATTTTCAGGTTGAATGAAGCCGAAGCCTTTTTGATCGTTGAACCATTTCACGGTTCCTATAGCTGTAGTCATATTTTTTTCCTTTATTCAAATATGGTTGTTATCTGCGTAAGGCATAATGCCAAACGCATGTTTGCAAGCCGCTTGTGCGGCATAGACCTATAAATTTTGAACTTTTCGGAAAAGGTGAGGTTTTGACGTTCACGTATCAGCTAATGTGCGAATACTAATTTTCTGTAAGCTCGTATCTCATAGTGAGCATTGTCAAACTGGGTGGAGTAGTGACAGGTTTGGTGCGCCTTGTCAAACTTTCATTATTTTTTGTCTTTATCATCGGGGTGGTTGAGAAAGCACCATCTTAGAAAAAGCAGGAAGTTTTTAATGAATTTCATGCTAACCACCTGTCCGTTCATCAATGAATTTGCGGATTTGTGACGTGTTGTAATTGCTAAATTCTTGATAATGCTCTTTCGCCTTTAAGGATGCTTGTGAATAGCAGCCATCTTTCATGTTAGCGTGATCCAGCCTGTATTGAATATTGTATCGCCGTTCTAAAATCTTGGTTTTTATGTATTCGGGTTTTGTTTTTGGCTCATTCTTTTTTGCTTCGTCAAAAAGTTCGTCTGCCACGAACTCAAGCGTCTGCAAAAAGGTTGTATTGAGTTCTTCTGTTTGGCTAAGGCAATGACGATGATAAGCGAATGCACTTTCGTTAATATCAAAGAAGTACAACAAAAATTCAATTCTTTTTTGAGGTGCCGCGTTGGCAATTGTTGGCTGAAAAACCACAATTGCGATAAGGGTCAATAAAATACGGATGAAAGCTCTTTTCTGTAATTTTTATAACGGTACGCTAGTTGCGTGCTTATAGCGAGCTATTTTTTAGGATAAGTGAGATTGTAAAACTAAGTGTCAAAAAACTATTTTATATCAATCCATTAAATCAAGTGGCTCCTCGGGCCGGATTCGAACCAGCGACCAAGTGATTAACAGTCACCTGCTCTACCGCTGAGCTACCGAGGAACACTTCATTCGTGCGTTTATATGCTCTATTGAGATTGCTTTGTCAAGCAACTAATAGAAGAAAATGTTGGAGGCACCGACCGGAGTCGAACCGGTGTACACGGATTTGCAATCCGCTGCATAGCCACTCTGCCACGGCGCCGCAACTCAAACTGTTTAGTGCAATTATGTATGCTAAGTCAATAGTGGTGTTAAGGAAGTTTTATGTTAGAATAAAAAAACGTTTGGTTCACGCCCAAAAATCAAGTAATTATTGCGTGGAAATATTCTTAACTTCAATTGATTTCAAAGAAGAGCACATATTATGTACGATTTTTCTCAGGCCCGCACACATATGATGGATTCGCAAATCTTAACATCGGGCGTTATTTCTCCTGCTGTAGTTGATGCATTCCAGACAGTTCCGCGTGAAATTTTTATACCTGAACAATATCAAGGTGTTGCTTATCAGGATGAAGATATCGAGATTGCTAAAGGCCGTTACCTGATGGAGCCTATGGTCCATGCAAAAATTTTAGAAGCCCTCAAACCTAAATCTACAGATATAGTTTTAGACATAGCATGTGGGTCTGGTTATAGCGCTGCTATTTTGTCCTCTATCGTAACAACTGTTGTTGCTCTCGAATCACACAAAGATATGATTGATCATGCACAAAACATGTGGAATGCACATGATATGTGCAATATCGTTACTATTGAAGGTGACATCACGAAGGGCTCACCTGAGAACGCACCTTACAACATAATCATCATTAACGGTGCAGTTAGCGAAGTACCAACAGACATACTTGATCAGCTTGCACCAGATGGTCAACTTGTTGCGATTGTTAAAGGTGAGAATGAAGTTATGGGACACGTTACATTATTTAAGCGTAATGGGGAACTTAATGAATATTCATCACATGCGCTTTTCAGTGCGGGATGTCCACATTTACCAGAGCTAGCACCAAAGCCTGCTTTC
>NHCG01000018.1 GCA_002167715.1 Micavibrio sp. TMED27
AACGCTTGCCATGAGCCTTTAGTTATATCAAAAGTGCTATTCTTTCAAGTCATCCCAGAACTCTTTTACCTTTCCAAAAAATCCACTAGCCTCTGGTGAGTGCTTACCGCCTTTTTCATCGGAAAAATCTTTGTCGAGTTGTTTGAGTAAATCTTTTTGTTTTTTATCTAGATTTACCGGCGTTTCTACAAATGTTTCGATATAGAGATCACCACGTGAATCGGAATTAAGGATCGCCATTCCTTTGCCTTTAAGGCGGAATGTTTGACCTGTTTGTGTGCCTTCTGGGATACTTACTTTCGCTGATTTACCTTCAATGGTTGGGACCTCAACATCACCGCCAAGAGCTGCTTTTGTAACTGTTATAGGTACTCGGCAGAATAGGTTTGCGCCATCACGCTTAAATAGTCGGTGCGGTTTTACAGCGATTAACACATATAGATCACCTTTAGGTCCACCTTGAACACCGGCTTCACCCTCGCCGGATAGACGGATGCGACGACCTGTGTCTACGCCTGGCGGAACCTTTATTTTAAGTGTTTTATTTTTCTTTACGCGGCCTTGTCCATGACATGCTTTACATGGGTTTTTAATGATCTGGCCCTTGCCGTTACAGGTAGGGCAGGTTCTTTCAACCGTAAAGAAACCTTGTTGCTGTCTTATGCGTCCTGCGCCATCACATGTGGAGCATTTGGCTGCTGATTCACCGTCCTCTGCGCCTGAGCTTCCGCATTTATCACATGTATCATTTACAGGAATTTTTATTTTAACTTCTTTGCCTTTAAAGGCATCTTCCATGGAAATTTCCATGGTGTATTGCATGTCGGAACCACGCTGCGGGCCGCCACGGCCGCGGCCACCGCCGCCGCCCATAAAGTCGCCGAACATATCTTCGAAAATATCAGAGAATGCACCAGCACCACCAAAGCCGCCGCCACCGCCGCCGCCAAAGCCGCCAGCGCCCATTGAACCATCAAACGCTGCTGTGCCATATTGATCATAAGCGGCACGTTTTTGTTCATCTTTTAAGATGTCATAAGCTTCGTTGATTTCTTTGAACTTAGCTTCAGCTTCCGGATTATCTTTGTTTTGATCCGGGTGAAATTTCATAGCAAGCTTGCGATAAGCTTTTTTAAGCTCAGCAGCATCAGCGCTTTTTTCTACGCCGAGTATTTTATAGTAATCCTTAGACATGGCTTATCCTTGAACTCTTTTGTAAAGCGCAGCCCCAAAGTAAGGTAGGGCTGCGTTTTCTAAGCTCTTAATTATGATGATTTTTCTTCATCATCTTTGTTTTCGTCAACAACTTCAATGTCATCTTCTTCGATTTCAAGGTCAACGAAGTCGCCACTGATTACATCGTCATCAGCACTTGAAGCTGCATCTGACTGTGGTGCTTCTGTGGCACTATCTGCTTCACCAGCATTTTCTTCTTGAGCCTTGCGATAAGCCATTTCACCAAGTTGCATACTTGCTTGTGTTAGCTCATTTGTCTTTGTTTGAATTTCTTCAATATTATCATCGGCTACAGCGTCTTTAAGCTCTGTAATCTTTGTTTCGATATCAGATTTCATAGCACTATCAACTTCGCCGCCGAACTCTTCTAAAGATTTTTCAGTTGCGTGTATAAGACTTTCAGCTTGGTTCTTTGCTTCGATCAATGCGCGTTTGTTCTTATCTGAATCCGCGTTTGCTTCTGCATCTTGAACCATTTTTTCGATGTCATCATCACTGAGGCCACCGCTGGCTTGAATTTGAATTTTCTGCTCTTTGTTTGTGGCTTTATCTTTGGCAGATACGTTCACAATACCGTTAGCATCAATATCAAATGTTACCTCGATTTGCGGCATGCCGCGCGGTTCAGGTGGAATGCCAACAAGATCAAATTGACCAAGGAATTTGTTGTCAGCAGCGATTTCTCGTTCCCCTTGGAAAACACGAATTGTCACAGCGTTTTGGTTATCATCTGCTGTAGAGAATACTTGTGATTTCTTTGTTGGGATTGTTGTGTTTCGATCAATCAGGCGTGTAAAGATACCGCCCATTGTTTCGATACCGAGGGATAGCGGGGTTACATCCAATAGAAGAACGTCTTTAACGTCACCTTGAAGAACACCACCTTGGATCGCTGCACCATCAGCAACAACTTCGTCTGGGTTTACACCCTTATGTGGTTCTTTGCCGAAGTAGTCTTTAACAGTTTCGATCACTTTTGGCATACGGGTCATACCACCAACCAAAATTACATCATCAATCTCAGACGGTTTTACACCAGCATCCTTAAGAGCTTTTTTAACTGGGTCAAGAGAACGCTTAATTAGATCTCCCACCAAGCTTTCAAGCTTAGAGCGTGTCATTGTGATCTGAAGGTGTTTAGGGCCAGATGCATCAGCCGTTACAAATGGAAGGTTTACTTCTGTTTGTTGTGATGATGAAAGCTCAATCTTTGCTTTTTCTGCTGCTTCTTTAAGACGCTGAAGTGCCAGCTTATCTTCACGAAGGTCAATAGAATCAGATTTTTTGAATTCATCAGCTAGATAATCAATGATACGAAGGTCGAAGTCTTCACCACCAAGGAATGTGTCACCGTTTGTGGCTTTTACTTCGAATACGCCGTCACCAATTTCAAGAACTGAAACATCGAATGTACCACCACCAAGGTCGTATACGACGATTGTACCGGTTGATTTCTTATCAAGACCGTATGCAAGTGCAGCAGCTGTAGGCTCGTTAATAATGCGCTCAACTTCTAGGCCCGCAATTTTACCAGCGTCTTTTGTCGCTTGGCGCTGCGCATCGTTAAAGTAAGCTGGTACAGTTACTACAGCTTTTGAAACTTTTTCACCTAGGAAGTCTTCAGCAGTTTCTTTCATTTTTTGTAGGATCATTGCAGAGATTTCTGCAGGTGATTTTTTTTCACCATTAACTTCCACCCATGCATCTCCGTTATCTGCTTTAACGATTTCGAACGGGGCTTTGGATTTCATGTCCTGAACTTCTGCATCGTCGAAAGGGCGACCAATAAGGCGCTTAACGGCGAAGAGTGTATTTTCTGGGTTAGTGACAGCCTGACGTTTAGCTGGTTGACCGACAAGGCGCTCACCATCTTTTGTAAAGGCTACCATAGAAGGGGTTGTTCTTGCGCCTTCCGCGTTTTCTAAGATACGCGCTTCTTTACCGTCCATTACGGCTACGCAAGAGTTTGTTGTACCAAGGTCGATACCGATGATTTTGCTCATGTTTCATCTCCTTATATTAAGCAAGATTATTTTCTACAATGTATTCGCGGCCCAGTATTAGGCACCGCTATAATATTTATATAGCAAGTGCGTAAAAAAAATCTAGGCCTAATTTTTTGATAGTCACAGAAATTATGCCTGTGTATCTATCTTTCCGCCTGCTGGTGGTTCTTGGGGCGAAGAGCCGTCACCTTTGCTTATGCCAACGCGGGCAGGGCGCAATAGACGGTCCTTAATAACGTAACCTGGCTCTAAAACCTGTATGACCAAACCAGCAGCTTTTCCTGGAACAGGCGCTTCAAACATAACTTCATGAAAGTTTGGGTTGAATGGCTCATCTAGTGGTTCTAATTTTTGGATGCCTTGTTGCTCAAATACTTTTAAAAGTGAGCGTTCTGTAGCTTCTATACCGTCAATAAATGACCCGATTCGTGGGTCTGTTTCTATTAGGTCTTCAGGGAAAGCTTCCACAGCACGGCGAAGATTATCTGAAACCTCAAGCAGCGATTTAGCAAAGCCGGTAATGGCGTATTTGCCAGCATCTTCACGGTCTTTTTTTGCGCGGCGGCGAGTGTTCTCAGCTTCTGCTAATGCGCGTGTAGCTTGATCTTTCATAGCGTCCAGCTGGTCCTGAAGGGCTATGATTATCTCTTGAGATTGTTGATCGCCAATAGAGTGTGTTTCTTCTGTATGTTTTTCTTCTGTGTTCTCTTGGATAGGCTCTGGTGCTAATGGATCGTGAGCTGTTTGAGAACTACTATACGGATTTGGTTGCGCTGAATTCTCTGCCATAGCAGCCGCTTCAGCCTCAAGACGAGCAGATCTCTCGGCTAGTGTTTCTTCTGGTTGATCGTTTTCTTCATGAGTTTGGTTATGATCATGCTGTTTTTCGGTCATTTTTATACCCTGTAATTTACTGTAGTCTTATTTGAGGTGGCTAGTCATAGACGCCTGGAAGCTTCACGTAAATAGGTTTTTTAGATGGCTTTGTTACTGCACCACTCGCTGTGTGGTATATTTCATCAAGTTCAATATTACCAAGTGTCATAACTTCCTCACCTTTAATTTGATGAGCATAAGCACCGTCTACGTCAATGAAATACATTTTATGACGGTTACCATCATGTGTTCTGAAGTCTTTATATTTCTCTGTAATTGGTACTAAACCACGACGACGGGCAAAGTCAGAAATTTTTTGTGCTGTATGATCGTTTATTTCAAGTGTTTCATTGTAAAGAACAACAGTGTTTTCAGGGAAGAACCAGTATGTGTATTTGTTCTTTCCATTTAGAAGAAGTGATGTAGGAACCGTGTTTATGTTCTCTTGCACAGGAATGAGGAAGAATGCTTTTTCTTTATCAATAAGTGTTTTTAGTGACATGAACATGCCCATAGCTTTTGAGCTGAATTCAATTTTTTCAACGCCGCCCTCAATCAGTTCGTCTCTATCAAGAACAACGTCAACATAAGGTGCAGCTGCTTTGACTTCACAGTTGTTGAGTTTGTAATCTCTTTCATCTTCGTTCAGGCGTGTAACACTCTCAATGATGTTTATTTCCACTTTTTTCCAGCTAAGCTCTACTTCTGCTTCTGGTGGTTTGGATTTGATACATCCTGTAACCGCGGCGGTGTTCGTAATGCGGAATGCAATCTTACCGTCTTTGGCGTCTTTATGTCTTACTGGTGTTACGAAGTAATTAAAGTCTGAAAGGACATTTACATCATGGTAATAAATATCACCGTCTTCGATGATTTCATCAGCAAACTCTGGCATGTATTCTGGGTCATATTGATTGACGACCTCTGCGGCGGCATATTGAGATGTAGAAACACCACCAAAAGCAAGAATTGAAAGGGCTAGGATAGGTTTGAGTAATTTGCGCATTATTTCAGACTCATATATTTCATAAAAGTTATGTCCTTTATGATTACTACATAATCTTACCTGAGTCACGCAACTCATTAGCCTGAGGTTTTTCACTTCATCCACGGGGATTTTTATTTCTTTTGGGTTTATCTCTTTTGCTATGTGGTGTTTATTGGGGTGAATTTAAATTTTAAATAAGTGAGTAAAGAACATGACAAGACCTTCAGGGCGTATTTTAGACCAAATGAGAGATGTAAGTATTGAGACAGATGTTTCGAAACATGCGGAGGGGTCTTGCATTATTAAATTTGGTGATACGCATGTATTTTGCACAGCTAGTGTCGAAGAGAGAGTTCCCGGTTGGATGAAGGGGACAGGGGCTGGATGGGTCACTGCTGAATATGGAATGTTACCGCGCTCTACTGGTTCACGTATGGATCGTGAGGCTGCGCGCGGAAAACAATCAGGCCGTACACAGGAAATTCAGCGTCTGATCGGACGTGCTCTTCGCGCTGTNGTTGANATGAAAGCTTTAGGTGAGCGTCAGGTGCGTGTTGATTGTGATGTTATTCAAGCCGATGGTGGTACACGCACAGCCTCTATTACTGGTGGTTTTGTTGCTCTTCANCTCGCATTTCAGCATCTTGTGAACGTTGGTTTGCTAGAAAAAGCCCCAATTCAAGATACTGTGAGCGCAATATCGTGCGGTATTTATGAAGGTANCCCTGTTCTTGATCTGGATTATGCTGANGATAGNGAAGCGGAGACGGATGCAAANTTTGTAATTACAGGTAAGGGTGGTTTATGTGAGATTCAAGGGACTGCGGAAAAAGAACCTTTTAGTGAAGAGGAATTTCTGAAGCTACTTGAATTTGCTAAAAAAGGGTGCGCTGAATTAACGGCACTTCAAAAGACAACGCTTGGGATTGAATAGGTAATGGTTTATTCCCCGCAAGCTATCGTTATAACAGGCGCTACGTCTGGTTTCGGTTATGAGGCGGCTAAGGCTTTTGCTAAAGCCTGTCCCCAGAGCCGTTTAATCCTTACAGGTAGAAGGCAGGAGCGTTTAGAAGCGCTCTCGTCTGAGCTATCTGTTCCTGTTCATATATTGGTGCAGGATGTGAGTGATACTNATAANGTTGTCGCGGATTTTTCAGCATTACCGGATGAGTTTTCAAATGTTGATCTGCTTATAAATAATGCAGGTCTTGCGCTTGGAACAGAGGCTATGCCCGAAAAAGCATTAGAGGATAGTTTGCGCATTGTTGATACGAATGTGNGAGGTTTGTTAGCCGTAACACATGCNTTNTTGCCGGGAATGGTCGAGCGTAAACGTGGTCATATTATCAATATTGGATCGGTTGCGGGGACCTATCCTTATCCGGGTGGTAATACTTACTGCGGATCTAAGGCTTTTGTGAATCACTTCTCTAAGACATTACGTGCGGATTTGAAAGGCAAGAATGTGCGTGTGAGCTCATTGGAGCCGGGTTCAGTTGATAGTGAGTTCTCACTTGTTCGGTTTAAAGGGGATCAAGCGAAAGCTAATGCAGTTTATGAAGGNTACCGTAAGATGAGCTCTTCAGAGATTGCGGANATTATTGTTTGGNTAGCTATGCAGCCAGAACATATTAACATTAATAATTTAGAAGTGATGCCGACGGANCAATCNTTTNATAGTTTTGATTTTAANGCCGTAGAAGAGGATTANCNTATNATGGCCCGTNATTTTNATAGTGATGAGCTTGTAATTGCTACGCATAATGCNGGTAAGGCGCGTGAGATTGAGGCNCTTTTNAAGCCATATTCTCAGCCAAAGAGATTTTATACGGCGAATGACCTTGATTTTCCTGAACCAGTTGAGAATGAGAAAACATTTATAGGCAATGCTGAATTGAAAGCTGTCTCTGCGGCTAAGCATACTGGTAAACCTGCTTTGGCGGATGATAGTGGGTTGAGTGTTGAAGCTCTTGGCGGTGAGCCAGGTATATATTCTGCTCGTTGGGCTCTAACAGAAGATGGAAGTCGTGATTTCTCCATGGCGATGGAAAAAATTCGGAAAGCTTTACTTGATAAAAATGAAGAACCTGANGGNGCNCGNGCNTCCTTTNTTTGTGTNCTTTCNCTTGCGTGGCCTGATGGANATGTTGAGAGCTTTGAGGGNGCAGTTCATGGTNGCCTATCATTTCCACCGNGNGGGGATAAAGGGTTTGGTTATGATCCAATTTTTATTGCGGACGGTCAGGATGTCACTTTTGCGCAGATGGAGCCAGAAGCAAAACATGCTATTTCACATAGAGCGGATGCCTTTAAGAAATTTATAGAATCCTGTTTTAGTCACTAGGGATTCTTTTTATTAGTATTTTCTTATTAAATCCGGTGTGTAAGCTGCGCCGTGTGAAGTTTGACTTTGATTTGTGATATAATGTAGTTTAAGCGCGTTAATTTACGGTAATAAAAAAGAGTGATGTTAAAATCAGTTGTTAGATATTTGTATGTACAAATGGTGTGTTTTTTTATCATACCAGCGGCTGCTATTGCGGCGACAGCGCCTAATAGTGTCAAAGGCGCTTCTAGCTCTGGTACTTCCTTAAACGATGTAACGCGCAATGTGACCGGAGTTATGGATGTCGTGCCGGGACTTTTGTCGAGCTTATCTTATATTATCGGTATGGGTATGGCTTTTGTGGGAGCCCTTCGGGTAAAGGATCATTACGATAACCCAACCCAAACACCATTAAGAGATGGAACGATACAGCTTATTACCGGTGTTTCTTTATTTCTTATACCATTGATCTTTGAGCTAGTTCAGAACACTATGGCTGTTTCAGAAACGGTCGTTGGGCCATCGCAGCTTGAAAAGCCTGAGCCCAAGAAAACTAAAGCCTAAATTATTAAGGTATCTATGGTGGATAATCATATTGGTATATATTTTCACTGGCCTTTTTGTGCTTCAAAGTGTCCTTATTGTGATTTTAATGTGCATATTCAGGACGATATTAATCAGCAAACTTGGTTGGAAGCTTACCTGAGATCTATTGAGTATTATGCCGAATTGATGAATGGCCGTCAGGTGCGCTCTATTTTCTTTGGTGGTGGTACACCGTCTCTTATGGAGCCGCAGCTTGTAGAGAAAATTATTGAGAAAGTTCGTGCGAGCTGGAACTGCGTGAATGATTTTGAGATTACCTTAGAAGCTAATCCTACATCAGTTGAGATGAATAAGTTTCAAGCCTTTAAAGAGGCTGGTGTTAACCGTGTGTCTCTTGGAGTGCAAGCGCTCAATGATGAAGATTTGAAGTTTTTAGGGCGAACGCATGATGTTGCACATGCGCTTGCAGCAATAGAAGTTGCCTCGAGTTTATTTGATCGTTTTAGCTTTGATCTTATTTATGCCCGTCCGGAGCAGAGCTTAGAGGATTGGGAAAAAGAACTTAAAATTGCAGTTTCTTTACGCGCCTCTCATTTATCGTTATATCAGCTTACAATAGAACGGAACACTCCGTTTTACTTCTCTCACGAGCAAGGACAGTTTTCAGTTCCAGAAGAGGGGCTTGCGGCTGATTTTTATACACTTACAGGAGAGGTGCTATCAGGTTACGGACTTCCAGCTTATGAGGTTTCTAACTATGCAAAGGCTGGCCATGAATCTCAGCATAACCTAATTTACTGGCGTTATGATGATTATATTGGCATAGGGCCTGGTGCGCATGGTCGATTGACGTTACCAGATGAAAGTAAGGTTGCAACGCGTGAGCATCATGCGCCTGACATTTGGTTAAAACATGTAGAGGAAAAGGGGAGCGGTATGCACCCAAGCAAAATTCTTTCTGCTAAGGACCAGTTTTTAGAAGAGATTATGATGGGGCTTCGTCTTCGGGAAGGGGTGCCGCTGGAGCGTATAGAACGCCGTACAGGTCTTGTTACTAAAGACTTGATTGATTTTAAGCGTGTTGAGCTTTTGGCTCAACACGGTGATTTTATGGGGAATGTAAAATCAACGGGCCGCTTGGTCTTAAGCGATAAAGGGCGGCTACGTTTAAATGCGATTGTTCCCTATATTTTAAAATAGGTTTGTAGGTATCTGAATGCCCTGCATAGCGGCCATTGCAGGTTTGCCATTAAGTAGAATTTCACCTGTTTGCGTAACTTCAAGTTTATAGCTATGTATTGGTGCTCCTGAAGCGTCATTTTCAATTATGGCTAGATCGCTAATTTTTTGTAGGTTTGCAACGGCACTTTTGTGCTCGGCCTGNTTTTNNGGATCAGTTTCATTTGATNTGAGAGNCCTAAGCGTATCTATCACGAATTGTAAGTTTTTAAGCTTTAGNGTTACCAATGCTGTAGCNCTATTGGCNGCGTTTATATCGGCTTGTGCATGNCCATCGAGATCNGCGCNCCAGTTGCTGTTACTGGCGTTTATGTCTGTTTCTATGCGTGTTGCAGCTGTTGATAGGATAGCTGGAAGCTTAATCATCAGCATCATGGGGTTTAGCCCATTTGGATCTTGTGAAGAGTTTCTGTACATCGTGAGCAGCTGCTTGATGGGAATATTCTTACTATGTAGTGTTAAAGAAGCATCCGTTGCCATGATGGGTTTTAGTGTCGGGTCATTTTCTGAGCTTACAAGATTCTCATAGCCTACTTTGTAGCCGAGGCTCAGTTTATCTTCTTGTATCCCATTTGCACTCATTCCGAAATAAAGCTTATCAAAAGATATTTTTTGATTTTTCTTCTTATTTTTATCATCACTTTTTAACCCCATATCTAATATGGCGTTCATTTCATCGTTCTCGCCATTTTGGAAGTGAAGGTTTGAAAGCTCGAAGTTACTTTCAAAGCCATTTAGAAGAGATAATAAAATATCAATAATCTCATTCACATCTGGTTTATAGCTAGGTGTTTCTTCCATTCTTTGTGCAGTTTCATTGATAAGCACTTGGAGTTTTTTCATAGATGATAAGTTCATCTTATCTGTGTCTGTTTTTATGGCGACTTGGCCGATTTTCAAGAAACCGTCTTTATCTGGTGGCGCCACATTAAAGTTGTTGAGGAAGATATTCATAGGGCCGCTCCAGAATCCTGATTCATTTTCATCAAGATTATAGACAGCTTTAATTGAGCCAAAGCTTGCTGCTGAAGGGTTGTTTTCAAAGTCTATTGTTATGTTTTCATAGTGCGAATCCAGCTTAACATAGTTATCAAGATCTTCGTGCCAGATACCAGATGTGCGTTGATTGCCAATATTTAACTTGAATGACGCTTTTCCTTTTGAATCGTAACCTGTAAGTGGTGTAGGTACTGCAGCAGTCATTTTCCATTGTTTAGGTTTATCGTGAGGCATTACATTTGCTGTGATCATGCCAATATGAAATTCAAGCTTTTCACCTTTATNATTTTCTACACTTACAACTGTTTTCGGAAGTGTGACGCTGTAGAATGAACCAGCAGGTTCTACAATAACGTCACCTCTATATTCAATAATAGGGCCTTCAGCTTTGTTTGACCCATAAGTTTTTGCATTTGTATCTAGGAGTTCTTGGAACATGTTTCTTACATATTCTGCTCCTTCGGTATTAATGTCAGCAGCTTGTGCCGGCGATATTAGAAGGCTTGAAGTGGCTAAGGCAAGTATGAGTGAATGTGTCTTTAGCTTTAAAAGGCGCATGAATATAATCCCCAAGTACAAATAATAAGATATGTATAAATAATAGTGAACAGTATTTGGATAGACATGTACAGAGCTTTTTACTATATATAGGCTTTCATATTGGGACAGACATAAAGGGGTGATGTTTTCGTGTCTATTTTAAAGGCTAAAGATACACAATTTCGTTTACAAGAAGATGGAAGTGTTTGCTTCCAGGTGCAAGAGAGTAATCCGTTGCCGGGTGTTAAGATTGCACAGCTTGCAAAAGGGGAAAGCGCTTATAAACCAGCTTTCACTATTTTAGAAGAGGATAGTGTTAATGGTGTTGACCGTACGGAGCTGCGTGACCGTTTAGAGCAATGGTTTGGGGCGCATCTTAAAACTGTGCTTGAGCCTTTGATGAATCTGGAGCAGGTTGGTGAAGAAGATGCTGCGCCTGTTAAAGGTATCGCATATCAAGTGTATGAGAAGATGGGGATTATCCCACGTGAACAGCTAGAAGACCTTATTGCTGATCTTGATACGGATATGAGAGGTGTTCTTAGAAGTAAGCGTATTCGTTTAGGTCCTGTTCTTGCCTTTATTCCAGCTTTAAATAAGCCCGCAGCAGTAAGATTGAGAGCCGTTTTATGGGGTGTTTATAATGAACGTGCACTACCATTAGAAGTGCCTAAAGATGGTATAGTGTCGTTTGAAGTTGACCCGAGTGCAATTGATAAGAATTTCTATCAAGCTGTCGGTTATCCTGTATACGGTAAGCGTGCTATTCGTATTGATATGCTCGACCGTGTGATTAGCGCTGTTTATGATGCAGCGGATAAAGGTGTATTCAGAGCACAACACAAAATGGCTGAATGGCTTGGATGTCCGATTGATGATCTTTATGAGATTTTAGAGGCAATGGGGCATAAGAAAATTGAAGATGCTCCAGAAAAGCCACAGGAACAATCGCAAGAGCCGAAGAGCACAGGTGATGCTGAGAAGAGTGCTGTTGAGCCAGAAGTTAAAGTGAGTGTTGAAGATTTAGCGAATGCTGAACAGGTTAGTGAAGACGAAAATAAGGCAAAATCAGAAGATGCTGCTGAAAAACCTCAAGCAGTTAATAATGATGTGAAGCCCGAATTAGCTCTATTTAGACTTAAAAAGGGCAAGGCCTTTCAAAAGACTGGTGGCTTTAAGGGCGGTAAAAAACCGTTTAATAAAAAGCAGGGGCAGAAAGCACAGAATAAGTCTCATAAGTCTAAAGGAAAGCCTAAGGATAGAGGACCACGCGTTATTAGTGCTGGACCTGAGAAGAAGTTAGAAAATTCGCCTTTTGCAATTCTCGGGCAACTTAAAGATAAAAAATAAAATAGGGATCATTTTATGCGTAGATTAATTACACTTTCATTAGCATCAACTCTATTGGCTGTGTCTTTATCATCACCTGCACAGTCTGCTTATTTTACGGGAAAGTACTTGTTGCAAGTTTGTTCAACAAATGAGAACGGAAAAGAGCGCGCTCCCGGATCGCATATTGCTTGTCAGGCATATTTGGCAGGACTTATTGATTATTATAAGGCAGTCGTTGCAATGGGCACTGAGCCTGCCGTTCTTTTTTGTATTCCAGAAGGTGAAGGTCTGACGAAAGTCCAGCAGACAGTTGTTCGTTATTTATCTGAAAATTCGGCTGAACAAAAATCGTTTGTTGCGGCTCCTTCTGCTGCTATTGCATTGTCTAGTGCTTATCCATGTAAAGCAGTGGAGAAAGCTCCTGTTATTTTGGAGGGTGGTGGTACCTCAGCCGTGCAAAAACGCCTTAATATGCGTTCAGACAAATAGCGATCAATAATATTTGTGGCACTGTGATTAATGGAAGGGTGAGGGCAATCTTCCAGCTTTTAGTGAATTCTCTAATAACGAGGATTTCTGTATAGTCTGTCGCTACACCAGCCATAAGAAATGTGAAGCCATTACCAGGGGCGCTTGCGCTATTCATGATCTCCGCAGCAATGGGGGCTGAGCCTTCAGAACAAACCTCAATAATTGTAGCCGCTATGAGGGTAAGCGATAAACCAATAATCGTTGGGCCAAAGTAGGCTTGGAAAATTTCTGGCGGTACAAAAGCATTCATTGCGGCTGCAATCAGGCCGCCAAAAAGTATCCAGCGTATGATCATTTGGCCATCGTGCCAGCCATCTCTGGCAATATCCTTAAACCAAGCTTTGTTTGGCCGCCAGCCTTTTAATTTTTCTTTGGCGTCTTTCTTTATGTTGAAATCTTTTGGAACATCTACTGTATTCGGATTTTCAGGGAGAACACCAATTTTAGTCAATTTAATATAGATAATCCCGGTTATAATCGCGATTACCATAGAGGCTAGCGTAAAGATGAGTGTCCACCACCAACCAATAAGGGCAATGAGTATGAATGTTAAGGATAACGAGTTCCAAGGGCTGGCAACCAAGAAGGTTAGAACCTGCGCCGTTGATAGGCCGCGTTCATATAGTTTTCCAGCCATAACCAAGATGCCATGATTGCACAGGTCCAAAATGACACCTGCTATTGAGGCTTTAATAATGTCTTTTGTTGTATCGCCTCGACCCATAAGGTGAGTGAAATATTCCCGAGGAATTTTATTCATCAAACCTACGGTAATGAGTCCAAGCGCAATTCCCCACCACATGGTTGAAAAGAGCTCTATAAGTGAGCTGCCGAAAGTATGTATATATGGAAGAGGAGCGTTCGACAAATGTAGTAAGATCACTGGAACGATGATGGCTAAAGAGCCATACATAATGAAGTCAAATTTTTTCTTCTTTGGTTTCTTATCGTGATCTTCTGTTGGGCAGCATGAGCTCATCTTACTGTTCTTTTCTATGTCTCGCGTGTGATGCTGTAATTGACTAGCTCTTTTAAAGATGCTTTGAGAGGATGTTCAGGAGCATGTTCTAGAGCTGCTATAGCTTTATCACCATAGTTATGCGCAAGTTTTAAAGTTTCGCTGTATATGTCGTGTTTTTCAAAAATATTTTGAGCTGTTTGTAAGTCGCCATCTTTTTGATCGAGATCGCTAATTACACGTTTCCAGAATTTTAATTCTTCTTCGTTGTTTTCATTTTTAGCTTTTTGAAGCGCTAAGAGAATTGGAGCCGTCATCTTTCCTTCACGGAAGTCATCGCCAACTGTTTTACCTAGTTTTTCACGCTCAGCCATATAGTCCAGTGCATCATCGGCTATTTGGAATGCTATGCCAAGGTAGAGTCCATAATCGGCCATCGCTTTAGCTGCGGTAATATCTGCGCCCGCTATAACAGGACCAACTTCACAGGCTGCTGTAAAGAGTGCGGCTGTTTTGGCTTTGATGACTTCAATGTAGTCATTCATAGTGGTATCTATGTTACCAGCTGTTGTGAGTTGCATAACTTCACCTTCGGCTATGATGGCCGAAGCGCTAGAGAGTATTCGGAGAATATCAAGATTTCCGTCTTCGGTCATAAGCTGGAATGCTCTAGAGAAAAGAAAATCACCGACAAGAACACTGGCTTGATTGCCGAAGACTAAGTTTGCGGCATCTTTGCCTCGGCGGGTATCGCTTTCATCTACAACATCATCATGAAGAAGTGTGGCGGTGTGAATAAACTCTACAGCACTTGAGAGCTTGTGTGCGCGTATCATGTCGCCATTATATAGCGCCGTTGTCGATAGTGTTAGGAGTGGGCGTATACGCTTGCCACCTGCAGCAATTAGATAGGCTGCTAGTCTTGGTATTAGATCCACATTGCTTTGCATGCGCGAGAGAATCATTTCGTTAACGGCTAGCATATCATCTTTAAGATAATCGTTGATGGTCTCAAGTGGGGAAGTCATTTTTTTGCTTCTTTCATGTGCTAGCGATGCATTTGTATTGCTCATGAGGTTCACTTAATGCGTGTTAGGGGCTGCGGCAAGTCTTTATTCGTTATTCTTTTTATTTTTTGGAATAGAAAGTGTGCGAGTTTTCATCTGACTTTGCTGTTCCTTATTACGTTGATAGTTTTGAAGAAGGCTTTCTAGACCAACGCTAGGTTCTACTTCTTCTTGTGCTTCGGCCTTTTCATTTTCTTGTTTTGCGGTGTTTTCAGTCTTGGTGCTAGCATCTTCTTTTTTCTCGTCCTTAGAGGCCGCATCTTCTGTCTTTGCAGATTCTTCTTCTTTACCTTCTAGGCCGCTTGCCAAATCTTTGTATTTATTCCAAACGCGCTGCGCAGCAGTCTCTTTTTTTTCTATGTCCTCAAGTTTTTTCTTGGCTTCTTCTTCATTACGCTGGTTGATGTCTGGTCTCACCACTGCGGGTTTCTTCGGCTGTTCTGGCTCTTTTGCTTTTACGGGACCATTATAGAGTTTAACCGTGTTTATACCGGGTACAAACTCTTTGGGCTGTGCAATCGCACTTGCTGGCATTGCTAGTACAAAGGTAGAAAATAATGCTATATGTAGTGTGTTCTTAGTCATAGGGCGATTTTAGACCAGTTTTTTTAGGAGATGCAATTGGAAAAAGTGAAGTTGTTGACAGCAGGGGCAAAAGATTTGTCACTACTTACTGATCTTGCAAATGAAATGCGTAATGAAAAGGATGTTGATTATTTCGAGGTTCTATTGCAGTTGCAAAAAGAGGGGCTGCGGACAGTTTATATTGCCAAGAATATCTCTGATTATGTTGGGTATTGTCTTGTGAATTGGTCGCCTAAATATGGATTATATAAACGCCTTAATATTCCAGAGATACAAGACCTTAATGTTCTGCCAAAGTTTAGGCGACGCGGCATTGGAAAGGCTATGATTGAACATTGTGAAAAAGTTGTAAAAAAACGAGGCTTTAAACATATTGGTATAGGTGTTGGTTTAGATGCTTCTTTTGGTTCAGCGCAGCGATTATATGTGAAGATGGGGTATGTGCCCGATGGTAACGGCGTGACTTATGATCGTATCAATGTTCGTTCAGGTGAAATGCGCCCCATCGATGATGATCTTAGCCTTATGTTGGTAAAAGACATCTAGATAATTAATCTACTTACCATAGACTGCTGTAACCGCAACGACACCTGTATGGGGGTTTCCATCATCAGTTCGTGGGTGTGCTCTGTGTAGTGCTGGTTTATAGTCTCTGCCCCAATGTTGCGAGCGCATCATAACAATTGTTTGATCGTCTGTATTCCAAGTGCGGCTCTCGATATTGCTACCATCTTTTTGTATCCAGTACCATTGGTCAGCACCGTACATTTCTTTAAGTTCCGGCATATCTTCTAACGCAGGATCGTTTCGCGTGAGCTCACCACCTAAGATCTCTATCAAGTCGGTTCCCATTCTAGTTGTTGATAACGTCATAGTTAGGCCGTGTTGGGGATTTTGCATTTGAGTGGATTGATTTGTTTTTATGCTTTGCCTTTATGCTGGTAAATATGGTTTCGCAAGGTTAGTATTTTGAAGCTCGTTAGGATCAGTGTAATCTTCGGTTGATGCTAATGTTTTGTCGTGAGCTTTCTCTGTGTTTGCCGCCTCGAACTCATTGATTGTCTCAATTATTTCATTTTGTTGTTCGGGCGAGAGCCTATTAAATTCTAAATTATTTATGCCTATTATGAACTCGTTGTCGTCTATTGTTCCATGTACAATTGTAAGGCCGTGCTCTTCTAAGCTTTCGCGTAATTGTTGGGCGCGTTCTTCATCTTCGATAACTGTAAAGGTTAGACGATTTCCCAAACCTTCAAATGCGCCAAGTGTGTTTAAACCGTATAGGGTTAGTCCAGTTCCCTCAGATAAAATGGGATTAGGTTCAGTTGCTGTTGTTGGATTGTGCTGCTGTCCATGAATTACCGAAGAGGTACTTAACTGAAGACTTAGCATACCATTGAGATAGCCTTGCTCTCTTGGTGTTTCTGGTTCCTCTGGCTTCTGGGGAGGGGCGGTGCATGTTTCATTAGGTAGATAAAGATCATTCAAAGCGCCCATATCTATACCTAAGCGATTTTCCAAATTTTGAATGCGCTGCTGTATTTCTTCGTCACTTATATTTTCTACTATTTCTAGTCTTACTCTTTGTATATTGCCTACGCCTATTAATCCCAATATCTGTTGACCATCTTCTTCGCTTAAATCTGCTCCCCCTATAACAGCGCTAATGGCGGCTGACGTTGCTGCATCATTCACGACACTTTCTTCTACTACGCCTGCACCGATAAGGATTTTAATACGATCTACGTAATCGGCTAATGCGACGGTGGCTGTTTCGAAATCTTCTTCACTCAGGTTACCGTCACGAATTTGTTGGTATATTGTTATGGCGCCGCCCATATATTGTGTTAATTCATCATTGATTGTTTCTGGCTGCGCGATAGCTGAAATTTGTTCATTTGTGTCATTTATCAAGCCATCTATACGCTGCGATAACTCACCCGCGGTTACTGGCATCTGCATACCATCCCAGAATGTTTCAAATTCTTCGTCTCTATAATAGTCTGGAATATCTATGATGTCAGTTGGTTCTAGTTTATCTAAATCTTCTTTAAATTTTAATAACCAAGTATTTGCATAGGCAAGACTTTCTAATTGCTCGCTATTTTGCTGGCAATCTTGAGCTTCTGTTATGGATTCTAGGGCAATGGATAATGTAGACAAAGATATGTCATTTTTTGCTTCAGTTTTTGCAGTCTCGTTAGCCATTTTGTGTTCCCCTAAACCCGAGATTATGAAAATGCCCTGATTAAACCTAGTGATTGATTATTAACATTTTATTAATTTTTTATATTTTTCTTTGTAAAATCAATTCTTCGCTTCCTTTTTTTATTTAAAATGTGCTAAACCACGCGTGTTAAGAGAATTGCAAGCACAATTGGAGTGGTATCAATGGCAACTAAATGGGTCTACAATTTCGGTAAAGACAAAAACGAAGGTGACGCAACGATGCGCAATCTTTTGGGTGGTAAAGGCTGTAACCTCGCTGAAATGGCGGGTCTAGGTTTGCCAGTTCCACCGGGCTTCACGATTACGACAGAAGTATGTACCGCTTATTATGATAATGATAAGAACTACCCGGCTGAGCTAGAATCACAGGTTCAAGAAGCTTTGAACCAAGTTGAAAAATCAATGGATGCAAAGTTCGGAGATGCTGAAAATCCTTTGTTAGTTTCTGTTCGTTCTGGTGCACGTGTATCTATGCCGGGTATGATGGACACAGTTTTGAACCTTGGTCTTAATGATGAAACTGTTAAAGGTCTTGAAGCGCAATCTGGTGATGCTCGTTTTGCTTGGGATTCATACCGTCGTTTTATTCAAATGTATGGAGACGTTGTGCTTGGCGTTGATCACCATGAATTTGAAGATGTGATTGATACATTTAAACGTGACAATGATCTGCGTCAGGATACTGATATTGATGCTGATGGTTGGAAAGAAATTGTGGCGTCATTTAAAGCACTAGTCCAAGAAGAGATTGGTAAGCCTTTCCCAGCAGACCCTAAAGAGCAGCTATGGGGTGCTATTTCTGCTGTGTTTAATAGTTGGATGGTACCACGTGCTGTTACGTATCGTAAAATTCATGAGATTTCCGATAAATGGGGTACGGCTGTTAATGTACAGTCTATGGTCTTTGGTAATATGGGTGAGGACTGTGCGACTGGTGTGGCCTTTACGCGTGACCCATCGACTGGTGAAAACTACTTCTATGGTGAGTACCTTATTAATGCACAGGGTGAAGACGTTGTTGCTGGTATTCGCACTCCACAGTCTTTAACAAAATATGGTCGTGAAAAAGAAAGCAGTGATCTTCCTTCAATGGAAGAGACAATGCCAGAAGTGTTCGCGCAGCTAGATGAGGTTCGCCTTAACCTTGAGAAACACTATCGTGATGTTCAGGATCTTGAGTTTACTGTTCAAAAAGGTAAGCTCTTTATGCTTCAAACACGTAGTGGTAAGCGCACAGCCAAGGCGGCCTTAAAGATTGCTGTTGATATGGTTGAAGAAGGTTTGATTGATACAGAAGAAGCGCTTATGCGTGTTGATCCACAAAGCTTGGACCAACTTCTACACCCAACGCTTGATCCAAATGCTAAGAAAGAAATTATTACGCGCGGTCTTCCTGCATCACCAGGTGCAGCGTCTGGTAAGGTTGTCTTTACTTCTGATGAGGCTGAGAAGTCAGCGAATGCAGGTGAGAAAGTCCTTCTTTGTCGTCAGGAAACCAGTCCTGAAGATATTTCTGGTATGCATGCTGCGAACGGTATTTTGACATCACGCGGCGGTATGACATCGCATGCAGCTGTGGTTGCACGCGGCATGGGTAAGTGTTGTGTAGCTGGAGCAGGTGAGCTTAATATTGATGGTAAGGCCAAAGTGATCCGTATTGGCGGGCGTGAGTTTGGCGAAGGTGACATCCTTACGATTGATGGCTCAACGGGTGAAGTTATGGTTGGTGAAGTTGATACAATCAAGCCTGAGCTTTCCGGTGATTTTGGTACATTAATGCAGTGGGCGGATGAGCGCCGCCGTATGAAGGTACGTGCTAATGCTGAAACACCGCTTGATGCAAAAACTGCTCGTGACTTTGGTGCGGAAGGTATCGGTCTTTGCCGAACAGAGCACATGTTCTTTGATCCTGAGCGTATTCAAAATGTACGTGAAATGATCTTTGCAACTGATGAATCTGAGCGCCGTGTTGCACTTGATAAGCTTCTTCCTGCACAGCGTGAGGATTTTGCTTCTTTGTTTGAAATTATGAGCGGTCTGCCCGTTACTGTGCGTTTGCTAGATCCACCTTTACATGAGTTCTTACCGCATACTCAAGAAGACATTGATTTCTTTGCTAAAACTGCAGGAATTTCAAAGGATGTTGTTAATCAGCGCTTAAGTGATCTTCACGAGGCAAACCCAATGCTTGGTCACCGTGGTTGTCGTCTTGGTATAACATATCCAGAGATCTATGAGATGCAAGCACGTGCAATCTTTGAAGGAGCTGTTGAAGCGACTGAAAAAACAGGTCAGGCTGTTAAACCTGAAATCATGATCCCGCTTGTTGGTGCGCAAAAAGAACTTCAGATTCTTCGTGAGAAGGTTGAAGCGATTGCAGCTGAGGTGTTTGCTGAGAAAAGCAAGGAGCTTGAGTATACAATTGGTACTATGATTGAACTGCCACGTGCTGCGCTAACAGCGAATGAAATTGCTCAGTCGGCTGACTTCTTTAGTTTTGGTACGAATGACCTGACGCAAACAACACTTGGCATGAGCCGTGATGATGCTGCTAATTTCTTACCTGCTTATGTGGGACAGGGGATATATGAGCGTGACCCATTTGCATCACTTGATACAACAGGTGTTGGCCGTCTTGTTGAGATTGCTAAAGATGGTGGGCGTAGCGTTAATGAAGGTCTTAAGCTCGGTATCTGTGGCGAGCATGGCGGCGATCCTGCTTCTATCTTGTTTTGTGAGCAGACAGGTCTAGATTATGTGTCTTGTTCACCTTACCGCGTGCCTATTGCTCGCTTAGCAGCAGCGCAGGCAGCAATCAAAGAAGGTGCTAGTGCAAAAAAGCCTGATGCTGCCAAGAAGGTGGCTTAATAATGCCTCTTAGAAGCTTTCTATTATTCTGCCTGTTTGTTTTTGGGATGCTTATTCCTGAAGTAGCGAATGCAGGATTAAGAGATAAGTTTCATGGGTTATGTTTGGAAAAACGTTATGTGCCGAATGCGGACGCAGCTTTTTGTAACTGCCTTATTGGTGAGACGTATGATGAATTTTTGCATCACCTTCAATATGGTGCGTATTATAAAAAGGCTGAACAGCAGAAGGAAATGCTGGCAACTATTATCAAAGAACCTGGCATGAGCGAGCAGCGTGTAGATACGCTTTGTAATCTTTACGAGAAACAGTTTGCGCCTGCATCACCTGCGGTAGGTGAGGCGGTGCGTGAATTACATAAAAAAATCCAAGACTTAAAGGCTGAGTACCCTGGCGGTAGCATTGGACAAGACATGATCAGAAGTATGATGGTTCACGGATATTGCCGCGCGGCTTATGATGCTAAAGAGCTATCACAGAAAGCTGCTGCTTTTGATGCTTCTGTTTATGATAGCTATGAGGGCGTGATGCTCATGCGTACGTATCAATTATTTGTGCGTTATAAACCATCTGCCTGTAAATAGGCCTACTTAAACCTTATTATTTTTATTATCAGTTGAGCATCTATGTAGTTTGTATATACATGCTCTTCTTTTGTGCATGAGCTTACTAAGCCTAGATTTTATAATATAGAAATTGCGAGCGTCATTTTCATGCTTTATGGTAACATTGAATTCTTTATAGTTTTATATGTCATGAAAAGTGAAGGTTAGTACAGTCGTTATGAGCACAGTAGAAAATGGATTTAGGGAATCGGCTGAAAAAAGTTCTGTTAAAGTTGAGGCAGATAATTGGGTTTTAGCCGATAATGTGATTGAAAATATATATCGCATTGCTTGTGAGAAGGCTGAAAAAGCAGCAGAGCAAAATCTAAATGATGCTGATGATCCAGAAGAGTATATGGATATGTGGGTTGGAATGTACGAGAATTCTATCAATTCACTTGTGATCCTTGAATCTAAGCCGCCTTCAGAAAATGCCTTAAAAGAGGCGATTAGAGAGCTTGCTTATGCAAGAACATATGCGCGCTATATCGTTGAAATGAATGGTGAAAAAATGCATGAGCAAGGGCATGAGCTTCTTACTGATATATTTAAGAGTAGGGCGCAAATGAAGGAGCTTGTTCAGCCGCTTACGCAGGAAACTTTGCCAGCGTTGGTTGCTAATAATATATCTCCTCAGCAGCAATTATTTCTACTGCAATTAGATTGGAGTATCAATCAGGTTACTGGTGTTAATAATACTGCTGAGCAGCCGCGTACTTTACAATAATTTATTTAAGCAATTTGTGGTGATAAACTTAAATTGTTATTAAAAGCGGTTTCTGGCTCGGTGAGTTTATTTGAAATATCTTTGATGATGTCATCAATTCTATTTAGGTCAACATCCTCAATTCCGGCTCCCTCTAAATATTCTTTTAAACCATTTTTAAATTCATCGCTTTCAATAAACTCTTTAATTGTGTTTGTATCACGGTCGCCTAATGCTACGCCGAGATTATTAATGACATTACTAATATCTCTTTGGTAGTCGTCGCCACCATATTCTTTTGACATGTATGCAGCGAACGCTGCTCCATATTTTGCTATGTCATTATGATTATCCATTGCCACCCTCTAATTTAAAAATGTTTGTACTTTTTCTTGTTTTTCAGTGATAAGGATAGCTGCAAGAGGTTAAAAAATGATTGATGTCCCTATAGATATATTTTTGCTCGCATCATGGTTAGGTGGTGCGGCCTTTGCCTTGTCTGGCTTTATTGTCGGAGCCCGTAAGGGGTTAGACATTATGGGGGTGTTTATTCTTTCTTTTTTAACGGCTAACGGGGGAGGGATGATCCGTGATGTGTTTATAGGGCAAACCCCTTATGCGCTTACGGATTTAACCGGTTTTATAATTGTAGTGATTAGCTTCTTTTTGGGGCTGTTTATTTTGTATCGAAAACGTGCGGATATTGATCAACGTGAGCTGTTTGTTCTCTCGGACGCTATTGGTCTTGCAGCCTTTAGCTTAACGGGAACCCTTGCAGGTTTAGAGGCGGAACTTAGTGTCTTTGGTGTTGTGGTTTTGAGCTTTATTACAGCAACGGGCGGCGGTATTTTGCGTGATATTATGATTGGTGAAGTGCCTGCTGTTTTTCGTAGTGATTTTTATGGATCAGTTTCGATACTAGTTGCGGTGATTTTATATTTGATTGACTATTTTACAGTTCTTGATGATCTGACAATTCTGATAGTTTTTCTTGCGGCTTTGGGGCTTCGTTTACTTGCGTTTAGGATGAAATGGCATTTACCGCGTCTCAAACTCTAGAAGTGAAAACGGTTTAGCGTTAAGCCATTTGCCATCTTTATCACGTTTTGATTTCATGAATATAAGCTTACCAATTTGCGGGCTTGCAACAAACCAGGCTGTTTTTCCATCATTTGAGAGTGATGGCTCAGCGTGGTATGCAAGGGTTCCTAAATTCTCAATTTCAGGTTCTTGCCATTGGCCATTTTTGTATTGGGATACCATATTTCCACTTGTGTTGGCACGGCTAAAACGCATTTCATTTCCGTGTATATAGGGCTGGTCTTCCTTATCTTTTGTATTAACTTTACCGGGCACAAGAATTGGTGTGCTCCATTTTCCTTTGGTTCGTTTTGATTGCCAGATATCAAAATTACCATTGCGATTAGAAGCCCAGTATAATGTTTGTGTTTGGATGTCAAAGTGAGGGTTTGTGTCAATTTTATCACTATTTATTGGTAGTTTTTGAGGAGCTGACCAATGATTGTTGGTGAATTTCGCTGTATAAATATCAGTTCCTTTTTGTAGAAAAAGTTCTGTACCAGATATCATGGCGCAGCAGTCTGCACCGTTATCGTTGGTTGGCATATTGATGGGCGTAGTCCATTCTCCGTTTGGTTGTTTGTATGTGAAATAGAGGTCACTATCATCCCATGGGTTTATATCATTTATGTGATGCCCTGGTAATGGCGATCCAGTGAGGATAGCGGGCTTGCCTTCGAATATCGTTGGGAAGACGTTATAGCGGCTATACATGAATAGAGCCATATCGGCATTTGGCGAAACCCAAAGGCTGTCAATCATGCCGTTTGGGGGATATGTATGCTCTGTGTTTTGTGAACATGCGGTGAAAGTTGCAAAGGGTAAAACGGCTAATATAAGGATTAAATAGCGCGAGATATTTATATAGGCTCTGAGCATGTTGTTTTAACTTATAAAAAATTTGTAACGCTGTATTTTTGTTTCACGAATATATTAGCATGAGAATTACATATTTATTGATATTTGCGTTTGTTTTTGCGATCTGTGCACGAAGTTTCTATTTTGAACAAGCACATGCAAGTGCCCTTAAAGAAATTAATAATATAGATCAGCCTATTGTTGTTGAACTCTTTACTTCACAGAGCTGTTCATCCTGTCCGCGTGCGGATGAAATGTTAAAAAGCCTGTCTGAAAATAAGCACGTAATACCGCTGGCTTTTCATGTTGAGTATTGGAATTATTTGCATTGGACGGATACATTATCACGTCCATTTTCTGAGGCGCGGCAACGTTCTTATGCTCTGGATATGAGTGGAAATAGGCGCGTGTATACACCGCAAATGATAATGAATGGGGCTGATGAATTTGTTGGTTCACGCGAGGATAAGGTATACCAAGCTTTGAAAAAAGCTAAAGCGATTAAACTACTTGATTTGTCTTTGGCGCAAGGAGAGTTGACGATTAACGGTTTAGACTTGTTCACGCGGGATGATTATCATATCTGGCTGTTTGGAACCAAGAATTACCATCATCAGGATATTAAATCCGGCGAGAATAGGGGGCGTAGTATAGGCTATAGCCATGCGGTTCTCTATCAGCGTGACCTTGGGCAAATAAAGTCTGCAAACCTTAAAGAGGATGTCTCGGATTGGAGTGAGGCAGATCACTTTGTTGTACTGTTACAAAAGGGCGCATATGGCGAGATTGTCGCCGCTGGACGTATTTAGTTTATTTATTGTTTTTAACAAGAGCGATCCCAATATCACCGCATTGCGACCTTAGGTCGGCTCCATCAGGTAAATCATTAATGTTAACTGTCTGTAATTGCCTTTTTCCTAGACCACGGTAGTGCATACGGGCGGTAAGTTCCTGACCAACATAGCAGCCCTTATCGTAATCAATGGCACCGATTTTATCCATTTGCCCTTCATCCATTGTGGATTTTTCTGGGATTAGGTCACGGCTACCATCCGGAATAGTTTCGTTGATTCTTCGTTTATCCCATTCTTCGAAACCGCGCTCTTCTAAATCGGGTTTTTCAAAACTACGGCGGCCAAGGTTTTTGCTACGTGGATCTTGATAGCCAATATCACTGCCGAAAACGGCATAGACAGAGGCGCTGTCTTCGATTGATATCTGAACATCTTTTCTTAGCCGGTACATATTTAGCTTTTTGTATAGTGCTTGCGCGCGTTCGCCGCCTTCGCAATCTAGTAATAAGAAATCCTCACCACCATGAATAAAGAAGTCATAAAGGAACTTTCCCTGAGGCGTTAGAAAACAGCTATACAGTATTTCGCCTGCTTTTAGCTTATGAATGTCGTTGGTTATAAGGCCTTGGATGAAGTCGATACGGTCTTCACCTTCGATATGTATAAGCGCGCGATTTTTGAGTTTTACGAAGAAAGCGTTTTCTGTCATATTTCCCATCATGAAGATTTTGTTTATTACCTCTACCCGTATTGGGGATGCTGTCCTTTCAACGGGGCTCCTTAATCACATAGAGCAAAACTACCCAGATGCCAAGGTTACAATTGCCTGCGGACCGTTGGTGGTTTCGTTATTTGAAGGGTATCCGCTATTGGAGCGCTTGATATCTATTAAGAAGGAAAAGCATCATAAGCATTGGTTTAAATTGTGGAAACAAGTTTACGGTACGCGTTGGGATATTGTGATTGATTTACGAGATTCTATTGTTTCGCGTGTTGTATTTGCACGGAGGCGTTTTATCTTTACGAATGCTGTGGATAAGTCTGTGCATAAAGCTGTACAAAATGCATCTGTAATGAAGCTCAATGATGTACCTAATCCTAAGTTATGGTTTAGTAAGGCGCAAGATGAACGGTCGAAAGCACTTATTCCTGATACGCCTGTTCCAGTTGTTGGAGTGGGGCCTACGGCAAATTGGATTGGTAAGACTTGGCCTGTGGATCGTTTTATAGAAACGGTGAAAAGTTTAATTAAAAAAGGTGGGTATTTTGAAGGTGCGCAAGTTGCTGTATTTGGTGCGCCAGGTGAAGAGGAGGATGCTTATAAACTTTATAATGCATTACCTGAGGATGTGCGTATTGATTTAATTGCGAAGGGTAGTCCCGGCGAGGCTGCTGCGTGTTTAGCGCGTTGTGATTTTTATTTAGGTAACGATAGCGGCCTTATGCACTGCGCTGCTGCGGCTGGTGTTCCAACATTTGGCTTATTTGGGGCTAGCTATCCGCATATATACGCACCGTATGGTGCGCACGCGGCTTATGCCCGAACACCTGAAACATTTGATGAGCTCATAGATTTTGATGGGTATAGCCCTCAAACGCTGGATCGTACTCTTATGGGCTCACTGAGTGTTGATATGGTCAAATCCGGTCTTGATGTGTTTTTTCAAAGCTTAGNAAAATCCAGAACNTANAAAAAGCTCTAAGAAATTTCTTAGAGCTTTTTNTAATTCTTTTTANTTAAATACTATGGTGCNGGGCGAGTATATTCATTTAAGTTGCCGTAGTCNCCATGTGTTTGTGTGCTTTTCTTCTCATATGTATTTGGTGATTGGTGTCCATATGAACTATCTTCGTCATAGTATTTCTTATACTTAACGTGGGTTTTAAGGTAGTTCTCACGGCTTTTTTCTGCTGTTTTATAAGGAACATGTTCAATACGTTCCCAACCTTTTGCAGACATNCAGCCTTCAAAATCCATNTAATCTGTGTGCTCAGCGAAAAGATGCTTNTCGCGCTCTGGTGTGTCCCAGTTTGCCATTTCGATCTCAAGCTCATTCATAACATGGCCTTCGATGTCAGTTGGGATTGCGTTTTTAACCTGACCGAGACGCTCAAGTTCACGAAGCTCTGTAACACAGCGTGATATGTCACGGTTTAGAATTTGCTGTGCTTTNGGCCCTCTAATGTGAAGAGCTTCAGAAGCAGATGTACGTTGCCAGAANTGACCACCAACAAAGTTAGCTGGTTTAGCCGTTTCACAGGCCGGTAGGGCAATAACAGCAGAAAGTGCAAGAGCAAGCTTAAGGTGAGATTTTTTCATGATATGCAATACTTTTCGAGTGTGAATCATCAATAATTTAACCTAATCATAGCAATGCAAGCGACGTTGCTCAATGATGTTTTTATTCTTTATCCTCAAACATCCACCAAGTTTCTACTGTGGATCCATAAATTGGTGTGTTTTCAGGGTGTTGCAGGTTTTTGTAATGTGCGATGTGATCGACATCAGAATAAAAAAGTGGAATAAAAAGGACTTTGTTTTGTAATTTTTGATCCAAATTACGTG
The DNA here is from genome assembly GCA_002167715.1 of Micavibrio sp. TMED27. Taxonomy (GTDB): domain Bacteria; phylum Pseudomonadota; class Alphaproteobacteria; order Micavibrionales; family Micavibrionaceae; genus TMED27. Next base: position 26,936 of record NHCG01000018.1, read on the forward strand.
CTAAAGCGGTGAGCTGAGCATAATCTTGAGCGTCTGCAATTTGCTTTGTTAGCGTATCGATTTCAGGGTCACAAATACCNGCGTAATTAAATTGTCCCGGTGTGTCCTTAGATTCGCATGTCCAATACAGNATTTGTTCTGTTCCNGGTGAGAGGCTNTTTTGCCAGTGATGAAGGATCATATCATAGTCATAGTCACCACGGCGCTTTTGAAATGAAGCTGTATCAAGAACGCGGATGCTCATTTGAATGCCAATACGTTCTAAATGCTTTTTATAGTTAAGCGCTATTTTTTCATCTTTTGGTGTACTGAGAATCAATTCAAATTCAAGAGGTTGTCTATCTTTCATGCGAATGCCATTTACGACATCCCAGCCAGCATCTTTGAGTGCGGTTGCTGCACGCTTTAGTTTGGCACGCTGCGTAAATTTATCATCTGGTGGTATATGTGCAGCCAGTTCAGAGTTTGTGAAAAAGCCCTTGGTCCGTTTTTCTTTACCGTAATAGATGTTTTGTCCTATCCAGTCTTCATCAAAAGCTTCTTCAAGTGCGTGACGCACAGTAACATCGTCAAATGGTTTGCGGCGCGTGTTGAATATAAAACCTCTGGCCTTAACGGGGCGCATGTGCGGCGCTTCGTATTTTATAATCTCTTCTTTATCTGCGTAGGCGCTAATCCATTTAGAAATGTCGCTTTCTACGCGGTAGTTGAGGTCACCNTTATTAAAGGCCTCAAGNGCTATATTAGAATCTCTAAAATATTCATAGGTTACTTGATCAAAATTATAGTGCCCAATATTTGCAAAGAGATCTTTTGCCCAGTAATCAGGGTTTCTTTTATATGTGATTGAACGTCCCGGATCTACTGTTTCAATGNNATAAGGNCCGTTTGTAACGGGCGGAGTTAANAGNGTTTCTTCAAAATCANGNTCCTTCCAATAGTTTTTTGAAAGGATAGGCATTAAGCTCAGTATCATAACTGTTTCGCGGTCATGGCCCTCGCNGAATGTNAATGTTAATGCATGATCTGATTCTTTTTCTACAGACGTGATGAGCTTATAGATACGGCGCATGTTTGGGCGGCCTTTTTCTTTAAGTGTTTCGTATGAAAAAATCACATCATCGGTGGTTATTGGGCTGCCGTCTGAGAAGGTCGCCTTTTCGTTTAGAGTAAAGCGCACAGCAGATCTATCTGCTGGCATTTCGACTGTTTTGGCGATGAGTGGATACATCGTGAAAGGCTCGTTCCACCTACGCGCCATGAGCCGGNCATAGACAAGGNTTAAGCCCTGAGCAGCTGTGCCTTTCAACGTAAAAGGATTGAGTGTGTCATAGGTTCCTTTAAGTGCGGCCATTTTTATGTGGCCATTTTTAGGGGCGTCAGGGTTTACGTAGTCAAGATGCGGACTATCTATGTTATGCTTAGGCATACCGTGCATTGCGATTCCATGCGGATAAATATTCCACTCGGCGCTAGCTGGTTTTTGNTCCTCTGCTAAAGTTTGAGGNGCAGATATAAATAAAATAGTAACGAATATTAGTATATTATAAAGCATGATTGGAATCGTATCAGACAGGCGGCGTAGCGCCAATCGTTATTTGGACCGTGTGAAAGTTATACCGGGTGATATTACACAACAAAAAGTTGATGCTATTGTAACGGTTTTGCCGCAAAATCTTCAATATCACGGCAACGTTAATAAAAGGATTGCNGAAGTTGCNGGNCATGATATGGAAAGCTTTATTAAGAGCCATATTTATGACCCCCATGTAGGTGATGTNTATGCGCTTCCAGGTTTTGGTCTAGCCTGTGATCATATTTTGGTTACGATTGTTCCAAATTGGNGAACAGAGTTCGATAGGCAGGATAANGAGCTTCTTAATGCGTGCCGAAAATCAATGGATGAAGCGCGTAAAATGGGGCTTAAGACCATTGCTTTTCCGCCCGTTGCCTGTGGCGGTAAGCATGGGTTTCCATTAAAGCGCGGTGTGCGTTTGATATTGCAAGCTATAGAAGAGCGCCTTGATAGTTTATTCCGTAATGAATCATTTGAAGAGGTGCGTATTATTGCACTGACCGAGAGTAGTTGTGATCTTTTCCGGCAACGCTTGGCGGCTATGAGCTTATAGTCAATTTTTTGTTTTTTTGCTTAACTGCGCCCATGAGCTGGGGCGCAGAAGCTGTGTGTTTATAGGGGCTATTACGCTGCCTGTTTTTCTGCAGCTAGTTCAGCATATGAAACTGCTGGGCGTGGGCCAATATGGCTAATGACTTCTGCTGCAGCTATGGCTCCAAGGCGGCCACATGTCGCTAGGTCCTTACCCTCTGTATATCCAAATAAGAAACCTGCAGCGAATTGATCGCCAGCACCAGTTGTATCAACTACTTTTTCTACTGGCTCAGCATTGATTTGAACTGTCTCATCTTTTGAAATGATGACTGCACCTTTTTCGCCTCGTGTTATGGCTGCTACTTCTACATGCTCGCTAACCGCGCTCACTGCATCGTCGAAATTATCTTGCATATAAAGTGATTTGATTTCTTCTTCGTTTGCAAAAAGAATGTCGACATGATGTTCAACTAAGCGAAGGAAGTCAGAACGGTGACGGTCTACGCAGAATGGGTCTGATAGAGTGAGGGCAACACGGTGACCGCTTTGATGTGCAAGTTCTGCTGCTTTAATAAAAGCGTGCTTTGCCTGTTCTTTGTCGAAGAGATAGCCTTCAAGATATGTGATTTGTGCCTGAGAGATTAGGTCTGCATCAACATCTTCTTCTTTCAGTTCTACACTNGCACCTAAAAATGTGTTCATTGTGCGTTGAGCATCTGGTGTTACTAGAATTAAGCAGCGNCCAGTTTTAGGNCCCATAACGAGTGGCTGTGTATCAAATTTNATTCCAAGTGAGGTTAGATCTTTTTTGAATGTGTTTCCTAAAGCATCCTCAGCCACTTTTGCAATGAAACCACCTTTTCCACCAAATGAAGCAAAGCCCGCCATTGTGTTGCCAGCACTGCCGCCTGATGTTTCTGTAGAGTCACTCATATCGGAATAAAGTTGAACAGCTCTGGTTTCGTCAATCAATGTCATTGCACCTTTTTCCATGCCGTGTGATTCTTTTTGTGCGGCGATATAATCATCTGATGCATGTGCNATTACATCTACGAGTGCATTTCCAACGGCGACGACACCAAGTTTAGGGACAGACATTGTTTTAATCCTTCTTCAATTTAATAATCTCTGTTAAAAGCTTTATAGAGTTTTTATTACAAGGCCAAGGGCATGACTAAAAAAACAGTAAAAAAATCCAGTGCTGACTATAAGCTTTTGATCCCCGAAGCTGCNATGGAGTTATCCGAGGAAATAGGGTGGTCACATGTGAGCATGGCTGAGCTTGCGCAAAAATGTNATCTTAGCATGGCTGAGCTTTATGATTATGTTGAAGATAANACNGATATATTGGTTTTACTTGGCCGCATCATTGATCGCAAAACATTACAAGCTGTTGGTGATGATATTGATTTGTCNGAGTCTGCGCGTGATCGTTTGTTTGACGTTTTNATGGANCGCTTNGATGTATTGAATGAATATCGNGGTGGNGTNTTGCAGGTACTTGAGAGTTTTTGCTTTGATCCGAAGCAAGCNGTGATTTCTTTCCCNCATTTAGCCCGCTCTATGGGNTGGATGCTAGAAGCTGCTGGGATTGATACGAAAGGAATGCGCGGCGCGATTAAAGTTGCNGGCTTAACAGCGCTTTACCTTAAGGCTNTNAAAGCCTGGAAAGANGATGANAGTCCNGATCTNTCTANAGTTATGGCNGCCTTAGATAAGGATCTAGGGNATATTGAACGTNNNGCTGATGCGTTTGCGTTTTAGTTTTCTAGCTGCATATTAATTGTNTCTTCCAAAATATCTAAATAAGGGATTGTCGGGCAGCCGCCAACTTTACATCCAGTTAAAAAGCTAGCATAGCTAGCGCGTGTAAGAGCTTGTTCTATATCTCTATTTTGATAAATTCCGGAAGTGAATGTACCACAAAACGCATCTTCCGCGGCTGTTGCATCTACCCATTCATGGCCTTCTATTTCTGGATTGGGAATTTTAATCTCAGCATGGTTTTTGGGGGTGTGAGTGCATCCACCTTGTTTATTTACGGTTATTAATTTGTGGGGCGCTTTGCTTTTCATATGCTTGATAACATCTTCGTGATCGCTGGATGTTATGACGTAGTCGATTTCGGATAAGTTATATTTTTTAAGCTCACCTCGAACGCCTGCGTTAAAAATAACNCGTGCGCCGTTCGCTTTTGCTTTTGCTATTACAGGGGCATTTTGTTCATGTGATAGTTCATCTTGGATTAAAAGAACCGTTTCTTTATCAATAATGCTGTCTGGCACTTGTTCATGGTTTGCGTGCGTGTTTGCCCCTAATGCGATGATATGTTGTGGGTTACGGCGACCAATTTTAACGATCGTGCCGGTTTGGGTGCTTGGGTGGCGTGCAACGCCAGAGGTAACAACCCCTTGTTGACGGATTCTNAGAAGTATATTNTTGCCGTAGTGGTCATCGCCTATATGGCTGATNAGTACTACTTTTTCGGCACTTCTGGCGGCGGCATAACTTTGAATTGCTCCACGTCCACCTATTCCAATTTCGTATTCTGATGCTATATGGGTCTTAGGACGCGCTGCTTCTGGTTCAAGCTTTATAAAGGTTCCCATCATTACGGCGCCGAATACCATGATCATAATCAATTATCCTTTTTAAAAAACATGTTACTATAAGATAGGCTTTATTTTTGCAAATGGATAGATTATAGATGTACCCGCGCGGAAGGATATGTGGAAAGGCTTAATTCATTATGGCTGATTTTGATTACATAGAACACTTCGAAAAATGTATAGATGATGTGAAAAAAGAGGGGCGTTACCGTAGTTTCGCAAACCTTGAACGCATTACCGGACGTTTTCCAAAGGCTATTTATAGACCCTCAAATGGTGGTGATCCACGTGAGATCACGATTTGGTGTAGTAATGACTACCTCGGTATGNGGCAGCATCCAGTTGTTGTGCAAGCAGCTCGTGAAGCGCTTGAAAAATCTGGGGCAGGTGCCGGCGGTACAAGNAATATCTCTGGTACNACNCGTTANCATGTNGAGCTAGAGGAGAGTTTAGCAGATCTTCATAATAAAGAAGCAGCGCTTGTATTTTCATCTGGTTATGTTGCAAATGAAGGGGCGCTTGGGACTTTAGGTAAGCTTTTGCCTAATTGTATTATCTTCTCTGATGAGTCTAATCACGCTTCTATGATTCATGGTATTCGTGATTCTAAGGCGAACAAGTCTATATTCCGTCACAATGATGTCGAGCATTTGGAGGCTTTGTTAAAGGCTGCTGACCCTGATGTGCCGAAGATTATTGCTTTTGAATCTGTTTACTCAATGGATGGTGACATTGCACCAATTAAAGAAATTTGCGATCTTGCGGATAAATATGGTGCGATGACATATCTTGATGAAGTGCACGCTGTAGGTATTTATGGCCCTCGTGGCGGCGGTGTTGCGGAAGAACGTGGCCTTATGGACCGTATTGATATTATTGAGGGGACTTTCGGTAAAGCTTATGGCTGTATGGGCGGTTTCATTACTGGTGCTGCGCCGATTGTCGATAGTATTCGAACATTTGCATCGAGTTTTATTTTTACAACGAGTTTGCCACCAGCCGTTCTTGCGGGGGCACGTGCTGCTGTNGAGCANCTGAAAGTCTCGCAGATAGAGCGCGAAAAGATGCGCCGTAATGTTAANATGCTNAAGGATGGTTTGGAAAATGCTGGATTGCCNTATCTAGAAGGGCCGAGCCATATTGTGCCTGTGATCGTAGGTGAACCTAATTGCTGCCGTGAGGTGACTCATATTCTTATGGATCAATATGATGTCTATGTTCAGCCCATTAATTATCCGACTGTACCGCGTGGAACAGAGCGTATGCGNTTTACTGCGTCTGCTGCACATAGTGAAGAGGATGTTGATGGGTTGTTATCAGCTCTGTACGAGCTTTGGACATCGCATCATGTGTTGATGCAATCTGTTGCATAAAAAATCTGAAAAATTATAACTACGCGCTTGTGTTTACATTTGCACCGCGTGTGCTGCTTACTGGTGCTGAGCGCGCNGCATCTTCAAGTATAGCTGCAACTTGCTGCTGNGTNTCTGCGGCGGCTTTAACTGCGGAAAAGGCAACATTCTGTCTNGTTAAGGCCATTTCAGCTGCAATTGTTGGCGGAAGTGACATATTTAAAATCCTTTCAATACTTTCCTATATTCTATCATATCTAATGATGATTAATATATTATAAAGAAAAAAAGCCTGTTTACTTCACATTATATTTTTCAAAATATCGCTGGCAGGCGTTGTGTAATTCTAGAACNAGTTGGTAGCCTTCGTCGCCGCCATCCCCGCGAACCTCATTCTTAACAATAGCATGAAGAGTTTTTTCATGTGCGCGAATGATGTCTAAAGTTTCTAGATTATATTCTTCTAGCGACTCTATAAATTGCATACAGATGTCGGCGATATCAGATATGAGTCTGTATTGGAACATGCCGCCATAAGATTTTAAAATCATTACTGGCCTTAGAATTTCAGGGATTTCTTTTAGAGGTCTATTATCTATTAAGATTTCTTTTCTAGCTTCGTTTATCGCCTTGTCAATTTTGACAACATTATCAAATGCATCGGGAGTGAAGTCTGCTTTGTATTCCGTGATAACTTTTTCCGCTTTTTGTATACGCTCAATGGGAATACCGCCATGACCTGCTTTCATTTTNAGTAGGTTGGGGCGCTTAATATATCTAACTTTTTTTGGCTTTGTCATGTTGCTGTATTATATATTTTTTGCTTCGTCGCTTAGTTTTTTCAAAATGTCTTTCGCATCTTTATCTGTTTTTGAAATGACCTGTGCTGGGCGCATTGTGTATTCATCGTCGTNGCGTCTGCGTGGTCCTTGATAATTATTTGATTTTTTCCTTCGCCTATCTGGGCCAAAAAAACCATCGGCTTCAACAAACTGTCTAGGTTTTTCAATGACATGGGCGATGCGTGTGTATAAATCTTTTGCNGTNAANGGTTTNACGAGGAATTCTGTAACACCTATGTCNCGTGATCTCTCAACTCTTGCCTGTGCGCTAAAGCCGCTCATCATGATCACTGGTACATAAGGGTTNGGAACTTTTTTGCTATTTCGGATTTTTCTGACGAGTTCTAAGCCATCAATGGGTTCCATGAGCCAGTCAGTCACNATGATATCTGGATTTGTTGAGCAAACTAAATTATAGGCTTCGTCGCTGCGGTGNGTNGTGTGGACTTCTTTAAAGCCAAGTGTTTTTAAGATAGCGCCTGTTAGTTCCAGCATTGATTTCATATCGTCAACGACTAAAACNTTAATATCTTCAAAATTGTAGGACATATTNGCCTGTTATGCAGTTAANAGTTACGTANCAATTATACACATTTTTNGAACTTTTATAATATGGAGTTTTGCTAATCCTTGTGGATCAAGTTTTCGAATCNTTGTGCGTGTTTNTATTTAATCGTAAATTCTTAGTATGGAATCAATTTAGGGCTTTTATCTGTGAAAGCAGTTAGAAGGAGGGGATATGGATGCAAAGCGCATAATAATGAACTTTACTGTGCCGCCAAGTCATGATGATTTGGAAGTAATGGCTGCTGCTATTATTGAGAATATTCCTGAAGAACTTGCGGAACACTGTGANAGCCTTGCTGTTGTTATTGATGAGTTTCCTGATGAAGCATTAGAGCATGAGCTTGAACTTGATGATCAATTTGAGCTGATGGCATTTTATAAGAGTGGACGTGAGATTTCACCAGGTGTTGAATTGAAAAGCGCGAATGATGATGATGTTTTAACGTTATATCGACGTCCTATTCTTGATTATTGGTGTGAGAGCTGTGANGATATTACTGTAGTTCTTCGANCCGTGATTGTTGAGGANCTTGCGAGAAACTTCGATTTTTCTGATGATGAGATTTCAGAAATGACGGATAGACATTATCAGGGCATGTTTTAGTATTTTTGCTAAAATATATGCGGAAAGATAATCTTTGTGCTAAAATAANNACTGAGCTAGATTTTTATATATTACTGTGACGTANATTTTGTTTGATCATATTGTAAAATCATTACTTTGTTTGGCGACTGTGGGCGTTATTNGCGGCGTTAACTTTGCGCATGCTGGTACTCCTACACAAGGCTGTGTNTCTGATGTTCGTGATGTNATGACNGCNAGGGCATCAATGGGATTTGCACGCGACGTCGAAATGGCGGAAAAACTTATAAGTATTTCTCGTAGTGTTATGGAGTATTCGTGTTTTAGTGGGGATGACTACGCCTCCGATGTGGTTACAGCTTATCGAAATGACAATTTTGGTACCACTTCTTGTAATCATATGGGCGTTGTTTTTCAGGCGTCACGCTGTAATAATTTTAGCCTTAGTGACTTCCAAACATTTACTGAATTAGAAGCTACTGACCCTAGAGGATGTAGCTCTGGTTCGAGAGATAGTGCATGGAGCTCTGCTTTGACGGCATCTACACCTGCTGCGGCGACACCGGCTGCATCGGGCGGTATGGATGCACTTGTCACTTACCTTCAGCAGATGATCATGAATGATACGGGTACTAGTGACCCAAGTGGCGGTCGTTGTGAGGATCAGGAGCCAATACCAACAGGCGTTATGGCTGACAGGGATGGTGAACTATCCGATCCACCATATGAAGATAAGGTTTGTATGTCTGCTGGTTGTTACTTTGATCCCGTTAATCTGACATCCACAACGGATGATGTTTGTAGGGAAGTAGAACCTTAACCTACCAAATAGTTTTTTTATAAGGCCTCGATTAGAGGCCTTTTTCTATGAATTGGCTCATACGCTGCGTAAAGCTATAGACATCTTTAATTGGTTGTCCTTGGATTATGCGTGCTTGATCCATTAACAGGAATGCTGCGTCTTTTAGNAGTGCATCACTTTCTTGTAGCTTTGCAATTTTTTTNATGAGGCTATGACCAGCATTGATTTCAAGGATGGGCTTTGTCTCGCCAGCGTATTTTTGATGGATTTTAAGAACACGCTCCATATTCATGTCAACACCGTGNTCTGGAGCAACAAGGCAGACAGGGCTATCGGTTAGGCGTTTTGAAATGCGGATGTCAGAAACTTCGTTTTCTAGTATTTCTTTCAGATGGGTGATTAGTGTTTTTGCATCAGCTGTTTGTTCGTTTTTGTCAGTATCTTTTTCTTCATCAGCTTTTTGACTGTCTTTATAGGCGTCGAGATCAATATCACCATGTGTTACTGACTTGAATGGACGGCCTTTATATTCAGTNGCTTGTTGAAGCCAAAAATCATCAATTGTATCTGTAAAGAATAGAACCTCTAAGCCACGTGAGCGGAACCCTTCAATCTGAGGGGAGTTTTTAAGGGCTTCGACGCTTTCGCCGCTAATGTAATAGATCTCTTTTTGACCTTCAGGCATACGTTCAACATATTGTTCAAGCGATGTGAATTTTTCGCCGGCTTCATGTGTTGAATAGAAACGGCAGATTTTAAAGATATCCTCACGGTGGTTTTCTGCGTCATATAAACCTTCTTTTATAGCTGCGCCAAACTGCGCCCAAAATGTTATGAAGGCAGGTGGGTCATTTCGAGATAGCTTATCGAGATCACTTAGAATACGTTTTGTTACGGACGTTCTGATTTTGCTGATGATTGGGTTATGCTGAAGTGTTTCGCGGCTAATGTTTAATGGAAGATCTTCACTATCGATGACACCGCGAAGGAAACGAAGCCAAGGATACATTAGCCCGTCTAAACTATCTGAAATGAAGACGCGTCTAACATAGAGTTTAACAGCGTTTTTACGTGATGGATCATATAAATCCCATGGGCGCATAGTAGGTATATAGAGTAGGGCAGAAAATTGGATTGTACCTTCTGCACGCCAATGTGATGTCATTAATGGCTCATCCATACCGTGGGTAATATGGCCATAAAATTCATCATAATCTTTTTTGGTTAGTTCATTTTTATTGCGTGTCCAGATTGCACTGGCTTTATTGATCGGTTGGCCTTCACCTGTGCCAGTGTCAGCAGGCTTATTATTGAAGATTTTAAAATCAATGTGATCTGAATATTCTTCAACTGTTTGTTTGATTTTTTCATCAATTAAGAATTCAACGGCGCTATCTTTTATGTCGAGAATGATGGCTGTACCGCGCTGACCATCAAGGCGCGCTACTTCATCTTCTGTGGCTTTTTCAAGGTTGTAACCTGTTGCGCCGTCTGATGCCCATGTCCAAACTTTATCGCTGCCGGCTTTACGGCTCACGACGCGGACAAAGTCTGCAACCATGTAAGAGGCGTAAAACCCAACGCCAAACTGACCGATAAGCTTTAGTGGATCGCTAGAATCCTTCATTTGCTCCATGAGTTTGGCTGTGCCTGATTTCGCGATCGTGCCTAGGTGGTCTGCCAGTTCTTCTTTGCTCATACCTATACCGTTATCAACGATACTGAGCGTGCGCTCATCCGTATCTTTATAAACATGGATGCGGAAGTTGGCGTTATCCTTTGTGAGTTCAGGTGTTTTTATAGCGTCATAGCGTAAGCGGTCACAGGCGTCTGCTGCGTTTGATATAAGCTCACGTAAGAACACATCGTGATTGGTATAAAGAGCGTTCGCGACAATATCGAGTAAGCGCGAAACATCTGCGCTAAAGCTGTGTTGAGGCGAAGTAGAATTATCGTTTTTTTCTGCTGTATTTGTCATGTTTATCTATATGGAATAGGCGCTTGAAAAGGTCAAGGGGGAGCCGGTGTTCATGGCGTTAACTTGTCCACAGTTAGTGTTTAATCTCCTGCAGTTTATGGACAAAGCCATGTAGCATCCCAAGAACCATCATCTTGCTTTGAGTATATAAAGCGTGTGTGCAGTCTATCTTTTTGCGCTATCCAAAATTCAATAGTGCTGGGAATTAATCGGTATCCATTCCAATAAGGTGGGCGCGGTATGTTGTCGGTGCCAGCGAATTCTTCTTCGTATTTTTTTACGGATGCTTCTAACTCTTCCCATTTATTAAACGGGGTTGATTGTTTAGATGCCCACGCACCAATTTGACGTTCAATTGACCTTGTTTCGAAATAGTCATCTGCTTCTGAAGCATCGACCATCTCAACCCGTCCTTCAATGCGGATTTGTTTACGTGTAGATTTCCAATAAAAATTCATAGAAGCATAGGGGTTCTGAGCAAGCTCGCGACCTTTACGACCATCTGCGTTTGTATGGAATTTGAAACCTTTCTCGTTAATGGCCTTTACGAGTACCCATCTATTTGATGGTTTTCCGTCCGGGGTAGCCGTCGCTAAATTAACAGCTTCTGGATCATTAAGTTCGGTTTTTTCTGCTTCAGCTAGCCAGTTTTGGCAGAGCTTGATAGGGTCTTGTCCGTATTGTTCAAATATTTCGTTCATGGCTTTAAAGTTAATTTTAGGTTTTGATTGCATTGGTTTTGCAGTATATAGGGATATATGCTTAGCATGAAAGATCGCAAGATATAAGAAAGGTTTAATTAATGAAAAACATATTTCTAATTCCGCTTGTTATGGCTGCCTTTACATTAGGTGCCTGTGAAACATACCAAAATTCAGGGATGAAAGAAAAGATAGGCGGCGCTAGTGGCGCAGTTATTGGGGGAATTTTAGGTTCTAAAGTTGGTGGTGGCTCTGGTCAGTTATGGGCAACGGGTGCTGGGGTTTTACTTGGTGCGTTCCTTGGTAGCGAGATTGGTAAATCACTTGATAAAGCTGACCGCCTAGCTATGGAAGGGGCTTATCAAAAAGCTCAGACAGCCCCAGTAGGTGAGACAGTTTCGTGGAATAATCCAGATAGTGGTCACTATGGTTCTGTAACGCCAACACGTGATGGTACAAGTTCAGCAGGGCGTTACTGCCGTGAATATGAACAGACAATTTATATTGATGGTAAGCAGGAAACGGCTGTTGGTACTGCATGTAAGAATAGTGATGGGACTTGGGAGATTATCTAGGTTCTTGTTCAGATGAATTTTAAAAACGCTCCTAATGTTTAGGGGCGTTTTTTTATATTGTGCTGAATGCTTCTTTAAAAATCTCTAGCTCTTCATTGTTTTTAATGAAGCCGCGAATAACAACATCGGATGTGATTGAGGTGTCGTTACGTTTTTTAGTCATGATAAAGCGGCTAAGTTTACAAATGTCGTGCCATTTTGTTTCTTTGAGCGCTTTTTCAAATATAGATCTTATATCTGTTTCACTGATATTACTGTTATTTATGGCTTGATAAGTGCGTGCTAAAGCTGGGGCGCACCACCCAATGATTTGACCGTTATATATCGTATTGTTTTGTTGAAGGATTTTTTGAAGGATAAGCTCTGGTTTGTCGTTTTGTAGGGCTTCAGTGATTACGCTTTCAAAGGTTTCTAAAGCTTCTTTATGGTGTTGCCGCTCAAACTTTGCCTGATCGGCAAAGGGGTTGTGGAAGGTCGGTTTGTTAAGGGGGGTCACATCAGTGTTGAGTGCTTCAGCGATAATATAAGCTGTGGTTCTGGTATGAGCATCTTCACTATTATAGGACGCGGCACTCAAAATTTCGTGGCGGTTTCGGCCATTCCAAGCCATTTCCTGTGCGCAGTAACAAAACTCTATCCATTGTCTCAATGTTATTTCATCGAATGTGGAGCTGATTTCGTCGGATATTGATAATGTATGCTTGATTAGCTCATTTATATTATCGGGGTTTGTGTTTCTTAACTCATTAAAAACAATTCTGGTTGCATCATAAGTAATAGGAAAAGGATAATTTTCAGGAGCGTAATCTTTTGTTTTTGTAATGCAAAGCTCACATCTTTTTTTCATGAGCTGTAATATTGTCCCGTTATCGCCCCTTTGTTCCATAAGCATTGCGGCAAAGCATTCACTTAATAAGTTTGATCTTAACTGCTCTATTTTGTTTTCTTTAGGAATGTAATAGGGGTGCTGGCTATCTTTAACAAATTGCTTTGGCTTTTCTCTTTTAAAATCTTCGTAAAGCTTTATAGCTTTCCAAGCAAGTCTGTATCCTGTGATGCGCTCGTATTCTTCGTCCTTGTCAGGGAAGATAAGCTCTTTTTCAGCTTTAAGGTCTTTGAGGTTGATGCAGCATGTTACGACATATTGTGTCTTTTTTTTCAAAAAAGGTAGCGTTTTAGGTGTTATGAAGTTTATTCCAATAATGTCTGTTTTGGAGGGCTGGTTTTTTTCTAGCATCTCATAGACATTATCCTTAGCGGGATGGTCTGAAATATCTGTGACTTTATGAATTTTAATTTGGTCACTGGTATTATCTAATAAGATAAAATGAAGTGTTAATTCTGGAAATTCTTCGAGTACCTGCCTGCGCACGACACCTAATGTATGTTCAAGGGTCTTTAATGTCATTTTTGTGTGTTTTTATGCTGAATGAAAATTTATCCTTAATATCAGCTCCATAGTAACATGAAAATACTTTACGCGCCTTGTTAATTGTGTAGGATATTGCAACTTTACAAAATTTAGGTTGGAAGAATAATGGACGTAACAAATAATTTTCTAAAAGGTAAGCGCGGTTTAGTTATGGGCGTTGCTAATGATCGCTCTATAGCTTGGGGACTTGCTAAAGCTGCTGCTGAAAGCGGTGCTGAACTTGCTTTCACATACCAAGGTGAAGCTTTGGAAAAGCGTGTTAAGCCTCTGGCAGAAAAAATTGGAGCAAGTATTCTTGTCCCATGTGATGTTACGGATGAAGCGAGTATTGATGAAGCTTTTAAAACAATCGAAGAAGAATGGGGACAGTTAGATTTCCTTGTACATGCGATTGCATTTTCGGATAAGAGCGAGCTTGATGGGCTTTATTTAGATACAAGCCGTGATAACTTCCTTCGTACAATGGATATTTCTGTATATTCATTTACGGCAGTTGCTAAGCGTGCGACACCTCTTATGAAAGAGGGGGGTTCTATGGTTACGTTAACATATTATGGTGCTGAGCAGGTTATGCCGCATTATAACGTTATGGGCGTTGCTAAAGCTGCGCTTGAAGCTAGCGTTAAATATTTGGCTGCTGATTTAGGGCCGCAAAATATTCGTGTTAACTCAATTTCTGCAGGTCCGATTAAGACTTTGGCAGCTAGTGGTATCGGTGATTTCCGCTTTATTCTTAAGTGGAATGAGCTAAACGCACCACTTAAGCGTAATGTTACAATTGATGAGGTTGGCCGTTCTGGTCTGTTTTTGCTATCTGATCTAGGAAGCGGTGTTACTGGTGAAAACCTTCACGTGGATGCTGGCTATCATACTGTTGGTATGCTTGCTGTTGATTCCGCAGGTGAGAGTGCAGAGCTATTAGCGAGTATGAAGCCAAAGTCTAAGGATGAGGCGGCATAGAATGTCTTCACCTATATGGTTCAAGGATTATGACCTTAAAACACTTGAAGGGCTTCGAAATGCCAATATGGGTGTGCATATAGGTTTTGAGTTTACTGAGCTCGGGCCTTACTATATCGAGGGACGCCTTCCTGTTGATCACCGCACAACTCAGCCATTTGGTATTTTACATGGAGGCGCTAGCTGCGTGCTTTCGGAAACTCTTGGTTCTGTCGCTGCGTGGATGACTATAAATCCTGATACTCACCGTGCAGTAGGCTTGGAGATTAATTGCAACCATATTCGTGCGGTCACCGAAGGGCATGTTATTGGGCGCTGTACACCGCTTCATACAGGCCGACGTACTCAAGTCTGGCAAACAGATATGTTTGAAGAAGCTACAGGTAAACGCACAGCCGTTTCGCGCTTAACAGTCGCGATTATTGATCAAGGCACGCTGAGTACTCAGAAAGAAACAGTTAAGGTTGTATAGTCTTTAGCTTTCTTGCTCAATTTTCTTCCGGCAATATCACAGCTTTCTCATTACGTTCTTTTAAAATTTTATGGCAATGTTATTTTTTGAAAAAACGCCGTGACCTTTGCTGACTTTATGTTTAAAACTATCATCATGAGTGGTAATCGTTTTGGAAAATTGTTTCAGTATACAACATTTGGTGAAAGCCATGGGCCGGCAATTGGCGCTGTGGTTGATGGGGTGCCGCCGCGTATTCCATTAGATGAGGCCTTTATACAGGGGTTTTTAGATCGCCGTAAGCCTGGCACATCTCGCCATACAACGCAGCGCCGTGAGCCTGACACTGTTGAGATACTCTCTGGTGTATTTGAAGGGCAAACAACAGGGACGCCGATTGGTCTTTTAATTCGTAATCAAGATCAAAAGTCTAAGGATTATGGTGATATCAAGGACAAGTTCCGTCCAGGTCATGCGGATTATACTTATCAAGAAAAATACGGTATTCGGGATTATCGTGGCGGCGGGCGTTCCAGTGCGCGTGAGACTGCTAATCGTGTTGCTGCTGGTGCTATTGCTCTTAAATTATTGCAGTCTCAGATCTCTGAAGATGTGAAAATTCGTGCTGCTGTTGTGCAGGTGGGAACGGAAAAGCTTGATGTTCCTCTTGAGAATTGGGATTGGGATCAGGTTAATCAAAACCCTTTTTTCTGTCCTGATGCCGCTACTGCAGAAAAGTGGGCAGAGTACCTAGATGTTGTACGTAAAGAAGGTTCATCTGCTGGTGCGCTTGTTGAAGTTCATGCGAGTGGTATCCCTGTAGGTCTTGGCGCTCCGGTTTATGATAAGCTTGATTCTGATCTGGCTAAAGCCATGATGAGTATTAATGCAGTTAAAGCGTTCGAGGTTGGTGCAGGCTTTGATGCTGTCGCTTTATCTGGTGTTCAAAATGCCGATGAAATGCGTTCGGATGGTTTCCAGTCCAATAATGCTGGTGGTATTTTGGGAGGGATTTCCACGGGGCAGGATATCGTATGCCGTGTTGCATTTAAGCCAACTAGCTCGATCCTTACACCTGTTAAGACTGTTGATAAGGGCGGGCTGGAGACGGATATTATTACTAAAGGTCGTCATGACCCATGTGTTGGTTTGCGCGGGACACCTGTTGTTGAGGCAATGATGGCATGCGTTTTGGCAGATCACTGGTTGCAACATAAAGCACAGTGTTTATAGTAGACATAATTCGGAGAGTGTTTAAAACGGTTTAGTGTATTATAGGAGTATACTAAATATGAGAAGTACAAACACATATTCAAAAGATATTTTAGAAACGGTCGCAGCGAAATTATATCATGCCTTCAAAGATTTTGCTGCAGATAAGCCGATAGGCAGTGGCTCTGTAGTTCGTTATGATGACCCTGACCTTAGTCCGGTTCAATTCTCTGTCATGAAAACAGCAGCACGCGCATTGAAGCTCAATGTCGAGTTTTCATCTCAATCAGGTAAAAATATGGTGCGCGGCTCGGATTCTATTAGGGCTAGGAATATTCGTGATGAGGTCAGATTTATCTGTCACACTAATAGCGGTAAAAAGATGGAGCAGGTTGTCCCTCAAATATATAAAGCATTAGGTGAACATTGTATTAATAGATAAAGTTCTATTTACGCGATGTGTTTTGTATAAGCTAAAGCCCAGATCTTTCTCGGTTTTAGCTTTCTCTTAACTCTGAAATTATGCGCGGTATTTGCTCTGAAATGTCACTCGCTACAAGACCGTGACCGAACTTTATCGCTGCGTCTCCGTGTATCCAAACAGCGGCACAAGCGGCTGCATAAGGATCCATTTTTTGTGCGAGTAATCCTGTAATTAAACCTGCTAAGACATCTCCTGTTCCTGCTGTGGCAAGTGAAGCGCTGGCATGCTCATTTCGGCATAAGCGGCCATCTGGGTGTGCTATAATTGTTTGAGGGCCTTTGAGGATAATAATTGCCCCTGAATCTTGTGCGGCTATTAATGCACGCTCTTCGTTTTTTCCGCTGATGTTAGGGAAAGTTTTTGAGAACTCACCTTCGTGGGGTGTTAGGATACAGTGTTCATTTAAATTTTTGGGTAAGGCTCCTAAGGCATCTGCATCTAAGACAGTCGGTTTGTTTTTAATCTCTATGCTTGTCGCTAATCCTCCAGAGCCATAAAGCTGCGCTGTTATGCGCTCATCCCACCAGTTTAAATCATTACGGACTAAGATATGTGCAGGTAAAGATGCCTTATAAATATCTGCTGTATCTTTGGTGCATAGGACACTGACTAAGCCCGCTCCAATACGCGCTGCGGCTTCGGACGCTAGGCGCGTTGCGCCTGTTAATTCTGGTGCGCCGAATATAACGGCATGACCACGTGTATATTTATGATCTTGCTCAGTTATTCTAGGATAGTTAGAAAGCCATAAATCCGGCGTATTAATTTGTATGCACATTTTTTGAAAGCTCACTGTCTTTTTACCAATTAAATATAAGGGAAAAGCCCCTTGATTTGAAGCTGGTTAGTTTTCGGGTAATCAATTAAAAAATTGCTTCGTTTAAACTTATGATCGCGTTAAACTTGCGAGCATGTCACAGAAAAAATTCAGAACCCATCGTCCGTTATTTACATCTGCTGTTCCAGAGGCGTCAAAGAAGCCAAAGATAAAGTGGAAAATTTTACCCATAGTTTGGGCTGCAATGAAGCGAAGTGCCATGGTGCTCGGCTTTTTGATGATGTTGAATATCTTTGTGATGCTTTCTATTCTTCCTTCAATAATGAGCGCGCCACCAGGGCCGCAGCTCTCCAAGAAATTTGTTCTTTTCGTTGAGTTTGAAGGTGGGTTTAGAGAGACCGATCAGCCTGCTGATTTTTTTGACCCTTTCAAGCCAAAGCCATTAACAGTTCATGAAATTATTTCGGTTCTAGATAACGCGGTTGATGATGCGCGAGTGCAAGGTATTATTGCCCGTATGAATGATGGTGCGTTTTCACTTGCGCACATTCAAGAGGTTCGGGGTGCTGTTAAGCGTTTTCGTGAAAGCGGTAAATTTGCGCATATTTATAGCTCATCTTATGGTGCTGCTGGCGCAGGCTTAGGTCGTTATTATCTTGCATCATCCTTTGATGAGATTTGGATGCAGCCGCTAGGGATTGTGACTATATCAGGTGTAAGTGCAGAGATGCCTTTCATGCGCGGTTTGCTTGATAAGCTTGGTATTTATCCTGAGTTCTTTAAACGTAAGGAATATAAAACGGCTTATGAGAATATTACGGATAGCAAAATGTCACGCTTTAATCGTTTAGCTCTCGAGTTGATGATTGATGATGTGAAAGAGGTTATGCTCTCTGAAATACCTGCTGATCGCGGGCTTGAAAAAGACACTTTTGTGAAATTGGTTGATAAGGGGCTTTTTACTGCACAAGAAGCTGAAGAAGCGGGGCTTATTACGCACGCGGATTATGGGGATGTACTGCTTTCTAATATTTCTGAAGCGGTTATAGGTGAGCGTGATTATGATGAGCTGGACCTTGTCGGGATGGAAGAATATGCAGTAGCCATTCGCGCGGAAAAGGTGAAAGCTCAGTCTCGTTCTAAAGCTTCTAAAATCGCTCTTGTTCATGTGTCTGGTGCTATTATGTATGAAGGTGAGGGCGGTTTTACTGGTGGTTCTGATGTTGCTGCAGCTAATACAATTGCACCTGCAATTCTGAAGGCGGCGAAGGATAGCAATGTTGAAGCAATTGTTTTACGTGTCGATAGTCCAGGGGGATCACCTGCTGCGAGTGAGAGTATCTTACGCGCAGTTGAGCGGGCGCAGAAAGAATATCATACGCCGGTTTATGTCTCTATGGGTAGCGTTGCGGCCTCTGGGGGATATTGGGTGTCAGCGTATGCAGACCGTATTTTTGTTAACCCAACAACAATTACAGGCTCTATTGGAGTTGTCGGCGGAAAGTTTTCTATTGGCGGTCTGTCCGAAAAGATTGGTGTGAATTGGCAAGATGTTAGCTGGGGGCAGAATGCAGGTATGTGGTCTCCTGTGCGACCATTCGGTAAGAGCGGTTCTGAACGTGTAAATGCGATGATGGATTCTGTTTATCAGAATTTTATTGAGCGTGTCGCGAAGGGGCGCGGTATGGAGCTTGAAGCCGTTGATAAGATTGCAGGCGGCCGTGTTTGGACAGGTAAGCGTGCGGTTAAAATTGGTCTTGCAGATGAAATAGGTGGCTTACCAGAGACGCTGGATTATGTGGCAAAAGAGCTTGGGCTTAAAAACCGTAATGATTTGCAGGTTCAAATTTATCCAAAGCCAAAGACTGCTTTGGAGCAGTTTGTTGATTTGCTGGAAGGTCAAGTGATGATCGGGCAGGAGTTGAAGACGCAGGCTAAGTTCCTGCAATCTGTAAGCGCCGTTACTCAGCCAGCAATGCAGATTTATCAGATCCATCAGGACGAGCCGGTTTCGGCGTATGCGCCGCTTGAGCTTCGTTAGTATTGGAAGCGCGCTCAGAGTTTTTATCTTTAGCTTTAGTAGTCGCTACGTTTACTTTAGCGCCATCCTGCGTTGAGTTTTCGAATAAACGTTCTAGCACCACATAGATGTCACGGTAACTCATGAGTATATGCTCTGGGCCGAAGCCTTTTTCAATAATTGCCGCAGCAGCGTTTAGCGCATAAGCAATAGGCTCGATCTTGCATGGAAGATGTTGCGCTGCATTTTGTACGCAGGTCACGTCTTTATGACGATCACCGATATACCAGATCACATCATCTGCGCTTGGCTCAATCCCCATTTTGTTGAGTGCGAGTAAAATTGGCTCGGGATTTGGTTTTGATTTACGAATATGTTCGCGGAAGATCGTCACTGGGAAATATTCATCCAATCCAAATTTGCCGATAATATCGCGGCCGTAACCTTTGCCTAGGCCATTGCTGACAACCGCCATGGGGATGTTTTTACGTTTTAAAAAAGACAGCACAGAATATATACCGGGGCACGGCTCAACGAGGAGTTCAACCGGTTTACGGCGCATTTTGTGAATGGCTTTGTGAACAATGATTGATTTAGCCTGCTTTACCGGTTCATCAGGTGGCGGCAATATAATTGGCCCCTTTGCACGGCGTTCAAATAGCCATGTCCAAAGGGATGAAACCTTATGGCCTGTATCATCTAGCCATTCCATTACGCCCAACATACGCGGGTTTAAGTGGCGCACAGTTGTGCCGTCCATATCAAAAATGACAATTGTTGGCTTTTCTAGAGGCATTGGGAGAGCCTATTCACTTTTTGTGGGGCTGTCGAGTGGCAATTTTTGCAGCTGCTTATTTACGCACTATTTACACACTTATGTTTAGCCATAAATATTCTAAGTGTGTTATGAGAGCTAGATGTGGTTTATTATTTTAGGTGCTAGGTTCTGCTGGCTTTATACGCTGCGTGAGTTTGTTCGTGTGCCCAGTTTGACAGAGTTCTGCTGCTGCTGCACGTGTTTGTGCAAAGTGGACGATGTTTCCGCCTTGTGAAAGATCGAAGTCTCTGGTTATGCCATTTTTGCTTATGCGTTGAACATGAATGTCATGTTTACCAAGTGCGTAGCGGTTTGGCTCCATTATTCTTACTGTGCTATCTTGAGCGCATTGAGTAAATTCTTGGTGGACTTGTTCTTTTGTCGCATCGTATCCGAGGGCTGTGGTGATTACAGAACCGGTTAAACCAGCCGCGGTTAGTGTTGCTTTTGCGAATTTATTCATTTTGAGCCTCCTTAAAAGGGTTAATAAATTAACGAATTTAAGTTTGCGTATCCTAGCATATAGGTTTTCAATAATGCAAATATAGAACAAAAATTGTCCTGTTTTGCATTGGATGCTTTAGCTGGCGTGTTTAATAATATCCCGCGCAGTGAGGTGTGCGTCTTTATATTGTTGCTCTGGGCTATCGTGGTCTTGATAATGATCGGGTAGGGTCATTGTGCGAATTTTTAGCCCTGCGGTTAAATCATTATTCGCGAGGAATTCAAGCACTGCGGACCCAAAGCCGCCTTTTGAACCTTCTTCAATAGTGATAAGGGTTTTGTGATTTTTTGCGAGCTTCTTAATTAATCCTTCGTCGAGTGGCTTGGCAAAGCGCATGTCGGCAACACTTGCGTCTAGTTCCTCGGCAGCTATAAGGGCTTCGTTTAGACGTGTGCCGTAAGAGAGGATCGCTATATCTTTGCCTTCTTTTACAACGCGGCCTTTGCCAAGAGTAATAGCTGATGTAGGGAGGTTGAGCTCATGACTTTCTCCTCTTGGGTATCTTAGGGCGATGGGACCGTCATTATATTGAGCGGCGAAGCTGGTCATTTTTTTGAGTTCGTCTGCGTCACTTGCGGCCATAAGGACCATGTTTGGGATGCAGGCAAGATAAGCTGTATCAAAGCTCCCTGCATGTGTTGCGCCGTCTGCACCGACGAGGCCAGCGCGGTCGATCATGAAGCGGACGGGTAGATTTTGTACCGCACAGTCATGGATGAGTTGGTCATAGGCGCGCTGCAGGAATGTAGAGTATATAGCGCAAAAGGGTTTGAGCCCTTCGGCTGCTAGGCCGCCTGCAAATGTTACGGCATGCTGTTCTGCTATGCCAACATCAAAGCTGCGCTGTGGGAATTTTTCAGCGAATTTATCTAAGCCTGTACCGTCTGGCATAGCAGCAGTAATGGCTACGATGCGCTCATCTTTTTCTGCTTCTTTAATGAGCTGGCTTGCAAAAACGTTGGTATAGCTTGGGTTTGCTGGTTTTGTGCTTTTGGCTTGTTCACCGGTTTTAACGTCAAAAGTTTTAACACCGTGCATTCTTGAAGGAGAGTTTTCAGCAGGATGGTAGCCTTTGCCTTTTTCAGTTTTTACATGAATAAGCACTGGGCCATGATCTTCACTGTCTCT
This sequence comes from Micavibrio sp. TMED27, assembly GCA_002167715.1. Taxonomy (GTDB): domain Bacteria; phylum Pseudomonadota; class Alphaproteobacteria; order Micavibrionales; family Micavibrionaceae; genus TMED27. Next base: position 48,842 of record NHCG01000018.1, read on the forward strand.
TAGATTACGAAGAATAGGCAGTAGCTGTGTTAAGTCATGGCCATCAACGGGGCCGATATAGTAAAAGCCCATCTCTTCAAAGAGGCTGCCACCACCAATGGCTACGCGTGCGCCTTCTTCTGCACGTTTTGCAGCGTGGCGAATNGGGGANGGGAGGGCATCGACGATTNTTTTGCCCATTTCNCGNGCACCTATATAGCGCTGNGAGCTTACGATTTTTGTGAGNTATTTGCTCATTGCGCCAACGGGTGGAGCGATCGACATTTCGTTATCGTTGAGGATAACGATCAAGCGGTTCTTCTCGCCTTTTGNATTGGGTGCACCTGCGTTATTCATNGCTTCAAAAGCCATGCCAGCGGACATNGCGCCATCACCAATGACNGCGATTACATTGCGTTTTTCGCCTTTGAGGTTGCTNGCAACGCTCATGCCTAGGGCTGCNGANATGGANGTGGAGCTATGNCCAGCACCAAATGGATCGTATTCGCTCTCTGCACGTTTGGTNAAGCCAGATAGNCCGCCGCCTTTTCTAAGGGTTTCGATGCGNTCTTTACGTCCTGTNANAATTTTATGCGGGTAGCATTGATGGCCAACATCCCAAATGAGCTTGTCATCNGGTGTGTCAAAAACGGCGTGAAGGGCAACGGTTANTTCAACAACNCCAAGGCCTGCNCCGAGATGTCCACCTGTTTTAGATACGGCGTTAATTGTTGCCGCGCGAAGTTCATCAGCAAGCTGTTGTAAATCAGTATCGCTAAGGCTTTTCATATCTGAGGGTGNGGAAATACCATCAATGATAGTTTTATTTCCCTCAATATGGCTCTGNTGTATTATGTTTATTTCTGCGCTAGACATTACAGGGATTTATTTAGACCACTCTATGATGTTTGGCAAAGTTTTTGTGTTTATTTTTAAAAATACATATACAAAGCTTGCGTTGATTTGCGGATGANTTGTCGCTTAACCNTTTNGCGTTAGGTCGCCAATGTGGAAGAGCCTCTGCGTTTAATTTAAGCAGAGGCTTCATGANCTNGATTTATATTGTNCTTATTTTAGTTCTGGTAGNTTCTGTTTAGTGGCAGCTACATACCCCATACGGTAATGAATTTCATCGGGATTAGCTTGNGCTGCNCCTGTTNTCAAACTNCTTGTAATTATTTGGGAGTTTTTACTGATTTGNTCTGAAACTACTTTTTCGCTAGGNCAGTGAATTTCATNATAGCGGACTACTTCACCGTCAAAGGCNTTTTTGTTATAGANTTCNCNATCNTAGTTTGTGCCATCATAATATAGAGCATCTTCGAAAGAGAAGGTTTGTTCGNCTTTANCAACCGCATGGTGNTCGAAAATTTTCTTACATGTNCCAGCTTCCCANCCTAAATTATGTGCGGACGTGCTTGAAGNCGTGGCGTCGTGCTCTGGGAAAGGTGTGTTTATATCGTCTTTTATGGTGTTTGTNATAGCTAAAGTAGTTAACGCAATGGCGGCGAAAGNGGCCGAATATGTTGGGAAGTTACTTTTATTTTTCATTGCTGATACACCTTCTANAATTTTTCATATCTTTTTTGAGTGTTTATAGAATGAGCGTGAATGTAAAGTCAAGTATAGCGTTGTNAGTGGTTACNCCAAAGGCTTTGGGTATGGTCNGTATACTCTAAGCGCGGCGACCCAGAACATATTCNGCAAGTTCTTTGAGCATATCTGCACGTTTTTCAAATATTTTAAGATGACGCGTTGCTTGAGCTACAATCATTTCTGCTCTTGATTTTGCGGCTTCTTTACCCATCGTCGAAACAAAGGTTGCCTTGCCAGCATCAGCATCTTTACCTGTGTCTTTACCTGTGTCTTGTGGGTCAGCTTCGACATCAAGGATGTCATCTGTGACCTGGAAGGCAAGACCAAGGTCGTGNGCGTAGTTACATAGTGCTTTGCGGTGTGGTTCACTTGCGCCNCCGAGGATTGCACCAGCTTCGCAAGCGAAGGCCATGAGCTTNCCTGTTTTCATACGCTGAAGGCGTGAAACTTCACCNACATCAAATTCTACATCTTCATTTTCAGCGATNAGATCTAGCATCTGTCCGCCAACCATNCCATGGCCGCCAGCAGCTTGNGCCAGGGCACGTATTAGGTGNCAGCGAACNCGTGGGTCATCGTGNGTCTCAGGCTCTGAAAGNACTTCGAANGCNAGNGTTAGGAGTGCATCACCAGCAAGAATTGCTGTNGCTTCATCAAANTGNCTGTGAACTGTTGGTTGGCCGCGACGTAAGGCAGCATTATCCATAGCCGGTAGGTCATCATGGATCAATGAATAACAGTGAACGAATTCTAATGCAGCAGCAACACGTCTTGAGCGCGCGGTTGGAACATTNAANAGNTTNGCTGATTGCATTACCAAAAANGGNCGAAGGCGTTTACCACCACCAAGTGTACCGTGNCGCATTGCATCGTAAAGAATNGCNTCAGCAAGATCAGTTTCAGGTAGAAGGCGCTCGATAGTTAGGTTAACCGCATCTGCGATTTCATCCATAGAAGATTGAAGTTTAGGGGATGCATCACGTGGGGAAGGCATTAATTCGGACTTTCTTTAAGTATTATTGATCTAGTGGTTCTGTTTTAAGCTGGCCGTTTTTGTCAGCAGTGATTTTTTCAATTTTTGCTTGAGCTTCACTTAGTTTCTTTTCGCAGTGTGCTTTGAGGGCAATGCCGCGCTCGTAGCTTTCTATAGACTTTTCTAAGGGAGCTTGACCAGTTTCGAGGCCGCGTACAATGGTTTCTAGTTCACCTAGAGCATCCTCAAAATTCATCTCTTCTATTTTCTTTGCTTCGTTCATGGGTAAAGAGTGTATGATAGAGTTTAGTTTTGCTCAAGAAAGTAATTACGTTATGACACAAAAATATCATATGGAGGAGGGGCTTTGCGTTTACGCGATTGGTGATGTGCATGGCTATCTTGAGACTTTGCTGGAAATGGAAGCCGCTATTGAGGCCGATATAGCAAAAGGGGGCGCTGCTGAAAATATCATTATATATTTAGGTGATTATATAGACCGCGGGCCTGATAGTGCTGGTGTTATTGAGCATTTACATTCAATGAAGCAGAGCGGCGGTCCTGTGCGTAGGCATTTTTTGATGGGGAATCACGAGCTTGCGCTGTTTGAGTTTTTGACTAATCCTGAATATGAGCGATGGCTTAAATGGGGCGGAGAGCAAACCTGCGCGAGCTATGGTGTAACTATTGGGCACGAAGATGAGGCGCATGAGAAGGATAGGGCGGCCGAAGAGATGATGGCTCTTATACCGCAGCATCATATGGCTTTTTATCAGAGTTTAGAAAAGCGTGTGATTTATGGCGGTTATCTTTTTGCGCATGCTGGGATTGATCCTTATAAGNCCATTGAGNAACAAACTGTGCGAGANTTAACATCGATAAGGCAGCCTTTTTTNAGCTGGTATAAGGATGNNGAATATAAGCCACTTGAGAAGCGTGTNGTTCATGGCCATTCGATTTCAAAAGAGCCNNTNGAGCGCGTGCATCGTGTGGGCGTGGATACNGGGCTTTATGAAGGCGGCAAATTAACAGCGGCTGTTATTGAAGGGGCTGATGTTCGTTTCNTTCAAGTGTAAGNGNTTAGTGGCTNTAAACGAGNCCAAGCTTTTGNTCTAGAACCCCAACGAACATATGGCCAAGTGTGATGTGCATTTCCTGAATNCGNCCAGGATCAGTGTGNGGTACATGAATGACGATATCGCATAGAGATACCATTTTTCCGCCTGTCTCGCCTGTAAGGCCAACAGTGGTCATGCCCATGCGCTTTGCTTTTTTAAGCCCTTTAAGGACATTCTCTGAATTTCCAGATGTGGAAAGGCCAACGGCGATATCACCTTCGTAGCCCAGTGTTCTGATCTGACGGGAGAAGATTTCTTCGAATCCAAAATCATTGGCACAAGCCGTAATGGCAGACGCATCAAGACTAAGGGACAGTGCCGCAATTGGTGAGCGTTCTTTATGAAGCTTGATCGACATTTCAGCTACAATGTGCTGTGCATCTGATGCGGAGCCACCATTACCGAACATGATGATTTTATTCCCGCGCTTGATTGCTGGCACGGCGGCCTCTACCCATGCGTCAAAAGCATCGAATTGAGTTGCAAACATTTTATCTGCAACGCTCATATGTGTATCGCGGGTATTTTCCCAGTAGGCAAGTGCGCTGACTTCGCCTTTTGGCTCATGGAATTCCGGCTTCTTACTCTTTAGATCAAGCATGTTTTTATTCTCTTCTGTCATGATTACCTCATATAGCGTGTAATATAGAGAATTAGAAGCGCGTTGTTGTTATTTTTTTCGGTTTGCTTTCTTCTGGTATGCTTAGATCCAGAGGTGGAGCGTTTAATGGTTTTTCAGTTTCTTTGATTTTTTTGCGGTTATAGTTAAGCTGATCTGTGTCGAGTTGGAAACCAACTAAGATCTTGAAGCGGTTAGCCGCGGCGCGGTTTTCAACCGGAATGATCTGACGCATTTTTTCGTAGTATGTCTGTCTGTTTTGGCCAGCACCATAAGTCATATTTGCAGCGAAGATTTCTTTGGCCAATATATTGCCGCCTGCATCTGTAACTGCGACGAAGAATGGATACGAGAAGAAAGGTTTGTCATTTGCTGTACGGCGTGCTCTTGGCCCAAGCATGCCTTCGAAGGCCATCTTCATATCAATGGTTACATTTGTTTTTGCGTGGCTACAAGCCGTTTCAATATTTGTGATTGTTGCCCGTGAGATAAGGTTGTGGTCGACCTGATCATAAGGATTTGTGAACTCGTTGAGTTGACGGAGTTCGTTGACGACCTCAATGGATGGGCATGTGCCATCATAAACGAGCTGATCAGCGTCAGATTCGCTCATCGTCATAGAGGGAATTTCAAGCTTGTCAAAATCTGCGACAATGCCATCTAGGGTTTGGCAGGCTGATAATGAGATAAGTGCTGCGGCTAGAACTAGATGTTTGAAAGGTTTCATACGCTGTATCCTTGCATTTTTAGTATGAAAAGATTACGAAAGGCCTTATCTTAAAGCAAGGGTAATTAAGAAAATGAACACAGCAAAATCTAAATTACGAATTTTACTCTCTGCGCCGCGTGGTTTTTGTGCGGGGGTAGATCGTGCNATNCAGATCGTTGAATTGGCTATTGAGAAGTATGGGGCGCCAGTTTATGTGCGCCATGAGATTGTTCATAACAAGTTTGTCGTTGATAGTTTGCGGGCAAAAGGGGCTGTGTTTGTTGAAGAGTTAGATGAGATTGATGCTCATGATGGGCAACCAGTAATTTTTAGTGCGCATGGTGTTCCCAAAAGTGTTCCTGAGGATGCTGAAGGGCGTGAGATGTTTTATATTGATGCNACATGCCCGCTTGTGAGTAAGGTNCANAGAGAAGCAGAGCGTCATTATAANCAAGGGCATCAAATTATTTTGATTGGCCANAAGGGACATCCAGAAGTTATCGGTACAATGGGACAGTTAGCACAGGGNGCTGTTTTATTAGTAGAAACAGCGGAAGATGTTGACGCNCTGAATGTTCANGATGNGGAAAANCTAGCGTATTGTACGCAAACGACATTATCCGTAGATGATACAGCTTCAATNGTTGAAGCGCTTAAGNAGCGTTTNCCGTCNATTCGCGGACCGCATAAAGAAGATATNTGTTATGCGACGACGAATAGNCAGGCTGCNGTGAAAACAATTGCGTCACANTGNGATGCTATGATTGTTATCGGAGCGCCGAATAGCTCAAATTCGAATCGTTTGGTTGAGGTCGCGCGGCTTCATGGGTGTGATAAGGCTATGCTTGTTCAGCGTGCGAGTGATATAGACTGGGTTTGGTTTGAGGGCGTTGAGGCGCTTGGTATAACCGCAGGTGCTAGTGCGCCCGAAGTTTTGGTTGATGAAGTGATTGCAGCTGCGCGATTGCGCTTTGATGTTACTATCGAAGAGATTTCAATCACGGAAGAAAATGTACATTTCAAAATCCCTAAGGTTCTTGAGAGCGCGGCTTGAGCTAAGCCTAACACTATCTTAATATTTAGCTGGTTAAGTATGTTACTATGATCCATTGCTTACGTTTGCAAGAGGGGCGTATTTTTAGTATTATAGGCCTATTAAGAAGGGTGCTTTATGCAAGATATTGATACGGAACAACTAGAGTCCTTAATCTCACAAGAACGATTTAAGCCCGAGGCTTTGCAAGAGCTTGGGGTTGATATTGATGTGTTTGAAAAGCTCTATAAGCAAGTTTATGGGCAGGACGCAGATATACATATGTATAAAGCAGGTCAAAATGAAGTATTTATGACGGCTTTTCCAGAAATTGCCCGCCGTGACCTTGTTGAAAGTGATGGTGAGGAAGAAGGTGAAGCTACTGGTTCTGGTGGTGGTAGCGGCGGCGGTGGCTATAAAGTTGCCAGTATGGAAATTATTGAGCTTGCAGCAGAGGTGCGTAGGCGAGAAATAGCACAGTTCTTTAAAGACGTTAAAGCGGGTGAATATGAGACTTTGCCTGATCTTGATGATTTGAATCCACGTCTAAGAGAGCATGCTGTTGGACTTTATATCGAAGCGAATCCTGAATATCTTGAAATTGCGCTTATGAATGATGAAGAGCGTGCAGAGGAAAGTGCAGAGCTTAACTTAAAGCTCAGTATGCTTACGAATGGTGATTACGATAAATATATGGGGTTTGCGAATAACCCAACGAAGAACCCAGATTCGTCGACTTTAAACGCGATTAAGAATGTACGGACACGTATTAAAACTGAACCAGAGTTTAAATTGCTAATGAAAAAGCAATATTTAATGGATCGTTTTAAATCCCCTAATAGTCCCGTATTTAGGTTTTTACGTGATGTACAATACGGATCACCGGAGAAATTAGAAGAACTTAAAATTAGTTATAAGACTCTTTCTGAACTTGGCCTTATTACTATGCCAACAGAAGAGGCCGAGCTTCTCGATGCGAAGATGAACCGCGGCGGGAAAAGAGACAAAGCCATTGGCTTTGCGAACCAGCTTAATGATGGTGGTACAACGTTTAATGCAGGTGAGGGTGAGCCAGCTCCTATTGAGGGGGCGCCAATGCAAGCTCCGGCTGTAGAAAATGCTTCGCCAGAAGATGTGGCTGCACCAAGTACACAGGTTCCATTAACGGATGGTGCTCAACAAGTACCACAACAAGAAGGTGTATCTGCTCCGGTTCAACCAGCAGAGCAGCCGCAGCCAGAACAAACGCAACCTCCTGCGACCCAAGAACCTATGGAAGTGTTAGCGACAGCTCCGAAATCAATTCAGGACGCAATTCAAAAACAGCAGCAGCCCGCTGCGGAAGCTACTGTTCAGATGCAGTCTCCAGAAGCACAAGACCCATCAGCAGAGGCCGCATCTATGCAGCCTGTAGATACTGTTAAACCAGAAGAAGTTAGTGTAGCGCCAGTTTCTCAAAAACCGGCTACGCCAATTTCATCCACGCCAGATCCAAAAGCGCCATCTGTACCGGGTGTTGCTGATGCTCTTAAGGCTGCTGAATTTCCAAAGGCGGA
>NHCG01000019.1 GCA_002167715.1 Micavibrio sp. TMED27
ATCAAGGCTTTTTGCCTCAAGTATATCTCTGATAATAGTGTCGTTTTTAATAGATAAAAGCTCCTCCGTAGTGAAACCTTTATCATCAATTTTAGAGCTGATCTTATTATTTACACCCTTAGCAATAGCAAGCGCAAACAAAGCGGCCGCGCCAGAACTATCTGTGGCAACAGACTGTAAAATGCCGCCAGTTGCAAAATTATTTACTGGGTCGTTATTAATATTATGTTTTTCGGAATTTACAGTTTTAAAGAAGTTATTTGCTTTGTGGCGTACCGGTTCGAGGCCTAGGCTCTCAACCTGATAGTCAACAAAAGACATGAATTGTTGTTTATTAAAACTACTCGTCAGGCAGGCAAGGCTTCCAAAAGTAATAATAGAGCCTGTTGCGCCAGCACTTTCAGCTAATACACCGGTTAAAGCTAATGAAAAAGAAAGAGGCTTTTCAGAAAGTCCAACAGCCTTTGCGCAGCTATCAAAAGATGTACTTAAACTCTTCGATGCTTCCTGTGCGCCCCGATAAATACTTTCTGATATTTTTTCAAGCAACTTGAACTCCCAAACAACTTCTCTGAGTGTTTACAGAGGAGATAAATAGAAGTCAAGAAAAGTTATGGTAACTATCTGTCTATTTCACCAAAAACGATATCAAGTGAACCAATGATTGAAACAGTATCTGCAAGCTGATGATCTTTACTCATAAAGTCTAAAGCTTGTAGGTGTACAAACCCAGGAGCACGAATACGGCAACGATAAGGTTTGTTAGAGCCATCAGATACTAGGTATACACCAAACTCACCTTTTGGCGCTTCAACAGCTGTGTAAGTTTCACCTGCTGGAACATGAAAGCCTTCAGTATAAAGCTTGAAATGGTGGATCATCGCCTCCATAGAAGATTTCATTTCAGCGCGCGGTGGTGGCGTGACTTTATAATCATTGGTACGCACATCACCATCTGGCATATTCTCGATAGCTTGTTTCATAATCTTAATTGATTCATAAATTTCAGCCATACGAACAAGATAACGCGCATAACAATCGCCCGTTTTTCCGATTGGAATATCAAAGTCGAATTCATCATAAGAATCATAAGGTTGAGCCTTACGTAAATCCCACGCAACACCAGATCCACGAAGCATTGGACCAGTAAAACCCCAGTCAAGAGCCTGTGCCTCTGTTACGCTACCAATATCTACAGTACGCTGTTTAAAGATACGGTTTTCAGTCAAAAGACTTTCCATGTCGTTCAAAAACTTAGGGAGCTCTTCGCACCACTCAAGCATGTCATCCATTAGACCGGCTGGCATATCTTGCGATACACCACCTGGACGGAAGTAATTAGCATGAAGACGTGCACCACATACACGCTCGTAGAATTCCATACCTTTTTCACGCTCTTCAAATCCCCAAAGCGCAGGCGTCAATGCGCCAACATCAAGAGCAAAAGTCGTGATATTAAGAATGTGATTCAAGATACGACCAAGTTCGCAAAACAAAACACGTATATATTGCCCGCGTTTTGGAACTTCAAGCCCAAGTAACTTTTCAGTAGCAAGCGCAAAAGCGTGCTCTTGATTCATAGGGGCAACATAATCTAGGCGGTCAAAATAAGGCAGTGCCTGAGTATATGTTTTATATTCAATAAGTTTCTCTGTACCTCGGTGAAGCAACCCAATATGAGGATCCGCGCGCTCAACAATCTCACCTTCCATTTCAAGAACAAGACGTAACACACCATGAGCAGCAGGGTGCTGTGGGCCAAAGTTCATTGTAAAAGGCTTAATCTGTGTTTCTTCACCAATATCTATATTGTCATCAGCAATAGCATTCATCTTATGACTCCACCTTTCCGGTACCCTTCCAACCATGGTTAGGTGCATGCTTCATTTTATGCCCTTCGGCCTTTTCATCTCCCATCAACTCATTAGGTAGCTGAACATCTGTCATGCCTTCCCAAGGTGAAGTGAAATCAAAACCTCTGAAATCCTGTGTTAGTTTCACCGGCTCGTATACTACGCGCTTAAGCTCTTCATCGTAACGAAGCTCAACATACCCCGTAAGCGGAAAGTCTTTACGCTGAGGGTGACCTTCAAAACCATAATCTGTAAGAATACGTCGTAAATCCGGGTTTCCAGTAAATGGAATGCCATACATATCCCAAACTTCACGCTCAAACCAACCTGCCGCACTGTAAATATCAATTACACTTGGTACAAATTCATCTTCGGCCACCTTAACCTTCACACGAATGCGGTGATTATTACGAAGTGATAGTAATGTATAAATGACATCAAAACGCCCTACTCCTGACCCAATCCGCTCCGGGTAATCAGCACCAGCAATATCGATAAGAATCTGAAACTTACATTCAGTATCGTCACGAAGAAAATGCAAAATATCAATAATATGATCTGCTTTTGCATTCACAACGAGTTCATCATTAAAAAATTCATAACCATGGACGCTTGCTTCAAGCTTCTCAGCTACGTAATCCGCAAGATCTTTAAGTGCTTCATCAACCATTATCGGACGATCCTCGTATCTTCACGCTGAATTTTCTTCTGTAGCTGTAAAAGCCCATAAACAAGAGCCTCAGCAGTAGGCGGACAACCCGGCACATAAATATCAACTGGCACAATGCGGTCACAACCACGAACAACTGAGTAGCTATAATGATAATAACCACCACCATTCGCACATGAACCCATTGATATAACCCAACGTGGCTCCGGCATCTGATCATAAACACGACGAAGTGCAGGCGCCATTTTATTGGTTAGCGTACCAGCAACAATCATAACATCTGATTGACGTGGACTTGGGCGTGGTATCATACCAAATCTATCAAGGTCATAACGACTCATATAAGCGTGGATCATTTCAACAGCGCAACATGCTAGACCAAAAGTCATTGGCCACATTGATCCTGTTCTTGCCCAATCAAACAAAGCATCCGCAGATGTAAGTAGGAAACCTTTTTCGTCTAGCGTCTTTGAAATAGCAGCAGGAACAACATCCTGCTGATCAGCAGGTGGCAAACCCACACCTGTTTTTAAACTATATTCTGGCGCTGTTATTACTTTTCTATCGTGGCCCATATTTTATTCCCACTCCAATCCGCCTTTTTTCCATTCATAGATAAATCCAACTGTAAGTACGCTAAGGAATACCATCATTGACCAAAAGCCAAATAAGCCAATCTCACCTAATGAAATAGCCCACGGAAAGAGAAACGCGATCTCAAGGTCAAAAATAATAAACAAAAGACATACAAGATAAAAACGCACATCAAATTTATTGCGTGTATCTGCAAAAGCATCAAAACCACATTCATAGGCAGAGAGCTTTTCTGGGTCAGGTTTTTGTTTACCAATAACTAATGATCCTAATATCATCACACATGACATTACTATCGCAATAGCCATAAAGATAAGGATCGGTAAGTAATTTAGAAGAAATTCGTCAGAAGCCATAATTTTTATCCTGATTTAGTCTCTACTTTCTATCACCATGATTACAAAAAGAAAAGGCGTGAAACACACTAATATTCAAAAAAATACAAGTAAATACATCAAAAAGCCACGAAGGCGCTCACAACAAATGCACCATAGAAATAAAGTATATAGAAATAAAAAAGCACCTCAATAGAGGTGCTTTATTAAAACTTTCAAATGGCGCGAGTGACGAGACTTGAACTCGCGGCCTCCGCCGTGACAGGGCGGCGCTCTAACCAACTGAGCTACACCCGCGCATCCGAAAGTGAGAGATGTTTACAATGAATTCGCACCTACTGTCAACGCCCTTTTTTAAAAATTATACGACTAATTTTTGAGAAGGCTCTGAATAGTCCATATTTAGCGCCTCTGCGACAGCTTTATATGTAACATCACCGGAAGAAATATTTAGCCCATTTAAAAAGTTAGGATTATCATATAACGCCTGTCTCCAGCCTTTGTTTGCCAGCTCCAATGCATAAGGAAGGACAGAGTGATTAAGGGCTAGCGCCGATGTTAACGCAACAGCGCCAGGCATGTTTGCAACACAATAATGAACTACATTATCAACAATATATGTCGGGTCATCATGTGATGTGGGCCTACTCGTTTCTGCGCAGCCGCCTTGATCAATAGCAATATCAACAAATACACTACCCGGAATCATTTTTGGAAGAATATCCTTGCTAATTAGCTTTGGTGCAGAAGCACCGGGAATCAAAACAGCACCAATTACTAGATCAGATTCGCACAAAGCCTTTTCTAAAATATCAGTATTTGAATAGATAATATTCGCACGACCATGAAAATATTCGTCTAAAAATCTCATGCGTTCATTAGAGCGCTCTAAAATTGTAACATTTGCACCTAGGCCGCATGCCATTTGGGCTGCATGAAAACCAGCAACACCACCACCAATAATTAAGACTTCAGCAGGCCTAACACCAGGGACACCACCAATCAAACGTCCTGTACCACCTTTATGTTTTTGTAGGTTATATGCACCAACCTGAACCGATAACCGGCCCGCTATTTCACTCATTGGCTGTAATAAGGGGAGCGAGTAACCATCTCGGGCGGTAACAGTTTCATAAGCAATCGCAGTACACCCCGATTCGATAAGACCTAACGCCTGATCCTTATCCGCTGCCAAATGTAGGTAAGTAAATAATACCTGACCTTCTCTAAGCATTTTGCATTCTTGGGCTTGTGGTTCTTTAACCTTAATAATCATTTCCGCTTTAGCAAAAACCGATTTAGCATCAGGCAAAATCTTCGCCCCAACAGCCTCATACTTTTCATCGGAGAAATTAATACCAGCACCAGCTCCTGTTTCTACATAGACTTCATGACCGTTATTCACAAACTCTTTAACCGATGAAGGCACTAAGCCAACTCTATGCTCAAGCTTTTTAATTTCTTTTGGGACACCAATGATCATTCTAATCCTCCTAACAATACGTATTTTAGCTCAATAAAATCATCTAAACCGTACTTTGAACCTTCACGCCCTATCCCCGATTCTTTTACCCCGCCAAAAGGAGCAACTTCAGTAGAAAGGATTGGCGTATTAACAGCCACCATTCCGTATTCAAGGCCATTATATACTTTATTAATCAGCGCTAAATCTTTTGCGTAAAAATAAGCAGCTAAACCAAACTGTGTATTGTTAGCTTGTCGTAAGACATCGTCTATATCTTTAAACTTAAAGAGAGGTGCAACTGGACCGAAAGTTTCCTCTTTTGCAATCAGCATCCCCTCCATGGCATTGCCTAATATTGTTGGCTTGAAATAACTTCCGCCCAAATCATGCGTGTCTCCACCTTCAATTAGCTTTGCCCCCTGCCCTAATGCATCATTTATATGACTGCGGACTTTCTCTAGTGCGTCAGGGGTAATTAGTGGGCCTATATCAACCCCTTTATCCAAACCGTCGCCAACCTTTAATTTACGAACTTTATCAGCAAGCTTACTCGCAAACTTATCATAAACATCTTCGTGAATATAAAAACGATTCGCGCAAACGCATGTCTGTCCTGCATTTCTATATTTGCAGATAATAGCTCCAGAAACAGCGGCATCTAAATCGGCATCCGGGAAAACAATAAACGGTGCATTGCCACCTAATTCTAATGATATTTTCTTAACAGTTGCAGCACATTGCCGGTAAAGAATCTTCCCCACATCAGTTGAACCTGTAAAGGAAACCTTTCGAACAGTCTCACTATCGCATAAAACCCTGCCTATATTATGTGAATCTGTACCCGTAACAATATTTAGCACACCCTTAGGCACACCCGCTTCCTCTGCAAGAGCTGCCAAGGCAAGAGCTGAAAGTGGCGTCTCATGGGCTGGCTTTACAACACATGTGCAACCAGCAGCCATTGCAGCCCCTATTTTACGTGTTATCATGGCCGACGGAAAATTCCACGGGGTTATAAAAGCACAAACGCCCACGGGGCTCTTTTCGACAATAATCTTTGAATTAGCAATTGGTGAAGGAATAATATCACCATATAAGCGCTTGCCCTCTTCACTAAACCACTCAATAAACGATGCGCCATAAATGATCTCAGTTTTAGCTTCAGAAAGTGGCTTCCCCTGCTCCTGCGTAAGGATTGCGGCTAGTTCATCTGCATTTTCAATGATGAGCTCATAAAAACGGCGCATAATAGAAGCACGTTCTTTACTTGTCATCTTGCTCCAACTAGGGAAAGCTCTCTCAGCAGCCTGTATTGCAAGCTCTACATCTGTTGGCTCAATATCATTTACACGAGACAGTATTGTGCCCGTAGCTGGATTTAAGACATCAAAATACCGATTACTCTTAGAGTTAAACCATTTCCCATCAATGTAAGAACTATCTCTAAGGTATTTGGATGACATGTGTGTGTTACCTTTATACTAAAAAAAAATAAATCTAGAAAAATAACCAGATTTTAAAGCCAAATTAAAATTCAGCACTATATGTATGATATAATTCCAAAAGAACTTTTTAATTGGAACACAACTCGTAACTTTGAACAAGGTTTTAGGATGGGAGTCGTTGAAAACTTCATAACCCAAGCCAAAACGGCAACAACACAAAATGAGTTAAAAGCTCATTTGGAGAATGCCGTCAAAGAACTTGGCTTTGATATTAACGGTTATACTCTCCTCAACTTCGGTGAGGATAGTCAGCTACGCCCACATAAAATCTTACTGATGAGTAAAGAGACAAGATTAAGTAATCATTACATCGAAAATAAGTTGGAGCTCGTTAACTACGTACATAAATCAAGTTTCAAAACAGGAAAAATTCTCAACTGGTATCAAGATGATTATGTAGACAAAACAGATTCTCATCTTTTAGAGAATGAAGGCTTCTTAAATTTCCAAAAAGATTCATACGTATCTGGTTACACCTCAGGTGTAGTAATTCCTATTTTTGGCCCAAGCATGGAAAAAGCACTTCTTGTCGCTGGTGTTTACCATGGTTATATAGGTAGCGATTCCGAGGAAGCACAAAAACTAAAGCTTATCGCCTATCATTTTCATGATAGACTTAAAGAAATCAGTACTGATATTAAGGAATCGCCTTCAATAAAACTCTCTTCAAGAGAACAAGAAGTATTACAGTGGGTAATGGCTGGAAAGAGTGATTCAGTCATCGGTGACATAATGAATATCTCTGATAACACCGTAAACACCTATCTGCGCCGTTGCTATCATAAGTTAGGTGTTTCTAATAGATTATCAGCAGTTGTTAAGGCTGTGAATTTAAACTTAATCTCACCAGTACTATAGTACTTTATTCAACTAAAATTGACTATTTTACATTATTGTCATGGAATTAAGTGACATGAAAAAATAGCACATACATCCTATAATAGAATTATAAGCTAAGAAAAAACGTTACTGACAAGTTTTTAGCTTCAGGGAATAGATGGGAGAATAAAAATGATTACAACAGCCCAAATTAAAACCTCACTAGATGAAAAGCCTATTATAAATGCAGGCGAGCTAATTGAGAGTTGCATTACTGAGTTAAAACAAAATATTAGTGACGCTAATAATTTAAGACACATAAATCTAAAGCACGCTATAAGCATCCTCCTTGAAGATGCACTTAGATGGAAGAAAGAAGCCGACGACGGCAAGGTAGATTTATTAGATGCAAGTTTTGAGATTTCATGCCTTCACCACATTGCAGAACAAGAAATAATTAATGGTGAAGAAAACTGTAAGCCAGATGTCGTAAGAACATATCTTACAGTATAACTAAGACTCCCCCCACGTGAAGAGCCGACCCCCAAGGCTCTTCACCTTTTTTTCTAAAAAAAAATTACAAAACTAAGAGCCATACCGGCGATGAATATAAGATTCAACTAGATCTTGAAACTCTTGGGCAATATTGTCTCCGCGCAATGTATGCGCCTTCTTGCCATCAATAAATACTGGCGCAACAGGCGATTCACCTGTCCCTGGTAATGAAATACCAATATCAGCATGCTTACTCTCGCCCGGGCCATTTACTATACAGCCCATAACGGCCACTTTAAGCTCCTCAACGCCAGGATATTCTTTACGCCAAGTAAGCATATTAACATCTAAATATCGCTGAATATCTTGCGCTAATTCTTGAAAGAAAGTGGACGTTGTACGGCCACAACCTGGGCAAGCTGCTACCTCAGGCATAAAAGAACGAAGCCCTAATGCCTGCAATATCTCTTTACATACACGAACCTCAAGTGTTCTATCGCCACCTGGCTCCGGTGTTAAAGACGCACGAATAGTATCGCCAATACCATCATTAAGCAAAATACCCTCACCTAAGGCTGTTGCAACTATACCCTTTGATGACATACCGGCCTCTGTTAAGCCCAAATGCAAAGCATAATCACTTCTTTCAGCCAAAGCTCTGTAAACAGCAATAAGATCCTGAACGCGCGATACTTTAGCAGATAGAATAATCTGATCTTTTCTAAGGCCAATTTCCTGTGCCTTTTCCGCACTAATAAGAGCTGACTGAACAAGAGCTTCTCTCATGACTGCATCTGATTCCCAAGGGATATCACGTTCCGCGTTTTCATCCATAAGCTTTGTAGATAGAACCATATCAAGTGAACCCCAATTGACCCCAATACGAACCGCTTTATTATATTCAACAGCCTTTTGAATCATGATCTCATATTGAGCATCTTTTTTCTTACCAAAACCAACGTTACCAGGATTAATACGGTATTTATCGAGTGCTTCGCATAGCTCAGGGAAGTCATTGAGTAGTGTATGACCATTATAGTGAAAGCACCCAGCTAGGGGTACATCCAGATTATTTTGAATAAGGCGCTCACGCAGCGCTATAGCGCCCTTAGCTGCATCTTCATTATTAACAGTAATACGTACAATTTCTGAACCAGATAAAAACAGGTCCTTAACTTGATCGAATGTCTTATCAACATCAGCAGTATCAGTATTGGTCATCGATTGCACAACTACAGGCGCACCTCCACCGATTTGTATCCCTCGAACATCAACGGCCTGTGTTTGATGACGTTTAGCTTTTACAATTTGAACCATAATATCAAAGTCCTATTAAAGAAGAGATTATCTTGAATTAACTAATTTCGGTACGAGTGGAAACAAGTGAGTATAAAGATTATTTTTAGGGTGATGTCCACTAGAATCAGACCTGAGAACAAAGTTCCGATCAATTAACTGAAATCCTGGAATAAGGTTATAAGCTATTTTGCTACGTAAATCATATGGGCTCACGGCCACTATTTCATTACGTGACATTTTAAGGCCAAAATGTTTAGCCCATGCCGCAGCATCCTTAGCGCTTGGTGCACCCATGCGCATATCATATAGCAAGACCTGCACTAAAACGACATCCCTATGTGGAATCTTAAACCCATTAGAATATTTAGGTAACAACTTATGAACCGAATTTAAACCGCGGCCTGCTACCCCTCCGCCAAAGGGGCCAGTATCGTGAGCGCCAGAAAAAGCCTGACAGGCTGGGCATGTCATACCAACAGGCTCCAGAAGGATAACTTTACCTTTTAAAGCAGATAGACGAAAAGGATTACCCATTTGATCAATAAGCTCAAGATCTGGATAGGCTTTACCAACAACAGGAGGCCACGGCGATAAAGTGGTCTTGCCTGCATCATTTGCAGATACGTTACTCTGATTTAAAAATAAGAATAGTAATAATCCTATGGTTAATACTGAAAACGCTATAATACTTCGCATTCTGAATGATCCTTTATCTTGCACAGATACATTTAACATAGATACAGATCGTAGGCACAAAAAAAAGCCATGAAAAAATCATGGCTTTTTTGTAAATGGTGGGTGATGACAGACTCGAACTGCCGACCCCCTCGGTGTAAACGAGATGCTCTACCAACTGAGCTAATCACCCATTTCCCTTACGAGATGCGTATGTTTAAGCTTTTGCTGATTAAAAATCAAGAGCAAAATAAAAAAAAGTCCTACAAATTTGCAGGACTTTCTAAAATTAGTAAAAAACTGAACAATATTACTTGTTTACAGCTTCCTTAAGCTCTTTACCTGCCTTGAATTTAGGCTGCTTGCTTGCTGGAATCTTGATTGGCTCACCTGTGCGTGGGTTGCGGCCTGTTGTCGCAGCACGCTCAGCAACTGAGAATGTACCGAAACCAACTAGACGAACATCATCGCCAGCTTTTAGTGAAGATTTAATTGCATCAATAACTGCATCAACAGCTGAAGCAGCTTTAGTTTTTGAGATATCAGCAGCTTCTGCTACGCTTGCTACTAGGTCTTGCTTGTTCATGGGAATCCCCCTCGGTTAGTGTTAAGCAAATTCTACCTGATCCACATGGATCAGAACCAAATTGTGAAAACCGTTGTCACACTTAAGTTACAGCGGAAAATCACTATATAAGAATCAATAAGCTTTTTTTAAACAGGAATCAATGGCGAATTACGTCTTCACCCTTATTTTCTGCTGCTTTTGGGGAAATTTCATCAATTTCTGCCTTGGAATCACTCTTTATAGGCTTAGGAACCTCTAATAGCGCATGCGTCAAGACCTCATCAATATTACTTACACTAATGATTTCTAAGGCATTAAGAATCGTTTTAGGAATATCTTCCAGATCTTTAACATTATCTTCAGGAATTAAAACCTTTTTTATACCGCCTCGTATCGCTCCAAGAAGTTTCTCTTTAAGTCCACCAATCTCTGTAACCTTCCCTCGAAGATTAACCTCCCCAGTCATTGCAATATCTTTACTAATAGCAATGCCCGTAAGAGAAGAGATAATAGACGTAACCATAGCTGCACCAGCAGAAGGACCATCCTTAGGCACAGCGCCCTCTGGAACGTGAACGTGAATTTGTTTTTTAGAAAGCTCGCTATAATCTATACCGTATTGTGATGCACGTGATTTAACAAGCATCTCAGCGACCGTAATAGATTCCTTCATAACGTCCTTAAGGTTACCAGTCATAGAAACCTTACCGTCCTTACCTTCCATCGTCACAGCTTCAATTTGAAGGATAGACCCACCAACTGAAGAGTAAGAAAGGCCGCTGACAACGCCTACGCGGTCATGATCATCAATTTCTCTTGAGGCATATTTACGAACACCAGCATATTTATGAAGGCTACGTGGTGTAATACGGACCTGCTTACGCCCCTTCATAAGTATATCTTTAATAGCCTTTCGGCAAAGATTCGCAATCTCACGCTCCAAGCTACGAACACCAGCTTCACGCGTATAGTAACGGATCAAGTCACGCATAGCGGCATCACTGATGCTAAATTCAGATTTTTTAAGCCCAGCAGCTTTCATTTGCTTGGCAATCATATGTTTCTTAGCTATCTGAACTTTCTCATCCTCTGTGTAACCAGAAATACGAATGAGTTCCATACGATCCAATAATGGCCCAGGCATAGTTGATAGATTATTTGCAGTACAAACAAACATTACATCAGATAGATCATATTCGAGTTCCATATAATGATCTTGGAACGTCGCATTCTGCTCAGGGTCAAGTACTTCTAGTAAAGCCGAAGACGGGTCACCGCGCCAATCTGAACCAAGCTTATCTACCTCATCTAGTAGAAATAAAGGATTAGTTACCTTGGCTTTCTTCATACCTTGAATAACTTTACCCGGCATCGCACCAATATAAGTGCGGCGATGACCACGAATTTCACTCTCATCACGCACGCCACCAAGTGACATACGGACGAAATTTCGATTCGTCGCATTTGCAATGGATTTTCCTAGGGATGTTTTACCAACACCAGGTGGTCCAATAAGACAAAGAATAGGTCCACGCACTTTTTGTGTACGCTGCTGAACAGCTAAGTGCTCTAAAATACGCTCTTTAACTTTCTCTAGGCCATAATGCTCTTTATCAAGTATCTTCTTGGCATTCTTAATATCTTTTTTGACACGGCTACGTTTACCCCATGGCACATTAAGTAGCCAATCAAGGTAGTTACGAACCACAGTCGCTTCTGCTGACATAGGGCTCATCTGACGCAGCTTCTTCATTTCTTTCTGTGCACGTTCACGCGCTTCTTTAGAAAGCTTTGTATCTTCTATTTGCTGTTCAAGTTCACCCAGCTCATCCAAGCCTTCTTCGCCGTCACCTAATTCTTTTTGAATAGCCTTCATTTGCTCATTCAAATAATACTCACGCTGGGTTTTCTCCATTTGACGTTTAACACGACCACGTATTCGCTTCTCAACCTGAAGAACGCCAATCTCACCTTCCATGAGCGCATAGATTTTTTCAAAGCGTTCATGAGTTGAAGATACTTCAAGAAGTTCCTGTTTTTGCTCCAGCTTAAGCACAAGATGTGATGCAATAGTATCAGCCATCTTTGAAAAATCATCTAGCTGATTTACGGATGCAATAACTTCAGGAGGTATCTTTTTGTTGAGTTTTACATACTGTTCAAATTGCGTGATAACAGCGCGTGAAATAGCATCGATTTCTGCTTCATCATATTCAGCATCTTCAAGGTTTTGAATATCCGCTTCAAAAAACTCACCTTCATCACGAAAGTCCTGAACGGAAACACGCTCACCGCCTTCAACAAGAACTTTCACAGTTCCATCAGGTAATTTTAAAAGTTGAAGTATGCTACCTATGGTCCCTACTCTGTGCAAATCATCGCCAGAAGGCTCATCCTCAGACGGGCTCTTTTGCGTAACCAAAAGGATACGCTTATCCTCATGCATAACTTTTTCTAAAGCTTTTACAGATTTCTCTCGTCCCACAAACAGAGGAACGATCATATGCGGGAAAACCACAATATCTCTTAGTGGTAAAACAGCAATGGATTGAGTTGATTTAGATCCGCCAAGCATAGAAGTAACCTTAATTTAAAAGAATTTCATTAACTATTATATGATGAATCTGGGTTGATTTAAACCCAAATCAAGAGCACATACAGTAAGTTTATCCTAAAAAGGTTTATTTCTTCTTATCGTCTTCTTTTTCAGGCATCTGCTCAACAACATGATCAATTAGCCCGAAATCTTTAGCTTCTTGAGCACTCATGAAGTTGTCACGCTCCATAGCTTCCTCAATAACTGAAAGTTTTTGCCCAGTATGTTTCACATAGATATTATTCAAGTTTTCACGCAAACGTAGGATTTCACGCGCTTGAATTTCGATATCTGTCGCCTGACCACGCGCACCACCTGACGGCTGATGAATCATAATACGAGAGTTAGGAAGTGAATAACGCTTACCAGCTGCACCAGCAGCCAAAAGCAGTGACCCCATAGAAGCTGCCTGACCAATACAAACAGTAGACACTTCAGGTTTAATATATTGCATAGTGTCATACATCGCCATTCCAGATGTCACAACACCACCTGGTGAATTGATGTAAAAAGAAATCTCTTTCTTTGGATTTTCCGATTCTAGAAATAAAAGCTGAGCACAAATAAGGCTTGAAATATGATCATTAACTTCACCAGTAAGGAAAATGATACGCTCCTTTAAAAGGCGTGAGTAAATATCAAATGCTCTCTCACCACGGTTTGTAGACTCGATAACTGTCGGTACAAGGTGATTATTGTATACTTCAAAAGGGTCGCGTTCAGTCATTTGATTTTTTCCAGATAATTAGATTAATTGATTCTTATACCGTAAGGATAACTAGCATATAAAGACTACGCAAGCCCCATCAGCTTCAAATATCATACTTACCACATCACTAATTCACAAATAAAAACCGAGGCATATAGCCCCGGCTCTAACTCAATTACACAGCAAAACTTTATATTAGTCAGCTTTATTCTTCGGTGCTGTTTTTTTCTTCGCAGCAGGTTTTTTCTTTTCTTCAGCAGACTTTTCATCTGCTTTCTTTTTAGAAGCAGCCTTCTTTTTCTTTGCAGGCTTTTTAGGTGCTTCATCATCTTCTTCGATTGCTTTTAGAAGATCTTCTGCACTCACTTCTTTTTCTGAAACCTCTGCAAGCTCAACAATGTAGTCTACAACCTTTTCTTCAAATAAAGGTGCGCGTAGAGATTCTAGTGCCTGACGGTTCTTTGAATAATAATCAAAAACCTCTTTTTCTTGACCAGGGTATTTCTGTGCTTCTGAAATAACTGCTTGCTGCAGCTCATTATCAGCAACAGTAATATCATTATTGTTACCAACCTCAGCAAGGACAAGACCTAAACGCACGCGGCGCTCAGCAATAGCTTCAAATTCAGCCTTTTCATCATCGCTAAGCTCAGCCTCTTCACCTTGACGCTTACGATCAGCTTCAACCTGCGATAAAATGCTTTCAACTTCAAGCTTACGCATACCTTCTGGAATTTCAAAATCATGCGCTTCATCAAGGGCATCAAGAAGGTTCTTCTTAAGGCTCATGCGGCTTTGTGAATCGTATTCATTTTGAAGCTGTTCTTCAACAGCCTTCTTAAGCGCCGCAACATCATCCATNCCNAGNCTCTTAGCAAATTCGTCATCAACTTTTGCTTCNCCTTGCTCTTGAATTTCATGAATTGTCACATCAAAAATAGCATCACGNCCAGCNAGTTCAGCTGCACCNTATTCNTCAGGNAATGAAACTTTAACTTCAACTTTTTCGCCGGCTTTTTTACCAACCANCTGCTCTTCAAANCCAGGTATGAACTGACCAGAACCAAGCTTAAGNTTATGNCCTTCAGCCTTCATGCCNGGNTGCTCNANATTATCATCCGNAGTACGNCCAGCAAAATCTATAAGAACAGCATCNCCATCCTTACTCTTACGATCTTCTTCAACTTTAACAAATGGAACATTGTTNGATGCTATACGCTCAAGNGCTTCATCAACTTCTTTTNCTTCAGGCTTAGTTACAAGCTTCTCAAGTTTAAGAGCTTTAAAATCAGCNAGTTCAAANTTAGGTAAAACNTCAACTGCAACAGTGTAGACAAGGTCGTTACCTTCACCAAAGTCTTCACTCTTAACTTCGATTTTAGGCTGCATAGCAGGACGAATATCTTTTTCTTCCATTGCTTTAGCTGATGTTTCGTTTACAGCAGCTTCAAGCACTTCGCCCATTACCATCTTACCGTAGCGCTGCTTAAGAATGTTCATAGGAACCTTTCCTGGACGGAAACCTGGAAGACGAATTGTCTCACCAGCTTCTTTAAGCTTGGCATCAACGCGCTCATCTATATCATTCGCAGGGATAGTAATTTCAAGTTCGCAGGACAGGCCTTCGGATTTAAGTTCTTTAACTTGCATGGAAATTCTTCTTTTCTAAAATTTAAATGGTGCGGCTGGAGGGACTTGAACCCCCACGCCCGAAAGCACTAGAACCTAAATCTAGCGTGTCTACCAATTTCACCACAGCCGCACTAGAACACTTAATTCGTGAAATCGGGGCTGTTTTTAACTCATATATTCACGCTTGCCAAGCATTTCTTTTAAAAAAATCAAAAAAAATATAAAATTGCTGAAAAAAGGCATAAATCATAGCANCNCAAGNGGGCATGATNGATTTTGATTNATATTTTAAAGGGGGGGGNAATGGGGCGATCGACGGGGCTCGAACCCGCGACAATTCGGATCACAACCGAATGCTCTACCAACTGAGCTACGACCGCCATATACAAGCTGTATAATTCAGATTGTCTTCTTTATATGTTTATGGTAGCTCTGGTCAAGAAGTATCTAAAAAAATAATCATTTTTTTTCAAAGAGGTCCTATACCGTGTCTAAATCAGCCCTAAGCTTTAAAAACAGCAAAGATTTCCTAAAATATATTAAAGAGAACAATATCCAGTTCATTGACATGAACTTCACAGATTTACGCGGTAAGTGGCAACATACATGTGAACATGCTAGCGCTCTTGATGAGTACAAGTTAGATCGTGGNATTTTCTTTGATGGNTCATCAATTGCAGGTTGGAAAGATATCAATGAATCAGACATGATCATGAAGCCTGACTTAAGTAAAGTTACAATTGATCCATTCGCAGCACAAAGAACCATCAAGGTTTTCTGTGATATTTTTGACCCTAATACAAACGAACCATATAACCGTGACCCAAGGTCTATCGCAAAAGCAGCTGAAAAATATCTAAAAGATTCTGGCACTGGAGATACAGTCTATTTTGGCCCAGAGGCCGAGTTCTTCATATTTGATGATGTNAAAATTGATATAAAGCAGAATAAAATTGGCTTTGAAGTAGATAGCGAAGAAGGTCCTTACAACTCTGGCCGTTCTTATGACACGGGTAATATGGGGCATAGACCAAAGGCAAAAGGCGGTTACTTCCCAGAAAGCCCCGTTGATAGTCTTTCTGATATTCGCGGTGAAATGTTGACCGTAATCGAATCNATGGGTGTTGCCGTTGAAAAGCATCANCATGAAGTTGCCCCNTCACAATGTGAATTAGGTATCCTATTNTCAACACTATTAGAAAGTGCTGATAATATTCAAATCTACAAGCACGCAGTNCAGAANGTAGCAAACAGCTATGGAAAAAGCGCAACCTTTATGCCNAAGCCAGTAATTGANGATAACGGTTCTGGTATGCACTGCCACCAATCAATTTGGAAAAACGGCAAGCCCCTCTTTGCTGGTGATAAATATGCTGGATTATCTGACACTGCATTATATTACATTGGCGGCATAATAAAGCACGCACGTGCTCTTAATGCATTTACTAATCCATCAACAAATAGCTATAAGCGACTTGTACCGGGATATGAGGCACCTGTTCTTCTTTCTTATTCTGCACGCAACCGTTCAGCAAGCTGTCGCATCCCACATAGCGCATCCGATAAAGGTAAACGTGTAGAGGTTAGGTTCCCGGACCCAACTGCAAACCCTTACCTAGCTTTTGCTGCACAGCTTATGGCTGGTCTTGATGGGATTGAAAACAAAATTCACCCTGGAGATGCTATGGATAAAAACCTCTATGATCTCCCGCAAAATGAATTGGAAAAAATCCCTAGCGTCTGCCACTCACTTAGGTCAGCTATAGACGCACTTAAAGCAGATCATGACTTCCTTCTAAAAGGTGATGTATTCACAAAGGATATGATCGATTCATATATTTCACTTAAGGAAGAAGAAAACAGCGTATATGAAACAACAGTTCACCCAATAGAATATGCGCTTTACTATTCTAGCTAAAAATAAAACTAAGGACTGATATCAAAAATCAGTTCTTAGCATTTCTTTTTATAGGCACAAAGTTCTGGACGGCTAAGCGATACATTTGTGTATTACGTGCCCACTCCAAAAAACGTGTCTCTCTAGAAGGTGTTAGCAGCGTAGTATAATAAAAGTAATCGCCGCTAGCTGTGACTGTTATCCAAAATTCAAAGGCCTCAACATCACTGTGTTTATCTATCAATTTATAAACATGAGATTCAAGTTTCATATCAGTGCCAAAACTTAGGAAATCTGCTGAATCACCTATTTTATCATCAATAAACAAACCTGACGCTGCAAGGTCATCGTGAAAACGTTCTATTTCCGCATCGATATCATCGCTAGCAAAAACGGAAATTAACTCAAAACCAATTGACCCCGCTAAACTTGAGATACTTTTATTTCCACGTCTACTATGGCGTAATACAGACGTTGTTCTTTTCATTTCAGCAATAGCACGATCAATAGATTTAATTGGAACCGTACTAAATTCCCACGAATCAGGATACTTCAGCGTAGCAATATCAAGTATTCTATGAGTCTGAAATTTTTCAATAAGTTCATCTACTGGATAAAGTAGCTTAAAGCTATCTATAACCTTCTCTTGCAATGCTTGAACTTCTTTATAGTCGTTTGCTGGCACAGTATACTGTACAAAAATCAAATCATCTTTGTTAATCTGTATTGCACTTCTAACGACATAGCTTTCACCATTATTAACATAGACATATAACGCATCAATTCGACGCTCATCATAAACTTTAACACCCATGACATTATATCCAGTTTCAAGGATATATTTCATAAACCAATGCTTTGCTGTCATTTGATAGTCAATTTTCTTAACGAGAACATTAAGCTCATGGCGATATCCCCTAAGAGAAACCGGCCCTTTAAACTCAGCGATATTTGAAAAAATTTTATCGTCAATAACAAGGGCACCCAAACTAACATTGTTAGATTCTGGCCATTCTTTCGGGTAGCGAATTTCAAAACCTAAATGCCTGTTGCCAATAGGTGTATCCGAGAAAGACTCACTCATCGTAAGGAACTGCTCATCAGAAAGAGGCTTTTTTATTTCAGGCATAGGCTTTTCAAAAACTTCTAACATAGTCTGCGCAGACACAGTTTGTGGATTTAAGAGTATAAAAATGGCACAGCTAAAAAATGAAAAGTAAAAAGAGCGAAGAAAATTGATCACGAAAACCCCACGACTAATCAAAAATACAATTTTAAAATTATAGCATAAATTGCAAAGTGAACATAAAGACAAATATCAAAATTTTATATCCAGAGTTTAATCTTCCGTATGAGGCGCTCATCCTTGATTTACAGCACAAACCGCGTTATTCAGTAGTGCTCTATATATAAATTTAAAAAAATTAGGCTTTAAAAAACTATGTCCGACTTATTCGAAAAACCTTCAGAGGCCAAAGAAAATAATTATAACGCTTCATCCATTGAAGTTTTGGAAGGTCTCGAACCTGTAAGAAAAAGACCGGGCATGTACATTGGCGGCACAGATGAAAGAGCCCTCCATCATCTTGCCGGCGAAATTCTCGATAACTCAATGGATGAGGCCGTCGCAGGTCATGCTGACTGGATTGAGATCTCGCTACAGGCAGACTATTCACTTGTTATAAGAGATAATGGCCGCGGTATTCCAATTGATGAGCACCCGAAATACCCGGGTAAATCAGCCTTAGAAATCATCCTTACGACACTTCACTCAGGTGGTAAGTTCTCAGGAGAAAATTATGACACCTCTGGTGGCTTACATGGTGTGGGTATATCTGTTGTAAACGCCTTATCTGATGATATGTGGGTAGAAGTAGCGCGTGATAAGCAACTCTATAAGCAGAAATTTTCTAAAGGTAAGGCTATTACTAAACTAGAAAATCTAGGCCCTATTCATAACAGGCGCGGAACAACTGTTAGCTTTCATCCTGACCCAGAAATTTTTGGTGAAAAAGCGCATTTTAAGCCTGGTTGGCTATTTCAAATGGCGCGCTCTAAAGCTTACCTATATTCGGGTGTGGAAATTCGTTGGAAATGCGATCCGGAAATTATTCCTGAAGGGTCACCAGCAAAACCAGAAGCCGTATTCCATTTCCCTAACGGTCTACAAGATTTCCTTCTCGCGACATTGAAAAGTCGTGGCACGATCATTCCTGACAGTTTTCACGGGAAAGCAAACCTTCCTGATAATGAAGGGCGTGTAGAATACGCTATTACTTGGCCAGTAGATGGAGAAGGTTTTTCCCATTCATATTGTAATACAATCCCTACCCCATCCGGTGGCACACATGAAACAGGCTTACGTACAGCTTTATCACGTGGCTTGAGATCTTACGCTGAAATGACTGGTAATAAAAAGGCCAGTATCATCACTGCAGATGACATTATGAACGGTGCAAGCGTGATCCTATCTGTATTCATAAAAGACCCACAATTCCAAGGACAAACCAAGGAAAAATTAGTTTCATCTAGTGTTTCCAAGTGGGTAGACACCGCCATTAAAGATGCATTTGACCTCTTTCTATCATCAAATACTGGTGCATCTAACCAACTTCTCCAAGCTATAATAGAAAAAGCCGAAGAACGACAAAGACGAAAAAAGGACCGTATACAAGCACGTAAGAGTGCAACTCAGAAACTACGTCTACCTGGTAAGCTTGCTGACTGTAGCCGAAAAGATTCAGATGATACAGAGCTGTTTATTGTTGAGGGGGACAGTGCGGGCGGATCAGCTAAGCAAGGCCGTAATCGCGAAACACAGGCAATACTTCCTCTACGTGGTAAAATCCTCAATGTTGTAAGCGCGACCAAAGACAAAATCAGAGCCAATCAAGAGATACAAGATCTTATACAGGCTTTAGGATGCGGTGCTGGCAAGGACTTTGATGTCGATAAGCTACGCTATGAACGTATCATTATAATGACAGATGCGGATGTCGATGGCGCACACATTGCATCTCTACTTGTAACATTTTTCTACACGCAAATGCGCCCACTGATCGAAAATGGGCATCTATTCCTTGCTCAGCCACCACTATATAGACTTGTTAGCGGTACATTAAGTGCATATGCAAAAGACGACGAGCATAAAGACGAACTCATGAAAACAACCTTTAAAGGTAAGAGTAAAATTGAAATAAGTCGCTTTAAGGGGCTTGGTGAAATGCCTGCTAAACAACTTAAAGAAACAACAATGGACATAAGTAGCCGCACCCTTTTACGTGTAACTATTCCAGAGGCAGCGGCAATCTCGTTAAGTAATGATAATGAAGATGATAACCCGTTAGAGCATAAGGGTTCGAATGAAGATATAGATGATCTCGTCGAACGCCTAATGGGTAAAAATGCGGAAAGCCGATTTAGGTTTATACAAGACAATGCAGAATTTGCGGAAGACATAGATGTATAAAATAGCTATACTCAACTTTTAATAAAGAGGGTTAGATGAGAAGCAACGGTTTTGTAAGTGGAATAATCCTGTTAGGAGCAATTTCCGCCATAATCTGCATCGTTATTATGCTTCAATTACCTGGATTGGCAAAAACCAAGACAGAAGAAATCCTTCGCGTTAGTGGCTTTAAATCTATTAGTTTAACAACCCCTATCGTAAGTATTAGCTCAGTACAATATAATAATATCAAACTTGATAATAACGGCTTTAGTACCATTAAAAGCTTACGTATTGAATACTCATGGCTAGATCTACTACTTCATAATCACATAACAAGAATTATTATTGATGGCGTAGAGCTTACAGGTGAACTTGATAAAAACCAAAAAGTTCATATTGATGGATGGCAACCGCAATTCTCTGGCGAAGCTTTACAGCAAATGTTTAGAACACGGGAAATTATAGTCAGAAATGCACAGGCTTCGTTACTAAATGAACAATTCGGTAGTATTTCAATCAATGCAGAAGTTCATGCCTATCAAGCGGATAATGGCACCGTCTTTAATGGTAAGCTTATAAATACGCAAAAATTTATGCGTTATAGTACAAAGTTTAACGGAAAAATTAATACAGACAGAACGTGGACAAGCCAAGTCGAAATTGAAGATATCAAAATGGATATGCCGCACCTTAAAGCAACACGAGCGCAAGGTCTGGTAAAAACCAATAAAGACAAGAATATGCAGGCTGAAATTAACGGAAACTTGACCGCAGGAAATATAACAATTGTTGGCTTCCCTTGGAAATCAGCCTCTATAACACTCGAGGGTGACCCAACAAAACCTTATGCTATTATTGCTGCAAAAGCTTTAAATGAAAACACAGTAGAGCTTGGCTTAGCACTGGATAACATATATGACACTGACATTTTATCTGGTTATCTTTACACACCACATCTAAAGAATATTTTAGACTATATAGAAAATCATGCGTCACTTCCGTTTGAGCGTTCTTCAATAGCTTCTTTAGAAAACCTTCAAAATATAGAGTTTGAATATAGTAAAAATAACAATAATTTTGAATTTGAATTCAAATCAACGTCCCTACCTTTTTCTGTACATGGCTTTACACAGCTTAAAAATTTAGAACATCTAAAATTCCCAGACACAGCTCTAGAAATAAGGAAGCCAGGAAAACTTGAAATCACAAATAATGAATTCCTTAAACTGATCCCAAANAGCACAAAAGACAGATCAAATATTGTAAGAGCTTTATCAAACTTAAATTATAGTAAAATAATCACGCAAATTGTCTATGCTGGTGAAGGCCTATACGATTTCAACATCGAAATCGAAGGCACAAGCCCCAATATTGCATCCGGTCAAAAGTTTAAAGTCGATTTTGATATTAAAACAGATATTGAAACTTTGGCGAACGCCCTTATAAATTAAGGATAATCGCAACTATCATAATTCACCTTAGCAAAAGATCTAGCACCTTCTGCAATATTAATTCGGTATTCTCTATCACCAATAACTACAGAATGACGCATAGGAAGCACACCTGTTTTCACCTCAGCTTCACCGCCGCTAACAACAAATTCAACTGACACAGCTTTAGATGGATCAAACCAGGCTTCTGCACGGCCTTCAGTGTTAACTGCCGAAAGACCTGAGCCAGTAATAACAAGGGCACCATTAGCTAAAACAACCCTACTTTCAGGCCCTTTATATGCTGGCGTAGATACAATAAAACGAAGCGCTTGTTCATCGCTACAATTGCTAGGTGGACGTGCTGAACGTATTAGAAAAGCAAGGCGCTTCGCATCTCGTCCTTCGTCAATTTGACGCTTAAGTAACTTAACAAGATCCCGCATAGGCCCCTCAGGAACAGCATCATCATAAAGACGCTTTAAACGATCATGACGTGCTATTGCAGTTTGCGCCTCTGCTCTTAGTTCAGTAATAGTATCCTGTAAGACTGTATTCTCACTACTAAGCTGCTCTACATCATCCTTTAAAACACCGTGCTGATAAGAAGAGTTTTTGCCACCAAGCCAAAACCCAATACCAAATGATAAACAAACAAGAACCAGAACCGTCAGTAAGCCAGCGAGTTGATCAGCAGCGCGTCTACGGTAACGCTCTTGAGGATTGTAAGAAGATAATCTCATAAGTTCTAAAAGCTTTATAAATTAAAGTAATATCTAAGAATAAGGAAATATACGCCCCAAAGCAAGATTACGAGTGGAATACCCGCTTTCAAAAAATCTCTAAACCTATAGTGACCAGGGCCCATAACTAGCAAATTTGTCTGATAACCAATAGGCGAAGCAAAAGAGCAATTAGCTGCAAAAATAACTGTAATCGCAAAGATAAAGTCCAGGTTATGATCACCTGAATAAACACTCTGCATACGCTCAGATAAACTAAGAGCAATTGGCGTAAATAAAATAGCACACGCATTATTCGTCAAAACATTAGTCGCAATGGCAACAATAATAAATAAAGCACAGGCCATNTCGACNGGNGACTGTAAAAATGGCAATTCCAATATGAGCTCTGCAATATATTTNGCTCCACCAGAAACTTGCAATATAACNCCAAGCGCAAGCATAGAACCNACAAGCAAAAAGATTTTCCTATCAATTGCACGTGTGGCCTGACGTATGTTCAAACAGCCAGTAGCAAGCATTAAGACCGCACCAGTAATAGCAGCAACAGGAATAGACAGCACACCAAGTGCAGCCATAATAATAGTAAATAGAAAAACACCAGTAGCTACAGGTGCTTTTTTAGGGACAAGAAGGTCACGCTTTGACCCTGACAAAACAATTAGATCAGTATTTCCTCGCATAGAATCAACAGACCTACGCTTACCAGCGACTAGTAACACATCACCCGCCTCAAGGCGTATGCGCCCTAAGCGTCGCCTAACAGATTTTGCACGACGCTGGATACCAAGAACAATAACTCCAAATTGCCTATGAAAATTAACATGCTCAAGAGACATATCTACCATACGCGATGCTGGCGTAACCATAATCTCAGCGACGACACGGCCCTCTTCCGCTTGCGGGTCTAATGCGTCTTCTTTCTCAGAAGTCCCGCTCATTATCTGACTCTCTTCTTCAGATAATAAATATCCAGGAAACTTAGATAATATATTACCAAGTGTGTCACGGCTTGCGGATACAATAAGAATGTCATTCTCAGCGATAACATAGTTCTCAAAAGGCGGCAGAATTAAGTGTCCGCCTCGCTGAATAAGCTTAATATCAAGGGCTTTTAATTCAGAAAATCCTCCCTCTTCGAAAGTTGATCCTATTAAAGGGGAGTTTTCAGCCACATCAATTTCAGCAACAAATTCCTTCTTAGAACTGCGGAAATCACTAATCATATTNTTACGATCAGAAAGTAACCTAGGAATCACAACGATCACATAAACAAAACCAACAGCAGCAAGCATCATACCCGGTATTGCAAAAGAGAAAAACTCTAAAGGCTCATAACCAAGTTCAACCATCGCACTTGATACTAAAAGGTTCGTAGATGAGCCTACCAAAGTAGTCATGCCACCTAAAATAGCGACGTAACTCAGTGGTATCATTAAGCGGCTTTCAGAAAGCCCAGCAGACATAGCGAGAGCTTGCATAAGCGGGATAGCAATCACGACAAGTGGCGTGTTATTCATAAAAGCACTAAAGATNCANACAAAAACTAAGATCGATACAATNGAAATCCAGACAGCTTTTTTGCCCGTAAAAACAAAAAGATTCGTAATAACACGTAGGGCATCTGTCTGTATCATACCCTGCCCCATAACTAAAAGAGCAAGTACAGCAATTAATGATGGGTTAGCAAAACCCGCAAGAAACGCTTCAGGTTTAAGCTGGTTAATACCAAGCCCATCCCTAAGCGGGAAAAAATGCCCGAATAAGAGGAGTGACGTTAAAAGCGCTACACAAGTTACTTCAATAGGAACACGCTCACGCACAAATGAAGCAACTGCAACAACAGTTACTATTAACGCAAACCACATATGATAATTTATGTCTATGAATTCCACTTTATGAATGTGCCTCAAAAAATACTCGATAAGAATCTATATCGACAGCTAAAGATTTGAAAGNGATATTTATTTTTTTAATCCTAGTTATTTTAAGAACATTTTTATGCTATCTTCAAATTTGTATATAAACACTGATTTTCCTATCAAATGAACAAACAAGACCAACAAACAAAAAAACAAAGAGATCAGTTCTTAGCTTTTTCCCTCGCCTCTACTGACCTTTTGATGGAAATTGACGGTGAAGGGGTAATCACTTTCGCACTTGGCGCTCCCAAGTTAATTACTGGATATGATGATGCTGAACTTCTCGGCAAAAACTGGCTCGAACTTTTTTCCGAATATGATCAGGAAAAGTTAGCGGTTATTCATAAGGAAAGTATCGCTGGCAAAAGATGTGGTCCATTATTGATTGAACTAAGTGCCGGCAACGATAAGAGAAAAGGTGTTTTCACAGCTCTTAAAATGCCTGGAAAAGATAATTTTTATATTACACTCGCACTTAGTAACAAATTGATGAGCAAACTAGCCGCAGCACCCAAAAATACAAACAAAGAGCTTTCAGATCATAATCAGTTTTTATTAGAAGCTGAGAAAGCTTTCGATTTTGGCCGCTCTATTGGTATTGACCCAGATATAACAACATTTGATTTTGGTTTCACACAAACAATAGAGGACGAAATTGGCGTAGAAGCGACCCAAACACTGGAGGAGACAATACGTGATATTCTTCAATCAAGTTCATTAAATAATACAAATCCGTGTAAGTTATGCAGTGGTAGTTACGCCCTCATACATGATGATGAGACAGAAATTGAAATAATTAAATCTGAATTACAAGCAGCAATTGACCACTATACTGGCGAGCCTGATAAATACACCGTAGAAGAAAACACAATTAAATCAGACCTATCTTCTATAGGAAACTGGGCAGCAGAGAAAGCACTAGACTATCTAGTTACAAATTACGATCCTACGCTGAATGATGACGATGATGAATTCAAAATTGTTAAACTAAATGATGCGAGACGCAAACATGGCGCTGAAAATGTCGAAAAAGTAAAAAAATTAAAAGATATGATTGAACGTGTTGATTTTAGCTTCACATTCAAACCTGTCGCATCCCTGTCGCAAAATGAAGTCATTCATTATGAAATGATCCCCGTTTTTCCTGAAGGAAAAACACGAGAATGGCTAATTTTAGCAGAAGACGCAAACCTACATAAAGAGTTTGATAATGCTTACTTAGAGCGTGCAATAAATCATATATCGTTCAAATCAGGTGGTGGTAACAGCAGATTTTCAGCAAACATATATGCAGCAAATTTGAGCCATACTGACTTTACTGATGAACTACTAATTAAGCTTGATAAAACACAAGGCCTCGCAAATAGGCTTAGTTTTGAAATTTCACACTTTGATGAAATTACGGATAAAGATAAGGCACTAAAATTTTTAAAAGCTTTAAAAGAACGTGGTCATAAAGTGATATTTGGCGATGTATCAACCACACCAAAATCAGCACTTAAAGCACATTCTTACGGTGTCGATTCTATCCGAATAAGTAAAAGACAATTTTCTGACATTCTTAACTCACAAAGAACTTTTGTTAACCTTAAGGCTTTTGTTAATTTTTGCCACAAGCATAATATTCAAGTCACAGCTTGTGGTATAGACACTGTAGAAATTCATGAAAAACTAAATGAAGTTGGGATAGATTATGGACGCGGTTTGTATATTGGTGAACCACAAACCACTTTAAGTTATAAACCACCAGAGAGATAATCTATAATATTACAACTACTAAACTTGGCTAGACCTTGCTATAATGCAGCTAGACTACAAAACGAAATATAAATGATAGCTCTTGCATTAAGAGTAATAGAAAGGAATTCTATACATCATGAAAATTATTGGCCTCGTTCTAATTTTTGTATTCACCTGGGGCGGCCTGCTCATAACTATGGGCTTCGACATGCCCAAATTCATGAAAACTATGGGAGGCATTGGTAAAGCGCTTCCTGGTGAAACCGTTATTATTATGGGGTGTGCTGTTGCATCTTTCTTAATTGCAAACAGCAGCGATGTAATCAAAGGGACAATGAAATATTTCAGCGCCCTCGTTAAACCTTCTGCATACTCTAAAGATGACTATATGGAACTACTATGTGTTCTATTTACAGTTTTTAAACTCGCAAGATCTAAGGGCTGGCTAGCACTAGAGCCGCACATAGAAAATGCTCACGAAAGTGATCTCTTTGCCCAGTTCCCTGGTTTCCAACATAATCACCATGCTATTGTTTTCTTTTGTGACTATCTCCGAATTATTTCCTTAGGAAATGAAAATCCCCATGAGTTAGAAGCACTCCTTGATGAGGAAATCGAAACAATCGAGCATCATGAAGGCCATCCAGGNCATGCTGTACAAACTATGGCTGACGGTATNCCNGCTCTTGGTATTGTGGCAGCGGTTCTTGGTATTATTAAAACAATGGGTTCTATTTCTGAACCACCTGAAGTCCTTGGTAAAATGATTGGTGGCGCGCTAGTGGGTACATTCCTGGGTGTTTGGGTATCATATGGTATGGTTGGCCCAATTGCTGGTGCTATGACTGCAAAAGCAGATACAGAAGTTATGTACTATAAATGCATAAAGGTTGGTTTGATTGCCTTCCTAAATGGTGCAGCGCCTCAAGTCGCCGTAGAATTTGCAAGAAAGTTTCTCCCTCATGATGTACAGCCAACTTTCCAAGAACTTGAAGAAAAGCTCAATGAGCTCCCTGCTCCNGGTTAAGTAGTNAAGGATTGATCAAGTGGCGAACGAAGAAGGTGAATTACAACCAATTATCGTTAAAAAGATCAAGAAAGGCGGCGGCCACCACGGCGGCGCTTGGAAGGTTGCGTATGCTGACTTTGTGACAGCAATGATGGCCTTCTTCCTGTTACTTTGGCTTCTTAATGTAACAACAGATGAACAAAAAAACGCAATCTCTAACTATTTCGATCCCACTGCTGCAAAAGTTTCAGAATCAACAAGCGGNGCNGGCGGNGTTCTTGGCGGTTTAAGTGTTGCCCCTCAAGGTGCTATGGTGACAACCATACAGTCCATTACATCCCCAACCCCAGCAGGCTCGGCTGTAAATAATAGTTCAGCTCAGAAAAGCAGTACAGACAATGCCACAGAACACAAATCTCAAAAGCAAAAAGCAATAGAAGAAGCTAAAAAAGAGTTNGAAGAAGCAGAGAAGAAACGCNTAGAAGAAGCTAAGAAAGAGCTAGANAAAGCGATAAACGAATCTCCTGACCTAAAAGAGCTNAAAGAAAACCTCATTATNGAAATAACACCCGAAGGCNTACGTATTCAGGTCATAGATAAAGAAAAAAANCCTATGTTCGCAACNGGCTCAGCTAGGATGTTNCCAAAGACACAACAATTACTGCAGCTCGTTGGTGAAATCATCGTTAAACAACCCAACCATATATCAATCCGCGGTCATACAGATAGCGTCCCTTATGGTAGCGGTGCAAAATATACAAACTGGGAACTCTCAGCTGATCGCGCAAACTCTAGTAGGCGTGTCCTTGTTGATGGCGGCTTCCCTCAACCACGCGTTCATGATGTGATGGGCAAGGCTGACACTGAACCTCTTTTCCCTGATGAGCCAGAGCGCGCAGGCAACAGAAGAATATCTATACTACTTCTTAAAGAAGAGCTTACAAACCCAGAATACAGTAAGAAACTAGAAGAAAAAGCGCAGGAAATCATAGCAAAGCAAGCGCCTCCAACACAGTTACCAATTGAGGAAAATCAAGCCCCTACTCCTGATGCAATAGATAATGAAGGGCAAACGCAGCAACAAGCACCATCCCCGTTTATTCCTAAGATCGGAACATTTAAACGTTCCCAAGGTGCTGTAGAGTTCCCTTAAAAATATCTGACTAAAAAAGGAGCCAACTGGCTCCTTAATAATTTTTATCAGCTTTTAAAAGCATCAATCAAATAAGTTACCTTTAGGAAAACCATTTGGTGGCATTTTACCAGCCGACGCTCTACGCCCTAGCCAAGGCGTAATATCTTCAACAACAGTCGTACCTGAACCATATTTAAACTCTAAGCCTGTTTCTTTCTTAAAGCTTTTAATATCAGAGACGCCGCCATCTTTGTATTTTTGTAAGATAACACCTTTACCGCGCCCCATCTCTGGCAATTCTTCAAGCCAGAAAACAAGCAACTTACGGTTCTGCCCAATAACAGCAATCATATCATGCTCACTATCAAGGCTCTTACACATCTTCGCCTTAACATTGCCACTAACATTTAAGACTTGTTTACCGTTCTTAGTCTGTGCAATCAGATCATCAGATTTAACAATGAAGGCATGCCCACTACTCGCCGCAATAATAAATCTTTCGCCTGGCTTATGGAGTATAAGCTCAGTGACCTCTACGCCATTAGGCAATTCTATCATCAAACGTAGTGGCTCACCAAAACCACGCCCAGGCGGAAGCTTATCACAGCCGAGTGTATAAAAACGTCCATTAGAGGCAAAAACAAGAAGCTTATCAGTGGTTTGCGCCTCAATTATGAACGCTTCACCATCACCATCTTTATACTTAATATCTTTCGTATTCTGGCTATGGCCTTTCATAGCCTTAATCCAGCCCTGCTTAGAACAGATAATAGTAATTGGCTCTTTCTCAATCATAGCAGCATCAAGATCAACCGTAATTGCCGCTGGCGCATCACCAATAATAGTTCTTCTAGCACCAAGCTCGGTATCTTCACCAAATTGCTTTTTAAGTGCTGCAATTTGTTTTTTGATACGTGTCCACTGACGTGCATCTGATCCAATTAATTTATTCAGCTCATCACGTTCTTTAGACAGTTCATCATGCTCACCGCGAATTTCCATCTCTTCCAGCTTATGAAGACGACGTAAGCGAAGGTTCAAAACGGCTTCAACTTGAACCTCACTAAGATTAAACGCCTTCATTAACTCTTGCTTGGGCTCGTCCTCGAAACGAATAATACGAATAACTTCATCGATATTGAGAT
Organism: Micavibrio sp. TMED27; assembly: GCA_002167715.1. Lineage (GTDB taxonomy): Bacteria > Pseudomonadota > Alphaproteobacteria > Micavibrionales > Micavibrionaceae > TMED27. The sequence goes on from NHCG01000019.1 coordinate 29,688, forward strand.
AAACAATGAGATAACCTTCAAGAACCTCTAAACGGTGTAAAACTTTTTCCAAACGGTATTGAGAACGGCGAACTAACACTTCTTTCTGGTGGTTCATCCAGTTCTGTAGAACCTCTTTAATGTTCATTACACGTGGCACTAAACCATTTTCAAGAACATTCATATTAAGAGAAAAACGATTTTCTAGATCTGTATTACGGAATAACGCTTCCATAAGTAAATTCGGGTCTACATTTCTGTTTTTTGGAACGAGAACTAAACGAATATCTTCAGCAGATTCATCAATAACATCATCCAGCATCGGTAGCTTTTTAGAAGTAATAAGTTCAGCAATTTTCTCAATAAGCTTTGATTTTTGAACCTGATAAGGAATCTCGGTCACAACAATTTGATAAAGGCCTTGCTTAAGTTCTTCCTTTTCCCATTTTGCTCGAACACGGAATGAGCCTTTACCTGTTTCATAAGCCTTTATGACATCTTCACGACTTTCAACTAATGTACCGCCGGTTGGGAAATCAGGACCACCAACAAGATCGCAAAGCTCAGATATGCTAACATCTTTGTCTTCCAACATCTTTTCCATTGCGCCGCAAAGCTCAGCAACATTATGTGGAGGGATAGACGTTGCCATACCAACAGCAATGCCACTAGAGCCATTAGCAAGCAGGTTAGGAAAGCCGCCCGGCAAAACAACAGGTTCTTTCTCAGAGCCATCATAAGTTGGACGGAAATCAACAGCGTTCTCTTCAATACCATCTAAGAGCAGAAGAGCAACATCCGTTAAACGGGCCTCTGTATAACGCATAGCAGCGGCATTATCACCGTCAATGTTACCAAAGTTTCCTTGTCCATCAACAAGTGGATAACGCTGCGCAAAATCTTGCGCCAAACGAACCATCGCATCATAAACAGCTGTATCACCATGCGGGTGAAACTTACCAATAACATCACCAACAACACGCGCAGATTTCTTAGGAGCCTGATTAGGATTAAGCTTCAGCTGATACATTGCATACATAAGACGGCGATGAACTGGCTTCATACCATCACGCACATCCGGCAACGATCGGCTCATAATTGTTGATAGCGCATATGATAAATAACGCTCAGACAGGATTTCTCCCATAGACTGATCGACAATACTTGGCTCTTCTAATGCACTATCCTGTGACATAATCCCTATTTTCTTTCTTCTCTAATCCTTGCTCACCAATAGTTTTGGCAAACCTCTCTGCAAAAAGCAAGCGTGGCGCTGGAATTCCGTGAGAATGATGTGCAAAAACCCATCGTCCAAGAAAATATCCGCATAAATCTATACCTTTTAATATCTCTTCATCATCACCACTTCCGCCTTGCGGCTTTAAAAAATCAGGCAGTTTCAGAAGCTTCTCTTTATAAATCTCACCAGCACTATAGCTAACCGCACGCCCAGTTTTGGGAGATACATACGCAAGGCTCATCGCATCTCCACCACCTGCACATTGTGTAAGATCAAGAGAAAAACCGAGTTCCTTAAGGAGAGCAATCTCCCACATAACATAAGCTGCCCCCCATATATCACTAGCAAACTGTTCAAACAAAACTAAGAGACCGTGATATAAACCTTCATGCTTCTCACGTTCGGGCAGCGCTTGGTTACATAGCTCACACGCTGACTGTAAAGCTGAAAGCTTAAGCGCATCCCCCATGTAATCCGCAGCATAACTCTTCACTAGTTCAATTGAAAAAGAGCCAAGACCATCACTCGTACGTGAACTCCATTGTACATCTACAACACTGCCAAGCTCTAACGAACCACGCATACGTGATGAGCGCGCTCCCCTAACATAGCCAGCAGCTCGCCCATTTTGTTTAGTAAGCACATTTATAATCGCTCCACTCTCACCGTGTGGACGAACATGTAATACTATCCCTTGATCTTGCCACTGTTCCATGTAAATAGATTAATGCGAAATAATGAGGGACATAAAGCTATGACTAATAATCAGGCAATAAAAACTGTTGGTATTGCAGGAACAGGGGCAATCGGCACTGCTGTTGCAAAGGCAATAATCAAAGGAATTAACGGACTTAAACTCACACACGTAAGCGATCTTAATGGTGGATTAGATGGGATACCAAATGTGAGTTTTGATGAATTAGCAGAAAACTGCGATATTATAATAGAATGCCTGCCCCCCAAGGCTGTCCCGCCCCTTGCAGAGAGGGTCATAAAGGCGCAAAAAGAATTCATAATGATCTCAGGATGCGCCCTTCTAATGTTCCCTGAGATATTAGAATTACAACACTCAATGCCTGAAAATACGAGAAAACCTATTATTGTACCCTCTGGTGCACTTGCTGGCATAGATGGTATTAAAGCACTGAAAGAATTAGGTATTATTAGCAGCAAAATCGCTTCTACTAAGCCCCCTGTAGGCTTTAAGGGCGCCCCACACATTGTAAAAAATAATATAGATTTAACGAAAATAAATCAAAAGACAAAACTGTTCAGTGGAAATGCAATTGAAGCTGCACAAGGATTTCCAGCAAATGTTAACGTTGCAGCAACACTATCATTAGCAGGCATAGGTGCTGAAAAAACCCAAGTAGAAATTTGGGCAGACCCAGAGGCAAAAGGTAATGCACACGAAATAACGGTAGAAGGCCAATATAGTAAGCTTACGTCAAAAATTGAGAACATGCCCGACCCAGCAAACCCTAAAAGCTCAATGCTTGCCGCCCAAAGTATAGTCTCAGTCCTAAAGGACATAAATAACTCAGTCATAGTTTTATAAGGTGTTTATGAATATGCCCATACCTGCAAAACAATTTTATATGCTCAGACACGGCCAAACAGAGGCGAATAAAGCACGTATACTCGCTGGCGATACGGAGAGTGCTCTCACTGAACTAGGAAGAGAACAAGCTCGGAATGCACGCAAAATTATAGAAAATTTGGAGGTTAAACCCGCTGCTATCTTTCACAGTCACCTTTCTCGTGCTCGTGATACAGCTTCTATCATAAACGAAAACCTAAAACTTCCTATGCATGAGGATAGAGATTTAGGAGAAAAGCACGCTGGCATACTTGAGGGGGCTCCCTATGAAAAGTGCTTACGTGAATTTAACGATTGGGTAGATATAGAAGGCGGTGAAACAGCTGAAGAATTCTTCACACGAATTAAACGAGCTAAAGCAAATGCCATAAGTCAATATAATGATCCCGTCCTTATTGTATGCCACGGTGGTGTGATGCGTGGATTTGGAATGATTTATAACTTTAATGTTCCTGGCAAGTTTGATAATGCACACCTGCATGAATTCACACCAAAACATGAACAGGATAATTTTCCTTGGAATGTACATCATTATAATTTTAATCAAAACAAATCGGATGTAATTAGAAAACTATCTGAGCTTTACCACCCTCACACACCATCTTCGATAGCGTAATAGGTTTGAAGAGCCTGCACACTATCATAAACATCATGAACCCTGACGATAGCAGCACCCTTCTGCGCCCCAATGAGAACCGATGCAATTGACCCACCAAGCCTTTGCTCTACACCTGCATCTTTCATTATCATAGAAATAAAGCTCTTTCTTGAAGCTCCAAGTAAAATAGGACATCCTAACCCCTTAAAATGTTCTAAATTCTTCAGTATTATAAGGTTATGCTCAAGTGATTTCCCAAAACCAATACCGGGATCAACGATGATGCGGCTTTTTTCAATTCCTGCAGCCATACATGACGATATACGTTTAGATAAATAATCATATACCTCATCTAAAACATTGTTATATTGAGGATTATTCTGCATATCAGCAGGCAGTCCTTTTGAATGCATTAATATAACTGGCACATCATAACGTAAAGCTACATTAATACTCTCACTATCATGCGTTAAAGCACTCACATCATTGATAATATTCGCACCTGCTTTAAGCGCAGCTTCAATGGTTTTAGCATTACGGCTATCAATTGAAATCCATTTAGCTTTATGTTTTAACCCGCTAATAACAGGAACAACACGAAGAATTTCTTCTTCTATATCAACGACTTCCGCGCCAGGCCTCGTAGATTCACCACCAATATCAAGAATGTCCGCCCCTTCATTCAATAATTCAAGACCATGCGCTATAGCATTGTTTTTATTATAAAAAGAACCACCATCTGAAAAGCTATCCGGCGTTACATTTACAATCCCCATAACTAGAGGTTTTTGACTAAAATTAAGTTTTGATAAAGTCATATGAACCTACATGAAACACTATGAACCGAACTTACAATATGCATTTTGAGCGCTATAAATTTCATCATCAGGATATAAATCATTATAAAAATCTTTTACTGTACGCTTATTTTCAGGATGTATCCAAGTTGGCGCTATCTCCAAAAGAGGAAAAACAACGAAACTCCGTTCATGCATACGAGGATGCGGCAAAATAATATCATCGTTTTCTAAAACTAAATCATTATAAGCAATAAGGTCCAAATCTAATGTGCGTGCTGCATTCCTTACTTCATACGCACGATCTCTACCAAAATCCTTCTCAACATTATGCAGGAGCGTTAACAGCTCTCTAGGCTCTACATCGGTTTCAATAAGGGCCGTAGCATTCCTGTAATGCGGCTGATCAGACGCTGGGACTGGTGCACTTCCCCAGATTGAGGATAAAGCCACAATACGCACGCCCTGATTACTTAATGAAGATAAAGCTGCGTTAAAAGTTTGTTCAGGCAAGCCAACAAAACTTGGTAAATTAGCGCCTAACGCAATGATGATCATAACAAAACAGCCCTCTAAATAAGAAGGCTGTAAGATAACTTACTTTAAAAAAGTTTAAAAGCTTTTAGCAATTACCAAGTGCGGAAATTACCAGAATCAACATGGACAAAGTTACTCTTAGGATAGTAACCAACGCCACCTGCTTTTAGGCTAACAGCATGCTTACGAATATTGCTAGTTCTATACCCAGGCATACGCATATCTAATGCCTGCCCATACATATGGAATGAATTCTTAGCAACACCGCTACTTACCTTACGCAATCTAGCATTTGTCTTAGGACTTCTGTAGCCAGATAGAATTTCAATAGGAGATGTCTGCTTAGATTTCTTATGAACCAAAGCCATAATATCAATCACACGAGGATCCATTGGAAAGACTTCGCCAGTACGAAAATCTCTAAGGACATAACTAATACGTTCAAATGCGTCAGGAAGATATTTATTTCCTACGCGATAAACACCATTAAAACTTTCACCTGTGTGTGCATTTCTGAAAGACGCTCTCCAAGCTGCGTTCTTAGCAGCATGAGCATCACTTGGTATCAAAACTGGAGCAGCAGTCGCAATAAAGCCGCATAGACCCAATTTAAGAATATTTCTGCGCTCTGCATCATATGTATCTATAGCCAACATTCAGATCCTATTCGTATTTCTTATATATATTGCCTTAAATCAAAGGAACAGACTAGTCCTATCAGAATTAAAAAATGAGTAAAGTTCTTTAAATTATTTTAAATAATAGTATACACCATAAAAATTATTTCAACGCATAAGTCATATCAGACTTAATCTTATCCCCATTATCCACAGGAATTTTAAATCCGTCAAGTTTCTTAAGCAAATCAATGAGTTTTGAATCATAATCATAAAGATCACGGCCATAAACTAAACGGCCCTCATGATTTATCCACACAGTATAGTAAAGAAGGTAAACAGGAACCTCATTTTCAATGTAAAGCTCCTTGGTAGAACCGTTTATGAAGAGTTCATTCATATGATCATTACTCCAGCTATCATTAACTTTCATAATGAAATCAGCCATCTTCTCGGGTTCTTTAAGGCGAATACACCCGGATGAAAGCGCCCTAGATGACTTATCAAAATATGACCGGTTATTTGTATCATGAAGATAGATATTATACTTATTTGGCATTAAAACCCGAACACGTCCAAGAGGATTGTGAGCCCCTGGCGTTTGAACAAAAGTAAAATAGCGCATATCACTTTCATTCATATTTCTCCAATCGATACCAGAAGCTTCAATTGTACGCGCCTCTTGTCCGCGTCCCATGATAAGTTCCATCCCCTTATCATTCAGGTAATTGGCATCTTTTTTGAGTGCAGGCAGTATGTCCTTACGCTTAATTGTTGTAGGAACAGTCCAATTAGGATTAAAACGAACACCTCTAATTTTTGTAACAAAGCTATTAGTTGGCCTGTCCTCACGCCCTACAATGACAGGCATCTGGAATGCTAAGCGCCCTTCATCAACAGCCCATAGCATAGCTGATGGAATATTAACAACAACGAATTTGGATGGCTTATTATCATCTACCCAGCGAAGCCTCTCTAAATTAGCAATAATCGCTTTTATCCTATCCTCTTGACGAATATTCATAACTTCGAGAGTCTGCGGACCAATGTAACCATCTGGTTTCAAACCGTTCTCTTTTTGAAAAGCCATGACACGCGCTGCTAAATTATCGTCATATAGGCGTGGGTTCATAACCTGCATGGTTTCACCAAGCCTTTTCCGTACCGCAATGACCGAAGGGTGAATTGAATCTGGCTTAATCAGGCCTTCATATTGAATAGGTAAATACCCCTCATATGCAGGCGCGCTTTTAAGAGTAAGCTTCCTTAACTCATCTCTAAGGCGTTGATAAGTCATGCCTTTTGGCACATAACCAGCCATTGATAACTTAACGGATATATCGGGATTAAAAGATTGCAAGATATCCCTTGCTGATTTTTGTTGGCGCCAATATTTTTTATCCGTATCAAGTGACTTCGGGTCTACTCTAATACCACTTAAATCCTTCATAAAGCGCACATAAGCATCCAGCATTAAGATATCAAGCTCGCCTACTTTGTGGCTATACCCAGCCTTAAGGCCATGCTTGATATTCGCTAAATGATAATGCTCCGGGTTTAAACCGTGTGTCCAGCTATCTTCCAGCTCACCTAGTAATGCCTGACCGTTCGAGTTTAACTGACCAGATGTAAACCAAACGGGACCAAAACCCCTATTCTCGTAAAATGCCTCAAGTGCGGCCTCATCTAAAAACTTAACTTGAACGGCAGCTTTATCTTTTAATTGATTGAATATCGCAGGGGCAATTGGGTCATAACTAATCTCCGCCTTTGCCGGCATAAAGGCCATACAGGACATAGAGAGAACTAGAGTTTGAAAAATAATCTTATTCATAACGAGCCAAGAAAAATTGAATAGGCTTGAACCACACAGTAAGAATAGAGCATAAAAAAACGCCTACTACAAACATATAGGCGTTCTCTTAATAAATTTATAATTTCTAACTATAAATCCACAAAAACATGTGTTTCATCTTCAGCACCTGGGTGCGTAACGGCCCCATAGCGCGCTGATCCTACTTGATCCGCAAACTTCCAAATAGCACCACTATTATAATTTGTCTTACGTGGTTTCCATTCAGACTTACGCTTAGCCAGCTCTTCGTCAGAAATTTTAACATCAAGTGTACCTTTTTCGGCATCAATACGGATAATATCACCATTTTCAATAAGGCCAATAGGTCCGCCCACAGCCGCCTCCGGTGATACATGGCCAATACAGAAGCCACGCGTACCTCCACTAAAACGGCCATCTGTAATGAGCGCAACTTTACCACCCATTCCCTGTCCATAAAGTGCAGAGGTTGTTGAAAGCATTTCTTTCATACCCGGCCCACCTTTTGGCCCCTCGTAACGGAGAATAATAACATCACCCTCTTCGTATTCACGGTTTGCCACAGCTTCATAGGCTGCATCTTCGCCATCAAAAATACGTGCAGGGCCTTCAAATACAAGTTCTGTCATACCCGCAATTTTCACAATCGCACCATCTGGCGCCAAATTACCTTGTAAACCGACAACACCGCCAGTTGGGTGAATAGCCTTGGCAACAGGAAAAACAACATCTTGCCCCTCAGGAAAGACAACATCTTTATAGTTTTCAGCTAAAGTTTTACCAGTAACCGTTATACAGTCACCGTGTAAGAAACCATTATCGAGTAGCTCTTTAATAATTACGCCAACACCGCCAATGTCATGCAAATGCTTAGACAGGTACTGACCACCCGGACGAAGGTTCGCTATATAAGGTGTCTTCTTAAACACAGCAGCTACATCAAAAATATCAAATTTAATTCCAACTTCATGTGCTATTGCTGGTAAATGCAGGGCTGCGTTTGTTGATCCACCGGTCGCGGCAACAATTGCAGCTGCATTTTCAAGTGATTTGCGAGTAATAATATCACGCGGTAGTGGACCGCCCTTAGCAATCAAATCAACAACCACACGGCCCGATGCCTCTGCCATCCCACCCTTTGTGTCATCAACAGCAGGAATTCCATTCGCGCCTGGTACCGCAAGACCTAAAACCTCAGCAACACAAGACATTGTATTTGCAGTAAATTGACCACCACATGCGCCAGCGCCTGGTAAAGCCCCACACTCACAGCTATAAAGTTCTTCATCAGAAATCTTGCCAACGGAATGCTCACCAACAGCTTCAAAAACAGTAATAATATCTGCATCTTTATCTTTATATTGTCCCGGCATAATCGTACCGCCATATAGGAAAACAGAAGGCACATTTAAACGTGCCATAACCATCATCATCCCTGGTAATGATTTATCACAACCAGCTACACCAACTAGAGCATCATAACAATGCCCGCGCATTGTTAGCTCCACTGAATCAGCAATAACTTCACGCGAAGCGAGGGAGGATCTCATCCCCTCATGACCATTCGCAATACCATCTGTTACAGTAATTGTCGTAAATTCACGCGGAGTACCACCATTCTCAGAAACACCCTTTTTCACATCTTGCGCGATGTCGGCCAACTTAATATTACAAGGCGCCGCTTCATTCCAGCAGCTGGCTACGCCAACTAATGGCTTTGCAATATCCTCATCTGTCAGCCCCATAGCACGAAGCATAGCACGATGCGGTGCACTATCTGGACCAACTGTTGTATAACGGCTGACTAACTTTTCTTTATCCCACTCGCCCTTATCTGCATTTGGGTGTCCGCGCTTTTCATCATACATAGTAATGGCTCCTCATAAATTGATGAGCCTAGAATTATCAAAGATTAGCAAAAAAACAAGTGGTTATATGAGAAATTGAGCCTTATTCACCTTCTTCAAGGAGCTCTTCATCATCTAAAGTAACTTTATTATAAGCACGTCTAAACGCAGTTGCATTCCCTACGAAAGGAATAACAACATAACGCTGTCCCGTCCCCATAATGACAACATTTGCATACCCTAAAAGGTAGCCTGGTATCATACGTTCAAGCTCAATACTTTCAATTTTTGAAAAACGAATATCAACAACATCAACTTGTAAAAGGCCATAACGAACAAAAACACGCTTATTCGTTAAAACAAGCATAAAAATCTCGCGTGAAATAGTTGCATGTATCGCCATCAAAACCGCAGCAGCAAATAATAACGCTCCAAGTTCTAATATCATCATTCCAACAATAGAAGAGAAAACAAAAACAATAATGGCTTTTAGATAAATGGCCCAATGAATACGAGCCTCAATTATGATTTCCTCATCTTTGACAAGGGCGTTTTCAACGACCTCAGCTTTAGAGCCATTACGTTTAGAACGATACTGCTTAGGCGTTTTTTTGCGACGACGGTCTTTTTTTAAGTCGTCATGAAGTTCATCTTTTTTGCGTGCCATAATTATCGCCCCCAAATATTGAATTATATAGACTTTGCTTGTTCAATCGCTTTTCTAAAAGCAATAGGATCCTCAATAGGCGGTAATAAGACTTCACCAATCCCCATCCCGCGAATAGCCAAGCGTCCAAAATTAAAAAAGCGCCCCATAATAGATTGCAGAACGTTAACCCCTTCAATACGGTCAATACTAATTTCACCAACGTTACGCGCAATCAAACCACGCTTATAAACAAGACGGGTATTCGTTATAGCGATCTCGGTCGTAGCTTTAATAACCATCATTTGCGCAAAACTTAAAAGACCAAGAACAAAAGCAACAAACGCGCAGATTCTTAGGCCCGGGTGAATATGAGCAGCACCCTGAATATAACTTATATTTGGTGGAAATTGATCAAAAACTATGTAGGCAAAAACACTAATACCAAGAACAGCAACGCACGCAACCACTCCCCAAAAAATAGCCATAAAAGCCTGTAAAGTATAAAACCAGTGGAAGTTACCAATATGGACTAATTCCTCATCTGGCCCTAGAGATTGTTCTACATAAAGCATATAAATTCACCTTTTCATATAATCTAACCTGCAATCATAGCAGGCGCAAGCTAATCACCAAAAGAAATCCCAAGCGAACGCGCCGTATGGACTAATGGATCATTCATATCCACAACCCTACATTTTGCGATCGCATCCTCAACATTAACAGCCACAGCCTCACGGTTCTGCCATGCAACCATTTTCCCAAACTGACCATCATTTATTAAATCAACCGCTTTAACACCAAGAGCAGAAGCCAAAAGCCTATCATTATGCGTTGGCTGACCGCCTCGTTGAACATGACCAAGAACAGTTGCACGTGTCTCAAAGCCAGTCGCATCAGCAATAGCTGGGCACAAATATTCACCAATGCCCCCATACCTCGTTTCACCGCCATGATAAACCATCTCACGCTTATCACCATCCGGTGTAGTTACAGCTTCAGATACAATAACAAGAGCAAAGTTACGCCCCTCATCTTTAACCTGCTTAATTTTTTTAGCTATACCTTCAATACTATACTTAATTTCAGGAATAAGAATGATATCCGCGCCACCAGCTATACCTGCATTGAGTGCAATATGACCTGCATCGCGCCCCATAACTTCAAGGATCATAGCACGATCATGCGATGCCGCTGTTGGCTGGAGCCGATCTAGCGCCTCTGTAGCAATTCCAACTGCAGTATCAAAACCAACTGATAAATCCGTAAGCGCCAAATCATTATCAATCGTCTTAGGGACACCAACCATATTAATGCCACCTTTTTTAGCGAGCCGCGAGAGTATATCAAAGCTCCCATCTCCACCAATACCAATAAGAGCCTCAATCCCCAGCTCATGAATAGCAGCAATAACCTCGTCTGTACGATCCTTGTATGTGCCATCATCCATCAAATAATTAAATGGGTCACGGCTATTAGTCGTCCCAAGAATCGTTCCCCCACGGCGCATTGTAAAACCATCCAAATCTTCTGGTTTTAGCTCTCTTATACGATACGGCTTTTCAAGCAGTCCCGCAGTACCGTTCTGAATACCAATAACCTTCCAGCCCAATAAGGCAGAGCGATGTACAACCGCACGCATAACTGCATTTAACCCGGCGCAATCGCCGCCACTTGTAAGAATACCAATTGTCTTGCTCATAAAATGAAAGTCTCTCGAATCAGAAAGAAGGATTTAAAGTTACTGAAAAATATACACTATGCATTTTACAGTTACAAAACAGAATTTGTATGATATAATTTTTTTCTAGGTATCAATAACATACACATTTTTTCTTACATGGAAGACCAAGAAGAACTTCAACAAAAACTTGCTGAATATAGAAGTGAGCACTCAGCACTTGATGATATGCTTGACCGTATGGTTGCATCCGATCAGCCTGTCAACCTTCTCCATATGCAGCAACTTAAAAAGAAAAAGCTATGGCTAAAGGATATGATTAATAAGATTGAGAGTGATCTTATTGACGATATCATTGCCTAAGCACTTTACTTGCTATATATCTCCCCTTAAATATTACAATATATAAATATTTATATAAGGACGAGTTATGAGCAATAACGATCAAAATCCAAAAGTTGGTATTATTATGGGATCCCAAAGCGATTGGGAAACAATGAAGCACGCCCATGACATACTTCATGAGCTTGGTATTCCCCACGAAGTTAAAATTGTATCAGCCCACAGAACACCGGATCGCCTTGTGGAATACGCTAAAACCGCAAAAGAGCGCGGCCTTCATATCATTATTGCTGGCGCAGGTGGTGCGGCCCACCTCCCTGGAATGGCAGCATCCATGACACCGCTTCCTGTACTTGGCGTACCAGTTGAAAGTAAAGCTCTTAGCGGTATGGACAGCCTACTTTCAATAGCACAAATGCCAGGAGGCGTACCTGTAGGAACCTTGGCGATCGGTAAAGCTGGAGCGAAAAATGCAGGCATCTTAGCCGCATCGATACTCGCAACGACAGACGAAACAATAGCCAGTGCGTTAGATATATTTCGCGAAAAACTAACATCTAGCGTCAAAGAAGAACCAGTTGATTAAAAATGATCAAAGAAACTAAAACAATAGGTATTCTAGGCGGTGGACAGCTTGGAATGATGAGCGCACAAGCCGCAAAAAAAATTGGCCTGAACTGCATTATCTACACACCAGAAACAAATTCTCCTGCAAGTTCAATTGCTAATGAAACAATCGTAGCAGATTACTTAAACAAAAAAACACTGGAAGAATTCGCATCGAAAGTAGATGTAATATCTTACGAATTTGAGAATATTCCAGTAGAAACAATTGACTACCTAGCAAATCTTAAACCAGTTTATCCAGAAAAGTCACTCTTAGAAGTCTCTCAAGACCGTATAAAAGAGAAATCCTACCTTAACTCCATAAACATCCCAACAGCAAGCTGGTCACATCCCCAAAGCCCAAACGATATCATCACCACCCTTAAAGAATGGGGCGATAATGAAGCCATTATAAAAACGGCTCGCTTCGGTTATGATGGTAAGGGACAAGAGCGTATATCAACGGATACAGATTTCGAAACGCTATTCAATACATATAAAGATCAAGATTTAATCATGGAAAAAATCATTGATTTTGACTATGAGGTTTCAGTTATCATTGCCCGCGATAAAAACGGTAAAACGGCAACTTATGGACCACTATTAAACGCCCACAAAAATCATATCCTTGATAAAACCACCCTGCCCGCTCCTATCGACGAAAAAATCAAAGAACAGTCAATTCAAATTGCAAATAAACTCGCACAAGAAATTGATTTAATTGGTGTTTTAACAGTTGAGCTATTCGTAACAAAACAAGGCGAGATTTTAGCTAATGAAATTGCACCCCGTACCCACAATTCAGGCCACTTAACTATAGAGGCTTGCGAGGCATCACAATTTGAAAATCATGTCCGTACAGTGTCAGGGTTAGATGTAGCAAGTGCCGAACAACATACACCAGCCATCATGATAAACTTGATCGGAGACGATATTCTCTCTACAAAACAATATGAGGATAACCCAAACGCCACCATTCACAACTACGGTAAAACTGATGTAAAACCGGGGCGTAAGATGGGACATGTAACAATTTTACAACCTGAAAAGAAATAAGGATAACCAACAATGAGCGAGGCAGCTGTAAAAATGAGTGAAACACGCATAGAAACAGATTCAATTGGCGAGATCGAAGTACCATTTGACGCATATTGGGGCGCACAAACACAAAGATCACTTAAGAACTTTGACATTGGCACAGAAAAAATGCCGACACCAGTTGTTCGCGCTCTTGGTATTCAAAAGAAAGCCGCCGCACAAGCTAACATGGAACAAGGCACACTTGCTTTAGATATTGGTAATGCAATAGTAGAAGCCGCAGATAACGTAATTGATGGCACACTTGCTGATCAATTCCCGCTTGCTGTATGGCAGACAGGATCAGGTACACAATCAAACATGAACTCAAACGAAGTAATCGCTGGCTTTGCAAACGAAAAACTTAGCGGTACACGAGGCGGAAAAAGCCCAGTTCACCCGAATGACCACTGTAATATGGGTCAAAGCTCAAACGACACATTCCCAACTGTGATGCATATCGCAGCTTGCGAAGAAATTAATAACCTACTCCTTCCAAACCTCGAGACGCTTCACAAAGCGCTTGATGAAAAAGCAAAAGCTTTCGCAAATCTCGTAAAAAATGGCCGAACACACCTTCAGGATGCAACGCCGTTGACACTTGGTCAGGAATTTTCAGGCTACGCCAAACAGGTTGAATATGGTATTGCCCGCGTCAAAGATACACTCCCTAGACTTTATCAACTCGCACAAGGCGGTACAGCGGTGGGTACTGGTATCAATTCAAAAGCTGGCTTTGATGTAATATTCGCAAAAAAAGTTGCTGAAATTACTGGCCTGCCATTCGTAACAGCAGAAAATAAATTCGAAGCTTTAGCTGCACATGATGCCATGGTTGAAACACACGGCGCACTGAATACGATTGCCGTATCCTTAATGAAAATTGCTAACGATATCCGCCTTCTTGGCTCAGGCCCAAGATCAGGTATCGGAGAGATTATCCTTCCAGCAAATGAACCAGGGTCATCCATTATGCCTGGTAAGGTAAACCCAACACAGTGCGAAGCCCTTACGATGGTTTGCGCGCAAGTTATGGGTAACCAAACAGCTGTTTCTGTTGCTGGCTCGAATGGTCACTTTGAGCTTAATGTCTTCAAGCCTGTAATCATTTATAATGTTCTTCAATCTATCCGCCTTCTTGCAGATAGCGCACGCAGCTTTACTGAAAACTGTGTCGTTGGAATAGAAGCAAATGAAAAGCAGATCACAAAGCTCATGGAAAACTCTCTTATGCTTGTAACTGCGCTTAACCCTCATATAGGTTACGATAACGCAGCTAAAATCGCTAAGAAGGCCTATAATGACGGCAGCTCACTCAAAGAAGCAGGCGTAGAGCTTGGCCTCCTTACAGAAGAGCAATTTGATCAGTGGATTGATCCGCTAAGTATGATTAAACCTCGCGACTAAAATCAATTAGGTAACGTGATCGTGAAAAAAAGATCAATCAATATTCACGGTCACGAAACCAGCATTACTTTAGAAGAAGCATTCTGGATCGCTCTAAAAGAAGAGGCCGCCATTAGTGGCCATTCTATAAATAAACTTGTTAGCCATATTGATGATAACAGGAGCCCAGAAACAAATCTTTCGAGTGCTATCCGTTTATATGTTTTAGATAAACTACAAGCCAAATTAAAAGCTGCATTAGAACAGTGACTCTAATAACTCCTGTACTGCATCCTCTGCTGTAGCAGGCTTTTGCTGTTGTTTATTATCACTACTATCTGAGCCTTGTTGATTATCATTAGCAGGCTTTTTCTGCGCACCGCCGCCAAGAACCCCCTTCAGAACACCATCAAGATTAAGCGCCTTATCCAGCTGATTACCTAATTCGTTTTGCAATTTACGCTGGATCTTACGCTGCAAATAATCATTAAGAAGCCCCTGACCAAAAGTACTTGCAGGATTATCTAAAGGGCCAGATAGATTAACTGAAAACTCTGGAACGTCATCACGGTCTTTAACACCCATTTTATGAACCGTGTTTAAACTCCATTTAAGCAAATTTACAGTACCGCTTGTATGAATATAAGCGCGCTCACCATCCAAGTGAGTGTCTTTAATTTGTATATCACCATTAACGAGATTAAACCCGCCATTCAAACTATCAAAACTCGACGAACCACGAGTTGCGACACCCTTCCATAAGTTTAAAACTGTATCTCCTGGCTTTGCATCATCAGACATTGCCCTAACAAAACGCTGAACATCAATACCATCAATAACGATCTTAGTGCCATCAATGCCGCCCTGCCCCGATAGAGAACCAACAAGGTCTTTTATGGATGCACCCTGTGTAAGAACTTTACCATCCAAACTAATATTCCCGCTTCCCTTGATAAGATTACTACCAACAAAAGAGCGAACAACATCACTCATATCTACATCTTTAAGCACGAAGTCACTCTTTATAGCCCCACCTTTACTCAATGCTGATACGTTCGCACCGCCAGTAATTTTACCACCATATAGACCAGCCTCTAAGCCAGAGACATCCAATGTGCCATCATTTAAAATAAGCTTCATTTTGGGCTTAGAGAAACTCCATCGATCATACTGTAAACTGTTCGCACTCACAGATAGATCCATATTAAACGATTTAAGCCCACTCAAATCAAGCGGCTCACTACTCCAACGCTCTGAAGTTGATTTTTGTTTAACCTGAGCCTTAGGACTAACCCATTTAAAATCACCTAGTTTTAAATCACCCTTAACAAGCGGCTTTTTCCCATCAAGCTTCACATCAATATCACTATCTAAAGTAAACTTATTACCCATCAAATCATCAGCAGAGAATTGAGATATTTTTATAAGGCCATTATTTGCATTAGCTTTAAACTTAGGGCCTTTAATCACTTGTTCTGGTGATAAGACAAAACGATGAATATTAGCACTCAAGAGAGCATCAAAAGGCAGCTCAAAATTGCCATTCGCATTATTTCCTCCTTGATTATTAGATCCAGCAGTAAGTTTTGATAGGTCAATTTCCTCAGCAACAAAATCCATGTTAAGTAACGGAAGTGAATGCCCAGCTTTATCACTTAAACTTCCTGTAAGAGAATATGCATCTTTATCCAAATTCAACAAAACTTGTTTAATATTTAAAACACCCGGACTTGCATTAAGCTTCATTTCGATAACCGCTTTTTTAAATGCACAAAGCATATCCGCTTGAGCTGGCACGAGCCCTTTTAGAACTTTATAAATATCTGCGCTCTGACCACTTAAAACAATATCAAGCGATGGCTCTGTATAAAGCTCAGTATTCGTTTTATTAATTACAGACTTTTCTGCAAAAACTAATTTTGTATTAAGCTGAAGAGAGGAAGACTGTGGTATTTCATCAGCTACAATACGAGTTTGAAAACCTTTATCAATTTTATCAAACTTCAAACTAGCTGCACCGAAACTTTGCCCCTTATAAATAACATCAGGGACAGAAAAATTCACGTCAACACCAGCAATCGCAGGCAGAGTTAAACTCTTTGGCAGCAAATCTAATGGGGCTAAAATTGAGCCATTACCTTGACCTACTTGCGTTGAATTCTTCGCTATATAACGATCAAGATTAAGCGCCTCCATAAGTTCAAATGAACCTTTAACTGACATAGGATTAAGGCCACCATCAAAGCGTCCTTTAAACGCATATTCTCCAACAGATATACGGCTATCAGTTAAACTTACCTTCTCAGTATTTGCAGAAGCAAAGCCACTAATAGAAACAGGATATGGGTTTATTTTAGCCGAAGCACTCACCTCACCCTTAATAGAAGGCTTATCACCACCACTAACAACGCCTGCGTAATTAAGCTCATATATATCATCAACATAGCCCTTAAGGTTAAGGCTAGTTGTAAGCTTATTTAAATCTAAAGCACCTGTTTTAAAGTCGAGTTTAAACTTTTGATTGTTATAAACAAAACGCGTTTCACCAGCATATGGACCAAATAAATTATCTGCCTTAAGTGTGAGAGCAACATCGTCAACAATACCTTTATTTCCACCTAAATTATAAGAAAAACGCCCTTCTTCAATGTTAATACTACTAATTTTAACCTGAGCTGCCGAAGGCTTAGCTGCACCAGTTCCTTTACCACCCGCACTACTAAGCTTATTAATTTTATCAGTGCTATAATTTAATTGCCCCTTTGAATTCTGGGAAATCTCAATCACAGGCTTCTTAATGTGAACAGACTCAACATCTACCTGACCATTAATTAAAGCACCAAGACCAACACGAACATCAAGCAATTCAAATGAACCGATAAGTGCGCCACCTTGTTCAGGGTTAGTAATTTCCACCTGGCTAAGATAAACCCGCGGACTAGGTAAAATAGCTAGAGAAATATCCCCCTTAAATTCAGCGTTAAGGCCAGTAAATTGCGTGATTTGGGTTTTGAATACATTCTTATATTGGCTCCAATCAATAAAGCTAGGAGCTATGAGTGCCCCACCAAGAATAGCAATTAATAAGATAAAGAAATACGATAACCATTTCATAAATAGGCGCCTTATTCATCATTAAAATATGATGATAATATAACCCAAATGAACCAGAAAAAAAGGAGCAGTTTTTAAACAGTGTCTAAACTAAATTCAAAAGATCGCAAAGTATTGAGGAATTGATCTAGTTTCGGCTTAACTTGACCTTCAAAATCATCGCGCCGGTCTTCTGAAATCGCAAGTAAAGATTCATCATATGCTTTTTGTACAGTGCTTATAAGACTTTCAACACTGCCCTGTGCCCCTAAGATATTTTCATTGGCACTCAAAATACGCTTGGAAAGCATCTCAACAATAGCCTTAATCATCTGATCACTTTGATCTAAACGCTCCTGAAAAATAGCTCTGGTAATAACCACTAAATTACAGTCCTCAATAGCTTCAACCGATGCCTTACGCTCACCATCTGTAATAAGTGCTATTTCGCCAATAATCTGACCGGGTCCAAGCTCTGCAAGTTCTATTTTGTTATCGCCATGCTCGGAAAAAACACGCACAGAACCAGATTGAATGAGGTAAGCCGTTGAACCAGTATCTCCTTGATTAACAAATATTGTCCCCTTTGGAATGAACTGTCTTTCAAGAATGACTTTACTTCGAACTTTATTCACTGATGCTCCTTACATAAAAATAAACCCCACATAGTATGACCTATGCAGGGTTATAATTCTATTAATATAACAAGACTTAAGCAGCCATATATTGTCCACCATTGATAGAAAGTGTAGCGCCTGTAATATAAGCAGCCTTGTCAGAAGATAAAAACGCGACAAGATCAGCAATCTCTGCTGGTTTACCCATACGCCCCATTGGAATTTGAGAAATAATACTCTCAAGAACTGCCGAGTCCATTGCCTCTGTCATTTCTGTTTTTATATAGCCAGGACAAATAGCGTTAACCGTAATACCCTTACGTGCACTTTCCAAAGCAAGCGCTTTTGTAAAACCAAGCATACCCGCTTTAGCCGCTGAATAGTTTGCTTGGCCTAACTGACCTTTCTGACCGTTGATCGAGCTAATATTAATAATTCGGCCAGCTTTGCGATCTCTCATACCTGTAATGACACTTCGGCACATATTGTAACAAGACGTCAAATTTGTCTCTATAACAGAATGCCAATTATCTTCAGACATTTTATGCAGCATCCCATCACGGGTAATACCTGCATTGTTAACAAGTGTATGAACAGGGCCTAGCTCTTTTTCAATTTTCTCGATCCCTGCTGCACATTTCTCATAGTCGCAAACATCAATCTTATAGGCCTTCTGTCCTGTTGCTTCCTTAAACTCCTTTGCAGCTTTATCATTACCTGCATAAATAGCAGCAACCTTATAACCGTCCTCGATTAACGCTTTTGATATCTCCAGACCAATACCTCTCGTACCACCTGTAACTACAGCAACCTTACTCATAATTTCTCCTTCTATTAAGTGCAGCAAATATATTAATTACGTTCAACACACATCGCGATACCCATACCACCGCCAATGCATAATGTAACAAGACCTTTCTTAGCATCACGTCTACCCATCTCATGCAACAAAGTCACAAGAACACGTGCACCAGATGCACCAATTGGATGACCAAGTGCAATGGCTCCGCCATTCACATTTGTTATCTCCGGATCAAACCCCGCTTCGCGAGATACACATAATGCCTGAGCAGCAAAAGCTTCGTTTGCTTCAATAAGTTCAAGATCTGATACAGACCATCCAGCCTTATCCAATGCTTTCGCAGACGCTGGTATAGGACCAGTCCCCATAACCTCTGGAGCTACACCAGCAGTAGCCCAACTTTTAATCTCTGCCAGTGGTTTTAAATTACGTTTTTCTGCCTCACTTTTGCGCATCAAAAGAACCGCTGCTGCACCATCATTGATACCAGATGCATTTGCCGCAGTAACACTTCCATCTTTTTTGAAAGCTGGTCTTAATTTCGCAAGTGATTCCGCAGTAACGCCAGCTCTTGGAAACTCATCTTTATCAATAGTTATGTCACCTTTACGGTTTTGAACTGTGACAGCTACAATCTCATCTACAAACTTACCATCATTAATCGCAGCCTCAGCACGATTTTGCGATAATGCTGCAAATTCATCCTGATCTTCCCTGCTAATAGAATACTCATCCGCAATATTTTCCGCAGTAACACCCATGTGATAATCATTATAAACATCCCATAGGCCATCCACGATCATTGTATCAACAACTTTCACATCACCAAACTTCACACCATCACGCATGTGTACACAGTGCTTTGATGCACTCATATTTTCTTGCCCACCTGCAACAACGATATCTGCATCACCGCATAAAATNGCCTGCATTCCAAGTGCAGCAGCACGAAGACCAGAGCCACAAACNTGATTNATTGTATAAGCTGTTTTTTCNGAAGGAACACCAGCGTATGTNGACGTCTGTCTTGCAGGGTTCTGCCCACTACCTGCTGCAAGAACTTGCCCCATAATAACCTCATCAACATCTGAAGCAGCAACACCAGCATCTTTGAGGATTGCCTCAACTACCACCTGACCAAGGCGAGGCGCTTCAACCGTAGACAAGCCCCCACCGAAGGTTCCAATTGCGGTTCTTTTTGCAGCAACTATTACTACTGGATCTTCACTCATAAATCTCTCCTTGGATAATAATTCAATAAATGGAAAATAGGACGCTTTAAGCTTTGTGTAAATGCTAAATCCTAACGCACTTCAAAAACAGGCTTTTAATTAATTCATTTTTGTGCATAATGGTTGTGATTTCACTGCAACAATATGAGAAACCTTTAAAGTGACAGGTGCACCATGAGCAAAACAAAAAACGGCAAATCAGAGCCAACAGTAATTAAAAAATATGCTAACCGACGTCTATACGACACAGGCCGCAGCAGCTACATAACTCTAGAAGATCTTTGCGAAATGGTAAAAGATGGTTATGACTTTGTTGTTTATGACGCAAAAAGCGGCGACGATATTACACATTCTGTTCTGACACAGATAATCGCAGACCAAGAATCTAAAGGCGAAAACCTTTTACCGACAAGCTTCCTTAAAAACCTTATTGGTTTTTATGGTGATAACATTCAAGCTTTAGTGCCAAATTATCTGGAACAAACACTTGATGCCTTCGTAAAAAACCAAGAGCAAATTCGTGAACAATTCCAAAAATCATTCGAAGGCATGAACCAAATGCCAGGAATGAACAATATGTTCAAAATTCCTGATGCTAAAGAACTTGAAGAAATGCAGCGCAAAAATATGGAGCTATTAGAAAACACAATGAAAATGTGGGCGCCATTTACAAATATGTATTCTCCAAATAAAGAAGATCAAAAAGAGAAAAAGTAATTAGCTTTATATAAGCTAATGAATAAAAAGAAGCCGCAGAAAATTTCTGTGGCTTTTTCTTTAACTGCCTGTGACTTTGCGTATTACATCCTCACGTAGAGATATCGCCTCAAGTAATTTTTCTGATGGCGCTTCATGTGCAAGAATATTAAATGTGCCCTCTTTATTAAAGAACAGAAGTGCAGCAGATGAATTCACGCCACTACCAACACAAGCAACATCATAACGATCAAAACGAACTGGACCAAATTCTTCACTACGATCTGGAACTATGGCAAAGTCCCCACCGCACCTATCCTCTGTTCTTTGAAGGTACTCCAAAACCAAATCATCGAACTGATATATACGGTCTAAAGGTTTTTGCTCTGCGGATGCAAAAATATTATCTTCTTTCCACTGGTAAACTAATCTTTGGTCATTTGAAACACCATCCACTAAGCGTGCATCTGTATCAATAACCTGGTCTATACTGAACCGTGGAACATATAATGCAGAAGAACCTATGTGAGATACAACAGCAGACTCATTTTCTTCTGAACGTTCAGGAGCAATAACCTCTAATTCAACAACGTCTGCGGGATGCAGTGTATCAATAACATCATCAACATCCCTTTTCTTTGTCGCCACTAGTTCTTGCTCATGTGCCATCGTATGACTACTAGCCTTTTGAATATCTTGTTTAACCATCGCTTCTTGTTGCTGCGCATAACTAGCATTACGGTCAATTTCAACAACGTTTTCTACACTTTCAAGGGCATCTTCACCAAATAAAGAACTCTCAATCGATGAATTAAAAGCATTTAAGTGCTCTAGCTGCCTTCTAAGATTACGATTATCTTCAATGAGCTTTTCAATATCCGATTCACGCTGCTTAATTTGTTTTTTGTAACGATCATCCAAAGCTGCTAATTGAGCGTCAAAATCAGAAGAGCTTTGCTGATCGCGCATTTCGATAATTTGTGCTTCGCTCTCTTGCAATGCTTTCCTTAAAACATCATTTTCAGCTAAAAGATTTTTGACACGTCCTTCGATAGAAACATCAGAATTAATTTTTTCCTTAAGCTGTAAATTTTCATCAACTAGAGCCGCATATTGCGACTGCAATTTTTGCATATCCTGGCTGATAGTATTATCAGCACCTTGTTTTTCCATAGATTGCAATTGCTGAGAATAAGCAATCTTATCCTTTTCCAACTGTGCTATGACAGCTTCTAGTTCATTAATCTTCGCCTTTTGTGAATTGCTAAGCCCCAACAACTCTTCCCTCTGCTTAGAAGCCTCCTCTGCTAGGCGCTGCGCACCGGCATCACGCTCTGCATAAACACCTTGCAACTCACCTTGTAAAGCTGAGTTTCGTGCTTCTAGCTCAGAAATTTTAATTTTCAGCGCCCGCGAATCTTCAGAACCTTCGAGCTTATCTTTTAAGAAAGCATTATCATCCCTTAGCCTTTTCAGCTGAAGAGATAACGCCTCTACACTTTGCGCTGAACTCGTATTAATTTCATCAGCCACGCGGCTAGTAACATTTGCAATAGGTTTAATCGGCGCCGCCGCAACGTCAGAAACTCTTAAACTTTCAGCCTCACGGCTTTGTAAAGCACGCTCCTGTGCTAAAACTTCATTCACATCAGGTACACCATCAAGCTCTTCAACAGGCTCAACTGGACGAGGCGCTGGCGCGACATTAGCGACAGGTGGCTCTGAGACACTAGGCATAAGAGGCGTGAGTGTAGCAACACAATTATCTAGTTCATCCTGACCATCCGAAAAATCGGAAACATTAAAGTTATAACTTTGATTTTCTATCGTTACTCTTAAAAAACCAGTTCTGTATAAAGCTTCAAAAAAAGAAGGGTCATTTCCGACTTTTGCAACGATTGCTTTATTCGCTAAAGCGCTAGCTTGAAAGCTACGCTCAACTCCCGCACCAGGATCCAGCTTGATATCTAGTATTTTACCGCCTTTAAGAATTGGCCGTTGAAAATCAATAGCAATAGAAGTTTCAAGCCCCCCATTCTTCGCAACAGTGAGAAGAGCAGCATGTGTATAACGTCTAGAAAGTGTACAATATTCACCAACGCGACCCGTAACTTTATCAACGGACCAGCGTGTTTCCGGGCTCAACGTTTCACCCTTTTGCGCCAACGCCTCTGAAGTAAACGTTACACCGATTAGTAAAGCGGCAACTCCTGCACTAGATAACAAAAGTCTCTTCATATTCATTTCCTGCTAAATAAAACGCCTCTAGAGAACCTAAAGGCATAAGACGTAATAACCCGTATACACTCGCACGTCTTGTTAAAAAAGTCAAAACTACCGCCATTTTTAGCAGGTTGAAACTTAGTAATCAGACGGCGAAATGACTAAAACTTTTTTTGCAACTTGAGCATCCTGATAAATAGTTCCAATTGGACGCCCCTCTAACCCGTTGAATTCACTAAGAATAGCATTAACAGCATCCTCATATGACGCATTTATATCCATAGTCTTCGAAGCTTCTAAATAGTAACCATCCATATCCCATAAAAGAAGCGTATCATTCATATCACTCCATCGTTGTAGAATATCTTGTAGAGAATCACCGCGCTTAACTGACCAAAGATGAGCCTCATGCTCACTAGAGAATTCATGCCCAGCTGCTGGCTCAATATCGTGAATTAAAGACTCCCCTAAATCATCGCTTAAACGCTCTTGAAAAGGAAAAGGATTAATGAGCAAATCCGCAAATGCAGATTGAGGAAATATCACAAAACTCAAGAACGCAGTAATAATGTGTATAGGTTTCATAGTGGACCACATAGTTTCATATTATTACACTATGAGCGTAAACATAAAATTCAACGCCACCAATATAAAAAACATTAATTAGAAGACTTATCCAATCTTTGAGCTAAAGCTGCCTCAATAAACTGATCTAAATCACCATCTAAAACTGCAGAAGTATTAGATGTCTCCTTTTCTGTACGAAGGTCTTTAATCATCTGATATGGATGCAATACATAAGAGCGTATTTGATGCCCCCAACCAATATCCGTTTTCTCACCATGCTCTGCGGCTGCTGCCTCTTCTCGCTTCTGCATCTCCAACTCATAAAGCTTGGCTTTTAACATAGCCATCGCCTGATCTTTATTTTGGTGCTGTGAACGCTCATTTTGACAAGCCGCAACAACACCTGTGGGAATATGAGTGATACGAACAGCAGAATCAGTTGTATTAACATGCTGACCACCAGAGCCACTTGAACGATATGTATCAATACGAAGATCTTTATCCTCAATATCAATTTCGATTGTATCATCAATAACAGGCGAAACAGCAACTGATGCAAAGCTTGTATGACGCTTTGCATTAGAATCAAAAGGCGAAATCCTTACAAGTCTATGAACACCACTTTCAGTCTTTAACCAACCATAAGCCTGATCACCCTCAACTTTTAAAGTTGCTGACTTTATGCCGGCCTCTTCGCCATCACTCATCTCAAGTATAGAAACTTTATATCCGCGCGCATCACACCAACGCGTATACATACGCAAAATCATATTAGCCCAATCTTGCGCTTCGGTACCACCTGCACCGGCATTAACCTGCAAGAAAGCATCGTTACCGTCAACTTCACCAGAAAGAAGACTTTCGATCTGCATGCGCTCGGCAATAGTCTTCATTTCAGCAAGCACAGATTCAGCTTCAAGAACAACCTCATCGTCGCCCTCTTCTTCAGCCATCTCAATCAGCTCAATATTATCAGAAAGATTGGCCTCTATTTCACGCACATGTGAAATTTGATTATCAATGCGCGTGCGCTCTCGCATGAGCTTTTGCGCTTTGTCTGGATCATTCCAAAGATTTGGATCTTCGCTTAATGAATTAAGTTCTTCTAACCGTGATACAGCAGCATCCCAGTCAAAGATGCCTCCTCAGCAGCAAAAGAGCTGCCCTTATATCAGAAACTATGTTTTCTATTTCCGCTTTCATGAGAAGGCACTATAAATTAAGCCTAATTACGCTGCAACAGCCTCAGGTTCTGACTGCGCTAAAAAAAAGTTAATAACTTCTTCCGCAATTTTATCAGACTGATCAGCTTGACCAGTAGATGTCAAAAGCGCACCAGAAATAGCTGTAGGTTCTTCAACAATATCTGCACCAGCTTCTTTAAGCTCATCAGCATATTTAGACATAGAAGAAACTTTCATGCCCTCACCCTTTTCACAAAATGTTAAGAGTGANACNGCNTCACCTAAAAGCACAGCAGGTTTGTTAGCATTCAAAAAACCATTCACAAACCTACGNGTGTGAGCAGTAAGCTTAAGTTTATCAATACTTCTCTGACCACCAGGAACAAGCAGCATAGAATAATCAACAGCCAAAGCTTCATTTAANGCTTCATCAGCAGCAAAGTTNAGNCCCCAGCCAGTTTCATTCCAGCTATTAACCAGNCCGTTATCCATAGATACTACGCGCACATTTGCACCAGCACTAAGAAGTGACTTCTGTGTTGATGTTAGGTCTTTTTCAGAAAAACCGTTTGAAACTAATACAGCAATTTTTTCACCAAGTAATGGTTTAGACATTCTCTACTCCTACTATTCTTATTATTTATTAATTATCTTAAAACCGAGCATGCGTTGCGTGCGAACGCCTCATTATCTAATACATTTAAAAGATGCCATTAAGATCAGGCGTTTTAAATGATACTTTCCTAATTAAATGTCAAGCTATTTAAGAAATAAATTTTCATATTACAGGGNAAACTTTTTATANAATGNNNAGACAANTAAGTAAAAANNAAATATTTTACAGAATTAATTAACACTTATTACNNTGCTATGACAAAGACTTAGTGGATAAANACGTGGAAAAAATATGTGTATTTTTCTACTAAACATCAAAACATGCTTTACATTTCTATATCATATCATTAGAACGATATTACATATCAATTGCTTTAAGCATTTAATTACTAATTCTTTATTGAGGAGCACTACGAATGAAAAAGTTGCGCAATTTGGCTTTAACCGCGGGACTTCTAGCAATGGCTGGTACATCTGGCTGTACAGCGATTAAAAGTTACAGCGAAGTCGACGCCCTAAATGATGCACAGGCTGTAGGTAGCCCCTTCACCCAAGCTCTTGCTGGTGAATATCGTGCATTTGCTAACAGTGAACTTAAAGACATGTTTGACTACCCAGATGCTCTTCACTTCGCACGNAAAGGCCTAGCGGCNGCAGCTGGTGAAGTTGTTCTTCCTGAGCCTGTTTCAGACTGGAACCTAAGTGATGAGCACATTCATGAAATCAGTGCTGCTCGTGGNCGTCTTATCGTTGCATACGACCTTGGTGGNCGTGAAGCTGCNCCAGAAATNGCTGCAAAAGCACAAGGTAAATTTGATTGCTGGATCGAAGGCCAAGAAGAGAACTGGCATGATTCAGAAGGCAACATGGCATGTAAGGATGAGTTTCTTAAATTTGTTGCTGAGCTAGAATCAAAAATCCAACCTCCAGAAGTTGTTGAAGCACCACAAGGCGCATTTGATGTAGACCCAATGGCTCCNATGGCTACTGAAAACGCAATGTACCTTGTATTCTTTAACTGGGATTCAAGTAAACTTGGAACAGGTGCGTTGAATGTGATTGACGCAGTTGCAGATGAAGTTGCTAAGAACCCACCTGAAAGCATTAACGTTGTTGGTCACTCTGATACATCAGGGGCACTAAGCTACAACCAACGTCTAGCTCTTAAGCGTGCAAACAAAGTTAAAGACGCTCTTGTACAGCGCGGTGTTGATGCTTCTAAAGTTATCATCGACGCAAAAGGTGAAACAGAGCTTCTAGTTGATACACCGGATAATGTTCGCGAGCCAGCTAACCGCCGTGTGAATATCTCTTTCAACTAAGACTAAGATAAATTAAGATACAAAACCGAAGCGCATGAATTTACGCTTCGGTTTTTTTATTTTCAGAATCAAAAAGTAGAAATACAGCGTTAAGGATTAACAATGGACTTCAGACCCATTTTGCACGTTATCGGTATATTATTGATAATTCTTTCAATAAGCCTTGTGTTCCCNATGTTAGCCGANCTGTATTTCGGCCATGAAGATTGGCGNGTATTCTTTATCTGCATTATTGTTACCGCATTTTTTGGCGGCTCTTTTGTCCTTAGTAACACAGGACAAATATTTGAAATGAACGCCCGCCAAGCCTTCTTACTCACAATCTGCAGCTGGATTGTAATATCACTTTTTGCTGCCCTACCCTTTAAATTTTCAGCTCTAGATATGAGCTTTACAGATGCTTTTTTCGAATCTATGTCGGGCATAACAACAACTGGCTCAACAGTGATCGTAGGATTGGATAATGCACCACCGGGAATATTACTTTGGCGTGCCATTCTACAATGGCTAGGTGGAATTGGTATTATTATCATGGCCCTTTCTGTCCTCCCCTTCCTACAGGTTGGTGGTATGCAGATCTTTAAGACAGAACTATCAGAGGATGAAAAAGCCCTACCACGAACAGCGCAGCTCGCTAGCTCTATAGGTGGTATTTATCTCTTCCTAACATTTTCATGCGTCATACTATATAGCTTTACTGGCCTAGGTAAATTTGATGCCGTTGCTCATGCTTTAACAACCATCTCAACAGGAGGGTTTTCTACATACGATAACTCTCTAGCTCACTTCGACAAGCCAATAACAGAGTTTATAGCCACCTTATTTATGCTATTAGGCGGCATGCCATTCGTTTTGTATCTAAAGGCCATTCGTGGCAATGCACGTCCCCTCTTCAAAGATTCTCAGGTACGCTTTTTCCTATCTATTGTTGCAATCAGTATCATAACCACAGTTACTTATCTCGTAATGCACCAGGACATTAAATTCAGTGAAGCTCTAAGGCGTGCATCATTTAACATTGTCTCACTAATTACAGGTACAGGCTTTGCCAATGGCGACTATGGGCAATGGGGCGGTTTCGTTGTAAGTCTTTTCTTCTTCCTAATGGTTATTGGAGGCTGCGCGGGATCAACAAGCTGCGGTATCAAAATCTTCCGCTTTCAAGTGTTCTTGGCTGTAATAGTTGTACAAATCAAAAAACTAATTCATCCCAATGCTGTATTCATTGAGCATTACAATGGCAAGCCCCTAGCAAAAGACGTTCCCCTATCTGTAATGGGCTTTGTATTTATGTATGCATTTTGCTTTGCGCTTTTATCAATCGCCCTATCATTTGTAGGGCTAGACTTCCTAACTGCTATGTCTGGCGCGGCAACTGCTATATCTAATGTTGGACCAGGGCTTGGCGATATTATCGGTCCCGCTGGAACTTTTCAGCCCCTACCAGACAGTGCAAAATGGCTACTTTCCTTAGGAATGTTACTTGGTCGCCTTGAAATCATGACGGCCCTAGTGATTATGCATCCTAACTTCTGGAAAAATTAATATTAGAAAACTACGTATTTTTTAAAGCCGCTTTGCGTTCTGCTTTAACAACATCGAAGTCAAAAATATAATCAGTCGAACAGAACTCACATGTCACTATGATTTCACCNTCTTTATTNATGTAATCAAGNTCCTCATCNTGCANTGTCGCNATAACATGCTCTACCTTCTCACGGCTNCAGCGGCAATTTTTTTGAACAGTTTGAGGTTCGTAAACTCTTACACCTTCCTCATGAAACAAGCGCATCAACAAAACATTTGAATGCAAGTCCGGGTCAAGAAACTCATCTTCGGTGCATGAGTCCATAAAAATCATAGTACGGCGCCAATCATCTTCATTAAGATTGGAGATACCCGCCTCACTATTAACATGCTCACTTTGATGCCCGCCTTCATCTGGCATGTGTTGTAACATCATACCACCTGCACGCCATTTATCATCACGTTGACCAACGGCCATTTTAATGGCTGTACCAATCTGCTCAGACTGATTAAAATAATGCTGAACGCAATCCACCAACGAAGCGCCTTGAAGCTCAACGATACCTTGATAACGCTCCATATGCCCGCCTTGATCTACCGTAAAAGCTATATACCCCTTACCAAGATATTGCGCTAAATGGTTTTGCGAATCTTCTGTCACCTTTAATGCAGAAAGTTTTTCACGTGCAGCTTCTAGACGCTCAGGATCATAATAAGCGCAAGCACGAACATCGCCAGCAGATGTCACATCTGCAACAAGCATAGAAACTGGACCATCGCCTTTTGTTTGAAGTGTAAAAATACCTTCATATTTCAACATTGAAGACAATAAAAGAGCAAGAGTAGCCGTCTCTGCAACTAAATGTGCAACNGGGTTCGGGTATTCATGGGCATCTAGAATATCATCAAGAACACTTCCTAGGCGTACACAACGCCCACGAAGTGAAGAGCTATCTAACTGAAATGTCTGAATAACATTATCATCCNCATGATCGAAATCATTATAAACATTTACCGAAGGCTGATCAGCCGGATCGCCGATTTTCTCATCACTCATAATTTCTATTATACCACAGTTCTAACTTTTAATTTTATAGCCTGTTTTAAGCATAAAGAGCGAAAGTACCGCAAGNGCAATATTCATGATAAGCAAAACTAATAACCCAGTAATAGGATCCGCATCTGCTTGCCCAATAAATGCCCCCCTAAAACCATCAATCATNTAAAAGAAAGGATTATAATGCGCNANNCCCTGCCANAACTCAGGCAAAGAATCGACCGAATAAAATGTTCCGGATAAAAATGTAAGCGGCGTAACAATAAAGTTTGTAACAGCAGCAATATGATCAAATTTCTCAGACCAAATNCCAGCCGCTAACCCTAAAGANCCAAGTAAAAGNGTNCCNAGAACAGCATAACTTANAACTAAACTAAGGCTCGATATGGATATTGGAACAAATATAGACATTACGCACCCTGTAACTAAACCGACAACNAAACCGCGGAAAACNGAACCTGTNCAATANCCNATATAAATTTCAAGACTGGACAAAGGTGGCATCAAAACATCAACAATATTGCCTTGAATCTTAGCGATAACTATAGACGATGAAGTATTGGCAAAGGCATTTTGCACCATGACCATCATAATTAAACCTGGCGCAAGAAATTCAAGAAAAGGAACGCCGTTGACCTCACGNGCAACNCCACCNAAAGCCAAAGCAAAAACAGTGTAAAAAAGTAACGTCGTAACAACGGGTGCAACAATCGTTTGCAGATAAACATTTAAAAAGCGCCCTACCTCACGTTTAACCAAGGTCATCAAACCCACAGCATTAAAACCATTTATTTTTCGAGGCTCTGGCAATTGCATATATCTATCCCTTATAATCAGCAGAATGAGTAACAAAGATATAACTCAAAAACAAAATAGCAAGTCGCAAAAAAAAATTAAAAAACCAAAAAAAATCACAGCCGATTATCTACATAACTCTGGCTTGTATTATTTGGAACGCTTCGCCTCGTCTACAGAGAATTTTCGCCGTGTTATGAAGCGTAAAATTGATAAATCATGTTTCATCCACCAAGATCAAAACAGAGATGACTGTTTAAAGCTCCTAGAAGCTTTAGTTGAGAAATTCCAGCGTCTAGAGCTTCTTGATGATGATAGATACACAGCCATGCTTGTAAACGCAAAAAGAAGAGCAGGCAAATCAGAGCGCTATATAAAAAACCACCTTACACAAAAAGGGGTCGCTAATTCACTCATTAGTAAAGCCTTAGAAACCTATGAAAATGAAAATGATGGAAGCGATGATTACGACGCAGCACTAATNTATGCACGAAAAAAGCGAATTGGCCCTTACAGAGGCNCAAAAGAATCTAACGCAAAGAAAGAACTTTCAAGCCTAGCGCGCGCTGGGTTCAGTTATGAAATAGCAAAAAAAATTATTGAATTTTCAGAAGAAGAATATGCTGATTAATCACTTTCAGGCATAGATGATATAGCTTCATTCCTTACATTTTCCAACTGTACCTGATCTGTTTTCACAGCAATACGTGATGCAGGAAGAATAATTGTAGCTGTCGTACCAATACCTTTTTGTGAAAAAAGCTCAAATTCACCACCATGAAGCTTCACGAGAGAATGTACAAGCGTAAGACCAAGGCCGGTACCACTTCCACTTCGATTAAGGTCACTATTAACCTGACCGAATGGAGACATTGCTTTTTCAATACCTTCATCATCCAAACCGATACCAGTGTCACTAATTGAAAGATGGAATCGTCCCTCATTATCTATTGTGCTTGAGATCGTGATACGCCCATCCTCAGGTGTAAATTTAATCGCATTTGAAAGAAGATTCATAACAATCTGTTTAATAGAAAGCTCTTCACCAACCACATTAGGCGCATCGTCCAGAGCAACCGTAACAGTAAGATTATTATTACTAAGCTTATGCTCTAGTAAACATAGACACGCTGTAACAGTTTCACGAATATTCACCATACTTTCATTTAATTGACGCTCCCCTGCTTCAATGCGTGAAATATCCAGAATTTCATTAATAACGCGCAATAACCCTTGGCCACTTTCGTGAATATCCTTTGCATACTCCCAATAAGCCTTTTGCCCAACAGGACCGAAAACCTCATTTTTTATCATTTCTGAAAAGCCAATAATTGAGTTAAGCGGCGTTCTAAGTTCATGGCTCATATTTGACAAAAATTCTGACTTAGCACGGTTAGCAAGGTCAGATTGAATCTTAGCTTCACGAATAGTCAATTCTGATTTCTTACGCTCTGTAATATCTTCAATACTACCTTCAATAAATAACAGCTGACCATTTTCATCACGCACAGCGCGCGCACTTTCACTAACCCATATTACTTCACCATCTTTACGTGTCATTTGCGTTTCATGATGAACCGAATTTTGAACCGCTGATAATTCCTGTATAAAGGCTTGACGCGCAGCCGTGTCGTTATACAGGCTCTCATTCGCATTTTTAACTTCTCGAAGCATATTTTCAGGGGTAGTGAATCCTAAAACACGCGCAAGAGATGGGTTGGCACTTAAATACATCCCCTCTGGTGTAATCTGATAAATACCGCCAGCTGCATTTTGAACAATATTACGATATTTTTTCTCCGCATCTGCAAGCGCACGCTCAGCTCTTCGGCGCTCTTCAATATCCGTCATAATACCAGCAATACGCATCTCACTACTGCGGCCACCGCTGATACGGGACATGGAAATCTCAATTGCACCAAATGTGCCATCCGCATGCCTTAATTGCGTATATGTTCTAAAGCGATCTTTACGACCTTTAACAAGCTCTTCAAACTCAAGTTTAATATCTTCATTCTCATCCGCATGCAGAACACTAAACAAAGACTGTCCGATTGATTGCTCAATATCAAAATGAGTTATATTAGACCAAGCAAGATTTAAAAATACGATGTTGCCGCGCTCATCTGTTTCAAAAATGATGTCATTTATTGAATCGATAATTTCACGGTTTTTATTTTCTGATTTATGAAGGCTTTTATTTAGACGACGCTCACGATCAATCTCGTTTCTAAGAGAACGGTTCTTCTGACCAACACGTTCATTAACCTTTCGCAGGTGCATAATACGCTCTATATTGCTTTGGATAGCGACCCCCATAAGCACCAACAGCATCAAACACACAGCAAGCGTAGCAAATAATACATTCTTATAACCGGCTGCAATAAATATCTCAGGCGTAAAAAGTTGTATACAGGCAATAGACAAAGCAAAAATACAAGCCGCCGCCATAACAACTCTGTAAGAAACACCTACAACCTTATTATGCCTTGAACTTCTCAAGACCGAGCTTTGCTCTTCTACTCTCTTTTTTCCCTTGTTCTTCAGCATTTTTTATACCGATTATTATATCACGCTTTTATATTATAGCCCGAATGAGCTTAATTGATTACTAATAAATACAGACAAGATCTTAAAATCCAACTAACGGCTTTTTCATAANATCAAAGCGGCAAACGCACGACAACNCATAATCCCCCGTGCTGGCTTTTTGANAGAGTTATATTNCCACCATGCCCTTGAATAATATCCATTGATATTGATAANCCCAANCCAACGCCACCACTATCAACGTTACGCGAACTATCAACACGTTTAAACGGCTTAAAGATCTCATTATAAAAATCTTCTTCTACACCNGGGCCATCATCCTCAATCTGAATCTGAAGTTTTTTATCATCAATAAAAGCACTAATCCAAACATGCTCACCATANTTAACAGCATTTTGNATAATATTATTAAGCGCCCTTTCAAATAAAAGTGGACGCACNCGAAGCTTGATTCTCTCTTTAAGCTCGAGATACCCGATATGATCCTGTCTTACCAATTGATCAAGCAAGCGTTCACACAAATCACCAAGATCAATATATGAATATCCCTCATCACCATCACCACGAACAAAATCAAGATAACTGCTGATCATTCTCTCCATATCGTCAACATCTTGCTTCATATCTGTAACTTGCGGCAATCGGTTTCCTAACATTTCTAGTTCGAGTTTTAAACGTGTTAAAGGTGTGCGCAGATCATGTGAAATACCAGCCAGCATATCCGTACGCTGGGATATTTGACGTTTGATCCTACGTCGCATGTCCATAAAAGCAGTTGCGGCTTGACGAACCTCCCTTGCACCTTCTGGTTTAAACTTTGGAACCTCCTGACCTTTACCAAATCTTTCCGCAGCTACAGCCAGCTTGCGAATAGGTCTTATCTGATTGCGCATAAAAAGTACTGAAACAGAGAGTAGCAGAATAGATGCGCCTAAGACCCACAATAGAAAGATATAACCTGACGATGAAAAAACACGGCGCTCCGGTATTTCAACAACAAGAACCCCATTATCCATCTTAACAAAAATACTAAGCCGTTTATTTGCAAAATCTAATTCTAAATCAAAATCATGATATAGCTGCGACCTCAATTCATGCTCTAAAATCTTAGAAACTAACCGCTCCCAAAAGCTATAAGACGGACGTAAATAAGCGTCTACTTCATCGACTTCATATCGTGTACGCAGTTCAAGATGATTTGCCATTACATCAATTATTTTTTGCTCTTGAGTATCAATAACACCATCGGAATAAAGGGTTTCCAAGACTTTAATTTCACCTGCAACCGCGTAAGAAAAGCGAGTCGTCATTCGGCTCCAATGCCTATCAAAAAAAACATAGCTTGTAATGACTTGAATGAGAATAACAGGCAAAATCAAAATCAGTAATGAACGCCCAAATAATGTTCTTGGTAAGTATTTCTTTAGCAAAGATTTCATAATCTACAACATCTCCGCCCTTAACACATATCCCTTACCACGCACGGTCTGTAGATATTGCGGTGATTTTGTATCCTTCTCAATTTTACGGCGCAAACGCGTTATCTGTACATCAATCGTCCGCTCACCAGCATCAAGACCGCAAAGCTCGGCAAGTTCATCACGGCTCAAAACATCCCCTATTCTCCCTGAAAAGGCATCTAACAAAAGAACCTCATTCATTGTCAGGGCAACTTCCATATCATCACTATATAGAACATCTTCGCCGCTAACATAATCCCATTCCCCCATTCGGATACGGTAATTTTGTGATTTTGCCTCAAAACTGCGCTTTAGAATTATATTTAAACGCAAAAGCAGTTCACGCGGCTCAAACGGTTTAACTAAATAATCATCAACCCCAACTTCCAAACCTTTAATACGGTCTTCTGCCTCACCTAGCGCAGTTAACAAAAGTATAGGAATATTAGCACCATCATCACGAATACGCTTCGCAAAGCTAACACCATCCTCACCCGGCATCATGACATCCAGCACCAGCACATCAAAATCAAAACGTGCCATAATATCTTCTGCTTCTCGCGCACAAGATGCAGACATAGCAACATAGCCATGCTCAATCAAATAACGACAGACTAAATCACGTATGCGCCGATCATCATCTACTACAAGAGCATGTGCCCTCGCATTAAAGTTTTGAATTTTTCTGTCGTTTTTAACCATGTACTTGTATAGAAGTTTTAATCGTGTAAATTACACAAAATTAGTTTTTAAACTATACTAACTACCATAAGAAAATCATAAGGGTAAGGGTTATAAGATATGAGTATTATTCCATTTGATGATAGAGACGGATTCATATGGCTAGATGGTCAGTTAGTACCTTGGAGAGAGGCAACAACGCATTTCCTCACACACTCACTACANTANGGTGGCCTTATATTTGAAGGTGAGCGNGCCTATAATGGTAAAATCTTCAAAAGCCANGAACACTCAGTACGCCTGCATAAGTCTGCTGACCTAATTTATATGNATCTTGATATTTCGACCGAAGATCTTTGCGCTGCTAAATATGAAGTTCTTAAAGCTAACAATCTTGAAAATGCCTATATCCGTGCTGCAGCTTGGCGCGGCGCTGAAATGATGGGCATAGATATAGATGGAGCAAAAACACATATTGCTATCGCAGCATGGGAATGGGGTAGCTATTTCGACCCTAAAATCCGTGAAACTGGCATCTCCCTAAAAAGCACAAAATGGCACAAACCATCACCAGATTGCGCACCAGTACACGCAAAAACAGCATCACTTTATAACCTAAGCTGTATAATAAAAGTTGAAGTTAAAAAATCTGGCTATACAGATGCGCTTATGCTTGATCACGAAGGATTTGTAGCTGAATCAACAGGTGCAAACATCTTCTTTGGTAAAGGGAATAAACTAACAACCCCTATTGCCGATCGTTTCCTAAACGGAATTACTCGCCAAACAATCATCGAACTAGCAAAAGCCGAAGGCATAGAAGTTGAAGAGCGCCGCATTAGACCAGAGGAAATAAACGACTTTGACGAAGTCTTCCTAACTGGTTCCGCTGCAGAAATTACAGCCGTTGGTAAAATTGATGATTTTATATACCAGGTCGGCCCCCTCACGAAAAAACTACGCGATATTTACGAAAAATTAGTACGCGGCCAATAAACTTAAAAAGAGCTCTAAAGCCCCATAATTACTGTGCTTTCTGTGATAAATTAACTTTTGGTTAATAATCAATCTATATAATGCACAGTAATATAGAGGTNTTCCATCTGGGGCCAACACAATAAAAAGCTGAAAAAACAAAGCTTTAAACAAATATAAGGGTAACTCGGTGCCGGTAACTGTAACTAGTGATAAAGATAACAACGAAATCATCCTATCTGATGATAACGGACAACAATATCGATTAAGCTACAAATATGATGAAGGTTTCCTTTTCAATGACACAGAATATGGCTGGGTTATAAAAGATAACAACGGCAATGAGTTAACTGATTCAAACAGACAAGCTGGCGAAGACTTTATTATTAACGCCTTCAATGAAAAAGGCGATGAAATATCAAAAATAGCACAAGACGTTATACTAAAACGTATGCTGGATACAGATGGCGTAGATCCAAATGCCGAAGAAAAAATCGGCATGCAAGACCTTAGATCCGTTCAAAAAAGTATTTCTGATTCAAGATACATAGCATACTACCGTGATGAACAAAGAAAGCCTGGAACAGAAATTGGTCATGACTTACTTTTGAAAGCACTCAATGTAAAAGCATTCTATGGAGCTTTCAAACACGCAAGAGATAACGATCTACTAGACTCTCAAGAAACTGCGAACAGTTTCTCTAAGTTGTTCAGAGAATCCGATATAAANTTTGCTACANATATACTNAAAAAATATGATGGGACAGCAAATAACCTAATAGCACTACTCCCAACATTAACCCTGAATGAGCAAGAGAAGTTTAATCCAGATATTGCTGATCCAAATGCAGGTACGACTAACCCGCCTGATGCTAATACAGGTGATGGAACGCAACAACAACAACAACAACAACAACAACAACAGCAGCAAGAAGAAACAAAAGTTGAAACGTTCAACGGTCTACCTACGTACTATCAGGTAAAAGACGTTCAAGACNCATTCGGAATTTCACGTGCGCACGGCGTGTATGACACACACACTCAAAGACTTGTTCAAAATTATGTATTCAACGTCCTAGAAGACATCGTAGATGAACAACTCGTTGAGAATGAAGACGGTGACTTTAAATATGCTTACCGCCGCATGGGTTCAGACAAGATTCACAACAATGACGACAACGTTGTTGTCCATGTTAGCATCCCTGACGAAGACGGAAAATCTGTAACAAATCAATACTTTGAATTTGTACCAACTTATAACGATATAGGTAACCTAACCTATTACATACACCAAGTAGAAGCCGGTGAAGGTGGTGAATTTATTCCATCAAAAGATAAAGATGGTAATAAAATTCCTGCTCAAGAGCTCAGTGTCACAAAACCTCACCCTGCTCTAACACACCTCATGGCTCTTCATAAGGAGCATTTACAAGAAAAACTTCGTGATGAATATATAAACGCTCAACTCCAGAATGGCGTAAGTGAAGAACAATATAGAAATCAGCTCTGGTTATCAAAACAACGCCTTATTCAAGGACAAAGCAAACATCTTGATGACCTGCTTGAAGATATTGGTGTTCTAGATATTAAAGATCCTAAAACTGGACAAATGGTACCAGCTCTACCTTTATTATTAGAAGACTTGGACGGTGCAAACTATAAAAGTCAAACATTCGGGAACTCCGATTCATACAAAGCTCTTCTTGCAGAAATCGCTAAAAAACCAGCAGACAAGCAAGCTGACATAAATTCACGCCTAAATGATTTCATTATTTCCATGCAGATGCTTCAACAAAGAAGCAATGATCTAAGTACAGATTATAATCTAATTAGCGATGATTTAGACAAAGCCAGCGGCATTCAAAGAATGTTTGGCTTTATGAATACGGATAA
Organism: Micavibrio sp. TMED27; assembly: GCA_002167715.1. Classification (GTDB taxonomy): domain Bacteria; phylum Pseudomonadota; class Alphaproteobacteria; order Micavibrionales; family Micavibrionaceae; genus TMED27. The sequence goes on from NHCG01000019.1 coordinate 67,764, forward strand.
AGCCTATCACCCAGATGCGTACCATAACGCAATGGCTAAAATCCATGTGAACGACAATATTCTATCTGACGATATATACCAACGTCTTGAAAACGCAACAGGCCCAGAGCTCTTCTCTGTAAACAGACTATACGATAGAAACAACCTACAGCAGAAAGACCAAATTCTTGAGTACTTTGGTGACAGAACATCTGCAACTAAAGACGAAGTCCTTGAATATGTGCGCCTTCGCTATGATCTATACGCCATTAAGTCAATGGCCGATGAGACACCACCTGAAAGAGGTGAAAATCAAAGTGACAGCGAATATAAAGAATCATTAGAAAAATTCATTGCTCAACATGAAGGTGTTTTAGCAAATGTTAGCAAAGCCATGCAGGGTAAATATCAACACCTTGATGAAAATGGTAATCCAACAGGAAAGAAAATCTACTTCAATCCATATGAGAAAGATGTAGGACTTATCTTTGAATCGTTCGAACCACCTTCAATTGCAAGTAAAGATTATGCAGAAGGAATAGCAGACCTTCGCGCTCGCGGTGTAAATCCTGATGGCTACACAGCCCTAAGAACACTCACTAATAAAGACGACTTAACTGCGTTCCTAGCAGGTGCATTCGAGCATATTGACGAAGCAGCCCTTATGGAATCAACAAATGATGTAAGCGTTAGACGCGGCTATAACTTAACATCATCCATGCCTAAAAATACGGATCCGTACGCCGTTAATGAGAGCTTCTTAGATCGTGGCCTCCCTCTTCGTCGTAGAGAGCATATGAGTGAATTATTCACTGAACTTAAAAGCTTAGACCATGATCAACTTAGAGCCAGAATAAACGCTATCCCAAAACAAGACGTAGAGTCCTTACTCGGCGCCATAGTAAACTCGGATCAGTCAGGACTATTAAAACAAAATGCAGCCGACCTAAAGGCACTTGGCCTTGAAGAAGGTGCTGCACGCGTGCAGATAATCAATGCATATACTGATAAAGTTAAAGCTCTAGACCCTAAAAGCGAAACCGTTAATGAAGACATCACCGCACTTAGGGAAGCAAAAGACAACCTACTTGCACAAGAATCATATATTCGTATAACCAATGACTTCTACGAAGAAAGATTAGACCATGTCGTAAGCCGTGACCGTACAGGCCAAGCCGTACTAACGAATAACGACAGGCTTGTATTTGACAAAGATGGAAACACACTTTGGGAAAGTGGTTTTAATGCACGCTATGGTGGCCCAGATAAAGACCTATTAACAGACATCTTCCAACGCACAAATAATTTTGATGATGGTATAACAAAAATGCTTGGCGCCGAAGCCGCAGCCGTATTTTTACCACGCGATGGTGAAACATGGCTACCAGATGTAACCTACGATGAAGTCATCGCTCACTTTGATGCTATCGGCGCAACTCAGGCTCGTCAAAAGTTTGAAGATGAACTCTCGAAAATGGATAAAGTGAATGTCCATAATTGGTACGTCGTTCTAGATCGTGAGAAATACAGAGAAAACAGACGTCACTTCCTTGAAGGTCTTAAAGGTGACGCAGTAACCGCTGAGCAAGATAATTTACCTGACGATCCAAAGCCAGAAGGAGGCGAAGATCCAGATAAATTAGATCCAGACGCAAATGTAACTCCGATTGATGAAATAGCAATTGAACCACTAGATCCAGAAGACCCAATTCCACCAGTTAAAAATGCTGGTATGATTATCGACCTACTTCGTGGCTGGGGTTCAGGAAAACCAGGCACAGACCTTATTAGAGCTGGCTCTACAGATATTACTAAATTAGACGACCTTGCAAAAATTGGTGCAAATGGTGTTGAAAAATCAATGCCTCGTCCAGTACAAAAAATCGTTAAACTTCTTGAGCTATCTGTTAACGAAGCAGCTGAATCTGGTGAACGTGCAAATGCATGGAAAATGGCACGCAATCTTGCGGATAAACATAATATTCCTTTGGATGATTTCGCAAAATATGCTGAAGCAAAAGCTGTCAATAAACCAATTGTTCCCCCTACTCCAGAAACGCAAGCGAAAATTAATGAAGCTCGTGCCAATGGCCACACAGCTGTAACAGTAGATGGTAAATCATCTGGCGTACTTGTAAACCCAGATGGAACTACACAAAAGACCGAGCCTAATAAAACAACTGGTACAGATGTTAAGGCTAACACAACTGGAACAGACGTTAAGTCCGTCGAAACCAGCAAAAAAACTGTTACAGGCACAGTAGAGCGCGCTGGCGAATATGTTGATGACACAGCTAAGCTTGCAGGCGCAACAGATAAAGTAGACCCAACAAAACTTAGACAAGCTGTGACAGAAATCGAAAGTCTACTATCGCTTCAACTTGTCGATACAGCTAGCTACGCCGCAAAAATAGAAGCTGCTGAAAAAGCAGAAAAACTTGCGAGTGAGTTTAAGCTTAACCTAAAAGACTTCCAAATGGCCGTCACAGATGGCGTTACACAATTTGAATATACAAAGAATGGTGTAACAAATGGTGCTGCGGCCACCAAACCAAATCCAGCAACACTAGACAATGCAAATAAAACAGCAGATGCATTACCAAATGGAGCTCAAAAAGCTTCTAATGCTGCTGATGATGCGCAAAAGCTTTTAACAAATAACGGCTCTCCATTAACTGCAGATCAAATAAGACAGATCCAAGCAGAAGAAGCAGCACGTAACCGTGTTCCAACACCAAATGGTGTAGAGCCTGGTAAGCAGATGGTTCCAGCAAAAACGGAGCAAAAATTCTTACCAATGCTAACAGAGCTCCCGACGATTGAGCCTCCAGGTAAATTAGCAACGGCATTTAATAATCTTGCGAAACCATTTAAGTGGCTTGGAAAACTTGGTTCAAAGGCAGGTAAATATACAGGTGTTGGTGCCGCTTTAGGCGCTGGTTTCGCTTCAGCAGAAATGGCTTATGCGCTTAAAGATGAAGAATTCTTGAAAGCAACTGGTCTTGCCAGTGAAGAAGCATTTGACGCGGTTAAAGCAATACATGTTTGGAATATCACACAATCAGCAGCTGACGTAACAATGGTCGGCGGTGAATTTGCAACGGATGCTATGATCGATCATGTAACAAACCAATATGGTCTAGACCCGCTAACCGCTGAACTCATAATGCCGGATCTCCTTATCACAATGATGGGTGATGATATTGTTAAAAAAGAAGGCTATGACCAGTTAAAAGAAATGTTCAATATGGAAAAATATACTGAATATTCTGAAAACATTGCGAAAACATACGGCTTCCCAACCTCAATACGTGCTGTTGTTAACGGCAAAGAGCAGAACGTTCCAATTGGTATAGCCCTATTAGACGAAGACACAGCAGAACAGTTCCTAAAAACACTTCAAACAGGGACTCGTACAGAAGAAGACTGGCGTGGAAATTATAAAGTAGAAAAAGAAGTCCCAGTATATGGAGAAAACAAAAAGGGCTTCGACTACATCATGCAGATGAAAGAGATGGTTCGTATGTCTATGCATATGACCAGAGAGTTCGAAGAGAAAATGGCTAGTCATGTGACAAATTCTCGTGGCCGCTCTACTGGTATCACCTATGGTGAACTTCTCGAACAGCAACAAAAGAGAATGGATGCAGGTGTAGAAGTTCATATCGGTGAACACGTCTTCCGTCATAAACAAAGTGAACTAGATGCACTTGCCAAGCAAACAGCTGCTATCGCTGAAAAATATGGCCTGCCAGAGACACTAAAAGTTCGTTATAATAATGAATATAAAGATGTTCCTATCGGCATTGCCCTACTCGACGAAAATCTAGCAAGTCGTTTCTTACCATCCATACAAACTGGTACTAATTACGATAGACAAGACCGTGGAAATGTAAGCGTAACTCTTGAATCACCTCGTTATGACGAGAGAAAAACAGGCTACGATGCAATCTTGGAAAAGCATACCGAGTTTCTAAAAGAAATAAACAAAGCACAAAACACGGCAAGAAGTCGTGGTGGTCAAATGAACCGTAACAAACGCAGAAGCGAGCCAGAGGAAACGCAAGAACAAGAAGAATTTGTAGAAACAGAGTACATGAAACAACTGCGAGAGAATATCACTGGAATAACTCAACCTAATCAGGATACAAATCCATATATAGGACCATTAAGACCAGACGCAGCCAATGATAGCCAACATACTCTGGCAAGCTAAATAAACAAAACCCGCAAAACTTATTCATCTTGCGGTTTTTTATTTTCTTAATTTGTCACAGAAATGTTAGACGTTAAATCTAAATAAGATAACATCACCATCGGCAACAACATACTCCTTGCCTTCTTGACGCATCTTACCTGAATCTTTCGCAGCTTGTTCCCCGCCATTAACGTAATCGTCAAAAGCAATCACTTCAGCCTTAATAAAGCCTTTTTCAAAATCAGTATGGATACACCCTGCCGCTTCTGGCGCCTTTGCACCAACACGAACAGTCCACGCACGCGCTTCTTTTGGCCCAGCCGTAAAATAGGTCTGCAAACCAAGAAGCTTAAACCCAGCCTTAATGATACGGTCAAGACCCGGCTCATGAAGCCCCATGGATTCAAGATACTCTTCCTTTTCTTCACGGCTATCAAGTTGAGCAATCTCTTCCTCAATCGCGGCACAAATAATAACAACTTCTGCGCCTTGCTCATCTGCCATTTTCTGAACCTTAGCCGTCAATTCATTACCTTCAGCGGCATCATCTTCACTCACATTACAGACATAAAGAATAGGCTTAGATGTTAAAAGTTGAAGCATCTTAAAAGCACGCTTTTCATCCGCGTCATTTTCATCAATCTCAACTGTGCGCGCGGGCTTACCTTCTTCTAAAGCACTTTTAACACGCTCCGCCAATTCAAGTACAAGCTTTGCATCTTTATCAGCACCTCTCGCCTTTTTACCTAAATTGGTAATTTGACGTTCAACACTTTCAAGGTCAGCAAGCATCAATTCTGTTTCAATGACTTCGGCATCACGAATTGGATCAACTGACCCCTCAACATGCGTAATATCATCATTCTCAAAACAACGAAGAACATGAATAATTGCATCAGTTTCACGGATATTAGTTAGAAACTGGTTTCCAAGCCCTTCCCCTTGCGAAGCACCTTTGACAAGACCAGCAATATCAACAAACTCTAATTGCGCAGGTACAATTTTTTCAGAACCCGCGATCTTAGAAATCTCATCCAAACGAGAATCTGGCACAGCAACACGCCCTACATTTGGCTCAATCGTACAAAACGGAAAGTTCGCAGCTTGCGCAGCCTGCGTCGCCGTCAAAGCATTATGAAGCGTTGACTTACCAACATTCGGAAGACCAACAATTCCGCAATTAAAACTCATCTTAATATCCTTCTATTTTTTAGGCAAAGCCTCTGACACTCTCGTCATATAAAGCTCATCGCCTTCCGTCAATAAAATTTCCATCTGTCGTGCTAATACACCCACTAATTCTTCAAAAGCAGGCTGCTCTGCCTTTGAAAAGTCATTAAGTACATAACCACTAACACGGTTGCGATCACCCGGATGACCAATACCTATACGCACGCGTTTAAAATCAGGAGACCCTAAATGCGCACGAATAGATTTAAGCCCATTATGCCCAGCAACACCGCCGCCAACTTTTACACGCATTTTTGCAGGCGCTAAATCCAGTTCATCATGAAAAACAATTGTCCGCGCCTTCGTAATTTTAAAAAACTTCGCGGCCTTACCAACTGATTGCCCACTTTCATTCATATATGTCTGCGGCTTAATCAATACGGCTTTTTGATCACCTATACGGCCTTCAGCTATCTCGGCATTGAACTTTGATTTAAACGGGCCAATACCATATTCGTCGGCAATCGCGTCTATAACATGAAAACCCACATTATGGCGATTACCCTCATATTTACTTCCCGGGTTACCAAGACCAACTAACAGCCACATATCACTCTCAGATTTTTTGAAAAATGAAAACATCAGCGCCACTATAAGCGCACTGCATAAAACCGCAAATAAAAATGCGCGGAAAAGATTTCCCCGCGCATAATCATAAATACGTTTAAAAAACTTACTCTTCAGCAGGCGCTTCTTCACCGCCCTCAGCAGCTTCAGCTTCTCCAGCATCTTCATCGCCCTCGGCAGCAGGTTCTTCAACCTTACGAGGTGCAAGAAGCGTAGCAATTGTGAAGTCACGGTCATCAATAACCGGTTTAGATCCTTCAGGAAGAAGTGCATCGCTTACTTTAATAGCATCACCGTGCTCTTTACCTTCTAAGTTAACTTCAACTTCATCAGGAATATTTGTCGCTGTACATAGAAGCTCAATAGTATAACGCACAACGTTAAGAATACCTTTTGCATCCATACCTGGTGATTTTTCTTCATTGATAAAGCGCACAGGCACATCAACAGCGATTTTTGTTTTTGGTGTAACGCGTAGGAAATCAATGTGCATTACATTATCTGTCACTGGGTGCACTTGAATGTCACGACATAGAACAAGGTGCTTAGTACCTTCTACGTCCATATCACAAAGAGTCGTAAACATATGACCTTTATGGTATTCAACATGCGCATCACGTGCTGATAGAGAAATTGTTACAGGCTCCTTTTTGTCACCGTAAATCACGGCAGGAACTTTATTTTCACGACGAAGAGCACGGGCGATCCCCTTACCAGCCCCATCTCTTTTTGCCGCTGTCATTGCATAGTTTTTAGACATTAGCTTTTTCCTTCTAAATTGCGGTCCACCTCCAGGGGGGATATAGACCAGTTAATGTTGAAGGGGTTGTAAGGTTTTTTTAAATCTTTTGCAAGAAAAAACTACTTAAAAAGTGCCGAAATAGAACGTTCTTCCGCCGTCCTAAGAATAGCTTCACCAATAAGTTCAGAAACAGACAACTGACGCACAGATTTCGATGCTGATACTTCTTCGGTCGCAAGGATAGAATCTGTAATCATTAAGCTCTTCATTGGAGAGTTTTCAATCTTCTCCACCGCCTTACCTGAAAGCACACCATGCACAACATAAGAATGGACTTCTTTAGCACCTTTTTCACCTAGTGCTACCGCGGCATTACAAAGTGTACCGCCTGAATCCACAATATCATCTACTAGAATACAGACTTTACCATCAACTTCACCAATCACATGCATCACTTCTGATACACCGGCTTTCTCACGGCGTTTATCAATAATAGCAAGATCAGCACCAATACGTTTAGCAAGCGCACGCGCACGCACAACACCGCCGACATCTGGTGAAACTATACAAATTTTTTCACCCTTAAATTGCTCATCAATATGAGACGCAAATACAGGTGCAGCTGTCAAATTATCAACGGGGATATCAAAGAACCCCTGAATCTGTCCTGCATGTAAATCCATAGTCAAAACACGGTCCGCACCTGCTGCCGTAATAATATCAGCGACTAATTTCGCAGAGATTGGTGTGCGTCCACCCGTTTTACGGTCTTGGCGTGCATAACCAAAATAAGGAAGTACAGCAGTAATACGGCGCGCAGAACCACGCTTAAGGGCATCAATCGCAATCAATAATTCCATCAAATGGTCATTGGCCGGATATGAAGTCGACTGAATAAAGAAGCAATCCTCACCACGAACATTCTCCATAATCTCAACAAAGATCTCTTGATCTGCAAAATGCTTAACAGAGGCTTGCGTAAGTGGAACATTAAGATAAGAAGAAATAGCTTCTGAAAGCTGACGATTAGAATTGCCTGAAATTAATTTCATGATTATATAAGCCCTTTTTCAATACATCAATACACCCTATTCGCGCGCACTATAAGTAAAAACTTATAAAAAAATCAACACTTAATCACTCTTAATCATGATAACTGAAATTTGCCGCCCATAATCCGGCTCTTCGCGATGTGTTGTACGGCGATAACTAAAGAAATTTTGCTCATCACTATATGTATCCATATCCATGAGCGAGATTGACTTAACGCCAGCTTTGTACAGCTTAAATGCACAATAGCCAGCTAAATCAAACATCAAATGACCGTCTCTACGCGCAGCTGTAAAAAAGCGTTCATTTTCCTCATCTTCTTCCATAAAGTTATCTGCAAAATCGTAGCTTACCTCATAAGATGCCTTACTAATACAGGGGCCAACAACCGCTCTTATGCTCTCTTGAATAGCCCCTAAAGACATCATTGTTTCGGTAGTTTCTTGAAGCACGCCTTTAAAAGCGCCGCCCCAGCCGGCATGAGCGGCTCCTATAACAGGCTCACCATTAGTTTTTTCACCATAAAAGAGTACAGGCGCACAGTCTGCAGTTAAAATACCAAGTGCTATACCAGCCTTATCAGTGACGAAAGAATCGGCCTTTGGCTTCTCCTCCCTTGACCATAATTTATCAATAACAACACAATGATTGCCATGAACTTGATATAAACTAAGCAGCTTGTCAGCGTCACAACCTACATTACGGGCTACAATTTCACGGTTCTTTTGAACCAAAGACATATCATCACTGGAGCCTTCACCGCAATTAAGCTTCGTATAAAGCCCCTTACTAACACCGCCTTGACGACCGAAAAAGCCATGAAAGACTGAACGCCCCTCTTCGGCATTTAAAAAATCAGCGCTCGAATAAAAAACGCTTCCGCTACATTCCTGCTGGTTTAAGCTCTGGCTCATTCTTTCCACACATACAAATTACTTTAAACAATGCTCCCATTTCAGACGAAGCAACCAAACGATGCAAATCTTTTTTTATTTGCGCCTCATGTTTTTCACCACCATGACGAATAAGCATCTGCGCTCTAATCTCTATACCTAAATTTTTGAGAAAATCCCCTTGTGTCACTGGACCATGCACACGAACCTCTCTGATCGCATTATGAACCAACATTTCAAAATCCACATGCGATGTTAAATCCGCATCTCCAATATCATTTAGAACAGAGCTATAACTATTATCTTTGATGGCTTGAAAGGTATCACCAACAGCTGTTTTCTCATGACCGTAATCTATAAACAGGCCTGCACCACCCTGATCAGCAAGAATACGTGATAAATTCCTAAAAAACTCATTTCGAACTTCTGAATATTCAAATACGCTTCCTACTTTAACATCACGCAAATGAAATGGAATACAATTAGGCGCAGTCTCCTCATCTAATAGAGTAAAAACTAGCTCGCTATCTTTAACATCAACACACCGCTCCGCCCACCCTGAACGGGTTTTTTGATAGGATCTAAAAGGCAGCGCATCTAAAAACTCATTACCAATAACAATGAGCGCCTGCCCTTGCGGAATCTCATCAATTCCTTCAATCCACTGCGGCTCATATAAAGACAGCTTTTCTTCCTGCATAGATTTAAGTACAGGACTAATCTCCATAAGGCGCAAATCAAGTGCAGAATGAAACCCTTCAACGCCTCGTGTAGCCCTTAATATATCAGCCATAAGTGTCCCACGACCAGGCCCACACTCAAGAAGCGTAAAAGCCTCAGGTGACCCTAATTGATGCCAAATATCCGCCACCCATGCACCAAGCATTTCTCCGAATATTTGTGAAACTTCAGGCGCAGTAACAAAATCCCCTCTTGCACCAAAAGGATCTTTTTTCATGTAATAACCATGTTCGGGATGTGAAAGACAAAGATCCATAAATGCACCAACATTAATTGGCCCATTTTTCGATATTTTATCACGCAAAATATCTATCAAGCGTATTTCCTGCTTATCCATTTAACACTCGCTGATACCTCGCAGCACCATATGCTACAAAAAACAGCCCGCTAATAATCATTGGTATACACAATATCTGCCCCATAGAAATGGCACCACCAATAAGACCAATATGCGCATCTGGCTCTCTAAAATACTCAACAATAAACCTAAAACCACCATATCCCAATAAGAATGCCCCGGTAATCACCCCTTCTCTATTACGTACTGCTTTAACACGCACAAGAACAAATAAAATTAGAAAGAGCACTCCTCCTTCAAGAGCAGATTCATAAAGCTGACTAGGGTGACGAGGTAACGGCCCCCCGTTCGGAAAAACCATTCCCCAGTGACTATCCGTAACACGGCCATATAGTTCACCATTAATAAAGTTTGCTGCGCGGCCAAAGAATATCCCGATGGGAACAGCCGCACTAACAAAGTCAGATAACCGTAGTAACGAAATCTTCTTAACATAGGCATAGCAAATCATAGCAAGAGTTACACCAAGCGCCCCGCCATGAAACGACATGCCACCGTTCCAGAGCATAAGAATTTGTGAAGGGTTTTCGGTATAAAACTCAAGTTGATAAAAAAGAATATACCCGATACGCCCGCCTAAAATAACGCCCATAATGGCATAGGGTAAAAAGTCATCAAAATCATCAGCATTAGGGCGCTTATCCTTATCAAATCCTGCAAGAATCATGCAGTACTTCCACCCAAGTAAAAAGCCAGCTAAATACGCTAACGCATACCACCTAATGACAAGCGGCCCTATTTCTATTGCAACGGGATCTATATTTGGAAATTCCCACATATTTCATACCTTTAGTAAGTAAGTTTTAGCGAAGCTAAGCGCGCATAGCCTAAGTGTCAAGATTTCTTCCACAGGCAAAAAAATTATTCTACGGAATCTTTTTGCACCGCAAATAAGATAATGATATTCAAAAAATCAAATCAAAGAGAGTTTTAACACATGAATAGCAAGGACAAAATGCTAGACGATGTTGCACGTCTAGCCGGTGGAACTGCGAGCCTTCTAAGCGGTCTGCAGCACAATATTCGCGAGGACATAAAAGCACGCCTTGACGAAGCAGCACTTCGTCTTGACCTTGTACCAGGCGATGACTTTGACCGTCTTATGCTGCGCGTAGAAGCTCTCGAACAGAAGTTAGCTGAGTTAGAAAAAACAAACACAAAATCGAGCAAGGGACAGAAATAATGCATGAGTTTAGTGAGCTAATATCAGACGATAACCCTATCGATAATGTTGAAGAAGTCCTAAGCAATAATAACTGGACATATATCCGTACCAGCCAGGAAGAAGTATTACTCGAAGTATCTGGCAAAAACAGTAAATATCACATCTGCTTTCTATGGAACGAAAAGATGAATGCGCTTCAATTTGCATGTAGACACAACATTGAATTCAACGAAGCAAATATAGTAAAAGCACAGCGCGCAGTCATGACTATTAATGAAGGCCTATGGATGGGGCATTATGATATCCCAGCCGACACAATGACACCTACATTCCGATACACATGCCTACTTCGCGGATCAGAAAAAGCATCACTCACAGAAACAATCGAAGACATAGTTGATATTGCACTTATCCAATGCGAAAGACACTACCCTTCACTAGAACTTATCAGCACAGTTGATAGCACAGTTATGAATGACAATAACTTCTCTCTTGCGCTGATGGAGACCGTTGGCGAATCATAGAATGAACACGCCGATAAATATTACACTAATCGGATGCGGAAAAATGGGCGGCGCTATGCTGAAAAGCTGGTTAAGCTCTGACATAAATGCTGCATTCAGTGTTATTGATAGACACGTAAGCGTGGATGAGGTTGATGCTCCAATCTTTCGCTGCATAGAAGATGCACAAGAAAGTCTAGAAAATGCACAATATGTAATCCTTGCCGTAAAGCCACAAAAAATGAAAGAAATATGCCATGAAGCAAAAAGCTTCATACCGCAGCAATGCTGCATTCTTTCTATTGCTGCAGGGCAAACACTCGCGAATTTCGAAAGCTATTTTTCAAATCAGCAACCCATAATTCGTATCATGCCGAACACCCCCTCCTCTATAGGCTCAGGCATGAGTGTAGCAATAAAAAACAAAGTAGCGAACTCAGATCACGCCGAAATTACAAACCAGCTTTTATCAAAAACCGGAAAATACGAATGGATTGAAGATGAAAGTCAAATGGATGCTGTAACGGCAATATCCGGTTCAGGTCCTGCATATATATTTTACTTTATTGAAGCGCTAGCTAAAGCTGGTGAAGAAGCAGGCCTAGCTAAAGATCTCGGAATGACCCTCGCACGACAGACTGTAATCGGTTCAGCCCAACTGGCCGCTGAAGATTCTAATACCTACGTAAGCACATTACGACAAAATGTAACAAGCCCAGGTGGCACAACAGCNGCCGCANTAGATGTATTAATGAATGGTGAGNTTCAAAANATATTAAATAAAGCANTCAATGCCGCNAAAAAACGCGGTAAAGAACTCAGTAGCAGCTAANTNTANCGTTTNCCAAGTCCTATATCCTTGGCTAATGCACTCCTTTTTTTAGCATAATTAGGTGCAACCATTGGATACTCTTCATCCAGCCCCCATCGCTCACGGTATTCTTCAGGACTCATTCCATATGCAGTATTCAAATGGCGCTTAAGCATCTTGAGCTCTTTGCCATCTTCAAGGCATATAATATAATCCGGAAATACAGACTGATCTATCGGCACAGCGGGTACTAATTTTTCACCCTCAGGCTCAGCAGCATACAGATCACCAAGAGTTTTATGAACTGATTTAATAACCCCTTCAAGCTCATCCGGCTTGAGTTGATTATTGGATACATAGGCAGATACTATCTCGCTTGTATAAGCTAATAACTCTTCATCCGTAATCTCTTCAGTCATAACGATCCTCCTGCTGACTTAAACATCATACACACAGTTCATACTAAGATAAAGAAGCTACCCCTCCAAAACGCGGTATTGTTTCTTAGACTGGCTCACATCAGCCCCGCGCAGATATAATGGCTCAACATCACGGGTAAAAAGCTCAGGAACAACAAGTAATCTTTCCGCCATAATCAATGGATCTGGTGATTGAACAGAAGTAAAAACACCCCATTTTTCATGCTTGGCTAACTTTAGAAAACGATCTACGGCATCACCAGTTATACATTTAACATCAGCCATATTTCGCTCTATATCATCTACACTAAGCGCCTGAGGCTCAGATATAGGAAAACCTTCCATTGAAAAATCCTGAATATAGAAATCATCCCGGCGTGTCTCAACCAGAACTTTAAAATCCACTTTTGCACTTTCAGACGCTTCAAAAGCAATCGCCTGTAATGTCGACACACCGAAGACCGGCTTATTTAAGGATAAACCAAGCGCCTTAGCAACAGACAAACCAATACGAAGTCCTGTAAACGCACCAGGACCAATTGTCGTGACAATGCAATCAACATCCTCATAACTACATTGCGAGCGTTCTAAAACGTCCTCAATCATAGGCATAAGAGCTTCTGATTGCCCCCTCGGCATCTCCTCCTTAATAATTGTCCCATTACCATTATGGTCAAACAATGCGGCACTACATGCACTTACCGATGTGTCAAAAGTAAGAATTTTTTTAAATATATCCATGCTATGCTTGTACAATAGCCAATATATCAAGTACAACATCTTTCATGCGTAATAACATTATACTCATCACTGTAATGACTTTGCTCTGCTTCCTAGTAAACAGCGCCAGTACACTCGCAGCCTCTCTAATAGAAGACAGAAGTAAAATCACAATTTTAACCTATCACCGTATTGGTGAAGACCACTACCCACAAACAAGCCTACGAAAAGATGATTTTATTGAGCATATAAAAGAGCTACAAACTGGTGACTATAATATCCTTTCACTCTCCACCGCTCTAAACAAAGTACAAAATAAAGAAATCATACCACCCAAAACAGTCGTTATAACTTTTGAAGGCGCTTATAAATCTGCTTTTTTAAATGGTATGAAACTACTTTTACAAAAAGAAATTCCATTCACTATTTTCTACTCAAGCGATAAAGCAGATGAAAATATTGAAGAATATATGAGCTGGAAAGATCTAAAATCCATCGCCAAAAATAAATTCGTAACTATTGGCACACTACCCGCAAGCTATAGCCGTCTTATTAGCGAAGATACTATTACAATAACAAAGTCTCTTAATAAGGCCCGTTCACGTTATCGTGAAAATTTTGGAAAAGAAGCCGAATTTCTGGCCTATCCTTTTGGCGAATTTTCAGATGAACTAAAAGAACTCGCTCGCACCAGAGGTTATAAAGCAGCTTTTGGACTTCATTCCGGCCCCTACTATCATGGATACGATCCCTTCGCCATACCGCGTTTCAGCCTAACACAAGAATTCGGCGATATAGAACGTCTACGCTTAATTAGTGACACACTGCCACTACCTATTACTGAAATAGTACCGGGTAGCGCTATCATAAAACAAAAACTTGAATTAGGCTTTACCCTACCCGAAGCATTAAATAGTGAATCGGAAAATATAAACTGCTTCCTTTCTGGCTACAGCAAACCTCTTACAGAAGTCCTTGGCCGTAGAGTAGAAATACGATCAAACGAAGAAATTGAGTCAGAACGAATGAGGCTAAACTGCACCCTGCCAAAAACCATTCAAGATCCAGATGACCCCAAAAACATAACAACCCAGTGGCGCTGGCTTGGCTTACTTTTCTATAAAGGCTAGTTTTTAGAAATTAATAATCAGCAATTGGACGAACATCTTGTACTTCTGGTACAAAATGCTTGAGCATATTCTCAATGCCCATTTTAAGCGTTGCTGTTGAGCTTGGACAGCCCGCACATGCACCGCGCATTCTAAGATAAACGATACCATCATCAAAATGATCAAATTCAATATCACCGCCATCCTGCATAACCATAGGGCGAACACGCGTAACAATAAGCTCACGAATCTGTGCTGAGATTTCGTCATCATCTTCAAATGTTTCCTGCGCCATCTCGCCTATGATAATAGGCTGCCCAGTTGAAAGATGCTCCATAATCACAGCCATAACCATTGGCTTTAACATAGACCAATCTGTATCATCTGCTTTAGTAATAGAAATAAAATCATGCCCAATAAACACCCCGCTAACGCCCTGCTGTGTAAACAAACGTTGCGCCAAAGGTGATTGAGTAGCCTCATCAGCACTTCTAAACTCTGCACTTCCGCCATCTATCAGAGTCTGACCAGGAAGAAATTTAAGGGTCGCCGGATTAGGTGTAACTTCTGTTTGAATAAACATCATTCATCTCATTTATAAAAAATTATTCTGGAATAATAAATAGGGGAACTTTGAGATTAGACAAGCCCTTACCAGAAAAATACGAAATTAAAGGGTTTGAAGACGGACTAGCCGCTAATACCAATGCACGCACATCATGGTCATCATCTAAAACCCTTAAAAGCGCTTCTTGTGAATTCCCAGCCTCAATATAAAACGAAGGATAAGGGCAGCCAATATCATATAAAAGCTGCGCAGCATCCCATAGATGCTCTTCACTTTTCTTACGGGCCTCTTGTATCATTTGCGCCTCAACCGCGCCCCATTGCTGAAAGCCAGGCTCTTCAATTACTTCTAATAAAGCAACATGTGCATTATGTGACGAAGCATAAGCCGCTGCAGTTCTAAGTGCATTCTTAAACTCACTACTTTGATCAACAACCAATAGATAGACACCGCCATCCTTAATCATTAACTTTTCTTCTGCTCTCTCAATTTCATCCATTTAGATGCCTCACATATATTATTTACGTGCAATCTTGTTAGATAACCATCCTGAAAATAAGGCTAAAAATACACACAATAAAGCGTAAACCAAACTTTCCTTCTCAGAAAATTTATTAACTTTAGCATTAAAACCTACTTGCCCGACCCAAAAACTTGTACGCTGCTCTGTGATAATCTTTCCATCATCATGCAAAAAAGCCCTCACCATATATTGCCCTTTTGGAACATTTGCAGGCAACTCAAAAGATAGTTTGAAAAAATTCTCATCAATAAATTTTATTGTCGAATGAACCACGGGATAAAGCCCCTCACGTTTACGCTCATCAATAAAAGCATCTTTATATTTTTCAATAATCGCACGCTTCTTTTCATTCTTAACACCAGCGATATCAAAGAAATTCTCAGCACTGATAAATTTATTAAAAATGTTTTCTGATACTGCCGCCGTATTCGCCTCATCAAACGCATAATCATAATAAACAGGTATATCTTCAAAAACTTTAGTTGAAGTATTCATCCAAGCACCAAGCATTTGCGTCTTTTGACGCACTTTGACTTCATGCTTTGGCCCCTCTAAAACTACAAAAACATCATGAAGATCATTCTTACGATGGCCGAACAAATGGATCAAACCACCATTGAAACCTGTAGTTATATCAAGATGATCTTCCGCCAAATCAATACTTAATAATTCTGCCTTAGCTTGAATAGGCAACACGAAGAAAACAATCATAAGAGCGGATAAAATACGTATCATAGATCCACCACAACTGAGTATTTATAATCTGGCTCCATAAATAAATCTGCGCAAAGCCTTACACAAACACCAAGGATTAAAAGCGCTAAGATTACACGGGCATAATTACCTTTAACAAAACGTGCAAACATGACACCAATTTGCGCCCCGATAACCCCGCCCGCAATAAGCACTAACGCAAGAATAATATCGACCGTATTATTCATGACAGCATGCAATATCGTAGCAGACGCCGCCGTAAAAATAATTTGAAACAGTGATGTACCTGCTACCAATAAAATAGGCATTCCCATGAAATAAATCATGGCAGGAACTAAAATGAAGCCGCCTCCAATACCAAGTATAGAGGCCAGAACACCACCAACAAATCCAATTCCACCAGGCAATAAGGCACTCACATAGAGCTTAGAACGAGGAAAACGCATCTTATATGGTAGCGATTGAATAAAAGGAGACACCTTATAAGTATTAAATTCACCCCGTACAGACTTCTTTTTCTTAAAGAATGAAAAAATACTTTCATAAAGCATCATTGGCCCAATAATACCCAAGAGCAATATATAAAGCACTGATACAGCAAAGTCGATTTGCCCCAGATACTTCAAAAACTTAAAAATGAAAATCCCAATGAAAGAGCCGCTCAAACCGCCAACGAGCATAACTGTGCCCATTTTAACATCAACATTGCCCTTTTTGAAATGCCCTAAAACTCCAGTAACGCTTGAGGCAACGAGTTGACTGGCCTGCGTACCTACGGCTACCGCAGGCGGTATCCCTAAAAATATTAAAAAAGGCGTGGTTAAAAATCCCCCGCCTACACCAAATATACCAGATAAGAAACCAACAAACGCACTAAGGATGAAAATCGTTTCCATCTCAATAGCCATCTCTGCAATAGGCAAATAAATCTGCATAAATCTCTTACTCTTATATATCGTGAAACTAAATTGCCCTATTTATTGTTTTCATTCAATAAAAACAAAGTCGTGCACACATATTTATTTCAAAATATGACTTACAAAATAGCGAAGAAAAAATGATAAAACTCTAGCGGTAAGTATCTTCTGTTACCGTAGGACCTTTGACCCACAATTTAGTATCGTCAATGAAGTCACGATAATAGCCGCTGAGTGCATGGTTAGTCTCAACGTTAAATTCAACGGCTTTCATAAAGCTCATGAACGCACCGTGCCATTCATCATAAACACTCTCCTCAGCAGAACACTCAACTGTGTAAAGTTTATTACGGTAGAGTGAAGCAAAACCAATGGCGCGTTTACGCATCTTTGGCCCGACTGCTGTCTCATATGATGCCGAAGCCATAGAGGCATAACCAACGCTAAGTTGAGCTGCATCTCTAACCTCATGAATAACTGGATTCTTTTGCCCATCAAAATGCAGCGTCCACATATCCTTACTAAAGTTAAGCTTTTGAATATGAGGTGCATATTGATTTGGATAAATTTTAAAGCGCTCATCTTCACGCTGGCTAATTGTACACATAGCATATTCAAGAGAGCCAGGCGCCTTAACTGTCAGAAGGTCTGATGGCTTCTGATTACTTACACGCCCCCAAGTATCTTGGAACGTAACAGAAACCTTTTTATCCTCTGATTGCCAGAAAAAAACGCTCGCCTTTGCATCTGTCACAAACCCACATGACAAAGCAGCTAGTGTTGATAATGTTAAAACCGAATTTGAAAATAAGCGCATGAAAATGCTCCCCTTAGATGAATCAAGTCTAACAGAGCATAGCTCTTATGACTAGTCCAAATTATCCCTAACGTTAAACTCTCCAAAAACCCATAATATCCTGCATTTCAGAAAGAGTCGATTCCGTAACTTCACAAGCACGCTGATTCCCAGTTTCTAAAATTCGGTCAATCTCTTCAGGCTCATTCAAAAGATCACGCATCTTCTTAGTAATAGGCGCCAAATGCTCAACAACCACCTCAGCCAATGCGTCTTTGAAAGGCCCCCACTGTGTACCAGCATGACGTTGAACAACCTCTTCTTGAGAAATACCAGCCAGCGAAGCATAAATTGTCACAAGGTTTTTAACCTCTGCGCGTCCTTCTATGCTCTTCAAACTATCCCCCATCGGCTCAGTATCTGTTTTCGCCTTTTTAATCTTCTTAACGATTGTATCCGTATCATCAACAAGGTTAATACGACTCTTTTCCGAAGGATCAGACTTACTCATTTTTTTAGAACCATCTTGCAAAGACA
Source organism: Micavibrio sp. TMED27 (assembly GCA_002167715.1). Lineage (GTDB taxonomy): Bacteria > Pseudomonadota > Alphaproteobacteria > Micavibrionales > Micavibrionaceae > TMED27. The sequence goes on from NHCG01000019.1 coordinate 86,304, forward strand.
TAACACGCGTTGCATCACCAATAATCATAGGTTCAGGCTGGATGAGATATTCCCCTTCATAACGAGTATTAAATGTACTCGCAATTTCACGCGTTAATTCTAAATGCTGTTTTTGATCTTCACCTACAGGCACATGCGTAGCTTTATAAAGTAGAATATCCGCCGCCATCAAAACGGGATAAGCAAAAAGTCCGAGCCCTACTCGCTCTGCATTCTTACCAGCCTTATCCTTAAATTGCGTCATGCGTTCAAGCTTACCCATCTGCGCCATAGTGGATAAAAGCCACATCCCTTCTGCATGTGCTGGCACTGCAGACTGTACAAATAAAGTTGATTTATGAGGATCAATACCCGCAGCAATATAAGCTGCCGCAATCTCTCTAGTTGCTTGACGAAGGTGCGCAGGCTCTTGCGGCACAGTGATCGCATGCAAATCAGCAACCATATAAAAATTCTCTGCTCCTGGCTCGTCTTGTAAACCTATCCAGTTCTTAAGCGCACCCAGATAATTACCTAAATGAAGCTGCGCCGTAGGCTGCATACCTGAGAGAATTCTTTTACTCATTGCTCTTTCCTTTTATTCATTATTGTTTTTAGCTCTTTAATATTAACCGCCCCAGAGATCATAGCTACTGCCCCATAACTAAACGCTCCGATAATAACAAGCGCTGCAAGCGATACAAAACGCATCATACTCTCATCACCAAAACTATAGCTATGTAGTAACTTTGCTGAAATATAAAGAATAACGGACATTATACAAGCCGACGACACAACTCTTATAATTACGCGCTTAAATTGTTTATCCAGTTGCGCAGCCTCAATCCCTTTCAAACCGCGTACATGCATTACAAATTGCAACCAAGCCGTAACACCAGTTGCCAGAGCAATACCAGCCACGCCCATAAACTGAACAAGAACAATGCTGAGCGCAATATTAATCACCGTCGCAATCACAGAAATTTTAACAGGCGTTTTCGTGTCTTTACGCGACCAATGCGCCGTGGAAAATACTTTGATAGCAATGTAAGCAGGGAGTCCAAGTGCATAACACCTCAAAACAAGTGCAGCCGCCGCACTATCATCAGCATCAAATTTCCCGCGTTCAAATAAGACCGTAATCAATTCATGCGGGATAACGACTAAGGCCGCAGCCGCTGGAAGTGCCAAAAGTAAACAGATCTCTAGCGCTCTATTATAAAGTCCACGCGCCTCAGCTAAATTATCCGAAGCCATAGCCTTAGACAGCATCGGCAATAACGCTGTTCCAACTGCTATTCCCACAATACCCAAGGGCAATTGATTTAAGCGGTCTGCATAATACAAATAAGAAATAGAGCCTTCTTTTAAAAAAGATGCAATCACCATATCCGCAAATAGATTAATATGCATAACCCCCGCACCAATGACACCTGGCCCCATTAACTTCAAAATCTGCGCTATATCCCCATCAAACCTAGGCATAGCAAGCCTAAGCTTAAACCCACTTCGCCGCGCACATAATAAAAGCCATACCAACTGCATAACACCAGCAACCAAAATACCATAGCTAAGCGCAAGCCCTACACTTTCAAAATGCCCACTAACCAAAAGAGCACTGATCAAGCATAGATTAAAAAGCACCGGCGCAAATGCAAAAGGCGCAAAGCGATTAAGTGTATTCAACACACCGCCTAATAACGCCGTTAAAGACATCAATAATAAGTAAGGAAATGTTATACGCGAAAACTGGGTAGCACTTTCAAAACGAATAAGATCATCATTAAACCCAGGTGCAATTGCACTGATGATATAAGGCATAAAAGCTATACCAAGCAAAACTAATACAGATAGAATAAGCAACATCACCATAAAGGCATTACTGGCGAAATCATCCGCTGAGATTCGATCTTCTTTTTCAAGCTTCTCACTGTAAAGTGGTACAAAAGCAACACTAAATGCACCCTCTGCCGTGACCCGGCGAAAGAAATTCGGAAGCTTTAGCGCCACAAAAAAAGCATCAGCAATAGGGCCAGCGCCCAAAATCGCAGCCGTCAAAATATCACGAATAAATCCAGCAATACGGGATAAACCTGTAAGCCCCGCTACAGTTGCCATTGCTTTAGCTAATTTCATTTAAAAAGTGATACCACTCAATTACTTACAAATATAGCTGCAATTTAATAATGTAGATGACTATCCCAATAATAAAGCAGTACTAAGCAACACGAACATGTTGTAGCTGCTTAGATGCGATATTTTGAACCACATTTGTCTTACCTAAAACTTCATCAGGCAGGATCTTTTCAGCATTCAATCCAAATTCATCCTTCGCACTCAGGCGTAAATCACTAAGCACGATATAATTGGCATCAACATTATCACGGTAATTCGAGAACTTCACATTGGGTGTCGTAAGCTCAGAATTTAAGATTGCCGTTTTAAACGCAGCTTTTAATTTATTATCAAAAGATTCATCACCAGTTTTTGCAATTTTAATTTCAACAGCCTGCCTCTGACCACCCTCTGGAAGCGTCAAGACAGTATCAAAATAAGAAATAGAGACTAGATTCGCATTCTCAAATGCATCCTGAGCACGCAAACGCTGCTCCAAAATTTCACTAATTAGCATTTTTTCACACCTAAAATATATTACCAATAATGGGTATACGTAATAAAAATGCGTTTAGTCAATTCTAATATTAAGCCTTTTTGATATAAAAATTCAGAAAATGTAAAAACATTGTTCAAAAGTAATGCATATATTACACAAAATACTTTTCTATACACGCAAGGGCTGATAAATAACGCACATGACACAGACGCAGAAAAAAAACCCAGAGAGCACACAGTTTGGTACAAAAACAGTATCTCCTGAGGAAAAGACAACATTAGTTCGCGGCGTATTTGATTCTGTCGCAGAGAAATATGACATTATGAATGATGTCATGTCAGGTGGCCTTCACCGCCTATGGAAAGATCATTTAGTAAGAAGCATCGGCGCCAGGCCACGTATGAAATGCCTCGATGTTGCGGGCGGTACAGGAGACATTGCTTTCCGTCTACGTAAAAACGGTGGCCCTAGCATCGACATCACTGTCTTTGACCTCAACCACAATATGCTATCCGTTGGCCGTGACCGTGCCATTAACAAAGGATGGGTTAATGATTTTGAATGGATAACCGGTAATGCCGAAACTCTCCCATTCCCAGACAATCACTTTGATCTCTATACGATCGCTTTCGGTTTAAGAAATGTAACACGTATTGATACAGCAATTGCCGAAGCTTACCGTGTTTTAAAACCTGGCGGACGATTCTTCTGTCTAGAATTCTCACACGTGCGTAACCCTGTTTTAAGCAAAGCTTATGATTTCTACTCATTTTCCGCGCTTCCAAAAATGGGAGAGTTGATTGCACAAGACCGTGAAAGCTACCAATACCTTGCCGAAAGTATACGAAAGTTCCCTACACAGGCGGATTTAAAGGCAAGAATGGAAGCTACAGGTTTTGAACAATGTAAATTTTCTAACCTTAGTGGTGGCATCTGTGCGATCCACCAAGGAACAAAAAGCAAGTATTCATAATTTACATAATTTCAATGACTTATAGGTTTTTTATTGACAAATAAAGCACTTACGGGCAAAAATGCCCCACTTTCCGAAACACAGAATTATTAAATATAACTGTTGAGGACAATAAGAGAGGACAATTAAGTAATGAATAATTTCAGCAAATCAATCATGTATTCAGGTTTCGTACTAGCAGCCGGTCTAGTTGCTATCTTCGCAATCTACAACAACGATGCAACAAATCGTAACATGGGTATGATCGCAGCGATCGAACCTGCGGCTGGTGAAGAAGTAGAAACAAAATCAACAGATTTAAATGCAATAGCAGAGGCTGTAAAAGAAACAGCTGGAAATGCATATGAAGCAACAACAGAAACAATGAATAATGTTGCAGAAGCTACCGCCAAAACAGTTAACGATGTAGCAGATGCAGCAAGCGAAACAACTGCGGAAGCAATCGAAGCAACAAAAGAAGCTGCAACAGACGCCGCTGATACAGCATCAAATACAATGGATGCAATGAAGAATGCAATCAACACTGAGCCTGCAGCTGGTGAAGAAACAGCCGACTCAGTAGAAGCAACCGAATAAACACTCTAAGACTAAAAACGAAAGTTATTAGTCTATACTCAAAGCCCTGCTTTAAATAGCGGGGCTTTTTATTTATAGTCATATCAAATAATGGAAATTTAGACATGACATCTGAACTTAAAAATAAAAATGTACTCCTTATNATTTGCGGCGGTATTGCGGCATATAANTCTTTAGAGCTTATNCGNCTNTTAAAGAAAGATGGCGCAAACGTAACACCACTCATGACAAAGGCATCTGAAGAGTTCATAACNCCACTAAGCGTCGCGGCCTTATCTGAAAACGAAGTCCACACAGANCTATGGTCTTTGAAAGATGAAGCGAAAATGCGTCATATACGCCTCACAAGAGATGCAGATCACATCCTTATTGCACCAGCAAGCGCAAATCTAATCGCTAAAATATCAAACGGAATAGCTGATGATCTGGCCTCTACAACATTATTGGCATCTGACAAGCCAGCTCTAATAGCTCCAGCAATGAACCACATGATGTGGCANAACCAAGCAACGCAGGAGAATATCAAAAAAATCAAAGAGTATGGCCACTTCATAATTGGGCCTGATGAAGGAGATATGGCATGCGGAGAACACGGCCTAGGCCGCATGAGTGAACCCGCCGCAATCTTAGAAGCACTTAAAAAAAAACTTCATAAACCATTAAATGGCTATAAAGCACTTGTCACATCAGGTCCTACTTATGAACCGATAGACCCTGTGCGTTTTATTGGTAATCGTTCCTCTGGAAAACAAGGACATGCTATAGCAGCAGCCCTAAAAAATGCAGGTGCTGACGTCACTCTAATCACAGGCCCAGTAAATATAAGCGACCCCCATGACGTAAAAACAATCCATATTGAAACAGCTACGCAAATGTTAAATGCTGCTGAAAATAATATTGATACAGACATCGCGGTTTTCGCCGCAGCTGTAAGTGATTGGTCACCAGAACATACAGCCGACCAAAAAATTAAGAAAAATGGTAACAGTGAAAACAAAACTCTGAGTTTCATAGAAAACCCTGATATTCTCAAAACAGTTTCCAATCATAAAAAACGCCCTAAATTAGTCATAGGTTTTGCAGCAGAAACTGAAAACTTACAAGAGCATGCAAAGGCGAAATTAGACAAAAAAGGCTGTGACTGGATCTTGGCAAATTTAGTNGCTCAAAATGATAAAAAGGTTTTCGGCGAAGATGAGAATCACATATATCTGATACGCCAAAATGAAATAAGTGACTGGAAACCACTTACAAAATCAGAAATCGCTGAAAAATTATCACAAGAAATTGCCATACATTTCGGCGAAAAATATACATAGAGAACGAAAAAGGTTAAAATGAAATATAAGGAAATTGCTAACATGCCGCTAAGTGAAACAAAAGTTAAACTCATGCCCCTAGAAAATGCCGTTGGTCTCCAACTGCCAAGCTATGCAACTGCGCAAAGCGCAGGTATGGATTTAACTGCGGCTTTACAAGAAGCTATCGAAATCGGCCCGGGGGAGCGTGCGCTGATTCCAACGGGCTTAGCCATTGCACTTCCTGAAGGATACGAAGCCCAAGTACGTCCACGTTCTGGTCTTGCGATTAAACACGGCGTAACCGTTCTTAATTCCCCAGGTACTGTTGATGCTGATTACCGCGGTGAAATAAAGGTTATTCTCATTAACCATGGTAAAGAACCATTCACGATTGAACGCGGCATGCGTATCGCACAAATGGTTGTTGAACGCTTCGAAACCGTAAAATGGGACGTCGTTAAAGACCTCGAAGAGACTGAGCGCGGTATGGGCGGATTCGGTTCTACGGGGACAGAATAAAAATCCCCCTTCCCAAACTCTTTTTCGATCCTCTATTATCCCAATTATGGGACATGCGCAGCGTAAAGAATTAGACGGTGAAAAAACGATAGACGACTACTTGGCCGAGGGACANACCCCTATGATGGCACAGTATCACGTCACAAAAGCCGCTTATCCTGAGGCACTCCTTTTCTACCGTATGGGTGATTTTTACGAACTTTTTTTTGATGATGCGATTATTGCATCTGAAATACTTGATATCACCCTTACAAAACGCGGCAAAGCCGGCGGCAACGATATCCCCATGTGCGGCGTTCCCTTTCATGCTTATGAAGGTTATCTGGCAAAACTTATAAGAAACGGACAAAAAGTTGCTATCTGCGAGCAAACAGAAACACCAGATCAAGCCAAAGCACGCGCAAAAAAAGAAGGAAAGCCAACTTCAAAAGCCCTCGTAANAAGAGAAGTNGTGCGCGTTGTNACCTCNGGCACTCTCACCGAAGATACTCTTCTACCGCCGCGTGAGAATAACTATCTATGTGCCCTAAGCGAAACAGGNGGTCAATACGCCATAGCCTGGACAGACCTCTCAACCGGCTCTTTTCAAGTGCAGCCTGTCCTCAGGGATAATATCCAAACTGCCATCGAATGNGTCGCTCCAAAAGAAATCGTCGCACCCGAAAGNGCAGAAAACCTGATACATAAAGACCCACGCCTAAGCNTNCAGGCNACAAGTCTTTTTAACTCNGAAAATGCTANAAAGCGNTTAGAAACGCTNTTCGGCGTTGATACATTAGAGAGCTTCGGCGGTTTTTCNAGAGCTGAAATTTCTGCTGCTGGTGCNCTCATTGATTATATTGACCGTACACAGCTCGGCAAAATGCCGTANCTACAGCCNCCACGNCAAATCTCAAATGCATCAACAATGGANATAGACGCCGCNACNCGNCGTAANTTAGAGCTANCACAAACACAAAATGGTGANAAAAAAGGCAGCCTCCTATCCTGCATTGACCGNACNACCACTCCAGCAGGCGCAAGACTTTTGCAAAANTGGCTCTCAGCNCCNCTCACAGATTTAAATGAAATCAACACNCGCCTATCGCGAATTGATTACCTTATTTCACAGCCAGCGTTACTAAATGATCTAANAGAGCAGCTCAAATCCATGCCGGATATGCAGCGCGCATTATCACGNNTAAGCGTTGGGCGTGCNGGNCCTCGCGATCTTTTAATGCTAAAAGATGGCCTTAAAACCGCCGAAATAATNAGAAGCACAATTCATTCCCTTGGGCGTGACGAAACACCGCTTACACCGATTACCAATGCGCTTACCGCAACTNCAGAAATCTCCGCCTGTACTGATGAGCTAAANATAGCAATGGACGAAAGCCCGCCAATGCTTGCNCGTGATGGTGGNTTTATCAAACAAGGATATAACGCCCGCCTTGATGAGTTAAAAGCCCTNCAAAGCGGCAGNCGTCAACATATCGCAAAGCTTCAAGCTGAGTATCAGCAAGATACCGGCATAGATGCCCTTAAAATCAAGTTTAATAATGTCCTTGGCTATTTCATCGAAATCCCTGCAAAACGTGCTGATAAATTATTAAACGCAGGACCCGAAAGCCAATATATCCACCGTCAAACAATGGCAAATGCTGTGCGTTTCACAACCGCGCCGCTCGCCGAACTTGAGCGTGATATAGCCTCCGCCTCTGAAAAGTCTCTGGGTATAGAGCTAGAAATTTTCGATCATCTCACGGCGCTGTGCCTCAGCATATCTAATGAAATAACACAGCGCGCTGAAAGTATAGCCGCTTTAGACGTAGCAATAGGCTTAAGCGATCTTGCGATCGATATGGACTACACCCGCCCCAACCTTGATGACAGCCTTGCCTTTAACATCGAATGGGCACGCCATCCCGTAGTAGAGACCGCTCTTAAAAAGCAGAACGAAAACTTCGTCCCCAATAATTGTAACCTTGCCCCTGACGATCACCTTTGGCTTCTCACAGGTCCAAACATGGCGGGTAAATCAACATATCTTCGCCAAAATGCACTCATCGCAATCATGGCGCAGATCGGTTCATACATACCTGCAAAGTCGGCGCATATAGGAGTCATCGACAGAGTCTTTTCCCGCGTCGGCGCAAGCGACGACCTTGCGAGAGGCCGATCCACCTTTATGGTCGAAATGGTAGAGACAGCGACCATTTTGAACCAAGCCACGAACCGCTCCCTTGTTATTCTTGATGAAATTGGCCGCGGCACAGCCACCTTTGATGGCCTTTCAATCGCTTGGGGCTGCGTTGAGCATTTACATGAAATAAATAAAAGCCGTGCCATCTTCGCCACTCATTATCACGAACTAACCGCCTTAACAGCTAAACTCTCGGCGCTTTCTTGCCATTCAATGCAAGTCAAAGAATGGAAAGGTGATATTATTTTCATGCACAGCGTAGCCAGCGGCGCAGCTGATCGCTCCTACGGTATTCATGTTGCTAAATTAGCTGGACTGCCTAAGGCTGTAATTTCCCGCGCTGAAGAGATACTCACTATGCTACAAACAGGTGAGCAATCAGGCCAGTTGACTAAACTTGCCGATGACCTCCCTCTCTTCACCGCTGCGCCGGAACCTGAAACATCGAAAGCACAATCCCCACTAGATACCGCACTTGCAAACCTAAACCCTGATGAGCTTAGCCCACGCGAAGCCCTAGACAAAATTTATGAGCTGAAAAAGTTACATAATGCTTGATCTATTCCTATAAAAAACTAACATCTTTCTTATGAGCGATGTAGAGGACAAAAAATTATCTGAAGTAGAACACATNAAGCTGGCTTCACGCGGCTTACGTGGTGATATTGCAAAGACTATAGCTGACGATAAAGCTATTAAGTTTTCAGATTCGGACGAACAATTAACNAAATTCCATGGCTTTTATCANGGATATAACCGCGACACAGCGACACCACGCAAAAAGCAAGGNCTTGATAAAGAATGGGAAATGATGCTCCGCGCCAAACTACCAGGCGGACGCATAACAGCAAAACAATATCTCGCGCTCGATGAATTAACAGACAGCTGTGGCAATGGCACTTTACGTGTCACATCTCGCCAAGGCCTGCAATTCCACAGCGTCATGAAAGGCGATATGCACAAGCTCATCCATGATATTAACGAAGCGATGATGACTACACTTGGCGGNTGCGGTGATGTAGTGCGCAANGTNATGGCTGTACCTANCCCGCTNAAAATACCAGCCTATCAAGAAATTGAAAAAATGGCNCANATCATCTCTGATGAAACACTGCCTACAACAACGGGCTATCTTGAAATTTGGGTNGAAGGTAAGAAATACGCTCCNGTAAAAGAGGAAAAGAAAGACACTCTCGATCCCCTNTACGGTGATAAATGGATGCCGCGTAAGTTTAAAATCNCTATCGCCGTACCAGANGATAANACAGTTGATGCCCTTACAAACGATCTTGGCCTTNTTGCTGATTACGATGATAAGGGCGTTAAAGGTTACAACATTTATATTGGCGGTGGTTTTGGGCAAAAACACAACAATGCTGAAACATATCCGCGAATTGCTAGTGCCCTTGGTTATGTCGAGGCTGCCGATGTACTAGATGCTTGTAAAGCCGTCATCAAATTTCAACGCGACCATGGTGACCGTGCCGACCGTCAACATGCACGATTGAAATATGTCGTTGAGGAAAACGGCATAGAATTCTGCAAAGAAAAAATCGAAGATTATTTCGGCAAGTCTATAGAGCCGATTAAAGATCTCGGTAAGATCGAGGTTAAAAACCACCTTGGTTGGTATGAACAAGGCGATGGTAAATTCTATCTCGGCGTGCCTGTAACCTCTGGCCGTATTTTGGATAATGATAAATTCCAAATTCGTTCAGCTTTCAGGGAGATCNCTCAAAAGTTTGATCTACCAATGATTATGATGCCNACAGAAGACGTGATTTTCTGTGATATTGCTGAAGAACAAAAAGACGAACTTATATCCATTCTTAAAAAGCATCATGTTGAGCTTGCCGAAGACCATCTCCCCGTTGAACTTTGGGCGATGAGCTGCGTCGCTCTCCCAACATGCGGCAAAGCCCTCACCGAGGGCGAGCGTGCCCGCGTTCCAATTATTACAACCGTTGCAGACCAGCTTAAAAAATATGGGCTAGAGCAAGAACGTATCGCTGTGCGCATCACAGGATGCCCNAATGGNTGTTCAAGNCCCTATACTGGCGATATCGGCATTGTCGGTCGTGCCCCAAATCTATACGCCATCTATGTNGGCGGTGATTTTGAAGGTACACGTTTAAACCATAAAGTTGCGGATATGGTGCATGTTGATAAGATCGGTGAATTCCTTGATCCTTATTTCTCTGCATTTAAAGAAAACCGGGCCAATGATAATGAAGGCTTTGGTGATTTCTGCGAACGCTTAGGTATTGAAAAGCTTAAAGAGCTCGCCGCCAGCTCAGGCGCTGCAAAGAAATTATAGATGTTCCCTCTGATCCTCACAGCTGATTTTGCACGCTTCACTATTGTTGGCAATGAATACCTCGCACAAAAGCGTTTAAAACAATTGCAAGAGGCAGGCATCAAGCATATCGATATTTTCTCACCCTCCCCTTGCCATTGCATGGGCGAAACAGCAGGTGATAATATTAAACGCCGCCTACCCAAATGGCATGAAATCGCGCGCACACATATTCTTTACATCGTTGATATTGAAGAAAAGAAAGCTGAAAAGCTTGCAAAAACTGCTCGCTTTTTCAAAACCCTAGTGAATGTAGAAGATGTCATTCCTCTTTGCGATTTTCATACACCTGCCCTTGTCAGGCGCGGCGATCTTCTTATATCAATTTCTACAAACGGAAAATCTCCCGGCCTTGCGAGACGTATTAAAAAACGCCTAAGCCAACTATTTCCTGAGGAATGGGCCGAAAAACTGGACAAGCTCGGAAAAATCCGACTAGAGTGGAGATCTCAAGGTTTACAACTAAAAGAAGTCGCTAAAAAGACCGATGATTTTTTAGACCAAGAAGGCTGGCTAGAGGATGTTAGCAGTGGACACAATAGAATTAAATAGACTTACACAAAGTCTGAACAAAGATTATGGTGCGCTCCCTAGCTTAGAGCTACTCGACATCATGATTAATAATATTTTCAAGGATAAGATTGCTCTTGTTTCCTCCTTCGGTACAGAAGCTGCTTTGCTTTTATCTCTTGTTTCAAAGGTTAATAAAAATACCCCTGTCGTCTTTCTTGATACTGGTATGCACTTCCCTGAAACACTCGAATATAGAGATTCACTCATTGAACGCCTCGGCTTAACAGATGTGCGCTCGGTCAAGCCAGAGCCCGCATCCGTTCAGGCCATCGACCCCGAAAACAACCTTTGGAAAAGCGATACAGATAAATGCTGCTATATCCGCAAGGTGCTTCCACTAGCCGAAGCTTTATCTGGCTTTGACGCATGGATAAACGGGCGCAAACGTATCCACGGGGGTTTACGAAGTGAACTCCCTACTCTCGAAAATGATGGTAAACATATTAAGGTCAATGCCATCGCCGATTGGGACCGTGAAATGATTGATGCCCACTGGGAAAAAGAAAACCTCCCAGAACACCCCTTAGTTCAGTGGGGCTATACATCGGTTGGCTGCAAACCTGAACTATGTACTCAAAAAGCAGCCCCTGGCGAAGGTGGGCGCTCGGGACGTTGGGCAAATATGGGTAAAACAGAATGCGGCATTCATAGCCTCGGTAAAACAGAAACAGATACATCAGGCGGCGGTATTTAAAAATGTCAGTCATTAACCTTCCAGAATTTGAGCGTGGCACTGTCTGGCTCACAGGCGCAGGACCTGGCGACCCCGGACTCCTAACATTACTAAGTGTTAAAGGATTGCAGGATGCAGACATAATTCTTTATGACGCCTTAGTGAATGAAAGTATCTTAGAGTTAGCGCCACACGCTGAAAAAACATTTGTTGGAAAACGCGCCGGCGTAAGATCCGCTAAGCAACCTGAAATAACCGCACTTATGATCAAATACGCTAAAGAAGGAAAACGCGTTCTAAGGTTAAAGGGCGGTGATCCATTTGTATTTGGCCGCGGCGGCGAAGAAGTAATGGAGCTAGCAACCGCAGGCATACACTTTCGCGTTATACCGGGAATCACTTCCGGCATTGGCGGCCTTGCCTACGCCAGTATCCCTGCAACCCACCGCGATATTAATTGCGTCGTTAGCTTTATCACTGGCCATGATAGCGCCGGAGAGCTTCCCCCAGATATAGCATGGGATGGTTTAGCCAAATCATCACAAGTCATGATTTTTTACATGGCACTCAGAACACTACATGAAATCGTAGAAAACCTGACCAAACATGGCCTACCTGCTAATACACCAATAGCAGTAATTTCAAACGCAACGACAGAAAACCAAGAGGTCAGAGAAACAACATTAGAAAACGCAGCCGAAATACTAAATCCCCCAAAACCTAAATCACCCGCTATCATTATAATCGGCGAGTCAGTAAAAATTCGGGGCTTGATCAAAGAGTTTCAACAGACTATATCACATAATTCAACTGCGTTAATAAATGGAATAAAGGCAGTAGATTTTTAACCAAGAGGGCACAAAAGGAAATGACCGTGATTAACGCAGAAAATGCATTTAATGCACCCGAAGACTACAAAGGACAAGGCACAAAAGAAAATCCAATCGAAGCACAAGTCGTTGTAATTGGCGCTGGTCCATGCGGCCTATTCTGTGCATTTGAACTTGGCCTTCTTGATATGAAGTGTCACTTCATCGACATACTTGATCGTCCAGGCGGACAGTGTGCAGAGCTATACCCTGAAAAGCCTATTTACGATATCCCTGCTTACCCTGAAATTAGTGGCCAAGATCTAACCGACCGTCTAATGGAACAAATCGCACCATTTGATCCAACATTCCACTTTCAACAAATGGCTGAAAGCTTAGAAAAAAATGATGACGATTCATGGACACTCACAACAGATATCGGCACAGTTTTCAAAGCGCAGATTATTATAATTGCCGCTGGTGGTGGTTCATTTATGCCTAAAAAACCCCCTATTCCTGGCATTGATGAATATGAAGATAAATCAGTATTCTATGCCGTTCGTAAACGTGATCAATTCAAAGGTAAGAAAATCGTTATTGTCGGTGGCGGCGATAGTGCTCTTGACTGGACACTAAACCTTCATGACGAAGCAGAGAATATGACTCTCGTCCACCGCAGGCCAGAATTCCGTGCACACCTCGACAGTGTAAACAAAATGTTTAAGAAAGTTGAAGAAGGCGCTCTAAACTTTGAGATCGGACAAGTTAAAGAGCTAAAAGGCGAAAACGGACAACTCAAATCAATCATCGTTGAAAACAAAGATAAAGTAACAAAAGAAGTTACACGCACAGAGATAGAATGTGACGTACTCCTTCCATTCTTTGGCTTAACAATGAAGCTAGGGCCAATTGCAAATTTCGGCCTAAACCTTCATGAAAACCTAATACCAGTTGATACAGAGAAATTTGAGACATCTGAGCCTCGTATCTTTGCGGTTGGTGATATTAACTACTACCCTGGAAAACTTAAACTTATTCTGTCCGGATTCCATGAGGCCGCTCTAATGAGCCGCCAAGCTTTCCGTTACATCTACCCAGATGCAAAACTTAAATTTGAATACACAACCTCAAGCTCATCACTACAGGAAAAGCTAGACGTTGATGATAAAGATAAAAAACAAGCTTAAGAGACATTGATCTAAAATAACAAAGCCCTGCAAGTTCTGCCGGGCTTTTTCAAATGCAAAAAACAACATTAAAAAGAAAAAAGCAGGCTTAAAAAAGCCTGCCCTCTTGTTCTTTTGAAAGTTAATCCATCTTCGCATTCTTATCGAGAACAGAATATCTTTCTAAGTGTCTAGCTGCTTTTTTTGGTAAAGCAAACTCATTAACTATACCTGTAAATAAATCAAAACAGGATTGAGTAAGTTCACCAGCAACCTTAGTACCGATTCCCCTGGCTGACATAGATTTTGACATATCAACCTCATATTCGCTAGTGTGAATCTAAACCCTTCACCGTCGAATAAGAATTATTTATAGCAAGCTGATTCAAGGGAGTCAACAAAAAATATAGGGAGGCAGCGCCTCCCTATGAATAATTTATGCACTCTAGAATATTAATCTTCAAGATCTTCAAAAAGAATAGATGAAATATAGCGCTCAGCAAAGGATGGGATAATAACAGCAATCTTCTTACCCTTATTCTCAGGCATCTCTGCAACACGTCTAGCAGCAGCAAAAGCTGCACCTGAAGAAATACCACAAGGTATACCTTCCAGCTTTGCAATCTCCTGTGAAGTTTTCACCGCATCCATACTTGCGATCTTAACAATATCATCAATAAGATCTGTATTTAGATTCTCAGGTATAAAGCCAGCCCCAATACCTTGTATTTTATGCGGCGCAGGATCACCACCTGAAATAACAGGGCTCTCTTCTGGCTCTACAGCATAAACTTTAATCTCAGGCTTCTTTTGTTTCAATATATGTGCAGTGCCGGTAAGTGTACCGCCAGTACCGACGCCAGAAATCAAAATATCAACTTCACCTTGCGTATCTGCCCAAATTTCTTCCGCAGTCGTATCTTTGTGAATTTGAGGGTTAGCAGGATTTTCAAACTGACTAGGTGAGAATGAATCCTCATGCTCTTCCAAGAGCAAGTTTGCTTTTTCAATAGCGCCCTTCATACCTTTTTCCGCTGGCGTAAGAACCATTTCAGCGCCAAGGTACAAAAGCATTTTACGGCGCTCTAAAGACATACTCTCTGGCATAGTCAGAATCAGGCGGTATCCTTTGTTCGCAGCAACAAAAGCAAGGGCAATACCTGTATTACCCGATGTAGGTTCAATCAAAACCGTTTTACCTGCCGTAATTTTACCTTCACGCTCAGCTGTCTCAATCATCGCATAACCAATACGGTCCTTAACGGATGCAAGCGGATTAAAGAATTCAAGCTTAGCAAGGATATCAGCTTCCAAACCATATTTTGCAGTAAAACGCGGAACACGAACCATCGGCGTTGAGCCAATCGTATCCAAAATAGAATCATAAACTTTTCCACGCGCTTCAAATTCCCTTAACTTAGGAGCAGAGCTCACTGGCTTTGCATGCGTAGCATTTGCTTGCTCACCCTCAGCTGATGTTTGTGGTTCTTGTGATACCTGTTGTTCAGTTTCAGTACTCATAAAAATCTCCTTCTCTACACCCCAAATAGGACTTTTTTAAATAATATCTAGTCGCCTTCGCCTGGCTCTTCGCTAAAATCGCTTTCAAACTTACCTTCAACACTTTTCATGTCTTCAGCCTCGTCCATAGGCTCTTTACGTTCAGTAATATTCGGCCACATTTCAGAATATTTCTGATTTATATCCACCCACTTCTCTGCCTTATCATCAGTATCAGGCAAAATAGCCTCAATCGGGCATTCCGGTTCACATACACCGCAATCAATACATTCATCAGGATTAATCACCAGCATGTTTTCACCTTCATAAAAACAATCAACGGGGCAAACCTCAACACAATCCGTATATTTACATCTGATACACACGTCAGTGACCACAAAGGTCATGGCAATTCTCCTCTATAAAATTCTTCGCTAAAACGCATCCAGCAACAAACATTAATACCCATAACCTCTAAGCGCAACAAGTAAAATACTGTGAAAACCTAAAAAGAAAATGCTGACCACGCAATAGTGACTCAGCTATAATACACAAATGAAAAAACTCTGGGCTACCGCCCTAATGCTCATAACCATCACAGCCTGCTCTAAGGAGCCGCCACAATCACAAAAGGCGGNGCTCTTACCTGCACCAATGCTTCACACAGACCCTAGTGACGTTATAGCCCANCAATCNTTAAAAACNATGATCGCTACATTAGAGGCTCCCCAAAACTCNACTTATGACCTNTACCGNACAGACCTTGATGNTGATGGNCGAAGAGAAGCCATNGCNCTTTTCAAAACTCCATACGGATTTTGGTGNGGTATACATGGCTGCACCATGTTAATTATGCAAGCACACAANGACCATTTNTCACTCGTAAATGCTGTACAGCCAGTAAGAGAACCNATCTANATNAAAGAGCATACAACGAATGGCTGGAAAGACTTACTCATCCGTGTCTCTGGCCGTACCGAAAAGGCAAAGAACGTAGCCCTAACCTATAGCGGCCTCAAATNCCCGCATACNCCNGCNAACCTNCCCGCCATCGACGAATTTGCCCACATCTACGCCACACCAGCTTTTAACGAATAACACGCCATAAAAAAAAGACCCNCAAAATTGCGAGCCTTTAAATTNTTAATTCCAANNNCCAAACTTACTTAAGTGGGCCTTTTTCAAATAGCTCTGTCACATATTCCCAGTTCACCATGTTATCAACAAAAGCTTCCAGATATTTTGGACGTGCATTACGGTAATCAATGTAATAGCTATGCTCCCAAACATCACAGCCAAGAATAGCGGCCTTACCGTGAGTTAATGGATTATCCGCATTCGCTGTCTTCAGGATTTCAAGTTTACCTTCTGAATTTAGAACAAGCCAAGCCCAGCCTGAACCAAACTGCGTCATACCTGCTTCAATAAAAGCCGCACGGAACGCATCAAATGAACCAAAGCTATCGTTAATCGCTGCTTCTAGGTTACCTGGACGNGCACCNCCACCATTCGGCTTCATCCAATTCCAAAAATGCTTATGNTTCCAGTGCTGACCCGCATTATTAAACAAGCCTTGCTCGCCCTTTTTATGCGCATTAATAACAACTTCTTCAAGTGTATCACCCATGTGATCAAGGCCTTGAATAATCTCATTACCTTTTACAACATAAGCGTTATGGTGCTTATCATGATGAAATTCTAATGTTTCCGCTGACATATACGGATCTAGCGCATCATAAGCGTATGGAAGTTCAGGAAGGTCAAATGCTGACATAGGGTTTCTCCTTGCAATTCGAGTGTAATTCGTTACGTAGTAACCTAAAGACTATACGAGATTAATCAATGGCTAATTCAAAATTTTCATACTGCGCCGCTCAAGTAAAAGAGCACGACCCCGATCGATATATGCTCACCCTCTTCTGCCCAGAAGAATCACACTATGCCCTATTTGCCCTATTCGCTTTTAATTATGAAATCGCAAAAACACGAGAAATCGTCAGCGAAACACAACTTGGCCTTATCCGTTTACAGTGGTGGCGCGATGCCATTGAAAAAATATATACCGANGGTGAAGTTTTAGAGCATGAAGTACTCAAACCACTGGCTAAAGCCATCGAAGAGCACACACTCCCGCGTGAACATTTCGAAAAGCTCATCTACGCACGTGAGTTTGATTTAGAGGATAAAATGCCCGGCAACCTTGATGGTCTAGTCCATTACGCCGACTTCACAACAAGTCCGCTAAACAGCCTTGCTGCCAAAATTCTTGGTGATAACGATAGCGAACCTATCCCCGCTATATCTATTAACTATGCTCTAAGCGGAATTTTACGTGCTNTTCCTGCTTTCGCAAAACAGCGTCGATGCCTACTACCNGAAGACCTGATGAAAAAGCANGGCCANAGCATGAANCAACTCTACGAATTTAAACGCGCAGATACACTCCCNGAAATTATTAAAGAAATCTCGGAAATCATCGTACCTGGTGTAAAAACAGAAAACATCTTCCTACAAAAATCTCAAAAGCTCGCCTTAATATATAAAAAACAATTAAGGAATGCTGGTTACGATCCATTTCACGGACGTATACTTATGCCCCCACTCTTTAAAAATATAAGGATGCTCCTCCCTTAAAAGGTTATCCACCAATGATTTCAATGATATAGCACCAAACACTTGCACACACAAAATTGTTATGTCATTGCTATTTGTGCTTATTAGGGCTATAATATAAGCATTAGGGAAAATAAAATACTAGGGTACAAAAATGGTAGATTCAATTAGCGGCGCAGGAGGCCCGCCAAAAGTGTCTCAGATCAACCGGGTAGAAACACAAAGATCTGAAGAAAAACGCACTCAAGCATCCTCCTCGTCACCAACAGATGAAGTTAATATCTCTGAAGAAGCACTAACACTTGCGGATATAGATCAAATCACTTCGCAAACACGTAGCTACCTCGAAGAGAATACTGACCAAGCATTAACGCGCGCAGGATCCGTGGATCAATTGCTTTAAGCATATAGGCCACATACTCTAATCAGCGTTTTTAGTAAATTTTCCGTTTTTAAGGAAGCTTAAGACCTGCTCGATCACATTCTTATTAAACATCATAAAACTGTGCGTTGCATCCATAACAATATGATCACTCATCCCTTCTATACGCGTGCGCTCCACGGGTACAATCCCATCATGTGCGCCCACTAAAACCCAAGGCGCAAGTGGATTAACGGAAGCAGAGCCTGCAATCACACCTAGCGGATAATCAATATCACCAGCCACATGAGCATAATCCGTTTTTAACTGAGCACTCGCTGGCCCAAAGATAGAACGAAACACAGGCCCCAACCATTCATTGTCATCTAGGAAATCCGCAAACTCACTGCCCGTATTGGGCGTGCCAAGCATCACAACACTACCAAGATTTTCTGGCCTATAACGATGAATATAATAGCGAGTAATTAGACCACCCATAGAATGCGCGACAAAGTTAATTTTCTTATCAGTGCTATAGCACGAAGCACTAATAATCTTTTCACGCACATATTCAGTCAAATCTTCCAGCCCATGCTCACGCGAAGGATAAAGGATATTAATAACGTCATACCCCTCTGCTTCCAAGCGTTTAGCAAGCGGTAACATATCCAGCTTACTTCTCAAGATTCCATGCAAAAGAACCACAATTTCATTTTCAAAATTAGAAATATTTATTGACATAATAAACCTGCATTACTATTTTACCCATTTTAAACAATTCGTTTAAAAATAAATAGAGGGTAAAATATGTACGCTGACTTAGACGAAAACGGAAAAAAGCGCGTAAAATACGAACTTCCAAAAGCGGATATGCATGTACATATTTCTATGGCCTGGGATGATGGTCGTTTCATTCGCGCTGTTAAAAAAGGCTATACAACACTTGGCCCTGATTTTTTAACAAATCGTGATAACCGTTACTTCGCTAACCTATCCGAACATCATTTCGCATATGAAGCCGCCAGAAAAAAAGCACAACTGACCCCCGTAGGACTAAGCGATATTGTCCAAACCTACCTACAAAAAATCGCGCAACAGGGCGCAATCTATGCAGAAATTTCAAATAGCTTCAGAAGTGGCTCTGACTTTGATTGGCAAATGGAAGCCATAGCAGCCGGTATTGATGCAGCAAATCACAACACAGGAATAGAAAGCCGAATAGTCGTCACAACACTTCGTGATCACGGCCATGAGCAAGCTGAAAAAGCAGCACAACACCTCGCAAAAGTTAAATACCGTCACGTAACTGCGTTTGGTCTTGTCGGAAATGAGGAAAAAGATGATTTCTACAATTACGCTAAGTCATTTAAAATAGCTTATAATGACGCTGGTTTAGGCTTAGCACCTCATGTTGCCGAACAATACCCTGCCAATGCTATTGGCTTTTTAGACGCACTTCCAAAAGAAGCGCTAAACCAAAGCCACACAACAGATCCACGCCGTACAAGAGCAGGACACGCCACAACAATCCACCTATCCTCAGACCTGATGAATGAGTTTGCACAAAATAATATCTGCATTGAAAGCTGCATCTCATCAAATAATAGGATTGGCCTTCCTCAAAGAACCCTTAACTACAATATAGGTGATGTCATTGGCTCTGGTGCAGACCGCCAATTCGCAGTCGATAGACCACTTTCTACTTACTTTAACGATAAGATAGAACAGCACCCAATAACAGAATTCATTCAGCGCGGTATCCCTATTTGTCTAGGCTCTGATAACCCATTACTTCAAAACACAAATATCAGTAAAGAATACTCACAAACACTAAGAGCTGGCGTCGATCAGAAACTACTTCTGACATTTACAGAAAACGCGATTAAATTCGCAAATATAGATAATGAAACAAGACAAACGCTCATGGGTAAAGTTAAAGAATATGAAAGTCGCATCAAAGGCAACAGCCCACCGAGCGCAACATCAAACGGCTATGTCCACGCTAGTAATTTCTTAACGCACCCTAACCGTTAACTTGATCAAGCCATAGCCGAAGATCATTCTTCGCACGAACTGTATAGGCGCGCTTGCGGTCTTTGCCCCGCAACTTAGCACGCTTCTTCTTACCGGCTTTTGTCTCATATTGAACCGTTGCTTCTTCTTTACTAAGCGGCGGCATAAGCCCAAATGTTACATTCATTGGCTGAAAACTCTTGGCATCAGCACCACCAGTAATATGCGATACAAGCGCCCCTAATGCACTTGTTTGCGGAGGTAAATCAAATGACTTACCAAGCATCTCAGCCGCCGCCATNCGCCCAGCCAAAAGTCCAATAGCCGCACTTTCCACATAACCTTCACAACCGGTAATCTGTCCCGCGAACCTAATTGAAGGCCTAACTTTAAGACGCAAATTCTCATCCAGTAACTTCGGCGAATTAATGAAAGTATTACGGTGAAGACCGCCAAGGCGCGCAAAGACCGCATTCTCAAGACCAGGAATCATTTTAAAAATACGTGACTGTTCGCCCCACTTCATCTTTGTCTGAAAGCCAACAAGGTTATAAAGCGTTCCAAGAGCATTATCCTGCCTTAACTGCACAACCGCATAAGGCTCTTCACCTGTCCTCGGGTCAATAAGACCAACAGGCTTCATTGGCCCAAACCTTAATGTGTCTATACCACGTGAGGCCATAATCTCAATTGGCATACAGCCATCAAAATATGGTGTATCAACCTCTTGCTCAGCTAAGCTTTTAGAACCACTAGGCAGTTCCCACTCTTTGAACAGGCCATATTCCGCATTTAAAAGCTCATCTATAAAAGCTTTGTACTGCGCCTCATCCATTGGACAATTAATGTAATCCTTACCAGTNCCGGCTGGACCTTCCTTATCATAACGTGACTGCATCCACGCCACATCCATATCAATGCTATCCGCTTCAACAATCGGAGCAATCGCATCAAAAAAAGATAGCTCATCTTCCCCTGTTAAATCCTGAATTCCCTGCGCTAAAGCATCAGAGGTTAGAGGACCAGTCGCAATAATAACATTCCCCCATTCCTCAGGTGGCAATCCTTCGATCTCACCACGCTCAATTGTGATAAACGGGTGCTCAGAAAGAGCTTTCGTAACGCCTGCTGAAAAAATATCACGATCAACCGCNAAAGCNCCACCAGCAGGAACAGCAGCTTCACCACCCTCACGCATAATGAGTGAGTTCAACGCACGCATCTCATAATGGAGTAAACCAACCGCATTATGCTCATCATCATCACTTCTAAAAGAATTTGAACAAACCAGCTCTGCACACCCATCCGTATTATGGGCTGGTGTTTTTTTAACTGGGCGCATCTCATGCAAAATAACCTTAACGCCAGCATTCGCCGCTTGCCATGCTGCTTCGCTACCAGCCAAGCCGCCGCCAATAATATGTATTACCTGATCACTCATGCGCATTAGATAATATGCACAACTCATGTGGTCAAGCGTTTAAAATTCTGAGATTTTAACGAAGATATAATCCGTTCAAATAAAGCATATATAAAACAATATAGCCCCAGCCACAGATCATNGANCTCCAACAATGCTGAAGGTAATCCTTATTTTCACTACGAATATATTGAAGCACCCCATAAAATAGCTGTGCAATCGCATAGAGAGCACCACCCGTAACAGCCCACTTATAAAATGTTGGAACCGCGAGCATAAAAATCAAAAACGGTGTGATATCCAAAAGATATGCCAGGATCGCC
The DNA here is from genome assembly GCA_002167715.1 of Micavibrio sp. TMED27. Classification (GTDB taxonomy): domain Bacteria; phylum Pseudomonadota; class Alphaproteobacteria; order Micavibrionales; family Micavibrionaceae; genus TMED27. The sequence continues at coordinate 108,255 of NHCG01000019.1, forward strand.
ATCATGTAAGAGAAAATACCAAACACAACAAAAGCCGTGTTACCGTAATAAATNGCTAGTTCAACACGGCGCACAGATGGTGAAACTTCTGGCTTATCGGCATCATCTGNACTTGCAGCNAATCTCGCTTCAGCCTTTCTTTTCGCAGCGATTTTCTTACGATACGCTGCCTGCTCTTCTTTCGAAAGGTCAGAAAACTTACGCTTAGGCTTAGAATTAACAGCAGCCTGCTCTTTCTCAGCAGGTTTGGCCTCTTCTTTTACATCCTTAGCTTCTGGATTTTCATCAACGGAATCAAGATCATCACTCATATTACGACTTTATCAAAAACTATACGCTCCATCAATCACATAGTAACCCTACATAGGTATAAATAATCATCCTTACTCTTTTTAAAATCACCCTAAGAAGTTATTATAANCTCATAGAATCATTAAAACATTAAGGTTAGCCCCATGAAAAAACTTCTTCTCAGCACAGCTCTACTCTTAGTATTCACAGCCCCTAGCCTNGCAGAAACTAAGGCAGAACANAGCTCTTCGCACCATAAAGAAGAAGTTAAAAAACCCACTAACTCAGCAACAAAAGAACATGCTGATCACAAACAGAGTAAGTGGGGCTATACTGGAAAAATTGCGGCCCCGCACTGGGGCAAATTGGACAAATCATATACCGCATGCAAAATGGGTAAAATGCAGTCCCCAATAAATATTGCACGCTATTTAGAAGAAGAAGTACCAGCCCTAGAATCACATTACAAAGAGTCTCCTCTTCAAATCATCAATAATGGCCATAGCATTGAGGTCGTATTCGAATCTGGCAACACTCTAAAATTTGGAAATATGAGCTACGAACTAGCCCAAGCTAATTTTCACACACCAAGTGAACATTATCTGGACGGCGCGCCCTATCCAATGGAAATACACCTAGTCCATAAAACAAAAGAAGGCAAACTTGGCGTTGTTGGTGTTTTTCTAAAAGTCGGTGCACATAACGAAACAATTGAAAAAATTTGGCAAAANGTACCGGCTAAAGGGAAAATTTCAAAACCAGACGGCTTAACAATCACAGCCTCAAAACTTCTTCCAGAGAACAAATACTATTACAAATATGAAGGATCAATGACAACACCACCATGCACTGAAGGCGTAAACTGGCATATCCTAAAAGCCCCTATAGAAATATCAGAAGCGCAGCTTCGAGCATTCCAAGGCGTCTTTACAGTCAACGCAAGGCCAATCCAATCACTAAACAACCGTACAATTAGCGCGAAATAAGTGCTATAATGTGTATGCGAAATAACAAGGGATCATCACAACATGTCTAAAGGCGTATCTCAAAGCCACTTCTATATGTGGCGCACACTCTTTGCTCTAGCGCATGCGGATCACGTTGTATCTGAAGAAGAAGTACGCTTTATGGCCGAAGCACTCGAAGATGTCCCCTTTTCTGATGAGCAAAAAGCAACNCTGACCGAAGACATNAGCAAAGCACAAAATATAGAATTCATGTTCGCCGGAATTACAGAGCCACTNGATCAAGCTGAATTCTTCAACCACGCACGTGAACTATGTCACATTGACGGCGATTACGGTTTAGAAGAACAACAAATCATGCTNAAGCTTGAAGAAATGCACCTCAAAACAACAAATAATGCACCTCAAAACAACAAATGTCGACAGCCTTGTCGGCAACGTTCGTCTTGAATTTGAAGATGAAAATAGCAGCCAGTCTTATGATTCAGCCAATCAGGAACTCTTTGAAAAAACTGTCTTNTCATTCCGTAGCTGGTTCAGCAAAAAAGATAAGAAATAAATAGCTTAAGAAAACGGCAATAACGCTGCGGCAACACGGCGCCCATCAGCCATCAAAACATTATATGTTCGCGCGGCTGCTCCNCTATCCATAACTTCAACATGCAGCCCCCTACTCTTAAGCTCTNNCTTNAGCTCAGGCGCTAAAAATGCAATCTGCTTACCAGTACCTAACAAGATAACATCAAGATTATCNCCATGTGCAAGCAGCGGAGAAAANTCATCNGCGCTCAGNTCACTAACNCTGACCGCACCGATATCCCAGATTTGAGTTTCATCAGGCACAACCACGACCGCAGTTTCATANACCTTACCACTNACCCGAAATGAACCATCCGCATAAGATTGGATAATTTGCTGACCAGATTTTACAAGCGGCGTAACATCAACCATAAAATCTACCCTTGCGCTCCAACCTCATGACCAACCTTTTCGGCATCACTACGTTTAATGTCCATAAAAAGAAGAACTGGAGCAGCAATAAAGATCGAAGAATATGTACCCACACCGATACCAAAAATAAGTGCATAGATAAATCCTCTAATAACCTCACCGCCGAAGAGATATAAGGCGATCAAAGCTAAAAGCGTTGTTACAGATGTCATTAAAGTACGACCTAACATGCGGTTAATCGCAATATTAAACAACTCAGGCAAAGGCATCTTTTTATATTTTCTAAGGTCTTCACGAATACGGTCAAANACAACNACCGTATCGTTAATNGAATAACCGGCAATCATCAAAACCGCAGCGACAGTCGCAAGATTAAATTCAACTTGCGTCAATGNAAACAAACCAATNGTAAGGATNGCATCATGCAAAAGCGCNACAANAGAAGCCACACCAAACTGCCANTCAAACCTAAACCANACATAAGCNAGAATACCAAACATAGAGAATATCACGGCCATAAGCCCTTGCTGCTTAAGCTCTTCTCCAACCTGNGGCCCTACAAATTCCGTACGGCGATAATCAACCGCACCNACATCTTTATATGTAGCATCTAACGCACTACGNACAGAATTAATAGCCGCAGTCTGAACCTCTGCNCCNCCCTCTTGCTGACGCAAGCGGATCAAAAGGTCATCTGGCTCACCAAANTCCTGAATAGAAATAGCCCCCAGCNCAAGACCATTTAAACGCTCTCGTAAATTTTTCAGGTCAGGTACTTCTGGCGTGCGCACTTCAATAACCGTACCACCAGCAAAGTCGATACCAAAGTTAAGCCCCTTTGTCGCAATCAGAAATACTGATCCCAACACAAGGAAGAGCGAAATGGCAAAGGCCGCATAACGCACACCAATAAAGTTAATATTTGTTTCTTCAGGAACTAATCTTAAACCACGCATATATACTATTCCTTATACTGGTATTGTTTTCGACGAACGGTTTTTATTCAACCAAAGAACAACCAAAATTCGAGTAATCATAATCGCTGTAAAGAAGGACGTTATAATTCCGATACCAAGCGTCACAGCAAAGCCTTTAATTGGCCCTGTACCGAACGAGAACAGAATAACCGCCGCAATCAGCGTTGTTAAATTCGAGTCAACAATCGTTGCCATTGCTCGTGAATAACCTGCATCAATTGCAGAAATCACTGAACGCCCAAGTCTAAATTCTTCACGAATACGCTCAAAAATCAAAACATTTGCATCAACAGCCATACCAATCGTTAGAACGATACCAGCAATACCCGGCAGTGTAAGCGTCGCTTGCATCATCGAAAGCAGCGCAAAAATCAAAACAACATTAATTGCCAATGCAACATTTGCCATTAATCCAAAGAAACCATATGAGATAGCCATAAATACGAGAACACCAGCAAGACCAATAATCGCTGCAACTTTACCCGCAGCCACAGAGTCTGCCCCAAGTGATGGGCCAACCGTGCGTTCCTCAACAACTTTCATTTCCGCAGGCAATGCACCGGCACGCAACAAGAGCGCGAGATCATTCGCTGTTTTAACGGTAAAGCTCCCTGATATTTGCCCCTGACCACCACAAATAGGTTCACGAATAACTGGTGAACTAATAATGCGTTTATCAAGAACAATAGCAAATGGCTTACCTGTATTTTCACGCGTCACATCACAGAATATACGTGCGCCTGTATTATTCATTCTAAATGAAACAGCATGCTCACCATTTTGATTTTGAGAATAAGCAGCGCCGCTGAGCATATCACCTGTGATCAGGGCTGTTCGATTAAGACGCATCTGCTGCGTTTCATCTTCATCAAGTGGATAGCTCACTGTACGAACATTCGCCGAAGCGGATGGATCAGCGACAAGATGGAATGTCATCTTCGCTGTCTTACCAATGATATTTTTAAGCTCTTCTGCATCCGCGCCGGGAGCCTGCACAAGCAAACGGTCTTCCCCCTGACGTTGAATAACTGGCTCAGTTGTACCAAGTTCATCTACACGTCTTCTAACGACTTCAATCGCCTGACTAATCACAGATTTATAGACATCCCTACGCCCTTCATCTGTATACACAGCCTCAAGGATTAAACCACCTTCGCCGCTTGTATTTACAATAAGCCCTTGTTCAAGCCCGCGCATTATTTTACGTGCCTTTGGTGCATCTTCTTCTTTACGAAGAGTAACACGAACACCACCGTCAAGCCCGCCAATACGGCGGTAACCAATTTTTTCAGAACGAAGCTCCTTACGAAGTGCCTGAATCATAGCTTCGCTGCGATCTTTAAATACACCTGGCATATCCAGTTGATAAAGAAGGTGCGCACCACCCCGAAGATCAAGGCCAAGATTGACAGTCTTCACTGGTAAAAATGACGGTAAATTCGCCCTAACATTTTCATTTAATGTGTTCGGCAAGGCATAAAAACCGCCCATAAGAACAACAATCAGCGACAATAATATCTTCCAAGTTTCAATTTTTACCATTGTTCGGCGTACCTAACTTCTCTTTATGAAGAGTTACTTCTTCTTATCGGCTTTTTTCTTATCAGCTGCTTTTGAATCATTTGCAGGCGCTCCTTTTTGAGCATTTTCATTCTTACCATGCAAAGTCGTGCGCAGCGCAGTTACTTTCACACCGCCGCCAAGATCAACGACAACCTCTGGCTCACCAGGTTTAATTTTGTCAATTTTACCAACTAAACCACCACCAGTAACAACTTCATCGCCTTTCTTAAGCTCTTGAAGCATCTCGCTATGTTCTTTAAGTCTACGCTGCTGTGGTACAATCAAAAGAAAGTAAAACAAAAATACTAGAAGTAGAACAAGCCCCATATTCCACAAAAACGCTTCAAAGGCGCTTGGCGCTGCTGGCAATTCTGCAGCGGCTTCCGCGGCCATGCCCGAAGCGGCTTCAACTGTTTGTGCATATGCTTGTGATATAAACATTACGTCATTCCCTAAATAAATATAAATAAAATCAATATAATCTGAGTGACTATAACGCTCCTGCCCTGTAAGGCAACCCAAAGCGGAAATCAATCAACTAAAATTTACAACGAATGAACTAAATAAGTTTTTTAGGGTTTATAGCTTTCGTGCCTCTACGTACTTCAAAATGAAGCTGAGGACGATCCACAGCGCCCGTTGAGCCGACTGTCCCAAGTGATTGTCCGCGTTTAAGAACCTGACCGCGGCGCACTTTAATCTTATCCAAATGCGCATAAGCCGTCATCCAGCGATCAGAATGCCTAACAAGAACAAGATTACCAGATCCCTTAAGCTCACTCCCGGCATAGACAACAACACCATTTTCAGCGGCCTTAACTATAGTTCCGCGATCTGCAAGAATATTAACACCATCGTTATATAAACCGCCCTTTTTAGCACCATAGCTAGAAATAACCTTACCATTCACTGGACGTAAAAATTTAGAAGAGCTACGCTTAGGCGGCTTAACATTCACACCTTTAGGCCGTGATTTAGGTGCTGCTATTGGCTTATTATCCGCAACAATAAAATTCTGATGCTCATCACCAACGCCTACCTTACTGTCTGCCTGCATTTTAACAGGCGCATATCCAGCCCCAGCCTCTTCCGCAGTAATTCGCGGCAACTTCAGTTCATCCCCTGGCTGTATCATATAAGGGCGCGGCAATTCATTCGTTGTAATAACATCCTGCGTACTGACACCAAATATTCGAGCAACTTCTGATAAACTATCCCCCTTACGAACACGATATGTTGGCGGTGGAGGAAGGGTTAAACGCTGCCCAGGATGAATTCGATACCCTTTATCAATGCCATTAGCATAGGCCAAATCGCCCATCACAAGGTTATAGCGCTTTGCAATGCTATATATAGTCTCATCTTGCTGAACGATATGAACGCCGCCACCTTCACCACCCTTATTGCCATAGATCGTGACAGGAGGCTTCACATGCTTAGAGCCTAAACATCCACCAAGTACCAGAATTGATAAAAAAGAAAATACGACAGAACGTCTCATTCGCCTATGATAGCAACTACAGCACTCCCCTTCAATAGATTACACCGCTATTCACTATCCTCAGCAATATTTGGTAAGAGCGGGACAAAACGCACCGGCATAATATTACGTACTGAATAAGCCTCATCACTTTCTTTTTGAAAAAGTTTAAGACTCTGTTCACCAGGCGGACCAACTGGAATAATCATTTTACCGCCTACTCTTATTTGCTCCAACAAAGCTGCTGGCGGCTTATCCTTCGCAGCCGCAGTCACAATTATTTTATCAAAAGGCGCCTGCTGTAAGCCATTAATCTTTGGCCAGCCTTTCATGCCATCCCCTGCAATCGCCGTTACATTTCGAAGGCGCAGTTCTTCAAAGCGTTTCTCTGCATGTTCAAGCAAATAACGATGGCGCTCAATGGTATAAACGCGCCGGCATAGCTTTGATAAAATAGCTGTCTGATACCCACAGCCCGTCCCAATCTCTAAAACTTTATCCCGATCAGTAAGTTCTAAAGCCTCTGTCATACTGGCCACAACAAAAGGCTGACTTATCGTTTGACCCCGCCCAATAGGCAGCGCCATATCATCCCATGCTTGATCCGATACAGATGACGGTACAAAGAAATCACGCGGCACACGCTCAATCGCGCCAAGTACATCCGCACTTCGAATACCCTTGGTACGAAGATCCATAACTAATCTTATTCTGCGGTTTATATCTTGCGTGTTCATAGCCGTTAGTTATAGGCGCTAAAAAACAATTAGAAAACATTTTAACTATTTTTAACCACGCTTTAATAGGCCAAGCCGTATGATGAAGTTATGGGTAATGATTGAGTAAATGTGTGACTGAGTAATTTTCTAAACTCCCACCAAGCAAAAATGTAATTCCTCTCAACTGTGAATAATCTCACAGCCATTAAGTCTGCACGCCCATATGAACACAAAAAATGACAAAGGAAAAAACATGAGCATGATGAAGAACATGACTGACTATCCGTTAATTGGCGGCGTAGCAAAAAAAGCCATTCGCTATACAGCAAATAAAGAAGCCGATAAAATCACCGAGCATTTTAAACATTATTTCACGCCACAAATTGCATTACATGAAACACTCAAAGAACAATCATTTAAAATTCGTCATAACGTATATTGCGAAGAATTAGGCTATGAACGTATTCGCTATACCGGCATGGAAACAGATATCTTTGATGTGCATTCAAAAGCTTGCGTAATAAAACATAACAGCAGCGGCACATACGCTGGCACAGTAAGAGCCATACTAGCGGACAATGAACAAAACCTACTGCCTATTGAAAAGTACTGCGCCAACAGTATTGAAGAACGAAAAACACACCCCTCAAATTTTGATCGAAATACTATAGCCGAGGTTTCAAGGCTCGCTGTACCATCAAATTTCAGGCGCCGTTCAACCGAAAAACATTATGGAGCTGGGATGGGCGTTATTAATGAAGAAACATATTCAACCGAAGAAATACGGTGCTTTCCATTCATAACCACAAGCCTTTATTTTTCTGTAATGGCACTTTTAATCCAAGAAGGCATTAAACATGTCTACATTATGGTAGAGCCAAAACTCGCAAAAAGTATGAGCTTTGTTGGCTTACATTTCAAACAAATCGGAGAACTTACAAATTATCATGGAAGGCGTGCCCCATATTACATCAGTACAGATGAAGCCTTAGCATCCCTGCCGGATGGCTTTAGAGGTTTATATGATTATATCGACACAAGTATTCAAAACTCAAAAGAAACACAGCAAACACATCAATTTCTAGAGAGTGAAAATGCAGCATAATTTTAAAATACTCAAAGAACATAGAGAACGCTTTAACTATAAAGAAGCATTCTCACGAAACCATGGCTGGATAACTCATAAAGAGCAGGAAATATTAAGAAACAGCAAAGTCGCCATCGCTGGCCTTGGCGGTGTTGGTGGTGACCATGCGATTACATGCGCAAGGTTAGGCATAAGCAATTTCCACATTGCGGATTTTGACGATTACGATGTGGGAAATTTCAATCGCCAAGCTGGCGCAATGATGTCTACTCTTGGCCTTGGTAAATTGAATGTCACAGAAAACACGCTCAGTAACATAAACCCTGAGGCTGCCATTAAGCTTTTTAAAAATGGTGTTACCGATGAGAATTTGAATGAGTTCCTAGATGGAGTTGATATCTATATTGATAGTTTAGATATCTATGCTCTGGATATAAGACGAAAAATATTTCAAAAATGCCACGAAAAAGGGATCCCTGCCATCACAGCAGCCCCCATTGGAATGGGGACAGCGTTACTATGCTTTACAAAAAATTCAATGCCATTCGAAGAATACTTTAACTTTGCAAAAGTACCTAACAATGCAAATGAACAAGAGCGTGAAAAAATAAAAAACGAAAATATCGTAAGATTCATAATCGGCGTTGCACCAAATACAATGCATACACAATACATAGCAGATAGATCAGGTTTTGATTTCAAAACAGGAAAAACTCCATCAACACGTATGGGCATATCGTTAGCTACAGGTGTTCTATGCACCAATGTGCTAAAACTCCTCTTAAACCGTGGGCATGTCATCACCGCACCAAAAGGCTTACATATAGATGCTTATCTTAATCGCTGTAAAAAAACTTGGCGGCCATACGGAAACAAAAACCCATTACAAAAAATAGCATTCAAATATATCTGCTTCCTCACCTTAAAAAACAAGGCTAAAGACTAAATGCTAATCTAGTAAATCAATATAGACACGGGCCTTGACCATAGTAATTTTCAAAGCCCCGTCCTCCCCATTAAATGTTCCGTTTACATTGGTATATTCCACCATCACACGTATCTCATCACTTTGATAAACAGTAGAAAACCTATTACCCTCACCTGCCCCATCTTCCGGTAAAGCTCTATACCCTTGATTAAGTAACCCCATGACATAAGGCTCAACATCAAAACGAGTAACAACCAATCCGTTCAAGCCAATTACGAAATTCTGACCATCAAAATTTGATAATATACGATAAAGCTTTGGCTCTTCGCCTATATTCCATTCGTGATCCCACGCCTGATCCTTAGCTCTTGTTTTATATGTAGTATTCAGCACGTAATCAAAACCGTTCGTTTTCACAATCGCATCAGCATGATCCGCATAAAAACTGAATTGCTTAAATTTTCTTTTTCCTTTGCGAATATCGTATCGGGAGAGATACTCAACACCCATTTTCTTCGCCGCATCCGCAACATTAAAATATCTATAATGAACTCTTTCTTGAAAATCGAACCACTCATGTAACGCGTCTATATGGTCACGGCGGCTAAAATATGAAAGGCGTGATGATATCTCCGCACTATCTTCAAAAGTTACATCATTCTCAGTTTTAACAATGCGGCCATTCACCAAGATACCATTTTTAACAAGCAACCCCTTAAGAATAGAAAACTGCGAGCGCTCAGAAACGTCAACCAGACTAAAAGGCCCAACAGAGACTAAGACCACAATCATAGCAAGCGTCATTGGCAGAACACGCACCGACATAACGCGTCTTTTGAGCAAGCTAAAGATATAGCAGCCACACAAGATAAGTATATAAACCGCTGATAAACCTACCAAATAGCGCTCTTCCGTTACACCGTACGATTCAACACGGATATACAGAGCCCACCCTTGCATCACGGCTGGTATAATTAAGACAATGAAGAGATATTTCTGTAAAAAACGAATAATGGCATTGGCATCTTTCCTCATACCAAAACTAATAAGGTANGTCAGTAATGTGACACCTGAAAANCCCATAGTCAGGACGGAGAGAATTCCACTAGGNAGTNCCCCTTCCACTAAAATCTTGATAAAATAAGCATATAAAATCAATAAATAAACACAACTTAACGGCCCCAAAACCCAGTTCACCANNAAGTTTAGCTGCACTGGCGCACNGCATTCNTCATCCTCGAAATCNTATTTATCTGGNACCCACGAAAGTGCATAAATTGGCGTCAAAANGACCAAGGANGCTGACCAAATCGTTTGATATAATTTACTAGGTACATCAATATCAAATAGCTTATCCACCGCCAGCAAAGCCAGAGAACCACCGGATCCCCANATAATTCCCGCAGCAATAGCCACAAAAACNCCGAGCCACATCTTCACATTAAATACCCAATATGAAAGATCACCAGTACGTGCCCGNGTAAAACCAGCAAGACTAATTGCAAGCAATGAAAAAACATGTCCCATAGAGGCAAAAAAACTGAACTTAATATCCGGCAAAATATAAGCAAACAGGGCAAAAAAACTTATGCCAGCTAAACTAGCTAATCCGAAGAACANAACNCTCTTNCTTTNNGATTCTTGATAGAGTTTAACAGCCCCACACCAAAAATAAGCAAAACTGAAGCTAACAACCAATCGCCAAAGCCACGGCCCATGATCATCAAAAACATCATAAATACCCAATAAAGTAAGCGTAAAAACAATCAACGCAAACACACANGAAAGCGGGAAACGATGCGCACTGCTTTTGAGTGCCTCAAATGGTAAGAGCTTCTTAATCATATTCCCCCTCATTTATACTCGTAGAAAATAAAACAACATTATTGAGATATTCAAACCATAACAACAGAAAATAAAACAACACTTATCCATAGCCAAATGATAATAAAATAACCACTTATTTGACTTTCATACNTCATAAATGCTATAAGATATTCACTTTTTGTCATAAGGGATAAATTCGAGCAAAATTCGAGCTTACAATTCGGGCACTAATTCGAGCTAAATTTATGACAGAGGTTTTTGATAAAACCCTACTGAAGACGAAAAGGAGATAAAAATGGGACAATCAAGATTTTTACAAAAAGAAAATGCAGTTAAAGTNGCAATCCAAAGGGATAACAGCCTTTCAAATGCTGGCAACGTATCATCTACATTCGGTTCTGCACATGATAACACGACAGTTGATAAACCAGCAGCTTGGTTTAGCAATGTTAAACAAGCAGTCGGTATGAAATTAGACGGACAATCTTAAACAAATCACATTGATCCATAAACAAACAAGCAGGCTACCCATTGTGGCCTGCTTTATTTTTTATAAATCTCACTATCTTAAAGCAAATTAAGACGCCGTAATCTTCTCAATNCCGCCCATATATGGCTTCAGGACTTCTGGAACAAAAACGCCGCCATCCGCTGGATCATAGTAGTTTTCCATGACNGCAATAAGCGCGCGGCCAACNGCCACACCCGAGCCATTAAGCGTATGAACAAAGCGTGTTTGCTTTTCGCCCTTTGCNCGGCAACGCGCTTTCATACGGCGCGCCTGAAAGTCCCAGCAATTCGAAACAGAAGAAATCTCGCGATAAGTCTCCTGCCCTGGTAACCACGCTTCAATATCATAAGTCTTACGCGCACCAAAACCCGTATCACCCGAACAAAGCTTTACCGTGCGGAACGGAATTTCNAGCTTTTTCAGAACCGCCTCTGCGCACCCAAGCATACGCTCATGCTCTGCTTCTGATTCCTCTGGCGCAGTCACACTNACCATCTCAACCTTATAGAACTGATGCTGACGCAGCATGCCGCGTGTATCGCGCCCTGCACTACCTGCTTCTGATCTAAAACATGGTGTAAATGCACAGTAACGACGCGGCAATTCTTCTTCATCCACGATCATATCCGCCACAATATTCGTCAGCGGCACTTCTGCCGTTGGGATCATAAAATGATCTGTTTCTTTAGTAGAGAACTGATCTTCTGCAAATTTCGGAAGCTGCCCTGTCCCATAAAGTGCACTATCACGTACTAATAGCGGCGGTGAAGTCTCAACATAGCCATGCTCACCTGAATGCGTATCAAGGAAGAACTGCGCTAATGCACGTTCCATACGGGCAAGCCCGCCACTTAACAAAACAAAGCGTGAGCCAGATAGTTTCGCTGCGGTCTCAAAATCCATAAGTCCGAGCTTCTCACCAATTTCCCAATGCTCCGGGCCACTCTTCGACTTAATCTCGCCCCATTTATGAAGCTCTTCATTATCATCCTCATTTGCGCCCTCTGGTACATCCCCCGCCATAATGTTCGGCAGGCCAGCTAAATGCTGATTAAGGCTATCAGCGACTGTGCGCTCTTCTTCNTCAAGCTCACCCATGCGCGTTTTCATCGCTGCAACGGCATCCATAATCTCCTGCGCATCGCCGCCTTGTGATTTGACCTTACCAATTTCTTTAGACTTCGCATTACGCTCAGACTGAAGTTCTTGTAACTCCGTCTGCAGAGCGCGGCGCTTTTCATCAAGCTTCAAGATCAGTNCACTCTGTGACTCCGAGTACCCGCGCAATTNCATAGCAGCATCAAACTCCTGAGCATTTTCGCGTATGTATCTTATATCGTGCATTTTTGATCTCTCTTTTATTGTGTAAATGTTACTGACCTTTTGATACCCAATTCACATCTAAAATAAAAGAATAATATGCAGCATTTTTAACCCTTTACTATGAACCCCTTATCCATATAGGCTTAAGGTATGGATGCACCCTATACGATAACAAAAAACAAAGATCTTGCATCACCTGTATTATATGACAGTCCACACAGTGGCAGCACATATCCCGATGATTTTAATTATGCATGTGATTTCAAAAACTTAAAAAACGCAGAAGATAATTTTGTTGAAGATCTATTTGCTCATGTACCGCAAACTGGATCAGCATTCTTACAAGCACACTTTCCCCGGACCTATATCGATCCTAACCGTGCTATCGACGATATTGACCCAGCACTTTTTAAAGAAAATTGGGATAGTAATAATTCATTTCCAATCTATCCAACAAACCGATCTGATGCGGGTATAGGACTTATTCGCCGCTTAGTATCTTCTGGCGTACCCGTTTATAACCGTCACTTAACACAAGATGAGATTCTAAATAGGATTAATAATTGCTACGTACCTTATCATAATGCTTTAGAGCGTTTGATAAACGATACGCACTACAAATTTGGACAAGTTTTTCACATTAATTGCCACTCAATGCCAAACTCCGTTGCTTACCCCAAACAGCCTTTAGGACTATTTGGTACTAAATCAAAACCTGTCGATTTCGTCCTAGGCGATCGTGACGGTACAAGCAGCTCTGCAATGTTCACACGCGCGCTACGTGACTATATTAAAACTCTTGGCTACACCGTATCCATCAATGATCCATTCAAAGGCGTTGAAATACTTAAGCGTTACTCCGATCCAGCAAGAGGCATTCATAGCCTACAGCTAGAAATCAACAAATCACTCTACATGAATGAATTAACAGGAGAAAAACATCGTCTTTTCGATAAGTTTCAAATCGATATAATAAAGATTACAGACTATATTAATCACTACGCCGCCGCCAATACTCAGAATATCGCCGCCGATTAACTTGACATAAACAAGCCCCATCTTTATAAAAAACTTAATAAAGGGGATAAAAATGAAACAAACAATCAATAATATCGTTGCGGCCGCAACACTTACAATTCTTGCAAATAATGCAAATGCAGAAGGCACTGAGCCAAATCAAAAGACTGAGCCTCAGAATCCCCCCTCTCAAACAAGCTTAGCGCAAGTTGTAATCCCCCCTCAAATAGCATTCAAAACAAAGACCAATGAAGAATGTATAGAAGCTTCATTAAACACACACGCACAGCTATCATTACAAATCGGCCAAAGCAATCATTTCGAAAAAAACCAGCCGATATCTGTAACATCCGCGTATGGCTGCGCCCTTCCAAATAAGATAATAACCACAATATGTGAAAGTTTCTTGGAAGCCGGTAAAGGACAAGCCCTAACGACTTGCTCAACCCTAGAGCCTGAAGCTCCTAAAATAGAGCCTAAAGAAAGAGAGTTTTACACAGCAATTAATAGTCCGCGTACTTATACCTTTTAAGGATTAGCGCTTTTAAAACTCATTCAAACAAGTATTACTTGACATAAGATCAATAAATACATATAACCCCACCAAAACCGAGGGATAATATGACAAAAAATAAAAAAATCGCCGCTGTAGCTGGTTTATCTATGATGCTAAATGCTGCCGCTGTGCAGGCATCATATAATGCAAACCATCCACTGAACATAACGTCACCAGTTATGCCCATCTTAAATGTAGAAGATGAAAGTAACTGTATGAGAGTTACCAGAGATCTTCATAGATCTATTTCAGAAAGACTGACACAAGCTTTTACAGTTAAAAAAGGTAAAAACATCACAATAACAGGGCCTTATTCCTGTAAGTTGCCAAATGAGGAAAAGAAATCAGTCCTCTGTGATTCATTTATGAAAGCAGATACCGATAACTCGGATGCACCTGTTATATGCTCTACAGGTGCAATTGTAGAGACATCAATACCCATCCTTTTAAAAGATTAGAGATAATTATAATGAGAGAGTGATATGCCCCTAACTCTCTCCAAAAACAGATTTAAACTGATGTCTAAGCGCGGCATCAACATCCTCCATTGTAGCATCAACACCAAGCGCACGTAAGCTTGTCACACCATGTTCACGAATCCCGCATGGTACAATGCCCCCGAAATGCGATAAATCCGGCTCAACATTCAAAGCAATTCCATGCATGGTTATCCAATGCCTCACCCTCACCCCAATAGCAGCTATCTTTTCCTCACGACCGTCATCGCGAACAACCCATATTCCGACACGGCCACTTCGCCTTTCGCCAACAACACCAAATTCAGAAAGAGTGCGAATAATCCACTCCTCTAATCTCCAAATATAATCTCTAATATCAGGGGTTTTCTGCCTCTTCTTAAGGTCAAGCATCACATAAGCAATACGTTGCCCCGGCCCATGGTAGGTATGCTCACCTCCGCGCCCTGCCTCATAAACAGGAAAACGCTGATCAAGCAGATCATGCGCTTTCGCACTCGTCCCAGCAGTGTAAAGCGCTGAATGCTGTAAAAACCAAACAAGGTCATTGCCGCCATCTTTATGAATAGCACTAACCCGCTCATCCATAAATTCTAGCGCAGCCCTGTAATCGACTAAATTTTCAGAAATTTTCCATTCCATGCGCTACACATATTATGTGCACGACATAAAATCAACAATAGGCTAATTTATGGTGTCTATTGTCATTGTTCTTTAATAACATCGATATGAACAATTGGTCGCCCGTCTTTAAGCTCAGCACCTAATTGATAAGAATGATCTAGCATTTTAATAACCCCATAATGTTACAAATACCGATCCCGTGCATTATGTTATTAGTATCACAAAAAATATTATGCAAACAAAACATATCTAACGCTAATATAGGCATATAATTACACTTGCACCCGAATAATTAATTTGATAAATCATTGCTTCCTACCAAACAGCACAGGCATGCGGCCGTGGCGGAATCGGTAGACGCGCAGCGTTGAGGTCGCTGTGGGAGTTAAATCCCGTGGAGGTTCAAGTCCTCTCGGCCGCACCATCTTAAATAGCCACCAAATTGGTGGCTTTTTTATTGTAATAATTTAATCATAAAACTGCCTAAACTATTGCACCGCAGTAAAATGAAGCCTTGCATAGTAGCCGCCAATTATGTATCGAAAGTAGACCTTTATTTTTATGATTTTTTAAACGCAAGAAAAGTAAGCGAAAATGAGCACTGATAACAAAGATACATTCCGCCAAGACGCCTTGGATTACCACAAATTTCCTAAGCCAGGTAAAGTGGCAATACGCGCAACAACAGCCCTAGCAACACAGCGTGATTTGGCGCTTGCATATTCCCCGGGCGTAGCAGCGCCATGTGAAGAAATTCATGAAGATCCTCTCACAGCTTACGATTACACATCTAAAGGAAACCTCGTAGCCGTCATTACAGAAGGAACAGCAGTACTTGGCCTTGGTGATATTGGCGCATTAGCCGCTAAGCCCGTTATGGAAGGAAAATCAGTTCTTTTCAAAAAATTCGCAAACATCGATTCAGTTGACGTAGAAGTCGATATGAACACACAGGTGAACCGTGATGAATGTACAAGCGAAGAATACATAGAAAAATTCGTTAATATTGTAGCTTCTCTTGAGCCAACTTACGGTGGTATTAACCTGGAAGATATCAAAGCTCCAGAATGTTTTGAAATTGAACGCCGCCTTAAAGAACGCATGAATATTCCTGTTTTTCACGATGATCAACATGGTACCGCGATTATTGTGGCTGCGGCTTTCCGTAACTGGATTGAATATTCAGGCCGTGACCCTTCAACAATCCGTCTTGTAACATCTGGTGCAGGTGCATCTGCGATTTCTTGTCTAAACCTACTTGTTAAGTCTGGCGTAAAGAAAGAAAACATCATCGTTTGTGACCGTACTGGTGTTGTTTACAAAGGCCGTAACGAAGGAATGGACCCACAAAAAGAAGCATTCGCTGTTGATACTGATCTTCGTACTCTTGAAGAAGCACTCGTTGATGCGGATGTATTCCTTGGCCTTTCTGCTGCTGGAGCAGTTAAGAAAGAATGGGTAAAAACTATGGGCAAAGCGCCGCTTATGCTAACGCTTGCAAACCCAACACCTGAAATTATGCCAGAAGAAACACGCGAAGCTAAACCGGATGCGATCATCTGTACAGGTCGNTCTGACTTCCCTAATCAGGTTAACAATGTTCTGTGTTTCCCATTCATCTTCCGTGGTGCACTTGATACAGGGGCAACGAAGATTAACGAGGACATGAAAATGGCTTGTGTTGAAGCGATTGCATCGCTTGCACGTAAAAAAGTCGTTGCCGAAGTTGCAAATGTTTACGCTGATGAAACACTCGAATTTGGCCCTGAATACCTTATTCCAAAGCCATTCGATCCACGTTTGATCGTTGATCTTCCAATTGCTGTTGCAAAAGCGGCAATGGAAAGCGGTGTTGCAACACGCCCTATCGAAGATTTCGAAGCATATAGACACAAACTAGAGCAGTTCTTCATTCGCTCGCAACTTGTAATGCGCCCAATCTTCACACGTGCACAAACCGCACCTAAGCGCATCGCATACTGTGAAGCGGAAGAAACACAAGTTCTTCTTGCTGTTCAAACAGCNGTAGAAGAAAACATCGCTAAGCCGATCCTCATTGGCCGTGAAAAAGTTATTAAATCTCGTATCGAACGCTTAGGGCTCCACCTCAAAGAAGGTGAGAACTATGAACTCGTCGATCCTGAAAATGACAACCGCTACCGTGACTACTGGGAAAGCTATCACAAAATCATGGAACGCCGTGGTGTTACACCATCAGTAGCCAAAACAACACTGCGCACTAACACAACAGTTATTGGTGCACTCATGGTTCGNAAGGGTGAAGCAGACTCACTTATCTGCGGCGCTGTCGGNCAATATAGCGATCATACAAAAGATATNATCGATATCATCGGCCTACAGCCTGGTGTAGAAACACCNGCATCATTAAATGGTCTACTTGTATCACGCGGTACATATTTCTTCTGTGANACACAGATCAACCCAGACCCATCAATTGCGCAACTGTCTGAAATGACGCTACTTGCCGCTGAAGAAGTTAAGCGTTTTGGTATCCACCCAAAAGTGGCTCTACTTTCACACTCTAACTTCGGTAATTCACCATCACCNTCATCTGCAAAGATGCGAGCAGCTTACCAAGATATTCGCCGCCGTGACCCTGAGCTAGAAATTGATGGTGAAATGAACGGTGATGCAGCACTATCCGAAGCAGTACGTCAAAACATCATGCCAAATACTACACTCGAAGGCTCTGCAAACCTATTCATCATGCCAAATATTGAATCGGCGAACATTNCNTTCAANCTTGTTAAAGGGTTCACAGACGGNATTAACATCGGCCCAGTTCTTCTTGGCTGTGCACGACCTGTACATATTATCACCCCAACGGTGACAACACGTGGTATTGTGAATATAACAGCACTAGCAACTGTTGGTGCTCAAGTTTTCGAAAAAGAGAACAGTAAAAAAGACAATACAACTCAATTGGCCGCCGGTTAACAACCTATAAAGAAGGGCTTTAAAGCACTTATTGCCCTTCTTCACTGGCCAATCCGATAAGGTAAGCCATGCGTGAACAACAAGAACAGCAAAATATAGCTGACAATACAGAAGAACTGAGCTTTACGCTGAGCGATCAGGATATTCGCGGCATAAGTGAGGCTGTTCATGCGCAAGACTCTGACACAGTTCATTCGATCCTTAACGATCTNAGCGCTCCCGANACCGCTGAACTCATTGCAAAAGTAAAAGAAGAAGANCGTGAAGAACTCATTGCCATGTACGGCGATGCACTCGACCCACTAGTCTTTTCGGAAATGAACCCTGAGCTATCGCGTGCCTGCCTTAGCAATATGCCAACGCACCAAATCGCAGACATCGTCACCGCGCTAGAAAGTGATGATGCCCTTGATTTGATCGAACCGCTTGATGTCCGTCAACAAAAAGACATCATCCGGAAACTCTCTTCCAAAACGCGTGTCGCACTCGAAGAAGGCCTAAGCTACCCTGAAGAATCAGCCGGTCGTCTTATGCAACGTGAAATTGTTGCNGTCCCACATTTCTGGACAGCTGGTAAGGCCATTGATTATATAAGAGCCGCAACAGAAGACCTTCCTGAAGAGTTTTTTGANATCTTTATTATTGANCCGTCCTATCACGTAAAAGGACAAATCCCGCTTAATAAGCTTGTAAGATCAGAGCGTAAAATTAAGCTCGAAGAAATCATGACAAAATCCATCCAACCTGTACCGGCAACGATGGACCAAGAAGAGGTCGCCCACCTCTTCCGCCGTGAAAACGCNCTTTCTGCNCCNGTTGTGGATGAAGATGGCCGCCTACTTGGTGTGGTTACAATTGANGATGTTGTTGACGTTATCGATGAAGAGGCNCAAGAAGACATCCTAAGAATGGCAGGNGTGGGTAATGACGACCTCTATCGTGCAATNTTATCAACCACAGGNACGCGNTTCCGTTGGCTTTTTGTAAACTTATTAACNGCNGTGCTCGCCTCTCTCGTTATNTCACTNTTTGACACAACAATCCAAGAACTNGTAGCCTTAGCTGTTCTCATGCCTATAGTAGCCTCCATGGGCGGCAATGCGGGAACACANGCGCTAACTGTTGCCGTTCGCGCCCTAGCGACTAAAGAACTTTCAGAAACAAATACATGGCGCATTATAGGTAAAGAAACACTTGTAGGCTCATTAAACGGCGCTGCATTTGCATTAATAACAGGTATTCTGGCCGCACTTTGGTTTACAAACCCAATGCTAGGAATTGTCATAGCAGCGGCAATGTTAATTAATTTAATCGTTGCAGGCTTCTTTGGTGCTTCTATCCCCATCCTTTTAGATCGCTACGGTTCAGACCCTGCCGTAGCCTCAACCGTCTTTTTAACAACAGTTACAGACGTTATAGGATTTTTTGCCTTCCTTGGGCTCGCTGCACTCTTTATCCTCTAATAAAAACCCTCTTCTATAAGCAATCACCTTATGCTAATAAAAAGCCATGCCAGCATCAAAACTTGTAAAACCAGATATAGAATACAAAGATAGCTACCTCGAAGCGCTGGATGAATACCACGCCGAAGGCCGCTACCAATTCATCGACAAACTTGAACTAGACCATAATTTCGAAGAATGGGTCAAAGAGCTTAATAGCGGTGAACGCCATATGCATAAGCCTTACGCCGACTGGGTCGAACCAGTACCAGAGACAGTCCTCTGGCTTGTAAAAGGCGATAAATATCTCGGCACATTTAACATTCGTCACCGCCTGAACTGGCACCTTGAAAAATGGGGCGGCCACGTTAACTTCATGATCCGCCCATCCAGCCGTGGTAAAGGGTTCGGTAAGAAAATCCTTCAAAAAGGCATGCCATATGTTTGTCATTTTGGAATTGATCGCGCGCTCATAACTCTTTCCCCTAAGAACAAAGCAGCTATTCGCATCGTTGAATTCTGCGGTGCTAAGTTAGAAGATAAAACCTCAGAAACTACGCGCTTTCCAGAACGCCTAAGATACTGGCTCTCTTGTAATTAAGCATTCCCATGGCACGAAAAAAAAGTACAAGCAAAAAATCTAAAACCAAAGGCGCTGCAAAATCAAAAACAAAAAAGACCGCATCGCCTAAACGTAAAAAACAACAACGTAGCTGGTTCGGCTTCATTGTTAAATGGCTCTTCGTACTTGGGCTTTGGGCCGGAATTTTTACGATGGGAATTGTAGCTTACTTCGCCAAAGACCTCCCAGATATTACCCAAAAAGCAACCTTTGAGCGCAAAACAACCATTATAATCAAAGATCAAACTGGAAATGTAGCTGCGCGTTATGGTGACATCATTGGAAACCGCGTCAGCGTAAACGATCTGCCACCGCATCTTATTCAAGCTGTTCTAGCAACAGAAGATCGTCGTTTCTATAACCACTTTGGAATTGACCCTATAGGTTTAAGCCGTGCAATGATGGTTAACATCCGCAGCGGACGTCTCGTTCAAGGTGGCTCTACAATAACCCAACAACTCGCCAAAAACCTCTTCCTTACACACGCAAGAACCTACAAGCGTAAAATCCAAGAGGCTTTACTGGCAATTTGGCTAGAACAAGAACTTACAAAGGATGAGATTCTCTCCGCCTACTTGAACCGGGTTTATCTAGGTTCCGGCAGCTACGGTGTGGACGCCGCCTCAGAGCTCTATTTCAACCGCCCTGTTCAGGAAATATCACTCCGCCAAGCCGCTACACTTGCTGGGCTGCTAAAAGCACCATCCAGATATTCCCCGCTAGTAAACCCTAGCCTTTCAAAACAGCGTACAGATACAGTTCTCCAAGCGATGGTCAGTGCAGGATACATCACTCAAGCACAAGCAAATGGCAATTCAAAACTACCACCAAAACCACTGACAAAACCGTCAAAAGAATTGGTGTCACGTTTCTATACTGATTGGATCATCGATGAAATGAACGATCTAATCGGCGCGCCGACAGAAGATATTATTATTGAAACGACACTAAACACAAAAATACAAAACAGTGCAGCAGCAGCGATTGAACGCATCATATCAGCGCATGGAAAAGAGAAAAAAATAAGCCAAGGTGCTGCAATTTTCATGCGCCCAAGCGGTGAAGTTATCGCCCTCATCGGTGGTCACAACTATAACCGCAGCCAGTTTAACCGTGCCGTACAATCACTTCGCCCACCTGGTTCTGCCTTCAAACCAATACTCTACCTCACAGCAATTGAACGCGGCTGGGAACCCTATGACACAATCATAGACGAGCCCATCACAAATGGCAGCTATCGCCCTAAAAACTTTGCAAATAAATATTACGGTGAAGTCACACTCAGCGAAGCTCTAACAAAATCAATGAATACAGCTGCTGTTAGGCTCATGCAAGACGTAAAACCAAGCCGCGTTATCAAAACCGCAAAGAAGCTAGGCATAACATCAAAGCTTGAACCAGATCTCTCTCTAGCTCTAGGAAGCTCAGGTGTATCTTTAATTGAAATGACTAATGCTTATGCCATGCTTGCTAATGGCGGTTTAAAAGTACGCCCATATGGTATTACAAAAATAACATCCATGGATGATGGTGAAATCTATTACGAACGTNCNCCNAGCAGCGGCTATCAGCGNNCCTTCAATCTACGTGATATTTCCGATGTTACNCGCATGCTAAATGGCGTCATNGAATATGGCACTGGCAAAGGCGCTGCCTTTAAATCCGGACTNGCAGGGAAAACAGGCACATCAAACGACAGCCGCGATGCNCTTTTCATTGGCTATGATGACACACTAATCGGTTCTGTCTGGCTTGGGAATGATGATAACAGCCCCATGAAAAAGGTNACGGGCGGCTCATACCCTGCTCAAATTTGGAAAGANGTCATGATTAAGGCGCAGAGCCAATANTCAACTTTCGATGAGTTAAGAATTGAAAGTAATAATAACGGCCTATCCAACCTCCTCGAGCGTGTCATATTTGGTACAAATACCCCTGCAAAAAGCGATACACGCCCTATTACACAAGAGCGATACGAGCAACGATATAACGAATAAAAAAAGCCCCTTAAACATAAGGGGCTTAGTAGGGAATCCGCTAAAACAGTCTTTAAACAACTGCCTCAGCATCAAGAACTATATACTCTGCCTCTTTGATACAGGCNAATTTATCTTCNCCCATTNTATCCCAATAGGCTTTTAAGGCATTTAACGCAGCATTAGGNCCACCTATGTCATGTGGCCTACGCATTAACGCACGATCTGCATATTTTAAAAAATCAGCTGGAAATGCAGCCCGCGGTGCGCGAAGCCCCATATCAACTAGGGTCTTTGATACATGGGCATCGCTACTATCAACCATATCTGCAGTAAACTGAATGGCTGATAAAACTTTAATATCTATTCGTGAGACTGGAACGCATCGAAGNTGNCGCATAAAACGCGCATATATTTCTAAGCCTTGTTCATCGCTNTAATTACTCGCGATAAGTGGCATTTGAACGTTACCTTGGGTGTTATTAAGCTGTGTCATTTTAAGCCTCCGACTGTTTTATTTTTCTATTTAACGCAGAAACACGAGATAAGATCTGGNATTTGGCACTCTCAAACCCTTTCGAAGAATTCCGTCCGGGTATAGTTTNAGNATGTCTTCCAACTATTAACAGAAAGTTAAAATTTAGGCGGGAAAGCCTTAAGCGGACACGCTAAGCTNTTGATATTGCTTGAACAGCAAGCTTATCCACACGCTCATTATCGGGGTTACCATCGTGTCCTTTCACCCAGAAAAAGGTGACATTATGCACCTGAATTAACGAATCGATTCGCTCCCACAGGTCNTGATTCTTAACGGGTTTCTTACTAGCAGTCTTCCAGCCTTTAGCTTTCCAGCCCTCAAGCCACTGATTCACCCCATCCATTACATATTTACTATCGGTATAAAGTTCAACGCTTTTACCATCGCCCTTTAACGCTTCGAGCGCTTTAATAACCGCCATCATCTCCATACGGTTATTCGTAGTATCTTCTTCACCACCTGAAAGCTCTTTTTCATGNTCACCATAACGCAGCAAAGCCCCCCAACCACCGGGGCCAGGATTACCACTACATGCACCATCCGTGTAAATTATAATTTTCGACATGGGCTAAAGCGCCTCAGCGATAATTTGAATAATATCATCAGCATTTTGGGCATCATTAAACTGATCAGAATAGATGCTCACACCGTATTGATCAGCAAGTGCTTGATATTTTTGTAAACGTGCCTCAAATAAAAACGGGAACACCCAACGTAAAAACGCCAAAGGATCAATCATATCTGTCTTAACAACATCAAATTGCTGCTTATAGCTATCTAAGCGCTCTAGNAAAAAGTCAGGCGAATAATATAGCGGCTTTGGATATTCNACAGCGCGCTTCAAAATTTCCTCATGCCCTTCTTGGCGTACTTTNAGATAAACAAATAAAGTTCGCTGCCCTATNGCATCAATCGTATTCGGTGCATTCAGCTCACATATACTNCCGGTGCTATCAATAACAATNGGCGCATCCGCTTTATCNATCTCTTTACAAGCATCAGCCAAAGATTTCAGTTCCGCATCCTTGTACATTTTTTGGCGCATCTGAAATTCTTCTAGTGCTAGNCCACCTTTTTCNTGGCTACCAACCTGCCCAACAAATTCNGACAANCCNAGAATATTATCTTCACTCANCCCCTGAGCAGCACCCTTTAGGTGATCTTTCAAATAATGGCTGCCAATTAAATAATCACAAGAAAAATTAACCCAACCGCTCTGTGCTAATAAAACAGATAGATACGATTTTCCAACACCAGACATTCCAACTAATGTCACGGCTTTCCTTGGACTATTTAAAAATTCTTCACGTGTGAGTTTCATAGTTGGCTTTATACAGTCCCTATAACGAAAAGAAAAGACCGATAAATATAAGCTAGATATAAAAATTATAACTTAAGTTCGTTTTGGCGCTTTGCTTGTATCTCTTGAATTCTCGGCATCTGGACCTTCCTGATCAGAACCTGCCTCTGGCTGTTCAGCTTCCGCCTTTGGAAATTCAGCAGCCTTAAGAGCATCAGCAACACCCGGTACAGATGGCGCTTTTGGATCTGGCGTGGATGAAATTGGCGTAGCCGGTTTTTGAGATACTGGCGCTACACTAACTTCTTCTGGTTTAACAGTATCTACAGGCTGCATAGATGCGGCCTCTGCTGATGGGTCCTGCACCTCTGGAGACTGCATCTGAACAGTAGCTTCCGCAGCGGGCTGCTGCTGTTTTTGAATTGCGTCCTGAATTGATTTCGGAGCTGTCGCTAACACTTCCATAGGTTCTTGGGTCGCAGGAGGTTGCGTTTGTTCTGGCTGCGGCTGCTCTGCTGGTTGAACCGGAGCAGATACACCTTCTTGTTGTGGTACTTGTTGAGCACCATCCGTTAATGGAACCTGTGTACTTGGTGCAGCCACATCTTCTGGCGAAGCATTTTCTACAGCCGGAGCTTGCATTGGCGCCCCCTCAATAGGAGCTGGCTCACCCTCACCTGCATTAAACGTTGTACCACCATCATTAAGCTGGTTCGCAAAGCCAATGGCTTTGTCTCTTTTCCCGCCGCGGTTCATCTTCGCATCGAGAAGCTCGGCCTCTTCTGTTGGCATAGTAATAAGGCCAAGTTCAGAAAGAGTCTTATAACTAATTTTAAGTTCTTCTAATTTCTCCGGTGATCCGTATTGTACATCACGTAAAAACCTAAATACGGGACTATTAGGGGATTTAAAACGATCCATTAAATATTGCTTTTTCATTAGCAATTTAAACTCTGGTTCAGTTTTAATACGTGTCCGTACATTCTTAATCGCGTTTAAAGTCGACGAATCTGGGTTCTTCGTTGGGTTATTCGCAAACCCCATATATTTATCGTAATCACCATTCGTAAGCATACTGAGCTTTAAGTTAAGCTCTGCACTTTCCTCTGCACGCTCTTCATCATTCATAAGCGCAATTTCAAGATATTCAGGATTCGCTTCGATATAAAGTCCAACAGCATGCTCTCTTAGACGTGGATTCAAATCATCAAGATCAGGCAAAGTCTCATATTCACCCGCTTTAACGTCTTTAAAGAACTGTGCTATTTCTCGCCTACGCACCTCTGCTGCAAGCTCAATAATTTCCATACTGGCAACTTTATAGCCCCCGCCGCCGCTACCACCACCAGAACCAGTAGCTTCACCTTCTTCCTCACCATCACTTTCAACAAGGTCACGGCGGGCAATTTCTGGAAAAGCCGTCATAAATACTTCATTTTGACCTGCTTTATACATATGTATATCTGCGTCCTGCCCATAAACTTGCTTATAGAGCTTTTCAAACACATCAATATCAACCCCAAGCTCTTGCAAAGCCTCGGGCTTAAATCGTTCTTGTGAGATTAAGGACTCTAGTTGTTCCGTATCAATATCTTGCATAAAGCACCCTTCTTAATAGGCCTATAATACTAAAAATACGCCCCTCTTGCAAACGTAAGCAATGGATCATAGTAACATACTTAACCAGCTAAATATTAAGATAGTGTTAGGCTTAGCTCAAGCCGCGCTCTCAAGAACCTTAGGGATTTTGAAATGTACATTTTCTTCCGTGATTGAAATCTCTTCGATAGTAACATCAAAGCGCAATCGCGCAGCTGCAATCACTTCATCAACCAAAACTTCGGGCGCACTAGCACCTGCGGTTATACCAAGCGCCTCAACGCCCTCAAACCAAACCCAGTCTATATCACTCGCACGCTGAACAAGCATAGCCTTATCACACCCATGAAGCCGCGCGACCTCAACCAAACGATTCGAATTTGAGCTATTCGGCGCTCCGATAACAATCATAGCATCACATTGTGACGCAATTGTTTTCACCGCAGCCTGCCTATTCGTCGTCGCATAACAAATATCTTCTTTATGCGGTCCGCGAATGGACGGAAAACGCTGCTTAAGCGCTTCAACGATTGAAGCTGTATCATCTACGGATAATGTCGTTTGCGTACAATACGCTAGGTTTTCCTCATCTTGAACATTCAGCGCGTCAACATCTTCCGCTGTTTCTACTAATAAAACAGCTCCCTGTGCTAACTGTCCCATTGTACCGATAACT
>NHCG01000020.1 GCA_002167715.1 Micavibrio sp. TMED27
CGTAGAGAATGGTGATACCGGCTAGACAAAAACGTAAACGCAGTATAGATTGCAGACGACATCCAGCATCGATTAAACATAATTCTATTAGAGAATTTATTGATGAGATGGTCGGGCATAGAGACGAAAAAGTAGAATTTCCACATTTTTTAAATTACTGATTTAAAACGTTTTTGTATAGAAAAAGTTTTTTAAACGTCTCTTCGGTCCATTCGCACGGTTTAGAAACTGTCTATCCGACCCCTTGGATTTTACCCCTTCAGATTAACCAGCTATCTCAGATTAGTATTAATTTTCATTAAATTCCTAAAAGTTCTTTGTGCAAAGCACGCGAAACTTTAATAAACGAAAATTGAGCTTCCCTGATTTCTTCTAAATTAAATGGTTGATCAACTTTAGGGTCTTTACAATATGCAATCAGATTACGTAATAGTTTAAATAACTCTTGCGCGCTTTCTTGAAAACGGTCTGCATTACAAGGAGCAAACTGACTATATTTTTTTAACTCCCACTCATAGAGACTAATCTTATTTATATAGCTTCTTATTTCTTCATTTTGTCGTTCAGCATCATCAGACTTCCCCTCTTCTTGCATGCTACTCCACAAACTTATGCCAACAACAATTTGGCTAGCCATTTTGCTGAAATTATTTGCCTGCTCAAGAAAATCTGAAGCCAAAGTACGATGCCATTCAGTTTCAGCACTTAATTTTTTATTCTTGGAAAAGCCCCAGAAAAAAGTGATTAAAGATATTACAATCGCTACAATACTTACCAAAATTGAACCCATACTATCCTCCATTTAGAAAAACAAGCATTCCAGCAATAGAAACACGCAGGAATTAATTACCACAATCTCTACATCTCTGCCACTAAAGCAAAAATTTCCGTGAACGCCCCCCTGAATAATCTCAGGGTTTGCAACGCCTTCGGACGTGCTGGCTGGTTTCAGTCGACATTATTAAGCGTTTGTCTCAACGTCATTTCACACAAAATCAGCAAAACTACAGAAGTCAAAGGGTCGAGAGACTCTCTTGACCCCTTGGATTTTTCCTACTACTTACGCATGCTGTGCGGAAAGGTTAAAATTTTCGCGCCTAAGTTGACCCCTTCAGCAAACACGATCATATCAACGGTTTTGGGCAAATAATGACCGCAAGGGGTCTTCTTTAACCTCAACCATACATAGCGACGCATAGAGACGAAAAAATAAATTTGGTGTAAGTGATTGATTTTATTGCAGAATAACTACATGCGATAGTATGGTCGGAACGAGAGGATTTGAACCTCCGACCCCTTGCACCCCATAAAGTGGAATTAGAATATCACAAAAACCCACATCATATCAAACACATTGATTTTCAACAGTTTTCTTGACATCTAACTCTCATACATTATCATTGCATCATACCAAATCGCAAGTTTAATGGCATACTGCGCGGCATACTGCAAGGAACAAATGATGAGATCAGCACGACTTCACAAATTAAGCGAACTAGAAATTAAGAACGCACCCTACCAAGAAAAAGACTACACGATCAGTGATGGTGGCAACTTGTACCTTAATGTACGCCAATATGAAGCCAAAGAATGGCTGTTTAGATACACCTCGCCCGTCACCGGAAAAAGAAGAAACACAAGCCTTGGTCGTTACCCTGACATTTCCCGCGCCGATGCACGTAAAATAGCCTCCCAGAACAGAGCATTATTAGAACAACAGCTTGACCCAATAATTGAAACCGAAAAACAACGCCAAACAGAAGAAAAACTACATCGCCAAAGAAAAACCTTAGAAAGAAACACTGTTGAAGCCGTTTTTCACGAATGGAAGCAAGCTGAACTTAAAAACCGCAAAGACGGTGGAGCAGAGATAGAAAGAACTTTTGTAAAGGATGTGTTTCCCCTTATCGGCAGCAAGCCAATTAGCGCAGTTATCAGAGACGATGTTAAAGATATACTCAACCGCCCCCTCAAAAGAGGCTCAAATCGCATGGCAAACCGTATGCTGTCTGATTTAAGGCAATTTTTTGGTTACACACTGGATGAAGAGTATCTTGAAAAAGACCCAACAGCGCGAATGAGAAAAGATCGTGTGGGCGGAAAAGAAGAGGCCAGAGAACGCTTTTTGAACAAAGAAGAGCGGAAAGCGTTTGCTCAAGCCTTGCCCAAAAGCGGTTTGCTCGAAAAATATCAAGACGCACTATGGATTATACTCTCTACCGGATGCCGCGTTTCTGAACTTTCAAAAGCACAATGGAAGAATGTTAATTTTGAGAAGCAGACATTCAAAATTCCATCCTATGATGCCAAAAATAAGACAGCACATACGGTCTATCTGTCAGATTTTGCACTGAACAAATTCAAGCGCCTTTATGAAGCCCGAACATCCGAGACTTGGATTTTCCCTAGCCGTGATGGTGAAAGCCACATAAATCGTAGAACAATCTCAAAACAAGTGACAGATCGCCAGCAGGAAATACCAATCAACGGACGAACAAAAGATCATGACACCTTAATTTTATCAGGTGGGCATTGGACGGTTCATGACTTACGCAGAACTGCCGCAACAACAATGCAGGAATTAGGCGTTTTTCCGCATATCATTCAGAAGTGCCTTAATCAGACGGTTGATGATCCAATCATGCAGACATACCAGCGTTCAGAACTAAAAAATGCTCAAAAAGAAGCATTTGAGAAATTAGGAGAATACTTAGAATCTGCCCTCAAGACAGCTTAGCCTAATCTTCATAATCAAAAGTAAACTCTTTACCAAAGTTTTGATCTAGGTTGCGGCGGATCATTGTTACTTCTATTCTGCCGAGGTTTTTTATGAACTCGTCCACAGTGATATCAATTTCTCTTGTGTAAATTACCGCATCATCAGCCAGCACACCGCTATCAATCTTATCGTTATCTACGCTCAGTATCTTTACACGAATAGGTGCGTCATATTCATATTTTCCAATACGCCACCCAATTATACTCTTGTCATCATCACATTCATAAAGCGGAGAGTTTTCTATAACATTGGACATATGTTCATCTACACCCACCTCACCTTTAAAGTCATTGTACTTACTACTGCCACTAAGAATTTGCGTTTCAGTTCCCATTTAAATTTCTCCTTTAATAATTAATAACCAGACTCACGCGTACAATAGAGTAATGCTCTAAGGTTTCACAGCCATAAAACATACAACCGCATCGCCTCGGTATTAAGCGGCTTGGGATTTAGCCTCTTTATCAAGTATGTGTTTTTGCCAATATATTGGAATAAGCGGACTTCTAAAATGTCGGCTTGCCATCAAAGGCATCCAGCCCTGCCCATGGGCAAAAGCTGAAATTTTTTCTGGTTTAAGAATTTGATCTTGAAGTTTTATTATCCGATCAATCATAGTCGCAACATCTCTATCAAGAGACATAGGTGCTTCAACCGCACCTGTTTGCCCCGCGTACCCCTTATAAAGAACATCTTCCGTTTCTTCGTCCGGATACCAAATTTGCAATGTACAATTAGGAAAGATATTTCCTATGGCATCAACTATACCTTGATAAGGTTCGGTTAAATTTAACGCTAAACACCATTGAGCAAGGATAGGAAGCAACGTGGACATTTTAAAAGCCTCTTCCTTTTTAATCGAACCCTCAATGCACACCTCCAAAAGTTCATCAAAAGAGTCTGTATCAATAGGAAAATACTTGCCCATAACGCCGTAGGAATAAGTTATGTTATTTATAATATCTATAATCCAGTTCTTAACAAACTCATCTTCGCCAAAGGATGATAACAACAATATAGCCTGAGATATTTCAATGATATGACCATCGTAACAGGGGGCGCTGGTCGCTGGGTGGTTAGTGATATAATGCTTCAACGCATGGCAAATGTTCTTTGCATCCTGCAAATTGCCTTCATTTTGTTGGCTTGCACCCAAAAACAAGTAAAGCAGGCCTGTATTGCTAATTAGCCCTAAATGCTCAAAAACATTTAAACATTCCTGTAAATAATGATGTCCGTACCCCGCAAAGCCATTTTCTACGTAGCAATGATCTTGAATTTTCAAAAAATAGTCCGTGTAAACATTTAAAAGGGTGTTGTAATTATCCCAAAAGGCCATTGACACCTTCTGATTTCCGTAAAGGTCATGTCTTCTGATAAAATCCCATGTATGCAAGACAGTTCTTTCGGCGCAGTAAATAGCAGGCTTGAGATTATCTTCACTCTTTGCCCAAGAATAAACAATGTTTTGGCAGATATTGATTGTACGAAGTGCCTTGAGCATTTTCTTCTTCGCGGACTGTTTAGACAAATCTCCAAAATCCACATTCAATAACAAATCATCCAAGACAAAATAATAGTCAGACAAATCGTATGAGGGGTCTGATAAAAGAACCAATGACTTTCTAAAGCGGTTTTGCAACGCTTCTGGTATAACTTTCTCATTGAATAAATACTCTTCAATCAAAGAAGAAAGTTTATCACCGCCCCAAAATTCATATTCCAATTCTCCGTCAATTTGATGATTTTGTATGTAACCATTCCAACCACTCTCAACGTTTTGTTTTAGGCTTCCGCCCGTACACACTATAATTTTCTTTGGTAATTTTTGGTGCTTGATATTAACCCTGTTATTTAAATAAACATCTTTTATATCGTTTAGTGATTGCCTCACGGCTTGAGGGCCACTGTCCCAATCGTTCCTACTTAGATCGCCTTGTTTCACTAGAAACAAAAATAATGTTTTAACCCCATGCTCATCTTTGCCTACCGCAGACACATCAACACCGTCTTGGCGCACTCCCTTTTGAGCAGAACTTAACGGTACTATATTCATAGCGAGTAAAAGGGTTGGAAGTATGGCGTCCAATTCTCCATCTTCTTTGAGCAAAGAAAGATACTCTCGTATAATGAGCCTCATTTCTGGCCTCTCTTTGCTCTTCTAAAATCGTTAATTTCCATTGTAAATTTTACAATATGTGTCGATAAAGAGAATGGCAGTTGCTCAGATATTGAATGAGAGCCTAATTTTGAGACTGGAGTATAATTGCCATCAAAGTAACTAAATGTACCACTGCCATATTTCATAGGCACTACACGACAAATCTGGTTAATTATTGAATCTTTTTGAGCCTCTTTCATTGATTGCCCCATTACCCTCGCTTCTTCTCTCATAATTCTTCGGCTTTGCTGTGATGGAGGCATCGTTTCTTTCAATCGAGGCAAGTCTTTGTAAACATCTCTCCAAGACTTGATGTGCGTAATAATTTTATCTGTCAGCTCTAATTTAACTTTGCTTTTAGTCTTCTTTTTTTGACCTTCCAAAAACTCAATGGTCGAGCCAGGATAGCCCTTTCCTATGTGCTGTGTGAAAACATCATATACGATATTTTGAACGGCTTTACTTGTTACTGATTTATCCAAAATTGAGAAGACCAACGAACACTGTATTTGAGCATCTATAGTATAACCGAGGATTTTACGGGCGATAAACACCACATCTTGGTCGTCCAGTGATTTCAAGATGCTCTTTTCTAAACGCACATCTTGTATTTTGTGTAATTTGCAGTAACTAATAATTTCAGAAACCGCTCCATGAATTTTTGGATTTTCATGGTTGAAAAAATTGGTCACCAAAGCATGTAATCTTTTCTTATCACGTACAAAATCAGGAAACGTAGACATGAACATTTTGTCTAATCTCTCTGTTTTGATCTGATAATCGCTATCAATTACCCATTTTTCAAAGAAACCTATCGCGAGTTCTGGCTTGTCACATTTCGCTATGAGGCCATGCAGGATAAAGTCTAAATTCCTTATTATACCTTGATGCTGAATTTTAGTTCGAGAGAGCGGAAAAAACAGGTCTTCAAACCATGGCTCTTTTACAAACACCTCAAGATTCAGCATTAACACTCGGCTGACCATATAATCTATTTCAGGATTATCTAACTTGAGATAATTTGACAACTTGCTGACCACTTCGGGCTTGTGCTTTATCAGTCTTCCGTATGAATCAGCCAGACACCGCGCTGTATTTGGAAGACCTCTGTTATCTATATATTCATAAACGCTAAGCGTTTCGTCCAAGAAAGGCTTATATTCTTTTTCCTCATAAGGTAAGTTGCTTAACGCATTAACTACGGCAAAGATTATATTTTCACGTTCACTATCTTTCAGATCACACAACTCTTTGTGTATTGCGCCGGGGGTTCGCTTGAAAAACTCTTGATACAAAACGGATATGTAGTTTGTAATAAAATCTTTTTCTGAGGTTAAAAGTTTGTCTAACAACTCACGGCAAAAATCTGACTGTTTCTCTACTAACGCCTTTAATGGCTCATATTGCACAGAGGCCATCATATCATTTTGAGTTTCTTGATAGACTTTCTCAAATAGGGTTAGAAGACCATCAGATGTCAAATTCAACTCCGATAATGTATCTTTCAGTATATCAAGAATGTTGAATACCCGATGCTTAGAGTTCTCAATGGCGCTACAAAATAACGCGCAGAAATCAACGTCAGCGTCCTTGTTAAGTTTAATGATTAGTTTTGCTAATAAATCGTCTTCTTTATTACTTCGGTTTTCTGCCCATACTTTTTCCAAAGAATTATACAACGCCTCTGAATTTCCCTTCAAAGCGACAAGTTCTGCATATTTTTCGTTCAACTGTTTCTGTTTGGACATCCCCATATTCTATAGATTTATTTGATTGAAGCCAGAACATACAAACAAAACGCCTATTTTATGTGCTGTTTATAGCATCCCAGCGTTGAATTTTTTGGCGTTATAGCCTACTAATCAAGGTGGTCTGTCCGTTTTGGCAGACTGGGGCTTTTCATCCCCTTACTGGCGGCAAAAGACACTGCCGGAAATGTGTCGTCACTCAGCTATGCCTGGGTGGCGATGTCATGTCCAAGGCTTGCGCCCAAAAGCATCGCGCTGTTTCCAGTAAGCAGATGAAAACACCCAGTCACCAGAGAGGACAACTCTGGTGACTTTTTTATTGGGAGATTTGATATGAACAAAATTTTATTACCGTTATTCGCAACATTTCTGCTTACTGCATGTGGCACTACGGGGCCAGTAAACTTATCACAACTGAATGAACCTATTCCCGCAGATAAGGCTCGGATTGTCGTAGAACGTGACAACAGTCTGCTATATTTGGCGGCGGCAGTGGATGTTCGATCCAATGGTTCTAAAATCGCCAGCCTAGGGCGCGGCGGAAGCGTTGTGCATGATGTTTCAAAGGGAAAAAACACGCTTTCAGTGTCAACGCCAACGGCTTTTGGGCAGTTTGTGGTCAACTTCAATGCGAAAGCAGGTGAAACCTATAATTTTCAAGTGACGCCTCGCGGGAGCGCACTGGTCACTGGCTCTGCATGGGGAATGGCGGGTGATGCAATCAATGCCAGTGTTTCCGAACAATCTGGCTATTTCAAGATTGAACCAAAAGGCGCAAGTCAATGATTTGGATGCTTTTTGCATTGCAGGCGGCGCTGATCTTCTTATCGGGCTGGGTTTATCAATCTTATATTTTGAAGCCAAAAACAGATCACCCTCCGATATTCTGGAATCCAATGACACGTTTTGTGTTGGTAACAGGCGTTCCGTTTGCTTTATTAGGCAACATCGTTTTAGCGTTTGTTTTTACATCGCATCCGTGGTGGTTTTTGATCTTTACCATTGTAGGGTTCGTTGTTGTGGTTGGCTCAAAACAAAAATAGAGGCTTAAACATCATCATAATAGTCTCTGAACCGCTTACTAAATAATTGCGTGGTGTATGGATGAGGCTCTAAATCCAGTTTTTCTGCAATTCGGATAAACTGCGCTGTTGTATGATCGCGCATATCAGCAAAAACGATTTCCGCCACGGCAGGATCAATACCTTCTGCTCGAAGAAAATCGTGCCATGCTTTTCTGATACCCAGAACGTCCTCTGCATGTTCCGGTAATAATTCTACTCTCATGATAAGAGATTTAAAGCTGGTAAGGCGAGGTTTGCTTTCATAAAAAAGCGCGGCATCAAAAAAAGCCAGTATGCAGCCGCGTATGTCATGCTCAACCGCCAGAGCCATATCACGCAAAGCGTTAATTTTCCCGCAATAACGATAATCAGTCATAGTGTAATGAAACTTGGGGCAGGTCTGCTCAAGTCGTGATTTCTCATTCTTATCACCTCTGGCGATAGCCTCCATAGATGCAATCACACGCTGTTGGGCTGACATATTTTTATAGGTTGTTTCTTTGATTGCTCTCATTGTGCTTGTCCTTTCATGGCTCTTTCCAGAGATTCCAGCCGGTGTTTGATGTTTTCAAATTCTTCGATCCGCGCCACATTCGCCAATGCAGAGATCATTTGTGTTGCAGTATCGGCGGAAATATCGCCGTTAGCGGCGGCGGTAATGAAACCTTGTGCTTGCCCTGTCAGGGTATTTGATGAAGAAGAAATTTCCATTTTTGGCGATACGGCCTTTAAAGCAGGCACGATGCGTTCAAGACAAAGCCGTAATGCGGTTACATCACCTCCCAATGCTAACTCAACAGCTTTGCGCGTAATGACTTCGCTCTCTCCTTCTAAAAGGTATAAAGCGGCTTGTGTGGCTTTGTGACGAGTTCCGCGAGGTTTGCCAGAAGGATTGCCCGAAACACCTTTCTTGAACGTTCCATCCTGCTTTCTTCCTGTATTTTCAGGCTGACTAGACATCCTAATTTCTCTCTAAAAACTAAAAAAAGACGGAGGAACTTTGCACATACCCATTAGGTACTTTTTATATCCCTCTCTTTTTTCTGGAAGCATGGTTTTTAAATGCTTTTGAAGGCCGTTTTTATCCGCTTCGTCATAATCATTCCAATCTTTACAAGCCCAAGGCTGTATTGATGGTGTTTTTTGCATAGCAGGTTTATTGGAAATCAATGGTTTAGGATTCAATAGACTTTCAAGTCGTTGTTGCCAAAACTTCGTTTTCTCAACCGATCTTTTTAAGATTTCACCAGTAGGTGGAAGAAAAGGCTTTTCATTAGAGGCTTCTTTTCTGACTGCGTTGCAAATATGCATTAACGCACAAAGTGAAACACCCTCCTCAATACAATCACCAGACAAGTCTGAGATAATAACAGCGTCTTTCTCAACCTGCCGAGAAGGAAAATGTTGTAATAGCCGCCCTATAACAGAACAATAATCTTTATAATCAGCAACCAAAATTAGTTTTTCTAAAATCTCGCAAGCCTTCGGTTTGCCTTCACTGTCTGGTTTGATCTGCCAAAGCGAGAGCGAGCGCATCTGTTGGATTGTATCCGTTGCTAGTTGCACGCTTATTTTTGGTGACAATCTCGCTTCCGCTGGGGTACTCATCTTCCCAGCCTTGCTGTGATAGCCATGTGCTGGCATGTTTTGTTCGACATTCTGTTCGATGACAGAAATTGATGTATTCTCTGCCGCCTCTTTCAATGGCCTCATAGGAAACCCCTTTCTTTCGGTGATGAATAAACTTTTTTAACGCGAGTTTTTTACTGCCCTTAGCCATATCAAACGGCTTCCAGACACTTAACCAAAACTGTTCAAACTCGCTTTGGAAATGCTTGTGCGATTTTTTGACACCCCGAAGGGGTGTTTTAATAGGTTCAGAAATGACAGGTTCTTGCGAGTGCATTTTGACATCTGGCTTAGGTGTCATTTTGACCTTTGGTCGATTTAAACCTTGGTCAGACTGACCTGTGGTTAAAATTTGATATTCCCAAACTGAGAATGTTCCATCTTTGCGTTTTTTTCGGCGTAGTTTTTCGATAAAACCACCTTCAACCAAGTCGCATAAAGCACGTTTAATTGTACTTTCTGATTGCTCTGTTATTTCTCCAATCTTCTTGATACTTGGATAGCATCGCCCATCTTCGTCAGCATAATTGGCAAGTGCTAGCAAGACAGATTTTTGTCCATGCGAACCTGTTTTCAACTTTGCAACTTTTGCTATCCATTCAAACGCCATTACTCCGCTCCCGTTAAAGAATTGCGAAGCTGTCCAACATTCCACGCAGTTATGCGCCCACCAAAGCGTTTTGGCTCCGGGATAGTCCCAGCTTTCACATAGCGCCATAAAGTTGCGCTTGAGCAGGCATACAAAGCCTCAACAACTGGCTGACGCACATGCGCCGCGTCAGGTAAGCTGTCAAAGTTTTCTAGTGTTGGAGTTAAGGATAAGTTGTTTTTTGAGGACTGGTGTTCCAGCGACATGATGATCTCCTGTGCAGTTCGTTTCACTAGAGATCATTACACCTGACTTCATGGCACTAAGCAGGGCAGAGAAAGTCACAAAAAAAGAGTGTTTTTTTGATTATTTTTCTATCCGGTTGTTTTGACTTAGTTTTTTCAAATTAGAAATAGAGGCCTTTACATCTTTGTAGAGACTGGCGTCATTTTCGCTTGAATAGCCCAAATACCTATAAAAAAGTGAGGCGGCTTCACAGAACAGAGAGTTTTGTGACGATGTCGGCATTTCTTGAAAACTTAAAAGATATGTTTCAGCTAATGCAAAGACGCCGAACCGCCTGCATTTGACTTCTGAATGTCCACCGTCAAAGTTTTTCAAATAAAACTCAGCGCTTCCTTCCCAATCATTTAGAATTTTTTCTTTATCGAGTTCTGGGTAATCATTTGCACATAAACTATTCTCTGCCTGTTCACGAAGATGGAATACGCCTTTTAGGGTATATGCTAACTTATAAAACTCTTGAAATACATTTGGCGCCACCGTGTTGTCTGTGTCTTCTGTCATATAATTAACTTGTTTTTGTAAAATATCTGAAAAATATGCAGCCTCTAGCTGTGAGTAAGACTCTACTTCATTGATGAGTTCATCCAGTAACTTATTAAGTTTTCTGGCTCGGGTTTTATAAAGGCGTTTTAGATCGTCTTTTTGCGGCCTATCCATAAACTTTCTAGAAAGATTACAGATTATTCTAAACCTGACTACAAACTCATGATTAGCCTTCAACCTATCATCAGTCGCTAGTAACTGGTCAATCTCCTCGTTGGGTAAACCAAATTTTAGAAATGTAGGAAATATGTTATTATTGTCTTCTTTTAAAAAGAAGGGTTGGTTCCAATGGCGGGCGATTGCCAAACAATCCTCTAGGTTTAAATGTTCGGACTTTGGAGACATACACTTTGAAAACGAATTTTATAGATTGAAACTTATTTAAAAACCATTGGCATACTACATGGCATACGGGGCAGTTTTTCTACAAAAACCAAAACAAGAAAATTCCCTAACCCCTTGAAAATAATGGTCGGAACGAGAGGATTTGAACCTCCGACCCCTTGCACCCCATGCAAGTGCGCTACCAGACTGCGCCACGTTCCGTCTTAGATATATAAATGAATGAGTATATTAATCGCCTTTAACGATCTTACGAAGCTCTTTAAGTTCTTCAAGCGTGTTTCTAAGATCAGCCTTTTGCTTTTCGCTTAGTGCTGTCTTAACAACCGTTTTAACAACTTCTTTTTCTTGAATAACAGGTTCAACTTTAACTTGCTCAGTTGTCTTTGATTGTGGAGTTGTTGATGCGTTAGAAAGAGCTGCTTGATCATTCGCTGTTTGAGGAAGCTCTTTGGCTTGTTCAACAAACGCTTTTTTACCTTGTTCACGTAAAAGCTTTTGTACACCTTTTATCGTGTAACCTTCTGTGTAGAGCAAATGATGTATACGCTTAAGGAGGTCCATATCCTCAGGGCGGTAATATCTGCGACCTCCACCTCTTTTTAAAGGTTTAATTTGAGAGAATTTAGTTTCCCAAAAACGCAAAACATGCTGCTGCACATCTAGTTCCGTTGCAACTTCGCTAATAGTTCTAAACGCAGACGCAGATTTTTTAGAAGCTCTCACACGGCGCGGCGTTTGTTTTTCTACGCCACTTTGCGCACGTGCTTGTTCACTTGAATCGGTCTTAGATTCTTTATTTTTAGAACTGGATGAATTAGCGAACTGCCGGCTTTGCATAGTCGCATTCCCTTTTTATTATTATAATTTTACGTTACTACAAAAACTAATGCACTTAAGATTCGCTATTGATACGGTCTTTAAGAACATGTGACGCACGAAATACTAAAACCTTACGTGGCAAGATTGGCACTTCAACGCCAGTTTTAGGATTACGGCCTATACGCTCGCCCTTCTCTCTTACAGAGAAGCTGCCGAAAGATGAAATTTTCACTGTGTCACCCGCTACAAGTGCACCAGAAATCTCGTCTAGAATCGATTCAACAAGGTCAGCTGATTCATTACGCGATAGACCAACCTCATCGCAAACAGCGTCAGCCAGGTCGGCACGTGTGATTGTACGGTTTTGCATTCGCATGTCCCTTTAACATTATTTGTATATATTAAGAGTAACGTTTTAACGCAAATGCGTCAATTATTTGAGTAAAGTAATCCCAAAAAATGATTCATTTTCAATGGGTAAACAACCAAAATTAAAAACGCACCAACGCAGATCCCCACGTTAAGCCACCACCCAAAGCTTCAAGAAGAAGCAATTGTCCACGCTTAACACGCCCATCCGTTACAGCCTCATCAAGAGCAAGCGGTATAGAAGCCGCCGATGTATTACCATGGTGATCAACCGTCGTGACGACACGATCCATACCCATATTCAATTTTTTCGCAGTCGATTCGATAATACGCATATTAGCCTGGTGAGGAATAAGCCAATCAAGTTCTTCTGGTTTGATATCATTATGCTCGAGCGTTTCCTGAACAACTTCGGATAGGAATGTTACGGCATGCTTAAAACCCTCACGTCCTTCCATATAAATATGTCCGATCGTACCCGTTGTCGA
Source organism: Micavibrio sp. TMED27 (assembly GCA_002167715.1). Taxonomy (GTDB): domain Bacteria; phylum Pseudomonadota; class Alphaproteobacteria; order Micavibrionales; family Micavibrionaceae; genus TMED27. The sequence goes on from NHCG01000020.1 coordinate 12,841, forward strand.
TGGCCCGCCTGTAGTATTTAAAATTTCAGAATACTTACCGTCCGCATGAAGGTGTGTTGAGATAACCCCCTCCTCTTCTTCTGTGGCCTCTAAAATAACTGCGCCTGCACCATCAGCAAACAAAACGCATGTTGTACGGTCCGTCCAGTCCACAGCAGCAGAAATTTTTTCCGCTCCGATCAGCATAATACGCTTCACTTGGCCAGCTTTGATGAAATTGTCCGCTATGCCTAATGCATAGATAAACCCACTACAAGCCGCTTCAACATCAAATGCAGGGCCACGAGATGCACCTATTGCAGCTTGCACCTTAACAGCCACGGCTGGAAATGTTTTATCTGGTGTAGCTGTTGCAACAATCACTGCATCAATATCGCCGCCATCAAGACCAGAGCGCTCTAAGGCTTGCTTTGCCGCAGCAATGGCCAAATCACTTGTATATTGTCCCTCAGCAGCAATATGGCGCTGTTTAATGCCTGTGCGCTGCACAATCCATTCATCGGATGTATCAACCATTTTTTCAAGATCTGCATTCGTTAAGACCTTTTCTGGAAGGTATGAACCGGTTGAGAGTATTTTTGAGCGTATAGCCATTTTTCGTGTCTTTCCACTACCCATTAAGTTGAGTTTATTATTAGTAATATTACACAGTCTCTTCCGAAAGGAAGGTTTCCTGCTGTATTAGGTTATTTATATCCTCAGCTACTTTTTCAACGTAGCCATTTGTCGCTAGCTCTGACGCTAAGGATACAGCACTTGAGAATGCTAATGGGTCACAGCCGCCGTGACTTTTTATACATAGGCCGTTTAGACCTAAAAACACCCCACCATTATAACGGCGTGGATCAATCCTGTTTTTAATACGCTTTAAAGCACCAAAGGAGAAAAGACTGCCGATTATCGCGATTGGATCGCGCATCATATAATATTTAAAAAGATAGCTTGTTAGCTTTCCTACACCTTCTGCAGATTTAAGGGCAATATTCCCAGCATAGCCATCAGAGACAACTACATCTACTGTCCCCTTTGTAATATCATCCCCCTCAACAAAACCATAATACTGGCCTGGAAACTCAACACGAGAGAGGATAGCTGCTGCGCCTTTCACATGGTCTGGGCCTTTAGTCTCTTCTGAACCTACATTCAAAAGACCAACAGTTGGCTTTTCAACACCTCTAGATTTTGCAAAGACAGAGCCCAAAACGGCGAACTGAACAAGGTTTTCTGAATCAACAAGCACATTAGCGCCAAGGTCTAGCATGACTGTGTCTTTATCCATAGTTGGAAAAACACTCGCAATTGCTGGCCTATGAATACCCGGAACAGTTTTTAGAATAAGCTTAGCAAGCGCCATAAGAGCGCCAGTGTTTCCTGCAGAAACAACTACATGCGCTTTTTTATCCTTTACGGCCTCAATAGCAAGACGCATTGATGTGCCTTTACTGGCACGAAGTGCAGCAGAGGGTTTATCATCGCCCTTAATTGTAAGCTCAGCATGAAAGACCTTACTCACTGCTGCAAGCTTAGGTTTCTTCTGCAAATAGTTATTGATGATTTTTTCGTCGCCGAAAAGAAGAAATTTTATGCCTGGATGGCGCGCAAGCGCTAGCTCTGCACCGGGCAGAACACTATCAGGGCCATGATCGCCCCCCATTACATCCAAAGCTATTGTTATTGGTAAAGTCAAAAGAGGAGCCCTCTTTATCACGAGATGATATACCCCGCGAGGTTAAATACGTCACGGGATATTAAACACGATCTAGTCGCGGGCTTCAATAACCTGCTTGCCCTTATATGTACCTGTTTTCAGGTCGATGTGGTGACGACGCTTAGGCTCGCCTGTGTTACCATCTTCAACCCAGTTCTCAACAGAAAGAGCATCATGCGCGCGGCGCATATTACGCTTGGATTTAGTAGTTTTTCTCTTTGGAACAGCCATTGCTGAAAACCCTTTTTATCTTTTGTGTTACAAAACGAAACAGGTAAATAACGAATTTCCTGTAAAAGCGCAAGAAAATTATGCACTTTTATTCAAAATAAATCGCATTACTCTTTATTCGTCAATTGATCTTTCCACCCTTTTAACGCAGCGAATGGATTTGTAATTCCATCATCTTCTGCATTCATTTTATCAGCATAGTCTGCTGGCTCTACACCTTCAGCGTGAGGATAAGGATTAATGGCAAGAGAAAGATACTGCGTTACAAGCTCACCTAAATCAATTTTACCATCAACNATATATTCTGGGTCATCCTCNTCTTCCAGCATGCGCACCTCGCCCTGCCCTGCTTTGCTCTCTTTCTCATGCTTGACTTTAGCAAGAGAAACGGCAGCATCTGGATCTGCGTACCATGCTTCAAACTCTTCAGAAACTGAGCTATGCACATTTTCTAAAGTGACGACGCAGCTCTGTATTAAATCCGCTTCAATCTGCCCTTTAATGTGGACAGTCATTGATCCCGACGATTGTGTAATGTTCAAGTTCGCTTCTAGCTTTTCAATTTTCACGAGACCAAGGCGATTCTCCAGCCTCTTCCTCTCGTCCTCATCAGGTGAAATTGTTAATTGCTCAGGCTTTTTACTTAGCTCTTCTACNTTAAAGAAGTAGCTCCACTCACTCTCTGCAATTTCTTGAAATTGTTCGTCCATTTTTCTTCCTTTATTTATGCTTTTGGAAAGTTCAAGCGAGCATCCTCAATTATGCCCTTCACAAACTCTTGACTGTTGAGGGCGCTGATCGACTTTTCGATGTAATTTTGCATTTTTTCAAGATGCTTATCATCTACTTGGTCTAATGTCCCATATAAATTTTTAGAGAGTGCCGCTGCCCACTGCCCACTAGAACGCGCATCATCATAAGCATGTACACGCCCATTGAATGCAAGCATCATGCGCTTCATATGTTTAGGGATACCCATATCCCCTATACTCAGCTCACGCAGGTTAAGTTTCATTTCCTCAAAGCTGACATCGAACAAAGTCTGGTTAAATACTTTCGCGCGGGCTTCATCTGGCTCATTCTCAAGAATCGCAGTAATGATCATATATAAGTGTAGTACAACAAGGTCAAAGCGACCGTCAAAGCTGTCTGGCACACCATATTCTTCATAAAACTCAGGTGAACGTGCGTGCTCTAACGCTTTAAAATATATAGAGCGAGCATTTTGTTCATATGGATTTTTTCTTTTTAACAGGCCAAACATTGCTTTTCACCATCAAGCGGCAGTATATAGAGTTTAGTAATTATCGTACTTATAGGTAGACATATATAATGATGAGTCGAAAAACAATATCTTCTGTTATTATTACCANGCTTTGTTTGGGAACATTAGGTGCTTGCACCCCTACAATTTCNAACCGTGGNAATTTGTTAGAGCCTTACCAAATCGAAGCTATTAAAGTAGGCCAAAGCACACGTTCAGAAGTGCTGCGCACCCTTGGTTCTCCAACAATCAAATCAACTTTCGACACTCTTGTTTGGTATTATATTGGCCAAGAAACGAAGAAGCATGGNATCCTTGACCCCGAAATNACGGATGAAAGAATATACCGCGTTGTTTTTAATGATGAAGGTGTATTAGAGAATTTCGANCTTATTGATAAAGAACGTATGCNTATCCCTTATGTGCGTGAAAAAACACCAACACACGGGAATGAACGCACAATCGCTCAGGAATTCCTTGGCAATATTGGTAAATTTAATCCGCCGGCGCAATAAAATGGCTAAAGTCAAAAAATTAGAGAATGATGAACGTTACAGTATCGATGATCTGATTGAAATCATGTCTCAGCTCAGAAACCCTGATGGTGGCTGCCCTTGGGACCTAGAGCAAGATTTTAAATCCATTGCCCCACATACAATCGAAGAAGCATATGAAGTTGCAGATGCGATTGACAATAATGACATGCAAAATTTACGTGAAGAATTAGGCGACCTCCTCTTTCAATCTGTGTTTCATGCACAAATGGCAAGCGAAGAACAGCATTTTGATCTTCATGATGTCATACACGANATCAGTGCAAAAATGGTGTATCGCCACCCACATGTATTTGGTGATAAATCCGCAACGAGTGCGAGTGACGTTAATTCAATATGGGATGAGCAGAAATCCAAAGAAAAGAAAAGCTATGAAGGCAAAAGCGCGTTAGATGGTGTTCCACTTGCCCTCCCTTCACTTTTACGTGCCCAAAAGCTTCAGAAAAAAGCTGCGAAAACTGGCTTTGAATGGACAAAAGCGGAAGACATCCTCGATAAATTGGAAGAAGAAATCGGCGAGTTTAGGGATGCGGCAGCGTCTAACTCCCTTCAGGACAAGCGTGAAGAGCTTGGTGACATGCTNTTTGTCGTAGCTAATCTTGGGCGCATTATGGGCATCAATCCAGAAGAAGCCTTAAGAGATTGCAATACAAAATTTGAACGNCGTTTCAATGGGATGGAAGATGATCTTTCGAAAGAAGATAAAGTAATCANCGACCTTACCCTTGAGGAAATGACGCAATTATGGGTCAAACAGAAGCAAAAAGAATTCAAGTAGCTTAGTTAAAGCTATTTATTGGCTTATATGGATAACGGTCTGTAAATCTTGANAAATCTTCNGGCGACANACGCACTTCAACTTTAAGCTGACCATCAACATCCTCACGGCCTAAGACTTCGCCATTATCATAAAGCCAAGACAATGCACCACCATCAGCATATGAAAGCAAGAAAGACACTTCATTATGTGATGAGGATATTAGACGCGTAACTGTTTCTAAAAGCGAGTCGAGCCCCTCACCGTTTATCGCAGAGACAGCTTCGATACGCTCATCAAACTTGCCTCGACGCCTTAGGTCTGCTTGATCTTCTATATCTAGATTATCAATCTTATTATAGACCTCAATGATTCTCGGGTCTGTTTCATACTCAATATCGAGACTAGTGAGGATATCGACTACATCATCATGCTGCGCTTTAAAATCTGGGTTAGCAATATCACAGACATGNAAGATAACATCAGCATGNAGGGTTTCTTCTAATGTNGCGCGNAAAGCTGCAATCAAATGTGTAGGNAGATCAGAAATAAATCCAACGGTATCGGANAATATNACTTTTTGTCCATTCGGTAACTCAAGNTGNCGCAATGTAGGATCAAGGGTAGCGAAGAGTAAATCCTGCGCAAAAACATCACTTTTGGTCAAAGTATTAAAGAGCGTAGATTTACCAGCATTAGTATAGCCTACAAGGGCAACGACTGGGTANGGCACTCTTTCNCGTGCTTTACGGCCAAGNTCACGTGTGCGCTTAACTGTTTCCAACTCTTTTTTTAGCTTTGTAATACGGTTATCAATCAAACGCCTATCAATCTCGATCTGCCGTTCACCAGGGCCNCCCATAAAACCTGCTCCGCCGCGCTGCCTTTCGAGGTGCGTCCATGACCTTACCAATCTTGAACGTTGATAGTTTANAGAGGCTAAGTCNACCTGAAGTCTTCCTTCTTTTGTCTGCGCGCGTGCGCCAAAAATTTCAAGAATTAAACCNGTGCGGTCGATAACCTTNGCCCCNAATGATTTTTCGAGGTTTCTTTGNTGGACNGGAGATANGGTNAAATTTACGATTACAATGTTNGGCTTTAAATCTTCACAGATCTGCGCAACGATTTCACGCTGCCCTTTTCCAAGAAATGATCCAGCTTGAACGCGNGCNACCTTAAAGGTTTCCACACCNACAATATCTAANTCNATTGCTTTNGTCAGGCTGCAAATTTCCTCGACCATCGCGTCTACCGAACGCCGATCACCGTTTTTAAAATTCTGCACGTCAGGATGAATAACAAACGCGGTTTCCCGCTCTTCGTCAGCCCCCCTGTTATCTGCCATCATAAGTTCTTTTTATTCTTCTGTTTTTGTATCAGCTTTTGTTTCGCCATCATTATCATCATGAAGGTTTAATGGACCTCCAGGCATAATGGTCGAAATCGCATGCTTATATACAAGCTGTACATGGGATTCTCTGCGAAGCAGCATAGAGAAGTTGTCAAACCAGGTCACCACACCTTGTAACTTCACGCCGTTCACTAAGAATACCGTTACAGACATTTTTTCTTTTCTAATTTTATTTAGAAAAACATCTTGTACATTTTGATATTTATCGCTCATAGCTCACTCACACTAAATTATTCTAATTATTTTAATACCGTTAATAGCGAGTTATTCTCACCCACCAGTGTTAGCTTTTAACGTGTTTCTGTCATTTTGCAACAATAAATCGTAAAAAGATTCAACTGATGGGACATGTAAATCTATAATATAATTACCTGAAACACGGCTGTAGAGTTCATTATCTGCTATAAACAGTGTTTTTGTGCCTGCTTTATTACTACACCCAAGGTCATTGTCGGTATCACCGACATACCAGATATCCTCAAGTTTTAAGTCCAGTTGAGAACGCTCTATTGCAAGCAGTAGTGGTGCAGCAGCTGGCTTATCTTCTGGAGCTTCCCCTGCACCAACTATGGTTATAAAGTAATCATCCCAGCCAAAAGCCGAAATTTCAGCCTTAACCAGTTCCGCTTTTTTATTCGTTACAATTGCACACGGAATGTTCTTATCTTTAAACCAATCCAGAACCTCTTTCGCACCATCAATTGGCTTAAGTTCCTTAGCATGATTTTCATATACAAAAGCTTCAAAATGCTTCTTAGCTTCTTCACGCTTATCACCATATAATTTTGCATAGAGCTTTTCACGTGGCTGTCCGAAATAACCTGAGAATTCCTCCACACTAAATAGCTCAATACCCAAGACACCTCTAACGTAGTTGTGCGCTTTATGAAGGAACAGAAAACTATCAACGAGTGTTCCATCCCAATCAAAAAATACTGCTTTTGCATCATGTATTGTTTTGTCCATCTATATCTCCGTATGCTTTAGATCAATATTATCTTTGTAATAGCGTTTTGCTCCTGAACTATAATCGTCCGTTAGGTCAGTAACGCAGAATATGTCCTGCTTGCTTTGCTGAATATCCTTAAAAATTTCAGGATGATTTTCAAAATAAAGAGCAAGTTTTGNTNGTACGATNTCATCTTGCGAGAGNACATCTATTTTATAACGCTCTCGNATNCTCTCTTTTAAAGAAACATAATGTGTACAGCCNAGTAAAAGCGCCTCNATATCTTTCGTCAGTAGNGGCTCTATATAGCTATCCAATACATCATCAATCCAGGCGCCGCCATTATGCTCAATCAAAGGCACGAGAAGNGGTGTTTTTTGTTGGAAAATCTCGATCTTTGGATTGATCTTCTTTAGCTCTTCTTCGTAGACATTCGTTGATACGGTATAATTTGTACCGATTAAACCNAGGCGTTCNTATCCTTTATCAAGGGCATATTCGATTGTGGGAACAACGACACCTAAAATTCTACGCTCTGGATAATTCTCAACTAAATATGTTTGCTGTAAACGCCGGAGCGCGGATGCGCTTGCGGTATTACACGCCATAATGATCATACGGCAATCGTTTTCAAACATATAATCCATGCAGCGCTTAGAATAGGCATATATCGCTTCGGCACTTCGGTTGCCATAAGGTATATGAAGCGTGTCTCCCAAATACATCATATCAATATCAGGAAATTTTTGACGGATTGCGCGGGCTAATAGTACACCGCCAAGCCCAGAATCAAATACGCCAAGTTTCATTAGAATAGATCAACCTGTACAGAGAACATCTTCTCAACATTATGTATTTGTGAGCGACTAGCAAGGATTGTAACAACATCACGTGCTTGCACCTTCATCTCACCTTTCGGGACATGGAACTCACCATTACGGATGATGCCGCCAACGATTATTTCGTGCGTTAAATTAATTTCATCAACGGTAAGATTTACGATAGAGGATGTATCTGATACTTCCGCTTCCAGCACTTCGGCAAAACCATCGCGCAGATTATAAAGCCCCTTAATGCGTCCACGTCTTACATGCTGCATAATTGTCGATACTAAAAGTGAACGCGGCGATACCATCGCATCTACTCCTAAAGGTCCGACAAGCGGTGAATAAACATCATTATTAACAAGCGTAATTACACGTTTACAGCCATANTGCTTGGCTAGAAGTGANCCAAGAATATTACTCTCATCATCATTTGTTACAGCGATAAATGTGTCTGTTCCACTAATCCCCGCTTCTTCAAGAACTCTTTTTTCTAGAGCACTACCATTCAGAACAATAACATCTTCTAGGTTTTTACTCAGGATTTCAGCACGTTTTACATTATGATCGATAATCTTTAGGTTGAGCTTGCTTTCACTTTTACGAAGTAATTTCGCAAGGCCCATACCGATATTACCGCCACCGGCAATAATAATGCGGCGCGCTTCTTTTTCTTCATGTCCAAACACACCCATCGTACGTTTAAGATGCGTTTTAGATACGATAAAGAACACCTCATCTCCGACTTCCATGAAATCACGTTTGTCCGGAATATGTGCTTTGTTATTACGTCTAAGCGCCATAATCTGAAATGACAGATCAGGAAATAAATACTGTATTTGATCAATGGGTGTGTTCACGATAGGGCAATCTTCGTTACAGACAACTCCAATTAAATATGCTCGGCCTTCAGCCAAACTGGTTACAAAAGTCGTCCCCGGAACTTCTAGACGNTGCTGAATATCGTTGGCTATAACAACTTCTGGAGAAATGATCACGTCCAAAGGCATATGAGCTCGACTAAACAGGTTAGACCATTCCGGCGCTAGATAGGCTTGCTCACGGATACGCGCAATTTTCTTTGGGATACCAAATAATGAGTGACCTATTTGACACGCAACCATATTAACTTCGTCGGACTGTGTCACGGCGATCATCATATCAGCATCTTTTGCCCCAGCTGCACTTAACACATTGGGGTTTGAAGCATGACCAACAATACCGTTTACGTCTAATGTGTCGTTTATTCTGGAGATCAAATCTGCCTCCATATCCACAACCGTGACGTCATTATCTTCTAATGCCAAATATGACGCGATATTGTACCCAACTTGGCCTGCACCACAAATAATTACTCGCATTGTCCTTATGCCTTCTTTTATTTACAAAAGCTGCCGCTTTATCTTGCGGCTTTTTTTCTATTATCCTGACTCTCCTGTCCGCTTGGAATAGTCAGTGATTTTATCTTACGATGAAGAGCAGAACGCTCCATTCCAACATACTGTGCTGTTTTAGAAATGTTACCCTCATGACGATCAACTTGACCTAAGAGGTATTGACGTTCAAATGCTTCACGTGCCTCACGCAATGGCAAGTCCATAAAATATTCAGACAACATAACATTACTATTTTCATCCTGATCGTCAACATCCTTAACGTTACCGCTAATATCTGGTGGCAACTGATCAAGCATATATGGCTTATTGTCGTTATCGCCATGCATAATCAAAACCCACTCAATTACATTTTTAAGTTGGCGCACATTACCTGGCCATTGATATTTTGCTAACCTATCTAAAGCACAATTACTGAAACGTATTTTTTCAGCCCCCATATTCTCGGTCATAGCGTTCAACAAATCATTACTAAGATCAACAATATCCTGTGAACGCTCCCTGAGCGGCGGGACATCAATAGGAACAACATTGAGACGGTAATAGAAATCTTCTCTAAATCTGCCTTCCTTAATTTCCACCTCAAGATCTTTGTTGGTTGTTGCTAAAATTCTAACATCGACTTCTATAGATTTATCGGAACCAAGCCTATGAAAGCGTTGNTCTTGAAGAAGCCTCACTATTTTAGCCTGCGTTTCCATAGACATATCACTTACTTCATCAAGCAATAAAGTACCACCATTCACCTGCTCTAAAAGCCCTGCCTTTTCCTGTCCAGCGACCTCTGAACCAAACAGCTCAAGCTGAAGGTGGTCATGCTGAAGCGTGGCACAATTTACGACATGGTACGGCTTGTCCGCACGTTTTGACAGCCTGTGTATCATGCGCGCAACTAAGTTTTTACCGCAACCTGGTTCACCCTTTAAAAGCACGCGACTATTGGTTGGGGCGGCACGCTCTAATAGCTGCCTTAAACGCTCTACTGCCTGCGAATTACCAGCAAGCTCATGCGCCATCTCAGAACCGCTTGTTTTACGCTTTAGAACTTCATTCTCTTGCTTAAGAGCTGCTGTTTCCAATGCTCTTTTAATCATCAGAAGTAAGCGATCAGATTTAAACGGCTTTTCGATAAAGTCATAAGCACCGTCTTTGATAGCAGCTACAGCTGTTTCAATTGTTCCGTGACCACTAATCATTAAAACTGGAATATGCGGATAGTTCTCATGAAGATTGTGAAGTATTTGCAGACCATCATGCTGACTGCCTTGAAGCCAAATATCAAGAATGACCAATGAGGGAGCCTTTTCTTTTACGAGCTCATAAGCTTGATCAGAATTTGCACAGCATGCCGTACTATAACCTTCATCTTCTAAAATTCCTTTTATAAGATTACGGATATCTTCTTCATCATCAACGATTAGAATATCTGTCCCCATAGTACTCATTACTCACTATCAATCGGTAAAAGCAGCACAACTACAGCTCCATCTAAAGTTAGCTCCACATTTTTTTCTGCAAGCCAGCTTGGCGCCCCTAAAATAATACGTCCATTATGATCGTCCATAATCTTTTTTACAATGGCTAAACCAAGACCAGTGCCTTTTGGCTTGTGTGTAATGTATGGCTCTATAAGGTTGGCTTTATCTTCCTCGACGGGAAATCCTAAACCGTTATCGGAAATTATGATGTAAAGCTGCTCTTCATCATAACGTGCAAGCCTTACATTCACTTCACCGACTAGATCGGGCTTCTCTTTCGCGCGCATCTCAATCGAATCCACCGCATTTTGAACAAGGTTCGTTAGAACTTGTCTAAATTGCTGTTCATCCATCTGGGCAAAAAGCTCTTCATATTGCTTAACATTAAAATTAATTTGCGGATGCGCTTGCTTGTGAAGGAAAAGTGACTCACGTATTTGCTTTTCTACATTCTCTCTTTTCAAGCGTGGCTCTGGCATACGTGCAAAAGATGAAAATTCGTTCACCATACGGCCAATATCAGAAACATGTCTAATGATTGTATCTGTGCACTCTTCAAAGATATCTGCATCACTTTCAATTTGTTTAAGGTATTTACGTTTCAAACGTTCGGCTGATAGCTGAATAGGTGTAAGAGGATTTTTGATTTCATGAGCGATTCTTCGCGCTACATCCGCCCACGCGGCCTTTCTTTGCGCTGATTGTAAATCAGTGATGTCATCAAATGTCAGGATAGCACCAGCCTCTTCATCACCGACATCTTCAATGGCAATACGCACCAGATATATACGCCTGTCTTTAGAAGAGTTTAACAAGATCAATTCACCTTGCGTTACCTTATCAGGCCTATCATTCGCTATATCAAGAAGCTCCAAAATATCAGGAAGAACTGAAGCTATCTCTTTACCGATCATTTCTTCGTTTTTATCGCTCAGAAGATTATAAGCAGAGCTGTTGGCAACTGTGATTATGCCGTGTTCATCAACACCTAGAACGCCTGAACTTACTCCAGTTAATACTGTTTCAGTAAAGTGACGGCGACGATCAAGTTTTCTATTGGTTTCCAAAAGCTGGTTTTGCTGCTCCTGAATTTGTTTTGTCATGCGGTTAAAGGCTTTTGCTAGATACTCAAACTCCTGCAAACGTGCTTTCTCATCAACGCGTGCAGATAGATCCCCAGCCCTTACGCGGTCTGCTGTGTCGATTAACCCCGTAATTGGTGAAACCAGCTGACGCGCTAACATCAAACCAAACCAAATTGCACAGGCCAGCAATAACATGCCGACAACAACAAACATCATTGTCACTGTAATTTGCAGTCCGGAATATCTATCCCTAAGGGCCAAATACTCTTCTGTCGCTTTCTTTGTCGAGGCAAGGTGCGATAGCACCTGTGGATCAATGAGACGCCCTACAAATAAGTAACGGTCAACAAAATTCTCAAGCTTTACGAGCGCACGAACGCGATCATCACTCGCACTCGTCATAACAACAACCTCACCAGTACTTGCGCGCTCAAGCATATGAAGAGGAACGTTTTCCAACTCTAGAGAAAAGGTTAAGCCAGAGCGTGCATAAACACGCCCACCTTCATCAATTACGATGGCCTCAGATAGGTTACGAAGAATTGATTGTGTTTTAAGAACTTTATCTAGCGCCTCATCATTGGCTATAAATATGTGGGCTTGTCTACCCAAATCATACGCCATAGCTAATGTATCAGCTCGAATAACTTGAGTGTGCTCTTTTAAGTAGGCTTCAGCAACAGCTTGCGCTTCATTAACCGCAGTTTGTACACGCTCACTAAACCATGTTTGTACACCAAAATGAAAAAAGTATGCTGAGAAAATCGTCATTACGATCGCAGGAACAGCTGCTAGGATAGAAAAAATATACACAAGGCGTACATGAAGGTGTGAGCCAGCAATGCCCCTCTTTCGCCCACTCCACAGACCTACAATTCGGCGAGCAATCAAAGCAACAAGCATCAATGCCAGTACTAAATCAAGGTTCAAAAGCCATATAACAGTATTCGGATCATTCCCAAATGGCGGCGTCTCTGTGAATGCTGCATAAGTTGAAATTCCGCTAATTATAGAGGCTATAACCAAAAGAGCGGCGATCTTATTTTGCACAGAGGTTGTAAAACGCATCCGTTTAATGGCGCTGAAGAAAATACCCGGTCTTTGATAACTTAAAAAAGTCAAAATCTTATCTTTATCTCTATAGCAGCCCTGATTATGATAGGCAGCCGATAAGGTTAAAATACTGCTGTATTGGCTGGAAATTATAGTAAGATCAAATAAAAAGCAAGAAAGCACGATGAATTCTTCTAACTCAGCCCCACAAAAGTTTACCGTTATCATTCCGGCTGCTGGTCGTGGCTCCCGTATGGCTGCTGAAGTTCCAAAACAATATATAAAAATTCATGGCAAAACTATGCTTGCACATACTGTAAGGGTCTTTCAACTTTTAGAAGCTTGTGAACGTATTATNATCTGCATAGGNGCAGGTGATGCAAATATGCTTCANAATGCNCTNCCCGANATGACTAAAATTAAAACNGTACTTGGCGGNAAAGAAAGAAAAGACAGCATATANAATGCATTAACATCAATNCAAAACNCAAANGANAACGAACTCATCTTNGTTCACGATGCGGCGCGCCCATGCGTCANCCCTGATGATATTANTGCTCTCCTCAATGCTATGAGCACAGCCAGAGCCGCNACACTCGCCAGCCCNGTTTCNAANACGCTCAGAAAAGGAGAAAGTGATGGTGAGTTNATCGCAGCAGGCGATATTGTATCTAGAGAAAATCTTTATAATTTTTATACGCCGCAAGCCTTTCATTACAAGGACATCATGCAGGCGCACAAGAGTTCAAATAAGGATCACACTGCAACAGACGACTCACANCTAGTCTCTTCATTGGGTATAGACGTTGCAATCATAAACTCCTCACCTAAGAATATAAAAATCACCATGCCAGAAGACTTAGAANTCGCTANTATTTATTTAAANNCAGAAACNGAAACTCGCATAGGACAAGGCTTTGACGTCCATGCTTTTGACATCACAAAAAAAGGACCCGTGCGNTTATGTGGNATCGATATCGAACATAATTACGCCCTTAAAGGTCATTCAGATGCTGATGTAGGTCTTCANACCCTTACCGACGCAATATATGGTTCAATTGGNGNAGGCGATATCGGCATNCACTTCCCGCCTAGTAATAATNATTTNAAGGATATGGATAGCGCTATATTCCTAAAACATGCGGTNGAGCTTCTTCATGCGAAAGGTGGAANGCTTATCAANGCGGACATCACNCTTATTTGTGAAGCGCCAAAGCTCGCACCGCATAATCAAGCNATGAAAGAACGCGTTGCCGAGATATGCGGCGTACATTCAGACCGTATAAATATNAAAGCAACAACAACAGAGAAGCTTGGCTTTACTGGCCGCAAAGAAGGTATCGCAGCTCAAGCAAGCGTAAGTGTCTCGCTTCCAGTTAGTGATGATTAAATAATGAACGAAGAAGACAAGACAAACAAATATAGTGACATTAATGTTGATCTAAGACAGCCATACGCCTTGCTGGCCACATGGTTTGGCTCAGGCCTAATACGTAAAGCACCTGGCACTTGGGGGTCACTTGCGGCTATTCCATTTGGGATATTCATCTATTTATTTTTTGGCCCNATAGGACTGGTTATTGCNACCTTTCTTGTCAGCATCATCGGTTATTGGTCTGCAGATCAATTTGAAAAAGAAACCGGCATTCACGACAGCAAGATGGTGGTTATTGATGAAGTTGTAGGGCAATGGATTGCCCTACTCCCCGTTTTTTATCTGTTTGGCTATTCTGTGGTTGGAATATTGATCGCTTTTTCGCTTTTCCGTGCATTTGATATTATAAAGCCTTGGCCTGTTTCATATTTTGATCGTAAAGTAGAGGGCGCAGCCGGCGTTATGGGCGATGATCTTGTTGCAGGCCTTATCGCGGCACTGATCATTATTGGAGCATATTATGCAGCATTTAGTTGAGCAGTTAAGCAACCTGCTTCGTGGTAAGAACATGAAGCTAGTAACAGCGGAAAGCTGCACAGGCGGCTTNCTGGCTGCAACAATCACCCATAGAGCNGGNGCTTCGGATGTGTTTGAACGTGGTTTTGTCACATACTCTAACGAAGCAAAAATTGATGAGCTTGATGTTTCAGAAGAGATCATCGCATCACATGGTGCAGTCAGTGCAGAAACCGCTACAGCAATGGCAGAAGGAGCACTTAAAAACTCGCGCGCAAATCTTGCTGTATCTATAACCGGGATAGCAGGACCAGGCGGAGGCAGTGATGAAAAGCCCGTTGGCCTTGTATATTTCGGCTATGCCCTTAAAGGTGGCAGCGCTGGACATATCAAGAAAATTTTCGAAGACGAAAATCAAAGAGAAAAAATTCAGGTTCAGGCCTGTATCACCGCATTAAANAACCTTATCAGCATTTTAGAAGATCAATAGAAAACCTAGAAAGTCACAGCATGGATATGAATAACGTTGCTTTTGTTTCAGGATGTAATGACAAATATTTNCCTATTTTGGTTGAATGGCTTCATTCNCTTAGAAGCTATGAGCAAGGGCGCGCTGCGAGCGTTTGTATCCTTGATGTTGGCTTATCTGANGAACAGGTAGAATACCTNAAACCTCGCGTAGACCGCATAGTAAATCCAGAGTGGCCAATGAAGTTGCCTGCAAGCCGANTGCGCGGGCGTGANTATCTTAAAGCTTGTGTATGCCGTCCNTTCATCCCTGAAATTTTTCCGGGCTATGANACNTATGTTTGGATGGATGCAGATACATGGATCCAAGATTGGCGCGGAATAGATCTATATATACAAGGCGCGCAGCGNGGAAAACTTGCAATTACATCACAAGCTGATCGCTCCTATTTGCGTCAATTTAG
Organism: Micavibrio sp. TMED27; assembly: GCA_002167715.1. Lineage (GTDB taxonomy): Bacteria > Pseudomonadota > Alphaproteobacteria > Micavibrionales > Micavibrionaceae > TMED27. Next base: position 28,372 of record NHCG01000020.1, read on the forward strand.
AATCAAGTGGCTTGGCGCNCTTCCNATNAAAGTTCGNGGCTTTTATTACACNAATGCGCTTAAAGCNTTTGGNNTTCCNACAGCTAAGAAACTTTTACCGTTTCAGGTTCTNAATGCNGGTACATTTGCGATGCGCGGTGATGCNCCGCACTGGAAGAGATGGCANGAAATGGTCAAGAAAGCCTTAGTTAAAGGCAAAGTCTTTACTGCAGAGCAGCTAACNCTTGGCATGATTACTTATTTAGAGAAATATCCAGCAGAGATTTTACCAGCCTATTGTAACTGGCTTTGCGAAGCTAAACCCTACTGGGACAAGACGCAAAAAAAGTTCATAGAACCGAANTTGCCGCATGANATCNTAAGTGTTGTTCATATCTCTGGCTGGGATGATATGCGTCTTGATCGCCGCATTACGACAGAGTTTGATACGCTGCAGGGTGATAAAGTTATGATGAGTTATCGTTACGCTTCTTTTGACGGTGAGTCGTTAGAGGAACTTTCTGAAACGGTTTCAGATTCGGCATCTGCTGCGTAGAGCGCGCGTGCACGCTCTTCAAATGCTTCGACCATTTTTCTTACAGCTTTTTCAAAAAACATACCCATGAGGTTTTGAAAGAAAGGNTTTTTAAATTCAAAATCTACGAAAAAATCAATCGTCGTGGAGCCGTCAGTTTCCTCAATAAAGCGCCAGTGATTTGATAGATACTTCATTGGCCCATCTAGATACTCAGCATGGATATGATCTGGGCGAAGGGCTGTGACCTTTGAACCGAAACGCTCACGCACCATTTTATAGCCGATAATCAAATCCGCATAAAACACATTGCCATCGCGTTTTTTAATACGGCTAGCAAGACACCACGGCAGGAACTCAGGATATTTATCGACCTGTGCAACGAGATCAAAAAGCTGCTCCGGCGAATAAGGGAGATTTCGTTTTTCAGCGTGTGTTGGCATCGTACCTATTCAGCCGCTAACTTAGCCAGTTTTTCATCTCGGGCGGCTTTNAGTTTTGCGAAATCATCACCAGCGTGATGNGATGAACGTGTTAGNGGTGTGCAGCTTGCGAGTAAGAAGCCTTTACGCTTCGCCATTTTTGTGAGCTGTTCAAACTCCTCCGGTGTCCACCATTTCTCAACTGGGGCATGTTTTGGCGTTGGCTGAAGATATTGACCGATTGTAATGAAATCAATCCCAGCAGCGCGCATATCATCCATGACCTGTCCGACCTCGTCCTTTGTTTCACCAAGACCAACCATAAGACCCGATTTTGTGAACTGTGACGGATCAACCTCTTTTACACGCTCGAGAAGACGTAGGGAGCGGAAATAACGCGCACCAGGGCGAATTGTGGGATATAGGCGCGGCACAGTTTCAAGATTGTGGTTAAACACATCTGGCTTTGCAGCAATAACTGTATCCCAATCGGTCATGTTACCGCGGAAATCACCGGGCAAAATCTCAACCGTCGTTCCCGGAGACTTCATTCGAATGCCCATAATCGTTTTGGCGAAGTGATCCGCACCGCCATCAGGCAAGTCATCGCGATCAACCGAGGTCACAACAACATGCTTTAGCCCCATTTGCATTGTTGCTACACCTACGCGCAGTGGTTCGAGCTTATCTAATTCTTCTGGTTTTCCTGTTGCGACATTACAGAAAGCACACGCGCGCGTGCAGACCTCACCCATAATCATGAATGTTGCGTGTTTTTGCTGCCAGCATTCACCAATATTGGGGCAGCCTGCTTCTTCGCAAACTGTTGTCAGCTTATGCTTTTTAACAATGTCATACGTCTCTTGATATTTTCCACCTTGCGGCGCAGGTACACGGATCCAGTCAGGCTTACGGCCAGCAGGACGATCCGGATTTTTTTGCTTTTCCGGATGGCGTTTAGCTTTATCAAGGAGTTCTGGGTTGTAAGTCATTGTTAATTAACCCTAATTCAAGTTCATCAGTTTGTTCGTCATTTTTTTATTTGTTGGGCTCTCTGCCCTTGAAACTCTTATATACCCTTGCTTTACACATAATCAAGCAAGGAATGTACTATAGGCTTTTATTCCTCAGAAGGCAAGGATCTATATTTAGCCTGCACCAAANATNACTTGACATAACCANGATATTTTATATAGATAATTACAAAATAGAGAAAAGTGTANAACATATGAGTAAGAAAACAATTCCGTTTGANCAAGCGTCGCAAACNGTAAGNACGCAAGTCATTGATATTATGCAAAAAAAATTGCANCCTTGTTTTAAATGACAATACACACCCAATGGCNCNAAAGCTTAATATACAAAGCATAAGCCAATCAGATAAAGAACGATTTCAAGANGAATTANGCAGGTTTATTTCCCAGTTTGCCAATGCCTATTTAGGTGCAAGAAATGATAATGTAGAAAACATCATCCAAAGCCGCATAGTAGATGGNCAAAAAACNAAAAGAAAAATACANAACTGGCTTTTAACCGAAGCGTTGAATGATCATAAAAAGATGACNAATGAATTCGCTCCACCTACAAAGCTGTCTGAGAACCNTGTTTTAGCNGCATTAAAAAGTAGAATGTGACGAATAAAAAGCAATTAACNCTATGTTATCTGCGNTACATAAGCGGCTTTTGCNTGTGCNCACATACGGTATTGCGCTAACCTATATTTATTCTGCTCTTCTTTACCAGCCATAACNCGATCAAAAATTTTTGCTAGTAAACGCTCTCGTGGCTCTTCAGGGATACGGTCAATACCCATTGGTCCACTATTAGCTTCTATAAACCAAAGCTTACCTCCCTTATCCATACGAAAATCTAGTCCCGCATATTCAAGGCCATGCTCATTCAAGAGATACGTTGCCGCTTCATCCAGCCGTGTAAGAAGCGTTTTATCTGTAACTTGCACATCGTTTAAGTCTTCGAAATCCTGATTTGTTGTGATTTGATCAAAGCGTTCCGTCGTTTTTGCGTAGACGCACTCGCCATCCATAACAATTGCACGGACATCAACGGCGTCTTCTATGCATTGCTGAACAATAATATGGCGGCCGTGATGANTATCTTCTATGTTGGCTTGCANNGCCTCTTTGAGTTGCTGTTGATCACGNGCAATGTAGACATGATTTGATCGTGAACCTTTATTAGGCTTTACGATCACGGGAAGCGTGNTATCGCTTTTCACATCGGCAATANGNTTATTAACATGTGAAAGCGCACTATCTACAGTTATTCTTTTGTTTAGGAGNATATATTCTGGAACATTAAAGTGCTGCTTCACAGAATTCATCATAATGATTTTATCATCAACGCAATTAAAATAAACACTATCCGCAAAAGCAGGCTGACCTAGAACAAAGTCAAATTCTTCACCTGTGTCATTGGTTAATGTTGTTGCAGGAGCATANCTANCGCCCTTCCATTTCATAGCGATTTTTGCACCATTNGCTTTTGCAGCNCGTGCATAGATATGNATGAGATTACTTAGATATCTCTGCCCNATCTCATCGCTGTCGCCTAATCTTTCTTTATAGACCATATATACTCACCATATTTGCATAAGATGATAATATATTTATAGCAGAAGCATCTTTAACACTAGAAAAATCTGAGGCTAAAAATGTATAGCCTTGCCGTAAGCATCAAGCACGCTTTCATGCATCATCTCTGAAAGTGTTGGGTGCGGGAATACAGTGTGCATGAACTCGGCCTCTGTCAGCTCGGCTGATTTACCGATGACATANCCTTGGATCATCTCTGTTACTTCTGCGCCGATCATATGCGCNCCGAGNAGCTCGCCTGTTTTTTCATCAAAGATTGTTTTAACCATGCCCTCAGGCTCACCCAGAGCTATCGCTTTACCGNTACCCATAAATGGGAAGCGGCCCACTTTGAACTTAAGCCCCTTCTCCTTTGCCGCTGCCTCGGTCATACCAACGCTTGCGACCTGTGGATGACAATAGGTACAGCCCGGAATATTNCTTTTTTCCATTGGGTGNACGTTATTAAGGCCAGCTATTTTTTCAATACAAATGATCCCTTCGTGAGAAGCTTTGTGCGCAAGCCATGGCGCACCTGTTACATCACCGATTGCATATACGCCNGGCTCATCTGTTTTCAAATATCCATCAGTCACAATATGACCGCGGTCGAGTTTAACCTTGGTTTTCTCAAGGCCTATATTTTCAGTGTTTGCTACAATACCGACAGCCGAGATCACGCGGTCAAAATTAATTTTCTCAACTTTGCCGTCTTTACCCTCAATATGCGCTGTTACTTCGTTCGCGCCTTTATCAAGCTTCGATACTTTCGCATTTTTGATAATTTTCATGCCTTGCTTTGTCAGCGCCTTTTCAAGCATGGCTGAGATTTCAGCATCTTCAACAGGGACAATGCGGTCCATCATCTCAACAACGGTAACATCCGCGCCGAGCGTCTTAAAGAAGCTAGCAAACTCAATACCAATTGCACCAGAGCCGATGACGAGTAGCTTTTTCGGCATAGTATCTGGGACAAGCGCCTCTTTATATGTCCATACGAATTTTCCATCTGGCTCTAGGCCCGGAAGAACGCGCGCCTTTGCGCCAGTTGCTACAATAATGTGCTTAGCACTAAGTGTTTCTGTAACCTTACCGTCTTTTTCAACAGTGAGTTTTCCTTTACCCTGAAGCTTACCGAAGCCATCAAAGACAGTCACTTTGTTCTTTTTAAGAAGGTGACCAATACCGCCAGAAAGTTGCTTTGCCACGCCGCGAGAACGCTCGACGATCTTTTGCAAGTCAAACTCAAGACCTGTGATTTTAAGCCCGAATTGCTCTGCGTTTTGTGCAAGATGATGAACTTCACTACAGCGTAGAAGTGCCTTTGTTGGGATACAGCCCCAGTTTAGACAGATACCGCCGAGGTGGTTAGCTTCGACGACGGCGGCACTCATGCCAAGTTGCGCAGCTCTAATCGCAGCTACATAACCACCTGGTCCGCCGCCAATTACTACAACATCAAAATTCTTAGCGTTGCTCATTTTTTCCTCTTTCTAGCTTTGCCCCGTTTTGCTGGTTACGAGTTCGTCATTTAATATTATTTGATCATCACCCAGATATTTCTTGATGTAATCCATGATCTTATCTTCCGAGCCCTTGAAATGCTCACGCAAGATGAAATAACAGCTATGCATTGATCCATCGCCACCCTTTAACGGGATTTTATAATATGGCGGGGCATCGCCGCGCTTACCGCGAACCGGCTCAACAATAAATTCTTTGATTTCATCCCATGTAATATGAAATTTATTTTGCTTCATATCATCTTTTAAGCGTGTTGCGATCGGCCCCTCAAGCAGAGCAACAGGACCTTTTATCCCTTGATGATCAAAAAGCAACCCGTTCATAGCAGCTCTAAAAAGTTCTTTTTTTCCGGAGATAGCTTGGCGGATAAGTGTCGCACCGTATACAGGAACAATAGTCAGTAAGAAAGGAAGCATCTGACGAAGGTCTTGTGTGTCTTTATCATACACACCGCGGGATTCATAATATAAGAATGCCCCAACCATCATGACAACCCCCAGCACCATAAAGAGCATGCCAGCTTTTATAAGCTTATTATATTTATCTGTAATATTTGGGGCATCTAGATATAGATAATCTTCCTCAACACTCATTTTACGTGGCCTACTTCATTACCCTTCAAATGTTTCTTTGAGAAATGCGTCAACCTCAGTGATATCTGTCGTCCGCGTTGGTGCTTCTGGGAATTTATCAAAAGCCTCTTCGGGACCGAATAAGATCAAAGGCTTTTCGTACATTAAGGCTAAGGAAACCTCATTACGTGTACCGTGTGATCCTGGCAGAATTACAAGAGCTTTGGACGTCATAACATTGACTAGATTGCGGCTAAAAGGCATAGCATCGCTTTGCGCCTTAGCTGATAAAGGTGTAATCATCGGAATTTCGATATATGGGTTTGGATAATCAACTTCAGATAAGCGCTCGCCTTTATAATCAATAGCAGGCTTGATACCAATTGCCACGCCTTTACGATTTTCCACTTGCGTAAAAGACCTTGCAACAGCTGTCATAACACCGTCACCGGCACCCGTAAGAAGGTTATAGCCTCTTCTGGCTAGCAAGTCCCCAATAGGATCAGCATATTCAAGCCACTCATTTTCATGAGAGCCCATAACTCCGACGATTGGCAAAACCTCATGCATTTAGCAATTACCTTTCTTAGCTTGGCCTGGCGGACAGAAATCTGAGCCTTTATGGTTGCCGTCTTCAATAGTAATTTTTCCGTGCTCACCCTGAGCTGTTGTCTTACAACCAGCTAGAGTTAAGGGCATTGATAACAGCGCAAAAGTAAAAATAATTGTTTTCATAGGAACCTCCATTCTTGGATAGTTACACTAACATACTTACTGGATTTTCAATATAGCGTTTAAAGTGCTGCAACCATTCAGCGCCAATTGCACCGTCAACAGAACGGTGATCAGTCGATAGAGTCACATTCATAACCGTTTTAATTTTCACTTCACCGCCAACAACCTTTGGCACTTGTTCACCTGCACCGACAGCTAAGATACAGCTTTGCGGCGGGTTTACGATGGCTTGAAAGTTTTTCACGCCAAACATACCAAGGTTAGAGATAGAGAAGCTTCCGCCTTGGAATTCATGCGGCTTAAGCTTTCCTTCGCGCGCGCGTCCAGCAAGCTCCTTCATCTCATCAGAGATTTCACGAAGACCTTTTGTCTCAGCGCTCTTAATGATCGGTGTAATGAGGCCAGTTGGTGTTGCAACAGCGATAGAAATATCTGATTGCAAATATTGATGAACTGCATCTTCGTTCCAACTTACATTCGCTGCTGGGTAAGATTTAAGCGCCATGGCTGAAGCTTTAATCACGAAATCATTCACGGATAGCTTAAACTCACCATTTGCTTGCTCATTGAGCTGCTTACGCGCTGCTAATAGGTTATCAAGAACAACCTCAACCGTCAGATAGAAGTGCGGAACTTCTTGCTTAGATTCACTTAAGCGGCGTGCAGTTACTTTCTTAATATTGTTATTTGGAATCTCAATATATGGCATTCCGAATGGATTAACCTTGGCATCCTCTGGAAGCGCTTGTGAAGATGAAGCCTGAGGCGCAGGAGCTGTTGCAGCGGCTTGCGGCTGCGCATTTTCAACATCACGCTTAACGATACGCCCACGCGGGCCTGTGCCCTTTATTGTGGTTAGATCCAAGCCTTTTTGAGAGGCAATACGCTTAGCAAGCGGTGAAGCAAAAATACGGTCGCCTTTATTGGCTGCTGGTGCAGCGGCAGCCTTTGAAGCCGCCGGAGCCGGAGCAGCAGTAGCTTCTTGCTTTTCTTCTTTCGGTGCGTCCGCAGCAGCTGGCGCAGGGGCAGCGGCGCTTACATCACCAATATCATTGGCAGTTTCACCGTCTTCAAGCAGAACAGCGATTACAGTATTTACTGCAACGCCTTGCGCCCCCTCAGAAATAATGATCTTACCGAGAATACCTTCATCAACAGCCTCAACTTCCATTGTGGCTTTGTCAGTTTCGATTTCGGCGATGACATCACCCGCTTCAACACTATCACCTTCGGCTTTATGCCATTTAGCGAGGTTACCTTCTGTCATTGTTGGCGATAACGCCGGCATTGTTACATTTATAGGCATTGTACTTCCTTAGTCCTGATAACATACTTTTTTAGCGGCCTCGACGATGTGCTGCGACTGTGGCAGCGCGAGCGCTTCTAGATTAGCGGCATATGGTAGTGGCACATCCTTAGCACATACACGTGCAAGCGGTGCATCAAGGTAATCAAAGGCATGCTCATCGATAAGGGCGGCAATCTCTGAACCGATACCCGCGAATGGCCAACCTTCTTCCGCAACAACGATGCGGTTAGTTTTCTTGACACTTTCAAGGATAGTATGACGATCAAGCGGGCGAATAGTTCTGAGGTTAATAACCTCAGCATCAATTCCCTGCTCCGCAAGTTCTTCCGCTGCTTTCAACGCTTTACCAACCATGATAGAGAACGCAACGATTGTTACATCAGAGCCTGAGCGCTCGATTTTTGCACGACCGATTGGAATCACATAATCATCAGATGATGGGATATTGTCGTATTTATCACCGTAGAGAAGCTCGTTTTCTAGGAATACAACTGGGTTTGGATCACGGATAGCTGCTTTCATCAACCCTTTTGCATCCGCAGCAGACCAAGGTGAAACAACCTTCAGACCCGGAACATGCGCATACCAGCTGGCATAGCACTGCGAGTGTTGCGCCGCCACACGTGACGCCGCGCCGTTTGGCCCGCGGAATACGATCGGACAACCAAGCTGACCGCCCGCCATATAAAGTGTTTTAGCAGCAGAGTTGATAATGTGGTCAATCGCCTGCATACCAAAGTTCCAAGTCATAAATTCAACGATAGGCTTTAGGCCGTTCATGGCTGAACCGACAGCAATACCAGCGAATCCATGCTCAGTAATTGGTGTATCTATCACACGGTCCGCGCCGAACTCATCCAGCATGCCTTGTGAACATTTGTAAGCGCCCTGATATTCCGCAACCTCTTCACCCATAAGGTAAACAGTTTCATCGCGGCGCATTTCTTCGCTCATTGCGTCACGAAGTGCTTCGCGGACGGTTGCTTCATAAACATCTGTGAAAGACGCTTCATCAAATGGAGGTGGCTCAATGATGATGCCTTGGTGATATAGAATATCACGGTCTTCGATAACAGCGCCTTCTGGTTGATCTGCATCATGTGATGCGGCTGGCGCATCTTCCGCTTGTTGATCATCGGCTGAAGCGGCAGGTGCAGGCGTATCGGTGCTTACATCACCAATATCATTGGCAGTTTCGCCCTCCTCTAAAAGCACAGCGATCGGTGTATTAACCGCTACATTTTGTGCTCCCTCAGAGATCAGGATTTTACCAAGAATACCTTCATCAACGGCTTCAACTTCCATTGTCGCTTTATCTGTCTCGATTTCAGCGATGACATCACCAGCTTCAACGCTGTCGCCTTCGGACTTAATCCATTTAGCGAGGTTACCTTCTGTCATTGTTGGCGATAGCGCCGGCATTAAAATATTAGTTGGCATGTTTATGCGTCCTCACTTACTAGAATATCTGTCCATAGCTCATCCACGTGTGGCTCTGGGCTTTCTTGTGCGAATGTCGCGGAATTATTAACGATTTCCTTGATATCTTTGTCGATATCTTTAATCACGGATTCTTCAACACCTTTTTCTTGGAGCATATCTTTAATCGCAGTGATTGGATCACGGTCCTGCTTCATGCCCGCAACTTCTTCTTTCGTACGGTATTTCGCAGGATCTGACATAGAATGACCACGATATCTATAGGTGTGCATTTCAAGAATGTAAGGGCCGTTTCCACCACGAATATAATCAAGAGCCTGACGCGCAGCGGCTTCGACTTCGAATACATCCATTCCATCAACCTGTTCGCCTGGTATACCATAGCCTTCACCACGGCGATAAAGTGTACCTGCGGAAGAGCGCTTAACAGATGTCCCCATACCATATTGGTTATTCTCAATTACAAAAAGGATTGGAAGATCCCAAAGCGCTGCCATGTTGTAGCACTCAGCAACCTGCCCTTGGTTTGATGCACCATCCCCCATATAAGCAATAGCAACGCCGCCATCCTTTTTATATTTGTGGGAAAAGCCAAGACCAGCACCGATTGAAGTCGATGCACCAACGATTCCATGCCCGCCAAAGAAGCGTTGTTCCTTAGAGAACATATGCATTGAACCGCCTTTACCGCGAGAGTAACCACCCTCACGACCAGTAAGCTCAGCCATAATACCGTTCGGATCCATACCACAAGCTAGCATGTGTGCATGGTCACGATAGCTAGTCACAACAGTGTCTTTAGTATTATCTTGCGCGGCAGTAATACCGGTAACCACAGCTTCCTGCCCTATATAGAGGTGACAGAAACCACCTATTAGCCCCATACCATAGAGCTGTCCCGCCTTTTCTTCAAAGCGGCGTATGAGCAGCATATCACGATAATATTTTTTCAAATCTTCGATTGTTGGCTCAGGGTTGCTATTTGATACATTGCCCGAACCTAGTTTTTTTGAGGTGTTTTTCTTTGCAGATGTTGCCACAAGAACTCTCCTTCCCACATTAATATAGGGAAGATTTACACCATCAAAAACACGAGTTCCAGTAAAAAACGCATTTGTGCGATGCGTTTTTATTGTGCAGTGCGCAAAAGGGTAGATTATAGCTACAAATTAAACTCAACCCCCTGAGCAAGCGGTAAGTCAGAGGAGTAGTTCACTGTTTGCGTTTGCCTGCGCATATAGGCCTTCCAGCTGTCAGAGCCGCTCTCACGGCCACCACCGGTTTCTTTCTCACCGCCGAAAGCGCCGCCAATTTCCGCCCCACTTGTGCCAATATTGACGTTAGCTATGCCGCAATCGCTGCCTGTGGCGGAAAGGAATAATTCGGCCTCTCGCACATCATTTGTAAAAATTGCTGATGAAAGCCCCTGAGGAACATCATTCTGTAACATTACAGCATCATTCAGGTCATTATATTTCATAACATATAAAATAGGGGCGAAAGTCTCGCTCTTCACGATGTCGCTTTGCGATGACATCTCAATTAATGCGGGGTGCATATACGCTCCGCCATCAATGCCTTTTGCACGTAAACCACCCGATAATAATTTACCGCCCTGCTCTATTGCGAGTTCAATAGCATCAAACATAGCATTCAAACTCCCCTCATCGATCAATGGCCCCACTAGCGTTTCAGAATCAAGCGGACTACCTACACGCAGTCCTTCATATGCTTTTTGAAGCGCAGGAACGAAGCTAGTATAGACATCCTCATGTACGAAAAGCCTGCGGGTTGTTGTACATCTTTGCCCGGCTGTACCGACAGCACCAAACACGACTGCACGTGCCGCAAGATCCAGATCGGCCGTTGGCGTAACAATAATAGCGTTATTACCGCCAAGCTCTAATAGGCTACGCCCCATACGCTTAGCAACCACTTCGCCGACTTTACGCCCCATAGCGGTTGAGCCTGTCGCACTAATAAGTTTAAAAGCACTATGCTGGCACATAGCCTCACCAAGATCACGCCCGCCAATAATGACCTGAGAAAGATGCTCAGGGATCTCATGCCCAGCCTCTTTAAAACGAATAGCGGCACGTTTAAAAATCTCATCACAAGCAAGCGCAGTTAATGGTGTTTTTTCCGAAGGCTTCCATATAATTGAGTTACCACATACCAATGCTATGGCCGCGTTCCAGCTCCAAACAGCTACAGGAAAATTAAAAGCCGAGATAATGCCCACAGGCCCTAATGGTTGCCACACTTCACGCATATGGTGCTGCGGACGTTCCGATTGAATAGTAAGACCGTAAAGCTGGCGTGATAAGCCAACTGCAAAGTCGCAGATATCAATCATTTCTTGAACTTCACCTAGCCCTTCAGAGAGAATTTTACCGCATTCGACGGACACAAGCTGGCCGAGCAGATCCTTAGACGCACGCAGATCTTCTCCTAGTAATCTGACAAACTCACCGCGGATAGGTGCTGGCAATGCACGCCACTCTAAAAAGGCTTGCTGCGCGTTTACTGCGACGGCCTCAATCTCCGATACTGGGCGCTCTGTAACTTTACCAAGTAATGATCCATCAATAGGTGTATGAACCTCTAGCGTTCCGTTTGCGTCCAGATTAACAGACAAATCATTGAGTAGTTTTTGATAACTCATAGAAAGCCTCCATTCGTTTTTAGGAATTCAATTTCTTCTTCGGAACTTTGCCGGCCTAGCATTTCATTTCGATGTGGGAAGCGGCCGAAGCGTTCGATTGGCACAAGATGGCGTTTAGCATACATATCACCAGCTGGGTTCTCCTTGGCCATTGCGCCATATAACTCAACTGACTTTTTTTGATCGCTGAGCACTTCACTATGTTGAAACGGAATATAGAGAAAGCCGCGCTTAACGGGCTCAAGCACTTGATCGAAGCCTTTATGTACAGCTTGTTTAGCGACGAGGAGAGCCTCTTGATCTGTTGCGAATGATTTTTTAGAGCCGCGGAACATATGGCGCGGGAATTGGTCGAGCACGATAATAAGCGCAAGTGCACCGTCCGCGTTATCAGCCCAATGATTATTAAGACCATCTGCTGACATTTCATAGCTGACTGTGAAGCGTTCTTTTATTTCTTCATCAACGACACTTGATTGCTGAAACCATTGCGGCGGGCTTAGCTCTTCAAACCAAAAATGCAAGATTTCGTCTCGTGTATCACGCATGGAGGACTCCCTATCTAATTCAATAGGATAGCACAAAAAATCCCCTCACAGGAGGGGATTATTGAAAGCTTTATTTTTGCATTTAGAAAGGCAAGCTTAGTGAACGTCTGCCCATATTTTACGCTTAACGCCGTACATTACGAATGCGAATATAGTCAAGAACAGCAGCACATTTAGACCAATGCGCTTACGGTCTTCCATCTCAGGCTCAGCCGCCCATGTTAGGAACTCAGCAACATCACGCGCATATTGATCCACCGTCATAGGTGTACCATCTTCATATTCGATAAGCTCATCCGATAAAGGAGCAGCCATAGCGATAACATGGCCTGGCATATATTTATTCCAGTGCTGACTAGGTTGAAGCTTTTTACCTTCTGGTGCAGCCTCATAGCCTGTCAGAATTGCATGCACATAGTCTGCACCGTATTTACGCGCCTTTGTGATCAAAGAAAGATCAGGCGGCATCACGCCGTGAACAGCAGCAGCAGCTTGCTTATTCGGAAATGGTGAAGGGAAATAATCACTCGGTATACCTGGGCGATCATACATCTCACCCTCTTCATCCGGGCCATCTTGGATTGTGTATTCAGAAGCTATCGCCTTTATCTGATCTTCATTATAGCCAAGGTCCGCGAGATTTCTAAAAGCAATGCGTTTTAGAGAGTGGCATGCAGAGCAGACCTCACGGTAGACTTTAAGGCCACGCTGAAGAGCGGCTTTATCATATGTGCCATCATATCCATGAAAGCCCCAATACTTATGCGGAGGGGTTACAGAATCCCCTGCAGCTTGCGCCGACTGAAATGGTACTACAGCTAAAACTGCTAATGCTGTAAGAAGTGTTCTTTTCATTTCTATTATCTCTTCTTTTCTCGAAATTAATGACCTTTAGAGGTTACAGCCTCGTTAATACTTGGTGGCATTTCACGTCCTTTTTCCAACTTACTTAGAACCGGTAGGAACACTAAGAAGAATAGGAAGTAGTAAGCCGTTGCAGCCAGACCGAAGTAGTTAACAGGAATACCAAAATATTTAGCGTCTGCGGCTTCTGCCCCTAGATAACCAAGGAAAATGAAATCTACTAACAGGATAAGTATTAGCTTCTGGAAGATTGGACGGTATTTTGCTGAACGGATTGGGTGTGAGTCCAACCAAGGCAAAACAACCCAAATCAATATCGAGCTAAACATAACAATCACACCACCAAGCTTGGCAGAAATAATTACGATGTCAGTAAACGGAACACCAATATCAAATGTAATCGCACGAAGCATCGCATAGAAAGGCAGGAAGTACCACTCAGGCACGATGTGCGCCGGTGTTACAAGAGGATCAGCCGGAATATAGTTATCTGGGTGACCGAGTGAATTCGGGAAGAAGAATATCACTGCTGCGTATGCAATCAGGAATACGATCAAGCCGAAGGTATCTTTCATTGTGTAATACGGGTGGAATGGAAGCGTGTCTTGCGGTCCTTTTGTATCAATACCAAGCGGGTTGTTTGAACCCGTTACGTGCAGCGCCCATACGTGTAAAAACACAACAGCAAAAATCACAAACGGCAGCAAGAAGTGAAGCGCAAAGAAGCGTGTCAGTGTTGGGTTATCAACGCTAAAACCACCCCAAAGCAATGTCACAATATATTCACCAACAACCGGAATAGCCGAGAATAAGTTGGTAATCACTGTTGCACCCCAAAGAGACATCTGCCCCCATGGAAGTACATACCCAATAAAGGCTGTCCCCATCATAAGAAGGAAGATTACAACCCCGAGGATCCAGAGGATTTCACGCGGAGCCTTATATGAGCCATAATACATACCGCGGAAGATATGCAGATAAACAGCAATAAAGAAGAAACTTGCACCATTCATGTGGATGTAGCGCATCAGCCACCCACCATTAACATCACGCATGATGCGTTCAACTGCGTCGAATGCCAGTTCGGTATTCGCAGTGTAGTGCATAGCAAGGAAAAGTCCTGTAACAATCATCACAACAAGCATGAACATTAGGATCGCACCGAAGTTCCAGAAATAATTGAAGTTCTTTGGTGTTGGGAAAACACCATATTCGCGCTGCATTAAAGTAAAGATAGGCAGGCGCTCATCGACCCAATCCACTACAGGATTATCAAATTTTTCGCGTGTTCCACTTCCCATTTTATTTTTCTTCTCTTCTATAAAATTATCTTCTTAAATCTCAATTAACCGATTTTCACAACGGTGTCGCTGATAAACTCATACTTAGGAACCGGAAGGTTCTTTGGTGCAGGCCCTTTACGAATACGGCCGGATGTATCGTAGTGTGAACCATGACATGGGCAGAGCCATCCACCATATTCGCCGCGTGGTTCAGTTGACTTCGAACCATTTGGAACACAGCCGAGGTGCGTACAAATACCAACAGCAATAAGCCATTCAGGCTTTTGAACACGCTCTTCATCTGTTTGCTTATCGCTTAGCGCAGATACATCAACATCTTGCGCTTCTTTAATCTCTTCTTCGGTACGGTGACGAATAAAAACTGGCTTACCTTGCCAGAACACTGTGCGCGATTCGCCTACTGGAATGCCTGAAATATCGACTTCAATTGTTGAAAGCGCAAGCGTATCTGCTGCAGGATTAAGGGAATTAACTAACGGTGCGGCGGCGGCTACTGCACCAACAGCGCCCATTCCAGCGGCTGTCAGTTGCAAGAAATCACGTCGGTTTTCGTTATCTGCTTTATCTGCTGTATCTGTCATCTTCTTACTATTTTTCTTATAAATGTTTATAAACGAAAGAGGTTTTACTTTGCTCTTTATAAATGATCAAGCCTTCTATATCTATATTTGAACGATATTTTTTACTAAAAAACACTGAACATGATTGAAATTGCCCTATACCAGCCCGATATACCACAAAATTTAGGTGCTATGATACGTTTATGTGCATGCATGAATACAGGACTCCACATTATCGAGCCGACAAGTTTTCCTCTCGATGAAAGAAAGATACGCAAATCTGCGATGGATTACATGACAAAAATCAATTTTGAGCGTCATAGCTCATGGTATAGCTTCCGCGAATGGCGTAAAGAGCGGCGCGTCATTCTTATGAGCACTAAAGCCAGCGTCCCTTATACGCAGTTTGAATTCCAAGATGATGACATCCTGCTGGCGGGTAGTGAAAGTGCGGGTGTACCTGAAAACGTTCACAATGATGTTGAGGGGCGCGTCCTGATCCCTATGGCTGAGGGGCTACGATCGCTTAACATTGTCAATGCGACATCCATGATTTTGGGTGAAACATTGCGCCAAACAAGGTGGACATAAGATATGCAACCCCAAATGAAGATTGATGAAAGTAATATGAGTTTAGATGATAAAAAAGAGATAGCGGCAGATTGGTTTAAAACCCTGAGAAATCAGATTGTCGAATCTTTTGAGGCGATTGAACGTGATGTTACAGGTGGCAATAAAATAGATCTTGAGCCTGGTCAATTCGAAATCACCCCATGGGAGAGAGAGCCGACAGATCAGCCAAATGAAAGTGGCTCGATACTTAATGGCGGTGGTGAGATGGCCATCATGCGCGGGCGTGTATTTGAAAAAATTGGTGTAAACATCTCCATGGTTCATGGGCGCTTTTCACCTGAGTTTGCGGCAAAAATACCGGGTGCAGAAGAAAGCGATGGGCAGTTTTGGGCTTCTGGCGTTTCCCTAGTTGCACATATGCAAAGTCCGCTTGTCCCTGCGGTTCATATGAATACACGTATGATCTGCACCTCTAAAAGCTGGTTTGGGGGCGGCGCTGATCTTACACCTATGTATGTGAATGACGAAGATACAAAAGCCTTTCATAACGCATTTAAAGATTGCTGTGATCANCATGATCCNAATTATTACAAAGAGCACAAAGAATGGTGTGATCGTTATTTCTACCTACCGCATCGTGATGAGCCACGCGGTATTGGCGGCATTTTCTATGATTACCTTGATACAGGTGATTGGAATGCTGATTTTGCGTATACACAGGATGTTGGGAAGACATTCAATGATATTTATCCGCAAATCGTTAGACAGCATATGAATGAGAGCTGGAACGATGAACAACGTGAGCATCANCTCATCAGACGCGGGCGTTACGTTGAATATAACCTTCTTTANGATCGTGGTACGCAGTTTGGCCTCAAAACTGGTGGAAATACAGAAGCGATTCTTATGTCTATGCCTCCGGAAGTTAAATGGCCATAGCAGATAGGCACCCATGAAAGAACCTACTAAAAAAAATACTCTAAAGCCGCTCTCATAGCGGCTTTTCTTATCTCCACATTTTTTCGTTGCAATACAAAAAAAATCTCCTTATATGTGAAATCGGTTTAGAAAAAAGTACTGAGTTGAACACGGAGAAATATTATGACNAATACGCAAACTTTGCGTATCGTTGATGATGCCTGTAANGGTCTCGTCAGCGATTTCACAACGCTACCTATAGAAGAATTTTTCACACAACACCCTGANCATGAGCCCTCGTTTGTACTGGCTGCACCGAAGCAAAAAGCGATCAAACGTGTCCTNAGTGAGGTTTTATCAACGCTTGAGGGACGCATCATTATAAAACGCTCCAATAAACGTGATTCATCAACCTATGCGATGGATACTAAAACAGGTGTCGTATTTGGTTTTGCTGAACTAAAACCCGGAGACCTTGCCAATACATTTGGTAGAGGCGCCGAACGCGGTGCACCAAAAGGAACGCGTTATATCAGAGATAGAATAGACGCAAGTCCAATGCCAGTCATTGGCGTTATTGGTGAGGATACTTTCGACTTTCTAAAAGCGCATCGCAATGATCAGATGAAGAACACATCAATCATAAAACGGCTTAATACGAGCCATGCGGGTATATATCTTGGCGCACGAAGTAAATATAGCTTTGAAAAGATTGGCCACGTTAATATGGGAATCGCCGTAACAGAACGTTATACCCCAATTCTCAGAAATCATATTGAACAACTTAGGCAGCAGTTTAACGATCAAAATCAGTTTATTATGCCCGAGATTTTAGAGTGTGAAGGCGGTACAGAAGATAATCTGGACGCTTATGGTGATATCGATATGATCTGTGATGTATGCGATTCGGGTGGGAGCGTTTTAAATGCAAAGGTTTCGCATGCAAGGCTGCTTAAACGTTCAGGTGGTGTCATCGTAACAAATGAAGCATTAAGAGGCATCTACCGATCACAAATGAAGGATGCAGATAATTTTATTAAGCTCCTGAGCAAAACAACAGACAGGCACTTCAAAGCAAAGCGTCCCGAGCTTTTTAGTGAAGACAAGAAAGTTATGCCAAGTGAAAATGAGGTTCTTAGCCTTGGTACATTCCTCAAAGTTATGGAGCTTGAATATTCAGAAGTAAAAAAGAACTTAGACAAGAAAGAGAATAAGCCCTTTTACGGGCTAGATAAACTTGCCGTTTAAACGGCCTCAGAGGAAAACCCGCTTGCTATCCATTTTTCTTCGCGGCGGGCAAGCTCCTTTCCAAGGGCTGGGCCAGGAGACATCCCCTGCTCTATCAGGTCTTGGCCACTCAAAGGGAAATTAGGCACATCCCATTTTTGAATAATGCTTATTGCCTGCGGCGCATAGCCGTTCATGACGCGGTCTTGCACCAATTCAATCATCAGCGCCTGCGCCGTAGGAACGCGACCATAGCGGTATATACTCTCTTTAACGGCTTGCTCTGTTTTCAGGGCAGGTAAAGATAAAATGTGATCAATAGCTATCATATCCTTTATCAAAACCTTAGGCAGTAAAAGGATTTCATTCAGCCGGCTAAGGTTTTCACGATCAAGCCCACAGATCATATATAAACGTGACGATATAAACTCTAAGCCATAATTTTCTTGAAAGGTAATGAGGTGCTTTAAGTTTTGAGTTTTAAAGCTATCAAAGCGTAGTGTAGTTAAAACATTATGCGTCCACATTAAATTTAAGATATCCGCAGCATTTCCTGAAGAGATAATCTTGGTAAACTCTGCTGTGATCCTTTCTTTAGAGATATTCATCAACTTATCCGCAGCAATTTGACACGCCTTTAACGCAGCTCCATCAGCTTCGCCAACGCCATAAAGTGCATGAAATCTAAAAAAGCGCATAATCCTTAGGTGGTCTTCTTCGATTCGCTTTTCAGGTTCGCCGACAAAAATGATCTTACGCTGCTGCAAGTGCTTGTATCCAATATTTAACGGATCATAGATATGCCCTTCTTGGTCAGCTAGAAGAGTGTTCATCGTAAAATCTCGGCGCCTTGCATCTTCTTGCCAGTCCTCAGAAAACTCTACGACCGCATGACGACCATCTGTTTGCACATCTTTTCTAAGGGTTGTTATTTCATAGCTTTTCTTATCTTTGATTGCGGTAATAGTGCCATGATCAATACCAGTCGGAATAATTTTAAAGCCTTGAGATGATAGCAGCTCAGCAGTTTTGTGCGGCGCAAAAACGCAAGCTATATCTATATCCTCAACATCTTTGCCAATGAGTACATTACGAACGCACCCCCCGACAAATAGTGCATTTATACGGGTACCTTGATCGTTCAAAATCTGCATAAGGTGTTGCGTGGTTTTATCCTCTAGCCACGCACGTGACTTTATATCCGCTTGGATTGGTTGCATTTTTTACTCTTATAATGCTGGAATATTATCATTACTCCTGCAACTAGATAGCACAGTTGCAATTTGTTCACCAAGCTCATCTTTTTGGGCAGGCTTTGAAATAACGGCTTTTATGTTTGGATGCTCTTGCATGAGCTTCTCTAGCTTTTCAGCGCCATAACCCGAGAGAATAATAAAAGGCAGGTCTGGATATTCTTTGCTGGCCACGTGCACCAGATCAAAGCCAGTCATTTCCGGCATATCATGATCAGTAATAACCAGATTAAAATCTCCGCTTCTTTTTCTAAGGATATCTATGGCTTCGATGCCACTACTGGCGACTTCAACTTGGTGACCCATTCTTTTGAGCATGACTGAAGTCATAAAACGAACCATTTCTTGATCATCAATGAGTAAAATACGCTCTTTCGTTAGTTTATAATCTACCCCTTTAACCTTACCATCATCATCGCTTTCAAAAGTTATTGCGTATGGAAAATAAAGCGAGAACACGGTTCCCTTTCCCGGAGCACTATGAACCTTAACTGCACCTCTATGCGCCAACATTACATTATGCACAATAGACAACCCTAAGCCCGTCCCTTTATCATCTGGCTTCGAGGTGAAAAACGGGTCAAAGATTTTTTTCATGATTGAATGGGTCATTCCTTCACCAGTATCCGTTATATTCAGACGCAGATAATTCATGCCTTCAGCAAGATGATTGAAATAAAGTTTTGAGGCACCGACCTCAAACTCATCCATTTTAATTGCTGGTGTACCATCTATATCAGGAAGTGTATCTCCATAAGATAAAAACTCATTTCGGCAAGCATCTGCATTCACAAGATCTATAGATAAGCCAAGCTCTCCTCCGTGATCTTCGCCCATAGCGTCCATGGCGTTCACACAGATATTCATAACGACCTGCGAAATTTGCATGGCGTTACCTTCCATCAATAAAGGCTCATTATCAAAGTCAGCCTTAATCTTGATTGAGGCTGGCAGGCTCGCTTTTAACATTGTCAGGCACTCATAAATTGGGGCCTTTATATCCATGACATCAAAATCATGTTCGCGGTTTCGTGAAAAAGCGAGCATTTGATCAACAAGGTTTTTGGCTTGAGCTCCTGCTTTTAAGATGTTTTGAGCATATTCTTTTTGCGGCGTTCCCTCTTCCATATCCTCTTTTAAAAACCCCGCATAACCATTCATTGCAGCCAGGACATTATTCAGATCATGAACCATACCACCGGCCAAGCGCCCTATGGCTTCCATTTTTTGCGCCTGATAGAGCTGATCTTTCATCAATTTATTTTGAGTCAGTGCTTTTTCGTGATCGGTATTATCATGCGCAGTGAGAATATAACCACCTTCATCAAGAGCGATGAGATTAAGCCTTAAGCATTTACTTCCATTACTGTTATAATCACTCCTTAGTTTTGCGACCATACTCCAATTGCCAACTATTTTAACTTGTGCTTCCGCCACCTCAAATAGCTCATAAATCTCGGGGTCTTTAACCAAAGCGGACCAAGGCTTATTCTCATAACCGCTACGATCTTTTTCACTTAATTCAAACAGGTCCATGAAAGCTCTATTCATGAAAATAACGCATCCATGCTGATCAATAATTGTTACACCCTCAAGAATTTTTTCGGTTGCAGCAACACGTCTCTCTAAAAGTTTTATGTATTTAGCTTGCTCATAGTCAGGTTTAACTGGCTCTTTCTTTGAGAAAAAGGCAATCACAAAGGCTATAATTGACGTCGCAAGAGAGATGGCTGATAAGATTAAATAATGATAATCGGCTTTANTATTCCCTAGATAAAGAGCCCAGAAAGCTGTCGCCAAGATTAGTATAGCGCATAGTAGAGCGAGGTTATCTTTGATAGTTACTTTTAAATTCATAAACTAAAGTTCATCTTTTCAAACTTAACGGGCTTCTTTAACAAGCTTATGCTCTTTTGCTATGAGAGCAGCCTGCGTTCGGTTCTGTGCATCAAGCTTGCGACAAATGCCGCGAACATGAAGTTTGATTGTTACGACCTGTAACCCCAAAGCATTGGCAATCTCTTTATTCGATGCACCACTAACCAAATAGGACAGCACATCACATTCCCTTGGGGTAAGATCAAAACTCTCAGTATCCTTATACTCTCTCGGGGCATTTAAATCAGGGTCCGTAAAATAAGATGGCATAATTGTATTTTCTTTATGATCCAAGGGTAAGAAGCGCTCCCCCAGTAACACAAGCTTAATGGCTTGAAGCAGAGCTTTACCTGTCATTGTTTTTGGGAAGTAGCCAACAACACCATTTTCAAATGCTTCNCTAACCTGTGCCTCCTCGGCCACNCCTGACATAAGAGCGACCCGAATTTCAGGGTATTTTTCTTTGAGAGTTTTAAATCCCTGTAGGCCATTCATACCGGGCATGCGCAAATCCAAAATAACAAGATCTTGTTCATTATCTGTTTCAAGATATTCATACGCTTCATCAAAAGATTTTAAGACTACTAGCTCTGCGTTTAGATTTGATCGTTTTATATATTCAATTAGAGCATCACGAAAGAGTGTATGATCATCGGCTATTACAAGCTTTATTGTATCTTCATTGTCTGTCATTAGTGGCTTTCCTAAAAAGAATTAAAATACGCAGCCACACACAAACCCCTTAATATAATGACTTAGAAATCATCAATTAGAAATTTATGCTCCTAATCTCCCCCTTGATAGAATACAGGGAACATTAGCTTATACTTTAGCATAGATGTCTTAAAATAAATTAAACATACCACACAGATACATACGATCGTTCCCTTTAGCCTCTTACCAAAGGTTCATATAGNGGGTATGAAGGTTTTCTTTGCTTAGATTTAAGNCGCATGCGGTAAATATANGTTGCTTCCATTACACGCTGAATATAGTTGCGTGTCTCATATATAGGTACAAGCTCAATCCAATCGATGAAGTCTATTTCACCTTTGCGTGGATCTCCAAAAGTTTTAATCCACCTGTTTACACGGCTTGGTCCTGCATTATACGCTGCGATAGCCATTGGGTATGAGCCATCAAAACGATCAACGAGGCGTTCTAAATAATGGCTTCCGAGTTTAATGTTATAGCTACCGTCTCTTGTAAGACGACTCTTACTATATTTCACACCGGCTTGGCGTGCGACTTCCTTGGCTGTTGCAGGCATAAGCTGCATTAAGCCTAAGGCTCCTACATGGCTTTTTGCATCTAGATCAAACATGCTTTCTTGGCGAATAATGCCGTGCACAAGCGCCCATTCAATTGGCACAGACCTTAGATACTGCGTAATTGTCGGATAAGATTGGGCCGTCAAAAACATCCCTTTTCTCGTTGCACGTTTTGATATTCTAACCGCTTCATTCATCATGCCTTGTTGCGCAGCTTTATTCGCAGCGAAAAAGTATGCTTCAGGTGTATCTACATCATTTACGAACGCCCACATGAATGTGCTAGATTGTTTTTTCATACCCGCCGCATGCAAAAGAAACGCGGTTTGCAATAGCTCATTCCTTTGAAATTTTTCAATATTCTGATAGCTGAGTGATGGCGGCTTAGCATCAGGTAGCGCACTTTGCACACCTAGCTTCATGGCTGCGAGTTGACCGTAATACACCGTTTTATTTTTAGCCGCTAGGCGGTACCATGTTGAAGAGATTGTTTTATCTTTAAACCCTTCTGATGCTCTCCCCGCCCAATAAGCTGCGCGCGCTTTTGAAACTGGTGTTTTTACGAAACGGTAGAGACGGTCAAAATGTTGGTAGGATTTAATAGGCTCATTGAGAAAACGCAATGCCAGCCAACCAGCCAGCCATTCTGCCTGTGCGTAAGCAAAGCCTCTTTCTTGTTTATGTTCTGATGCCAGTTTATAGGCCCCCTTCCAATCCTTCTTCTCTATAAGGCGACGGATCATAATGTGACGTTCTCCCCACCATTCTGGAAGGTTTTCGATTTTATCCGCAGTTGGCATATTCCAAAGTATTTGAAGAGCTCCACTATCAAGGTCACGCTTTCTTCGCCATCTAAGGCGTTCATACATAAGCCCAGCATCATTTCGAAGATTAGTTGGGATTTTACTGATAAGAAAATTAACCTGTGACTTGTTTTTAGAGAGCGCTATGCGTGCATCAGCCAGTGCAGGATAGCCGCGCCCAAGTACCCGCGCAATACCGCGCGCATTATCATAGCTCCCTTTATACAGCATATGATCGAAACGGCGGCGATGAGCATCATGGCTTAATTCATTTTTATATGTTGAGAAGAGCTTTTTTTGTGCATCGCGGCTTAAGGTATTTGATGCCCACCAATCTTCTAAAACTGTTTTAGCGCGTTGCATCTGCCCATCAGATTTAAGTGCACTGATATAGCGGTCAAGACCATCGCCCGTTATAGGGGGATATTCATCAAACCACTCCACAACCGCTTTGGCAGAAAAATTTAGCGGCATTTGGCTTTCGGCTTTCAGGCGTAGCTTTGACATTTCTGGCCATTCTGGNTTCTTACGAATGAANTGCCTAAGCGCCTCATAATCACTGACATTATTATCGTTCACTAANCGAAACCAAAGATATAGCTTTGCCGCNAGAGGATCACGNGTACCTGCTATGATCCCTTTTGCAACATCAAGGCGGCCCTGATTCATGACCTGAAGCGCTTTAATAGTTTCACCTTTCGCACGGTTTGACTGCACACGATTTATAGGAGATTCTTCGGCCCAAGCTGAAGACGCATGCGCAAGGGAAAAATACAGCAGAGAAATTGAGGCTAGCACTTTCAAACCCTTGCAAAAACTGCGCAAAGCATATAGATTACGCGGCACTTTATAAGAATTAGAAATGGAAGATAAACTATGTTTAAAGGCGCGCTCACAGCATTGATCACACCGTTCAAAGACGGAGAGATTGACTGGAAGGCATTTGACAATCTGGTAGAATGGCAGATTGAACAGGGTATTCATGGGCTTGTACCTTGTGGAACTACGGGTGAATCGCCAACGGTTTCCCATGACGAACATAGCGCTATCATCAAACGATGTGCCGATGTGGTCAAGGGGAGAATTCCTGTTTTAGCCGGAACAGGCTCGAACTCTACAAAAGAAGCTGTGGAACTTACTAGGCATGCTAAGGATGCCGGTGCGGATGGTGCGCTTATTGTTGTTCCATATTACAATAAGCCAACACAAGACGGCATGTACGCACATTTTAAAACAATTCACGATGCGGTCGAATTACCGATTATTCTATATAATATTCCTGGTCGATGTGTTGTTGATATGAGTAATGAGACAGTTGCTAAGCTCGCGGCTTTAGACAACATCATTGGTATTAAAGATGCAACGGGTGATTTATCACGCCCAGCGGATGTGATGCGTTTAGCGGGTAGTGATTTCCTTCAGCTCTCAGGTGATGACATTACCGCACCAGCATTTTTAGCACAGGGCGGGCACGGTGTAATTTCTGTGATTTCGAATATTGCACCCAAATTATGTGCGCAGTTACAAGATGCATGGGCAGCAAGCGATATAGCAGAAGTTGCCCGCATTCGTGATTTATTAGCACCGCTTGGCAGTGTGCTTTTCTGTGAGAGTAATCCAGCACCAGTTAAATATGCAGCGCTTAAACTTGGTATTTGTAGTGATGAAATTCGCTTGCCTTTACTGCCAGCCAGTCAAGATGCAAGATCACGCGTTGATAGCGCATTAGCACATGCAGGCTTGTTATAAGTATTTATTATCATGGCGAGTAAAAAGGATAAAAAGAAAGGCGGCATGATTTCCACCGATGCAGTAGTAGCGGTGAATAAACAAGCGCGCTTTAACTATATTCTTGAAGATAAATATGAAGCGGGCCTCATCCTTACGGGAACAGAGGTTAAATCACTACGCCATGGTCAAGCATCAATAGCTGAAAGTTATATAGGCCCTGATAGAGATGGTGAACTGGCCTTGTTCAACATGAATATACCAGAGTATCAGCAAGCCAGTCCCAAAATGCAGCATGTTCCCAACCGCACGCGTAAAATGCTACTCCATAAGCGAGAGATTAATAAATTACTCGGTTCTGTACAGCGCGGCGGTTACAGTATTGTTCCTACTAAATTATATTTTGATAAGAAAGGCTTAGCCAAATTAGAGATCGCTCTTGGTAAGGGTAAGAAATTACATGATAAGCGTGAAACAGAGAAGAAACGTGATTGGGACAAGCAAAAAGCCCGCGTTTTAAAAGATTATAATTAAGGCTTAAATTTTAATATTATAAAGCTCATAAAATAACCCCTCCTTAGACACTAAGAAGGGGTTTACTTTTCAGAAGTACAAAATTTAAATCCATACTATTTTTTAGAGCCTTCGACTGTACTTAGATCTGGTGCGTCATCTTGTGGTTCAGGACCTGTGAGCATATCTTCAGCGATTAAGCCCGCATTCGCGCGTATCTTTTTCTCTATACTTTCAGCGACCTCTGAGTTTTCACGAAGGAAGTTCTTGGAGTTTTCACGTCCCTGCCCAATACGGGTGCCATCATAAGAGAACCATGCCCCTGCTTTTTCAACGATACCAGCTGCGACGCCCAAGTCGAGAAGTTCGCCCATTTTTGAGATACCTTCGCCATACATAATATCAAATTCAATTTGACGGAACGGAGGTGCCATTTTGTTTTTGACCACTTTTACGCGGGTTTGGTTACCAACCACTTCGTCCTTATCTTTAATCTGACCAATACGGCGGATATCAAGACGAACAGATGAATAAAATTTAAGTGCATTACCGCCTGTAGTCGTTTCAGGTGAACCAAACATAACGCCAATTTTCATACGAATTTGGTTAATGAAAATTACAATTGTGTTTGAACGGTTAATTGAACCAGTCAGTTTACGAAGGGCTTGTGACATCAAGCGCGCCTGAAGACCAACGTGACTATCCCCCATCTCACCTTCAAGTTCCGCACGTGGCACAAGCGCCGCAACCGAGTCAACGACAAGGACGTCAAGAGCACCAGAGCGCACAAGTGTATCTGTTATTTCAAGAGCCTGCTCACCTGCATCAGGCTGTGAGATAAGAAGTTCTTCAACATTTACACCAAGTTTTTTAGCATATACAGGATCAAGAGCATGTTCCGCATCAACAATTGCGCATGTTCCACCCGCCTTTTGTGCTTCGGCAATCACGTGTAACGCGAGTGTTGTTTTACCTGAACTTTCAGGGCCGTAAACCTCAATAATACGCCCCTTTGGTAAACCACCAATACCAAGCCCAATATCGAGCCCAAGTGAACCTGTTGATACAGCTTCGACAGCGATTGGGTTTTGATCGCCATTAAGCTTCATAATTGAACCTTTACCAAAAGCGCGTTCAATTTGTGATAGAGCGGCGTCTAAAGCCTTTTGTTTTTCAGCAGTATTTTGGGACATTGCTCCCTCTTTCTTTAACGGTGTTACACTCATAATCTGTCTCCTTAATGATGTGCACGGATTCGGCGAATGTTGCAATTGCCTGACCGTTTTTTTATCTCTTAATGCACAGGATGTACTACTTATGTTCTCATGTCAATATAAAACAAGAACAAATGAGAACATTTATATAAAAAGCTTAGAATCCTTTAATCTTGAAGAACTTCTTTAACTTTTTCAGCTAAATCACTTAGCGTAAATGGCTTTGGTAGGAAATAAATATTGTCGCCCATATGGTCTTTTAATTTGTCCTCAGTATAGCCTGAAACAAAGATGATTTTCAGGTGAGGAAAATCCTGACGCACGCGCTGCGCTAATGTAGGGCCGTCCATATTCGGCATAACAACATCAGTGATAAGGAGGTCTAGCTTTTTATCCCCGAGATTCTGCACAACCTCGAGTGCCTTTTCACCATCTTCGGCTTGAAGAACTTCATAGCCTTTATTACCTAAGGCGCGCGTAGAAAAAGTTCTTACGGCGTCCTCATCCTCGACAAGCAAGATACATTCCGAGCCTGTTAAATCTTTTGTCTCTACAGGCTTAATAACCTCTTTAATATCCTCTTCTTCTTCGTCGAGTTCATTTGCACGTGGAAGATAGATCAAGAATGTTGTCCCCTCATCCACTTCACTTTCAACATCCAAGAAACCGCCTGTTTGACGAATAATACCGTATACGGTCGCAAGACCAAGGCCGGTCCCCTCACCCACATCTTTTGTTGTAAAGAATGGCTCAAAAATACGGTCTAAGTTTTTTTGTGGAATACCGCAGCCCGTATCTTTCACTTTTATAAGCACCCAGTGACCTGCTGGCATTTCTTCGGCAACAAGTTGTTGTGGAGCGCGGTTAGTGAAATTATCTGTTTCGATGATCAGAGTCCCGCCACTCGCGCCTTTCTCATTCATAGCATCACGGGCATTCACAGCAAGGTTGATCAGAACTTGCTCCATCTGCCCTTCATCCACCTTAATAAGACCCAGCTCACGTCCGTGCACCATATCCAACTCAATATTCGCACCAAGAAGCCTTCGAAGAAGGTGCGATAATTCGGTTAGAATGTCACTGACGTCATGGATACGCGGCCGTAAAGTTTGCTGACGGGAGAACGCAAGGAGCTGTCGCACGAGATTTGCAGCGCGGTTTGAGTTTTGTTTAATCTGCATAATATCGCCAAATGATGGGTCACCCGGCTTATGACGTAAAAGCAGTAGATCACAGAAGCCAATAATCGCAGTGAGCAAGTTGTTAAAGTCATGGGCTACACCACCTGCAAGCTGACCAATAGCTTGCATTTTTTGTCCTTGCGCAAACTGCGCCTCTAGTGCTTTCTTTTCGGATAAGTCGATAAAGTGCAAAACAATATTACCGCCCTCTTTGAACTTACGCGCATACATCTGCGTATCAATTGGACGTTCAGCATCAGAGCCTTTAAGAAGTGTAATTTCAAGCGGAGCGATCAGCTGCCCCCCCATTTCAATCTTATCCATTGCGCTAATTACTTTATGTCGATCCTCGGCGCTGATTAAGCTTTCAAATCCTTTTCCTTCGAGGTCTTCAACCTCCATTTCCAGCATAGCTGCAAAGGCGGCATTACAGTCCGCTAGCTTCACATCATCATCAACCTGCGCAATACCAAGGGGCGCTTCGTCAAAGAAGCGCTGGAAACGGTCTTCCGAAGCTTGGAGTGCTTTACGCATCTCTTTTTCAGATGTGAGGTCATGTACAACAGCCCGCGTACGCACACGGCCAGAAGAATCACTAACAATTACCTGATTAATTGAAGCAAGAAATGTTTTACCAGCTGCGCCTTTCATACGAATTTCAGCGATCTGGCGAGGACGCCCACTTTCAATGATGTCATAGGGCTGAGCATCTTGAGGCGGCTCCATGAGGTAAGTATGTAAGCGGCCATGTTCAAGAAGGACGCTAAGATCCTCACCAAGCCAGCGCGCGAACGTCGCATTCGCAAATACAAAAGCGCCTTTTTCATCAACGGAAAAGAAGCCAACAGGCGCGTTATCAGTGAAATCTATTAGCTTTTCGCGTTCATCTCGAATCGCGTGATCGGCTGTATGACGGTCTGTTACGTCATCGATACGCCAATGCACATACCCTGGCATAGAAGAGACAGGCTGCGCAGTCACTAAGAGCCAACGTTCCTGGTCTTCGAATGATGAAAATAATTCTATTGAGTCAGTTAGCCCCCTTTGCGCCTGTTCTGCGAGCAACCTGAAATGCGCTTGCCCTTCTTCATTCCCTTCAAAAAGGCGAAGAATTGCATTAAAGCCAGGCGCGCCTACACCGCGGCATAGCGCATCAAATTTTTGATTTGTATAGAGTGTCTTCCCTTCATGATCCGTAATCAAGCGACCACCGCGTGAACCTTCCATGACTTGTTTAATAAGGTCTAGTTCACGGCTTTTTTCTTTGTTTTTTCTATGTGATCGATACGATAGCAAAAGAACGCATGCAGCAAGTGCCGTAAAGAGAGAGGTCGCTATTTTCATGAAATCGCTCATGCTATCATCCGAATAGATCATAAAGATAAATAGAGCCAAAATCGCAATAACGGAGATAACATATAAGAACGCAAAAGAGCGCCGCTTTTTCAAGCCATGCTCTTCGGGCTGCGCTATTTTATGATGGCGCGAGATAAATTCACTATGGTCTAATTTCATGGGTAGAGCATGCCATATATTAGACAGCAAAAACAATTCTGTAGAATAATTTAGCCACAGGCCATTAATTTAAGATTATCTAATACGCTCGCCGCGCTGTTTGAATACGAATGAGATAACCTCTGCAACAGCTTGGTATTGTTCGGCGGGAATTGTTTGATCGATATCAACAACATCATAAAGTGAGCGCGCAAGTGGTACATTTTCATATATAATAACATCATGCTCTTTCGCTACCTCACGAATACGCAGCGCGATTTCATCTATACCTTTTGCTACGCACATAGGAGCCTCCATTGTTTGAGGATCATATTTAAGTGCAATTGAAAAGTGCGTTGGGTTGGTAATGACAACATCCGCATCCGGAACATTTTGCATCATACGTTGCTGTGATTTTTGCTGCCTTAATTGACGTAGACGCGCACGAACATGTGGGTCCCCTTCTGTTTGCTTAAACTCGTCTTTGATCTCTTGACGGCTCATGCGCATTTTTTTGAGGTGTTCATAACGTTGATAAACCAAGTCAGCGACGGCGATAATCACAAGTACTATGAGAATACCGATCATCAAGCGCACTATAAGCCCTTGTAATTCATCCATAACCATCATCATGGGCATTTCGATTAAATGCTCTAACTTATCGAAATATGGATAGAGTATGACAACACCGACAACACTGACCACTGCGATTTTAAAGATACCTTTTGCGAACTCCATAAAAGAGCGCATGGAAAACAAGCGAGAGAAGCCTTTTATAATGGAAATTTTTTCAAGCTTTGGCTGAATTGCTTCGGGAGCAAATAAAGGGCCAATTTGAAGAAAGGGCCCTGCTATAGCCGTGGCAATTAAAGCCAAAAAAGGAAGGAAAAGGATTTTAACAACTTCGAAGGTGCCGTATCCCAAGGCAATAGTAAGCCCACCTGTACCTGTGGGCATTGCATGTGCGTTAGCGACATATTGCTCGAGAAGATCATAGACTTGTTTAAAAAAACTGTACCCCATACCAGATATAAGCAGTGTTCCGGTCAAAAGAATAAGCCAATTATTCACTTCACGCGAAAGTGGCACCTGTCCTTTCTTACGAGATTCCTCAATTCGTTTCTGGGTGGGGTCTTCGGTTTTTTGTGAGTCGTCTTCATTTTCCGACATAGTTATTTCTCTTTTCTAAGCCCTTTNATTCTATCACCTCAANGGCTTTATGCGCCAATCGTCCTAAGGAAGAAAATCATCGCAGCTTCAAACTGTTCGAGCCAATAAAGCATCGCGGCGCCAAGGATAAGCATAAGCGCAACGATTGAAATTAAAATTTGAAGCGGTAGAACAATCATAAAGACCTGAATTTGCGGCATCAAACGTGANAGCACNCCCATCCCAGCATACANAACCGTTGTCAGCACAATAAAGGGNGCAGCGAACTGAGCACCTATGGCGAAGCTTCTAGACACAGCAAGCGAAAACATTTCTGTCATGGATTCAATATTGGGAATTGTCCCAAGCGGAAAGAGTTGATAACTCCCTACTACGCCCATTATTAGCAGATGATGCATATTTGTTATGAGTAAAAGCGTGACGCCACTGACGGTNAGGAATGCACCGATCAATGAACCTTGTGATGCCAATGAGGGGTTGAAGAGCTGNGCATTACCAAGACCAGACATCGTTGAAATAATCATNCCNGCCGTATCCAAAGCGACCATAAAAACCCGCGCCATCGTTCCAAAGAACAAACCAATGATAAANTCCATGACGAGAAGTGTCATGAGCGCAAANGTCTGCGGCAATGGATTNGGAATATAGGGTAATAACAANGGGTANANCACAAAACTNAGNGCTACAGTCACATGCAAGCGCACGCGNTCNGAGACAAAAGAATCNCCAATACCCGGAATAAGCATGAGCGCTGTGCCCATACGCACAAAAACAATGATGAAGGCGAAAACATTGCTAACGAGGAAGGTTTCTAAAGCCGTGCCCATCATNTTTCAAACACTCAACTGATNTTAATGATGCGATTAGCCAGTTCTTCGGTAAAAATAACGAGCGTTTTCATCATTGCAGGAAGGAAGAAAAACAAAGCAAGCAGGATTGCAACGATTTTAGGCACGAAAACAAGCGTAATTTCCTGAACTTGCGTCANNGCCTGAATGAGTGCGATAGCGACNCCGACCACAAGCCCAATCAGAAGCGTCGGTGCNCTAATCTCGATTGTAATTAAGAGCGCTTGGCGCGCTGTTTCTATGAGTTCGGTCTCATTCATAGCCGTATTATAGGCGAGNCATNGCGATTCTAAAAAGGATTAGGCGCGTATGATACTAATTGGTATTGGATAAAAATTTCAAATCTTCACGTTTATAGCGTTTTGCAGAGAAAAGAGAAGGAATGCGTTCAAGATTTTCATCAAAATAAGCTGGGAGTGGGCTTTTAAACATNACACGCTCNGGCGCATAATATTCCCAGACGACNTCTTTATCGCGAGTAAGCTCAAAAATACGGCCAGTAAGAGATTCAGTAACCATGATATTACCGTTTGGCATTGGCTCAACCATTGCGTTAAACATACTGTAGAGCGGCTGCTCTGGCGTCCCTGCATATTCCCAAACGATATTGCCTGTCTCAAGTTCCACTTCAATAACACGTGATGGACCGCCAGCTTTAAAGTTCCCCAAATTATCAAACATAACAATATTACCGTTTTCTAAAAATCTTGGGTTATGCTGACCGTGCCATGCNCCCATGGTTGCCCATTCAACCGCACCATTTTCAAGATTAACAGTGTAGAGTAAATCCAANTTTCTNGCTGAAATCAAAGCACGNCCTTTCTTTAACATCGGCGCCTTGNCAATTATATGCTCTGGGATNACTGTAATTGTATTTGAATGGATAATGTCGCCTTCGGGCAGGTAATGGTTTAACGGCCTTTTATGCAGCGTTTTCATGAATTCTTTTGCCGGTGAGTTATATAACCCTTCAAGCATTGGAAAGCGTTTTTGAAGTGCTCCTGTTCGGCGATCAAATATAGTGGCATACTCCTCCATATACGGCCCCGTTATCATGGGCAGGTTTTCATGCCCCTGGTCTTTTCTTTCCTGCGTTAGAGCGGCAAGCGAGTTCGAGTCGATAAAATAAAGGTCATGGTGAACCTCTTCTGCACTCTTCCAGACTACATTTGAATCCTTATCAAACTTAATCATCCCTTTTTCAAAGGCGTAGATAACAATAATATCACCATTCAGCTCCGGTGTAAGAAAAACGCGCTGTGGTATTATGTGCTGAAGACCATCTTCTTTATCGAGTATTTCTGCACGCTCTGGCCATTTTTCTTCAAAAGATACGTTCCATGCATGAACGGGTGAACCATTATGATTAACCAAATGAACCATATTTGACCCTGCACTACTAAAGAGTGTTAGGTCACCCCACATCTTTTCTGCATTATAGATATAAGCGCCCTTCTTATCCGTCGTAGCCGGCAGGTGATAAAATTCTGTGACATTTGTATCGCGAAAGCCTTGCGTCACTTTCTGCTCGAGAATTTCATCAGCGATAGAGTCGCCAATACTCTTGATTTGAGAATAGAATCCCATCAAAAGAACTAAAAAAAGAATGAATGAAAATAGAGTGCCGAACAGAAAATCTTTCATGTTCTAGAGGATAGCACGATCCATAATATGGTCAATTATATTAGAGGCGATCATATAATAAATTAAATCGGCATACGCATAATTTCTTGATAAGCAGAAACCATTCGGTCACGAACCGCAACCACAGTCTGTAATGTAAGCTCGGCACTATTAACCGCTTGAACGACATCTGTGATATCGGCTTCACCAGTTACAGCCTGCGCAGACACTTTCTCACTCTCGCGCATAACACCAATAGATTCGCGCGCTTTTTCACGCACCATATCAGCAAAAGAGAATTTCCCATCACCATCAGAGTCTATACCTGCCTGGTTTACACGGCCAGAATTGATATAAGCTTTAGCGGCTACATTTGGGTCTATAATTTTATCTACCATAATTCTCTTACCTTAGTTTACCCCATCATTCTAACATAAAACTCTTATACACGCAGTAGATCAATTGTGCGCATAACCATAGAGCGTGATTGTTCAATCATACCAAGATTAGCCTCATAAGAACGCTGCGCTTCGCGCATATCATTCATCTCCAATAGAGTATTCACATTTGGCATTTTAACATAGCCTTCTTCATTAGCGGCTGGGTGCTCTGGCATATATTTGAGCTTAAAGTCCGATGTATCGTCAAAGCCGATATCATCAACCTCAACTAATCGAACTCCCGACTCTTTATCCATTACATTCTTAAACGAAATAAGCTGGCGGCGATATGGATCGGCGCCTGGTGTGTCACCAGTTGTGTGTGAGTTTGCAACATTTTCAGTGATCACACGGATACGTGAGCCTTGAACCCGCATACCACTTGCTGAGATTTGCATTGCATTCATAATTTCGGAACCCATAATTTCCTCCCTTATTTAACCTTACCTATTTATTCCTAACGTGCTGTACCAATTGCAGTTTTAATCATTGAGACATTCTTTTGATAAACACTTGTCATCGTGTTGTAATCCAATATCGTCTGGCTTGAATTTACAAGCTGCTCCTCTAAAACAACCGCATTACCAGAATGTGCAACTTCGTAAGTCATATCCTGTGCCCGAACTTTTCTTGCTCCAGCCTCACCAGGCGGCAATAAATGCCCTTGGTTGTTCGTATCAAGCCTAACCGACTTCATTCCATCACGCGTGACATCTTGTAAAACCTTTTCAAAGTCGGCTTTTACAAGGTCTTTTGGCTTGTAACCTGGTGTATCTGAATTTGAAATATTCTGTGAAATAATGCGCTGACGCTGCGTTAAGTAGCCCATTTTTGCGCCAATCGCATCGAGAAGTACTAAATCTTGCATCGTTATATACCTTACTTTCTTATCTATTCACTTTGGCCTTGTGTTATTATTGTTCTTACAAGGTCTCACTAATAGCTATGCATAGAGCGTGCCAAAATGATTGATGAATATGATAATGGGCGAAAAAATAGCCGCGATGAACAGCTAAAGCCTTTAAATATAAAGAAAAAACCTAAACGTCAAACGGCTATCGCCTTGAAAGAGTCCGAAGAATGGGGGGATGCGCCGACTATTTCCGCATCTGGTCGGGGAATTATTGCCGAGAATATTTTGCAACTGGCTTATGAAAACGGAATTAAGGTGCGTGAAGACAGCGCTTTGGCCGATATGCTAGCGATGATTGACATTGATAGCCCTATTCCTAGTGAAGCTTTTATGGCCGTTGCTGAAATTTTATCCTACGTTTACCAAGCCAATGGAAAGCCAAATCCTTTTAATGTTCAGTTAAAAGATGATACTGAATAATTTATGAATGATATTAGGCTGCAACTAGAAAAGTTAATCGAAACGATTGAGCTTGCAAGCACAAAAGTTAGCGAGGGCTACGTTATTGAACTTCCGACACTTCAAGCTGAAGTTGAAGCTCTTTGTGCACGCGTTATTAAGGCTGAGCCACATGATGCGCGTTCTATGCAGCCCTTAATGGCGGATCTCATCTCACGCTTGGATGAGCTTGCCGAACATCTCGAAGACTTTAAATCAAAAAAACAGGAAGGATAAAAGATGGAAGAAACCGGCGCTGGGTTATATGAGCTGCTTCGCGCTTTTGCAGCGCTTATCTTTGTCTTAGGGCTCATGGGAGCTTTTGCTTTCCTGGCAAAACGTATGGGACTTTCTGGCGGAGTTGAAGCCTCTATAAAACGTAAAGGCCGCTTAAAGCTTGTTGAGGCACTCCCGCTTGATGCACGTAGACGCCTTGTGATTATTAGCCGTGATGATAAAGAACATCTGGTGATATTAGGGCCAAATCAAGAAACAGTTGTTGAAGCGGGCTTTAGCGCCCCTGATAATAAAGATCATGAAGAATAGATTCGCTGCTCATATTATGTTTGGTTTCGCGCTCTCTTTGGGCGTGCTTATCATGCTTTTATCCCCTGAAGCAGCCGCGCAATCTATTAATATTGATTTTGCTACCGAAGGCTCAGGTACAGTCACAGGGCGTATTGTACAAATGGTTATCCTTCTAACCGTTTTATCACTTGCCCCTTCTATTCTTATAATGATGACGAGTTTTACGCGTATTGTCGTGGTACTGTCATTTCTAAGAACGGCTATTGGTATTCAGCAAACACCGCCTAATACGGTTATGATATCCCTTGCGATGTTCCTTACATTTTTCATTATGGCACCAACGTTAGAGGCTTCATATGAGCTGGGTGTAAAACCGCTTATAAATGAAGAGATTGACGAAATAACAGCGTTTGAGCGTGGCATCGTTCCGTTTAAAGCTTTTATGCTTAAACATGCGCGTGAGGATGATTTACGCCTCTTTATGGAGCTTAGCAAAACAGAAGCCCCTGAAGAGATAATGGATACACCGCTTCAGATTGTTATTCCTTCTTTTATGATTTCAGAGCTAAGACGCGCTTTTGAAATTGGTTTTATGCTCTTCTTGCCCTTTTTGATTATCGACCTTGTGACCGCTTCTATTTTGATGGCCATGGGTATGATGATGTTACCACCTGTTACGGTATCACTGCCCTTTAAGATCGTATTTTTTGTGCTGGTGGATGGGTGGCATTTAATATCAGGTTCATTGATTAAGAGTTTTGACAGCGTTCCTATTCCCTCTTAGATATCTTTTTTATCCTTCATTTCCGTCCTTTATTCCGTCGAGAACATCAGAGAATAGATCTACTTCTGAGACAATCGATAGAAGTGTCTCGCGGTCAGAGAGCGTGATATTTTGACGAGGGCGTGTAATCACTTCAAAGACCTTGGCTTTATCTGTTTGTGACATTGGCTCGGAATAGCGTTCACGCATATTCGCTAGAGCGACGCGGTCATTAGCGAGGTTCAGTGCAACTGCACGCTGAATAAGTAGAGATTTATTTTCATCACTTAGGGGGCGGGTGGGTGATATATCTTGATCGAGTATGACATCACCTAATGCTTCGGCAGCATCGTCCCAATATGATGCACTCCAAGCGATATCTGCACTCAGACGGT
This sequence comes from Micavibrio sp. TMED27, assembly GCA_002167715.1. Lineage (GTDB taxonomy): Bacteria > Pseudomonadota > Alphaproteobacteria > Micavibrionales > Micavibrionaceae > TMED27. Next base: position 64,591 of record NHCG01000020.1, read on the forward strand.
TTACTTCTGGCGTTCTATCCATCTCAATTAACAGCGAAAGTGCCTGATCTGGGCGTCCTTGACGGGATAAAGCACGCGCACGCAATAGATCAAGTGAACTGGCATATTGATCCAGTTTTTCTTCTTCTGGTAAGTCTGTATATAGCTCCTCGGCTCTATCAATAATTTTCAGGGCTTCATCAGGGAGATTATCAATCAAACGAATAGCAGCGAGACGCTTTGCAATACGGTAAGCTTCATAGCCTTTTAGCCTATGATCTACTTGATGTTCCAGAAGATCACCTGCTCGCCCTAACAAATCAGATGCAACGAGATGCTCTGCCAGCTCTTCCACCACCTTGTCTCCACGCTCAGTTGGGGGCACAAGCTCAGTGAATTGCTCATATAGGGTAATGGCATCTAGGGGAGAGACTTCAGAAATATTTCCACCGACAAAAAGGTCTACAAATGTATCCCCCATATCGTTTGCGATTCGTTGAGCCAGCGCTGAATGAGAAGCATACGTCGTTGCATCACGCATAATATTCAACCCCTTTAGATGATCCCCGCGTTCAAAATAAATACGGCCAAGCCAGTAGTTTATCTGAGCCTCTAAATCATCACCGCGCCATGCATAGCGCAGGCGTTCGAGCCTATCAATAGCGCGCTTAGGTGATAGCTTATCAGTCTCCATCATTAACCTAGTCAATGCTAATCCAGCACGAGCGCGATATAGGCGGTCAGTCCCCAAAGAGAGGTCTGACCATATTTTNCTGGTTTTCTCGACTTGNCCTTCTTGGCGAAGCTTTTCCCCCCTAAGATATTGGTATGCAGCNTCCCATGATGGACGNACCTCGTTCGTATGTTCATCAAGCACAGACATGATTGCCTCAGCTTGTTGCGTATTTCCAGAGCGAAGAGCAATTTCAGCTGCGTTTAAAGCAATGCGGTAGCGAATATCATCTGGATAATCTTGCATAATCAAAGCGGCTTTTTGCGGCATCACTTCAGCAGCTTGTTGCCAGTCACCAAGATCCGCAAGAGCAAATGCACGCCATAAATCTACTTCAGGAAAATCTTGAAGTTGCTTTATAGAAAGATAGCCAAAGGCCTCTTCACTATGGCGGGCGAGTGCCTTTGAAGCGCCGGTCAGCGCAAGAAATTCAGGACTACTACCGATATCTGGTAAAGTGCGTAACGCGTAATTAAATACGCCTAACGCTTCGTGCGGCATATTGTTTGCAAGATAAGCACGACCAAGAACCATCAGGTTTTCTGCGCGCCCAGCTTCGTCCATATCAATTAAACGGCTTAAAATAACAGTTCTATTCTCTCTTAAGGCTTCTGGGCCGCCCATTCTCCAACTATTGAAGTTAAAGATATGCTGCTGCGTTTCATCACCTTCTGGTCCTTTTTGCTCTGACTTTGCGTGTTGTAAAGCGACCTTGACCTTTGATTCATCAGAAAGAGAAAGCCCTTTGGGACGTGATATCTCTACACCGCCGCGGATTATGCTCACCTCTAGATCATCAACTTTGGGGCGCACGGCCATACCAACAGGAGAGTATAGAATATCAAAATCAATATAGCTCTGCCCAGCACCTACAAAATCTTGTGATTGCTCAACAGCGACAGCGAAGATCCTATCGCCAGTTAAATCATCTTCAAGCTCAATGACCTTGCTTGCGCTTTTAAGAGGAAAGAGCAATTTACCGCCGCGCTCAATTTGTGGATTCACCTCTGCGCGTATTGGCGTAATTTCATCCTTTGTATCGATATCAGCAGCAGAAAGTACACGCCAGAGAACGCCTCCTCCTTGCCCTTTTGATTTAAGACCAGAAGGGTAATTCCCAACATATGCTTTGCCATCGTCGATAATTGACTGCTTCATAGGCGCAACATTATCCTTGAGCGGCCCTGAAACTTGCGGGACTAATAACGGGTCATTTTTATCAGCGACGATCCAAATGCGCCCTGCATTCACAAAAGACGATAGTGAAAAGACACCTGCAGATGACATAGANATNATGGTGGGCTTGTCATGCGCTTTGAGCTGCACGACATTACTTTCAGGCATTGGCTTTTTTTCAACCACCTCAGCNGNTTCAACNTTAGGCACAGGGCGGGCTGGTGGTATTTTTGATGACCCTGCACTTTCCAATGATGATTGGCTAGGTGCAGGCGGTGCATTAGATACTGGCTTAGCGTTATTTACAGGCTTAGTGTTCTTAGCCCCCGAAGGAGAATTATAAACATCAATTATAACACGTGAGCCAATTTTCAAATCACGAAAGCGGCTATCTGAGGGAATCAGTAATTCCACCGAGAGTGGATTTGTCCCTAATACGTTAACCGCTGTTATATTTTTGAGGATAGTACCTTCTAGTTTAGAGCTGTCTAAACCACTANCTGACTTAAAATCAACACGAAGCTTATCTCCTGATTTTTGGAGATTATAATTCACAGCCTTTGGCCAATCGAAGACTATGCGAGAGTATTCATCATGGTCACCACCGCGTACAGAGATATCAGCCGCATAAGATAATGTGGCTGATGATATAATAGTTGCTAAAAAAATCTGTGCGATTAATAAAAGGCGCATAGTAATAAAATGCCATAGCCAGTCAGTTAGAACAATAGAAACTCTGTATTATCACGTAAATTGAAGGGGTTAATTATTATTAGCGAATTCCATGTATTGACGGGTACTTCCATCATCTTGCATGACTAAAATATCAACCCTGCGCGCAATATTAAGGCGAGTCTCTTCTTCCCATTCGGTGGGTAGCTCATCGAAGCGTGAACTTGCCAGCCCGCGTGTAATTATTTTCCGTGTATATCCAACATTTTGTAGAATATCCGAGACAGCCATAGCGCGTAATAAAGAGAGATCCCAATTTGTATCAATCTGACTATTTTCTGAATTTGTGATAGGACGCGGGTCCGTATGGCCAATGACCTCTATCCTGTTACGGATTTTGCTAAGAGAACCACCAATAAGGAATAGAGCCGTTTTTCCTTCATCACTAACTTCCGCTTGCCCTGATTTAAATAGAAGATCCTGAGGCAATGAAATCACAAGGTGATTTTGCTGAGGATAAAGAAGGATATTCTTCAAGCTTTCATCACGCGCCCTTAAATCTGCGATAATGGAGCTGAGATAATTCAGGTTTAATGCACGTGTAAAGTCGAGCTTAGCGATATCGATTGTATCTTGTGGCCCTTGATACCAGTCCGGGCTTTCATATTTACCAAAATAGCGTTTGGTACTGTCGCGAATATCTTCCCAATCGTCTTCTGCTGGTACGCTCATGGCGTATAGCATTACAAAGAACGTCAGCATAAGAGCCATCGCATCGGTAAATGTAATAAGCCACAGGGCACTTCCCCCCTCCTCTTCTTCAGAGGATTTTTTTGTTTTTGAAATGCTGCGCCGAATGTTTTCCATACTCATTTCAGCAGCACTCTTAATCGCTATAACCTCACCATTTTCTGTTACAGCCATTTCCATTTTATCGTCTTTATTTTGGTCATTATCAGACATTAAGCGCCCCCTTGTGTGGAACTTGCCTCTTGAAGCTTATCAAGTTCAATGGGGAAGTAAGGACGGAAATAAAGATCAACCTTTTCAACAGGGCCCTGATCAACACCAGCAGAAATCATTTTTTGCGGAATTCCTGCACCTTCAATAATCTCAATAAACGTAGTGACTTTAGCAGCTTGCTGAGAACGAATTGATGCTTCTTTATCAAAATACAGAATCATATCCATTTTATATGGGGTTTGCCCCTGTGCTGTATCCAAAAGACTTACGAGAGTATTTAGAAAAAAGCCGCCGCTAGAATTGGTAGGAACGCCATATAGTTCCCGGCGTTCATCACGCACCATACTGGTCATCAATTCTTTTTCAAAGTCATCAAGGGGAAGTCGAATGCGAAGCTCAGTACCTAAGCGGTTTTGTCGCATTTCCATTCCCTCAATATGAGCCTCGAAAAAGCCTGCTATTTGGTCGAGAGTAGTTCCCTTATTTGTTGAGCTTCTTACCGAAGGGATATCCGCGATTTTTACGAGGGTATCATCCTCCACATTAAAAGACTCCATAACACTATTGAGTATGGGTTGCGCTTTTTTNGGGTCTACGTCTGATATTGAATTTAAGATTATAAAAAAAGACAGAAGCATAATAAAAAGAGAAAGACTTAAAAACTCATTAGCCAAAGTATNCTCCTTTTCATNCTGTTTAAGGTGTTAATTCCTCTTCATTTATAGCTTAATCGAAGCTCGCGAGCAATTTATCAATTTCATCCTGAGAGATAGCCTGATCATCCATTTGCGGACCATTCATAAGCTTTTCATCTTCTGAACGTGCGTCTTCTTCNTCAGCTTGTGTCTCTTCAATCGGTAGAGTTTCACCTAGAGACTTAAGAAGGCGATCAACCTTTTCCTCAATAGTTTTCATTGTNGTCACGACTTTGGTAATACGCTGGCCTGTAATATCCTGAAATGAGCAAGCTTCGTATACTTTGATAACTTCCGCTGATATAGCATCACCCGCTTCGCCGCCAGCTTCGGCTGCCTTTTCATTAATAACGTCACAAGCATCCATTATTTTACCTGTAGCGTCGGCTGTGGCTTCAACCACAGCGTCTAGCTCATCAGTTGCAGTAGGGATATGTTTNCCGCCAATTTCACTCACACGTGCATTACCGATTTCNCTGCGCGCTTCATCAATNATGCGNTGAAGGTCTTTTAACTCAGTAAAAATAGATAAACGTGCGCCACCTGTATTTTCAACTTTTGAAATTACAGAGTTAATAATCTTAACAACCTGTTCACGTTCAAATGAGCCTTTTGCTTCTTCACTCATGCCCCACTCCCTATGTTATTAGAACTCACCCAATACAGCAGAGATTTTCGTTTTTAACGTTTCTGCATTAAATGGCTTAACAATGTAATTATTCACACCAGCCTGCTTCGCCATAACAACGTTCTCAGTCTTACTTTCAGCTGTCACCATAATAAATGGTGTATCTTTATACGCTTCGCTAGAACCGCGCACTTGCTTTAGAAATTCATAGCCAGACATTGGCTCCATGTTCCAGTCTGAGATGATAAGGCCATAATTTTTGTTCTTAACTTTTTCTAAAGCCATGCTACCGTCTGTCGCTTCATCTATGTTTGAAAAGCCAAGCTGTTTCANTAGATTATGCACAATACGCAACATCGTACTGTAATCATCAACGATCAATACGTTCATATTCTTGTCAACGGCCACGTTATTATCTCCTTATACGTTAACTAATATTTTTTTGAATGGTACTCACAATAAGATACNTATTATTACCCATAGAGGTTAACAGTTTGTAAGCAAAATGAAAAACTGAAAAAAGAAAAGGTGAAAAGGTGAATACCGACGCAGTCAGAAGATAATAGCAATGATTATAGTTTTGGCAATTGTTTTTCTTCGGCAAGCATTATCGTCACGGTACGAGCACGCTCAGGGTTCATCGCAGCAAGAACTGGCGACATTTTTCGCTCTGACATTCTAGACATCACAGAGACAAGGACATCCAGATCAAGCGTATCAAATATTCTCGCGGCATCTTTAGGCTTCATACCTTCATAGACCTTAACTAAGCTTTCAATACGCTTTTCTTCTTCTTCGGATTGTTTACCAAGGAGGTTTTCAATTTCAGTTCTAAGATGCTGGAGTTCTTTTGTTTTTTGTTCGAGTTGCTGCTGAGACGCTCTTAAAAGTGCCTCTCTTGAAGTGAGGCTGCGCTCACGCTCATCCAGGGCTTTTCTACGGGAAGCGATATCCTTGAGCACATCTTCACGCACACGGCCATCACCTATAGCCTCGTCCTTTGCATCGCGCCACTCTATCTCATTATCAGCACTCGACTTTTTGGTGCTCTTTTTCGTTTTCTTTTCCGTACTCTCTTTTTCCACCTTTTCCTCAGAAGAAGCAGTAGCAGCCTGTGCAATACGGTTCAAAGAAGACACACCAAGCGTAAAATCAACCAAACGTACCGAAAACGCCAAAAGCGCAACAATAATAAGAAGCGGTAAAATTTGTGCGTGACTACGGTTCATATTCTTTCGTTATCCTTGACGAGTTTTATTTTTTTGGAGCGCTTCGTATAGTTCACGCTCTGCCTTCGATGAAAATTGTGATGGGCCTGCTTCCTCTTCAGCCGGAGCGTTTTCAAAGTCAGCATCCTTGATAAAAAAAGATGGAAGCCCCTCATCCCCTTTATCAAAGGCCGAAAGGTCATCATCAAAACCTAAATCTTCTGGCTCGGCTTGTGTTTTTTGTCCGCCATTAGCACCAAATGAAGGCATAGCCACATTGTTGGGCGCAGGATTAGTGCGCGCACTTGAGGCAAGCCCTTCCAAACGGTTGGCTAAGCTATTACCTGAGTCGTTTATTAGCTTTAACTCTTCTGCCATTCGGCGAGATTCATGAAGTAAATCATCGAGCTCATTAGCGGCGTTGTTTGTTGAAGACTTCAGAGCGGTAATAGCCTCCTGCGCCATATCAACATTAGATGATAATTCCGTGATCATTACACGCATTTGATCTCGCTGTGCCTTAAAGTTATTCAAAGACTTAGTGAGCTTGAATACAAAAAACATTGTACCCGCCAAAGCCAAGAGCAAAAGCGCATCCATAATTAAGCTTATAAGTGCTGTATCCATCTATTAATCATCCCCTTTTTCTTCAGGTTCGATATATTTCTCGATCCGTACAGCAATATTCTCCTGCTTTTGTCCTACCGGTCCTTTATACATCGGGAAGTCACCACAGCGCAGTTCAAGGTCCTCTTCTATGCGTGTGTTAAATACTATTTGCGTTCCAACTTGCCATTCCATCATCTCACCGAGTGGTATAATTTTTTCACCCAAAATAGCTTGTAGCTGAATATCTGTTTTATATAGTTCTTCGGTCAAGTGGCTTTCCCAAATTGAGTCACGACCAAATTTCTCACCCATAAACATCTGCAATAGAAGTTCACGAATTGGTTCAAGTGTCGCATATGGTATAAGTATCTCAACACGGCCACCACGATCACCCATGTCGACACGAAGGCGCGCAAGCACACACGCATTACCGCTCTGGCTAATCGTTGCAAAGCGAGGATTAGTTTCCATACGGTCTAGCGAGAAGCTTACCGGAGAAAGCGGATCAAATGCGGAAGAGAGGTCACCAAGGGTCACATGAACCATCTTTTCAACAAGTCTGGTTTCAATTGTTGTGTACGGCCTTCCTTCCACACGAATGGCTGGCGTACCTTTACGTCCACCAAGAAGGACATCCACAATTGAGTAAATCAGAGCAGAATCTGTCACAAGTAGACCGTTATTATCCCATTCCTCAGCTTTAAAAACGGAAAGCATAGCCGGCAGCGGAATTGAGTTCATATAGTCGCCGAAACGCACAGTGGACACCTGGTCGAGAGAGACCTCAACGTTATCAGAGGTTAGGTTACGAAGTGATGTCGACATCAAACGCACAAGGCGATCAAATACGATATCGAGCATTGGTAGACGTTCATAGTTCACCATTGCCGAATTAATCAGCGCCATCACGCCGGATGTTTCTCCACCGTCTCCTTCATCATCGAAACCGAGAAGAGAGTCAATTTCATCCTGATTGAGAATACGCGTTCCACCGCCATCATCACCGCCTGCGTTTTCAAACTCAGGAACAGCCTCAGAATCTTCGGACGCTTCGCCATCACCACCAGCATCGTCGTCGGCCATAGCCTCCCACTCTGCCATCATGGCTTTTTCTTCGTCGCTCATTTCTCCTTCTTGGAGTTCTTCTGTAGGTGCGTCGCTCATTGCGGTCCTTTATTTAACGCATAAAATTCTAGCTATTATTATACTATGCAAAAACCATGCCTGTCATTATTGGATCAAAATCTCTTGGAAAAGCACGTCTTTCACCTTAACTGGAGCAGCAGCCTGATTCACGCGCCACAGAAGCTCCATCTGTAAGCGGTAAATCCCTGCTGATCCCCTTAAATCCTTAACGCGTAACTCTCTTAAGTACGTCTGGAATTGATCTACTACTTTTGGCAAAGCCTCTTCAACAGCAGCAACGTCAGATTCAGACTTCAGTTCAAGCTGAACAGAAAGCCTTAGATAACGCGGCGTTCCATCCTCAGTATTCAAGTTTACCAACATTGTTGGCACAACAACAAACTTACCGCCAGCACCGCCGTGACCATCACCATGCCCGTCATCACCGCCACCGTGACCATCGTCACCACCGTGGTCATCACCATGCCCGTCATCACCGCCACCGTGACCATCACCATGCCCCTCGACTGGCTCACAATGCTCTTCACCGTGATCGTCAACTTCACAATGCATCGCAGGTTCGCAATGTTCTTCACCATGGTCATCGACTTCACAGACCATCTCACCTTCATTTTTCACACCGAGAAGACCATCAAGAAGCCCCATAAAGTAAGCTCCAGCGCCGCCACCAACGAGTAAAAGAACGACAGCAATAATGATAATTAGCTTTTTCTTACCACCGCCATTTTCTTCGTCAGCGCCATCGCCGCCTTCAACTTCGGCGACTTCGTTTGCATTTTCATTCTCGTTTTCTTCATCTGCCATTTTTGATGTTCCTAAAACATAAAGCTGAAATTATACGGATAGCGCAGCTTAGCGCATAGATATGCTATCAGTCCCTAAAGATAAAAGAAAGACTAAGCCCTTATTCAATCAACATTTATCCATAGCACATGAAGATAGGCAAAAATGAACTGGCTGATATGATCAAAAATGGATTCCATAACCATAATGCGGAAATTCTTCACCAGCCCCCCTTTCACAAAAAACATCATAAACCACTGAAAAATATAACTTTTATAAAACTGGCACAGTGCATGCATTGTATAGCCATGAAGGATACCCATTAGAGGCATCCATAAACAAAACACCCAATGGGTAAGGATAATAGCAATGGAAAATAGTCTATATATAGGCCTGTCCAAACAAATGGTTCTTAGAAACCATATGGATTTGATCTCCAATAATATTGCCAACATGAATACAACGGGCTACCGCTCACAGCACTTACTGTTTGAAGAGGCTATCTCAGATCCTCGCGGTTCAGACGATGCACTTTCTTATGTTCTTGATAAAGGGCAATATCACGACACAACACCCGGATCTATGGAATATACAGGCAATCAGCTTGATATTGCAGTTGAAGGTAAAGGTTATTTCGGCGTGCGAGGACCAGGTGGAAACGTTATGTATTCACGCTCTGGTGATATGCAGATGGATGCAACTGGAACGCTTACTAATTCGAATGGTCGTCCTATTGCCACGATCGGCGGCGGTAACATCATTATCCCGCAAGGTTCTACTGAAATTAAAATTGACGAAAACGGTATGGTATCAAACCAGAATGGTCAGCTTGGTCAGATTATGCTTGTTGAATTTGAGAACGAGCAAGAACTTAAACCTGTAGGTTACAACCTTTACAGTAGTGAAAATGAAGGCACGCCAGCACAAGAAAGCCGTATTAAACAAGGCATGCTGGAGCGTTCAAATGTTAGACCCGTTGTGGAAATGACAAATATGATTGATACGCTTCGTACATATCAATCGCTGCAAAATGCAATGCGCACAGAAAACGATCGACTGCGTAGCGCAATACAAACACTCACCGGACAATAGGCATAAGTAATAGAAGGATAATAATAGGAGAAAAACAATGAGATCACTTGATATCGGCGCAACAGGAATGCTGGCACAGCAGATGAATGTAGATGTTATCTCTAATAACATCGCCAACATGACGACAACAGGCTTTAAAAAACAGCGCGCAGCTTTTCAGGACTTGATTTATCAGAATATTGATCGTCCAGGTTCAACATCATCAGATGCAGGGACGACTGTGCCATCCGGTCTTCAGCTTGGTCTTGGTGTACGAAGTGGTGCAGTTTACCGCATGCATGGGCAAGGCGCTATTCGCCTGACTGAAAACCCTTTGGATGTTGCCATTACTGGAGAAGGCTTTTTGCAAGTTGACCTACCGTCAGGTCAAACAGCTTACACACGTGATGGTACACTTCAAGTCAATGAAAATGGTGAACTTGTAACTACGCAAGGCTACACAATCAATCCAGGCATCACTGTGCCAGCCAATGCGACAGATATTGATATCAATGAATCTGGTGAAGTTCTTGTATCGGTCCCTGGGCAAACAGCCCCGACAAATGTTGGGCAGTTACAGCTGGCCAACTTTATCAACCCAGTCGGCTTAGAAGCTATGGGTGACAATCTTTATCTCGAAACAGATGCATCCGGCGCACCGACAACTGGTAACCCGAATGAAGATGAATTTGGCGGGATTAGACAAGGCGCGTTAGAGCAATCAAATGTGAATGTTGTTGAAGAAATCACAGAATTGATCACAGCTCAGCGTGCATATGAGATGAATTCGCGCGTTATCTCCACATCAGACGAAATGATGCAGACAACGTCGCAACTCCGATAAAAACTTGGCAAGAGAGGCCTATAAAAAGGGAGATAGATCATGGGTAAGACAACTAAATATATTAGCTTTAAGAACACAGCGCGAAACTGCTTGGCTGTTACAACACTTGGTTTTGCAACTCTGCTGCCAACCAGCTCACACGCGCTTGATCTGCGTCACCATAGCGTTGTGACAGATCAAAATATTAAGCTTGGGGATATATTTAGCGGTCTTACCGGATCTTCCCTGGAACACAAAGCTGAGCGTGTCCTTGGTGTTGCGCCGCGCCCAGGTGATCAAATGGTTCTCAATGCACGCACATTAATGCGCATTGCAATTGCACTGGACCTTCCTTGGCGTCCCGTATCAGCCGCAGATCAAGTTGTTTTATCTCGTGCAGCAACTGTTATTGATGATGCGACGGTTAAAGATGCAATCAAACAGTCACTATATGAGGCCGGACTTGATGGAAATTTTGATCTGGTTATTCCACATCAAATTAACGAAATCATTTTGCCGCACCAATACCCAAGAACTCTCGAAGTCATCAACATCGACTATCATCCAGAGCGCGGGCATTTTGAAGCAGAAATTGCCGCACCATCCGCATCAAATCCAGTTCAAAAGCAAGTCATATTTGGATCAATCGAAAAAATGATTCGTGTACCAACACTAAGAACAAACTTCAGAAATGGTACAATTATAGGGATTAGAGACATTGATATGATAGAAATCCCACAAAGTCGCGTGCGTCACAATGTAATACTTGACCCAAAAGAACTTGTAGGAATGACACCACGCCGCGTTATCTTCGAAGATAAGCCTATTAAGATTGAAGACATCGAAGCACCTAGAATTGTTAAGCGCGGCGAGAATGTCACCATGGTATTCAAGGAAGGTCCTCTTGTTTTAACAGCACAGGGGAAGGCACTTGAATTTGGAGCAAAAGGCGATGCTATACGCGTTACCAACCTTACAAGCAGCAGAACTGTCGAAGCCATTGTTACTGGAGAGAAAGAAGTCAGCGTCTCTGTTTTCTAAAAAATATGAGTAATAAAACCACAATAAAAAGAACGGTAAAATAAGGAGTAAGGACAATGAAAATAGGAAAACTATCCCTCATAATAATTAGCTGTAGCGCACTTGGCGCTTGCTCGGTCGCTGACAGAATCGCAGATATAGGGCAAACACCTGAAATGACAAAAATAGCGAACCCAACTACGCTGCCAGAATATCAACCAGTGAGTTTACCCATGCCTGCGCCTAAAAATGTGCGTCCACAAAAAAACTCGCTTTGGGCTGCGGATAGAACGACCTTTTTCAAAGATCAGCGTGCTTCCGATGTTGGCGACATCATCACGGTTCTAGTTGAGATTGAAGATGACGCAGAAATTGAAAATGAAACATCAAGAACACGCAATAGCAGCGAAAATGCCGCTCTGCCTGCTCTACTTGGTTACGAACAATCATTAGGACGCCTATTACCAGAGGCCATAGACAACACGAACCTTACTGAATTTGGCGCAGATTCAAACCATGTCGGCACAGGCTCAATTGAACGCGAGGAAGAAGTTAACATCAAGCTTGCAGCTCTTATTACGCAGATACTTCCTAATGGCAATATGGTTATCCATGGCCGCCAAGAGGTTCTTGTTAACTTTGAAAAACGTGTTCTTGAGATTGATGGCGTTATAAGACCAGAAGATATAAGCGTAGATAATTCCATTTCTGCTGAAAAAATTGCAGAAGCTAGAATAGCCTACGGAGGAAAAGGACATATAACAGATGTACAGCAGCCGCGTTATGGACAGCAGCTCTATGATATCGTGTTTCCTTTCTAAAGTTTAATCGAAATACCTTACCCAGACTTACGCCAGCATTCACAATGATTGCTGGCTTTTTTTTTATATTCTCGTTATAGAGGTAGAATAGATTACTTTGAAAACCGAGCCTCGGTGCACACCACATCACTAAGGGTTCAAATGACACAAAAACGACATGAAACTGAACTTTAATATCCTCACCCTCTTCCCTGAAATGTTCCCAGGAAGCCTCGGCATATCGCTTGCTGGAAAAGCACTAGAGCGTGAAAATTGGGGATATAACTGCATAAATATACGTAACTACGGCACAGGAGTTCACAAAAGCGTTGATGACACACCATATGGCGGCGGTGCTGGCATGGTAATGCGCGCGGACATTCTTGAATCTGCATTTGAAACAGTCAAAAATCCAGGAAGAAAAATATACCTCTCTCCGCGAGGACAACAGCTAAAACAGCCATTAGTAAAAGAACTTTCACAGCTTGAAAACATTACTCTTCTTTGTGGGCGTTATGAAGGTGTAGACCAACGTTTTTTGGATGCGCATGATTTCGAGGAAGTCAGTATTGGAGATTATGTGCTGAGCGGCGGTGAACCGGCAGCGCTAATTTTGATGGATGCGTGTATACGTCTTCTGCCAGGTGTGATGGGTAATGCAGATACAGAAGATAATGAGAGCTTTGGCAGTGGCGCTGACGGATTACTAGAGTACCCGCATTATACGCGCCCTGCTCAATGGGTTGATAATAAAGGTAAAACACACGCAGTTCCAGAAGTTCTTAGCTCTGGTAATCATGCTAAAATTCATGAGTGGCGTAGAGAAAAATCTATTGAGATTACAAAAATTAGACGTCCAGAACTTATTAAAACTTAATCAAACGGCCTCAAAATTTCTTGAGCCTTATTATAGACTTCAGAACTATAATCCTGCCCTGGTGTATTTGAGGACTGTTCAGGTGTCAGTGATGCAGGTAAAGCTCCAGTACCATTTTCGGGCGCAGTGAACTGATCGTTTTTGTAATCATAATAAAGACCGCGATAACCATCATCGCTAAAAGCTTCAAAAACTTTATCAAGGATTATAGACATGGCATTTTGCACATCCCCATCTTCATAACCTGTTTTAGGGTATTTACCGAATAGATCATCGGCAAATTGATACATTTCTGCATTTATGTCGCGTCCACTTTGAAGTTCAGTTAAAAACTTATCCTTAAATTCTCCGACACTTAAACCATCAAGCGCATTGGCAAGGTTCTCGCTCACACCAACTTCTTTCAGGTTTTGTGCTGTAAACTTATCTTCAAAGCCTTTACTAAAATTCACAAGCCCATCTTCGGCTTTGAAGTCTTCCATTTTAAATGCCATCAGAACTCTCCTAAATTATCGAGTACTTTATAATAGTAGAGTTAATAAAATATTAATGTTTTCCGGCATTATGCTTTTGAATAGTTTTGCTTGTATTTACAAGAAAAGACCTGTATAAAAGGCGCAATTTTCGGGTATTCCTGAGAAAAAAAATAATGAAACCGCCGGTTCAAAAGGGTTTTGGGCTGATTATCGGGTTTCGAAAGAAAAGGAAATTAATGATGAATACATTACAAAAATTTGAAGCGAAGCAGCTAGAAAAACTACAAGCTGCTAAAAATGTTCCAGAATTCAGCCCTGGTGATACAATTAAAGTTAATGTGCGTGTTAAGGAAGGCTCACGTGAGCGTATCCAGGCATATGAAGGCGTTTGTATCGCTCGTTCAGGCTCAGGTATTAATGAAAACTTCTGTGTTCGTAAGATTTCTTACGGTGAAGGTGTAGAGCGTGTATTCCCACTTTGGAGTTCACGTATTGACTCAATCGAACTTATTCGCCGCGGTAGTGTTCGCCGTGCGAAACTATACTATCTTCGTGATCGTCGTGGTAAGTCTGCACGTATTACAGAGCGTACAACTGGTCACGGTCTTGAGACAGAAGTGAACAAGTCTACAGAAGGCATGACTAAGACACAGATCCGCGCACAGAAAAAAGCAGAAAAAGAAGCAAAGCGCGCAGAGATCCGTAAAGCGAATGAAGCAGCAGCAAAAGCTAAGGCCGAAGCTGAAGCAAAGGCAAAAGCTGAAGCGGAAGCAGCTGCGGCAGCAGAAAATACTGAAGGCGGCGAATAAATATAGCCTCCACACTCATTTTCATGAATACGAATTAGAAAAAGCCCGGCAAACGCTGGGCTTTTTAATTTTTACTCAAGAGTTTATTTTATGCTGTATTACACTTCTTTTCTAAGAATTGCTACCGGCATAGCAAAACCACTACCACCTGCACTACCTGCTATCATTTCTACGTAATTACCTTCAGAGTCCGCACTTTTTCTAAATTCGAACTCAGTCATAATATTGTCAGTTTTTTGCAATAATGGTGTTTCTACTTTTCTGGACATTTCCCTACTCCTTTTGGCTTTTCTTTATTTTTTGTATATCCTTATAAGTCACATTTTTCGCAATGCAGCAAGAAAAAAATGACGATTTAATTTTTTATTTACAACATTGATTTAATTGAATATTTTCTGCATATAAAGTGCTAATTTATTATGTACGAAAAGCTATAAATTACCTCACGAACATAAATATTACCCGAAACAAAAAACGCTATATTAATATTTGAAAATAAAGACACTCACACATATATTTCCCTTTGTTTTTATGTCTTTATCACGTGTGAGTTCTTGTGTTTTTGATTGCACTATGATTATATTTCATCCGATTTAAGAAAGGGTAAAGCGCCATGGCTAAGGCACGCACATTATTTGAAAAAATCTGGGACGAGCATATTGTTGAGCAGCAGGATAACGGTACCTGCCTTATTTATATTGATCGTCACCTTGTGCATGAAGTCACAAGCCCACAGGCTTTCGAAGGCTTGAGAATGGCTGGCCGTTCTGTTCGCTGCATTGATAAAACACTGGCCGTTATGGATCACAATGTACCAACAACAGATCGCAGCCAACCGATAGAGCAAGAAGATAGCCGTATTCAGGTTGAAACACTTGCGAAGAATTGTGAAGAATTTGGTGTTGAACTTTTTGACCTTCACGATCAGCGTCAAGGTATTGTCCATATTGTGGGCCCAGAACAAGGCTTTACACTGCCCGGCATGACCATCGTTTGCGGTGACAGCCACACCTCTACACATGGCGCATTTGGCGCACTTGCTTTTGGTATTGGAACCTCCGAAGTTGAGCACGTACTTGCGACGCAGACGCTTATTCAAAAACCTGCAAAAACGATGCGCATTACAGTAAATGGTCAGTTACAAGCAGGTGTAACTGCTAAAGATATGATTTTGGCCATTATTGGTGAGATTGGTACAGCAGGTGGTACAGGTTACGTGATCGAATATGCAGGAGATGCCGTGCACGCATTGTCTATGGAAGGCCGCATGACTATGTGCAATATGTCGATCGAAGGTGGTGCACGTGCTGGCCTTGTTGCTCCTGATGAAACTACTTTTAATTATATCAAAGGCCGTCCGATGGCGCCGAAAGGCGAAGAATGGGAGCGTGCTGTTGCGCATTGGAAGACACTCGCTAGTGATGAGGGCGCGGTCTACGATAAAGAGGTTGTGCTAAAAGCCGAAGATATCCCGCCGACAGTTACATGGGGTACAACACCTGAGGATGTCATTTCAATTGAAGGTTCAATACCTTCTCCTCTAGATTTTGATGATGAAAATAAACGCGCGTCTGTTGAACGTATGCTGGATTATATGGGGCTTCAGCCGGGCACAAAAATGACTGACATTGAGGTTGATAAAGTTTTTATTGGCTCTTGCACGAATGCGCGTATAGAAGACCTAAGAGAAGTTGCTAAAATCGCACAAGGCAAAAAGGTTGCCAGCAGCGTAGAAGCTATGATTGTGCCGGGCTCTGGACTTGTGAAAGCCATGGCAGAGGAAGAAGGTTTGGCGGACATCCTTATCGAGGCTGGCTTTGACTGGCGTGAGCCAGGGTGCTCTATGTGCTTAGGTATGAACCCGGATCAGCTAAATCCGGGTGAACGATGTGCATCGACTTCCAACCGTAACTTTGAAGGACGACAGGGACGCGGTGGACGCACGCACCTCTTGTCACCAGCAATGGCCGCTGCTGCAGCTATTACTGGCAAACTTACAGACATTCGTGATTTTTAATAGCCGCATTATTTTTTGTCATTTAAAAAGTTTCTTGCATTAACATAAGATATAAAATTATAGTAACCGTTATAGATAAGCATATACGCATATAAATAAGCTTATAACGGTGAGTAAATGGCTAGAACAAATGATAAAGTGAAAGCCCTGAAAAGTGGTTACAATGAGGTATCTTTGAATGANGATGGCCTNTTTATTCCTGAGCATTATGAAGCTTATTTCATGCCGATTGTTTCNACACATTCACGCTTCCCNACNCTGGCTGGGTTTGAGGCGCTGGCCCGNACATCTGGTAAACACGCATTAGCACCGAGTACATTTATNAATAAGCTNAAAGAGCGCGACCATGTNGATTTACTTGATTTANCAATTATNGAGCGCGCCCTTAAATTTGCGCAGCAACATCCAGAAATCACAATGAGCGTCAACATGTCGCCAGAGCTTTTATCACGCCCAGATAGCGCCGAGTGCATCATTGAAATGTGTCATAAGTACCGTTTGGATAATAAAAATATTAAGCTTGAAATTATTGAAGAGCCTTTCCCAACGGAGCACCTCAACACAATTATTCGTAATCTTCAGTCACTCCATGAGGCTGAGCATCCAATCTGGATTGATGATTTTGGAACACAAGATTCAAATTTTACGCGCATTAAAATGCTTAAGAATAACGGCATTAACATTACTGGCATTAAAATTGATCAGTCATTAGTTGAAGATGAAAAACTTATGATGATCATAAGAGAAAACCCGGATTTAAAAAAATACTCGATTATTGCTGAAGGCATTGAAACAGATAGACAGTACGGCGTTGTTACAAATTTATTTGAAACCCCACAGCTGCAAGGTTATGGCTTTAGAAAAGCTTTATCGCCGCACCAGGCACATTTGGAAATCGCCAGACAAATTCCCGGATATTTAAATCACGCGCTTCCGTAACAAACTNCTTCAGTCTCTAAAAAAATAATTTTTCACTAGATTATTACTTTGATCTGTAGGAAAACCCTTATCATAGATCTTAGAGAAGAGTATTTTTCCATGACCAATATGTGGCCGGATAATTTTGACTTTGAAACAGATGATATATGCCAGACACTTTTCAAACCTTTCATTATAGAAGAGCTTGAAAAGTTAAGAGCCTATGATGAGCAGAGATGCGAAGGTTTTGACGGCGATATAAATTACATTTTTCATGAGCATGCAAGCCGTGTCGCAACGAATGTAAGGCGCACATGCGTTTCAATGGGGCTTGGCGATGCCATTGCACAAAATATGTACTGGGCAGTGATGCCGCATGATATTGGCAAACGGCTTTTGCCAGTAGAAATCTGGGATCAAGATGAAAAACCAACACACGATCTTAAGATGAAGCGCCGCACGCACACCCTCCTCGGCGCAGAGATTGTAGAGGAACGCTTCAGGGATATTAATCACCCGTTCAAAGATCTCATGATTTCAATTATGAAGCTACATCATGAGCATATGGACGGCAGCGGCACACATGGNATTACNGGCGATAACCTTCCTGCAGCTGTTAGNCTTGCAGCTATTATTGAAGCTTATGATGGTTANCGCATATGGAGGCCCCATTTCGGTGATCGTGATATCACCCCTACTGGTGTCCTTGAACGCATGCGCAATGAAAANGGNGCTGACATCTATGACATGGAGCTCNTAGAAGCGTTTGCAATCATGAANGAAGCAGATTATAAAAAAGGCCGAATATTACAAAAGGCTCACTCAAATAACGAGACACAAGCATAATAGGTGACAAAAATGGACGCATTTACAGTACTCAACGCCAAAGCTGCCCCGCTAGAAATGATGAATGTCGATACAGATATCATTATTCCCAAGCAATTCCTTAAGACTGTGAAGCGCACAGGACTGGGTGTTAGCTGCTTTTACAATATTCGATACGACGATAATGGTCAGCCATTAGAAGATTTTTCACTCAATCAGCCGCAACATCAGGGCGCTCAAATCCTTATCACTGGAGACAATTTTGGCTGTGGCTCTAGCCGAGAGCATGCGCCCTGGGCTTTACTAGATATGGGCTTTAAATGCATCATTGCACCAAGTTTTGCTGATATCTTCTATAATAACTCATTCAAAAACGGTATTTTGCCGATTGCCCTACCACAAGATCAGGTGAATGAGCTTATGAAGAGTGCGAAAGAAGAGCCAGACGCCCTCATTGAGATTAACCTTGAAAAACAAACAGTGACACGCGGCAACCAATTCTCTTTTGAATTTGATATCGACCCTTTCCGTAAGCACTGCCTCCTTAATGGCCTAGATGACATTGGCCTGACACTTGAGAAAAAAACGGCTATTGATGCCTATGAAGAAAAACGCAAAACAGCTCAAAGCTGGGTTTAACATAGTTAATAAGGACAAATAGAGATGAGTGATACATTCGTAATTTTACCGGGCGATGGTATTGGCCCAGAGATCGTTAATGAGGCCGAAAAGGTTCTTAACTGGCTCAAAGATAATGAAGGGCTGGATATTGAGGTTCAGCACGACCTTATTGGTGGTCAGGCCTATGATGAATATGGCGTTCCGTTTGCGGACGAAACATTAGAAAAATGCCGCGCGGCTAAAGCGATCCTTATGGGTAGTGTTGGCGGCCCTAAGTGGGATGGCGTTGACTATGATAAGCGACCAGAAGCCGGCCTACTCCGCGCACGCAAAGAGCTTAACCTATTTGCGAATCTACGCCCTGCCCTCGTATTTGATGCACTTGTTGATGCTTCAAGTCTCAAGCCTGAAATTGTTAAGGGACTTGATATCTTAATCGTGCGTGAACTTACGGGCGGTGTTTATTTTGGTGAGCCGCGCGGCATTGAAGACCTTGGCAATGGTGAGCGCCGCGGTGTGAACACACAGGTTTATACAACATCAGAGATCAAACGCATTGCGAAGGTCGCTTTTGAATTAGCGCGTAAACGCAGCAATAAAGTGACATCATGTGAAAAAGCAAATGTGATGGAGAGCGGTAAGCTCTGGCGTGAGGATGTAAGCGCACTTCATGGTGCAGAATACAGTGATGTTGAGCTTGAGCATATGTATGCAGATAACTGTGCAATGCAGCTTTGCCGTAANCCGCGCCAATTTGATGTGATTGTTACGGACAACCTCTTCGGTGATATCTTATCAGATGAAGCGGCTATGCTGACGGGCAGTCTTGGGATGCTACCATCTGCTTCATTAAGTGAACCGGGTAAGCCGGGACTATATGAGCCAGTACATGGTAGTGCGCCAGACATTGCAGGTCAGAACAAAGCAAACCCACTAGCCACTATCCTCAGCCTATCTATGGCACTTAGATACTCACTAGAGCGCGGTGATCTAGCCAATATGGTTGAAGCCGCTGTACAAGATGTTCTAAGCCGCGGTGTGCGCACAGCAGACATTATGGCTGACGGCTGTCACGAGGTTGGATGCGATGCAATGGGCGCAGCGGTCATTGATGCACTTACGAAAGTNAAGGCCGCAAAAGCTGCATAAGAAAAAACACGAGATCACAGACACAAAAAAGCCCAGCATNNGCTGGGCTTTTTCTTTAAATTAAATANCTATTATAGACGGTATGCAATTGGACATGTGTTAACAATTGTACCAGCGTAAGCGTTACCGTTGATACATGCACCTGCTGTTGTTTGCAGACCACCACGATCAGGAACACCATCATCAAGTTTTGTATCGACACGTGAAGCTTGTTCAGGAATGAATACACCAAGGTCAACAGCCTGAGCAGCAGCAGCGTTACCTGTGTGTGTCAACCAAACACCTGAGCGCATGTTTGCGTTAGTGAAACCTACAGCAGCCTGAGCCGGTGTTTTTTCACCAACACCAAAACCACCGCCGATAGCCGCAGTTGGAAGACCTTCACCAAAGTTTGTGTTTGCCGCAAGACCATCCATACCAGTGATATAACCAGCAGCAAGTAGGTGTAGGAAGAAGTTGATCCCTTCACCAGCCATAGCTGCACCTGGTGCAAGCGTGATAATACCATCACCACCACCATCAGCACAAACAACTGCACCACCTGCGCCGTCACAAGCAGAAAGACGAGTATCTGCATCATCCATGTCNCCTGGCTTTGCATTGTATTGGTTATANAAGTCTTGGTAAGCCGCGTTGATNGCTTCCATCTGTGAAATTGTTGATGTTACACGGGCATTCGTAATCATCTCTTGCCCTTTAAGAATACCGCCGATCAAAATACCAATAATGATCATCACAACGGCAAGTTCTACGAGGGTAAAACCCTCTTCTTTACGTAGATTAGTTGAAAAATCCATCTTACTCTCTCCTTTAAGAATGAATATATAGAGCTAAAACCAATACAAACTCCGTAGAATACGCAGTCAATTTGTATAAGTTATAAACTCAGTTTTAAGTTGAGCCGGACCCCCCGGCAAGCAGAATAGCATGAATATGCTTTAAGTATGATATCCCATTTAGCTTCATATGCAATACACGTACACTGCACCAACCCAGTCATTTTCACCCTAAAATCCTAAAAGCTTTATTAAGATTCACATTCCACGTACGTTAAAATAGAAAATAAGGACTCATAAAAACGTTTTGATAAGCCATCAGGGTTAATTCAGCAAATTCAGAGGCTTATTTCTTTGTTTTCTTACGATATTCACCGGGGGATACTCCCGCCATATCTTTAAAAACACGGTTAAAAGAAGGTAGAGAGTTAAATCCGACCTCTTCTGCTATCGTTTTTATAGCCGCATCCGTCTCAACAAGAAGTCTTTTTGCATCATCTACGCGCCGTTCATTCATGATTTGCGGGAAAGATTTATTGAAATATGTATTTATGACTTTTGAAACCACCATTTCAGAGGCATCACATTCACGCGCAAGATCACTTCTCGAATAAGTCGGTTCTTGATACACTTTATCAAGGTTCAAAAGCTTCTCTATTTTCTTTGCGAGAAACTGCTCATCCCTACTTAAATCTTCTTCTGAATTTGTATTCGAATTTGCACTAGATTTTGACGGTGGGAACATTCTAAGCAGGCTTGTGCTCACTAGATATACGAAGCCAAGACCAAGAACAGTACGAAGAAGTGTTAAATCCTGCGATACGTTAATGATATTCATCACTGATGCAAACACCGCGGCCAAAAAGAGTGTGTTCAGGATGATAAGCGAGAACATAAGCCAGTAACGCTCAGCGCCGAGCTTTTGCTTTTTAATATTTTTAAATAGCTCCTGCTTGCTGAAAATCACAAGCAGACTAATCGTACCGGCCATCAGCCCCATAACATTTAGTGCTTCTTTTAATTCGGTACAGGGTGAAAGAAAAGAACAGCCTTGCGTCTTATTTAGGGCAACACTTGCAAGCATTGCGGATAAGGGGACGAGTAGTAACACCCAAAAATCTCTAATCGCGGGCAGTTTTTCCTGCTCAGACATCTGAATAATCAAAAGTACGCTTAATGGTGGACCTAAGAACCAAGCAGACCATTGTAGAGCGAACAAATAAGGTGCAGCCATAATAAATTTAGCATTTATAGCATCACTAAGAAAACCAAAGCCAAGAATCGTAAAATATAGAAGAGGAAGAATATTGGCTATTTGCCGAGTTCTAAAAAGTAAATGTACAACCAAGTATACACACTGCGTCACCCCGATCAGGGATAAAATTTCAGGCAATGTAAAGCTCAGTGTATTCATAAATTTTTCACGGTATGAAGAGTATTTTCACAACAATTATATATATTTAGCGCATAGGCGTACATAAATCATGCATTTGTGCTTCTTCGGGTGATAAAATCTGTTCACAAATATATGCGATAATATTATTCACTTCTGATGGCGGTAAGTTTTCTCCCTCACTTTTCAAAAGGTTCGTCATCATCATAAGGGCGGCTTGCTTATCCCCCTTTACATTCATAACAAATGCTGGTGCTTGTTTAGTAAAGGCGGGTAAGCCCTCTTCATCACGGTTTGCGAGTTTATTAGCGATATCCAAAGCTCTATCATAATCTTTCATACGGTGGCGCGCTAAGAAAATAGCATGAAGTTGCCATCGCCATTTTTGCGGCTTCATGACACTACCGGCTTTTTCTAGGTAATCAATAATCGGCCCAAGNTCGCTTGTATTTTGGTTTGCACCATATACATAGCCGGCAACCGTTGGTGCAGCATTCGAATAAGGGTCGAGAGCAAATGTAAGATCAAACCATTTACCCAAATCAATATAATTATATTCCCTTAGATTTGTGACGCGCCCGCCAGTATCACCTAGGTTTTGAAGGAAAAGCGTTGTCATTCTGTAAGCAAATTGACGATCGCCTAGAGTGGACAACGCTGCGCTAGCTGCTGAGGGTGTTGGTGGAACATTAGCCCACTTTGCACGCACATCACGCAGTGAAAACCATACTGCGCCATTAATGAGAATACAGAAAATAAGCGCTANTAGTAGTATATGGAACGGTTTTTTATCCCTGATNTTCGTATCCATATAAGCGTCCTTAGAATTTCCTTAGNACGAGGTCAATCATAGCGGCGCATAAAAGAAGCGCAGAATAAATAGCCCCTTGTAAGAATAAGAAACCATANGAGATTTGNTCNGATGGNCCATATAGAAGCCAGGATGTTTGNCCCATCATATCAAGGCGCGGCATGAAAAAAGATACAAACTGCACGATCATTTCAAGGCCTTCTGACTTTGTCAGTTGCTTGCTGGCGTCGATAATCCCTAANAATTCAGCCATCATACGNGATACAGCATAAAAACCGAGAACAGTAAANGATGCTGTTGCAGCGCTTGAGAGTATCATTGCAAAGAATAGAGCTGCATTAACCATGATTACATTTTCTATACATATAGAAAACATCCACATAATATGACCGNTAGAGAAACTCTTAGGCTCAAGAAAATAGATACATAAACCAGAAATAAGGCCAAAGAAAANAGCAATAATAGAAAANCCTATAGCGTAAGAAAGTAAGAACTTTATACGTCCTATTGGACGCGTTAGCATATATTCTATTTCTCTAGCTTCGAATGANCGTCTAATAAAAAACACGACAAACAGACACAAACCAAAGATGTTTAACATCCTTATTGATCCTGCTGCGAAAACAGCTGTGAACTCTTGTTTTTCATTTATAGCTGCTGAGCCAAAAAAAGTTGATAGACTGATGGCTATNGCAAAAATTACGAGCATNGANACAAGCAGCCTATCTCTAAAGGCTGCTGTNATTACGTATTTTGTTAATGATGCTGATATCATCTCTATTAAACTCAATCTTTTAAGGGCGTTTGCACGCTCTTAAAACCTAAGAGGTCTTCGGTCTGATGAGAACTTTCTATAGAAATCTTTATCAGTACCAGAGATAGAGTCTGAAGGNTGCTCTAAGATCGTAGCTTTAAGGAAAATCACNAGCTCCGTCTTTGTNACAAGATCATTCTGTGTGCGGAATAGTGCCCCAGCAAGAGGTATTTCACCCAATACCGGAACGCCCTCTTGTACAGAGGATACACGATCCTGAAGAAGACCNCCCATAACAATCGCTTGTCCGGACTTCATTTGAACAACCGTGTCAATTTCCTGAACATTGAGTTCTGGAATTTCTGAAACAACATCCGTTATACCAGCATCAGCGGTCACAAACTGAATACTTGGGTCGTTTTTAACAGCCACAATATTCGTAATTGTAGGACGAACAGCCATAGAAATAGTCTTGTTACGTAGATCAATTGACGGCTGNACCTGAACAATNACACCTTCTGGAACATTTTTAATTTCACTGTCAATNTCAGCTTGGTTACCGCCGCCGCCATCATTTGAAATTTCAACATCAATTTCAAAGAACACACGGTTCGTTGCAACATTCAATGCCGCTGGCTGGTTGTTAATAGCTGTAATACGTGGGCTTGCGAGCGCCTTTACAGTACCAAAACCAGAAAGAGCTTGAACAAGTGCATCAATATCACTGCCCGAATACCCTAAAGCAAAGTTTGAGTTTCCTGTGAAAACACCGCCAGCAGCGGTCGTAGCAGGACGCGTAATAGCACCATTAATTCCACCAACAATATTTGAAGCGAGACTATTACCTGCTGCGGCAAATTGTACGCCAAAATTATCGACAACACCGCCTAAGTCNGTGCTCCAGTTAATACCCGTNGAGAATTCATCTCTAAGAGAAACCTCAAGTATTTTTGCTTCGATAAGAACCTGTGCAGTTGAAGAGATTCTAACTTCGTCTAAGTACTCTTGAATTTCTTTATGTGCGTTTTCATTGGCATAGACATTAATAATACCGGCCTGTTTATTAAGAGAAAAACTAAAGCCGCTTCCTTCATCCTGACCAGATGATGATGGCGCTGCTGTTTCTTCCTCATCCAAAGGTAATTCACCAATATTGATTTCTACATCAGGGCTTTCATACTCTTCGCTATCTGCACCGACACCTTCAACATCCGGATTTGAAGAGGTTGCAGATATTTTTGGTGTGCTTCTTGTTGCAAGCGACCTCTGACGAGCGCTGCCTAAGATCTGCACGATATTAGCTTCGAGCTCACCCCAGAAGTTACTCTCTGATTCGGATTTAGATAGAAAACCAGACCCTGTGTCAGAACCATCACCAGACACTACAGAAATGTCCGAACTAATCGATGATTTCATACCACGGATATAATTGAGGTAATCAATTTTATAGAATTTGTTGTACGGTGTATCCACTTCGATACGCAGGATATCATCTTCAAAGCTATAACGAAGTCCCGCAATCTTAGAGATACGGTCAATCACTAAATCAAATGGACGTTCACGTGCCGTAAAAATAATAGCACCACGAATATTTGGATCTAATTCAAGGTCGTATTGAGCCTGCTGCGCAATTTCATAGAGCAAATCTCTAAGTGGAACGGTTTGGTTAACACTCACCGATACAAGTGGCATAGGCTTCATATCTTCCTGAGTATTTGCAATATAAGGCTGTAATGCAGGAATTAGATTTTTATTACGGTTAGCCGTTTGTGCTTCATGCTCACTACTTACACGTGATGCCAAACCATCACGGTAATCTTGCATTTCAAGCTCAGCTTCACGGTCTAGCTTTAAATGATTCTGCGATAAATCACAGGCAGCGAGTGAAAAAGCCGCACCAGAAATTAATAATAGTGAACGTAATGATATATAAGTCGTTTTATTAGAGAGCATCAAAGAACCCCGATGTGAAAAATCTCAAGTGAATCGCTGNAAAAAATTTACAGACACTGAATTAGATCATAAGACACAGAGCNAAACAAGCCATACAACCAACACAATGTATTTAATCCCGTATAGAAATTGATGATGTATCAAAATTAGACAGTGCGCTACCGCGAGAAGTTTCGGATGATGTTAGCTTCTGTTGCTGAATTTTAATCTTCAGATCAGATGGCTTATCCGAATTCGTAATCGCTGTTTCCTCTGATATTAAGCCATCAGCGAATAAGCTTAGGAGAGATTGGTCAAAGGTACACATACCAAGTGTTGAGCTTTGCTCCATCACATCTTTAATTTTCGTAATTTCACCTTTAAGTATGAGCTCGCGGACTAAGCCTTCATTGACCATAATTTCAGCCGCAGGCACAAGACCACCATCAATTGATGGCAATAGACGTTGAGAAATAATTGCCCTTAGGTTCATAGATAAGCTAAGGCGAACCTGGCTATTCACTTCTTCAGGAAATAAATTTACGATTCTTTCAATTGCTTGATAGGCGTTTGTGGTGTGAATTGTGGCGAGGCAAAGGTGACCTGTTTCGGTCACCATCATGGCTTGTTCCATTACCTCACGGTCACGAATCTCCCCCACAAGCATAACGTCCGGCCTTTGGCGCAGAGCATTTTTCATTGCTGTTTGGTAGCTTTGGGTGTCTACGCCGATCTCTCTTTGCGTTACAATTGATTTTTTATGTTCATGGTAATATTCGATTGGGTCTTCAATCGTAATAATATGACCTTCTTTACGTTCATTACGATAATCAATCATAGATGCCAAAGTTGTAGATTTACCAGAGCCGGTAATCCCCGTTAGCAGAATTAAACCGCGATTCTGAAGAGCAAGCGATTCTAAAACATTTGGTAGCCTTAGATCAGAGAAGCTAGGGATTCTTGAAACAATTCGTCTAATAACTATCGCGGGTTGTTGCCTTTGGCGAAGAACATTTACACGAAAACGTCCAAACTCACCCATATCGAGTGATGTATTAAGCTCCATATCAGTTTCGAAGGTACGCTTTTGACGAATAGTCAGGATCGCATTCAGCATCATATCAATGTCTTCATAACTCAAAACATCAGAAGATGCATGGGTCATATGACCATCGACACGCAGCATTGGAGCAGACCCAACAGTGATGTATAAATCACTCGCTTGATGGCTGTTCATCGCCTTTAGGTAATCAAGTATTAAAGGCGTTTTATCATCAGATACGTTACTCATTTAGAAAGTATAACCTCCATCTGGCTCTTCACTGCCGCCTTGATCAATCTTACCGCCCCCAACAGCTGCGGAAGCGTAATCAGCGTCTTCACTCTCGCTCTCTTCAGACACCTCAACAAGAGCGCGGCGTGCCTCGTCTTTATCGATAATACCTGCATCAAGTAGATCAGAGATTGAATCCTGCATTGTAATCATGCCGTAACGTGAACCTGTTTGCATCATTGAAAACATCTGTGGAATTTGGTTTTCACGGATAAGGTTTCTCACCGCGTTTGTTCCCACTAGAATTTCAAACGCACCAACACGGCCACCACCAACTTTCCTTAGAAGTGTTTGCGCGACTACACCTTGAAGTGACGATGCCAACATAGCGCGGATCATTTCCTTATCCCCTGTCGGGAACACATCAATGATACGGTCAATAGTTTTAGCCGCAGAGTTAGAGTGCAGTGTACCATAGACTAAGTGTCCTGTTTCTGCCGCAGTCAGGGCAAGAGATATCGTCTCATAGTCACGCATCTCCCCCACGAGAATTACATCAGGATCTTCGCGAAGTGCGCTTTTCAGAGCCCTTGCAAAAGACTGAGTATCTGTTCCAACCTCACGGTGGTTTACCAGACTTTTCTTTGATTTATGAAAGAATTCAACTGGGTCTTCAATCGTTAGAATGTGCTTAGGCTGATGAATATTAATATGATTTACAAGTGCGGAAAGCGTTGTAGATTTACCCGAACCCGTTGGACCTGTTACAAGCACAATCCCTTTTTCCAGTTCTGCAAAGCGGCGCATGACAGGCGGTAAGCCAAGTTCTTCGATTGTTGGAACTTCCGTTGGAATTGTACGAAATACAGCCGAAGCACCAAGGCGCGTTGTAAAGCCGTTCACACGGAAACGTGCTTTTTCACCAAGAGCAATCGCGAAGTCGATCTCCATATGTTTTTCATACTCAGCACGCTGATCTTCTGTCATGATTGAGTAAAGCATTGTACGGATATCATCGCTTGATAGCGGGTCTGCTTTGACCCTTTTCAACTGACCGCTACTACGAATAATTGGAGGACTGCCTGCACTGAGGTGTAAGTCAGAGGCGTCATTTTGCATTGTAAATGCTAGAAGCTGTGTTAAATCCAAGGTGCTCTCCTTTTAAACACTATAAAGTAGATTTAGGCCTATCCTGAAAAGCCTATAAAAGATTTTAAAGGCCAGAATAATTTTAACCTTAAAAGTATGAATGCCAAGTTAAAGAAAACTCGAACTTTTTCAGTCTATCCTTTTTTAAAGAAAAAAAGAACCATCCATTAGAAAAATAAGGAAAAAAGACAATATTAATGCCGGCCCAAATGGAAACACATCCTGCCCTGTCCTTGCTTTCCAGATCACGGCTAGGATAATTCCTAGAATGCCAGACATCATGCAAAACATAGCTATCTCAGACAGTCCAAGCCAAAGACCGGCTACACCAAAAAACTTCACATCTCCAAGACCAAGTGCATCGCGTTTTAGCCTCCATTTCATGATCATGCCCAGAGCATAGGAAAAAAGAGCAAAAACCACAGAAGAGGACAGGTAATATAAAATAAGCTGATGTGCCTGAGCGTCCGAATTAAAAGCTTTAGCAAACATAACCAGCAAACCAATAACCCCAACAATAAGTACGAGCTGATTTGGTAAAATCTTATGCTTGAGGTCAATCGCAAGCAGTGAAATCAAAAACGGTACTGANAGGATAAANAGATATTTCGATATAATATCNCCGCTATAAAATAAGAATATNNTGATNGATGTAATAGCAGTCAGTAATTCCAGAGCNGGATATATTGGTGAGATTTCAGCACNACAATACCNACACTTNCCCTTAGTTAATAACCACGAAAACAACGGNATAAGATCANGCGATCCAAGTGTTGAGCCACAGGCTGGACAGGCTGAGCGTTCTTTTGATGCTGCCCAAGATTGCCCTAAAGGAATACGATAAATAATCGCACTGGCAAAGCTACCAAAGCATAAGCCTATTACAAATACAAAGAAGAGATCGACATAAAAATATAGCTCCCGCGCATCAGGATTATCTAATAATAGAAGCTCAAAAAGGCCCATATTTACTGGCTTTTATCTAAGTTGCGCTAAGCGTTCATAAACCGCATCACGCGGGATTGATTTACTAGAACCATAGAGTGCGTCTGTTTCCAAAGCCTTCTCATAGTACTTAATTGCTTCATCACTGCTTCCAGCTTGATCCGCAATAATCGCCATATTATAGAGATGCCCTGCATTTCTTGGCTCAAGACTAGCTGCCATTCCTAAAAGACGAATTGCGTCAGGAAAGTTTTGTATCTTAGCGTGTATAAATGCCGCCTGTGCCATAACACCTACATTACGAGGGTTATTTTTAGAAAGGTCATCCAAACGTCTCAGAGCGACAGCAGGATAACGCTCAGCCATAATGCCTATCATATTGATCTGCGCGTCTATATTTTTAGGACGGATTTTAAGAAGTTCCTCATAGGCTGTAATCGCTTCATCAGCCAAACCCAGCTTTTGCAAAGTGATTGCACGCCCCATCAAAATATTTGGATCACGTTTGTTCGTTGCATAAAGACGGTCATATATCTCAAGAGCAGAATCGAAACGTCCAAGCTTAACGGCACGCTCAGCAGCGACAAGCTGTGCGGGCTTACCGCCTGCTTCGCTATTCTTTCTCACAACCACTAAACGTGTTGCTGGTGACACCTTTGGATCAACTTTACGTGCAGCACCTTTACGAGCAATTTCACCTTTTGGTACCAAAGCCTCAGCATCGAAAAATACATCTTCTTCTTCAGTATCAACGGGCGCTGCAATTGATGTATTTACAAGCTCATCTGCTGGTGGAGGTTGAATAGCTGCCCCAGTATCAATAACGACTGCGCCATTATCATCCTCACCAACAAGGGTTAGCCCCCCCTCTTCCTGCGCTATTGCAACCTGCGGTATAGACAGTATGCAGACCGCTAATAGGGTTTTTAATGATACATTCTGATTTATTATCTTCATTGAACTGATCTCGTTTAGGTGGGTGCGATTCACGCCTTTTCTATATTATTTATATCACGCTGCTGACTTTTGCTCAATATAATGTAGAAAAGCACGCTCAAGGTTTTGAGTTTGAGTTTGTTGTTTTAAATTTTTCGGCTCACCGATAAAGCGCGCCTGCTGATTGTGGATGAGGCAAACGCGATCACAAATTTCATCCATATCAGCTAGAATATGTGAGTTCATAAAAATTGTATGCCCTCTATTTTTAACGGCAATAAGCATGTCTTTAACGTGAGTACGCGCAGATGGATCAAGACCACTCATAGGTTCGTCAAAAATAAGCAGCTCTGCTTTCGTCATAATTGTCGCCATGAGCCCTAATTTCTGACGCATACCTTTTGAATAAGTATGAACACGGCGTTTTAAAGCATCGGGATCNAGTACAAGTTCTTCAGCACATTTTTTATATTCNGCATCTGTGTATTTAACACCATATAGCCCAGTAGAGAACTTTAAGAACTCAAGCCCCGTTAAGAACCATGATGGCTCAAACCTTTCAGGTAGGAACGCTACATGGGGACTGGTACTGTTTTGGTTTATTTTCTGGCTCATGATTTCGATTTCACCGACATCAGCATCACGAAGCCCTAAGATCGTTTTTATAAGCGTCGTTTTACCCGCTCCATTAACACCTATCACGCCAAAGAATTCGCCGCGCTTGACCTCAATCGAGACATTTTCGATAGCCGGTTTGTCAGCGTAAGTAACTCCAACATTAGAGATTTTTAAAATTATATCAGAATCAGACATTCAATTACCCCGGCAAGAAAATACGCGCATCCATATTAAAACGTTGATGCGGTCTTAATCGGATAGGGAAAATCTGTTTTGTATATTCATCAAACCACTCGATCTCGATATATTTTTCATGAACACGAAGNTCAAGTGCTTCGATAGGNANAGCATCTGGTGTTACACGGTTACCGTTCAACCAAATTGTCCAATCGCCTTGTTTTTTATAGAGAATTCCACCCAACGAAATGTCACGCATTTCAGGAATATCTTNATCTATCAANTCTTCAGNACGCTTAAAACTATCATATATTTCATCATCTGAAGCGCCTCGAACACTGCCGCCACGTCTTTTACGGGCAATTTCGATCGCTTCATGCTCCCACTCCGTAAAGACTAGAGAGGCATATTCATCTTTCTTAAATGGAGGTATTTCCAGCGTTTTCTCTTCAGACATTTGCACATCAGGAGTAACGGCTGTACCCTGCCCGTTATCATTTAAAGGCTGCGCAAAAGATGACACGCTACATAGAAGAGCAAGTGAAAAAACCTTTATTGAAGCTAATTTAGACAAGCTGTTCATTAGTTAATATCCTCCGCTATAATCCGAGATTGCGGGATCATCGTTCTCCACACAAGTGTGACATCTGCTTTAACTAACGGTACATTTTGACCAGCTGCAATAGCCTGAAGAAGAACCTTATCCAGATCGGCCTCACGTTGAAAATTGATAGATTCTACAGAAACATGCCCTGGAAAATATTTTTCCACCAAATAGATGTAATGGTAAATATCTTTATCATCGAGTGTATTGAGTTGCGCCTGAACAGTACTTTTCAAAACTTTGTAATCAGCCTTTTCGGCTTCTGGGTTCGTTTCCACCGATGCTGGATTAATAGCAACCTTAGCCGAAAGAACGCCTGAAACGCCCTGGATTTCCTCAAGGATTTTTTCAACTTGTCTACGGTTTTGTTGTTGAAAAAACCCCTTTGCTTTAAATGATTCAAAGCGTTCTTGCTGCTCTTCAAATTGTTCAAACTCAACCTGAAGCCTCTCAATATCATATCTTACGGTATTAACTTGTCCTCTCACAGCTCTAAGAACACGTTCCTGCTTATCAATTTCAGGAAGTAAAAAATAGTAAACCCCTGCACCTAGAGCGGCATTGACTAGCACAAGAATAGTTAAAACGATAATACGCTGGACACCTAAAATATTTATCATTAGTAAAGGCCTCCATCATTCTTCTTTTTCTCATTCGTAGCAAGAATAGTAATTTCTGCAACGAAATCTTGCTGAAGATTTTGTCTTTCCAAATCTCCAGTTTCCACGACAAGGCCTTCAGTATACTCATAGTCTTTAAGAAACTTTGTCACCTGAACATCATGATCTTTCAAAACCATAGACAAGCGGTCCCTAAGGTCTCTTACTTCCTGATTACCAATATCAACATCAGTGTTACCAGGGTAAGTAATGGTTAACGTTAAACTATATTTAGGAGGTGCAGAATTGACTGCACCAAATGAAGAAGCCCGCGACACGATATCAAGTGCGCCTGGCTCTAGCTCAACCTTGTCAATTCTAAGGTTTTTTCCAAGAGCACGTCCAACGGACTTAAATAAATCAAGTGCCTTTATATTATCTTCTTCGAGCTTATCATAAACAGCGATAGATCCTTGGATAAGCTTCACGTCATAGCCCATGCGCTCTTTTCTTTCCACCTCGGAATTAAGCTGAGCATCGAGCTGCGTTTTTCTCTTTTGCTGTGTATCAATATCGTCAAGAGTTTCTGTGTAACTGCCATATTGTGACAAAAGCTGATAACTCAAGAAGCAAGCACCGAGCGTCATTAATACAGTTGCTGCTAAGGCAACCTGACGTGGCTTATGAACTTTATCTACTGAACCAGACTTCATAGGAAGCGCAAAGTTTGTCTTGCGGCTAGCCCATGCTACATGAAGAATTTCAGCAGAAGCTTGATTTTGATGAGCACCTATTTTCATGCCCAGAATATCTGCAGCTTTATTAAGGGTCATAAGATTCAGCGTACAATTTTCCTGGATCATCTCACCAAGTGTCTCATGCGCATCCATTGGCGCAATAATGTTGACGCTTAGCCCTTGTGATGGATCAAAACCAAAACGAGAGAGATAACTCATCGTTGCTTTAAATTCTTTATTGACCTCTTCCGACCATGACTGCGTATCAGACGCGTCCGTTGTAAATGGGCTCATCCTTGTAAGAGCCAATTCACCATTTTTTGTTACAACCTGCCTTAGATTACCACTGCTATGATAACCAACAAAAACAGACCAAACTGATTTTGACTTAGGGTTACATTTGGTCGACAGCGCCTTAACCATATCAGACGATTCAACAGGCAATAAGCATAGTCCCGCGATAGACGCCAAAGACTTACGCAGAGCGCTCATTGACTTTTGAAGCTGTTCAGTATCGGGGATTGCTGCAAAAATGAATAGATTTGCCGCAGGCTGGCCAGAAACTTTAGGCAGCTTTTCCTTTAACGGCAAAGCCGCACGCACAGGATATTTACTAAACGCAACATTCAGACGGCGCTTTAGCATAGTCGAACGGTCAAAAGCGCTCACCCCTGATTTAAGAACACGCTCTTTTCTATAGTGCTGCTCAACCATGTCATTAAGAATAAGGACAGGTTTTTTTCCGCAATCTTTAACAATGATTTTTGAAACATTCTCAACGAAATTCTGCGCATCCCATGGCACTGTTTCGACAAGTTTTACGTCCTTCGAAGAGGTCGAATAGATGTAAAGCGCATCATCAGATACGAGAAGTACAGTGCGATTTGGAACTAAAAAAGATGGTGTCATTAAAATTAATACCTAGCCTTCGCCTTAGAAGTCCATAAAGTTGCCCAAATTCATATAAATCGGCCCAAGACTTCCTGCTGCGATCCATGCGATCGTCAAACCCAGAATAGCCGTTAGAGTGGGCTGAATCATTTCAATCATACCATCAATCGCTTCATTCACATCATGGGTGTAAAAATCCGAGACTTGATCAAGTACAGGAGTTAGATTACCCGATTCCTCACCAATTTTCACCATCCTAACTACAAGAGATGGAAATTCTCCACTGGCATCAAAAGCTTTTGACAAAGAATTACCAGCCTGAACATAGGCTTCCACATTCTCCATCGCGTCAATCATACGCAAATTCGATACAGTCCCCCTAGACGCCTCAAGGGCCTTAATAACATCAATACCACTCGCATATAGCGCGCCAAATGTTTGTGCATAACGTGCAATTGAGATTTTCCTGATTAGTGGCCCAAAGACAGGCGCCTGAACATATAGAGAATCAAGCTTATAGGCCATTTCATCAGATGATGCTCTTATCCCTTTTATCGACATAATAAATGCTACAGGCACAGCCAAAACAATAAAACCACCGTAAATAGGTATTCCAAGCGGTTCAGCTACAGGCTGCACAAAAAAGTTGGATGTGTTAATTAGCGCAACGGTAAACCACGGTAACTCCATATCCATATATTTCAGGAAGCCTACAATTTGCGGCACAACCACACTCATCATAAAGGTAATTGTTAAAAGCACTACAAATGTAACAACCATTGGATAGCGCGTAGCTTTCTTAACCTTGGTTTGAATCACTTCAACCCACTTTAAATACTTAATAAGCTGACGATATGAAGAAGTAAGATCCCCAGTTTCCTCACCGGCCTCAATCAAAGAAATATAGAGTGGAGGAAAGACCTTAGGATGGCGATTCATGGCTTCAGAAAGCGCCGCACCGTCAGAAACATCACGGTTAATATCTGTCATAATATCCATGAAACGCTGATTTTCAGTGGCATCGCGCACATCTGCGAGCGCATCAAGCAACGGCACACCGGCCCCTTGCATCTGCTCCATCTGAACAAAAAACTGAATAACATCGCGAAGACCAATTTTAGGCGCGAACTTGCCAGAAAAGGATGAGAACTTCCCGCCCTCACCAACAACTGAGCAATCAACAAGCTCTAACCCTGCCGTTTGAAGCTGCTTATATAAATCAACTTCATTCGCAGCAGCAATAGCCCCTCTAATCGGGCGCCCTTTTGCATTAATGGCTCTATATTTATAACGATGCATAACCTCGTTGCCTTATACTCTCAGTCCTAGTTTTGTTTAAATCCCACGCCTATGAACAAACGTATCAGAAAAATATTAGCTATTTATAAATATCAACAACTTTCGATATAGCCTCTATACTCGTAACCCCCTCGAGTATTTTTAGAATGCCATCGTCTTTCATACTTTTGAAGCCTTTTTTCACAGCTAACGTTTTTAATTCAGCTTTATTTGCACCTTGAGCGAGTAATTCGTTTAAATCCTCATCAAAAGTTAAGATTTCAACTACNGCAGTACGGCCTTTATANCCTTGACCACCACATGCATCACACCCNCCNTGCTGCGCGCGNTAGATTTTAGGCGCCTNAGCAGAATCAACACCAAGAAGTTCNCANTCCTCNGCATCAGGTGTATATTCCTCTTTACATGATGAACAAAGNCTNCGNGTTAGNCGCTGCGCAAAAATAGCGATAATCGCNCCAGCAACCATCCCCGGNTTNAGGCCCAAATCAAATAGACGCGGAATAGCACCAAAAGAATCATTTGTGTGTAGCGTNGTATATACNTGGTGCCCGGTCATCGCAGCCTTAAGNGCCATACCNGCNGTTTCACCATCACGAATCTCACCAATAAAGATAATGTCAGGGTCTTGCCTTAGAAGCGCTTTNATACCATCTGCAAACTCTAGCACACCCTCGCGCACATGAGTCTGACGGATCATNGGTAGCGCNTATTCAACAGGNTCTTCAAGTGTTTGAATATTCACTTCAACACTATTAATTTCATTAAGCATGGAATAAAGAGATGTTGTTTTACCCGAGCCAGTTGGCCCTGTAACAATAATAATCCCCTCTGGTTTGGACTGAGACTTCTTAATCAAGCCAAGGTTATGCTCACTAAAACCGAGCTTTTCCATCGGCATAATACTCTCGCTCTGATCCAGAACACGAAGAACAATATTTTCGCCATGCACGGTAGGCAATGAAGACACACGGAAATCAGCCTCACGCCCACCAATATTAAGGCCAAAGCGACCATCTTGCGGCGATAATTTATCAGCAATATTCATGCCCGACATAATCTTCATACGCTGAGAAATACCATTCCAGTGTTGCTTATGAAGAATCTGCGCAGTAAAGAGTGTGCCATCCAAACGATAACGAAGACGCACAAAGTTTTCTTCAGGTTCAAAGTGCAAGTCAGACACACCCATTTTCACAGCATCAAAAACCAAAGCGTTTACAAGCCGAACGATTGGGTGAGTATAATCAGCATCCTCATCGAGAGCACCGGTCTCATCCACATCCCCTTCTTCCAGTTCCTTCAAGATAGCCGAGATTGAACTCGCATAACCATAAGCAACATCAATTGCCTCAGACAAAACCTTTGCCGTACAAACCATAGGCTTTATCTGCAACTCTTTGGGAACCTGACTTCTTAATGTATCAATAGCGACAATATCAAAAGGGTCAGCCATTGCGACCTTTAAGTGCTTATCATCGACAATAGACACTGGAAGGAGTTGATGTTTTAGCGCTGTATTTTTATCAATAAGTTCAAGCACCTCACCATCGAAAATAGTATTGGATGGGTCAAAAACCTCAAANCCAGANGANTTAGCCAAGAACAGCGTTAGATCGTCTTCNTCAATAAAGCCAAGGTCAACCATGACTTCACCAAGCATNTTACCCGTAATCTTTTTCTCTTGNAGAGCNACATTCAGCTGATCTTCAGTGATAAGACCTTCGGAAACCATACGGTCACCTATNCGCCCNTTNTGCCTCTCAGCACCATCNGCATCTTCAGCGCCNCCAACAACGCTACCGCCACCATGATATGTNTTNAAACCAGAACCAGAAGCNNCCACATCTTTCCCGCCCGTCTTAACAAGCGCACCTGAAAGCTTAGCCAATTGATTTCCAGCAGTTCTTGCNGGCAAATTAGACGANGATTTTTCAGCACTTTCTTCTACATGCTCAATAACATCTGCATCATTTAGCTGCGCTCCTGAAAGCGAAACCTCNTCAACATCACTNAGNTCAATAGAATCNGGATNCAAAGNTGGAGAAAGATCNACACNTTCNTCATCAAGTACAACCTCATCAAAGCTAGCAAATGACCCCTCATCTGCTACCACTTTATCTTCCTTATCTTTATCGCCCTTTTTACGGATCATTTTCCACCATCATCGCATTGAATAATTACAGGCAGAACTCGCCTCTAGAAATAGAATAATATCTTATAATCGTTAACAAATCCACCTCACCAATTAACATAAGCCAGCAAAATTTCATTTCAACATAAAAAAAGAGCGCCAAATGGCGCCCTTTCTAATATTTATTTCACTAAAATGACTACTCAGCCGCCACTTTTAGTTTTTTTTCCCTACGTGGCCAGCTTGTGAATTTCATTACTGACTCATCAACACCACAGACTGTTGCAGAAATACGTGCTGCTACGAGGTATGGATCTGCGTTCGCGCCAGGACGACGATCTTCGAAGTAACCATAACCTTTAAGAGCAACCTGCTGAGGAATACGGATAGAACAACCACGGTCAGCCGTACCCGCTTTAAATGTGTTAATGTCACATGTTTCATGATCACCAGTTAGACGCTCACCAAGTGCCGCACCGTAAAGTGTGATATGCTCAGCATGCTTCTCACCAAGAGCTTTAACAGCAGCATCAATAGCAGCCTTACCCTTAGACTTGTCACGCGTATCATTTGTAGACACGTTTGTGTGCATACCCGCACCATTCCAGTCACCTT
This sequence comes from Micavibrio sp. TMED27, assembly GCA_002167715.1. Taxonomy (GTDB): domain Bacteria; phylum Pseudomonadota; class Alphaproteobacteria; order Micavibrionales; family Micavibrionaceae; genus TMED27. The sequence goes on from NHCG01000020.1 coordinate 102,232, forward strand.
TAATAGGCTTGTTATCGAAAGAAACGACAATGTCATATTCTTCAGCAACACGACAAAGCAACCAACGTGCAATCATTGTTTGGTCACAAATCTTAAGCGCGCTCGCTTTATCATCACCACCACGGTAACCTGTTTGGAATTCCCACTGACCTGGCATAACTTCGGCATTAATACCGTAGAACATGATACCAGCAGCAAGACAGATTTCAGCATGTGCTTCAGCAACTTCACGGCCGAATACTTCATCAGAACCTACACCACAATAATATGGTCCTTGAGGCGCTGGGAAGCCATGATCAGGCCAACCAAGAGGTGTACGACGACCAGCAGTAAAGAGTGTGTACTCTTGTTCAAAACCAAACCAAGGGTCTTGAGCATCCGCACCCGCTTCCAGAACTTCACGAAGTTGTGCACGTGAGTTAGATGCATGCGGCGTACCATCAGGGTTCATTACTTCACACATTACAAGGTAATTACCTAGACCACGAATTGGGTCCGGAACAAATTCAACTGGCTGCAAAAGGCAGTCAGAGTCATCACCTTCAGCCTGCATAGTAGAAGAGCCGTCAAAGCTCCACTCAGGGAAATCTTCAATTGAAGGGTTGTCACCTAAATTTACCACACGCGCTTTTGAACGTAGGCGACGAGTTGGTATAGCACCATCAAGCCAAATATACTCGGCTAGAGAAAAATCGGACATAGCTTTAAACTCCTTATCTTTTGGTCAGCTGTTTTGTCACAACAAGGCTTACACACTTAGAGTCTTTTTAAATTCAATGCAACAGTGATTTTTGAAAAAGGCATCGAATATATACGAGCCCCCTAAACAAAGCAACCCCCAACACAAAAAAATATATCGTTTAGAATCAATACCTTACAGGCTTAATTGAAAATAAATTAGCACTTATTTTCATTAACTATTCATTAATATTTTTTTTAATATTTCAACGAAAATACATATTATTGTTTTTTTCTTGCATGAAATCGGTATTTCAGCTTTATTCATTTCTTAATGAATAACAGTATTCAAACACACCTCAGCCTCCTGCTCCTTATGCGCCCCTGAGCGGCGCATGGGATACGCACGTGTCCACGCTTCAGGGGAATTCAATTTTTAAATCATCTTCATATTGAAATAGAACGATAGCCACGCTACAAACGCAGCTATAATTAAGGAGCACTCCATGAGCAAAGCTTATGACACAGTAAAAAAAGACCCTAATCGCGTCATTATTTTTGACACAACCCTTCGTGACGGCGAACAATCACCGGGCTGCTCAATGACCCTTGAAGAGAAGCTTAAGATGGCTATTATTCTCGATGAGTTGGGCGTTGATGTGATCGAAGCAGGTTTTCCCATAGCCTCCCCTGGTGACTTTGAAGCGGTAAGCCAAATTGCAAAAACTGTTAAGAATGCGACCGTTTGCGGATTATCACGCGCCAAAGAAGCGGACATCGAAGCGGCTGGCCAGGCTATTCAAGCCGCAGAAAGCAAGCGTATTCATACGTTTATCTCAACTAGCCCACTTCATATGAAGTATAAATTAAAGATGGGTGAGAACTCAGTTATAGAGGCTATTCACGATAGCGTCACCTTCGCCCGCAAATTCACCGATGATGTCGAATGGAGTGCCGAGGACGGCAGCAGAACGGAAGACGACTTCCTTTGTAAAGCTGTTGAAACAGCCATTAATGCCGGTGCACAGGTTATTAACATTCCAGATACAGTAGGCTACGCAATCCCAGAGGAATATGCTGCGCAAATCAAAATGCTGTTTGAGCGCGTACCGAATATTGATAAAGCGATCATATCAACACATTGCCATAACGATCTTGGACTTGCGGTTGCCAATAGCTTAGCCGGCGTTCAAGCTGGCGCACGTCAGATGGAGTGCACTATTAACGGTATTGGTGAGCGCGCCGGAAATGCCGCACTTGAAGAATTGGTAATGACTCTAAGAACACGTCACGACCTCCTTCCTTACACAAACAATATAAATACAACCAAAATCACAAAAGCATCTCGCACGCTTTGCAGTATTACAGGCACTAATGTGCAACCGAATAAAGCTATCGTAGGTGCCAATGCTTTCGCTCACGCAAGCGGTATCCACCAAGACGGGATGTTAAAGCACGCACAAACATACGAGATCATGACACCGGAAAGCGTCGGCATCACTGAAAGCAAGCTTGTTATGGCAAAGCATTCTGGACGCGCTGCCTTTAGAAGCAAACTTTCCGAGCTTGGGTTTGAGCTTTCAGATGATGCGCTGAATGATGCCTTCAAGCGTTTTAAAGTCTTAGCAGACCGTAAGAAGGAAATCTTTGAAGATGATTTAATCGCACTTGTTGAAGATGAAGTCGTTCGTAAAAATGAGGCACTCAAATTCCACAGCCTTAAAATCGAAGCTGGTACAGACGGACCGCAAACAGCGGATATAACGTTAAGCATCGAGGGCAAAATGCACAGTGCAAAAATTGAAGGTAATGGCCCTGTGGACGCTATTTTCAGAGCTATACGCGAAATCTATCCGCACCCAGAAGCGAGATTAAAGCTGTATCAAGTACATGCCGTAACAGGCGGGACAGATGCGCAAGCCGAAGTAACCGTACAACTAGAAGAAGCTGATAAAGTCGTTAATGGCGGAGGTGCAGATACAGACACTCTTGTCGCTTCTGCGCGCGCCTATGTAAACGCACTTAATAAACTAATGATTAAGCGCGGAAGCATAAACCCACAAAGAGATGATATTGATAAGGCTGCCATTTAAAACGCAGCCTTAATCTGCGCAAACACATCTTCGAACATTTCAGTTGTTAAGCGGCCTGTATTGGTATTGTAGCGCGAGCAATGATAGCTATCTATGACGATTATATCACCAATATCGTGCTGAGCCGCGTGAGAGAATTTATGCGCAGACAGTTTTTCCCCTAAGGTTTTCAGCACTGAGTTATGAGATATTAACCCAAGACATAAGATAACCTTTAGGTTTTTCATAGCTGCAATCTCATCAATCAAAAATGGGCGGCATGTATTAATCTCTTCACCTGTAGGCTTATTTTCTGGCGGAACGCAGCGCACAGCGTTTGTAATGCGAGCATCCAAAAGCTCCACCCCATCATCCGGATGCCCTGCAAACACCCCCTTAGCAAAGCCAAACTTTACCAACGTTGGATACAATAGATCGCCAGCATAATCTCCCGTAAAAGGACGCCCAGTAAAATTAGCCCCCTTCAAACCAGGCGCCAACCCCACTACCAAGAGGCGCGCATCAATTGAACCAAAAGAAGGAACAGGTGCATTGAACTTATCGGGAAACTTAATACGGTTATCGTCAATAAACCCCTTCAAACGTGGGCATAAAGAGCAATCTTTGTCTGGTACAGCTAAATTCATGCCATAATCATGCAGTTATAAAGCACAAGGTCAATATCAAGCCTTGCATTCACTGACATAAAACTTTATATAACTTACTTCTGATCAGATAAGACATACTAATAGGATTTATATACATGGCACGTGTTACCGTTGAAGATTGTATCGATAAAGTTGAAAACCGCTTTGAACTTGTAATGGTTGCAGCGCAGCGCGCTCGCAAAATCGGTTCAGGCTCACCACTTACTATTGAGCGTGATAACGATAAAAACCCAGTTGTTGCTCTTCGCGAAATTGCAGAAGAAACAATCGAAACACCAAACCTTAAAGAAGATCTTGTGCGCTCTCATCAGCGTATGGTTGCTTACGAAGAAGATGATGAGCAAATCGATCTTATGGATGGTGAAGAAGAATGGGGTACAATTGCTAGCCAGAATTCAGCGCCATCAGGTATGTATGCCGATGAGATTGTAGAAGATGATGATAACGCATCCCCTTCTCTTGAAGATCTAGCAGGCGGCGCACCGACTGAATAATTAAAAGCCACAGATTGACTTTTAATTCACATGAACAATATGGATGCTGGTTGGTTTAACTAACCAGCATTTTTTATTTCCCAAAGAATACAGAGTTAGGATTTTTTTCATGAAGTATAACAAGCTAGGCCGCACCGATATTGATGTAAGCGTTATTTGTTTAGGCACCATGACATGGGGGCGCCAAAATAACGAGAGCGAAGGTCATGAGCAAATGGATTACGCCCTAGAAAAAGGCGTCAATTTTTGGGACACAGCAGAAATGTATGCCGTACCACCTAATGCAGATACCTACGGCAAAACCGAAGAAATTATCGGAACTTGGTTTGCCAAAACGGGACGTCGTAGCGACGTTGTACTTGCGACAAAAATTGCAGGCCCGGGTCCGAACTATATACGAGATGGTCAAAATAAGATCGATCGTGTAAACATTACGCAGGCTATTGAAGGCTCACTAAAACGTCTGCAAACGGATTACATTGATCTTTACCAACTTCATTGGCCGAACCGTGGCTCATACCACTTTCAACAATATTGGGATTTCAACCCAAGCTTTGACGCTGAAAAAGAAGAAGATAATTTCATCGAAGTTCTTGAGACACTCGGAGAGTTTGTAAAAGCAGGTAAAATTAGGCATATCGGCCTCTCTGATGAGACGTCATGGGGCACAATGAAATGGCTTGAACTATCCAAGAAGCATAGTTTACCGCGTATGGCATCCATTCAGAATGAATATTCACTGCTCTGCCGTATATTTGAACCAGACCTTGCCGAGATTGCTATTGCAGAAGATTGCGGTTTACTTGCGTGGTCGCCGCTTGCCACTGGCATGCTAAGCGGTAAATACATGGACGGAGCACGACCAGACGGAACACGCTGGACACTACTTAATAATATTCCCCGCGACACAGAGCATGCGCAGAATGCTGTTAGAGAATATATGAACATTGCTGAAAAATATGGCCTAGATGTTTGTCAGATGGCGCTCGCTTTTGTAAATGAACAGCCATTTCTTACATCCAATATCATTGGGGCAACCTCTATGGAGCAGTTAAAGTCCAACATTGCTTCCATTGATTTAACGCTATCGAATGATGTTAAAGCGGATATTCAGGACGTATATAAAAAATACACACGTCCATTTTAATAGATAATATGAGAAAGAGAGCTTTACAGCTCTCTCGCCTCCTCAACAAGCATCACAGGTATCGAATCGCGAATAGGAAAAGCAAGCTTAGCTTGCCTTGATATAAGCTCACCGGCCTTTGCATCATATTCCAATGGAGATTTAGTCACAGGACATACTAAAATTTCGAGTAGCTTTGGATCTATATCTACACTCATCTATGCTTCACTTTCTTTTTCATTCGAAAAAATTAAAACGCAGGATATTATGGTGCAGCATCGTAACAATGTCATAACCATCAGGAAAGACCTAATATTATGTTTACGGCTCGATATACATTTCTATTTATTTTAGCACTTGGCACGATATCCATCAGTGCCCAGCCATCATATGCCACTAGTTTTGTAAAGCGTGTCTTAACACATATTCGTTCGGAAGTTCACAAAGATATTCCCTACGGGAAACATCCACTTCAGGTTATGGATATATACACACCTGATGAGCGTAAGAAACAAGAGCGCCCTGTTTTAATATTCATTCATGGTGGAGCATGGTTTACAGGCGATAAAAAAAGCCACGATGATAAAGCGCATTTTTATAATCGAAATGATATCATTCTTGTAAATATCAATTATCGTCTCGCCCCCCAGAACCCGCACCCTTCACAAGCAGAAGATACAGCGACAGCTATCAAATGGGTTCATGACAATATTCATAAATATGGCGGCGACCCAAAGCGCATACATCTTTCTGGTCATTCTGCCGGAGCACATATTGCTGCTCTTATAGGAACGGATGAGCGCTACTTAAACGAAAAGGGTTTGAGCTTTGCATCATTAAAATCTGTAATCCCTGTCGACACCGCTAGCTTTGATTTGAACGAACGGATGGACAAAGGGGGTAACTTCATTAGCAGATCAATTAAGAAAAATTTTGGCGAAGATAAAAGCAAACTTGAGGACGCTTCACCTGCATACCATGCCGAGAATAAAAAAGACTTCCCACGCTTTCTTATATTTACGACAGCAAAAAGGCCAGCGGCAGCCATGCAATCAATGAAGTTCAGCACTACTCTTAACAAGTCCAATGGGCATAGCGATGTTCATATCATTCCTAAACTCTCGCATGGTGAGATGAACGAAGCTATGCAAGATCCACATCATATCATGTCTAAATTAATCTTAGACTTGATCATAGATGAGGATTGAAAATGCACCGAAATTAGTGACAACTTTTTGTGCTAGGGTCCATAGGATCACCCTGCTCTATAGCCATTTCTAGCATATTCATAAAGAGCTTAGCACGTTGAACACAGCAAACCTGTTCTAGTAAAGCTTGCTTCTCAGATGCGGTAAAAGGACAGACCATGGATAAGCATGTCATAAGTTTACCGTCGGGTGTATTATCAAATTTTTTAAAGTCGCAGGACATATCTTGCTGATCAAAATATGTAGAGAGCAGCCGTGTTAGCCTTCCACGGTCAACATCCAAACACCCCTTAGGATTTAAATCGCCTTCATAACCATCCCAATCAGGCTTGATTGTTCTATAGAGGTGATCTTGTTCAAGCTCTTGATCAATGCGAAAACGTGAGACACCTTGAAGCGTCACTAGATAACGTCCATCATCAGTTTCCGCGAACTCGACTATACGTCCAGCACAGCCGACATTATAAAGCTTGTGACACTCACCTTTAACCTTTGGCTGAATCATACCAATCATACGGTGTGTATTCATGGCATCATTCACCATATCAATATAGCGCGGTTCAAAAATATTAAGTGGTAAGCGTCCAAATGGCATAAGTAAAACACCCGACAAAGGAAAAATTGGCATCTCCTTTGGCAGATCTTTAAAACTTGGCATAAATGGGTTGTTAGCAGTACTCATAATTTTGATATAGAATTAAATTAAGAAAAAAGAAGAGAAGAAAGCTTCTTTCTTGCCTGAATTGTAAGGGGATCAACCATTCCCAGAGCTTTAAAGAATTCAAGCAACATCTTACGCGCCGCTTCGTCATTCCATTCACGATCACGCTTTATACTCTCAAGAAGTATCTCAATCGCTGCCTCTTTTTGACCAGCAGCAAAGCTTGCCTCTGCAAGCTCAAGTGCAACGCTATGGTCTTCCGGGTTTTCAGCTAGCTTTGCTTTCAGCGCGCTCAACTCATCATCAGCAGGAGCCTTGAGTGCCAGTTCAACAACAGCTTGTGCCTCTGAGAACTTAGGATGCTTAACAATTTCCTCCGGCGCGTTATCAAGCATTTGCTTTGCGTGGTCAACTGCTTCAGCCGCAATAAAGGTTCTGAGCATACCCGTGAAGGCAAAGATATTTGTTTGATCCTTTTGCAATACCGCTGCGTAGAGTTCTTGCGCTTCTCTTAACGCTCCATCTGCAAGTGCGTTTGCAGCAGCTTCTAAAGCGTCTTCGATATCAAGACCACCTGATGGCTCAGCGCCGCTAGCTTTTAAAACATTATCTATAAAAGCCTTAATCTGACTTTCTGACTGTACACCTTGAAACGCATCAATTGGACGCCCACCATAAAACGCAAAAACAGTTGGAACAGATTGAACGCGAAGCGCTGCTGCTAGCTGTTCATTTTCATCTAAATTCACTTTAGCGAGTGCGATAGAACCACCAGCCTCTGACACTGCTTTTTCGAGCGCAGGCATTAGCTGTTTACAAGGCCCACACCAAGGCGCCCAAAAGTCCACTAAAACTGGGCGCTGCATTGATGCATGTATCACTTTTTCTTCAAAATTCTCAATAGACGCATTAAAAATATCAGCAGTATCTTGAGCACCTGAACTTTGTTGAGGCGATGTTTGCGGCGTTCCTATAAGCATTAGTCATATCCCTTGTTTGACTGTTTGATAGTTATATGTAGGCTTTCTCTCTAAAAAGCAAGGATTTGTGGCTCATGCCCCGTAAATTCTAGGAATTTCAACAAATCATCTGGAGTTAATGCGACACTCATTGAGTTATCAAGAGGATGAACATTNATCAAATCACTCTCCATCATAAACTGATCTAGGATTATTTTCACTTTATGGTCTTTATCATTTAAAACTGTGAATGGACAAACTGAGCCTGGACATATACCCAAAAGCTCCCACAGGCGATCTTTTGAACCAAAAGATAAACGTGAAGCCCCTATTTTTTCCGGCAGTGTTTTTAAATCTATTTGTGTTTGATTAGCCGCCGTTATTAAAAAATTATTTTTCTTTTTATCTCTTAAAAATAAATTTCTGCAAGAAACACCCGGAATATCGAGCTTTAAATCCCGACCTTCTTCAACTGTAAAAATAGGATCATGATTAAATAATTCATAAGTAATATTCAATTTTTCCAATACGTTAAACAGATCCTNAGGCGTTGTCGGCAGTTCAGCCACTTCAGGAACATCTTCTAAAANACTCATATCATTNCACTTTCGAGTTACTCACATTTGTCTCAAATGCTGTATATAGTATATAATTTATTAACACTTTACACGTATCATATATCAAAAAATGAGCTAAAAAATAAAGAGCGCATGATGAGCAACGTATACAGGGATGATATAGACTACGCAGACTTAAGGAACCAACAAGTAAATGCACTTGGTTCTGAAACACCTGCTATTACAGAAACACAACTCAGAGAGTTTCAGTCAGGACTGTCCGATCAAACAGTTATGGCACACAGAGAGAGCAGTAGCGAAGATATCGAGCAGTCCCCTATTAAGAATATTCTAGGCATTTTAGAAGAAAANCTCGGCCCAATATCGGAACGTGTTGCCCTTAAAACAGATTTTGATAACTCAAACTCTATTGGCGGCCTTATTCATGAAGCGAAAATTGATATAGGGAGACCTGTATAATGAATATTGAACTTGGTGTCCTGCATGATGGCCGTATTACACTTGTGAGTGATGCTCCGCTTCCTGATATTGTTAGGCGCGTTGAATATTACCGTGACCAACGTTTATTTCAACTTGTATATAAAGAGCAAGATAAGAACGAAGATAAACTACTTGAATGTGAAATTCCTGATAATTTCGCAGACCCGATTGAGAAAAGCCCGAATGTTATCATCTTTTCTATATTTCCGGATATGGATCCACTCGGTTATAAAGTGCCTTTAATCAAGGTTGGCGCCTTATACTAAAAAAATACACAAAATCTAAAAAAATCGCTTGATTAGATTTCAAAAATCGCTATAAACACACCTGTCCTTGCGGACATTATGCGAGTGTAGCTCAGGGGTAGAGCGCAACCTTGCCAAGGTTGAAGTCGAGGGTTCGAATCCCTTCACTCGCTCCAATTATNCTNCANAAAATCNNANGCGTACANTTATCCACAANAAATTCGAAACGAAGCGAATNNATTCNNCNNTTGTGCNNAAAANNATTTTCATCNAATTATTACAAGAGCTTACTTGCCAACAATGTAGTCNCAAGCCTTAGTGCTTTTTACATTTNTTTGTTCATTTGACGNTTTGGGTGTACCTGTCAGAATTTTTCTTAGACGTTCCTTTGCATAGCCAAAAANTGGCTTNACACCATGCTTAACGCCATAATGCCCTGCACTTGCGCCTACAAGAAAACTACCGCCAACAGCCCCGTGAACAATTGCTTTATCTTCCACTATATTAACAACCGTTGCNGCNAGNCCAGTNGCAAGGCCGCCAGCCACTCCATACCANAGATATGAAAGATCATTAATTGATTCATTTTGTGTAATGGCATCAAGTGTAGCATTACCAGTCACACCTGTATTATCAATCACGCCNAAAGTCACACCAGTAGCAGCAGCCCCCCAGAAAAGAGCCTTCTTAGCNGGCATATCCTGNAGCAANCCATANGATGGGCGCATNACAGTATTTACAGCGCCCTCCCATGCNGGGTTAAGAAGATGCTGTTTTGTTCNATCAAAGGCAACTTTTAGCCCNGTCCCAACTTGCGCGCCCAATAATGCAGATTGATATTTTAAATTATCAAGTGCGCCACGACTATCACAAGCCATACGCTGATTGATGTAACGCTTAAAATGCCCTAGCTCAACTTTACGGGCCTCAACAGAAGCTGCGTTATCAAATGTATTTTGAAGACGCTTACAGCTGCCGCGCTTTGCTGCGCCTGCTCTATTTAACCTTACAAATTCACGTTTTGATGGCAAAGTATCATAAGCCGCTTGAAAGATATCACTACGCCCTGTAAGATGAACCTCTGCCGCGAGGACGTCACGCCAATCATTTTTAAAGATTGCAGCCAGTTCTTTTTCTTCTAGCCCGCCTTTTTGATGTAATTTAAGTGCTTCAACAATTCTTGCCGTTTTTGCTTCAAGGAAGTTTTGGTATGTCCCATGCTCAACACCAAGTGATTCACCGCTCATAGCAACATTCAAAGATAGCTTATTTATTTGCACAATGATTTTTGCAATATTTGACTGATCTAGAGTTATTTTACTGCCGACGCCGCTTTGTGAAGACAAGCCCAACACATTCAGAACTTTATTTGGCTCCAGGTCAATTACAGCGCGTTTAACTTCATGACCTTCACCAAAGAACAGCTTGTAGATTTCGTCACTATCTATTGCTGGCTCAATCCCTTCTGTAATATATGGCTTAATAGAAGCGCCTATTGCGGCTTCTATTTTGTTAATGACCGCTTCCTTGGCTTCACCTTTACGCTTAAACGCATAATAACCAAGTGTTGTCGCAGCAAAGGTTGCGGCAACCCCTGTCCCCGGCGTATCAAGCAACGACGCTATCGCACCAGAATGATCAGCAACCAAACCGCCGACAAGACCGATTATTGCTCCCGGCCTTTCTCGTCCGAGAACACGCGCAGCATCAGAAGAGCTTTTGTAGAACTCCCCTATTCTAGGAAATGCTTTCAGGCCATGCATGAAACCCATTGTCGCAAAAGACGCAAACATAGGGCCATGAAGACCAAAGCTTTGCACATTATTACTTGTTGTAAAGGCCTCCGTTACAGCTTCGGAAACTTTGCTGGCTGCTTCGATAGAGGCTGGTGCATCATCAACTGGAAGGCCAGCCATTTTTGCAGGCAGCGCGGTAAAACCATTTACAATATCCATAAAAACCTTTGACGTATCCCCGACATAGCCAGAAAGCTGATCTTTATATTCAATCAAGCCAAATAGGATTTGGTGTGTATGGCAAATCATATACTCAGCAGACTTACATTGCTCAAGCGTCATATCCTTAAACGCCAAATCTTCTGCATTTAAAGTTAAGAGCGAAGAATCCATTTCCCCTACATCCGGCAAACCTTCTAAACCAGGGATAACTCCGGCATCAAGACCATTGCCAATAGTGGCTATATCAATAGTCGCCGCTTCTTCGGCCATGCCCATTTGCGCTTTTAACGCATATGTTTGGTATGTGAGATAAACCATAGCAGAGAAGAAAGCAAAATTCTGTACAGACTCAAACGGCTGCTTATAAAGGTCCTCGAAAAAGTCGATCGTGTTATGAACAAGCTCTCCGCCAAAACGTTCCGCATGACCACCGCCTTGCCCTAAGCTAACCTGCAGGGTATCAAGAACATCATTATGCTCTTTTCTCAAATGCTCCTCAGAGATAAAAATCCCTGCTGTTGAAGCGTTTCTAAAACTTTGTTTAAGCCTACTATACCCTTCCGCTTTTACTGCATATTCACCTTGCTTAGATGCAAACTCTTTAAAGCCATCTTCCAAACTTTCCGCCATTTTTTCAGAGAAGCCTAGCAAAGCATAAAATTCTTTATCTTGTGCTATGGCCTCACGCTGAAGGTCTGTGGCACCATTTTCTAGAAAATGGTTATAAACACCTTCTAAAACTTGAAGATCCTTAAGCACCATGCCCATCGCGGGAAGGTCTTTCTGAGAGTTACGGTGATAAGCCCAGCTTTCTTTCATGAAATCAGAACCGATAATGCTGCTCATAGATGAGGTTGCATGCAAAGTATCTCTAATTTTTTGATCAGCAGTTCTCTTATCAGCTGACTCGCGAACGATACCTTGTAAAAGCTCAGAGTTTTTGAAATCACTTAAAGTCGCCTCTATGCGCTTAATAGCCTTATCTATTCGTTCTTCAGTATCCACTCGGGATAAAAGCAAAGATAATGTTTTATCTTCTGCACCTGAATGCACTCTTTGCGCGAGCTGATCTATTTCGTCTGGCTTTAGAGCTATAAAGCCACTGTCGTGATCTAAAGATTGCCCATTAATTTCTTGAATATTCTTAGTTAGCCATGATTTAAGCTCACGCTGCGCACTACGAAGGTTACCATTGTCTAGCGCCGCCTTATCAATTTCAAATAAAAAGCCATGAAGCGGATCAAAGCTAGACCCAGGAATAATGGCCGGTTCTAAAGGCTTTTTAGTTACAGCAGGATCATGGCGCTTTGCACGCTCATCATAGTCGATTTCGTGTGATGAATCCCACATATTATCGGTGCGCATATTTTGCTCTGGCCCTGCGTGACAAGCGGCACTATCGACCTGAAGGTCTTCATGAACATATTCAGGAACAACAACCGAACCTGTAGAAGCAAAACGTAATAGTGAGTTTAAAAGAAGACGTTCGTTATGGGATTTAGCTTTAATCTCTTCTCGGTTATTCCACCATGATTTAAGCTTTTGCTTCATGCTTGCATTTGATGGTGTATATGAATTTCTAACTGCGCGTTGAGCACTCGTTTTAAGGGGGGTGTGAAGCCCCTCTAAATAAGCATTCATTGATTTCAGATCACCAGAAAAGTTAAGTTCCTCTGCGCCCTCACCAAAATCCAAATTAAAAATGCGCTTCTTATATGAAGCCCCATTATCATCAGGAACCTGTATTACTTCACTGGTAATTAAACCACCAATATTGGCTATATATTTTTGCACCTCAGGCTGAATACCCGCTTGCAACTTATGCAGCTGCCCGAAATGACCTTGGAGACCAAGGTCATGACGAACCGGTTTATTTCTGATGGTATTTGAAGCGTTCATTTTAGCGAACTTCGTTTTATTTTGTTAAGGCCATCGTTGCTGCATTGACATGGGTTTCACATGCTTTTGAAGCATTAATAATTGTTTGGTATGGAATATTATGGCCACCTCTATTTTGCTTCCCATCCTTATCAGCAAACACATGATTTACAGCGGCTTTAATTCTTTTATGTGGGTTATCAAGTGGAAACAGTGACATCGTTGACGATGTATATTTAACATCCTGCTCCGCTGCTGCATCCAATGTACGGACGCCCATTGCTGCTGAATGAATAGGCTCAACAAAACCAATAGTTGGCTTTGCGGAAAAGCCTTGGCGGCCAATCATAAAGAAGAGCTTATCGCAGTCTAAATCTGCATTTAGGTTTTGGCCATTATAGTTGAATTGAATTCTAATATCTGGGCCTTGCGCAAATAAGTTTGGCATTTTCTTATTGGCTTCAATCAACATATCAGTTGCATTTTTTGCCGTCTCTCTAAGCTGTTTAGTATTTGGGTTTGACTGCCTGGCTATTTGTTGAGCCCTTGCAAATTCTTGAGCCCCTGGTATCAGAAGCTGCATAGCCTCTTTCGCTTTTTCTGTATTTACTTGTAAGGTTTCGCCTTGAGCACCGGCTTGCTGCGTTGGTAATACCGTCAATAAAGCAGCAAAAGATAAGCTTAGCGATTTAGATACAGCACTATTTTTTCTACCATTATTATTCATTTTGACACTTTCCCTTTATATTCTACTCAATCAAGCCGCCAGTGAAATTGAGAATTATTCTCAACAAATTTCTTGACTTACTATTTCATAGTGATAATCATTCGCATTGTAAACAATAATATTAAGAAAAGTTTTGAAATATGGCGGCAGAGGCACCCAAATTATCATCAGGGCTAAAGACAGTATTTATGATCGCAGCAACAGCGGTTTTGACAGCTGGTATCACGATGGGATCCGAATACATTGTCGGTGGCCTTTCACACAATACACATCCGCTTGCAAAGGAGACTTTTGCTAGCGTTATCGAGTTCACCGAACCCGTATGGGGGTGGATAGATAGTGCTTTAGATGGTGGTAGTCCAGAAGACAAGCTCTCAGGGCTTACGAGCTTATTCAAAAATGTCCATGAAGCTTTTGGCATTACAGATACATTCCAGCCACCTGTTCTTGATGTTAATAGCTTTACTGGTCAGCTCATGAGCAGTCCAACGGACGCTATCAACACCGTTCAACAAGGAACAAGTAGTGTGATACAAAATACAGCCCCCGCCGTACAGCAGGCTACGCCTAGCGTTATACCGAGCTTAGAGGGGCTTGGCCTACCCGATCTAGATAACGGGGTTTCATACTAATATTATATAGACCAGCCTTTAAAGTTTTTGGTCATATTCTCCGACTTCTGGGAAGTCAGCCAAAATGTCGTTGATCGCATCAAACATGGCGTGCATTTGATCATTTGAAACAGGGCTTTCCACCACAACAACCAATGTTGGTTTGTTGGATGATGCGCGGATCAGCCCCCATGTGCCATCCTCAAGTGTGAAGCGCACACCGTTGATGGTCACAACGTCTGTAATGGCCTGACCGAGCAGTGTTTTCCCTTCGTTTTTCAACGATTCGATTCGCTGCGTAATGCTGTCTATAACGCCGTATTTTGTCTCATCCGCGCATTTTGGAGACATCGTTGGAGAGCTCCACGTCACGGGAAGGTCTTCCTTTAACTGCGCCATAGTTTTATCACCCGCGCGGTCGAGCATTCGGCAAATAGCGATAGCGGACTGAATGCCGTCATCATATCCTCTGCCGATTGGGGCGTTAAAGAAGTAGTGACCGCTTTTCTCAAAGCCGACAAGTGCGTCTAGTTCATTCACGCGGCGCTTAATGTAAGAGTGCCCTGTCTTCCAATAATCTGTCTTTCCGCCCTGCTCTTTTAAGACTGGATCGGCGTTATAAAGCCCTGTTGATTTCACATCGACAACAAACTGTTTGTTATCATAGACTTTGGTCAAATCACGAGCGAGGAGCACACCGACCTTATCGGCGAAGATTTCATTCCCCTCATTATCCACTACGCCGCAACGGTCGCCATCGCCATCAAAGGCAAAACCAACATCCGCGCCTGTTTCCTTCACCTTATCCGCCAAAACGTGAAGCATCTTCATGTCTTCTGGATTTGGGTTGTATTTCGGGAAAGTGTAATCAAGGTCGCAGTCCATCGGGATGACTTCGCAGCCGATTGCTTCGAGCGCCTCAGGGGCATAAGCGCCCGCCGTACCATTACCGCAAGCCGCGACGACTTTTAGCTTACGCTTAATTGTGCCCTCTTTCGCGAGATCAGCGATATAGCGCGGTTTAATGTCATCCACGAAGTGAAGCTCACCACCGGCTATATTCTTATAGGCTTTATTCAGGACGATCTCTTTTAGGCGTGACATAAGCTCTGGCCCAAAAGTCAGCGGGCGTTCCATACCCATTTTAACGCCCGTCCAGCCATTTTCATTATGGCTCGCTGTGACCATTGCCACCGCTGGGCAGTCTTGGTCGAACTGCGCAAAGTAAGCAACAGGTGAAAGCGCAAGACCGATATCATAGACTTTACAGCCAGAGGCCATAAGCCCCGTGATCAGCGCGGCTTTAATCGCAGCGCTATAAGAGCGATAATCATGGCCAACAGCAATTTTAGGTTCAATACCATTTTCATTAATCAGCGTACCAATACCCATGCCAAGCGCCTGAACCCCTTTTAGGTTTAACTGCTCAGGGTAAAGCCAGCGCGCATCATATTCACGGAAACCACTTTCGGCGATGACTATCTCGCGTTCATAGCTTTCAGTATTGGGCTTATGCATTTTTATCTCTCTTTAGTTAAATCTCATTTTATATTTTTATTCGCTTTTACTCAGCAGGCAACACCATTTCTTTGCGCCCTTCGCTTTTCAGCTTGTTAATAAGCTTTTTAAGCGCCGCGCCGTCGCTTTGATCCGCGACAAGAAGTGCATCTTTTGTATCTACGATCACTAAGTTTTCTAAGCTCACACAACCGATTAAACGGTCTTCGCCATAGGCAATGAC
Organism: Micavibrio sp. TMED27; assembly: GCA_002167715.1. Lineage (GTDB taxonomy): Bacteria > Pseudomonadota > Alphaproteobacteria > Micavibrionales > Micavibrionaceae > TMED27. The sequence goes on from NHCG01000020.1 coordinate 118,316, forward strand.
TTTGCGGCACCCTTCAAGGTGGACATCACCACGCGTAACATTGCCATCCTCATCCTGATCGCCCATCTCCCTTAGACTCTCCCAAGAGCCAATATCTGACCATGCTGGGTTTGTGAAGACCACAGCGGCTTTGTCTGTTTTTTCCATGATCGCAATATCAAAGGGCGTGCTTTCGGCATTACTATATCTGTGGTCAATACCGCAGACATCCTTATCACCACATATAACTGAAGCGCTGACTGTTTTATAAATTGATGGGCTATATTTTTTATAAGCATCAATCACGCTTGAAGCTTTAAACACAAACATGCCACTATTCCAGCTATAATCGCCCGAGTTCAGGTATTCCAGAGCGGTTTTAGCATCTGGCTTTTCTACGAAGCAGTCAATCTCATGCACGCTATCATCAATTTTATTAGCCGCTTTTATATAGCCGTAT
>NHCG01000021.1 GCA_002167715.1 Micavibrio sp. TMED27
AATATTCAGACATTAAAAAAGGCGGGTTCATTATGAACCCACCGTCTTTTTAGATCGGAATGTTGAAATTGTTATATCGGTGTTCGCCCAAAGGTGCAAGATATTTTTTGTTGACATAATATGTGTGCATGACTTAGGTTTCACCTGTAATTACACAGAAAGAACTATGATGAATAAGAGTTTTCCAAAAGTTAGCGCAACGGCCCTTGCCGCGGTATTTGTAGTCCATAGTGCTTTAGCGGATGATAAAGATCCCAATCATGAGCATGTAGAGCAGATCTGCGCTGAGAAAATGCAAAGTGATAACCGTATTAAAAGCCGAACCAAGAGAGCTTTTAAAGTGCAATCTCCACGTTACTATAGTGAGGAGCATGGTGGCGTTGATTTAGGTATCAAAGTAGAAGCGCCAGATGGCTCTGGTAAACTATATCAATGTATTTATCAGGGTGAAGAAAAAAGGGAACCTATTATTAAGGTTATAGACGCCGCCCCAGGTAAATAAATAAAGCTGCTTAGAAAATAGGAAAACGCTATGAAAATACCACTTTCAGTACAGTCAGCATTTTGTGCAGTAGCTTTGCAAGTAGTTGGCTCTAAATATTGGGTGTCGCCTGAGGAAGTTAGAATAGAAAACGTTACTACTCAATGTAATAAGGCTGCTTATGAGCAGCGGGAAGAGATAACGTCAGCTATGGATATTCAAAAAAATGAATATCATAACCCTAGCCCATTATACCGTATGCCGAAATTATTTGAAGCAAATGATGGTTCGGGTGAAAAATTTGCCTGTGTTGTCGAAGGCTATGATAATGAGAAACCTATAATATCGGTTTCAAAAATTGAGATCCCTTAAGTCGATAACGACTATACCCGTTCAAAAAATAAATAACTCATCACCTTGGCGCCTTTGGCGCCTTTAACTTCATAGACCGTCGTAATCCAATCATCTGGCGGTGTACGCCAATCATCTGCACGTTCGGCGCTCCANCTAAAGGCTGGGTGCTGTGAGAGCTCTGTTATCATCCAATCCGCAAGATAGGGGACATCTGTCGTCGTGATAAGCTTCGCCCCTGGCTTAAGAATACGCGCAAACACATCGAGGTTTTCTTTACGGATCATGCGTCGCTTGTGATGACGCGTTTTATGCCAAGGATCAGGATTGAGAACATATAAACCATCTAGGCACGCATCGCTAANGGAATTTGCCAGCATCATCGCGTCATCCATATGNACGCGCACATGATCGTGTGGTTCTTCNTAAATATCTTTTAAGAAGCTCGCCATGCCATTGATGTATGGCTCAGCCCCTAAGAAGCCTGTTTCAGGCTCGCGGCGCATCAGCTCAGCTAAATGCTCACCCGCACCAAAACCAATCTCAAACCAATATTGATCATATTCACGCTCAAAAAGGCTACGTGGGTCAAGGTTCGCTTGCTCACTTAGTTTTTCCGTTTGAACGGATAGCTTTGGCAAAAGCTCTTCGGTGGCCTGTGCTCTAATCCCTTTAAGGGGGCGGCCCTGTCTACGCCCATAAAAGCGCTTGTTTTTATCTTGATTTTGACTTTCTTGCATTATGAAAATGAACCCTATATAAAATCGTTATTGTCAGTAAAGGAAAGTATGAAAAATGGCAAGAGGTACAAGTTCTGCAATAAAACAAATAAATGGTCGGTTCTCAAGTGTCTCCCAGATTTTTGCGGAGAAGGCATCGTTCATTTTTGGTGGGAATCACATAGCTCAGAAAGAGAAAATATCAGCAGTGTATCAGCCCGCCGCGGCCGCTATTGCAAATGCTCAAAGTGAGTTCATGAGAAATCCTGCAAAATATGAAGAGCTATACGAAAAACTTAACTGGCAGTTGGCTTTAACCCATAAATTTATCATGAAAGCGAATGATGGTAATTCTGGTGATGAAGCGGCTAAGCGCGTGCAGGATGTGGCTAATCTGGTGCTGGAACAAGGCAATAAAAAAGCCCCTGTAAAATGGGGGGCTTTTGCAAAAAAGTTACTAAATCTGAATTGAGTTATTAACCCAAGATAGCCTGTAATTTATCAACAAGATCTGTTTTCTCCCAAGAGAAGTGACCTTCCGCTGTCGGTGTGCGGCCAAAGTGACCGTATGATGATGACGGTGTGTAAATAGCTTTGTTTAGCTCCAAGTGCTCACGAATACCGCGCGGGCTTAGATCAACGAGTTGGCTCAGTGCTTTGATGATTTCTGCTTCAGGCACGCTACCTGTTCCATGTGTGTTCACATAGAAGCCAAGTGGCTTGGAAACACCAATTGCGTATGCGAGCTGAATTGTACAGCCATCTGCATAACCCGCGGCAACAACGTTTTTCGCAAGGTAACGCGCTGCATAAGCTGCTGAACGGTCAACTTTTGTAGGGTCTTTACCTGAGAAAGCACCGCCGCCATGTGGCGCTGCGCCGCCATAAGTGTCCACGATGATTTTACGGCCAGTTAGACCAGCATCACCAACAGGGCCGCCAATTACAAAACGACCAGTAGGGTTGATGTAAATTTCTTCTTCTGATGGCATAAAACCTTCAGGAAGAACGCGCTCAATATATGGCATAACCATTTCTTGAACTTCATCTTGTGAGAGGCCTTCGGCATGCTGTGTTGAAACAACTACAGATGTCGCACGCACAGGCTTATCGTCACGGTACTCAAGTGTAACCTGTGATTTAGCATCTGGCTCGATCTTACCTTTAAGATCGCCATTTTTACGTGCATCCGCTAGGCCGCGAAGAATTTCGTGTGAGTAGTGAATAGCCGCAGGCATAAGCGCATCTGTTTCACGGCATGCATATCCAAACATCAAGCCTTGGTCACCAGCACCTTCGTTTGTATCAACGCCTGTACCTTCGTCAACACCTTGTGCGATATCTACTGATTGCTTATGAAGTAGAACCTGAACATTCACTGTCTCATGGTGGAAACCTTCTTGCTCGTAACCGATATCTTTGATCGCTTGACGCGCGGCAGCTTCGATGTCGTCTTTTGTAATACTATCTGGGCCGCGAAGCTCACCAGCAAGAACAACTGTATCTGTGGTAACAAGTGTTTCACAAGCTACGCGTGCATCTGGCTGCTGTGACAAGAAAAGGTCTAGAACAGAATCAGAGATTCGATCACAGATTTTGTCTGGGTGACCTTCCGATACAGATTCGCTAGTAAAGATGTAGTCTTTAAGTTCGGTCTTTGTTTGTGTATCAGAATCTTGAGGCATGGCTTGTACAGTATTCGTTTGCATATGTTGACGTCCTACTCATTAAAGGAGTTTACAGATTTAATTAAGATTAAGACAGTAGAACGTGGAATAGGGGGGTGCAAGAAGTTTTTTGGTGTTTTTCTTGAATAAAAAACTGCAAGGAGCGCATTAAGAAATGCGCTCTGCCATAGATTTAATAAATTTAACGATGTCCTTACGTGTGTCTTCATTATCGATAGAGTAATAAATACGAACAAGATCAAGTGTTTCTTTTCTCGTCATGACATCTGAAAAGTTTTCATCATCAGCCGCTTCAAAGCCTTCTTGCTCATTATCAGATAGGCCAGCTTTGGCACTGTTGTTGTCGTTTATTTGTTCAAAGAAGTAAGTGACTGGTACATCAAGAATTTTGCTGAGTTCATATAAACGCCCTGCGCTAACACGGTTTGTGCCACGTTCATATTTTTGAATCTGCTGGAAGGTAAGGCCAACAAGAGAGGCTAGTTTTTCCTGACTGAAACCAAGTAATGAACGTCTAACGCGTAAGCGTTGACCTACATGTACATCGATCTCACTAGGAACACCTTTAGTTTTCATTTTATTTGCCATTGTTATTTTTCTTTTTAAGCTGTTAGTATTTATTAACGTATATTCATTAGATTATACAAACTATTCATGAGGGAGAGTATTATCGCACTCTTTAATCAATTGTAATTCATAATCTCAACTCAGTATATACAATCAAATAACGATCATTTCACTTATATGCAACTAACCTTAAGTATAAAACACTTAAAAACAACGAATTGCTAACAACCTTTGGGTGGTAGTGGTACATTATTTTATTAGATATATAGAAAGCGCCATGATTTATGTCAAGTTAATTGTATCTTTTAATAGGCATTGAGATGGTGCTCATAAGGGCCGATTTTTCGAAAAGGCTGCTTTGTGTAATGCTTTGTCCAATAGGGTTGAAAATTCCGCTAATACCAGTATTTGCAGCGCGTATAACATGCGTGCCCGTTTCGATCGCCCTGAATTTAGCCATGATATAGTGCTGCCTTGGGCCAGCGCTGTCTCCATACCATGCGTCATTTGTGACATTTATGATCAAATCAGCTGTTTGATTATGCGGAATTGTTTTGCCCGGGAAGATGATTTCATAACAGATAAGTGGGCTATAACGTACCCCATTATCTGTACTAATGATTTCAAGCCCCGCACCACGGGTCATACCCTTGAACTGTGCGACGGGCTCTAAGGGGATAAGTTCTTGAAATGGAATATATTCTCCGAATGGAACGAGGTGCGATTTATTGTAAATATTCTCTACTTCCCCGTATTGATTAATTTGTATGAGTGCGTTGGCATAGCTCTGATCTTCAGGGTTATGCATCAAAGCGCCTGTTAAAAGTTTTGCGCCACCTGGATATGAGTTTAAAGCCCGAGAGAGAGCTTGCACAGCGCGCGGATCATTTAAGTACCAATCACGGATAGCTGTCTCTGGCCATATGATATATGTCGGGAAGTCAATATTATGGCCTTCGTTGTTTTCGGTTAGGGATAATAAGCTGTTGAAATGCTCTGCAATTTTCGAAGGATCCCATTTATCCGCCTGTGCTATATTAGGCTGCACGATTTTAATTTGTATTTTTGCGCCCTGAAATGGTCTAAATGTATCGATTCTTGTCTGCCCGTATATATAATTAGCAAAAAAACTTGTTAATATCACGAGGATGTATGAGTACTTAAGTACTCTACCCTTGATGGTAAAAAGTACGGGGGAACTCGCCCATAGGATTGTGCAAAAAGTCAGTAGATAAACTGTTCCTATAGATGAAATTTGTATGATTTCATCAAAGTTAACCCAGCTATACCCATAGAGATTCCAAGGGAAGCCAGTAAATAAATGTCCGCGTAGCCATTCTGCTGCGAAAATACCTATGCAAAAAGCGGTGAAGCCAGTGATCTTGTCTAACGGGAAAAACTTGATGAATAGCGCAGCAAAACCGTTGAAAAACGCTAAAGCTGCGGGGAGAGCGCAAACTGCAAGTGGCCACGCCCATGCATATGGGTTACCCTCAACTAGAAGTGCATTTCCTATCCACGAAAGCCCAAGTAAAAAATAACCAAAGCTAAATAGCCATCCCATAGCAAAAGCGGCTTTTTTGCTCTTTGCAAATTTGATGCAGAAATATAACGCTGGAAAAGCAATGAAAAGCGCCCACCAATAATTTGTAGGAGCCATCGCAAATGAGCCCGCGCAGCCAGCTATAAAGCTCATAGGGGCAGCAAGATGAAACGGGGTAAAAATAGGTTTGAGTCGGTTCGTCATGGCGCGACTATAGCGGCTTCATGGCGTAAAGGGAATANAGTGTTACTCTCCCGGATAATAGATTTTAATATGTCTGATGCTACGTTGATCGGCATCTAAAACTTCAAAGACGAGCCCGCTACCGTGCGTTATGATTTCACCGCGTCCAGGAATACGCCCCGCGATCATAAAGATAATGCCCGCCAGTGTTTCTGTCTCTTCATGTTCTTCTTCACTAAAGAATTGCCCATAGCTCGCTTCGAAATCCTCAAGGTAAACACGTCCATCGGCAATCAGGCTACCATCTTTTAGTGTTCGGATTTGTGGTGTGTCTTCATCATCGTGTTCGTCATCGATCTCGCCGACAATGCTTTCAATTACATCGCCGATTGTCACAAGCCCATCAATACCACCATATTCNTCGACAACCATTGCCATNTGNCTNCGTGTNTCGCGCATGGTTAANAGTAANTCNAGCGCAGGCATAGACGGTGAAATAATAGGNACTTCGGTAATAAGATTTCTAATGACAATCTCTTCACCATGCGCAATGGCACCAATAATATCTTTTAAATGAATAGTGCCCAATATTTCATCCAATGTATTTTGATATACAGGAACGCGGCTAGATTGCTTCTCGGCTAAAATGCTCAAGAGCTCTGGTACAGGCGTATTCACATCCACAGCAACAATGTCAGCACGTGGAATCATGAGCTTAGTTACGGGCAGGTCACGAAGCTTTAGGATATTAGAAAATAGTGCTTTTTCATGTTGCGCGACAGAATCACCAATGGCTTCATCTTCGGGGGTTTCGATATATTCTTCGATCGCCTCGCGCAGGCTCGTATCTTGTCTTTTGGAAATTAAGTCTTTTATAAACCCGCTAAAACTAAAGCTCGTCTTTTCTTTGCTTTGGCTTTCACCATTAAATACGGGTGCAGGGCTGGATACGCTCATACTGTATGAAGGTTCATCACCGCTATCATTAGCGGTGCTTGCGGGCGGAGGGTGATTATCTTCATTCATTTTCAGCATCTCTACTATAAATTATGCCACACATTTCTCAGTTTCATAAGGGTTTTTTACGCCTAATTTTTCTAAAAGTTTTATTTCTAGCGCTTCCATTTTTTCGGCATCTTGATCGTCAATATGGTCATAACCAAATAAATGTAAAGTCCCATGAATAATTAAATGCATCAAGTGATCATTAAAGCTTTTATTTTGCTCTTCAGCTTCGCGTTCAATCGTCTCGAAAGCCAAAATGATATCACCTAAACTTAAAAAGCTTTGAGCCTGTATTTCGATCTCATCAGGCTCATTCTGTGGAAAGGAGAGGACATTAGTGGGTTTGTTTTTGCCGCGATATTCATTGTTAAGCGCCTGAACAAAATTATCATCAGCAAGTACAGCGCTGACTTCTCCGGATTGGATTGTGTAAGTAAGCCCCTGAAGAACACATTGAACAGCACGCTGCACCAGTGTTTCATGAGCTGATGACCATTGACCGCTTTGCACGCTTACATCAATTTCAAAATTATCCATATTTTTATTAGTCATTTTCTTTGTGCTTTTGCTTGTCATAAGCATCGATGATCTTACCCACGAGGGCGTGGCGCGTAACATCCGCTTTTTCAAAGCGCATAAATGGAATATCTTTTATGCCATCTAAAACTTCTACGGCGTCTCTTAAACCAGATTTAGCACCGCGCGGCAAATCAATTTGGCTCATATCGCCATTTACAACCATACGCGAAGACTCCCCGAGGCGCGTAAGTAGCATTTTCATCTGCGTTGTTGTTGTATTCTGTGCTTCGTCAACTAAAACAAAAGCATTAGAGAGTGTTCGCCCGCGCATAAAGGCTAGCGGCGCTATCTCTATATCACCTGCTTCAATTTTTGCTTGCGTAAAGTCGGCGGGTAACATGTCATGCAGCGCGTCATAGATAGGCCGTAAATAGGGNTCAACTTTATCCTTCATATCCCCTGGTAAAAAACCGAGTTGTTCACCGGCTTCAACAGCAGGGCGGCAGAAAATAAGCCGTTCAACCTCGCCGCTAAGATACATTGAAACTGCCATAGCAACGGCGAGATAGGTCTTGCCAGTTCCTGCAGGGCCAAGCCCAAAAACCATTTCATGATTTATGATAGCCTCNATATATGCCGCCTGATTAGGGGAGCGCGGAATAATTGTTTTTTTCTTCGTTTTAATCGCAAGGCGCTCATCGCCGAGTGCGGCTGCTTTTTTCTTTGTCGGCTTTGTTGTGCCACTATCCAAAAACCTAAGTGCGGCGTCAATCTCAGCTGTACCAACCTCATGACCCGCATGGATTTTATTCTGTAAGATATCCAAGATTGTCTGCGCAGTTTTAACTTCTCGCTTTGTACCGCTAAGAGTAAGCGTATTACCGCGATCAGAAATACTAACGCCTGTCTTATTTTCAATATATTTAAGGTGCGCGCTATGTTCACCAAAGAGGAGGGGGAGAATTTCATTCTCACTAAATTCTAATGTTAAGTTCTGGCTCAAAGATGTCCTCTATNTTCATTCATCATCAATAATTGATTATAGCATTTTTATAAGCCATATGAATAATCAAATTGATGAAGCACTGCAACATCGCTAGTGAAACTGTCCGTTATTATGAGGGCTATTGCTCACAACATGGATAACTTGTTCTGATGTTAAAGGTGTGATCGTCTTAGCATCTCTATTAGCGCTGCGCATCATCGCTTTAAGATGGTCGCTTACAGCGCGTTTNGTTTTGAATANCTGTTTTTGATGTGCTTCTACATCAAGGGCTGCCTTATCGTNTGCACTCAGTGCCTCCAAAGAGGCCGCGTCATGGGCGATGACATCAATAGCGCAGCGCTGATTGACCTGAAGGTTATGGAGTGTGTATTCCAGCGTACTTAGCGCTTCTTTAAGGTCACGGCTAGAATCACTCATAAAATCATGCCTGCGCTCACTATCGTTACAGTGATCTCCTTCAAGTGGTAATAACGTCATGAAATCCGTATCATCACTGTGAATGATGACGTGCTTACCCGTTAGTTCCGTACTCTCAAGTGCCTCAGTAAGGGACTGTATCATGGAGCCATTGCGGCTGGCATGCTTATATATACCCTTGTCATTTATGGCGGCCTCATCTTCTGCTTTNATATGCCAGCTATAGCCAATCACATCTTTCTCACGTTGTTGCGCTTTCATAAAGCCACGCTGTGCATCGTTAAGGCGCTTTTCAGCATTCTCGATATACTCTGGGAAATTGACGTTGGCTGTTAACTCAAAAGCCTCTTCATAGCTCTGCTCGTTATGAGGGTTTTCCATGCGCGCTTTCGTCGCTTTTTGAATGTCTCTAAGTTCCGCTGAGCTAAGGCCATGAATAAACGGAATTTTTTCAGCGCTGTTTAATGCTTTATCAAATGCCTTCTTTGCAGCTTGTGTCTTACTGTAAGCTTGCGATGCAATATAGACATGTACAGTTTGCAGTTCATTGGGCTTGATGACTGTTTCTGGTTCATCTTCAATTTCAACAGTTTCGAGCGTACCATTCTTTGCAGCCTCTTTAAGGGCTTCGCGTTCGTTTATTTTTGCGATTTTCGCTTGCTCACGGCGCTGCGCTGCTTCTTCTGTTTGATGCTTCACTGCATTTGATGGTGGTGTTTTACGCCTACGAACGCGGCGTGCCACAGCTTTTGGATCTGATGAAAGCGTATTTTCTTTCTGGGTGGTGTGTGCAGGTTTATTGATGACAGCGCTCANTTCTTCAGCGCTTANCTCAAAAGGAAGCTGCGCTTGCGCGAAATGTATGCGCAGTCCAGCTTTTACCGCATTCTCATAGCTCTCCAGTAAGGCTGTATTTGCCTCTGTTGATAGCTCTTTGACCGTCTTTGCTGACGGTTTTTTCTGCGCTAAGGTAGCGGCGCGCTTCATTCTTTTTTCAAGATTAGCCTCTTCTTGAGTAAGTTTTTGCAAAGTGTCTTGCTCGTGATTTAAGTATGCTAGTTCAGCAGAGAGTTCCAGATAACGAACCAGCTCTTCTTTAGGCTGTCTTTGTTTGCGCGCATATTGATCTGCAATTTCGTCATTCGCAAAAACATTGAGAACTTCTTCAGGGGTATTAAGTGTCTCTTCAATTTTTGCCATCGCTTTTTCTAAGCGTTTTAACTCTTTTTGAGGCGTATTATTATTTCTCGAACTATCTGCCCATTTAAGGTAACGATGCACATATGATGCAGGGCTTTCTTGTTGATCTGATTTCTTGGCTGTAAGCCTGTTAATTTCTAATTTTATCTTGGAAATCTGCACGTTGCGCTCATCCGAAGGAGTCTTGCCTAACTGACTGATTGTAGATCTTGTACGTCTATAGGCTTTACGCATTTCTTCGTAGCTCTGCGGGTGGTTGTCATTAGAGCCATCTAAAGATTTTTCCTGTGCCTCGTTGCGAAGCATGCTTACATAACCAGCTAAGTCTGCCATGGGTGTGATGACTGTTACATCTGCATCAACCAAATCGGATTTTGTGCCTCTTTGAAGCCTCGAAGTCAGGGCGCTTAAAGCATCTCCTGTAGCTTTGATAGTTGAAGTTGTCGCTGTACTTCTTGCTGGGTGAGGCTGCACGTTAAAGGCAGGGGCATGGCGCCGGCCACTGACAGAGGTCGCAAGTGCGTAGGTGCTTGTCTTTGTAATCGGCTTCTTGTTATTGGCTAACATGCCTTGGGTTACGGAGATTTGAAAAAGTTTCTGTGTCATGATGATCTATATCCCGTCAACATCTAGTTTCCCAAAGTGCATCGGTGAGCTAGCCATCTCTTGTAAGAGATTAATAGTCTTGATGCGTTTACATTTATTGCTGGCTCTATGGATTTCTATATTGGCGTGTAACGCAATATTGTTGAATATATCAGCGGCTCTAGACAAATCCTGCATCGCCTCTGTGCTCAGATTTTCTGGTGCTTTACCGTGATGGGCAAGCGCTTCTATTTCTTTGAATTTATCGTGAAGCTCTGTGCGTCCGCGAATAACCAGCGTATCATTATGTCTTAGTGCCCCGTTTGTATTTGTGGTTTTAGCAACTTTTTCTAGATGGTTACTTGTGCTATCGCCATCATTATATTTACGTATGGGAACAAGCGCTTTTAAACCACTCATAAGCGTTTCATAGGAAATGCCTGCCATATTTCGTTCAACCATGGGGATTGTGATGGCTTCGCGGTCTGTGCTTGGTGGGTGGTAATGTTCTTTACCTTTTCTAATTTGGTGTGTTTCCTTAACGCCCCAGAAAAATACTTTTTCATTATCTGCCGCTTTTTCAAAGCTCATCGTTAGAGTGTAAACAGCTTGATCTTTTAGGCAGTTCGATGCCTTCTCTTTTTTCTTTTGTTTTTTGGAATGTTCGGGAGGTCTGATTTTTTCAGGTGTTTGAAATGAGCCAGCAGCGCTCATGCTTGTTTCCGTAATGTCTAACTCTAGGTCTAAGTCTCCGCTAATGTGTTCTTGCTCTGACATCTTTTATCCCTGTTACGTGAAAAATTATTAAGTGCCTTTATACGGCACTTTCTTTTTTATTTGTTGTATTCGCCAAGCGCCCTTGGAGTGAGTTATCAAAACCCTCTTCGATATGAATATCTGTAAGTGTATTCATATATTCATCACCGGCTTCAACAAACACGGATTGATTATATGGTGAGCGCCCAACAAGCTGGCCTGGCTTTTTACCACGGCGNTCAAGTATAACCCCCATAGTTAAACCTTTTGACTTTTTGTTAAAGGNAANCTGCTGCTCGTTGATAAGNCCTTGTAAGCGCGCTAGACGCTCTGATGCAATTTTATCATGCACAAGGTTCGTCATATTCGCTGCTGGCGTTCCTGGGCGCGCGCTATATTTAAATGAATAGGTCGATACAAAACCAACGCGGCGAATAAGATCCATAGTATCTTCAAAATCTTCCTCTGTTTCACCCGGAAAGCCAACAATAAAATCAGAAGAGAAGGTAAGATCAGGGCGTGCTTTTCTTAAGCGCTCGACGATATCAAAGAATAAATCACGCTTATGCTTACGATTCATCGCTTTAAGTATCTTNTCTGATCCGCTTTGAACAGGGAGGTGAAGGAATGGTTGAAGCTTGGGCAANGCATGCGCCGCAATCAAGTCATCATCCATGTCGCGCGGATGGGATGTTGTGTAGCGAATACGCTCAAGACCTTCAATTTCGTTCACGGCGTGAATTAAATCAGCAAGACTCCAAATACCTTTGCCGCCAGGGGCTGTACCGTGGAATGCATTTACATTTTGCCCTAAAAGAGTGATCTCTAGTGCGCCACCATCAACTAGGCGCTTCGCTTCATCAAGAATTTCCTGCGCTCCGCGAGAATATTCTGCACCGCGTGTATAGGGAACAACGCAAAATGCACAAAACTTATCACAGCCTTCTTGAATAGATAGAAACTCAGAAATGCCTGTGTTGGCCATTTCCTCAGGCAACTTGTCGAACTTGTTATCGCCTGGAAACTCAGTGTTCACAATGCGCGCATCACCATAAGCGCCTGTCGCTTTTGCAACCATTTCCGGCAGTTCATGGTAGGTTTGTGGTCCAAAAACCATATCAACATACGGTGCGCGCTCGAGTATGAAATCGCCNTCAGCCTGCGCAACGCAGCCNGCAACCGCCATAATCATCTGCTCGCCTTTATCCTCTTTCTTATTCTTAAGAGTCTTTAAGCGGCCAAGATCAGAGAATACTTTATCAGTNGCTTTTTCACGAATGTGGCAGGTGTTAAGGATAACCATATCNGCATCATCTGGGCTATCAACCTGCGCGTAACCAAGCGGCGCTAAAACATCAGCCATGCGGTTGCTGTCATAGACATTCATCTGACAACCCCACGTCTTAATAAATAGCTTTTTCGTGTTAGCTGTGAATTTTGCAGTATGCTCAAATTTATTCATGGGCGTTTTTAAACCACACCATCCCACAAAAAATCAAGAAATTTCATCAAAATACTGGACATATTATTGGAAGAGCGTTTAAGTGATCACATTATAAGCTACGTCTTACTCTTTTTCAAAACAGACCAAATTTAGGTGGATCATGATGCGTCTCGCAGTTCTTTCTTTTGTTTTTTCTTTTATGATTTTTACGGCAAATAGTGCTCAGGCTGCGAAAGACTGTTATTCACCTGTTGAGGCCGAAGCCGAACAGGGGATACGAATTCACAGCGAACTCATGGTAATTGGCTTGAATTGTCAACATATGGGGCAGCGTAAAGGGATGAATCTTTATTCTACTTACAGACAATTTACAGCAGATCATGCAGATCTCTTTGCCCGATATGAAGAAATTATTCTCAGTCGCTTTAAAACGGATGGTGTAAAAAAACCTGAAGCAGCGCTTAATACACTACGCACATCTTTTGCGAATAAAATATCAAAGGATGTGGCCAAAATGCGTCCTGATATTTTTTGTTCACGCTATGCACCACGCATCGTTCAAGCAGCCGATATGAAGCATGCTGATCTTCGCAAGTGGGCGGCTACAATCTATGAATCACATCCAGTTTCAAAGCCAGTCTGCAAAAGCTAAGCTCTTAATTATTAACGTATAATTTAAATTGTTATGCAGGTGGTACTTGCACGCGACGGTCATGTATGTTTGACTTCGTTTTATGAATACTATGAATCCTGCAGATGCAACGCTTTCTATAGACGAGCAGATTAACAGTTGGTTTTCACCCATATCAGATGCGGTCGCATCTGTTGTTTTCTATTCTGTGCCTGTCTATGAACAAGATATCCTTTTAATCCTCGTTTGGCTGGCTTGTGCCTCACTCTTTTTTACCCTCTATCTGGGCTTTGCCAACATCCGCTTCTTCAAACATGCAATTCAGATATTGTTTAAGAAAGATGATGATGACTCCACAAAAGGCGAGGGACAGATATCACGCTTTCAGGCGTTTGCAACATCACTTTCCGGAACTGTTGGTCTGGGTAATATCGCAGGTGTAGCGGTTGCTATCTCTATTGGAGGACCTGGTGCAGCCTTTTGGATGTTCCTAATGGGCTTTTTCGGTATGTCGACTAAGTTTTCCGAGGTTATGCTTGGTGTTAAATACCGCCAGCACACAGACCCAACCCGCCCTGAAAAGGTTTCTGGTGGGCCTATGTATTACCTCAAAGTGGGCTTTGATAGAACAGGAATACCCTATCTGGGCACTATTATGGGGGGCTTCTTTGCGGTCTGTACAGCGATTGGAACTCTAGGTGCAGGTAGTCTTTTTCAGACCAATCAGATGGTACAACAAACCGTTATTATTACTGGTGGTGATGCAAGTTTCTTCGCTCAGCGTGAGTGGATGATTGGCTTGATTGTAACTGTGCTTGTTGCGGCTGTTATTCTTGGCGGTATTCGCTCAATTGGCGCTGTTGCTGGGCGCTTGGTTCCTCTTATGGCGCTGGTCTATGTTGGTTCTGCTGCGGTTGTTTTGGCTATGCATGCATCGGCTGTTCCGGGGGCTTTATTAGTGATTTTGACCTCAGCGTTCTCAGTTGAGGCGGGAATTGGTGGGCTTATTGGCGCAATATTTCAAGGGATAAAACGCTCTTCATTTTCGAATGAAGCTGGGGTTGGTACCGCTGCGATTGCACATGCAGCCGCTCAAACGGATAAGCCGGTTGAGCAGGGTTTAGTCGGTATGTTGGGGCCATTCATTGATACTGTTTGTATTTGTACTATGACGGCGCTTGTGATTATTGTAACCGGCGCATATGACACAGGTGGTGCAGCCATTGAAGGCGTTGAGTTAACCTCCAGAGCTTTTGAACAGGGCGGCGCAATTTTTCCTTATATTTTGTTTTTGGTGGTGGCTCTTTTCGCGTATTCAACTTTGATTTCTTGGTCGTATTACGGCGTCAAGGCATTTACATATCTCTTTGGTGATAATAAGAAAGCGGAATATGTCTATAAGTCAATTTTCTGTAGCTTTATTATCGTAGGGGCATCCTCTGATTTATCCAGTGTTGTCGACTTTACTGACGCGGTTGTTTTGGGGATGGGAATACCAAATATTATTGGTTTATATCTCTTTGCTCCTGAAATAAAACGAGAATTAAAGGCTTACGCCTCATCACTAAAATCAAGCTAAAAAACGATCTGATTCGTAGCTGTGAATAACTCCAGAATCTTCCTTGATTGAAGGGCTTGGACGTGGTCTCTTACAGTCCTCTCTAATATAAAATTTATGACGCTCGAGATGTGTGCTCGGGAGAAGGAGTCTTGCTATGACGGATCAATCCGCCCTCAATGATGACGTGGTCAACAAAGAAACTGAAACTCAGGATCAAATTGATGTACAACCACCGAAAATTACTGGGGAGGATATTCGAGCAGCCAGAGCAGAGGATCTTCGCAGTCGTGTCGCAAGTGGTCTTGGTGGACTTAAAATTCGAGCAGCAAATGAAGAGGTTGAGGCCAGCGATATAAGTGCAATCACAGCCGTAAGTGAATCTATCGCAGCCATCCCAGCTTCCATAATTCCTTTAACGGCCGAACAGGAAATTAAAACCAATGAAGAAGTTGTTGTCGAAGATAAGGTAGAGCAGGTCGAAAAAACGCCTGAAGAACAAAAAATGGAAAGACGCGAAGCTATCTTTAGTGCTTTCCAAGATGACGCTGACGAAGATGTCGAAGTTGACGCGGCAATAGCTGCTGCGCTTCCAAGTCCAAGAATGGGCTTAAGCGAAAAAGCGATGTACATTACAGCCAGTGTTTTAACCTGCGCGTGGTTTGGGTTTTACTTCTTTGCTGCTATTCAAAATGGCGGCATTAGCCTCGTTCCAGCAGAGCTTGGCTCATTCTTTGCCGGCCTGTGCGCGCCGCCTGCGCTTCTTTGGATGATGATTTCATCAATGCATAGACGCTCGGAAGTCAATATTTATGCCGCGTCACTACGCCAAGAATTACAATCTTTGCTCTTCCCATCTGAGGAAACAGCAGCAGAAATAAACAAAGACATCGAACGTCTATGTCGTCAAGCTTCGGAAGTGTCTTCTGCTTCAAAAGCTGTTTTGAAATCATTGCAGCGTGCTCGCCAAGGTTTGCGTGTTGAAATCCGTGATTTCTCTGGCGTGTCTAAAAAGACTGAGTTCCACATTGACCGTCTGGCAGAAAGTCTGAATGACCGTGTATCGAAGTTAAGTGAGCTTACAAACGAGATTGAAAAACGCACAGGCGAGGTTGAGGCTAGAACGCAGGCTGGCGCAGAAGCTTGGGATCGCGCTACGCTTAACGCTTTAGAGCGTGCAGGTGAAATCGAAAATGCGATGGATAGCGGTATCGATAAGCTTCTCGAAGCTGCTGACAAAGCAAAAGGTAAAGCAGGTGAAATCGAAACCGGGCTATCTTCAACCTATGACAGCTTGAATAAGGCTGTTGATGAAGTGGGTGAACGTCTAGAGAGCGTTAGCACACGCTTCGATGACCATGCATCTAGCTTGTCACGTGCAACAGACCATGTATCAGAAGAGGCAGGGCGCTTATCTGAAACAATCCGCGATCAAATCGAAGGGTTGGAAGATGTAACAGACCGCACAATTGAAGCGATGGCACGTTCTAGTGAAACAATCAGCGATCACCGCCAAGCTCTTGATAACGGGGCGCAGGCTGTTGCCGATCAATCGGATAAAATCGCGAACACGATCCTTGAGAGCGTGAATACGCTGACCGAAAAGGTGGCAGAGATCGAAGCACGTTCATCAAATATTGAACGCCGTATCGAAGAAAAAACATCAGCTCTATCAAAAGTCGTAAGCGGNATTGCCGATGAAGCAACAACGATTGAAGAAGCTGGAAAATATGCAGCCAACCAATTGAGCGAAGCTCTTGTTACGGCTGTTTCTGGTGCGGATACAATAAGCTCGGCTGTTCGCCGCTCTGTGGAATCGCTCGAAAGCTCGACAATCAAAGCAAAACTCCAAGCTGATGATTTAATCGAAGCAACGTCAAATCAGGTGGCGCAACTCAACAACGCTGCTGCAGGTAACCTCGATAGCGTAAAAGAAATTGTGGCTATGCTTGAAAATAGCCGCGAGCAAATCGAAGAAGTTGCGGTAAGAACGCAAGATCATGTAAGAGAGCTGGCACAAACAGTATCCGATCAGAATGATCAGATCACAATGTCTGGCGCATCACTCTCTGAGCGTCTTGAAAAAGTAAAACGTTCATTGACAGAGCCTTTGAAAGATATTCAAGCCGCTATCGTTGATACAGATCAGCGTCATGCAAATCTTGAAAATACTCTTAGCCGCCGCGTAAGCGATCTAAATGACGCAAGTGATAAGGCAGCGCAAACAGCGGAAAATATTCGCAGCGTCCTTCGTGGTCAGGTTCAAGAAATTTCAACGCTTTCTGGTCAGGTCGCCGCAAGTGCCCGCACGATCAACGAGCAAATGGGTGAACAAAAAGACTCCTTATCTACACAGGTTACAGATGCACTCGCTATGATTAACCGCGCGAACGAAGCATTGAATGCCCAGTCAAATAGTTTGGTTGTCGTGGCTCAAAACGCGGAAGAAAAAGTAGCGAGCCTTCGTGATGAAATCGCCAGCCGCTGCGAAGATATAGCGGCGTACACAACAACAACATTTGCACAGCTTGAAAAAGTGGAAGAGTCTATGGATGACAAAATCTTGCACCTTAAGCGCCGTGCAGAAGATGCAAGTACATCAATTCTAACAGTGAAGCGTGAACTTACAGAAGCAACTAAGGAAATGGAGCCGATCTATATCCGTACTATTCAACAAGCTGATCAGGTTCAGGAGCGTTTCAATACTCTAAAAACCAGCTATGAAGGCTCAACAGAAAGCAATATCTTAAAGCTGAAACAGGTTGGTGACTTCTTTGATGAGCGTCTGATCGCTATTAAGGAAGGATCGGAAAGTGTTTCTGAAAATCTTCGTATGACAACGGATCAACTTAAATCGCGTGTGAATGATATCGAAAATGCATCACTTTCTGCAAATGATAGCATGCGTGANGTTTCAGCAAGACTGGAAGATCAAACNGCAGATATGGCNCTGATTTCCGATAAGGTCCTNCTTAAAGTTGAAGGCGTTCAAAACGCGCTCAATGACCAGTTCCATGAACTGTCGGCTTCTGTTGGTCAAGCTGTTGTGCAAATGTCTGATGCGGGTCATCAGTTTATCAAGCAGTCTGAAATTATTCAGGATGAAGCAGATAAGATCGCAGGTCAGTTTGAATATGCTGGTGAAAAAGCGCGTGAAGAAGCTGGTCTTCTCAACGAAGCAACACATAAGACTGTTGTGGATACAGAGCTTCTGGTTGGTAAGGTTCAAGAGGTAACGCAGGCGCTTCTCGCACGCTCTGGCGAAACACTCTTCGAGCTCAAGCAGACAGGTGACAGTTTCTCTATGCGTGCTCGTGAAGTGGCTGAGCAGATGAAAGTCTCGCTGAGCATCTCTGAGAAATATGGTCGCGAGCTCCGTCAGCAAGCAGGATTAATCGCTGAGACGACAGCGGAAAGCTCAGAGCATCTTGACCGATCAATCTCTATGCTGAAATCACGCATGGGCGAGATTGGAACAGCAGCAGGGGATCTTGGTGTTAAGGTTGAGCACAGCCGTGAGAAGCTTGCCGGTGAAGCGGAACGCCTGATTAGCGTTTCTACAGCAGCTCTTGAAACGACGAAGGAAGCAGCGCAAAGCTTTGGCCGTCAGGCAGACTCACTCTTCAAAGCGTCTCAAGATGCGGCGCGCTATGTGAATGAGATACAAAGAAAAACGTCTCGCTCACAAAGTGAAGCCTTCATGAGCTCTGCAAAATTTGTGATCGAAAGCTTACATTCACTCTCCGTTGATATGACACGTATCATGGATGGTGATATTTCAGAGCGCACATGGAAAGCATATCAGCGCGGCGATGTTTCTGCCTTTACACGCAGACTTGTTGAGATGAAAGAAACTATGCCAATTGAAAAAGCCCGTGAGAAGTTCTCGAAGGATACGGAGTTCCGTACATACTTACAGCGATTCATTCGTCAGTTCGAAGAAATGTACGAACAAGCATTGGATAATGATCACGCTGCATTACTTGTCTCAATGATCGGTTCTAGTGAGCTTGGTAAGCTTTATGAAGCCCTTTGTGAGGTTGCTGGCCGTGAAGCGGTTACACATGGAAAAGGGGCGCGCCTAGTCGCTTAGGCACACTCACTGGCGCTTCACATTGGTAGGTGCCGATAAAAAGATTTAATTAAAACCCCGTATGATGACTCAGCGGGGTTTTCTTATCTTTTTCTTTACGATTAATGCAGTAATATTTATTTGAGACGGCTATTGATTACTTATCCTAAAGCCATAATAATAACATAGTGTTATGCGGGTTTTCCGTATTCTGCACACATTCAAATTTCAAGAGTTTACGAAGGTAAGCACATCTATGAATAAAGTTCTAAAGACTCAGTTTTGTGAAGGTATCTCCGACATATCAGATAGCTACGCAGGTTTTATCCTCGATCAATGGGGGGTCTTACACGATGGGAATAAACCCTATGACGGCGTAATCGAATGCCTTAAAGAGCTTCGCGCCCGAAAAAAGCACGTTATCATTCTTTCTAATTCAGGTAAGCGCGCTGAGATAAATAAAGAGCGCCTTAAAAAAGTAGGGATAGGGCCTAGCCTTTACGATCAAATCGTAACCTCCGGTGAAATGACATGGCAGGGTATCTTTGAACAAAATGAAGGCTTCTTTGTTGGTCTTGGTAAAAAAGTATATGTAATCAGCCGCGGCGGTGACCGCTCTATCGTAGATGGTTTGGACGTCAAAGTTGTTGAAGATGTTAATGACGCGGACTTTATGATTATAAGCGGCGCGGATGCCCCTGAAAAAACACTAGAAGATTACGAGCCAGCTTTAAAGGCCGCAGTTCGTAAGCAGCTAACCGCTCTGTGTGCAAATCCGGATAGCCGCGGCGTTATGGGATCACAAAATATTATGGGGCCGGGTACGCTCGCGCGCCGTTATCAAGACTTCGGCGGCGTCGTACATTATATTGGTAAGCCGCATCANCCAATCTATAAACACTGCATTAAAATTTTGCAGGAAAAGTCTATCTACCCTGGGCAGACAATTATGATTGGGGACTCCATTACTCATGATATTCTAGGCGGTAGTCTTGCCAATATTGATACATGTCTTGTAAGGACAGGTCTTCATGAAGCGCAGTTCACAAATGCAACAACACCGGCTTCTATGGATAAGGCTCTTACAATTTTGGCAAATCAGTACAATAACGTGCGTCCTAAGTACTTGGTACCGTCATTGCGGTGGGGGAACCCTCTACCTGATCGTAAGCATAAAAAACGCGCCAAATAAGCGGGGCGCGCTTTATCATTTTTGAACAGTATCTATTTAATCTTTTGGTGCCGGGTGCGGCAAATAAACATTCATGGCGCTGATAATCTCTGGTAGTGCCTTTTCGGCTGCTTCTTCACCTGCTGCGATTAATTCTTCNGCCCGCTCAAATTCCATCATACCAATATGACCAACCTGNGGCTTGATNTGAACATCAGGNGGNTCACCCGCAAGGCGTGAGCGTGTAATACGGTCATTCATAATAGTAACTGCGGATAAGACAACACCAAATAGGCTAGGGTTGTTTGCTTCCCGTTTAAATAAGCGCTTATTCATCTTAGACATAAACTTTTTCTGCTCTTCTGGCGGCACATCTTTATCATTAAAGAGGTCAAAGCCTGCCACATTGCTATAGCCTTGTTCTTCGATCTGCTGTGCACGTCCAACAATGTCAGTGTTCAGATCAACGGCAATTGTCATGCGTGCCCCCATTGCAATAGCCGGGGCGACTGGCACAGGGTTCACAAGCGCTCCATCGACAAGGCTTCTATGGTTAATCTCAACCGGCGGGAAAATACCGGGAAGGGCAAATGAAGCAATCATTGAATCGACAAGCATCCCTTTACGAAGCCATATTTCATGGCCATTATTTAAGTCTGTTGCGATTGCTGCAAATGGATGTGGTAAATCCTCAATGCGCATATCTTTGAAATTTTCAACAAGCGACTTTTTTAGCCGCGTTCCACCAAGCATTGAACTGGCTCTGACACGGAAATCAATATAAGATAAGACACTCATACGGTTAAGATCGAGCGCCCATTGTTCTAGGTCATTTAGTTTTCCAGCTAAATAAGATGCGCCAACAACTGCGCCAATGGATGTTCCTGTAACGATAGTAGGGCGTATATTATTACGCATTAAAACCTTCATAACACCAATGTGGCAAAACCCTCTTGCTATGCCGCCGCCTAGTGCTATTCCGACACCTGGTGGGTGGAGCATTTCGGTGCTGTGAATGTTGTTTTTAGCTCCCTTTTTTTTCATATTTGAATTCCTGTTCTTTTTGCCTTTGAATTTCATTCCTTGAAACTTTTCTAATCTCCAGTATAACACAATGCTAATGACAGCAGATAAGACAAAAGACGCTGCGGCGCGCAAGAAAAATAGTTTTAAGCTTATGAAAAGATTGGTGAAAACCTATCTAGCGCCGTATTATGCGCGTTTACTCATGGCTGTCGTTCTTATGGCAATCGCTGCTGCCATGACTGCAGCAGTGGCGCAGCTCATGCAACCCATTCTAGATGATGTGCTCGGCGGACAAAAGACTGAGATCATAATTCCTGTATCACTGGCTGTTATGGCGGTCTTTATCGTGCGCGGTTTAACGACATATGGCCATACGATTATGATGAGCTATATCAGCCAATCAATCGTGGCCGATATTCAGCGAGACCTCTGTAATCATTTCCTTACCCTCGATCTTGGTTTCTTTCATGATAACCCTAGTGGCCAGCTCATCTCACGCGTTGTTAATGATGTTCAGGTCATGCGTATGGCTATCACTGACACGCTCACAGGCTTTGGTAAAAGTGTTCTAACGCTTATCTTTCTTGTAGCGGTTATGTTCTATCAGGATTGGAAACTATCCTTAGCTGCGTTCACCATCTTTCCTTTTGCAGTTATTTTTGTGGCTAATATCGGTAAGCGCCTACGTAAGGTTTCTAAGTCAGTGCAGGGGGAGATGGGTAATCTAATAGACCGCCTTTCACAGACATTTCAAGGTATCCGTCAGGTTCAGGCGTATGGCATGGAAGAGTTCGAAGGAGAGAGGACCTCGGATGCGGTTGAGCGCGTGCGCGATCTAAATTATAAATCCGTGCGCATTGGTAATCTTTCTACACCAGTGAATGAAATTCTCGTTGGGATTGTTTTTTCTGGAATTATCGCTTATGGCGGCTATGCGGCTGCGCGCGGTGAAATTACTGCCGGTGAGCTGGGCGCATTCCTTGCGGCATTTACTCTGGCCTATGAGCCTATGAAAAAGCTAGCTAAACTTAATAACACTCTTCAGGTCGGTCTAGGCGCATCTGAGCGCGTACTGCAAATGCTTGATACGCGTTCAGTGATAAAAGAAAAGCAAGAAGCGCAAATACTAAAGAGTTCATTTCCTGAAATCGAATTTGATAATGTCCAATTCCGATATGAAAGCGCAGAGCTAAAAGCGCTAAAAGATATTAGCTTTAAGGTGGCATCAGGAAAAACTGTGGCTCTTGTTGGTGCCTCTGGTGGCGGGAAGAGTACAGTTATAAACCTAATTCCTCGTTTTTATGATGTCGGGGCCGGCGCAGTGAAGGTGGACGGCACCGATGTGAAAGAATTTAGTCTATCTTCGCTTAGAAGTCATATTGCGCTGGTGTCCCAGGATATTACAATTTTTGACGATACGATCGCCGCTAATATCGCTTATGGCCGTATTGGCGCTGGTGAAGATGAAGTAATCGCCGCCGCAAAAGCCGCCGCCGCCGATGAATTCATCAAAGCTTTTCCAAATGGCTATGAGACTCAGGTTGGAGAAGATGGCGTAAAGCTCTCAGGCGGTCAACGCCAACGTATCGCGATTGCAAGGGCGATCCTGCGTGATGCTCCAATCCTTTTACTAGATGAAGCGACAAGCGCTTTAGATAATGAAAGTGAAAAGCTTGTTCAAGATGCGCTCGATAAGCTAGGGCAGGGCAGAACCACGCTCGTTATTGCCCACCGTCTTTCCACTGTTCAAAATGCTGATGAGATACTTGTTCTTGATCAGGGAACGATTGCTGAGCGCGGCACACATGAGCAGCTCATTGATAAAACAGGGATTTACGCCGGCATGTACCGTGCGGGTGATTTGTAGGAATGAAATCTGCGGTATTTTAATACCCTTATTTTATTGCACTGTTTTTATTGGTTTTTTGTTGACGTTATCCGCAAACGTGGCTATAAACATCCAGAAATTCGTTAAAAGGAATAAAACAATGACAAAAACATATTCTGCAAAACCAGCAGAAGTAGAGAAAAAATGGATCATTGTTGACGCTGAGGATGTTGTTCTTGGTCGTCTAGCAAGTATCATTGCTCTACGTCTTCGCGGTAAGCACAAGCCAAGCTATACACCACATGTTGATGATGGTGATAACGTAATCGTAATCAATGCTGATAAAGTTCGCCTGACAGGTAACAAGCGTGAGCAGGACATTTTCTACTGGCACACAGGCTATCCTGGCGGTATCAAGCAGCGCACAAAAGGTCAGATCCTAGATGGTAAGCACCCACAGCGTGTTGTTGAAAAAGCAGTTCAGCGTATGCTTCCAAAAGGCCCTCTAGGCTACAAAGTGTTCAAAAACCTTCGCGTATATGCTGGGACAGAGCACCCACATGAAGCACAAAAACCTGAAGTTCTAGATGTTGCATCTATGAACCCTAAGAATAAGAGAGGCTAATCATTATGGCTGAAGCACAAGTAAAAGATCTGAAAGACCTTAAAGAGGTTACAGCAGAAGAAAATGAAGCGCCAAAGCGCGTTAAGAAGATTGATGAGCACGGTCGTTCATACGGTACAGGTCGTCGTAAAGACGCAGTTGCACGTGTATGGGTTAAGCCTGGTTCAGGTAAAGTGACTGTGAATGGTCGCGATCAGTCAATCTACTTTGCACGTCAAACACAGCAGCTCGTTCTCAACCAGCCATTCCTGATTATTAATCATGTTGGTAAGTTCGATGTAATCTGTACAGTNAAAGGTGGAGGCCTATCTGGTCAAGCGGGTGCAGTTCGTCACGGTATTTCACGTGCGCTAGAGAACTTCGACCCTGAATTCCGTCCAGCACTTAAAGCNGCAGGTATGCTAACTCGTGATGCTCGTATCGTTGAGCGTAAGAAAGTTGGTAAGCANAAAGCGCGTCGTACAAAGCAGTGGGCGAAGCGTTAATTTACCGCTTATATGTTACTACAGTTTCAAAAACGCTCCCGNACAGGGGGCGTTTTTTTTTNAGTTTTTCTTAAAGNTNTTATGGNTAATTTACATGGATATATGTATTCAGCTGATTAGGTTAGANAATTGAGNCCAGAACAANGACGTTTAAAAAATCGTATTGAAGCNCTTAGAGAGTTTTCNGAGTCTATTGATGATTTGTTTGAACGTGATGTNGGCGTTCAAGCGGAGTATCGTACAATCGATATGCTTTTTCTGAGGTTATTTTCAGATTCTAACGCAGCTAATATTACCGATTCCCCTGAGCAAGTTTCTGTACCACCTGCTATACGTGAGTTTTTAGATGGCTTANGTGATATGTCAGATGTTGAAAAAATGCACGAAGTTCATAATTTCCTGATAGATAATTTTGAATACAAAAAAGTTGAAAACGANNANNTNAGGCCAAATCACGAATATTTACAAGAGTTAAAGGGGGATTGTGATGATTTCTCTANTGCACAATCGCATATGTTGNGGTTATTGGGTTTTAAAGATGTGGCATTNTTNGCTGCAGGGGTGAGGTATGTTGGGGAAACNNATGAGCNTCCGGCTNNTCACGCGATTACCTTAACCAAGGTTGATGGNCAATTATATGCTCTTGATNTTAATGTTAAAGAGCCAATGGCATTGGNCGGAGCAACNATAAAAAATGTGCAAACTGTGCATAATGAAATTGTTGATCTNCAAATTGAGCAGCCGTNGGCCTTATTAGAGTTTGGCGCNGGTAANGCCTTTTTTGTTTGGCCTGAATTTGAGGATGNAGAGGGGAGNTTTTCATTGGTATATGATGGAAAGANGCAGCCNAAAGGTGCTGATGAGGTTGGGNNGCNTNCGAGTTCCCAATCCGCAGATAAAGTGGGNGATATANCAGNGGAGAGCNTTATAAACCCGGTGCGCAGTCTNTAAATTTATCTTTTGTTTTTAAANNGACTATTTTATTGGCTTTTATAAGNTNCTNGTGTTATGAAAATNGCATTGGTGTGAACAAAGAAAAATGCAGTCAAAAATGACAATTCAAGTAAAATCAAAAACAGCNAAAATTGAGCTAGATGCGGAAGTCCTCCAAAATGTTTTTATGGGACTTGTTTGTGANTTCAAAGATAAAGCAATGGGTGCTGGNAATGACTNTGATAAAATCCNAACCTATAACCANCTNGCTGATCGTTTTATGAGNGAAGTTGAAGGTCTGTCCGTTGATCAGAAAANAGGNGCATTTGTAAGAACGATGCAGGTCGTGCAATTTGAAGANAAAGTTGCCAATGCACTTAATANGTCCTCTGATTCAGACCTTAAAAACCGTCTGAAAGATGGCCTTAGCGCAGTGCAAGANCTCAGCGCAATGGAAGAGCGTACTAAATGGGTTAGTGGTATAGATGAGCAGCAAGTTGCGCAGTTTAANCGCATGTCCCTNACAAAGGCGGAGCTTATNACACGCGCTTCACAGCTATTAGATATTCCGCATAATAACGAAGTTGCAATAGGTATGTTTGAGGCTTTAAGCGAAGCCACTCAATCAATACAAGAGAAAAAGCAGCAATTGGATCAGCAATATCCTAGGCTAATGGAATATACACTGTAACGGCGGCGTATAATGAGTAGCGAAAAAGAGAAGCTCATAATTGATCGTGCGACCCACGAGCAACTATCCAATCAAATAGCAAATGATTTTGATGAAATGGCAGCCTCATACGATGATGAGGACCTGCATAAGGTTATTATAATTTCTGCATTTTCGAACTTTATAAGGGCAGAAGGGTATGAGCTTGGGATCTATACATCTGAGTTTGAAAAAGTTGCTGCCGATAAAGCCGCCGAGCGCCTTCCTTATGCAGTGAATGAA
>NHCG01000006.1 GCA_002167715.1 Micavibrio sp. TMED27
GGTCTGGGGTGAAAACTCGAACGGTCAATTAGGGCTTGGTGATACAACAGATCGTCAAACGCCTATTTTGCACAGCAGCCTCAGCAACGTTGTCAAAGCTGTTGCTTCATGCGGTTATCGTACCGATGGCGCAAGTCCAACTGGGCATGGCTTAATCTTGTTGTCAGACGGATCAATATGGAGCGCTGGGTATAATGGCTATGGTCAACTCGGTCATGGTGACACCACCAATCGCACGAGCTTTTCACAAATAAGCCATAGCGAGAGCTTTACTGACATTTTTGCAGGTGATGGTCGCTATCCCGTATCTGGTGGAATAACTGATCAGAATGAAGTCTACCTATGGGGTAATAATGGCTATGGACAGCTTGGCACCGGCAACACGACGAACCAGCCATCCCCATTTAAACCTAACGGCTCTTTTCAAGGCAATGTTTCCCGCGTGCGTATTGGCGGTGGGGCTAGTTATGATGGGTGCATTATCCAATCTGGTAATGAACTCTGGGCCGCTGGTTATTCCGGCAATGGCAATCTTGGAATTAATTCAACGGCAGGCACGAATAATACCTTCAAACGAGTGTTAGGCCAATCAGGTGTTATCGAAGACTGGAATTGTTATGGGCATGGCACGTCCCCTTGGGGGCTGGGTGTTTTATATGACGATGGGCGCGTCGATGCCTGCGGAGATAATAACTCCTACGGAGAAACCGGTACACAAACGGGCAATTTGCACGACGTTAAAACCCTCAAAAATGTAATCTTTTAAGGAGAAAATCATGAAAGTTAAATCATATTTAATCAGCAAAGCCCCCAGCTTTGCTGAAAGCGAAGTCGCGCCCATTCATTTAGGCGATTTAGATGATCGGCACTATTACGCTTTTGCTAAAGGGGTAAAACCCGCCAAAGGTAGCAAGAATGTTGAAGACGGTGAGTTGGAGGATGTTATTAAATCTAGCCTGCTTATTCAGCAAATCAAGGAAGAAGCTGGTCGCCGTATTAATGCTGTTGCACCAGCATGGAAACAACAAAATGCGCTGGCAGATTTGTATCTTTTGGACGGTAGAGACGATCTTAGCGATGATGAAAAACAAGACCTTATCGAAGCCCAAGACCTGCTTGCTCGTGTGAAAGAGATCCGCAAGCGTTCTGATGAGATTGAAAATTCATTCATCGATGGTGTGGCGCTGGATTATCTGAATGACAAAGCGTGGGAGGATGTCAAAGATGCCGAATAGCGCATTATCGGAAGCCTTGCGTGAAGCTTACGCCTCTGCGCCCAGTGATGTCGTTATTCTTCATACGCTGGAGCTTCGTCATCCGTCTTTTATTGATGATGAGAACCAGCCGATGGCCATTCGGGTGGTGCGCGATAACCAAGAGCTAACAGCACGGCTTGAAACCTCTGCGCCTTTAGATGGTGGCGCGATGGTTAATTTTATTGCTATGGGTTTTGATTTGGAGCTTCCGCCTGTTGATACAGCGCCAGTGCCTGAAATCAGCATTACGCTGGATAATGTCAGCCGTGAGATCGTCACGCATCTGGATCGCGCTGCGGAAAGTCAGGATAAAATTGAGATCACTTATCGCCCATATTTATCAGATGATTTTGAAGGGCCACAAATGGACCCGCCATTTACGCTGGTATTAACTGAAGTGAGCGCGGATGCATCACGCGTGACCGGCAAAGCCCGTATGCTTGATGTCGGGAATAAAGCCTTTCCATCAGAAACTTACAACGCATTACGTTTTGCGGGCTTAACAAGATAAGGAGGCGAGATGACACATTGGGCAACAGATTATATTGGCAAACCTTGGAGGGTAGCATCAGATGGTCCTGAAGACTTTGATTGCTGGGGACTGGTTGTTGATATTCATCGTCGCTTTTATGGCCGTGAGCTGGAGATTATTCCCGTGGAAGAAAGCAATCTACGCCAACTGATCAAAACCTTTGATGCGCACCCTGAAAAGCAAAACTGGGATACTGTTAAAAATCCGATAGAGGGTGACATTGCTCTCATGCGTCAGAGCCGCCACCCCATTCATGTTGGCGTGTGGCTCGATGTTGATGGCGGTGGGCTACTTCACTGCATGCAAGGCGCTGGCGTGGTGTTTCAAAACCTCCAAAGCCTCAGCCTAACAGGTTGGAAAATTGAAAATTATTATCGTTACAAAGGAGAAATGAGCGATGGCTCAAATTGCCATTCATCATAACCCATTTCATTTGCACTTAAACGTTGATTTGTTCACGCCGAAACGCGGGCAAACAATACGTGGCTGGCTTGATGAACGAGGCATCGTAGAATTCACAAAGCCAACATTGTGCCTTGTCGATGGCGAGCCTGTGCTTAGAAAAGATTGGTCGCTGGTGGTGATTGCCAAAGATATGGTGGTGAGCTTTATCACACTTCCTCAAGGTGGCGGTGGCGGCGGTAAAATCCTGCGCACCGTTTTAACCATTGCTGTAATGGTGGCTGCGCCTTATGCGGGTGCGGCGCTTGCAGGCACGCTGGGTGTAACGAGCGCGATTGGTACATCGCTTATCACCGCTGGGATTGCTTTGGCAGGATCGGCGCTGGTGAATGCACTTATTCCGCCGCCAATGCCAAGCTCGGCGATTAGTAATTATAATGCCACCAGCCCCAGTCCGACATACTCCCTGCAGGCACAAGGTAACCAAGCCCGCCTTGGCGAGCCAATTCCTGTTGTTTACGGTCGGCATGTTGTGTATCCCGATTTTGGTGCAACGCCCTATGCCGAATTTGAGGGCAATGACCAATTCCTTTTCCAGCTCCATGTGATAGGACAAGGTGAATATGATATTGAACAGATCCGCATCGAAGATACGCCGATCAGTTCATTTGAAGAGATTGTATATGAGATTATTCAGCCCTATGGCACAGTCAGCTTGTTTGATACTGATGTTGTCACCGCGCCAGAGGTTGCAGGGCAAGAGCTTTTGAATGCTGCCGATGGTGGTGATTGGATTGGACCGTTTGTGGTGAACCCCGCTGAAACAACCACTGACCTTATAAGCCTAGATATTATCATGCCCAAGGGGCTGTATTACGCGAATGACAGCGGCTCTTTAAACAATCGAACGGTCACTTGGGAAGTTCAAGCTCGCCTTATCGATGATGATGGTGTGGCTTTAGGCTCTTGGATCACGCTGGGAACAGAAACACATACGGCAAACACCAATACGGCCATTCGCAATACCTATAAGTATCCAGTGGCGGCTGGGCGTTATGAGGTTCAGGCTATCCGCACCAATGCCAAGGATAATTCTGCCAGATCTGGGAATGATTTAAATTGGAATGCGCTGAAAGCCCATTTGATCCATACCCCTGATTTTGGGGATGTGACATTGCTGGCCATGAAAATGCGGGCGACGGATAATTTGTCGCAGCGCTCATCGCGGATGGTGAATTGTATCGTAACGCGCAAATTGTCAATTTGGCATGATCAAAATGGTTGGAGCAGTGTTCAAGCCACGCAATCTATCGCATGGGCAATGGCAGATATTTTAAAAGCAAGCTATGGCGCGGATTTAGAAGATAGCAGGATTGATTTGCAGGCGCTGGTGGCGCTGGATACGATTTGGCAAGCGCGCGGCGACACCTTTAACGGTGTCTTTGATAGCAAGCGCACAGTATGGGATGCTTTAACGCAAGTGGCGCGATGTGGTCGCGCTATTCCGTTTTTACAAGGCGGTCTGGTTCGATTTGTGCGGGATGAGCCAAAATCGCTCCCTGTTGCCTTGTTCTCCCCGCGTAATATCGTGAAAAGCAGTTTTAAGATTGACTATGTGATGCCAGGCGAAGATACGGCAGATAGCGTGACAGTCGAATTTTTCAATCAAAAGACATGGAAGCCCGATGAAGTAACCGCCAGCCTGCCAGATAGCAATGCTGAGCAACCAGCCACTGTATCGCTTTTTGGCTGTACGAATAAAGATCATGCTATGCGCGAAGGTCTGTATATGGCGGCAGCTAATCGCTATCGGCGACGCATGGTTAATTTTAGAACAGAGCTTGAAGGCTTGATCCCGACCTATGGTGATTTGATCGCTATCTCTCATGATATGCCACGCTGGGGAGAAGCTGGCGATGTGGTTGCGTACGAGCATCCTATTCTGACCTTGTCTGAGCCTGTGACCTTTGAGAATGGAAACAGCCATTACATCGCTTTGCGCAAGCGCGATGGTTCAATCAGTGGGCCATGGGAAGTATTGCCCACCAGTAAGGATATGCAAGTCGAATTGCTCGATGAAATTGATTTCACGCCCTACACAGGCAGTGCAGAAGAACGTACGCACTTTTCCTTTGGTATTGGAGAGGATTGGGCTGTGCTAGCGCGTGTCACGACCATCAAACCGCGTGGTGATCTGATTGAGATCGCCTCTGTCGTTGAAAATCCGCTGGTGCATACCGCCGATATCTAAAAAACAAAACTAACTAAGGAGAAAAAGCATGACCCCTGCAGAATGGGGCTTGGCTGTGGGCATTATCGCTCACAGTCTAGCCATACTTGTTGCGCTCGTAAAGCTGACATCATGGATCAGCACACGCATCGCTGTTTTAAACGCCCGACTGAGTACCGTTGAAAACCAAGTCAATAATGACATCACTGGACGCAAAGTCGTTGGCGAAATGCGCGAAGATCTCGCTGCCATAAAAGTACAGATCATTGATATTCGCGACGACCTCAAGTTTTTACGTACCCCTAAATAAACCACCTCAAACCTAAAGGAGAAAATACTATGCTTACATTACTTGGAAGCCTTATCGGCTTTATTTCATCTGCGTTCCCAGACTTTCTGAATATCTGGCAGGATCGTAGTGACAAAAAACATGAGCTTGCCATTCTTGATCGACAGATGGAGGCACAAAAGCAAGGGCATAATCAGCGCTTGGAAGAGATTCATGTGCAGGCTGATATATCAGAAAGCCAAGCCCTTTATAAACACGCAAGCCAGCCTAGTGGTGTGCGCTGGGTTGAAGCTTTGAGAGCATCTGTCCGCCCGATTTTGACCTACGCATTCTTCGCTTTATTTGCGACTGTCAAAATATCAGCATTGCTCAATTTACTCGATAGTGGCGCACCCATCACCGACAGCTTAATTGCCATTTGGGATATTGAAACACAGGCTCTTTTTGCTGCGGTTATGTCGTTTTGGTTTGGTCAGAGAGCGCTTTCAAAATTCCGTTCAAATAGCTGAATAATAACATCTTATTCAGTTGATTAAGTTCCAAAACGAAGCGTTACTGATGACACAAAAGAAAGGATGAACAATGTCAAAAATTTATTACAAAGCCATGATTGAGGATATGACGAGCGATCAATGTTCAGATCGTGAAATTGAATGTTTGCTCGATCATTATCAAGCAGTCGTGAAGCAAGTTGGATTAGCCAGAACAGCATTTTATGATCTAGCCGACTTTCCCTTAGCCATAAAATATAAGGTCGATAAATTTAAGCTGAAAATTGACCGCAAAATGGTCTTAGACCAAGAGCAGTTTTGGGGCGTATTTACGAGCGGCGATAAAAAACTAACGGTCATTGCAACGCTGGAGAAACATTAACATTTAAAGGAGGCTAATATGCGTCATATTACACAAGAAGGTATAGATTTAATCAAACGGTTCGAGGGCTTCTCTCCAACCGTTTATTTTTGTCCTGCTGGATACCCAACAATCGGCTACGGCCACGTTGTCAAAAAGGGCGAGGATTTCTCTGGCGGGATCACTCAAGGCGAGGCTGAGGAATTACTGCGTCTAGATGCTCAAATTGCGGAACGTGCCGTCCTACGCTTGATTACAGTGCCATTAACGGATGGGCAATTTGATGCGCTTGTATCATTCACCTACAATTTAGGGTCAGGCGCACTACAACGCTCAACTCTGCGCCGCGTCATTAACCGTCAGAACCACCATAATGTTCCAGCTCAGCTTATGCGCTGGGTCTGGGCTGGTGGCCGTAAGTTAAGGGGGCTGATCCGGCGACGGGAGGCAGAGGCACGTCTGTATGCCTAGGTTTTATTTACCTTTGCTCACCTTGAACTTCTCGCAAGGCGCGGCTAAAGAAGTGGCGCGTTGCTTGTTCTCTTGCCTGCGCATCGCTCATCACAATATTTTGTAATTGTTTATCTTTTTGGAAGAGTTTGATTGCCCCCTCAAAGAAAGCATGTGAGAAAGCGCCGAACACGACATCTGGTGGATTGTTTTTCAACATTTCACGAAGATCTTCATCTCCTAAAATCTCTCTATTCACTTGTTCGAAGCGTAAGAAATCTTCTTTAGTAAATTCTGTCCCATGGCGCTGGTTAAAGTTATCGATAATCTCCGACAATGCCTTTTCTTCATCTTCGGTGTATGTTTTTGCGCCAAAGTCTTTAATGGAAGATAAAGCCGTTGTAGAGCCAGCTTGCAGAGATGCATTGCCATGTTCTTTTTCTTCGACGCGGAAGGCTTGTAGGCGAAGCATGTCTTCTGTGATTTCAATCTCTGGAGGTACATCACGGCTCGGTAATAGCTTAATAAGCCACGCTGAGTAAGAGAATAGCTTCTCAAGGTTAGTGTCCTCTAATCGTACAACTTGCGCGACGAAAGAATAAAAGCGCATATAGCTTTTCAAAAGTTGGCGAAATTCTTCGCGCTTGCCTTCATCTTCTTCATACTCAAAGCGCTGGACAGCATTGCGTACTAGTGCTTCCAGCTTAATACGGTCGTGTGGGTCTAAAATACCCTTATAATAGATTTCTGCGAAACGATTTACTTCTTCTTCATCAATAATTGAGAAGGCTTTAATGCGCCCCTCTAGTTCATAAATTTGATTGGGGTCTGAAATATCTTCGACAGATGTAGCTTCGAAAAATGGCTTAAAAGCATTTTGAATGTCTTCGATTGTATTTTGGAAGTCCAATACAAAAGTACGCTCTTTATTGGCGCATGTTCTATTAAGACGTGAGAGTGTTTGTACGGCCTGTAAGCCATCTAATTTACGATCAACATACATGGCGCACAATTTAGGCTGATCAAATCCTGTTTGATATTTCTCGGCCACTATTAACAATTGATACTCCGAAGTTTCAAACTTCTTAGGCAGTTCAGTTTCTGCAAAGCCATTAACGTCGGCTTCGGTGTAGGTTTCCCCCTCAAAATCCATTTCACCGGAAAAGGCAACAAGCGCCTTTAAGTCCCCATAGTGATGGCTTTCAATATATTTTTTGATGGCAAAGTAATATTTTAAGGCATGCTCTCGGCTTTGCGTAACGACCATAGCTTTAGCGGCCCCATGTATTTCTTTGGCCACATGGCGTCGGAAATGCTCAACGATAACTTCCACTTTTTGCGCGATAGCGGTGGGGTGGAGTGTTGCAAAGCGTGCAACTTTACGCTGGGCGCTTCGTCCTGAAAGGTCTGGGTCGTCCTCAATAACTTTCTCAAGCTGATAATACGCTTTATAAGTCATGTAGTTTTGCAAAACATCAAGGATAAAGCCTTCTTCGATGGCTTGGCGCATTGAGTAAAGGTGGAATGGATGCGGCAGTCCGTCAGCCCCCTTAATTCCAAAGCGTTCAAGCGTCACATTCCGTGGTGTGGCCGTAAAAGCAAAGTAGCTCACATTGGATTGTGGGCCGCGTTGGCGCTGGTAATCGGCAATCATATCCTCAATACCAGATGGCGCATCTTCTTCACTATCCCGGGACAGTGTTTTTGCGAGGTTATCCGCATGCTTACCAGATTGTGATCCATGTGCCTCATCAATCAGTACCGCAAATTTACGGTCGCCTTGCCCTGATATCTCTTTCAAGTGATCTGTAGAGAATTTGTGAATCGTCGTAATAATAATACGTGCGCCATTTTGGATGGCTTCTTTAAGCTGGCGCGATGTGCCGTCAATCTTTTGCACAACACCCTTTGTTTGCTCAAATTGGGCAACGGTGTTTTGTAACTGGCGATCAAGCACAACACGGTCAGTCACGATAATAGCCGTATTGAACACCGGCATATCATTATCATCATGGAGGGTAATCAGGCGGTGGGCAGTCCAGCCGATAGTGTTTGATTTACCAGAGCCAGCAGAGTGTTGAATGAGATAATTATGACCTGCATCATTAACCTTGGCGTGTCCAATCATTTTCAAGACCGCATCTAATTGTTGAAAGCGCGGGAAGATCATCACTTCTTTGCCGTCGCTGGTGTCCAAATGCATAAAGCGACCGATAATATCGAGGAAGATATCACGGCTAAAAATGGCTTTGCCTTCGGGTTGATCGGCATATAGATAAGCGACGCGGAATTCATCTTTGATATCCGCGTTACCGGCGCCACCATCGCGCCCACGGTTAAAGGGAAGGAAGCGTGTTTTACCGTTATTCAAACGGGTAGTCATGGATATATTGTCTTCGTCCAAAGCAAAATGCACCAAAGCGCCGCGCTTAAAGGCCAATAAAGGCTCACCCGCTGGGGAGCGGTCTTTTCTGTATTGGCTCTCAGCGTGTTTAAAAGTTGATCCTGTGCTGAGGTTTTTGCACTCCAGTGTCGCGAGCGGGATACCGTTCACGAACAAAGCTACATCGATGCGGTTGCCGTTTTTATTGCTGTATTCCAGCTCATCAATAACACTCAGGATATTGGCGTTATAAAGGCGCAATAAATCATCGTTGAGGCCAGAGGCTGGCTTAAAAAAGCAGAGGGAGAATTTGATGCCTGGGATCAGTTTAATGCCTTGGCGCAACACATCTAGAGTGCCGCGTTGCTTTAACGCTTTCTCAAGCTGTTTTAAAAATTCTGTTTCGGCGGCGGTGGAGTATTGTTCTTCCAATCGCGACCATTCATCGGCTTGGGGGTCCTTAATGAATTGCAACACCAGCTCTTTATCAAGAGCTGTCTCAATATCATAGTCAGTCTTTGTATTACGCTTAATATAGCCCTGAGAGCCGATAAGCTGCGCAATTAAATGATTTTGAAAGACGCGCTCTAAGTGAATACTGTCCTTGGTATAGGTTTGGTTTGTCATGACGCCATTTCCTCCTCAATTTTATCCAAACGGCGATCAACCGTATTTCTATTCTTCCATGCCTCAATATCCAGCTGGCCTGTAACAGCTTCGGTAATAAGGGAAGATTTCATTTCTATTAGTTTATCAATTGATCGATTTTCTTTTTCTATGATTTCGTCAATTATGGATGTTTTATTATCTAAAAATTCAGCCAACTCTTTTTGTTCATTTAAAGGGGGCAACAGTACAGGTACATTTTTCAATAAATTTTGCCCCAAAGAAACGCGGGTAACCAAATTCATTTCTTTAACAAAAAATAATCTAGGAATATCACTTCTAAAGTAATACTTTGAATACTCTGGATACAGAATGTTTTTATCTGGTCTGAACCTTATTAAAAAACCAGAAAATGTTGCTTTCTCAATAGTTTCTGTACATACAGATGAAATGCCTATTTCTTCCGCTGTTTCCGATGTACGAGTGAAAAATACATCTCCTCTTTTTACAGAAAATCTTCTCTGGTCATCCTCAGAAGACATTGCTAAACCATCAAGACTTCTCGGTAATAATGGATTTTTATATACGTCTCCATAACCTATAAATGGATAACCAGAGCCAAAATATTCAGCACCTTGGCTAATACCATTTTGTAGCGTTCCTATGTGGCGCAACCTTTTTAATTTCCAATGTTTTGGGAACTTATTTAGCCAAAACAAATCAGGTGTTTTCATTTCGGCCTCTGAAATACCCTCTCGTATAGTTCTGTCAATTATGTGCGATCTTTTTTCTTCAATCGCGTTAATCAATTTATTCTTTTTTTCAATAAGCTGATCAATTCGAGATGTTTCTATATCTAAAAAATTTGATATTTCCTCTTGTTTTTCTATATCTGGATAAATAAGAGGTATATGTTCAAACTGCTGCTTATTAAAAGAATACCGCATACCAAAGCTAAGTTTCTCAAAATAATTAAATCCATACTTCAAACCATAAAAATAATATTCAAGATATTTAGGCAGTAAAGTACCTTGAATATCAAAAACTATGTATAGGTTACTAATGCAACCGTCATACTCGCTCACACCACATAAAATTGGGGTGGCATCAAAGTCTCGTGGAGTAAAAACGAATTGACCTTTTGATACAATTTGGTGGCCAATATAGCTTTCAGTGGATTTACCGAAAGATAAATCAGTTTTAACTTTGATCCCTTTTTTTGTTAAGCTCAGGACCGTTGGGTTTTCATCTTTATTTTTATTTGCTTGATATCTTTTCACCGCCGCTTTCATTCGAGCATGTGTCCATCCAAAAGGAATAGGTGACAATTCAGCTCTATGGTTATCTACAACACGCATCATGCGGCAACTCCCTTAAGTAAACTGGCAATTTCTGCTTCAAGCGTTTTAAGTTCGTCGTCAATTTCGGCGACAGGGCGTGGTGGCACATACTGATAGAAATAACGGTTAAAATTGATCTCATACCCGACACGACCGACTTCACCGTCAGTTGGGTCAGTGTGGCTTTCATCTACCCATGCATCTGGCACAAATGGCTCAACTTCGCGTGCGATATAATCTTTCCAATCTTCTTTAAGTGGCACAAGCTCGTGGTCGCGCAGATCGCTATCGGCTTCTATTGTGCCATTACTCTTTTTACAAACCTCCGCTGTTTCATCCTTTTCAGATAGTGCAGAAAGGATTGCTTTTTTAAGAGGCGCTGGAATAGTGAAGTCAAGTGAGCTGAGCGCTTTCTTCAAGGCTTTCTCAAAAACATCACGGTTTTTAAATAGGTCCGTTGGCACATCCGTAGAAAGTGCCTCAAGCAGAGCGGTTTGTTCTTCATCTGATAGCCTTATAAAGGCTTTTTCTGCTTTCAAAAGCTCTAGGCGTTCAGCATTAAATTGGAAGTTCAGCTTTAGCGGACGCTCGACTCGTACTTCACGATACGCAAAGTCAGCAACATCAAAAATCTTTGAATACTCACCCCAGCCAGAATTACCATTCAGCATTTGGCTATACATCTTCACAATTTCATTACGAGCGTCATCAGAGATTTCCCGGCGCTTGCTTCCTAAACTCTTTCTCATAGAATTCCAAAAGCGTTCACCGCTGGCATCAATCAATTGTACTTTGCCAAGGCGCGGGTCTTGCTTACGGTTTGTTAGCATCCATACGTATGTCTGAATTCCCGTGTTGTAGAACAAGTCGGTTGGTAGCGCGATTATGGCCTCAACCCAATCATTCTCCAGCATCCAACGGCGTATTTCACTCTCGCCAGAATTTGCGCCACCGGTAAAGAGCGGTGAGCCGTTCATAACAATACCAATACGAGAGCCAGCCTCATCATCACGCATTTTGGCAATCATGTGCTGTAAGAATAGTAACTGTCCATCTGATACGCGTGGTAGGCCTGCACCAAAACGTCCGTTTGCGCCCATTTCTTTTGCCTCATCAATGATGGGGTCTTTGTACTTCTTCCAATCAACACCATATGGTGGGTTTGAAAGCATGTAATGAAATTTCTTATCTTTGTGCGCATCCTCCGTCAGCGTGTTGCCATAGGCAATCTGCTCAGGGTTATGGCCTGTCACCAGCATGTCTGATTTACAAATACCAAATGACTCACCGTTTAACTCTTGCCCATAAAGCTCAACACGAATTTTCTCATTATGTGCAATCATCGCTTCCTCTGTAAGGGCAAGCATACCGCCTGTACCGCATGCAGGGTCGTAAACTGTGCGAATAATTCCTGTGCCTGATAGGGCTTCAACATCATTGATCAGCAATAGATCCACAATTAAGCGGATAACCTCACGTGGGGTGAAATGTTCCCCAGCTGTTTCATTAGAGATTTCAGAGAACTTGCGGATTAAGTCTTCGAAAAGATAGCCCATCTCAATATTTGAAACTTTGTCTGGGTGTAAATCGATTTGAGCGAATTTTTCAAAGACCTGCCATAGTATGCCGCCATCTTTAAGGCGCTTTAGTTGGTCGGTGAAAAGGAATTTATCAAGGAAAATGTCGCGGATGCTGGTGTTAAAGTTTGTGATGTAATCCAGTAGGTTTTTATGAACATCGCCTGCATCCTGACTACGGATTTTTTGGAAGGTGAGCTTACTCACGTTATAAAGCTTTAATCCGTTACCAACGGCGCTAAAAAGCATCATATCCTTAGTATGGTCATCCACGCCTTCTGGGAGGGCGTCATAAGCGCTGATCACTGCATCTTTTGATGATTCAAGGATACAATCCAAGCGTCTTAATACAACAAAGGGCAGAACCACTTTGCCATATTCGGATTGCTTAAAATCTCCGCGCAAAATCTCTGCAATTGACCATGCGAGGGAGCTAAGGCTTTGTACTTTTGCTGTTGTCATTATTTCTTTCCTTGCTCTGTTGTATTACCTTCGGATTGGCGTTTTATCCACGCATCAATTTCTTCTTTTTTAAAACGCCATGCGCTGCCAACTTTAAAGCCCGGAACTTTGCCCTCAGAAGCAAAGCGATAGGCCGTCTTCTCCGCAATTTTCAGATAATCAGCAAGCTCTTTTACTGTCATGATATCGTCATTAGGCATAGTTTCATGTCCTTTAAAGTTATGTTGATTGAAAATAGTTGAAAAAAAGAGAATTTGCAAGTAGGCTTCAAATTAGACAAAATAATTTTACCTAAAGTCTTTTAATCTCTTTCGGGCTTAATTTCCCGCTGCTTTCAGCGTTTTTCATTGCGAGCGTAGCGAAGCAATCTAGGGCCAGTAAATACCGCTCTGGATTGCTTCAGCGCAAGGGCGATTCGCAATGACGTTGATACCCCGTAGCTTGCTGCGGGATTCTTCATTATACCTTAAAAAATAATTAGCCTTTAAGTGATCTAAATATTATAGGCTTTTTATTATAGCGTTTCGTAATGTTGGTAAAACGTCATCTTCAAACCATTCGTTCTTTTTGAGCCAGATATTATTACGTGGGCTTGGATGTGGCAGTGGTAAGTTATCTGGCCAGTATTCTCGCCACGCTTTTACGGTTTCAGTAAGATTTTTTTTCTTTTGACCTTTGAGGTGCCAATCAAGAGCGTATTGTCCGATGACGAGCGTCAATTGAATATTCGGCATCAAATTTAAAAGTTGTTTACGCCACTTTTCGGCGCATTCTTTACGGGGAGGTAAATCACCGGATTTTCCTGTGCCAGGGTAACAAAACCCCATTGGTAAAATTGCTATTTTTTTGGGGTTATAAAATGTTTCTTTATCAATACCCATCCAATCGCGTAGACGATCACCGCTAGGATCATCAAAAGGTATGCCCGTCGCGTGGACTTTACTGCCTGGTGCTTGTCCTGCGATGAGAATTTTAGCTTTAGGGTGTATCTGAAATACTGGTCTTGGTCCTAAAGGAAGATGAGGGGTACATAACGTGCACCCCTTCACCTCATTACTTATTTTATTATATGAGTTAGTAACCATTACAGTAAGGTTGTAGCCCCAATCATCAGAATTGCCAACCATGAAACCAGGTAAACAGGTGTTCTTAAGTAGGGTATACCTAGAATAAAGACAATGGGGTGCGCAAGACGGGCAAGAAAGAATATTTGAGCCCACATTCCAACAGTTGCACCAGCTTCGACGTTACCTTGCAGTATGAATACAGCCGCTATAACAACAGCAATAAACGCTGGCATTGTTTCAACCATATTTAAGTGAGCACGTTGTGCGCGTTGCATCCAGACGGGCGGTTCAGGTTGTTCAGCTGGATAGTTATTATTTGGGTAGTTGCTTAAGAAAGCTGGTAAGCCCCAAAGAAAAAGACGACCTAAAATATAAGGTGTCCATAGTAAAATAGTTAAAACGCCACTTAAGGCTAAGTAGTAAATTGCAGTTTCCATTGTTTGGTCCCCTTTGTTTGTTGTGTTTAAAAATTAAAAGAAAACCCGCAAGGAAGGTTGCGGGTTTTCTAAGATAGTTAATTAAAGCTCAGATGGAGCCTTATCTTTGATTTCTGGCCAGTTCGCATTAGCTTTTGAAATGTTTCCAGAAATATCTTTAGACCAAATGCCTTTGATTTTATTATCAAGGTTCAGGTAAAGCTTTCCGTTCACAACCTCATAAACATTGGGGTCAGCAATGAATTTTTTACCAACAGCTGTTCCATAGGCGCAGTAACCACCATAAGCAGGAAGGTATTTGCTGGGGTTCTTTTCAAAGGTTTTTTTATTTTCTTTGCTTGTGAACAGGTAATTGACGCCGTCATGTGTAACAACATGGTTGCCGTTTCCAGGCAAAGGTTTAGCGTCAGTTTGGTATGATACAAGATCATAACCTTGTACACCAACTGTGCTATGAGCAACCTCAGCTTGCGCCAATGTTGGGATCATTAATGCAAGTGCAAAAAATGAGAGTAGTAGTTTTTTCATCGTTTTCTCCTTTCTGATGAGTTGGGTTAAGTTTACGCAGCTTTGCGTGTTTCTTGCGTGCTTACCGCAGGAAAGTCATTTTCCGTTTGGAATGCTTCATTAAAGTAATTGGTAAATGTGTTCAAAGCAACGTGCGTCAAAATTTCAATAATTTCCTCATCGTTAAATCCGGCTTTACGGACTGTTTGCACGTCATTTTCAGTCACACGACCGCGGTTTTCAATAAGCTGGCTTGCAAATATAAGTGCCGCATTATCTTTGGCGTCGATGGATTGACCTTTAAGATTAGAGGCTAGTTCATCTGCTTCAATTCCTGCTTTGTCACCCAAGAATGTGTGAGCAGAGGCGCAGTAATCACAGCCATTTTGGCCTGCTGTCACAAGAGCGATCTTCTCACGTAGTTGTGGATTTAAAGCTCCGCCGCTTAAAGCACCATTGAGGCCAAGAAGACCTTCGAGAGCTGCTGGGGCATTAGCCATTGTTGTGAAGATGTTTGGTGTTGCGCCCATAGCTTGCTTTACAGCGTCTAAAAGGTCTTTGGCTTTGCCCTCTGCTTGAGAGGGATCAACGGGGGTTAATCGTGACATATTTTTCTCCTTGTATTTGGTTGTAGCTTAATATTAAAACATAAAGAAACAGATTTGTTTACCTTATTTAGCTGATATTTAACGTTTTTGATTTTAAAGTCAAGAACTAAAAACGAAAAACTAAAAGGTGACTTCTTGTTTACTTATTGGTATATTTATAAAAAATAGGTTTTCTTGCATAATAAAAATTTTGAAATACTATGATTTTTACTATGTATAAAAGAAACAAAACAGTATATTTATTAAGTGTGACATGCCTAGACCAAGCAGAAGAGATCATCTAATAGAGACAGCCATCACATTGTTTTGTGAGCATGGCTATCACGCTACAGGAATAGACAGGTTGCTTGCAACCGCAGGTGTTTCGAAGAAAACTATGTACCAACATTTTAGATCAAAAGAAGAATTGATCTACGCCGCACTTCAACAATATGACAGTGTCTTTAGAAATAATTTTATGAAAGCGGTCGAAGATATCGGGAAAACGCCTGAGGAAAAACTTTTAGCTATCTTTGATGTAGCTGAAACGTGGTTTAATGGTAATAAATTTTTTGGCTGTATGTTCATCAATGCTATTGGTGAATATTCAGAACAAGAATCACCAATTCGTGATATCAGTAAGCAGTTTAAAAAACTAATGTGGGGATATGTTAATGGACTGGCAAAAGATGCCTGCGTGAAAAATCATAAAGCGCTCGCGGATGAGCTTTGCCTTTTACTGGAAGGGTCAATTGTTACGGCGCAGGTTTCACAAAACCCCCAAGCGGCTTTCATTGCAAAGAAAATGGCACAAAGAGCTGTGCAAGAAGCGCTTGCTTAAAAATCAGGAAAATTCTTTGCGGACACCGTTTCCGGCAATAATGTTTCGTGCACATGAAACCATCGAAACGGATTACCCTGAGTCAACAAAGCCGTAGTAATGCGTCCATTTTTTGTGCCAATAATATTCGCTTTTCCGCGCTGCCATTCAACGTAGGAAATTAACATCTTATCGCCAATCTCATGCAATATTTCAACGTCGGTAATCAAAATTTTGAAATCAGAATTACTTCCATAAGCTTGACGGAACCCCAATATCAGTTGGTCTTTATAGGTTGAGATTCCATCAGGCGATATAAAGCGCAAGGCATCATCAAAGCGCGGGATGAGCTGCGTTTCAATGTCATCTACGCTTGCTGTGCCATTAAACCAATCGACAAAGAAACCATGGATGTCTTCGACCTCACGACGGATATCGTTTAATAATGCACTCATAATGGCCTCTTAATCCTGCATTCCTGGTAAACCAAGTGGACAATCAATGAAGTAGCCCCAGCCACCATTATCGAGTTTTTTAACAACTTCAGTGGAATTGCCTTGCGCCACAACATTGCCCTCATCATCTTCGATACGCCAATCGGCTTGTAGTACGCCCGTATCGCCAACAATCATTTCATGCGTGACCGTGCTTATCAGATTGGGTTTGCTCTCCATAAACGGTTCAAACGCTTTGCGTGCACCTTCAAGTCCGCGCGCGGGCGGCTGATCAGGTGGAAAGCATATGACGCAATCAGGATGAAAAAATGTCACAATCGCATCAAGGTTCCCTTCTTTAAGATAATGGCCGATCGTGTTGGCAATATCGCGTGGGCGTTCAGCTTTTTTATATGGTGTAGTCATTGTTTTTTCCTTATATAAATAATGTAATTAGTCGTTGGCAGGAACATCGTTATTATCGACATCAAGTGCCATCTTCCATTCACCATTCTCATCGAGACGATAACCAAGCACCAAACGCCCTTTGCCGTTGCGCTTGTCTCCGGTTTTCTTATCCGTCATCTCAACGTTGAAATGTGTAACCATAACCGCGAAGTCACCAAAGATTTGCGTATCTTCAATTTCAACGGTTGATTTAAAATGTGCTGCGGCAATGCGTGGTTCATATTTATCACGAATGGCCTGAATACCCACGCTCATCGGTTGCTTTTCATTGCATGTAATGACATTGGGATCACAAGTGGCGACCAGCCTTTCAATATCTCCTGCATCAAGGCTGTCATTCCATTCATTGACAGTTGCGTGTAGTTTTTCTAGTGTGCTCATTGTATTTTTCCTTATTTAGGTTGGTTGTAAATAGTTTGTTTAGCTTACTTCACTTTCGCATTCATAAAGCTGCGCATTTTATTGATGATAAACGGCGCGTCTTCTTCAAGGGCGAAGTGACCAGTATCAAGGATGTTATAGTCAATATCCTTCACATCGCGCTTATAAGCCTCTGCGCCTGGCTCTGGGAAGAACGCATCATTCTTGCCCCAAACAATCAGCATTGGTGGCTGGTTATCGCGCAAATATTGCTGCCATTCAGGATATTTTTTCACATTATTCTGATAATCATAAAACATATCAAGCTGCATCTGATGCTGGCCTTCTCTTGACAGCTTCATGAAATCAAGATTCCAGCTGTCAGGGTTAATGCCCTCTGGGTTGCGTGTGCCGTGCGTGTACTGCCACTTCATATCTTCAAGGCCAAAGCTTTGCGCGGCGATTTGTTTTCCCAATTCAGGATCTTTTGTATCCCAATAGGTGAAGATCGGTCCCCAGCCTTCTTTGGCAAGGCCTTCTTCATAAGCGTTTCCGTTCATCACAACAAAGCCTGCAACTTTTTCAGGATGTTTGGTCGCAATGCGGAAGCCAATCGGTGCGCCGTAATCTTGAATCATCAACACATAGTTATTG
Organism: Micavibrio sp. TMED27; assembly: GCA_002167715.1. Classification (GTDB taxonomy): domain Bacteria; phylum Pseudomonadota; class Alphaproteobacteria; order Micavibrionales; family Micavibrionaceae; genus TMED27. The sequence goes on from NHCG01000006.1 coordinate 17,714, forward strand.
AGGCCGCGTTGCGTTAAAAATTTGTCCATTGTTTCGGCTATGTTATCAAAAGTGTAAGTATACTCTTCGATAGATGGAAATGAGCTGTTGCCAAAGCCCGGATAGTCAGGAGCGATCAAGTAAAACTCATCGCCCAGCTCAGCTAAGACCTCGCGGTACATATGCGAAGATGTTGGAAAACCATGCAGCAAAACCAAAGCTGGTTTATCCGTTGCAGGGTTTCCCGCTTCGCGATAGAATATATCTAATCCATCGACTTTTTCCGTACCGTAACGCACTCTTTCGAGATTTTCATTTGCATGTGCCATTGTATTTGCTCCTATTAAAATTAAAGTTGTTGTTAGAATTGCCGCTAAAAATTTCATTGGTAAGCCTCTTGTAAGGTTTGTTTTGCAGCACGTAGCCCAGTGACAAAATTGCTAAAACTTCGCTTGCCAAATGTGGACTGCATATCGGCGTAAAGTCTGCCCATACGTTTATAAATTTGTTGTGAAAGAGCCTGCCCTTCAGGCGTGATTGTGTATCGCGCACCTTTACCAATTCCATTTTTTTCAATCAGCTTTTTATTCGCCAAGGCATCAATAAAGCGCGTGATTGTGGAAGCATCCAGCTCCATAATCTCGCTTAAAGCCTTTTGTGAAGCATCCGGGTTCTCGGTTAGAGCCGCCAGCACATAACCATGTGAAGGCGCAAGGCCCAGCACCGCAAATTCATCATTCCAGATCTTTGTAATCTGCCGCGACAGCGTTGCTAAATTAAAATAGATGCAATCATCAAACATTGTTTACCTCATTATTCCTCAATAATTATGTATGTACATACAACTATATATGATTATTACTCGATACGTCAACCAAAAAAGTTTCAATTAGAGCTTTTGAAGAGTATTAAACAACTGCAAGCATCGCAAAATGCTTCGGACAAACTGGCAATGCCGCACGGAAAGAAGATTACAATGCCCCGGGCTAAGCTTCTTTTCACGAAAGACAAAAATTTAGGTGCTCAATAGAGCAAAAAAATTATAGAGAAATTTTTTAATCTCTTTATTAGCTTGCTATAGTCCAGAGCCTATGGCGTTCATGGGTAAATCACAGCATCCAAAAATATTCTTTATTCTCCATCGTCGTTTTTGAAAGAGAACGCATACCAGTATTAGTGAGAGGGTCGAATTGTCCCTTATTACTAAAACAAGGAGATAAAATATGCATCAAGCTAAACTGGAAAATACATACCGCACGCCATTACAAAGATGGGTCGAAACGCTCAACGTTTTTGATAACGACATCGAGCAGCTGGAGAAAGAAGACGACACATTGTTTTTGATAAAGCAATATGCACGATTGCAGCTTTCGTCAACCAAACAATTACGGACGGATTACAAACAGCATTTGAAAACCAAATGTCCGATAGACCTCTTAAGAAATGAAATTATCTTGAGTATTATGAAGAAAATACAGGATGATTTATCAGAGACCTTAAATCCTGACTTATTGCCAGCGGATGCTAACCCGATAGATTTTAACGAAGAAGTGCTTGGCAAGGCAACACGCGGCTCAATAACAAGGCTTGTTGATGGAACGGTTTTAGAGCGCACATACAACGGAAAAACATATGCCGTGTATTATCGCAATGGCCATTACGAATATAATCAGCAACGTTTCGACAGCCTGACAGAAGTTGCGCGAGATATTACAGGCACATTATGTTCTGGCCCCACATTTTTTAGTCGAAAAGTTAAAATGTACATTTTGTAAAAAGACAGGTAAGTTTATTTTGTCTTGAAGATGAGAGAGTCTCCATTGCGAGGCTCTTTTTTTATGCTCCCTCAAAATATATACAGTTCACGTGCATAAAGAAAATTGGCTTTTATTTACGTGCCGACCTGACCTATACACAATAAATTGGGATTCGAACTGGCGTATAGGTAAAACTCTCTATATCGATAGACCATAAATTTTCTCTATTCTAAACCAATATGTTACGTTATATTTGAGAAGTTAGAAACGTGGATTCGAATCCACCACCATTTAATTTAACAAACGCCCTTTATGGGTGTTTTTTTGTGCCTAAATCCCCCAGTGTTTAGGCGGTTTAGCACTATTCTTTGAGTACTGTTAGAGCGTAAAAATCATTAAATTTCCTCTCAATTCTCACATTCTCTCACGCTTTTGAGCACTAAACGATTTTTTCGTACTCAATATAACACCTTGTTTTATAACGATTTCTGAAAATCTAATTTCGCATCCTATAAATGGTTGGTTTCATACCGCTTTTCGAACTAATCAAAAAATTTTGTGATCTCGTCGTCGTTTTTCAAGCCAATCCTGTACCAGCCTTATTAGGAACAATTAATAAGGAGAAAATTATGCGTACAAGTACGAAAAACCCATCTGAAATGACAAGCAAAGAGCGCATGGCTGAAATCGCCAGCATTCTAGCCCGAGGTCTCTCCCGATTTAAAAATAACCAGCAAAAGCAACGTATTGAGAGAAGTTCCGCTGGACTTCACGCCTCTTCGAAGCATTCATGCGATGAGCAAAAAAGCTCTTAAAAAGAACCGTTAAAAAAAGAGGATATGAGATGGAAATTAACATACTACAAGAATATACGAGCCTTGAGGAAATGAGCGTTAAAGAGCTTCTCAAAGAATGGCCACGCTATTTTGATACGCCACCAAAAACAAAATCGAATAAAAAATATCTGGTTAATGAGCTGATCTACCGTGTGCAAGAATTGGCTTATGGAGGCCTCACCAAAAAGACCATTGATCGGCTGGAGGCGCTGGCTGAAAGCAAATCCTTGAACGAACGAAAATACGACAACACACGACTTGCCATTGGCACGCATCTTATTCGCGAGGTCAAAGGCGTGGAGCATCACGTTACGGTTTTAGAAGATGGTTATGAGTACCAAGGAACAAAATATAAAAGCCTTTCTGGTGCGGCTTTTGCTATTACCGGAACGCGCTGGAACGGCAACGCCTTCTTTGGACTGCTTAAAAATAAAGCCACCCGCCCATATCATAAATCAAGGGGGCGCAAATAATGGCAGAAAAGAAGATTTTACGTTGCGCTGTGTATACGCGTAAATCCACCGAAGAAGGTCTGGATATGGATTACAATACGCTGGATGCACAGCGCGAGGCAGGTGAAAAATACATCGAAGCCATGCGCCATGAAGGTTGGCGTATCATACCAGAGCAATATAACGACGGTGGTTTTTCGGGTGGAAATATGGAACGCCCAGCTTTAAAAAAATTGCTGCGAGATATCGAGGCAGGACGTATAGATATTGTAGTAGTTTACAAAATTGACCGCTTATCACGCTCGCTGGCAGATTTTGCGAAGATGGTGGAAGTATTTGATAAGCATGACACCAGCTTTGTGTCTGTGACCCAGCATTTTAACACCAAGGATTCCATGGGGAGATTAACGCTCAATATTTTGTTGAGCTTTGCCCAATTTGAACGCGAGGTCACAGGCGAGCGCATCCGCGATAAATTTGCAGCATCAAAGAAAAAAGGTATGTGGATGGGTGGGCCGCCACCGCTAGGCTATGATGTGATTGAGCGCAAATTGCTCACGAACCCCGCTGAAGCAAAACAAGTTAAGCATATTTATGAGCGGTTTATTGCGCTGGGATCTATCGCAATGCTGGCTAAGGAATTAAATAATCAAGGCTATCGCACAAAATCATATGTAAGTCAGACAGGCAATAAGCAAGGCGGAAAAGTCTTTAGCTTGCAAGCTCTGCGCACCATTTTAAAGAACCGTCTATATCTTGCGGAAGTACATCACAAAGGAAAGCATTACCCTGGTCAGCATCAAGCTTTAATAGACCAGAATTTGTTTGACCAAGCGCAAGATATTTTTGCGGAAAATGCCGGTTCTAAACGCAAGCGAACCTATACAGCAAAATCAGATGCTCTACTTAAAGGCATTATTGTTTGCGGTGGTTGCGAAGGAGCGATGTCCCCCACTTATACAAAGAAGAAAAATAAACAATATCGTTATTATATCACCAACTCATACCGCCAACATACTTGTGGGGAATGCCCTGTTAGCAGAATTCCTGCAGGAGAGATTGAAGAATTAATCAAAAGCCAGCTCAAAGCTATTTTTGCCTCCCCCAAAATATTGGTCGAGGTTTGGCGGTCCATGCGCGAACACGATAAGAATTTTCAAGAATATGAAATGCATGACGCTCTACAAAAACTTGGCTCATTTTGGGATCATCTTTTTCCAGCAGAGCAAAAACGTATTGCGCATTTGTTAATTGAGAGAGTGGTCGTGAAGTCGCAAGGTGTTGATATTGAATATCGCGCCAGCGGGTTAGAGAACATCATTCACGATCTACAACAAACCATCAATAAAAATATGAATGAAAGGAGCGCATAATATGGCTTTAAGCCAAGATAAGTCTGAGCAAAAAATTATTGTTCACGTGCCGATAAACTTAAGAAAATGGGGTGGAAAGAAAGTCGTAGTTGGTCCTGTTGGCCAAGATTTACAAAGATTGGATCGTCATATTCGTAAAGACGAAAAACTGCTCAAGGCGCTGGGGCGTGCTTATAGATGGCACAAATTAATTGAAACTGGGCATTATAAAAACGCTCAAGCAATCAGCGATAATGAGAATATTAACCGATCATACGTGTTGCGCGTTATGCGCTTAATGCGTCTGTCTCCCAAGGTCATTCAATCTATTCTCGATGGAAATCAACCTGATGGATTTGGTTTGTCTTCAGTTGAAAAAAGCTTTCCTGCTCTATGGAGTGAGCAAGAACAACTATTTGGTTTTTGATAACCAAGTAAAGAATTACCCAAAACATCATAGGAATGACGTTTTATATCATTCCTTTGTATGACCACTTTCCAGATGCCTAAAAAATATCATTCTAGCAACGGTTGTAGATGCCTGTTGGCTGGGGTTTTTGAGTACGTGCGTATTTGTGCATGCCAGTTTTGACCTGTAAGCGGCTGAAATAATACTCAGATTTTGCATTCTTTCCTCTGCGGAGACTTTTCTCCGCTGAACAAAAGAGGAAAGAAAAATGTCGAACAATCGTTACGGCGGCGTAGATTCCTACGCCGCTTTTTTTATTGGTTATAAAGCCAGAACACTTACAAAATCGCCGTTCTTTACGGCAGATGATTTTGAAGATCTGCAGCAAGAATTGATGCTGGCATATCTTCATGCATGGCCCAGTTTCGATGAAAGCAAAGGTGATCGTCGAAGCTTTATTAAATCCGTGATTAACAACCATGCAATTAATCTCATTGCAGAGGCTGAAACTCAAAAACGCTGGACCGGTCAAAAGGAGCTGTCACTTTCCACAACTATGGGTGATGAAGAAAGTTCTATGGAGTTGCTGGATAGTATTGCCAGTGAACAAGCCCTCTGGGGAGATAGCTTTGCTTCAAATTCTTATCTGATGGCAGAGCATAATATGGATATGAGTAAGGTGCTTGCCGAGATGCCTGAAGATATTCGTAGCACCTATGAGCTATTGAAGTATCAAAGCATCACTGAGGCATCTCATTCTACAGGAATTCCCCGCACGACGTTATCCAGCAGAGCAAAAAGATTGCGCGAATATCTAGAAAAACTGGGGCTTAGAGAATGATTTGAAAAATAATTGATTTTTTTTGCAGATGCCGTCGTCGTTTCTGAGGCCAAAACTGTACCTGCTTATTAGGGACAACAAACTCTAATAAGGAAAAGGATAAATGAACAAATCAATAGATGATCACATTGATGCTGGTGAGGCTGTTTTCAAGTGGGTGCAACATACGCCTGTAGGACAATTAAAAACGCTTGAGGATAGCAAACTATCTGAATTGCGAGAGGAGCTGATTAAAGAGGTCAGAAGTGTCGGTCGCGCCCTGCAATGGGTTGACGGCATTATTAAACTCAAAAACATTGAGCGTCATAAGACGAGCAATAAGAATGCATGAGGGCATCATGCATGGCAGATCATAGCAACCCAAACGTCATCGCGTTAAAGCCACCTGACGCGAAAGACATCAAACAGCGCTTATTACAAAGCCTACCATCAACGCTGCACGCCTTGTTGCCAAACGGTGTGCTTCGCGCTGGAAAGTTTATCGTGGGTGATATCAGCGGCGGTAAAGGCGAAAGCCTTGTTGTTGAAATGAATGGCTCAAAGGCTGGGCTATGGCATGACTTTGCCACTGGCGATGGTGGTGACATTCTTGATCTTTGGGCTGGCGTGAAAGGGTTTGATCGCAAAAGCCAATTTAAAGAACTGATCACCGATATTCAAAGCTGGATTGGCGGCGGCATTCCCACATCACAGCCAAAGCAATGCAAACAAAGCAGCTATAAACAATCTCAAAAATTAGGCGAGCCGACAGCCAAATGGGATTATACCGATGCACAAGGGGCGCTAATTGCCAGTGTGTATCGCTATGACCCCAAAGGCCAACGAAAGCAATTCCGTCCATGGGATGCTGTTAAAGGCGTAATGAAGGCCCCTGATATTCGTCCGCTTTATAACCAGCCCAATATCGCCAAAGCAAAAACAATTATTCTTGTTGAGGGTGAAAAATGTGCCGATGCATTAATCGGCTTAGGCATTTGTGCCACCACCGCCATGAACGGTGCAAAAGCACCGATTGATAAAACAGACTGGTCACCGCTTAAAGGCAAGCAGGTATTGATCTGGCCTGACCATGATGAGGCTGGATTGAGCTACGCTCGCAGGGCAGCAAGCGCTTCTGCCCGCGCTGGGGCGTTACAGGTCAAGATACTTAAAGTCCCGCCTGAGAAGCCCCCTAAATGGGATGTCGCCGATGCTGTCGCAGAAGGTTTAAATATCCACGATATATTGAAAAACTGGGATCGGGTTGTGGCAAAAGATAAGCCGATCAAGCCTGATACCATTCCGCTTTATAGCGTTGCAGATCTGCAGGCCGATCACAGCCCCATGCCCGAAGACTTAATATCCCCTCGCGTTCTAACACCGGGTGGCATGTTGGTGTTTGGCGGCGCACCCAAAGTGGGTAAAAGTGATTTTCTTATATCACTACTCGCCAACATGGCCGCAGGTCAGGATTTCCTTGGATTATCTAGCAAGCGTCCGGTGCGCATCTTTTATCTGCAGGCGGAGGTTCAGTACCATTATCTGCGTGAGCGTATTCAAAAGCTAAACCTAGCAGATGAAACGCTGGAGCGGTTAAGTCAGAACTTTGTGATGACGCCACAAATTCGGCTGATACTCAATGATGGAGGTATCGATAAGATTGTGCGCTCTGTTAAGGCACGTTTTGGTGAACGACCACCTGATATCATCGCCATTGATCCTATTCGTAATGTGTTTGATGGCGGTGGGATTGGCGGAGAAAATGATAATGATGCGATGATGTTCTTCCTCTCCCGGCGGGTGGAAGAATTGCGCAATCAGATTAATCCAAACGCTGGGTTAATTCTTGCGCACCACACAAAGAAAGTCTCCAAGAAATATGTTGAGGAAGATCCGTTCCAAGCGCTCAGTGGCGCTGGTTCGCTGCGATCTTATTACACATCGGGCATTATTCTTCACCGCCTTGATGAAATGCGCCCCGAGCGCAACCTCATCTTTGAGCTACGCAATGGGCCAGAGATTGTGCAAAAAACAATATTGCGAGATGCATCGGGCTGGCGTGAGGTCGATAGTCAGGCAGAACGCCTTGCTATGCGTTCACAGGCAGTAAAACTTGATGCGCAACAACTGCGCAAAAAAGATGCCGTCATTGGTTTAATTTACTCTGAAGCCTCCCAAGGGCGCGTTTATACGGCGCGGCAGTTTTCCGACACGTTTGAGAATAAGTCAGGCTTGGGAAGTTCTCGTTCTTTACGCAATCGATTGAATGCACTCAGCACCAAGGGTCATATCAAATTCTTTAAGAATGCCGATATTTATGGCCTGCCTCAAGCGCAACGTAGTCGCCAAGGGTACATCTGTGTTGAGGGTATGGCGCTGGGTGACGGCACGCGTATTTTGCCAACGCACTTCAAGCACCCGAAAACAAATGAAGTCCTCCCTGTTGATGATCCTGAAAACTGGATCGTCGCTCTTAATAGTGGGGGGCTATCGTGATTCCCACTGCATCATATTTTATTGCCTACTGCCCACTGCTGGTCACCAGTTTGCCCACTGGATTGAAACAAAAACAGCAGAAACAAAAGCATTGTCGCAATAATTCTAGTGGGCAACTGCCCACTGTCTTTGCCCACTTGCCTACTGCTCAAACGCTAGAACCAGCAACGGTTTCGTTCAGTGGGCAGTGGGCAAGATTTCCCTTACTCCTACGGAGTAATGCTGATGCTTTCCCAATCAAGGGAAAAGCGATCAGCATTCAAGACCCTCAAAAACAATTTCAAGAATTAACAACAAGGAGATGAAAACGCCATGGCAGAAAACAAAACTATCACGGAGAGAGAAAAATATGTTGAAGAACGACTACGAGAAGCAGCGCGAACACTAAGACGGCTGCCTGATAAAAAGGTGCAAGGCTATATCAGCGCATGGCCAGCTATCGTTCGTGATGAAATGGAAATATTGCAGATGGAAGCACAACCCATGCGTATTCGTCCAAGCAGTGAAGATATCAGCGAGATGGAAGAAGTGATCTTTGTATGGCTTCGCTGGCTGGATGTGGAACAGCGCAAGCTGGTCTGGCTACGTGCCGAGCGTGTGCGCTGGAAGCTCATTTGTGGGCGGTTTGGCGTGGGGCGCACCAAGGCGTGGGAGATGTATAAACACGCGCTGGCAACAATCGCAAAAAGGATTGATTAATAGCTTGATAAGCCTCGGGAATGAAGCGTTACTGGTGTTAACAAAGGAGCAAAAACAATGACAAAACCACAAGAAAAAAGAACGGCGCTGGACGCTTTTATCGAACACAAAACCCGCATTGACGCGATGCTGGAGCGCTTACAGGCGGCAAGCGCAGATCACTTTGAAACCAACCCCGAAGAGATACGCTGGGGCGACGCAGGCTTTTTAGCGGATATTGCGGGCGACCTGCAACACATCACCGACCGCGTTTTTAAGGAGGGTGAATATGCTCAGGAGGATTCACAATGAAGATTATTTGCTTTAGCGATCTGCACCTTGAATTTGAAGAGCCTTTTACACCACCTGCAGAAGATATTGCGAATATTATGATCCTAGCGGGTGATATCATTACCTTTTCAGATTTCACGCCGTTTGAACAAATCGTTAAGGCTTGGCAAAAGCCTATTCTGTTCATTACAGGCAATCATGAATTTTACACGCGCAGGCCAATGCAAGAAGGCATTGATGCTTTCAAGCGCTGGGCGCAGGATTATCCGCAGCTCACGTTTTTAGAGGATGAAGCCATAACCATCAATGGCGTTCATTTTTTTGGCGGCACGATGTGGACGGACTTTAACGGTGCGAACACATTTTCAATGCGGACCGCACATAAGAAAATGAATGATTACAGGATGATTAAAACAGGTGAAGGTAAGCATGATTTCCTAACCCCGCAGCAAACAATCACATTCCATGAGCGTTATAAAACAAGGCTTATTGATTGGTTCGAACAGGATTTACGCGGTCCACGCGTTGTGATTTCTCATCATATGCCCGTGCAATCACACAACCCCATTCACCGTGAAAGCCATATGCAGCCCGCATACGGTTCTCTGGATATAGAAAAAGTGATCAATGATTATCAGCCTCAGCTTTGGATATATGGGCACACGCACGAGCCTGACGACAGGATGTTTGGCGATACACGGGTGGTTTCCAATCCGCGTGGTTATCCCCTGCGAACAGGCATGTTCGAATGTAAAGGTTATGATGATCAGGGGATAATCATTGAGGTTTAATGTACATCATTATTAGCAATATCCGCTGTAATGATAAGAATAATAAACATTAGCGGTAAAATATGAGCAGAAAACTACATCTTCCTATCCCCGCCAGAAAGGCTTTGAAAAAGCTTGGAAAGGATATTCGTGACGCACGCTTGCGTCGTCGTATTGGTACAGAGCTTATGGCTGAACGCGCTGGGTTTTCGCGTATTACACTCAACAAAATTGAACAAGGCGATTCCGGTGTTTCGGTGGGGGGTTATGTTTCCGCTTTGTTTGTTCTTGGGATGTTGGATCGTTTGAAAGATATCGCTGATGCTCGCCATGACTTAATAGGCTTAATGCTGGAGGAAGAACGGTTGCCGAAGAGAATCCGTGCGCCAAAAGCAGAAAAATAAGTGTTTTTCACAAAACAGCCCAAATATAAGTGTTTTTCATGAGTTCTAAGCGTATTTCATAGAATTATTCTTCTCACAATTTACGCACGATTTTCATGAAAAAGACTATTTGCGCATGTTTTTCAGACGCTGCGCACTGTTTTTATGAACTTTTCCATTGAAAACTCATAAATGTCAGTTATTTAAACTCGATAGTTATTAATAATTTGTATAAGACACTGTGATAGAATAATTAAAAGGCTTGAAAATTAACTAAAAATGTCGTATATTTGTATTTATAGATGTCGTATTTTTGTAAGGATTAATTATGGCGATTAAAAACACATTAGAAGGAAAAATTACTTACCGTGTTAAGCGTAGCGCGGTGAGCGTGTTTGTGCGTCAAGATTTTGAGGATATTGGCGGCTACGATCAAGTCGGTCGGATTATACGACAATTAGTAAAAAAGGGATTGCTGATTAATATCGGCTATGGTGTGTATGCACGTGCTAAGCAATCTGCCCTCAGTGGAAAAACCATTCCTGAAAAGCCTTTGCCTGAGTTGGCGCAAGAGGCTTTGAATAAACTCGGTATTAAAATTATGCCTACAAAGGCGCAAAAATTTTACAACGAAGGAAAATCAACTCAAGTTCCAACAGGGCGTGTGATTGGTGTGCAAGGCCGTATTTCTCGTAAAATTGGTTATAATGGGAAGTATGTATCCTTTGAACAATATGCTTAATCGTGAAACCATTTTAGAAGCTGCCGCAGAAACTGGTATTGACCCAGCTTTCATCGAGAAAGACTGGTATGCTGTACAGCTATTAAAATCTCTAAATGAGTTTGAGAATGATCGTGGCGTAGAATTGGTTTTCTCCGGTGGCACGAGCCTATCAAAAGGCTTTGGTCTCATTAAACGCTTTTCCGAGGACTTAGATTTTATTTTATGCTCATCTGGCAATGTGTCTGTTGGAGGTAGGCGTTCATTTAGAAAGTCTGTGATTTCACACATTACATCCGATCTACGCTTTACAATTGAAGATGACAAAGTTCAGCGCGGTGATAGTCACCGCTTTTTCAAAGCTCCTGTTGAATATGAGATGGGGTTTGAACAAGAATTCTTGCGTCCCTATCTACAATTGGAAATGACCTTTTCTGACCATCGACTGCCACTTTTAAAGCAAGACGTGCGCTCTATTGTCTCTGAGTTATCTGGTGGAGAAGCAGAAACAGAAATAACGTGTGTTTCTCCAATTGAAACAGCCTCTGATAAAGTGAGCGCGTTAACGTGGCGAGTAGTCGTGAGAGACAGGGATTCAGATAAAGATGACCCAACAATGATCCGCCACCTCCATGACCTAGCGGCGCTTAAAGCTTCAATCTGGGAAGCCAAGGATGTTTTTATTGGTTGCGCACAACAGTCATTGCAAAGCGATCAAGAACGCCGTGGCGGTGATGTTATTGCCAACATGAGCATCGCTGATCGTTTAACAAAAGCGTATGAAATGCTATCAACTGATGTTGTCTACCGTGAAGAATACAAACAGTTTGTGCAGAACATGTCTTATGCAGATGAAGACGAGAAAATCTCATTCGATGGGGCATTAGAAGCACTGAAAGAGATTATTGGTCTGATCACTTTGTAACTAATAGGCTAATAACTGTGTGTGACTTAATCAATTTGTTTTCAAATCTAGACAATATAAAGGCACAAGGGCGTCTGGAAGAAAAACTGATTCCTGCGTATCTTCATGCAGAAAATCTTCAAGGGGTATCGTTCGTAGATTTAAAAAAGCTATTTGATGCTTGTGACAAGACAGTATTGCAACAACAAGCAGAACAGCAAGGGCATCAACCTCCGACAAGAGATGTGTCACAAAAGTTAAATCCTTTTACTGTTTTTAGGGGATGTGTTGGAAATGAGTTTCGTGAAGGCATGTCATGGACAACAGATTTGTACCAAGCGATCAAATATCCTAAAAGAGCCAAGTCTTTCAACTGGCATGGTAACGATGCTGATCAGTCCTGCTCTGTTTGGTGTGCTTTAGTAGAATTGGATGAAATCTATTGTTATCTAAACCATTATGAACCAGAGTTTATTGTCTGCCCCAAAGACTATTGGAGGGTAGATATTCCGCAGAAGTTTTTTGAACAACAATCATAAAAAATGTTCGCGAACATAATTGTTGCGGACAACACGAACAAAATCTCTTAGTGTTTTATATAAGATCGCAGGAATTGACCTCTCAAGCCACGGACACCCGTGGCTTTTTGCGTTTCCCTTCCCTGATATGCAAAAAGCAACCGTGTTGCGTGTCAACTGGCGATTTGATAAAAGTCTCTCATCCGTGCGTTGAGAATGATGATCATTTTTCTGATGCATGCGATGAGAGCGACTTTTGGTTTTTTACCACGAGCTATCATGGAGAGATAAAAATCACGAATGACACCATCATATCGCGTTGCCGTTAATGTCGCCAGATAAAGAGCCTGACGGACAGCACCGCGACCGCCTTGAATACAACGCTGGCCTCGCATTGTTCCGCTGTCGACATTGTGAGGAGCAACACCAACAAGGGAGCTAATGGCTTTGTTTCCAATGCGACCAAGTTCTGGCAAGTCAGCCAATAATGATGCCGCAGTGATTGGCCCAATGCCACACATTTCTTGCAACATTTTGTACGCATCGTGGAATGTCTTGTTCGATTTTATCAGTGCACGAATTGCATTATCAAGAGCTTTGATTTCTTGTTTCAAGATTAAAATCATGGCTTGAATCGAGTCAACCGCCATCGACGATTTGGCTTTCTCAAGCCGGTTATTTTCTTCCGCATGCATCTTGGTCACTTGCCTGCGGCGAATGACCAAATCCTTTAGAGCGTTCTGATCTGCCGTGATGGGGATACTGGTTCGTGGCGACATGAGCATGCCATACTCTGCGATCACCTGTGCATCAATGGCATCTGTTTTTGCCAATCGCCCTTTGGCTCTGGCGAAGTCACGAATATATTTGGCGTTGACCTTCGCCAATAAAATATCGTTTCGTGATTGGATTTCTCGTTCCAAATCCCGTTCGTAACCACCACTGGGTTCGAGAACAATCAAGGGCTGTTTGCCTCGTGCCAACGCCCATTTTATGAGGCGTGCGATTCCGCCTCCATCATTATTAAACCGCATGGCCGATTGGTCGTTCATGCAATAAACATCAAGGTGAGCCTTCGCTACATCAATGCCGATAGAAAGTATTTTATGTTTTTGAGTCATGGTGTATCATCCTTATATACGGGCGTCAAAAGCCCTATCAACCGTTCGAAATTGAACCAAAATGGTCAGCAGATCTTGCTTTCTTACGAAGGTAACTTCGAGGTACTTCACGATCGTACTGACCAGATGTGATTGGGGTGGCCACCCCAATCACATCATCACTACCTCATCATACGGCGGCGACCCAATCAACATATAAGGTACTTCCGGCGATCTTTCCCTATGCGGCGGGCTTAGGCGCAGTGTTTCTTTAGTCACACCTCAAAAATTTGAGTCCGCAGTCCGCACCTAAAAATACTTATTAACCCAGCAGAAAACCTCGCTTTCGAGGTTTTTATTTTAGTGCGTACCCAAAATATGGGGTGCGTACTCGAATTCTGCTGACTTGAAAACCAAAGGAAGTTGTTTTGTGGATAGTCGTTCCCTCTCAGTTTTGTCGCTGTGCGCCGGCGTTGGCGGACTCGACCTTGGCATTAGAATGGCGCAGCCAAATGCTCGAACAGTCTGTTTTGTCGAGATCGAAGCATTTGCGTGCGAAATCTTGGCAACGCGCATGGAAGACAAAACCATGGATGAAGCGCCTATTTGGACGGATTTACGCACCTTCGATGGCAAGCCATGGCGTGGCCTCGTGGATTGCATCACTGCGGGTTATCCGTGCCAACCCTTCAGCGTCGCTGGAAAACAAAAAGGAAAAGACGACCCAAGACATCTCTGGCCAGATGTGTTTCGCGTGGTTCAAGAAATCTCTCCAAGGCTCTGTTTCTTTGAAAACGTACCCGGACATTTACGACTGGGGTTTGAGCAAGTCCATGATGACTTATCCAGCTTGGGTTACAGCGTTAAGGCAGGCTTGTTCTCAGCGGCGGAAGTCGGTGCATCTCATAAACGGGAGCGACTGTTCATTTTGGCGTACCGTGAAAGCGACAGAGCCGATGGGTGGTTGTCTCACTTACAAGAAATTCAAAGAACGATTGGATGCGGGCATGCCATTGAGCCTTCGGGATCAGGTGAAGCATATGTGGCCGACAGTCAGGGTATCCTCGGCGAATGGCCCATGCAGGAAGGAAATTCTGGCAAACAATCCCAAATGCCGTCTGGAAGTCTCGATTGTGAATTGGGCAACGCCGAATACATTGGATCATCTGCCATCACGCAGTCCCGAAGCAATGAAGAAACTGATGGGGCCGAATGGCCAGAGAGCAGGAAGAACACGCCCCAGCAATCTGAGAGAGCAGATCAACTGGCCAACACCAATGGCGTCGGAACAGAAGTATCGCCTAAAAGGCAATTCACAACAGAGCAAAGGCCTAACATCGACGGTAATCCAATCGCACCTTTCCCGCCCGGNTCAAACGGAGATTGGGACGAAATCCCAACCAGTCTTAAACCCGCAATTTGTCGAATGGCTGATGGGCTGGCCAATCGGGTGGACAGAATTCGAGCCTGTGGAAACGGTGTCGTCCCATTGGCTGCCGCTTATGCGTGGGCAACTCTTACAACTACAAGAAATGGAGAATAANTTTCATGACAGANAATCAAAATCTTGAGCTTAANATCGAGCATNTTTCTGTGAACGAGCTTACGCCCTATATCGGCAATGCTCGNACGCATTCAGAGCAGCAAGTGGCNCAAATNGCCAACTCNATGANCGANTTTGGCTTTGTGAATCCTATTNTGCTGGGCAAAGANAATATCATTATTGCGGGGCATGGTCGTTTAATGGCGGCAAANATGCTGGGNGTAAAAACTGTGCCTGTTATTCATCTNAAGCATTTNAATGAGACACAANGNCGCGCCTTGGTNATTGCCGATAATAAGATNGCGGAGAATGCNGGTTGGGATGAAACACTTCTNCGCCAAGAGTTAACGGCGCTGGANGATCTTGATTTTGATCTCGATATTTTGGGCTTTGATACGTCTGAATTNGAAGAGTTTTTATTNGATGATAATGACGCTGGCTTAACGGATGAAGATGCCGCGCCNGAAGTNCCAGAAAANCCANTCAGTGTTNTAGGTGATATTTGGATTTGCGGNGATCATAAAGTTTTGTGCGGNGATTCAACGCANATTNATAGNTACAATAANCTGCTTGGTGATGAGCTGGCGGACATGGTTTTNACAGACCCACCTTATAATGTAAATTACGCCAACTCCGCCAAAGATAAAATGCGCGGTANANATCGNCCNATTAAGAATGATAATCTNGGCGATGACTTTGGTGGTTTTTTATATGANGTNTGCACNAATNTGATGATGACCTGCAAAGGCGCAATGTATATTTGCATGAGTTCTTCNGAGCTACATACGCTTTATGATGCTTTTGTNGGNGCTGGCGGTAAATGGTCGACNTTTATCATNTGGGCAAAAAANACATTTACGNTNGGNCGTGCTGATTATCAGCGCCAATACGAACCTATTTTATATGGNTGGAAAGAGACAAANAAACATTTCTGGTGNGGTGATCGTTCNCAAAGNGATGTGTGGTTTGTNAATAAACCCGTTAAAAATGACCTGCATCCCACGATGAAGCCTATCGAGCTGGTAGAGCGTGCNATTCAAAATTCNAGCAAAACAAAGGATATTGTATTGGACGCTTTTGGTGGNTCTGGCTCAACNATGATCGCCAGTGAAAAAACNGGCAGGCGNTCNCGTCTTATTGAGCTTGATCCNAAATATGTTGATGTGATTGTAAAACGCTGGGAGGAATTTACNGGNAAAAAAGCAACTCTGGCCAGTAACGGCCAGAGNTTTGAAGAGTTAGAAAAGGANCGCNTTTAATCGGCTTGCTTCTTGATGAAATAGCGGCGCTCTCCATCGATGCGTTCGCTGGTNATNNNGNTGTTGTTTTTCTTCATCGTTGATAAATGCCCGCGCACGGTATGATTTTGCCANCCTGTTTGTTTGGCAATCTCTTCNATGGTTGTGCCTTTNTCNGCTTCCAAGAGGTTTTNCACCAAGGCTTTCTTGGTGATTTTNNGNGCTTCNGCTGGGNCTTTCACCTTCTCAGTCTCTGGGNCTTTNGGNGCTGNTTTTTGNGTTTGTGGTGTTGTCATGGTTTTTNCTCCTTTTGTTAAAAATTATCCTTAATCAACAGNACCATGAACGCTTCAAAAAACGACGAAGTAAAGTTGAATAGATCAAAAAAAGNGAGGAATTATGGGGCTTTCAATNAGNGNNTATGCACGNCATCGCGGNGTTACCGATAAGGCGGTTAGAAANGCCATCACGGCTGGTCGTATNACGCCGAATAAGGANGGCACNATTAACGCAAAAAAGGCTGATAAGGAATGGAAAGATAANACCGATAAATCNAAACANCGCCCCATTNTCAAAGATNCAAATTACGACCCNGANCAAGCCGCNCAAAATGTGAATCAAGNCCTCAAAGAGTCAGGGAAAGATATAGATGATGGCAGTNCGCAAGGGCATCCGTCNTTTATNAAAATNAAAACAGCGCATGAGCTTTACAAAGCNCAGCTTACACAGCTNGCCCTGCAGGAAAGAAAAGGACAGTTGATCAATAAGGAAATGGTGAAAGCNCAAATCTTTAAATTAGGGAGGCAAGTACGAGATAGCTGGGTGAACTGGCCTGCACGAATTTCACCATTAATGGCAAAGGAGTTGGAGGTTGATGAACACGCTCTCCATACAATTTTGGAAAAGTATGTGCGGGAGCATCTAAATGACATTGGGGAGGGAAAACTTAAACTCGATTAAATCAGGCCTGATAAAACATGACGGCGCATTTGTTCAAAATACGTATCTCAAGAGTTTTGTTCCTGAAGAATATTACCTGGTATCTGAATGGGCTGATAAATATCGCTTACTCTCTGGTAAATCATCGGCTGAACCCGGGCTTTGGAAGACGTCGCGTACACCATATTTGAAAGAGATCATGGATCAGCTTTCAACCAGTAATCCTGCGCAGCGCATTGTATTTATGAAAGGTGCGCAGATCGGCGGTACAGAGGCTGGCAATAATTGGATTGGCTATATCATTCATATCGCCCCGGGGCCGATGATGGCGGTCTCCCCTACAGTGGATTTGGCAAAGCGTAATTCAAAGCAACGGATTGATCCTCTATTGCTCGATGTTCCTGAATTGCTGGAACGTGTTAGGCCTGCCCGCGAGCGTGATAGTGGCAACACTATTTTGAGTAAGGATTTTCAAGGCGGTGTCTTGATTATGACGGGTGCGAATTCGGCGGCGGGATTACGATCCATGCCTGCACGATATTTGTTTATGGATGAGATTGATGCGTATCCCGGCGATGTTGGCAATGAAGGAGATCCGATTTTATTGGCAGAGCGACGCTCCGCAACATTTAGACATCGCCGAAAGATTTTTATGGTGAGTACGCCAACGATTAAAGGAATATCGCGGGTGCAACGTGAGTTTGAAAAAAGCGATCAGCGGTACTTCTTTGTACCATGCACAAAATGTGATCATTTCCAGCCGTTGCAATTCACGCAACTGCGTTGGCCAGAAGGATCACCGCATGAGGCGCAATATGCCTGCGCTGAGTGTGGTCATCTCATGCATAATTCGGATAAGACACACATGTTGTCTAAAGGTGAATGGCGGGCCACTGCCGAAAGCGCCGATGGTACGGTAGGTTTTCACTTATCATCACTTTACAGCCCTGTTGGCTGGTTTTCTTGGTCTGACGCTGCGGTGTTGTTTGAGGAGGCAAAGCGTAACCCTGATCTCATGAAAGGGTTTGTAAATACGGTCTTAGGAGAGCCTTACGAGGAATCCTCCGAAGCCCCAGAATGGCAACGATTATACGAACGCCGAGAGAGTTTTTCTCAAAGCATTGTGCCGAAAGAAGGTTTGTTCTTAACCGCTGGCGTTGATGTGCAAAAAGACCGACTTGAATGTGAGGTTGTGGCATGGGGGCGCGGTAAAGAAAGCTGGTCTGTTGATTATATCATCATAGATGGTGATACAGCGCGACCAGAAACATGGCAACGCCTTGATAGTGAGGTTTTGCAAAAGGACTGGCCACACGCCAGCGGGCATAGCATGCCGATCCGCGTTATGGCGGTTGATTCTGGGTATGCGACGCAAGATGTTTATGCCTTTGTCAAAAATCATCCGCAGGCAGTCTGGGGCGGGTCTGGCGCACGTGCCAGCCAACCACGCACTGCGGTGGCTGTTAAAGGGCAAGCGCGGGATACGGCGCTAATCTTAAGCGTTTCAAAAGCAGATGCTGGCGGTAAACGTCGGGGGTTGCGTGTTTGGAACGTATCGGGGCCAGTGGCCAAGATGGAGCTTTATCGCTGGTTAAAATTGGAATGGCCAACACAAGAAGCACAAGCGGATGGTGTAGCGTTTCCACCGGGAAGTTGTCACTTCCCGCAATATGGCGAAGAGTATTTTAAACAACTTACGGCAGAGCGCCGCGTTATTCGCATTCACAAAGGCTTTCCAAAAGCCACGTGGGAGAAAGACCCAAGCCGCAACAACGAGGCNNTGGATTGCCGTGTTTACGCACGNGCGGCGGCAAGCATNTATGGNTTGGATCGTATGTCTGATTATCGCTGGAGACGNTTGGAAGAAGCGCTGGGTATGAAAGCAAACATCCCAGCACGCGGNGTTGAAATGCCAGTGACAACTGAAACAAGGAGCGCACCACGCGAGCCTGAGAAACCTAAATCGCGGTTTACGCAGCGNAAAGCCGTTAAATCTGACGATCCGTATTTATAAGGAAANATAACATGTCTGAAACATTGCTAGAGCTTGAAGCACGATTGNTTCAGGCAAAAGAAGCTCGCCATAAATTATTGACCGGCACGCAAGAAATAACAGTGAGCCTGCATGGTTANGGCGCAACAACATACAGCCAAGCCAATATTGCNGGGCTTGAGCGTTACATCAATGAGCTGAAGCAGGACATTGCCAAGAAAAGCGGTAAATCACGCCGTGGCATTATNCGCACCAGCTTTTAAGGGTTATAAAATATGGTTCAATTATTAGATAGTTCGGGCAATCCNNTGAAGGCGAGTGATACNGCGCACCGCGCGGCNTCACATCGNTCTCGNGAGCTTTCCAGTTGGTTNCCGCCACTTGGNTCTGCTGATAGNGATTTNNTNGGTGANTTACCAACGCTTGTATCGCGCTCGCGTGATTTAACGCGCAATCACGGNGTGGCGGCTGGGGCAATGCAAACNCTCAGCGATAANGTNGTTGGNACAGGCTTAAGACTTTCNGCAACGCCNGATTATAAGGCNCTNGGNAAAGATAAAGCATGGGCAGATGANTGGGCNNGAGATGTTGAATCNCAGTGGCGNGCATGGGCAGAAAGCACNGCATGTGATGCGGCAAACAGCTTGAACTTTGCTGGNTTAACAAGCCTCNTTTTTCGCTCAAGNNTGATTAACGGTGAAGCGNTGGCATTGCCNNTATGGCTGGATAGACGCGGNAATGATTTTGCGACCACNATCCAGCTTGTAGAAGCGGATCGTTTAAGCAANCCCATTGGAAAGCAAGATAACAAAACGCTTAGAGCTGGGATTGANATTGACGCTTACGGCGCACCGCGTGCTTATCATATTCGNAAAAACCANCCCGGTGATGCNTATCTGGGCGCTGGTGGNGGGAGTGAACAAGATTGGCAACGCATTCCTGTCAGAACAGCTTTTGGTCGCAAACGNGTTCTGCACATCCATGATAAAGANCGCACTGGCCAACATCGNGGNAAACCACTGCTCAGCAGTATCATGCCCATGTTTAAAATGCTGGATCATTATGAACGCTCNGAACTNCAGGCGGCGGTGGTCAATGCNATGATCGCAGCCTTTATTGAAACACCGCTGGATGGTGAATCTATTGGTGAAATGTTTGGTGGNTCGACCGATGATTATATTGCCGCGCGTAATGAATGGGATGTGAANCTNCAAGGTGGATCAATAATCCCGATCTTCCCNGGTGATAAGGTCGCGCCATTTACNCCCAGCCGTCCCAATAATGGNTATGGCCAGTTTGTTGAAAATATCCTGCGTCATATTGGTGCGGGGCTNAATATTCCTTTTGAATTATTGATGAAGGATTTTTCAAAAACCAATTATTCAAGCGCACGCGCCGCNNTGTTAGAGGCATGGCGCTATTTCAACGCTCAACGGCANTGGCTTTCCACCTATTGGGCAAGACCTGTTTATGAGTTGTGGCTTGAAGAAGCCATCAACAAAGGCCGCATTGATGCNCCTGATTTTTATGAACGNAANGCGGCATGGACNCGNTGCAAATGGATTGGNCCCGGTCGCGGGTGGGTTGATCCCGTTAAAGANGCCAAAGCCGCGCATCTTCGNATGCAAATTGGGCTTTCAACNCTGGAAGATGAATGTGCTTCTCAAGGNTTGGANTGGGANGAAGTTCTCGAACAGCTTGCACGTGAGAAAGCAAAAATCACCGAGCTTGGCNTAACCATTAATGATGCAAACAGCATTTTGAACACTTTAGACNACAANCCNAAGGAGGAAAACGATGAGAATCTGGAACAAGATAACAGGTGACCCATGGGCCATCACTGAAACAGCTNTGCACACNATNTTGGAAGTTGCCGCNCGTGAGAATGAAAGCCCCGAAGCTGTAGCAGCAAAATTAGGNCGCGANTTACAAAANAGCTATAACGCCATTGAACGCGANGGTGTTGCTATTATTCCNGTAACTGGGCCNCTGTTTCGCTATGCCAATATCTTTACCTCGATTAGCGGNGCTTCAAGTTATGAGCTGATTGCCAAGGATTTTATAGCCTCGCTTGAAAANCCGCATATNAAAGCGATCATNCTGAATATNGACTCCCCCGGCGGCGAAGTGAANGGCGTTGCCGAGCTTGCNAGCATGATATTTGATGCGCGTGGCACAAAACCAATTATTGCTTATGCATCAGGTGATGCNGCATCTGGNGCATATTGGGTNGCCTCTGCTGCTGATGAAATCGTCGTCTCAGAAACATCTGCGCTAGGGTCTATCGGCGTAGTGGGTATTTATCGCNGTAAATCAGATAAAGAATCTGCTGGAGCTGTTGAGATCGTATCCTCGCAAAGTCCTCATAAGCGTCTTGATCCAGCCACTGATGAAGGCAAAGCCAGATTACAAACGCGCATTGATAGCATGGCCGATGTCTTCATCAACTCAGTTGCACGTAACAGAAATATTACTGCCACCGATGTGCAGACCAATTTTGGCGGCGGTGATGTCATGATTGGAGGGCTGGCTGTTAATGCTGGCCTTGCTGATCGCATAGGAAGTTTGGAAAGGCTCATCGCTGAGCTTTCTCAAAAAGACCAAACAAGCCCTCCCGACGATAAATCGAGCGAGGGCTTTTTAGTATCCGAAACCCATCAACCTCAAAAGGAGAAATCACCCATGACAACAGAAACCTTAACGCTTGAATCGTTCAGTAAAGATCACCCTGATCTGCTCGCGACAATCCAAAGCAATAGTGCAAAGAAAGAACGTGAGCGCTTGAAAGATATTTTGAGCTGTGAGCATGCCGAAGGCCGTGAGCAGTTGGCTCAAGAAATAGCGCTCTCAACGGAAATCAACGCTGTTGATGCAAATCATCTACTTGCCAATGCGCCAAAAGAAGAAACAACGGCTACCACCTCGTTTGAGCGTGTAATGGCGGGCGTTCCTAATCCTGAAATCACCCCCGATGCAGATGAGAGTTCCGGTGACATTGAAACCGTCGCCAGCCGCATCGCTTCCGCAACTTAAACCCAAAAGGAGAAACCAACCATGACACATGCAGAAGGATTAAAAGATCAAGGTAGTTACAAGCCTTGCAACTTGGTCGCGGGAGAATATCCCCGCATCGAGCGTATTGTAACAATCGCCGCTGGCGCAGACTTAACCAAGGGCGCTGTCCTTGGACGGATCACAGCAAGTGGCAAGTTCGCTTTAAGTGCTTCGGCAAGCTCTGATGGCACTGAATTGCCTGATGCTATTTTGGCAGAAGATGCCTTTGCCAGCAGTAATGATGTTGAAGCCGTTGTCTATTTCTCAGGAGAGTTCAATGAACATGCTCTTGAGCTTGGCGCAGGACATACGCTGGATAGTATCCGCATACCGCTTCGCGCCAAAAGCATATTTTTAGCCAAAAACCAATCAGCCTAAAGGAGGTAAATGCCATGTCTATCGACATTTTTAATACACATATTCTCACGCGAGTGGTCGAACATTTGGATCGCCCTGCATCATTCTTGCTCGATTCATTTTTTGGACAAGTTCAAACCGAGGAGTCCGAAGAAATTCACTTCGATATCGATAAATCTAAACCACGTCTGACACCTTTTGTGTCGCCGCTGGTTGCTGGTAAAGTTGTCGATGATGAAGGCTTTAGTACAAAGAGCTTCAGACCTGCCTACGCAAAAGATAAGCGCCGCTTTGACCCATCACGCCCTTTAAAGCGTGCCATTGGTGAAAAGATTGGTGGAACGCTTAGCGCGGGACAACGCTTGGAAGCCAATCTAAACCGTACGCTCAACAAGCAGCTTGAAAACCTCACGCGCCGTGAAGAAGTTATGGCCGCCGAAGCCTTGCGCACAGGTAAAATCACAGTGACTGGTGAAGAGTACCCAACGGTTGTTGTTGATTTTGGACGCGATCCAGAATTAACAGTGGCTTTGGCTGGAAGTTCGCGCTGGGGTGAAAGCAATGTCAGTCCCCTTGATAATCTTGAAGATTGGGTTGCCAAAATTCAGGAAAAATCTGGGGCGGCAGGTCGCACAGTCATCATGGATACCTTGGCATGGCGCGTCTTCAAAACTGATCCAAAAGTTGAGAAGCTTTTAGATATTCGACGTTTGCGTGATAGCGCCAATATCAGTCTTGGTCCCATTGCTTTTGGTCAGGGGAACGAGCTGGCACGTTATGTCGGTACAATCGGTGATCTTGATTTCTGGGTTTATAATGATCGCTATGTCGATGATAACGACCAGATGCAAAAACTTCTGCCTGATTACACGGTTCTTATTGGCTCGCCTCGTCAGTTGGAAGGCACGCGTTGTTACGGTGTTATTCAAGATGAAAAAGCTGGTTATCGTGCGCAACGATACTTCTCTAAATCTTGGTTAGAAGAAGATCCTGCTGTGCGCTGGTTGTTGTTGCAATCTGCACCGCTGATTGTGCCTTACCGCCCGAATGCATCATTTTGTGCAACAGTAAGATAAGGGAGATTAATCATGAAAATTAAAGCTCTTATTACATTGCATGTAGATGGCAAATCAGTCTTACCTGGCAAGTTTGTGGATGTTGAAACAGAGGAAGCCAAAAGCCTTATAAAGCGTGGTTTTGCTTCTAATGACAAAGTATCAACTGAGGCGAAAACCGCGCCAGCAAAACCCTCTGCTCCAACCAAGCCTGTCCCAACTTTGGAAGATATTATTGACGTCATTCATGACCTTGATCCATCTCAAGATTACGGCAAAAGTGGAAAGCCAAATGTCGATGCACTGGAAGTATTGCTCGACGCTAATATTTCTGCTCAGCAACGTGATGCCGCGTGGGAGGTTTTCTTGAAAGAACAAGAAGCCGATCAGAATGCTGGCGCCGGGGATGCTGACAATGAAACTGATGAGGATAGTGGCGATGACGTTCAAAGCTAATGCCCTAAAAGCTGTGGATGCGCTGTTTGCTAAATTTGGGCAAGTGGCGCATTTCACTTTTAAGGATAATACGGTTGGCGAAGGATTGGTTATTCATCGTTTTCCTGACAAAGTCATCGATGTCATGGACACGCATGTTCATACGGAAACAGATTTGTTTGAAGTGAAAGCATTGGATATTAAGGTTGGCAAGGCGATCTATCAAATCAAAATTGATGAGAAAACCTATACGGTGCAAGGCGAGCCTATGCTTGATCAACATGGTATTATTTTAAGGATGGAAGCATATGCGTCTTAAAGCAGCTATTGAGGGTAACCTTAGAAAACATATGAAGGCTGAGTTTGCGACAGCAGAAAAAGCCGTCACTATGGGCATCAAAGAGACAACAACTGGCCTAAAACTAGCTATGCGCAGGCAGGTACATTCCTCAGGTTTAGGGCAGCGTATGGCCAATACCTGGCGTGGTGACATTTATCCGCGTGGGCAAAATTCCATTCGGGCGGCGGGTCTGGTTTATACCAAAGCCAGCAAGATCATGGCGGGTTTTGATGAAGGCACAGTCATTAAATCAAAAGATGGCTGGTGGTTGGCGATCCCAACGCCAAATGCGCCGAAGCGTGGTATGGGTGGTAAGCGGATCAACCCGAGTAATTTTCCTGAACATCGTTTTGGGAAACTGCGTTTTGTTTACAGGCGCAATGGACCGTCTTTGCTAGTCGCAGAAAATGTGCAGGCGTCTTATGCGCGAAAAACAGGTGAGCTTCGAGGATTTAGAAAAGCTGGCAAGCGCAATTTGAAAACAGGCAATAAGCTCTCAACTGTTGTGATGTTTTGGCTTGTGCCTCAAGTAAAGTTGCCAAAACTGATTAAGTTTGATGCGGAAGCAAAACGCTGGTTCGATAAATTGCCTCGATTGATTTTAAAGAACTGGCCAGATTAATCTGTGTTTTTTGCTTTTGAAGTAATAGACCGTGCTTGTTGATTAACTGGTCGAGCTTTATTTGCAGAGAGTGTTTGTATGGAAGATTGAACATTATGAGATTTATTGGTCAGTCGATCTTTAAGTTTACTTTCCTTTAAACTCATATTACGAGCGCGAAGTTCTTGTCTTATAAAAATATAAGCTTCTGCTAACTCGTTATCATTTAAGGTTTTAAAATCGATATTCATGCTCAGCTCCAAACAAGGTTATAGCTAAACATTAAAGAAGAAATAAAATCATGACAACAACAAGAGAATTGGCCTTAGCGGGCCTTTTTTTATGCCTGAAAGATAATGTGCCAGATGCGGAAGTTTTGCGGAATGCTCCATTGCCCACAAAAGTACCTGACGCGGGTTTGATTATCGTGCGTGATGGTGATGTCGGCGAGCCAGAAGTAACGCTCTCCCCCACGCGGTATCATTACATGCACCAAGCAGAGATTGAAGCGCTGGTTCAAGAAGCAGAACAACCAGTGCGAGATGAAGCCTTGGACAGTTTGCTGCGGTCTATTGGCGAAACGCTTGCGCTTAATCTGAATTTAAATGGCGCAGTTGATTACCTGCATATCGGATCGCCTGAATTTTTAAGCGAAACAACCTCGGGCGCACCAACCATTAAAGCGGCGGTCGTGCCTGTTTATTTAGAATACACAACAACCAACCCACTAATATAAAGGAGAAATGCTATGTCACGTGCTTATGGGTGGAATGCCCGCATGCTTATTGGTTTTGAAACCACTTACGGAACGCCCCCAGCCTCGGGGGCTTTTCATTTAGTGCCGTTTGTGTCCAGTGATTTGGACTCTGCACAAGGGCTTATTGAATCAAATATCTTGGGCCTTGGACGCGATCCAACCCAGCCATATCAAGATGTCATTAATGTTGATGGTGATATCGTTGTACCAGTTGATCTGCGCAATATGGGGCATTGGCTCAAAGCTGTTTTTGGTGCGCCGACAACAACTGGCGCTGGGCCATATAGTCACGAGTTTAAATCGGGCGGGCTTAGCCTGCCGAGCTTGGCCGTCGAACTTGGTCTTCCTGAGATTCCTGACTTCCCATTATTTGCTGGCGTGCGTGCCAACTCTCTTGCGCTTAATTTTGCACGATCAGGTGAAGCGCAGGCAACGATTGGACTTATTGGTCAGGGGGAAACAGCGCAAACGGCAACAATCGCAGGCACACCTCAAGAAGTCGATTATACGCGATTTTCACAATTTCAAGGCTCTGTCAAACAAGGCGGACAATCGCTGGGGAATGTGAGTTCTGCTGCGTTTAATTACACAAACAATCTGGAGCGTATCGAAACAATTCGTAATGACGGCAAGATAGATGGGGTTGACCCTGGCGTTGCCGCGTTAAGCGGTAATATCTCCGTTCGTTATGCAGATACAACGCTGATGGATGCCGCGCGTTCTGGCACGCCCATTGATTTGGAATTGGCTTATACGATTGATGCGGATCATCAGTTGGTTATTGAATGCCATGAAGTGTACTTGCCAAAACCAAAACGATCCATTTCAGGCCCCGGGGGCATTGAAGCGTCATACGATTATCAAGGCGCAAAAGATGCTCTGCTGGGCAACATGGTCACAATCACCTTAATCAACGATGTGGAGAGCTATTAATGTTAAAACTCAATATTCAAACAGAATGTTATTGGCTAGATTTAGGGCTTGGGGTCAAAGTTAAGGTGCGCCCCTGCACAAGCCCCATCTTTTATGCGGCGCGAGCCTTTATGAATAAACGCCTCACTGATATTGGTGAGGAATATCGCAAGCGAAAAGAAATCGGGGCATCGCTTGATAATTTACCAGATGTTGAAAACCCTGAAATCCGTGAAGCGCTTGCCGAAGAATATTTGGCACGTGGTCTTGCGCGGTCTGCCATTGTTGATTGGGAAGGCATTCTAGAAGCCGACGGCAATGATCCTGCGCCTGTAACGCCTGAGAAAATTGATGAGCTTATGACTGGGTTTTGGTCTATTGCCGCTACATTCTCTCAACAATATACAGGCGTGCGGGAGCTGATTGATGCTGAAAAAAAAGACTTGAGCGCCGCACTGAATGGCACTTCGGCGACGGCGCAGAATANTGCAAAAACTGCCCCCAAACCTGCAAAGACTGCCCGTTCGAAGAAAACGCCCCGCAAACGATAGATGGTTGGCAGGCATGGGATATTGCCTGCCAGATCAGCCCTCAAATCAGAGGGGCTTTTCCTCTGCAAGAGGCTTTCATTCTCGCGCAAGCCCTCGGCTACGAAACACCTGCAATGGCAGAGCTTCTGCCAGCCATTAGCGCGGGTCTAACCAAAGCAATAATAAAAAACAAGGAATAGTAAATGCGTTCATCGCAAAAAAACATGAGCATCCGCTTAGCGGTTGTCGATGGCAAGAAGGTTGAGCAAACCTTTCAGCGTATTGGCAATAGTGGTGGCAAGGCTTTTGAGCGGATTGAGCGTTCCACTAAACCTGCGAGCGCTGGGTTAAAAGCTGTTGATACGACGGCGCGTGCGCTTAATTCTGTTTTTCGCCAAGCCGCTGGTCTCGTAGCTGTTTACGCTGGTGTAGGCGGCATTATAAGATCGGCTCGCTCTGTCAATGAAACAGGTGTTGCTTTTCAGGGGTTAAGCACTGCGCTGGAAGCTATTACTGGATCAAGCCAAGGCGCGGCATCGGAAATGGCCTTTTTGGAAGCGGA
This sequence comes from Micavibrio sp. TMED27, assembly GCA_002167715.1. Lineage (GTDB taxonomy): Bacteria > Pseudomonadota > Alphaproteobacteria > Micavibrionales > Micavibrionaceae > TMED27. The sequence goes on from NHCG01000006.1 coordinate 45,496, forward strand.
ATCCGAACGGCTGGGATTAAACTTACTGGAAACAGCAAAGTCCTACATGCAGATTGCCGCTGCCTCTAAAGACACCAATTTAGAAGGCCAGCCCACACGCGATATCTTCACAGCGATTGCGGAGGCCTCAACAGTCTTGCAATTATCTGTCGATCAAACCAGTGGTTCGTTACGAGCGATTGGGCAGATCATGTCCAAGGGTAAAGTGCAGGCAGAAGAATTGCGCGGACAATTAGGTGACCGGTTATATGGCGCGTTTCAATTGGCGGCGCGTGGTATGGGCATCACAACGGCTGAGCTGGATAAAATGCTGGAGCAAGGCAAGCTCGTGTCCGATGAGTTTTTGCCGCGCTTTGCTGCTGAAATTCGTCGTACCTTTTCTGATGGTGTGCCGGAGGCATCACAAAATGCTCGCGCTGAAATGAACCGCTTTAATAATGCGATTTTAGAAATTGAACGCTCTGTTGCAATGGGTGGCTTCTTATCTGGCGTGACCGATGGATATCGTACTTTAACGGAAACACTATCTAATCCCGCTGTTCAAGATTCAGCCAGAGAGCTGGGCGCAACATTAGGCAACGCCATTGCAACCGCAGCAGATGGACTTGCTTTCTTAATTGAAAATACCGATTTGGCTGTCACCGCTATTGGCGGGCTTGTTATTGCTCGCACTGCCGCAGGTGCAGTTACCATCGCCAATGCTGCCATTATTGGCAACGCGGGCATGATATTTGGGCTTCGTATGGCGGCAAGCCTGTCTACGGCATTTGCCCTTCGTCTTGTGGCGGTGGAAGCCGCAACAAAACTGGCAACATTGGCGATGGTTGGTTTTCGAACAGCCCTCATGCTGGTGGGCGGTCCTGTGGGTTTGGCTGTTTTGGCGGGNATCGCCATTTTAAAACTGGCATCAGGACATGATGCGGCGGCAAAGGCAGCGAAAGATCATGCAGTAGAGCTAAAAGAAATTAAGGAGGAATTGGGTAAGACGACCGAAGCGGCGGAAGATATGACCGAGGCTTTGAGTGAAAGCGAAGGTGTTTACCGTTTCACCAAACAATTAGAAACAGCCCGCGAAAACATTATCGATCTGCAGAAAGAATTAAAGTTCGGTGGCATCGGTGGGTTCTGGGATCAATTTTCACGTTTTGGTAAACCTCTACAACATGAACTGCGCGGCATTCGCAATCAATTCAATGCTGGAAAGATATCGGCGCAGGAATACTCCGAAGCCTTATTTAAGCTGGCAACAAAATATCCCAGCTTTGGCGAACAAGCAGAAGAAATACAAGAACAAGTCTTTGCTTTGCTCGCTGCTGAACGTGCGGCTAAGAAAGCAGGACTTGCGCTGGATGAGCTTCGCAACCCTAAAGCTAAAACACAGGATGCGCCTGCATCACCTGAAGCGCCTGTTACACCAAAAGCAACTATTCCTGAATTATCTGATACGGAGAGAAAACGTATTGCAGATCGGATTAAAGAACTGCAGGCGGAGGAACAGGCTTTAAGCCGTTTGAATGATGCACATGCGCAAGGTGAAACAGCCGTGCGTCGAGCGATGATTGTTAATGAGCAGGATCAAGCACTGCGCCGTCTTGGACTGGAAGTCACGCAAGGGCAAAGCGCGGAGCAAGCTGAATATGCAGCGCAGATTAAATCGCTGGTATCAGAAGTTTTCACCTTACAAGAAACTGAGAAAAACTATCAAAATTCTGTTCGTGAAAGCAACAAACTGCAACAAGAGCGTGAGCGTAAGATTGAGGATGTTCGTCAGAAATATAATGCGCTGGACACCACACTTGCCGGAGCCATAAAACGTGCGCAGGAATGGCGCAGTGAAGCCATGCTTGGCTTAAATGAAACGGCGGCTGGGTATGAAGAATTCAGTGCGCAGGTTGAGGCTGTTTATAAGGATATGATCGCCAAAGCCCGCGATGAGGATTTGCAAAACTCAAAACGCTGGGAAGATGGCATAAAACGCGGTCTGCAAAGCGTTATTGATGAAGCCGATGATATGGCGAGCAAAGCAGAACGTGGTGTGACCTCAATGTTTAAAAGCATGGAAGATGCGCTGGTGAGTTTTGCAACAACAGGCAAAATAGATTTTAAATCTTTTGCTGACTCTATCATCGCCGATATGGTGCGGATGCAAATCCAATCCAGCATCACAAAACCACTCGCAGGTGCGCTGGGTGGTTTCTTAGGCGATGTTGCAGGCTCGATTTTCGGTGCGCCTTCAGGTGCTGGAACGGCATCAACAGCTACAGCTACAGCGCACACTGGCGGTGTCATTGGTAGCGATCATTTGAGCATGCGCTCAGTCAATCCAGCAGTCTTTGCTGGTGCGCCGCGTTTTCACACGGGTGGCATCGTTGGTAATGAAGTGCCGATTATCGCCAAACAAGGGGAAGCTGTCTTTACGCCCGGGCAAATGAAAATGCTCGGTGGGGCTTTGCATTCTAAATCTGCGGTCAAAGTATCCGTGAATGTCACAAATAATGCCTCAAATACTCAAGCCAGTGCAGATGTCAGTCGAGATGGTGCCGGCAATATGGATTTGAATATTATCATTGAAGAGATTGAAAATAAAATGTCGCGCAATGTTTCAAGAGGTGAAGGTCTAGCGCCAACGATGGAGCGTCGTTATGGCCTTAATCCTGCGGCAGGGAGCTATCGATAATGTCTGATATTACATGGCCAGATACGCTACCTTTGCCAACGGTGCAAGGATATAATATCCAACCTGGCGACACCATTTTACGCACTGAAATGGAGGCTGGTCTTGCACGGCAACGCAGGCGTTTTACAAATGCGCCCACAAAAGTATCTGTGCGCTGGATCATGCGTAGAGATCAATATGCCATTTTTGAAGGCTGGTATCGCTGGCATGCAAAAGAAGGTGCAAATTGGTTTGCCATTACCTTGCTCGGAGGATTGGGACTTTTAGATCAAGAAGCCAGATTTACAAGGCAATTTGCATCGCGATTGCTCGCGGGTGGAACGCTTTGGGAGATTACATCAGAGTTAGAAATTCGGGAACGACCTGTTCTTGATGAAGGTTTGCTCAATCTTCTGCTTAGTGAAGACCCACAAGGGATAATATTTGCGGTGAACGGCCTGCATACGCTGGTGCATCAAACACTGTCCATTCAAATGAATTAAACAAACAAAGGAGAGATTAAATGACCTTGCAGACTGATCTGCAGGATGCTGTTGCACGCGTGGAGAGCGACAGTCAAATTCTGCATAATATTATTCACGGTGATGACCAAACAGAAGTGCCTACCGAGGGCGGCAATGTAAAAACGCCTGCCAAAGCCATCAAAGATATTGAAGCCACAATTCAAGCAGGCTTAACAGATCTTGAGGCAACGGCGGATCAACTTGCCAATGCTGTCGATACCGTTTCGCAAAAAGCCGATGAAGCTGAAACACATGCGCAAACAGCGCAAACCCTAGCAAATAGCTTAAACCTGCCAACGGATTTAAATGGCCGTGCAGGCCAATTATTAGCCATTAACGAAACAGAAGATGGTTATGAGCCGATTGAGTCTAAGGCCGTGTTTTATGGCTTGAGAAAAGATGGTGCGAAGCTGATTGCTGTATCTGGTGAAGGCACATTTGATGCCAGTGAATTCCCAGTATGGATGATTGGATTACCCGGAATGAATTACGCCGTTAGCGAAAACGGCCATTTACTTATTAACATTTAAAAGGAGAACATTATGGCTGTTATTGATCTTGGAAATATTCGTATTAATTGGCGCGGTGCGTATGATGCAGGGACAACCTACGTCAAAGACGATGCCGTATCTTATCAAGGCTCGAGCTTTATAGCGTTACAGGAAGTTTTGAATTCAATTCCCGTTGAAGGAAACGACTGGGGAGTGCTTGCCGCTGGTACGGATCAGCTAAGCCAAGAAGGTGATTTATTGATTCACGACGGTACTATTCCTGCGCGGTTAGCTAGAGGCAGCAATGCACAAGTTTTGCAGATGGTTGGCAATCAACCTGCATGGCGCGATCAATCTCTTGATCCGTCACGCCGTGTTTGGAAGATCGCTAAAGTTAATGGCATGGGCGGTTGGTACACACGTGTTTACCTCATGGCCGATGGCACGATTAAGGCTTGTGGGTATGGCGGCAACTATTCAAATGGTGACCCTAATGGATCGCATATTTATCTACCAAATCGCGTGGCGACGGAAGATCCCGATGTGCGTTTTATCGATGTGTTTTCAGGTGGGATGCAGCATTACGGCTTAACCGCTAATGGCGAGGTCTGGTCATGGGGGTATAATAACTATGGCCAGCTTGGGCATGGTGATACTGCCAACAGAGCTGTTGCCAAACGGATAGAGTTCTTTGTTCAAAACAATATTCAAATTGATCGTATTATTACAGGTCGCCCTAATTATTATGATCATGCCTGTGCGTATTTCATTACAACAGATGGAAAGGTCTATGCATGCGGTATCAATTCAAGTGGAAATCTTGGTAATGGTACGTCCGCTAACCAGTACACACCTGTTCGATGTGGCTCTTTAAGCAATATCGTAGACCTGAGTGTTTCGGGACTGCCTCATAGTGTATTTTCAGTTCAAGACGATGGATCGCTTTGGGTCTGGGGTGAAAACTCGAACGGTCAATTAGGGCTTGGTGATACAACAGATCGTCAAACGCCTATTTTGCACAGCAGCCTCAGCAACGTTGTCAAAGCCGTCGCTTCATGCGGTTATCGCACCGATGGCGCAAGTCCAACTGGGCATGGCTTAGTTCTTCTTTCCGACGGTTCAATATGGAGCGCTGGGTATAATGGCTATGGCCAACTGGGGCATGGCGATACCACCAACCGCACCAGCTTTTCACAAATAATCCATAGCGAGAGCTTTATCGATATTTTTGCAGGTGATGGTCGTTATCCCGTATCAGGTGGAATTACCGATCAGGATGAAGTCTACCTATGGGGTAATAATGGCTATGGACAACTTGGCACCGGCAACACGACGAACCAGCTCTCACCCTTTAAACCTAACGGCTCTTTTCAAGGCAATGTTTCCCGTGTGCGTATTGGCGGCGGGGCTAGTTATGACGGGTGCATTATTCAATCTGGCGATGAACTCTGGGCCGCTGGTTATTCAGGCAATGGCAATCTTGGCATAGATTCAACGGCAGGCACGAATAACACGTTCAAACGTGTGTTAGGCCAATCAGGCATTATTGAAGATTGGAATTGTTATGGGCATGGCACAGCCTCTTGGGGACTGGGTGTTTTATATGACGATGGGCGCGTCGATGCCTGCGGAGATAATAACTCCTACGGAGAAACCGGTACACAAACTGGCAATTTGCACGACGTTAAAACCCTCAAAAATGTAATCTTTTAAGGAGAAAATCATGAAAATTAGATCATATTTAATCAGCAAAGCACCCAGCTTTGCTGAAAGCGAAGTCGCGCCCATTCACTTAGGCGATTTAAATGGCCGTCATTATTACGCCTTTGCTAAAGGGGTAAAACCCGTCAAAGGTAGTAAGAATGTCGAGGATAGTGAGCTGGAAGACGTTATTAAATCCAGCCTGCTTATTCAGCAAATCAAGGAAGAAGCTGCCCGCCGCATTCTTTTGCTTGCCCCGCAATGGAAACAGCAGAACGCACTGATTGACATCTATCTGTTTGGCAAACTGGAAAGGCTGGATGAACAGCAGCAGGCACGCCTGCAAGAAGCCGAGGCACTTTTGCAAAGCATTCAGGATATCCGCCAACGCTCCGATGAAATCGAGGCCTCGTTCCTGAAGGGTGTTGCCGTCGAATATCTGACCGACCAGGCATGGGAATCCGACCATGCCTAATACCTTGCTGAGTGAGGCGCTGCGCGAGGCTTACGCCTCTGCGCCCAGCGATGTCGTTATCCTGCATACGCTGGAATTGCGCCATCCGTCCTTTTTGGATGATGACGGCCAGCCCATTGCCATTCGGGTGGTGCGGGATAATCAGGATTTGACGGCGCGGCTGGAGGCTGGCGCACCCTTGAATGCAGGCGCGATGGTGACGTTTATCGCCATGGGCTTCGATCTGGAATTGCCACCCATCGACACCGCACCCGTGCCGGAAATCTCGATCACGCTGGATAACGCCAGCCGCGAGATCGTCAAGCACCTGGATGCGGCATCGGACAGCCAGAGCAAGATAGAGGTCACCTATCGCCCGTATTTGTCGGACGATTTGGAAGGGCCGCAGATGGAGCCGCCGTTCACGCTGGTGCTGACGGAAGTGAGCGCGGATACATCCCGCGTGAAAGGCCGCGCCCGCATGCTCGATGTCGGCAACAAGGCGTTTCCGTCTGAAACCTATAACTCTCTGCGGTTTTCAGGATTAACGCGATGACACATTGGGCTTTTGATTATATCGGAAAACCGTGGGTCGTCGCCTCAGACGGCCCCGATGCTTACGATTGCTGGGGGCTGGTGGTGGCGGTGCAAAGACGGCTTTACGGCCACGATTTGTCCGTCATCCCCGTTGCGGAAAACGACATGAAAACCTTGATCCGCACCATGCGCGATCATCCTGAACGGCAAAACTGGCACACGGTGGCAACGCCGAAAGAAGGCGATGTCGCGCTGTTGCGCCAGTCCCGCCACCCTATCCATGTCGGGGTTTGGCTAGATGTCGACGGCGGCGGCATTTTGCACGCCGTCCAGGGCGCTGGGGTCGTGTTTCAAAGCCTGAACAATCTGAACATGACGGGCTGGAAGATCGAAAATTATTACCGCCACATCAAGGAATAATCTATGGCACAAGTCGCCATCCATCATAATCCGTTCCACCTGCACAAGAACGTCGATCTGTTCACGCCCCGCATCGGGCAGAGCATTCGCGGTTGGCTGGACGAGCGCGGCATCGTGGAGTTTTCCAAGCCCACCATCTGCATCGTGGATGGTGAGCCTGTTCTGCGCAAGGACTGGCCGTTGGTCATTGTGCATAAGGAAACCGTGATCGCCTTTATCACCCTGCCGCAAGGCGGTGGTGGTGGCGGTAAGATTTTCCGCGCCGTCCTGAGCATTGCCGTGATGGTGGCCGCGCCTTATGCGGGCGCGGCGCTGGGAGCGGCCATGGGTGTGACAAGCACGGTGGGCATATCCCTGCTGACAGCGGGCGTAGCGTTGGCAGGCTCCGTGTTGGTGAACGCGCTGATTCCGCCACCATCGCCCAGCTCCGGCATGAGCAGCTATAACCCGACCGCACTCAGCCCGACCTATTCCATTCAGGCGCAGGGCAACCAGGCACGCTTGGGAGAGCCGATCCCTGTTGTTTATGGCCGCCATATCATCTATCCAGATTTCGGGGCTGCGCCTTATTCGGAATTCGAGGGAAACGAACAGTATCTCTATCAGCTCCACGTCATCGGCCAGGGCGAATACGATGTTGAGCAAATCTGCATCGAGGACACGCCGATTACCTCGTTCAAGGAGATCATTTACGAAATCATCCCGCCTGGCGGCGCGGTCACGATGCTGGACACAGATGTGGTCACCGCCCCTGAAATCGCGGGGCAAGAATTGCTGGCCATTGCCGATGGCGGGGAATGGGTCGGCCCGTTCGTGGCCAATCCGACCGAAACCACGACAGATCTGCTGGCGCTGGACATCATCATGCCCAAGGGGCTGTATTACGCCAATGATAGCGGCGGTTTAAGCAGCCGTACCGCGTCCTGGGAGGTGCAGGCACGCGAGATTGACGATGAAGGTAATGCGCTGGGCGCATGGACGACTTTGGCCACGGAAACGCATTCGGCGGCTACCAACACGGCCATCCGCAAGACCTACAAATATCCGGTCGCGGCGGGGCGATACGAAGTCCAGCTCCTGCGCACCAATGCCAAGGACAATTCCGCCCGCGCGGGGAACGATGTCAACTGGAGCGCCCTGAAAGCTCATCTGGTTGGAGAGTCCGATTTCGGAAATATCACGATGCTGGCCATGAAGATGCGGGCGACCGATAACCTGTCGCAGCGTTCTTCCCGTATGGTCAATTGCGTGGTGACCCGTAAATTGAGCGTCTGGCATCCCATTACAGGCTGGAGCGCCGTGCAGCCGACCCGTTCAATTGCCTGGGCGATGGCAGACATTTTGAAAGCCAATTACGGCGCGAAACTGGCCGATGCCCGTGTCGATCTTTCCGCGCTGGTGGCGCTGGATACGATCTGGACGGCGCGTGGCGATACGTTCAACGGTGTGTTTGACCGCAAGCTGACCGTGTGGGACGCGTTGACGCAAGTCGCACGCTGTGGCCGCGCCATTCCGTTTTTGCAAGGCGGGCTGGTGCGGTTCGTGCGTGACGAGCCGCGCACGCTCCCTGTGGCCATGTTTTCGCCGCGCAATATCGTCAAAGGCAGCTTCAAGATCGATTTTGTGATGCCTGGCGACGATACCGCCGACAGCGTCAAGGTCGAATTCTTCAATCAGCGCACATGGAAGCAGGACGAGATCATCGCCAGTTTGCCCGACAGCGCGGGTGAACAACCCGCAAGCGTGTCGCTGTTCGGCTGTACCGACAAAAATCAGGCGACCCGCGAGGGCATGTATATGGCGGCGGCCAACCGTTATCGGCGGCGCATCGTGTCCTTCCGCACGGAGCTGGAGGGTATGATCCCGACCTATGGCGATTTGATTGCCATTTCCCATGACATGCCGCGCTGGGGCGAGGCTGGCGATATTCTGGCATACAACGCTCCCGTGCTGTCCCTGTCCGAACCTGTGACGTTCGGCGAGACCGGAACGCATTATGTGGTACTGCGCCGGAAGGACGGCTCTCTCAGCGGCCCGTGGATGGTTTCTGCGGGGGGAAATGCCTACCAGCTCCAGCTTTTGGAGGAAATCGATTTTACGCCTTACACAGGCACGGAAGAAGAGCGCACGCATTTTTCCTTTGGTGTCGGTGAGCATTGGGGCGTGCTGGCGCGGGTTTTGGCCGTGCGCCCGCGTGGGGAAATCATTGAAATATCAGCGGTGGTTGAAAACCCACTCGTCCACACCGCCGACCAGTAAACCGTCAAAAGGAGAAAAGTGATGTCTGCTGCAAAACCACCGCAGCGGGAGGACATGATCGTCATTCCGCGTAGCGAATTTGAAACTCTGCTGGAACAGGCGGCCTGCCGTGGCGCACGCAAAGCCCTGATCGAAGTCGGCCTTGCCGATGAGGATGCCGCCAACGATATCCGCACGCTGCGCGATCTCGCGGGTTCCATCAAAATCATGCAACGGACATTCCTGCAAACGCTGGTGCGCTGGGTGACGGTCGGGCTTTTGGCCTTGCTGGTGGCGGGCGTTGCCGCCAAGGGAGGCATTATCTTCCACCGCTAGATAAGCGCACGGACACGCTTTTTCAGCCGCCCCGCAACGGGCGGCTTTTTTCATTTCAACAAAGGAGAAAGACCATGACCACGAAACAGCCTCGCGGCATCCGCAACAACAACCCTGGCAATATCCGCCGCAATGGCGACCCTTGGCAGGGGCTGGCAAAAGATCAAGCTGACCGTGAATTCTTCACGTTTAAGTCCGCCGTCTATGGCATCCGTGCGCTGGCGCGTCTGCTTATCACCTATCAGGACAAATACGGCCTCTGCACCATCGAAACCATCATCGCACGCTGGGCCCCTACGGTGGAAAACGACACCAAGGCTTACATCCAGTCGGTCGCGCGCCATACGGGATTTTCCCCGCTGCAAACGCTGGACATGCACCGCTTCGAACATTTGAAGCCGGTGGTGGAAGCCATCATCCGGCACGAAAACGGCCAGCAGCCTTACAGCGATGTGGAAATCACCAAGGCGCTGGTGCTGGCGGGCGTCGAACCGAAACAGCAAAGTCTACAGACCTCCCGTACCGTCAAAGGCGGTCAGGTCGCAACGGCAGGTACGCTGGGTGCTGGAACCATCGAGGCTCTGCAGGAAACGCTGGAGCCTGCCACCACAACGCTGCTTGCCATCGCGCCGTATTTGGAAGTGGCCAAATGGGCGCTGCTGATCGTCACGTTGGTCGGCATCGGCGTCATGCTGTGGGCGCGGATCGATGACCATCGGAAAGGCTTGCGCTGATGCTGGCCATTTTGAAAGGCTGGCTTTCCAGCCATGTGCTGCGTCTCATCGGATGGGGCGTGGCAGGGCTTTCGGTTCTGACTGTCCTGCTTGGCGCACGCCAGGCGGGACGCAATGCCGAACGCAACGATCAACTCAAAAAAATCATAGAGGTAAAAGATGCGCAACTTCGTGCCACGCTGGATGCTCCCCGCACTCGCGGTGAGCTTGTTGACCGCCTGCGCAGGGGTAAATTCTAACCCTGCCACGGCATGTCCACCAATCAAGGAATATGATCGCAAATTCCAAAACAGGCTGGCCGATGAAATTGAAGTTGCATCATCCGATGCGGCATTTCCGGTCGCTGTTCAAGATTACGCCTTGCTCAGAATGCAAATTCGGAATAGCTGCCCTTAGTTATAATATTTTGCTCCACGGTTATCAAACGCTGGGCGTGTGCCTTCCGCCACCGCTGGGCTACGATGTGGTCGACCGCAAGCTGGTGATAAATTCGCAAGAGGCTAAACTCGTCGGCCATATTTTTGAACGGTTCTTGGCGCTGGGATCGGTCACGATGCTCATTTCGGAATTGAACCGGGATGGATACACCACGAAATCCTATATCAGCCGCACCAACAACCCTGTTGGCGGAAAGCCCTTCACGATGAATACAATACTGACCTTGCTGAGAAACCGGCTATTGGTTGGCGATGTCCATCACAAAGGCAAATATTATCCAGGACAGCATAAGCCCATCGTTAAGCGTGAAGATTTTGAAAAGGTACAGGCCAGTTTTAGCGAAAACCGATATGAGAAGCGGAAGCGTACCTGGAAGATCAAGTCAAAGGCTCTGCTGAAGGGCATCCTTTATTGCTCGGCTTGCGGTGGAGCTATGTCACCGGCACACACGCGCAAGAAAAACAAGCATTATCACTATTACCAAGCCAACTCATACCGCAAGCAGTTTTGTGAGCAATGTCCGACAAATCGTATCCCTGCCGGAGAAATCGAGGCCATTATTATCAGCCAGCTGAAGGCCATCTTTGCCGCTCCCCAGCTGCTCATTGAAGTGTGGCGGAAAATTCGTGCAAACGATAGCGGCTACAGCGAACGCGATTTGCATGACAGCCTGCAGCACCTCGGTTCGCTTTGGGATGCCTTATTCCCAGCGGAACAGAAACGTATCATGCATTTGCTAATCGACCGGGTGATGGTTCGTACCGATGGCATCGATGTCGAATACTTTGCCAATGGCTTCGATAATATCGTGATACAGCTCCAGCAAAGCATTAACGCGAACACCAAGGAAAGGATCGCCGCATGAATTTTCAACTCGATAACGACACAGGCAAAATCATCGTCCATGTACCGATAAATTTTCGGCGCTGGGGCGGAAAAAAGGTGTTGATCGGCCCGCAGGGCGAAGATCTGCGGCTTTTGGAAAAAGAAATCCGCAAAGATGAGAAATTGCTCAAGGCTCTGGCGCGGGCATACAAATGGCAGAAGCTGATCGCCATAGGGAAATATCAAAACTCAGGCGATATTGAAATGGTGGAGCAAATCAACAGATCGTATGTGCAGCGTGTGATGCGGATGATGTTGCTGTCGCCACGCATCATCGAGGCTATTTTGAATGGAGAGCAACCCGAAGGCTTTGCCCTGACAGATATCGACAAGACTTTCTCACCGCTTTGGGACAAGCAGGCCGAGCAGTTCGGCTTTACTTTCCGGCATCAATAAAGCGTTTACGCGCCTTTAGGATTTTTGTGTGATTGTCGTTCGCCCAGTTGAAAACTTCCCACAAAGGGATCAGGAAAGATTTGCCAAGAAACGTTAAGCTGTATTCCACACTCGGCGGTTTTGTTGGAAAAACCTTTCTGTTTATCAGGCCGTCTCTTTCAAGATCACGCAATATCTGGGTTAGCACTCGTTGTGAAATTTCAGGAAGTTCTCGCTTTAACTCACCGAAACGTAAAGGGCTTTGGGCCAGCGCGATAATAATAAAAGCATTCCATTTACCACTCAACTGACCCAAAGCATCTCTGAATGGATGATGCTTTATTGTTTGAAATTTCTCTCTCCAAGCGCGACACTGCTCGTCAAGTTTTCTTGCAGCCTCGCGTATTGGCATTAATGCTCTCCTGCTGGAAATCGATTACTTACCGCGTTTCGACAACCATTCCTGCATCATCTCTATCTCGGCTTCTTGAGCTGTGATTACTTCTTTTGCCAATTTGCGGACCTCTGAATCTTTGCCATACTTCAAAGCAACGTGGGCCATGTCGATAGCGCCTTGGTGGTGTGGGATCATACCGCGCATGAAATCAATATCAGCATCCCCTGTGAAGTTTATCGCCATGTTGGCATGCATTTTATTGTTCGCTTCCTGATAAGCACTGATCACCTGATTGTCGGATTTTTCGTTCATGCTCATATTGTGACCAGCGTGACCGGATTCACTCATGGCAGGTTTCTCATAGGCAACAGCAACAGCAGCAGCGGTTAAAACGGTTCTAACTTGGGACATAGCTTGGCTCCTTGCTTGAAATAACTGAATGTAATTTTGAGTGTAATCCTTCCCATCGTTGGAAGGTCAAGCTCTTTAATGAACGAGTTCATAATCGAATATTAGGCTCAATACTTTAGGCTATTGACCTTCCTGCTATAGGAAGGTGTAAGCTGGATCAACGTTTAAAGGTGATCTCATGAATTTCTTTGCAAGCGACATTCTTTCAAATAAAACTTACCGCAATCTATTCTTTGCACAGGTGATCGCGCTAATCGGTACAGGGCTTGCCACAGTCGCACTGGGGCTTCTTGCCTATGACATTGCGGGCGGTGATGCCGGAACCGTTCTGGGGACGGCGATGGCGATCAAGATGATCGCCTATATTGGTATCGCCCCGATTGTGGGGGCTTATGCCAACCGCCTGCCGCGCCGTGCTTTTCTTGTGGCGATGGATCTGGTGCGTGCGGGCGTGGCCATATGCCTGCCGTTTGTCGATCAAGTCTGGCAGATTTATATTCTTATCTTCCTTTTGCAATCGGCGTCAGCCGCTTTCACCCCGACATTCCAGGCAACAATCCCGGACGTGCTGCCCAAAGAAAAAGACTACACCCGCGCTCTGTCGCTCTCGCGGCTGGCCTACGACATGGAAAGTCTGACCAGCCCGATGCTGGCGGCGGCACTTTTGACGATCATTGATTTTCACTGGCTGTTCTCCGGTACGGCGGTTGGTTTTGCCCTCTCGGCGTTGCTGGTGATGGCGACCATCCTGCCTAAAGCGGCAAGCACCACGACAATCCGCAAAGAAGGCGTGATTGCGAAAACAACACGCGGCATGCGCTTTTATTTGAAAACACCGCGCCTGCGCGGGCTTTTGGCGATTACGCTGGCCGCCGCTGCCGCCAGTTCCATGGTCATCGTCAATACGGTCGTGATCGTGCGTGACACGCTGGGATTGTCGCAAACCGATGTGGCGATCACGCTGGCGGCGTTCGGCGGCGGATCAATCATTGCCGCATTCTTGTTGCCACGTCTTTTGGACCGGATTTCCGACAGGCGCATCATGATATTGTCAGCCATCGTGATGACGGTGGCGCTGGCTGTTCTTACCGGACTGACCGCCGCTTTCAGCGACCTGCCGTCTTTCTGGTACATGATCATGGCGGGATGGTTTGTGATGGGGTTTGCCTATTCGATGAGCATTACGCCATCGGGGCGTTTGCTTAAACGCTCGGCCAATGCCGATGATCGTCCGGCGATTTTTGCCGCGCAATTCTCGCTAAGCCATGCCTGCTGGCTGATCTGCTATCCGCTGGTCGGATGGCTGGGCGCGAAGATGGGACAGGAGTTTGCATTCGGCGCAATGGCCGTCATTGCGTTTGCCGGAACACTGACAGGCTTCATGATATGGCCCGCCAATGATCCCGACATTGTGCCGCACGGACATGAAAACCTTGCGCCGGATCACCCGCATTTAAAAGAAGCGCATGCGTCCAAGGACGGACATGCTTTTGTGATCGATGATCTGCACCAGCAATGGCCGCGCGGATAAAAACCCCTTGACCTTCCAACGATGGGAAGCCCCATACTTAAACTATAAGCAACAAAAGGAGGCTTTATCATGAAACTGCATATTGAAAACATGACCTGTGGCGGCTGCGCCCGTGGCGTGACGGCAGCGATCAAATCGCTCGATCCGCAAGCGGATGTCAAAGCCGATCCGCCAAGCCGCAGCGTTGAAGTCGTTACCTCGGCCAGCAAAGAACAAGTGGAAGCTGCGCTCTGCGAAGTTGGCTTCCCGCCAACGAAAGACTAACGCTTCTTTTTGATAGAAGTAACTGCACCTTTACGGGCGGCAGGACGGCTGGTGGTCTTGGCAGACTTTTCGAGGCCTTCCAGGATCGGACATTCCGGCCTTCCGTCGCCCGCGCAGCAGCTGACGAGCGTCTGCAATGTATCCGCCATTTCCTGCATATCCTGAATGCGCTGCTGCAGATCGACGATATGCTTTTGCGCCACCTTCTTCACGTCCGAGCTTTTGCGTGAACGATCTCCCCACAATGCCAGCAATTCGCTGATCTCCGCCACCTGGAAGCCCAGATCACGCGCCCTTCTTACAAACTGCAAACGGTGAATATCGCTTTGCGAATAGGAACGATAACCCGATGCCGTGCGGTCACTCGGCGGGATCAGTTTTATTTCTTCATAATAGCGGATCATCTTGGCCGATACGCCGGATGCCTTGGCAGCTTCACCGATATTCATAGTTTCTCTCCTTTATTCTTGCCCCATAGGCGGTTGAAAGCGCCGCAAACGCAGCGCGTTCCCCAGCACAAAGACGCTCGACATGGCCATTGCACCCGCCGCAAAGATCGGCGAAAGCAGGATGCCATAGGTGGGATAAAGCACACCTGCCGCGACCGGAATTAAGGCCGTGTTGTAGGCAAAGGCCCAGAACAGGTTCTGGCGGATATTGCCGATGGTCGCCTTGGATAGGGCGATGGCATTCGGCACGCCCTGCAGATTGCCTGACATCAACACGACATCGGCGGACTCCATCGCGACATCCGTGCCTGTGCCGATGGCAAGCCCGACATCGGCTTCCGCCAAGGCAGGCGCGTCATTGATGCCGTCACCGACAAAGGCGATCTGGCCGTATTGGGCTTTGAGGCGCTTCACAGCCTCAACCTTGCCCTCCGGCAGCACTTCGGCCACCACTTCGTCAATGCCGAGCTTGGCGGCAATGGCCTGCGCCGTGCGGGCGTTGTCGCCCGTGATCATGGCTACTTTCAGACCCAGATCGTGCAGGGCCTTGATCGCCGCAGGTGTGGATGCCTTGATCGGGTCGGCCACGGCCACAATGGCGGCCAGTTTGCCTCCGATGGCGGCATAGAGCGGGGATTTACCTTCGCTGGCCAGACGCTCCGCCGTGGCGGCGAATACGCCTGTATCAAGGCCCAGCTCCCGCATATAGCGATCCGCACCTACCTCGATATTCACGCCATTAACCACAGCCTTCACGCCCATGCCCGTCACGGAGTCAAAATCACTTAAAGACGGGATGGCAATGCCTTCTGCCTTGGCGGCATCGACAATAGCGCGGGCAATCGGGTGTTCGGAGCGGGATTCAACCGCTGCGATCTGGCCCAAGACCTGGCTGCGCTCGAAACCGTCCGCCACTTCCAAATCAGTCAGCGCCGGGTGGCCCTCGGTCAGCGTTCCGGTTTTATCGACGGCCACGACCTTGGCATCTTTCAAAAGCTGCAGAGCTTCGCCCTTACGGAAAAGAACACCGAGTTCCGCGCCGCGTCCCGTGCCAACCATGATCGAGGTTGGTGTGGCCAGACCCATGGCGCAAGGGCATGCGATAATCAGGACAGCCACCGCATTCACAAGCGCAAAGGTTAGCGCTGGTGACGGGCCGTAAGCCAGCCAAACAAGAAACGTCACGGTGGCCGCTGCCAGCACCGCTGGGACGAACCACATGGTCACACGGTCGACCACAGCTTGAATCGGCAGTTTTGAACCTTGCGCCTGTTCGACAAGACGGATGATTTGCGCCAGCATGGTTTGCCCGCCGACAGCCGTGGCTTTCAACGTAAATGCGCCTTTCTGGTTGACCGTGCCGCCCACGACTGTGCTGCCGATGGTTTTCTCGACAGGGATCGGTTCGCCCGTGATCATGGATTCATCGACAAAGCTTTTGCCATCCAGCACTTCACCATCGACCGGGACGCGCTCACCGGGGCGTACCTCGATAATATCGCCAAGCACAACCTCGCTGATCGGAATATCGATGAATTGCCCATTGCGCTGGACGTGTGCGACTTTGGCTTGCATGCCGATCAGGCGTTTGATCGCTTCGGATGTGCGGCCTTTGGCGCGGGCTTCCATGAATTTACCAAGCAGCACCAAGGCCACGATTACGGCAGCGGCTTCATAATAGACATTGACCGTGTTTTCCGGCAACAAGTGCGGCAGGAAGGTCGCCACCAGCGAGTAGCCGTAAGCGGCCAATGTCCCGACCGACACGAGAGAATTCATGTCCGGCGCAAGGCGCATCAGCGCGGGGAAACCCTTTTTATAAAAACGCCAGCCCGGTACGGTCAGCACAAAGCTCGTCAGCGCGAATTGAATATACCAGCTGAGTTTCATGCCGATGACGTTCATTACGAAATCATGCACGGCGGGGATCATGTGCGATCCCATTTCCAATGCAAACACAGGTGCGGCAAAAACGGCAGCCAAGATCAAATCTCTTTTTAGTGCTTTGCGTTCCGCATCCTTTTGTTCGGAATTATCTTCAATCTCACCTGTGGCTTCGATTAGGCGGGCTTCATAGCCTGCACCGACTACGGCGGCAATCAAGGCATCGCTGCTGGCCGATCCGCGCACGGTGGCGCGTTCGGTGGCGAGGTTTACAACCGCATCGGTAACGCCCGGTACAGCTTTAAGGGCTTTTTCAACACGGCCCACGCAAGAGGCGCAAGTCATGCCGCCAATAGCAAGTTCGGTCGCGCTGGTGCGCTCCGGCACATCATAGCCTGCATCTTTGACCGCTTGGACGAGCGCAGCACGGTCAACTGGGCCGGATGGTTTGATCTCCGCTTTTTCGGTGGCAAGATTGACAGCAACGCTGCCCACGCCTTCGACCTTGGAAAGTGCTTTCTCAACGTGGAAAACGCAGGATGCGCACGTCATGCCTTCGATTGGCAGAGAGATATTCGAGGCGCTGGATGCATTTTTTGGGTTATGGGCTGTCATGGCCGACTCCTTCAATTAAATTCCATATCCTTCATATAGTACACCTTCCCATCATTGGAAGGTCAAGAAATAGATTTATCACGGAAATAATGAGTTAAGTGGCTGGCTTTTTAACACTTCATACAGAGAAAAGCCCCTGTGCCATCCCTAGCGCAGGGGCTATTAATGCTTCTTCAGACTCTATTTCTTTGATGAACAAGTGCTTTCAAAGGCACTTAGGCGACAGAAACACGATGCAGCGATCTTGATATCAGCGGATGCAACAGCGATATCACGCTGCAATTTGATTTCCCTTGCCTCATCATGACGGCCCAGTTTGGTCAGGCATTCATACAGGCCGTGCAAGCTCCAGACGTTGTTGGGGCGAATTCGGCGGCGACCTAGATTACCTTCCAGCCCCAGTTCGATGCGATATTGCTTGATGGCTTCTTCAAGTTGACCTTGCTCCGTCATGAGTGCGCAATAGGCGTGGCGAACAGGTTGAAGCCATGCTGGTGGATCGCTGTAGGGAAGCTTATCTTCAAGCGCGATGGCTTCGCGCAGATGGGTAAAGGCGACATCGAAATTACCCTTGCGATATTCGATTTCTCCATCCAGCATTTTTTCAGCAATTTTAAGAGCCTGAATTTCCGGTACCGGGATGGAGTTGAAGCGCGATTCCGGCACAGCCGCAACGGCGATGGCGAATTCCTTTCGCTCTTGCTCTGCTTCTGGAATGCGACGTAAAGCGGCAAACGCAATGCCGCGCGCATAATGGATCATCGCGGTGGTCGAACAGTAGAGTTTACGATCCTCTGGGAATTCGAGGTTAAGGATGTCGTGCCAGCGACCAAAGCGGATCAGGACATGGGCAAGCGTAGTGCCATGTGCTTCAAGTAAATCTGCCATTGGCGGGCTTGGGATTTGGAGAAGCTCAGGGGTTAGCACTTCTTTGAGGCGTCCGGCCATAAACAGTGCTTCGCGTGACCGCCCAGCCATCATCGCGCCGTATGAACCGACCATGAGATTGTGTACGCGGTAGACATTATACCAAGCCCCAATGTCCTTCTCTCGCCCGAAATAGCGTTCATCTGCAGCAACAGCATCGAGATTAGAGTCAATCACACGCCTCCAGTCGCCACAGGCATTGTCGATATGCGTCGACATATGCGCCAGATGCGCACCATCAACCGAGAGGCGGCGTAAACGGTCAGCCGCTGGCAAGGCAATCTCCGGATAAGGCGACATTTCCATGAGGTGGATATAAAGGTGATTAAGCACCGGATGTTTATCACCGCCCTCGCGCGGCAGCGCATCTTCCAAAACACTCCGAGCCTCGACTGTACCTGGGCCAATCGGCTCACCCGTATCCAAATCCCACAATGCGCGTGGGCTAAGGCACATGAGGGAGTCTGCAAATAGCGCCGCCGCATCGATGTCGTCTGAGAACTGTTTGTAGAATATCCGCATCGCGTCGGCATAAGCGCGGTTAAGCCTATCGAATTCTATTGGGTCTTGGGTTACGGCTTTGGGAAAGCGAGCGCCAAGCGCACCAATCAATGCGCGTTCAAAGGGCGTAGCATTGCGGTTTGCGGCAACACGCGCACGATCAAGTGCCGCAGTTGCAACGGCGATAGATTGCTCCATATCGGCTATGTCGAACAATCGCCATGCTTTGTTGTAATTCGGGCCTGACCCGAAGGCGATACCCCAATGCGCCATGGCGCAGTCCGGATCAATCTTGGCCGCTTTTTCAAAACAGCGGACGGCCTCTTCGGGGTTGAAGCAGTATGCCCAAGCCAAGCCGCGATCAAACCAGAGTTGCGCCTCTGGTGATGACGTGGTGACATCCCTGCGAAAATCACCGAGGTTATAATAATTATCTGACATGGGGGCTTACTCCTTCTTGGAAGCTACGTTTACGCAATTAATGCTATTAAAAACAACATATGAATACATGTTAATATATAATTATCGACATAAATGTCAAGGAAACATTGATTATAAATTCGAGTGTAGAAAAACTCCTGCGCCGGGGTAGACGCAGGAGTTTCTTGCTCAGGAGATTTATTTCTGAGCTGGGGTATAGGCTTTAAGGTTGGCTTCGCTTTCAAAATAATAAACAGCACCAGCCGCGTCTTCACCGATCACCGCACTGGCCTTGTCTACGCTTTTTCCGCTGACAGGGTCTGTCGCCATTCTGGCACTGGTGTCTTTAGCAAGGCGCTCCTTGCACATCGAGCAGCAGCCATAATAGGTTTTGCCGCTGACTTCGACGGGGATTTGCGGTTTGTCGAACACGGCGTTGTTGACCATGCAGACAAATTGCGGTTCGACTTTCTTGAGCGCGGGGCTTTCAGCATGAGCTGCGCCAAAAGGCAGCACGATGATGGCCAGCACTGCCAATAACTTCATGAACTGTTTCATATTGATCTCCTAGAGAAAAAAGCGCCGCACGATTTTCACGCGCGGCGCTGGGTTGCCTTATTTTTTCTGAATGCTTGAAACGGTATAGTCGTCACCACCCACATCTTTCAGTGTAAAAGTAACACTGTCACCTGCTTTAATAGCAGACAGGTCGACACCTTTTTCTGCCGTGAAAACCATTTTCATTTTTGGCCAGTTTAGCACCTTGATTGGGTCATGTGTGATATTGAGCGTGCCGCCAGCCACATCAATGCTATTGACTATCCCCGTTGCTGGGATGCCTTTAACCGGGGCCGTTTTAGCAGTATCGGTTTTCTTACCCATATTGTGGTGATCCATTTTGACAGTTTCACCCGGCTTCGAAGCTTGTCCGACGATCAGTGTGCCTTCCATGCCAAGCGCTTCATGCGGGTGGCAGTGGAATTTGTAAGTTCCAGGAACAGTAAATGTGTACGAGAACTTATCGCCTTCTTTTTCGCTCATAGGACTCATAATCATTTCGTCAACGCCTTTTGGTACCTCCACAAACATGACGTCATGCATGTCGTCTTGTACATTGACAAACGTCACCGTGTCTCCAGGCTGAATCGTCAGATTGCTTGGTGAGAAATAATACGGTTTATCGCCAGCAGGGTCGCTGACTTGTTTAACCGTAAAATCTTTGGCAAAAGCCGGGCTGACCATCATGGCCAGAGCAGCAGTGGTAAGAAGTAATTTTTTCATGGTTTTCTCCTTTGGTTAATCATGAATATTTTTAGAACATCAGACGCAGGCCGATTGCGCCCGCAAATGCGTCTTTGTCTTCGCCGTTTTGTTTTGCGATAGACGAGGTTTCACCGAATTTTCGGCCATAGTGAACGTCCACATAAGGTGCGAATTTTCGGGTGATTTCGTAGCGGGTTTGCAGGCCGATCTTGCCGTCTGAAATTCCCGCTCCAATACCGCGATCCGGCACATCCTGCGCGAACAGGTTAATTTCAGCATAAGGCTCGATGATCAGTCTTTGTGTGATCAGAAAATCGTTTTCCTGCCGAAATCTTGCACTGACATCTCCTTCCTCGCTGATAAACAGGTGTGCCTGCGTCTCGAACCAGTAAGGTGCCAGCCCGTTAATGCCGATAACGGCATATCCGGTAGTGTCAGGCTTAGCGTCATAACGGATACCAAACTGCGCATCCCAGAATGTCGAGATATTGCGGCTATACATTGCCCAAAACTCTGCATCTTCTGTGGTACCATCTGAACGCGCACCCTCGCTTTTCAGCCAGAGCTTGTTTTCATCCGTGCCTATCCAGCCATCCAGATGCCATGACGCAACGCCACTTTCTTTTCCAAACCCATAATCCGTTTCAACACGAAACATGTGATGGATTGCGCCGCCATGTTCTTTTGCCATGTCATGCCCCATATCCTGCGCGAATGCCGGAGCAAGATTGCCAAGAAAAAGAACTGTTGCTGACGTGAGTGTTTTAATGATTTGCATGGGAGCCTCCCTTTGTAGAGGATTGCTGTTGTGCTGGGTTGGAGGGCATGTCCGCATCATCAAATTTAGCAACGACTACTTTGGTCATCATCCCTGACATCATGTGATAGAGAAGATGGCAGTGAAACGCCCATTCGCCCGGTTCATCCGCCGTTACAAGTACGGAGTATGATTTTCCCGGTTCGACGATAACCGTATGCTTGTTAGGCAGTTTTTCTGCGGGCTGACCATTCTCCAATTGTACAAACATGCCGTGCAGGTGCATCGGGTGCGCCATCATGGTTTCATTTGTGAACGTCAATCGTGCCCGTTCGCCGTATTTCAGACGAATAGGTTCGGTCTGTTCCGAGAACTTCTTGCCGTTCATCGTCCAGATATAACGCTCCATATTCCCGCCCAGACGTACATCAATCGTGCGTTCCGGTTCGCGGGTGTCTTTCTGGATGCCTGCGTAACGCAGATCAGCGTAATCCAGCATCTTGTGGCCTGGAGGCGTTCCGGATTTTTTCCATCCGCTAATCATGTCTTCCGGGGTCATTTCCATGCCATCCATATCGTGCATGCCCATATCACCCATCGTGAGCAAGGCCCGTTCGCGCTGTTCAGGCACTTCGCCTTTCATGCCTTCGCGCGGGGCTAACGTGCCCAGCGCAAAGCCCGTGCGGTCGATGGGTTCGGCCACGATGGTGTAGGCTTTGTCGTCTTGCGGCGTAACCACGACATCATAGGTTTCCGCAGGCGCGAAGCGGAACTCATCGACTTTAAGGGGTTCCGTATTCTGACCGTCCGATTGCAGGACATTCATTTTTAGCCCAGGAATCCGCACATCGAAGAAAGACATGGCCGAGGCGTTTACAAAGCGCAGGCGTACACGTTCACCGGACTTAAAAAGACCAGTCCAGTTCTGTGTCGGTGATTTGCCATTCACGAGGAACGTATAGCCTGATACGTCAGCAAGATCGGTGCGCATCATGCGCATCTGGCCCCAATCTTTTGCGTCTTTCCAGGCTTTGCCAAGGCCGCGCTCTTCTGCATCCTTAAAGAAGTCCACGAGCGTTACGCGATTATAAGCATAGTAGTCAGCTGATTTTTTAAGATTGGCTATGATGTCATCCCATGGCTCCTCGGAGAAGTCAGAGAGGACTATCACATAGTCACGATCCGTGCGGATCGGATCTGTACCGGATGGATCTACAATCATCGCGCCGTAAAGCCCCTCTTGCTCCTGCCCACCGGAATGGGCGTGATACCAATAGGTGCCTGTCTGGCGTAGAGGAAAGCGGTAGGTAAATGTTTCCCCGGCAGGAATGCCAGGAAAGCCGTTAAAACCAGGAACGCCATCCATTTCACCGGGCAGCAATAACCCGTGCCAATGAATAGAGCTGTCCTGATCCATTTTGTTCGTGACGTGTATAACTGCTTCGTCCCCATCCTTGAAACGCAAGACAGGGGCGGGAATGCCGCCGTTAACGGTGATTTTTTCGATACTTTTTCCTGTAATATTTACAGGCTGGCGTTCGATAACCAGATTATATTCGACGGTTTTGGCCTGTGCAGGAGTTGCTAATGCAATAACTCCTAACAGGGCCATCGCCCATAGACGATGCCTTTTCATGACTTAAATCCTTGTGTGACTGATAAAAAGACGCAATTGTCCCATTGAGACAAAGCGTATTTGGAAGCAGCGGATTTAAGCCCTTGGAGGGCGTTTTATGCGTGTGAAATAATCGGAAGCAGCAATTCGCTCTTCAAAAGAGAACGGCGCTTTGACGGCGAGAGGAGAGAACAAGCCTAGGCTATTCGAGCCTAATATCTTGGACAGGCCGTTGCAGGCATTGCCAACGCATTTACATGTCAGACCGTCGCAGCAGCCCTTGCCTTTTTTATCAGCGGCCTTTTCAGTCTTTTCGCTGGTCTTGCTGCCTGCTTTTTCGTGACCAGGGCAGTCTTCATGTTCAGGTGCTTGAGCTTGTTCGGTATTGATGCTTTCCACTTTGGCTACGACAGCATCGCCTTCATGAGACATGCCCGCATGCGCAACGGCGGGCATCGTCGTACCGACGAAGGCCACCATCACAATCATGCTGATCCATTTCCTCATGTTCATACTTTACAATATAGCTATTAATTTTGACGAAATAAAGATCACAAATACCGTTAATGGTCGTCATGCTCTTCTTCAATGTGTGTAATCATGTCGAGGAGCATGTCGCTTACATGGCTATCGGCAATTTCGTAAAAAACCTGTTTTGATTGCCTTACGCCGACAACCAATCGTGCACCACGCAATAATCGTAAATGGTGGCTAACCAATGATTGGGACAAATCAAGCTCTTCGGCAATGTCTGTAACGGACTTGGAACCATCTATACAGTGCAGAAGAATCTTCAACCTGCTGGGGTCACCCAGCAGGCGGAAGGTTTCGGAAAGGATAGTGACATCCTGTTGCGATTGATTTTTTTGCTTTTTAGTGGTCATGGCCTGCGTGGGGATTAATTGTTTTCGGAGCATCTTCAAGACTGCATGCGGCATCGCCTTGCCAGTCAATAGCGACGGTCGGATGTTCAATATTGAATTTATCTTTCAATTCCTGCTCAACACGTTTGGTCACTGCTGGCACATCGACACCGGCTTTCGGCTGGATATGCAGGGTTGCCATTGAACGACCTGATGTGATCATCCAAACATGAACGTGGCTTACATTTTCAAGACCATCCACCGTTTTCAATAAATGTGCCGTTACATCGACAGTGCTGGCATCGGCTGGCGCTCCCTCAAGCAGGATATGAATGGTGCGTTTAAACAAAACCCATGCACTGCGCAGAACCAGTAAGGATACCAACACCGACAAGATCGGGTCGATAGGTGTCCATCCTGTATACCAGATAGTGATGGCAGCAACGATAGCCCCGACAGAACCTAGTAAATCCCCCATCACGTGAAGGATCGCCCCTTTGACGTTAACATGTTCGGTATCACCACGTGTGAGATACCAAAGTACAAAAATATTCACAAGCAAGCCTGCGACGGCAACCGCCATCATCGGGCCAGCCATGACGGGTTGAGGTGATTGGAAGCGTTCGATCGCTTCATAAACAATCCAGCCTACAATCGCAAATAAAGTCAGAGCATTGACAAGTCCTGCGATGACTTCAAAACGCATATAACCGAATGTACGTTGTTTATCGGCGGCACGACGACCAAAACGGAAGGCGGCATAGGCTAGTCCCAAAGCGACCGCATCAGTAAGCATGTGTCCGGCATCGGCCAGTAGTGCTAAAGAACCAGAAATCCAGCCCCCCACGGCCTCAATCACCATAAAGGTAAAGATCAGAAAGAAAGAGACCAGAATTTTGCGTTCATTATCCTGCGTAACGGCTGGAACATGCGAATGATCGTGGTCATGATCGTGACCATGTCCATGATCGCTATGATCATGTTTTTGGCTGCCGCAGCTGCCGTCTTTGTGGTCGTGGTCGGAATGGGAGTTGGCCATGATTGATCCTTAGTATAATTTGATTCTTACATATGAATATATATTCATATGTTTGCAATGTCAATTCCTAAATTCTAATCACGCTGATGGTTGCGATTTAAGGGGTAAGAGCATTGCTTCCTTTTTCTAATGATACATTAGAAATACGGTTATCGATATTCTCAAGGAAACACATAAAAATCGACTGCACTGATTCTGCTTTTGGGCTGAAATAATCATTTCATCATTTGTCACACCAATAAGTGTACATACCTTCGTATTAATTACACAAATTTGATTTTCGTAAATTTCTTTCCAGCGTTCATACGCTGACAATCATACTATTGATACAGCCCTTGATATCCAATGATCATCAAATTTTCCTTCATATGATTGTATGTCTGGCTAGTAATCTAAAAGTAACTATCAGAGTGATTTGTGCCTTCTTGTGAGGTTGCACGCGATTCATAGGCTTCATCTTGCCGCGAAAAAACGAGCTGAAAAAAACGTCCGTAAAACGACGCAACCAGCCCCATGAATTCGGAAGATGTTGAAGTGTCTATGAACGTGATTGTTGCAGTTTTCTTTTATTCTAACCGAGGGGATTGGTGTTGGCGTAATTAACGCGTGCATCATTGGCACTCGTTAACAGGCATGCGTTTCTTCCTAAGTTAAATTCGAGTTCTGCCAATCATTTCTTCCTTTCCTGGGGCTAACCAAGGAAAAAAGGAATGACTAAAAACAGCTACAGCGGCGTAGATAACTACGCCGCTTTTTTTGTTGCCTATAAGGCACGGACTTTGACCAGAATGCCGATTTTTACGTCGGATGATTTTGACGATCTGCAACAGGAATTGATGATCGCATATTTGCATGCGTGGCCAAGTTTTGATCCCGCCAAAGGCGATAGGCGCAGCTTTATCAAAGCCGCTGTCAACAATGCAGCCCGCAATCTCGTCATTGCCGCTGAAGCGCAAAAGCGCTGGACGGGATCGACACCCGCATCGCTGGCGCAAACAGTATCAGATCAGGACAACAGTATTACACTGGCCGATACCATCGCCAATGAAGACGGGCTGTGGGGCGGCGTGTATCTGTTTCAGAAGAGGTCATTCCCGATGTCCCTATAAATGTAATTGATGTCCCAATAAACTTTTTGAATGAGCGACAGGGCTGGTTTCTGATTCTTTTGCAGCACATGAATGAGGGGCGTGCTGAACATATTGCAGGAGAATTTGGCGTCTCTCTTAAGACAGCCAGACGTGACATTGAAAAGTTAAAGGAAGCAGGAAAAATCCGCTTTGTTGGGGCAAAGAAGACGGGGAGGTATGAAATTATTGAAGGGTGATTGGTTGAAGCCTCGGACGTGAGCCATCCTTTCTTTTAATAGGCAGAAAAGAAAGGTAATTTAGTTATTCTTTCCTTTTGTACCCTCTCTGGGGGTGGTATTGCCCCGTTTTCGCTTTACAAAGAAAGAATAATTGCTTATATTTTCTTTTATGGATTTGCAAAGAAAGGATGGCCATGTCTGACAATCAAAGTCGACTTGGCTCTTATATACGCTGTAGCGTCACTGCTGGGGAAACCTATCAGGCCTTTTTGCCGCCTGCGTTACCCCCAGAACCGCCATTAGATTTGCTGCCCCTGCAGGGGCTGTTGTCCAAAGCCAATCAGGCGCTGGGCAAGCTTGATGCCGTGGCCGATATCCTGCCGGACAGCAATTTGCTGCTCTATTACTACGTTCGCAAAGAAGCTGTGCTGTCTTCCCAGATTGAGGGGACACAATCATCCCTCTCTGATCTGCTGCTCCATGAAAGCGGCGAAGTGACCAGCGTCCCCATCGATGATGTGACAGAAGTGTCGTCTTATGTTGCCGCGCTGGAACATGGCCTGAAGCGTGTCCGTGAAGGTTTTCCTGTTTCTTTGCGCTTGATCCGCGAGATGCATACGATCCTTCTTTCCAAAGGGCGGGGCAGCAACAAGCAGCCAGGCGAGTTCCGCACATCGCAAAACTGGATTGGTGGATCGCGGCCTGGCAATGCCGCCTTTGTTCCGCCGCCGCCAGAGCGATTGATGGAGTGTCTGGATGCTCTTGAGAAATATCTGCATCAAGAAGAACGGCCCTATACTGCCCTGATTGATGCGGGCCTCATCCATGTCCAGTTTGAAACCATCCACCCGTTCCTTGACGGTAACGGGCGCATCGGGCGTTTGCTGATTACCTTCTTCTTGATGATGATGGGCGACCTGCGCCAGCCGAACCTGTACCTCAGCTTATTTTTCAAGAATAACCGTCAGGAGTATTATGCGCGTCTGAGTGCTGTCCGCACGGCGGGCGATTGGGAGGGTTGGCTGGATTACTTCCTTCATGGTGTTGCCGAAACCGCCAATCAGGTCGTGGCAACCAGCCAAGCGATTTCCAGCCTCTTCAAGGCCGATCAGGAGAAGATCGCCTCACTGAAACGCGCTGGGATTACGGCGGGGCAAGCACATGAGTGTCTTCAAAAAGTTGCCATTTCCAACGCCATCAATATGGCAGCGGCGCTGGAGGTAAGCGTCCCTACGGCGCGGGCAGCATTGAATAACCTGAAAGAGCTTGGGATTGTTAAAGACATCGCGGGCGCTGGGAAGGAACGTCTTTATGTTTACACAGGCTTGATTGAGCTGCTGGAGCAAGGCGTGTCAGCGGACGATCTGTAGACATAAAATGTTGATAAATACAGAGGTTCGAATTCTGGGTGATTACCAAATCTCTGGAAAGTTTGGTGGGTCGCTTTTGTTATTCTATTACAATATCTTGACAGATGTTTGACAAGTTGGATTGATGTATTACGATACACCACCATTTAGTCTTTAAATTGACGCACACGGAGAAAACCTCCACACAAAGCCCGCAAACAGCGGGCTTTTGCGTNTATGCCCTCGCGAACGCACGCAGAGAATATCTGAAATCACTACAAAACAGTCCAAATTCTCTGGGCCGCATTTTGGCGTGCGTTGGNTGTGGGTTTGGATNTTCNNGNNTTTNTGATTANGCNGNNTGGAGAATATCAAAGCTGGCCATGATGATTTTGCGAATACCGGATTCGGAGAGATTTTCGCGGGCAGCAATATCTTTGATGGTGGTGCCGGAGAAATGCTCGTCCCGCCAGATGACGCCGCGGATGAGATTGCGAAGCTGATAGGGCGGCAGGTCGAAGGGATCGTGATCGGGCTTATCGGGTTTAAGAATCACAGCCCCTTTGTATGTGCGGCGGATAGAGAACGGAACGCTCAGAATATGCGTGGGCACTTCAAACCTTGACGGGATATGCAGATCGATATGGATTTGTATGTTTTGCCTTAAGGTCTCGGGATTGATCTCCAAAAGCAGTTCACCCTGCATCACCGTAATGCGGTTTATACTTTCGATCAGCATGGCATCAGGTAGTGATGAAGGTTTGATGTGAGCAATAAGATCATAGTCTTCAATGGTATCCAAAGCCAAAATTTCATTGAGTCCATTACGCACCGTATTCATAACAACCTGCTCGATCTCATGCGCAGGCAAGCGCGCCATAGTACCTTTCGGATGATCTCCATATTGCAGCAAGGTCTGGCTAATATAATAGCGGTAACGCTTGCCGCCTTTCTTGGTGTGGCTCGGGCTATAAGGTTTACCATCCGGATCAAAGAGCAGACCTTTGAGCAAATTCACATCCCGTGCTTTCTTATGCTCCTTGTGTGTTACGGCCTGATCGGAGAGCTTTTTCTGAACGCGATCCCATAGCTCCTCATCAATGAGCGCCTCATGCTGCCCGTCATAGATTTGGCCTTTATGCCGGATCTTACCGATATAAATCGGATTGCCAAGCGTGCTGTAAAGCGCGCCGCGGCTAAACGGTTTTCCTCCAACTTTGTGTCCGCGTTTGGATATCCGTACAGGGCTTGTGATACCGCGCTCATCCAACTCTTTCTTGAGAGCCGCAACACTGCCTAGTCCCAGATAACGCTCGAATATCATCTGCGCGGTTTTAGCATCATCGGGTTTGATAAGCAATTTACGATCCCGCACTTCATAACCGAGCGGCGGATTTCCGCCCATCCATAAACCTTTCTTCTTGCTGGCGGAGATTTTATCCCTGATGCGCTCGGCGCTGAGTTCTCGCTCAAATTGTGCAAAAGACAGCAATACATTCAGCGTCAGCCTACCCATGGAAGTGACAGTACTGAAGTTCTGTGTGATAGAAACGAATGTTACGCCGTATTGATCAAAAATATCAATCAGCTTGGCAAAATCCATCAAGCTTCTACTTAATCTATCGATTTTGTAACAAACGATAATCTGTACCTTCCCATCCCTGATATCCGTAAGTAATTTTTGAAGAGCCGGTCGATCAAGAGTGCCACCCGAAACTCCGGCATCACTATAATCAGTTTTGACTAGCTTCCAGCCCTCGGCCCGTTGACTGGCGACATAGGCCTCACATGACTCTCTTTGCGCATGAAGAGAGTTGAAATCCATATCGAGCCCTTCATCCGAACTTTTCCTGCAGTATATCGCGCAGTTTTTTGTTATGGTCTTCATAATGACCATACACGCTTCCTTTGCAGGAGAAGTCGAGTTAAATTATGGCTTTAAAAATTCTTATTGATAGAAATATTGAGAGAAACGCAGTTATCTGCCAAACCGAATACATTGATAAAACGGTTTTGTGGGGAGGCAAAGCCCATACGTTCCCTGTTTTACAAAGAGTAGATAAAGAACCACGGGGTGATGAGAGGTTTCGTATAGAGAATTTGCCTTTTCTTGCCTCTTTATGTCTTGCAGCTAAAGAAGAAAAAATTGATTTTTATTCATCATCAGAATTGATGATGGAGAGGATTCGCCAAAAGGGGCCTGACGATGGATACTTAGGGTTAAACTTAATGAAAGATGTAAAATTAAAACACTGTAAGTCTCCGGTAGAGAGAACGATAGTTTTCAGCTCGTTAGGAAGAGGTTATGGAACGACTGAAGAAGAACAAATGTGTTTTTTTAAATCCATCAAACATCCCAGATTTATAGATATACGCCGGCACGCACCTGAAAAACATATTGACGATGCTTTTCATTTATGGACTGCGGAAGAAAATCGATTAGACGTGTTTTTAACAATGGATAAAAATTTCTTTCGAAATGTGCACCAAAAAAGAAGAGCAATAAAAAGTTCAATAAGAGTATTAACGCCGCAATTACTATGTGAAGAGTTAGACATACAAAAAACTGCTTTGAATGAACTTATAAATGAAACTCCACCTTTCTGTTGATTTCATTTCTTCACCCCAAAAAACACACGTCCGTTCCACCTGCTTTTGGTAATGTTATTGGCGATCTGCGACAGGCTGGTGTAATGCTGTCCCTGATAATCAAACCCATCCGTCTTCACCGTTACGGCATGGCGCTTGCCCTTCCAATTTCTGATGAGCCGTGTGCCGGGTTTAAGGGCGGCGCACCCTTCATCAAAGCTACGCGGGTTTCGTTTATATTGCTTGATAAGCTGCTCAAGCCGCGTTTTCTGCTCCGGCGTTAAACCGCCTTCCTTCTTATAATCGAGGCTTTTTTCGAGCATCGTACGTCCGATGCCTTTATGGGGCTGTATGCCCCAAACCTCTGCCCATCGCTTGCGTAGCTCTGATAACACTAATTTCTCCTGCATATGAATCTCCTTCCTTTGAGCTCCATACACGCTTCCTTGCGGCGCGAAGTCCAGTTAATTCGTTCTATAGCCAATAGGGCAAAAAAGCAGTACATTAAGCCATGCTCGCGAGATCTTACTATCAAGACGACATCGCCGATTTTCTAAAAGCTGACCCGGATAAAGTTTTGGGTGAGCTCGCACACAACCATCATTTTGCTCTTGATATATCCCAGAAAAATGCATGGCTTGAACAAATTGATAATCTAAAACATCAACTTTCTAAAAGCTATGATGGGCAAATCTTCTTTGAGTTTTCTATACCGAGGATGGGAAAGCGCGTTGATGTCGTGCTGCTTATTCATGATATCGTATTTGTTCTAGAATATAAGGCTGGTGCTAAACAACATGACAAGCATGCCATTGATCAGGCGTTGGATTATGCCTTAGACCTTAAGAACTTTCACGAAGGTAGCCATGATCGTTATATCGTGCCGATTTTAGTTTCAACGAAAGCAGCTAAACGTGCCAATGAAATTAATTGGTATGATGACAAAGTTGCCACTCCCTTTTTATGCAATGGTGCTGATTTAGATGAGGTGATTTCACAAATATTGAGTGATTTGAAATCTTTGATTGTGCAGCCTGCTTACGGTTTTTCTGATAATGAGCAGGATCCATTTTCGGAAGAGTGGGCATATAGCGGTTATAAGCCAACACCGACAATTGTCGAAGCTGCGCAGGCTTTATACCAGGGGCATAATGTTGAGGAGATTTCACGCTCTGACGCTGGTGCTAAGAACCTTACGCATACATCAAACTGTATTTCTGAGGTTATCGAATATTCAAAACACAATCGTAAAAAATCAATTTGTTTTGTCACCGGTGTCCCTGGTGCGGGAAAAACATTGGCTGGCCTTAATATTTCAACACGCACGGTGGACGCTTCGTCAGAAGAACATGCGGTGTTTTTGTCCGGTAACGGACCATTGGTATCTGTCTTACGAGAAGCCTTGGCCCGGGATGAAGTTACACGCTCTAAAGAGGCGGGCAGGTCTGTTTCTAAAAAAGAAGCGGCGCAAAAAGTGAGTGCGTTTATTCAGAATATTCATCACTTTCGCGATGAAGGGCTTAAGTCTGATAAAGCACCTAATGAACATGTTGTAATTTTTGATGAAGCACAGCGCGCTTGGAACCAAGAGCACGCAGAGCGTTTTATGGTTCAAAAGCGAGGCGCATCTCAGTTTGATATGTCAGAGCCAGAATTCTTGATTAGCCTGATGGATCGACGTGAAGATTGGGGCACGATCGTTTGTTTGATTGGTGGTGGGCAAGAAATTAACACTGGAGAGGCTGGGCTGATTGAGTGGTTTAACGCTTTGCAAAAAAGCTTTCCACACTGGGATGTATATCATTCCGGGCAACTGAGTAATAAGAATTATAATTGGGGCGAAGACTTAGGCGCTAAACTTGGTGATCTGAATGCAATAGAAAAAACAGCCCTTCACCTTTCTGTTTCGATCCGCTCATTCCGGGCGGAAAAGCTTTCCGCTTTTGTCGGCGCGATTATTGATGGTGATGCTGATGAAGCAGCGCTTATTCAAAAAGATTTGAGCGAATATCATTTGGCTCTTACGCGTGATTTAGATAAAGCACGTTCATGGCTTCGTAAACATGCCCGAGGCACTGAACGGTTAGGGCTTGTGGCCTCCTCCGGCGCAATGCGTTTAAAGCCAGAAGGCATCCACGTGAAGAGCAAAATAGATCCGGCCAATTGGTTTTTAAACGGTAAAGAAGATATCCGTTCTTCATATTACTTAGAAGACATTGCAACAGAATTTGATATTCAAGGGCTTGAACTGGATTGGACCGGCCTGTGTTGGGATGCGGATTTGCGTATGGAAGGTGATGAGTGGGCTTATTATAACTTTAAGGGCACAAAATGGCAGAATATAAATGATCGTTATCGCCGGGTTTATTTAGCCAACGCATATCGTGTTTTACTGACCAGAGCGCGGCAGGGTATGGTTATTTTCGTGCCGCATGGTGATGACCATGATCATACCAGACCATCACAATTTTATGATGATACATATCAATTTTTAAAACGCTGCGGTATTCAGGAAATGTAGCTTAGTACTCCAATTCACCACTAGCCACCTTGCGCTGGTGTTCAAGCATGATTTCTCTGTAACGCGCTAAATTGTAATTCATTTCTTCATCAGTTACATAGTCACGCGCATTAGGCGGAATAGGATCTTCACCAATCCCGAATATACGGGGCAGCATGAAATGTAGTTCGCTCAACCTGAACAAGCCGTTGAGGTTTGTATTTTTTTCCATGTCGTAAAACTCTCCTTCTCTCATCGGGTTCAGCCAAACACCACCTTCGCCGGTCTCACCGAAACGCGGCTTATAGGCACCCTGCATGTATTGATAAGCGAAAGCGTAACCACCAATAGATATAAGTGTTTTACCGAGCTGCTCCTTTGACTCACGTTCGGGATGTAGTATCTCGCCTTTCTTGCGTATGTAGCTATGACCGTGAGGAAGCGTCCATGTTTCATCCTGCATCGCGATGGCGGGCAGATTGATATGCAACCAGCCCACATTCTTTGCAAGAAGGTGCCCGGCAAGATCATTCTCGTGCAAGCGCTGCATGACCAGCACAATCGCGCCATGATTTTTATCATCAAGGCGCTGAAGGACATTTTCATCAAACTGGCGGTTAAGACGCATGCGTGCGCCCTTGTCATGCGCATCGGTAGTGCTCATCGGGTCATCGATAATGAGCATGTCCGCGCCAAGGCCGGTGAGGCGGCCCATGATGGGCATAAACTGACGACGCCCGCCAAAGTTCGTGACAAGGCGGCCTTTTTCCTCTCTGAGACCTGTCGTCGGAAACAGGGCGCGATAACGCGGCGAGCGCATGAGCTGGGCACAATCATCCTCGAGTTCGAGCCCGAGAGCCTTGGCGCCGTGTAAGTAGATAATGCGTTTTCTCGGATCACGCCCGAGCATCCATGCTGGCAGCGCAATGCTGGCGCAGTGGGATTTGAGCATCCGCGGCGGCATTGTGATAATCAGGCGTTTGCACTTTCCTTCAGCGGCAAGGCTCAGATAATGCGCCATAACATCAATATGCCAGTTATGCTGATAGTCAGCATGCGGGTGCAATTCCGTAAAGGCAAAGCGGATGAAACTACCTAAATCATGGCGCAGAATATTTTGATAATCTTCAATCTTCATCGTCCGGCTCTCCGTTATCTTTAAAGCGCTTCTTGAAGTCCTCGATCACTTTGCGATCCTCGGGCAGCAGTTCGAACTCCGGCGCGTCATCCATGATTTTCAGGAACGGAATAGCGAGCTTGATCATCTTGGGATCACCTTTCGCCGCGCCGATGCCGATCTGTTCGAGAATAAGTTGGCGGATATTACGGTTTTGCGGCTCCCCGTCGATCGTAATTTCGCGCTCGCGCCCGAAGACAAACTTGATGTCATCTGTAAAGGATGACTTTTTCTTACGCGGACGTCCCGCAGGGTTGCCGGATTGTTTCGGTTTAAACTGATGCTCAACGGGTGGACGATTTTTACGGCGTCCGTCTGTGCATTTTTTCTTCTTACTCATGATTATTCTCCTTGTTCAGCTTGAATTTCATCGAATGTTTTTCCGGTTTCGGCGTGAACAGCCTCGAGCCCTGTATAGTCTTTCCAGCGGCGGATTGTGACATCTACGTATTTAGGCTCCAGCTCCATCAGGCGGGCGCAGCGCCCTGTCATTTCCGCAGCAATCAGTGTGCTGCCCGATCCGCCGAAGGGATCAAGCACCAGCCCGCCGCGATGCGTGCAGTCCATGATCGCGTCGGCAACCAGAGCCGAAGGTTTAACCGTCGGGTGAAGCTTGAGATCCTCCTTACCGTCAAAGCTGTTAACGCCGCGGTAATCCCAAATATTCGAGCGATAACGTCCGTGAACGCCCAGAGCGACGTTATTAATGTGCGGAGCGCTGCCATTCTTGAAGACCGGAATAAACTCGTGCTTACTGCGGTAGAGCGAACCCATGCCGCCGTTCGATTTATTCCATATGCAGATATTCTTAAGCTCTTTATATTGCCCCTTTGCTGCACTCAGCAGGAGATAAATTCCGCGCCAATCCATGCAGATATAATGAAGCGATCCATCGCGGCTGAACTCGATGACAAGTGCGATAAAGGCTGTAAGGAATTCCTCGAACTCTTCGTCGCTCATCTCGCCGCAGGCCATGGCAAATTCGTCATGCTTTATTTTGCCATTTCCGCATACATGGCCGTTTACAGGTACATTGTATGGGGGATCACTAAAGACCGCATCCGCCGTTTCACCGTTCATCAATGTTTGATAGTTTGCCGGAATTAGGGCATTGCCGCAGAGCAAACGGTGATTACCGAGTATCCAGAGATCACCTGTCTTTGTAACAGGCAGTTCCTCAATCTCCGGTATCTTATCGGCCTCATCATCTTGATCCGGCGCGTCGCTACCGATAATAACGTCGAGCTCTCCGGTCGCAAATCCGGTGATCTCCAGATCAAATTCCAGCTCGAGCTTATCAAGCTCCTGCAGTTCGACGCGGAGTATATTTTCATCATATCCGGTGTTGAGACTAATTTGGTTATCGGCAAGGCGGTAAGCTCTGATTTGCGTTTCTGTTAGCGTATCGATGAGAATGACAGGCACTTGTTTAAGCTCCATCATCACCGCAGCGGCGTAACGGCCATGGCCTGCGATAATCTGGTATTTGCCGTTATGCATGCTAACAATAATCGGCGACATAAAGCCGAATTCTTCGATGCTGTCTTTGATTTGTTTNACATGCCATGGCGGATGCTTCTTGGCATTTTGGGCNTAAGGTTNAATATCGCCGATATCGACCAGCATATAGGCATGGGGTGATCCGGNNNTTTTCAAGCCGCCGGAAGCTTTCTTTTTNNGAGCCATNGTGCTCTCTCCTTTATGTTTATGCCGGAGAGCNCGCACACAAAAGCGAACCCGTCACCGGCCGGTTACGTTTCTCATTTTTGTTGCTCCTTTTCTAATGTATCTACAGGCACGGCTCTGGAAGAGCGCTATCCGGCAGGGCTTTCGAATAAAGCGATCTGGGTGCCGGATATGTTGTGTACCATGAATTCAATATAGGTGAATTTGCCCGGTTTTGTCAATTCCGGTTCAGGCCGTGCGCGCGTGAGCCAAGCTTGTCTTTATAAAGCGCCTCGATTGTGATGATTTCTCGCGGAGTGATATTGGAGGGCAGGCTTTGCAGGACAGAGAACTTGAAATTACGCGCATAGGCTGGGTCTTTTTGCAGCAGGCTTTTAAGCTCTAAATTACCGCCATGGCCGGTTGTCGCGTATTCCGACCAGCGTTGCCAGATACCCTCACCGCCATAGGCTGAACCGATATATTGCTGACCGGTGCTATTGTCCAAAATCAAATAAATGCCGTTCACCGCAGAGAGATGCTGTTGCCATTCATGGTTGGCATCTGGATTATTCACGAGCGTCTTGAGTTCATCATATTCAAGGACAAAATCGAGCAGCCCCGGAAAAGCGCCGACATAGCCCTTCGGCAAAATCTCGATCACTTCTTTGTCGTGGCGGTCATACCACTGATGCCACGCCCGTGCATTATCACCCCAATCAATCACCAGACGGTCCTCAAGGTCTTTAAACTCGGTGACGGGTTCAAGCTCGTAATATTGTTTGCCATCCCGCGGGTTCGAACCGTTCACTCTGAATACACCGATAAAGACTGATCGCCGCCGCTCGATCCCGATAAAGGAGATTATATAGTCACAATCTTTAAAGACGTGCTTGCTCTGCTCTTTTTGATATTCAAGCAACGCATCCCGATCCTTCATCACATAACGATACTCCGCGCGGCTATCCTTATGCCGCACCAGCTTCACCTTCTTGCCCTGCAGCAGCGGTGATTGTGAGTTCAGAATTTGTTTCAGGGCCAACATTAAAAATATCCTATTTTGGGATAATCCTAAAACGGGATTAGCTCTTAATGCGCAGAACATCAACTAGAAAATGCGCATATCTTGAAAAAGTCCATTTATTCAGAGAAACATAAGAAACTTTGCGAGCTTTTAATTCAGGCTCGTAAAGACGCTGGGCTTACGCAGCAAGAACTTGCCGATAAAATCAAACGCCCTCAATCTTTTGTAGCCAAATATGAAGGTGGGGAACGGCGTTTGGATCTGATCGAGTTGATGGAAATCAGTAAAATAATAAATTGTGATTTGAGTGCCTTGATGACAAACCTTGATAGGCTACAGTAATCTAGCTTTTAATGACATATTGTTTCAGCGGCAAACAATTTACTATGGTAATTTAAGCGGACTTTTTCTTCTTTTGTTTAGGGGCGAACAGTCTGCTAGTCAGCTCGTCTACTACACTTTCTGTTCTGATGTAGTCGCGAATTTGTTCGCGAGTGCTAGCACTAGATTCAGATATTATCGTTTCGAGATTAAGCGCTACGTTTTCTATGTGTTTTGCAAATAAATCGTTGTCATTTAAAATCTTAAGCACCGCATCTTTGACCTTTTTTTGATCGGTTGGTTTTGCATCTAATATATCAGGTGTGTCCCAATGTTCTCTCATAAGCGCATATAAAGCGTAAAAACGGAAAATGACTCGTGACCGGTCTAGTCGTGCTGTCCTTACTAAGTAATCAAATTTATATAATGCTAATGCAGCTATATGGTATAACTCAACATTGTGATTTTCTGAAAAAATGCGTGATGAGAATTCTTTACGAATTCCTCTATGATCTCGTGCAGCACGATTTGGCTGGTAGAAAAACATAGCAGCTGCTGCTTTCATCAAATCGGAAGGGCGAAGGATCCTGGTGCGCTCAACAGAGATATCTCTATACTGATTATCTCGTCTTTCGATGTAAACTCGTGTGTCTGAGCTTTGTGCAGAACAGTATTCTTCCAAATCTTTCATGAAAGGGAGCAGTGCCCAGAACTGATCTTCTCTAACTTCATTTTGACGATTCGTTCCAATTATAACACTGGATACAAAGTCAGTGTCACTACACCCTATTAATCGTAGTGGAACATTTATGCCTTCAATTTTGTCACGAATGTGTGCCAATATGTTTGTAGTTTGGCATCCGTTGACGATTTGATAGTCTTCGATAGTGAAAGTATCCCCTTTACGAATAATATTTTTAGAAACTACGGTAATTCCATTATTCTTGAAGACAAAAGATGCTGTATCTCCTTTTTCCAGCTCTGAGACAATGTATTTATTAATGTCTGAATCAGGGTTGAAATCTCTAACATTATCATAAAATAATGACCTATTTATATGCCTATTCCCCTCCTGGTCTTCTTCTCCTAGAGCTATTTCTAGTATTTCTGACGCTGGAACGTAACCTATATATGCTTCCTCAACTTTATCGTGACTAGGCATGGTAATATTCTTTTGAAAATTCAGTTTTGCTGATGATGAATTTGTTGCTGAACGAAAGCCATTTTGAATAACCTTAGCCCCAACGCACTCAATATGAATATCGGAGAAAATATTCAGTTCATTTAATTTGGCTATATTGTTGTCAATAAGCTGTTTCGTCACGTCAGAGCCTTGTCCTTGGCCTGTTGTACAATAGTAGCATCTAAGAGAGGGGCTATTCTTGGTAACGGTCTCATAAATCTGATCTCTAACATCTCCCAGGTTTATCAACTGATCCCCTGTGACCATTTTTTTGTCGGTAAAAAAGTCATATATGGCATCAAGAAACTTTGATAAATCGCCATAGTCTATTTTACCGGATGTTTTCGATTGGAAGAAATGAAAATCGGCAGTATGGTTTTTGCCCACTGATAATGCTTCCATAGCTTCATCCATATCAGTGCATAGCGTACCTTGAATAAAAATTGCGATGCCATCAATGCCAAATTCACTTCCTTTTAGATGTGCTCTAAATGGATCAATGTTTTCCCCTAGAACACCATTTTCCATTGCAAAAATGGACATCACTTCAAAAAAGTCAGATTCACTCATTTTTTCTCCAGAGTTTGTCTCCATGAAGTTTTTGAGTTGTGCTTTAACAATAGGATTCATAGGCATTTGATTACACTCTTTAACATGCTGTTTATTGATTGATTTAGTCTAGTAGTAATGAGTGGTATGTCAAACAACTTTGTTGTGGAATTGTATTTTCCACAACCAGTGTTATCGAGTTCTGATAAAAAGAGATTTAAAAGAATACATAACGCTGTGTGATAACATACGGTATGAAAATCAAAGTCCCACTTTATAAAAGTAGAAAATATAAAATGCGACCCAACATATTGCGTGGACGATGATGAGTGCTTTAAGCTTTAAACAGGGGCTAAGCAATTTGGCGATGAGCTGTGTGCCGAATGTTACAAGGGCAAAGCGCAAGATACGGGCAATGGCGCTAGCCAATAAAAACAGCGGCAGCGAATAGCCCATAACGCCCGCCCAATATGCGTAAAGTTTATAAGGAATACCCGCGAACATGCCTGAGAGCAAGGCTTCGAAGATCCCGATCTCTGTAAGTTGGTCATGCGATTTTTCTATGAGTGAATTAGATATGCCGGGAATATAATCAAGCCATCCATGCAAAAGCTGCGCATAAAGTGGCGCAGTAAAGAAAAGCACACATCCGCCAAGTAGAGCACCGATAAGAGCGAAGGTGATGTTGATATAGGCTTCTTTTTTATCCTTTAAGACAATGCTGCTAAGCCAGACATCAGGCACGATAAAGAAAAAGCTCGCCTCGGCCAGTCCCCAAAGAAAGCTTATCGCGCGTGTCTTTATTACTGCCACGGCTTAACCTCGATCTCTTTTTCAAGGGCGCTCAAGCAGCTCTCTAGAGTTTCGATAAGCGTACCACGATCACCGCTCCATTTTACGCTCTCGCCAATATTAATCTCGCACACGAATGGGACAAGCAGCATTTCCCCGCGCGGCAAAGCCTTACCAAGGCCGTGCATATAAACAGGCGTGATCTCGGTTTCCGGCATGGCTTCTAACACTTTTGTAATGCCGTATTTTAAAGGCGCGCGCTCTTCCGGATTACCGCGTGAGCCTTCCGGAAAAATGATGACGGTGAAGTCTTGCTTCAAAGCATCAATGATCGGCTGGGTCGGGTTATCATCGCCGCCCGTACGGTCAATCGGAATAACCCCGATCACATTGACCGAAAACCACGCCATAAAAGGGGTACGGCAGAAATAATCCTTGGCAGCCACGACTTTGACTTTGGGCTGGTCGGAGAGTTTAAAGAGGCTCATAAGAACAAGTGCATCAAGATGCGAGTTATGATTAGCCGCGATCAAATGCGCACCGCGCGGCTTGAGCCTATCCATATGCCGCGCATTAAAGCCGAGAATAATCAGCAAAATCGGGCGAACGATAAAGCCGTAAAAGAGTGTCTTAAGCATGCTTCCTCCTAATAATAGAAATAGCGAACCATATGGAAGAAGAGCGGCGCGCTTAGGCTAAGCGAGTCTATACGGTCTAGAATGCCGCCATGACCGGGGATCAGAGAACCTGCATCCTTGATCTTGAGATCGCGCTTCATCGCCGAGAATGTGACATCGCCGATAAAGCCCGTCACCGCAAGCATCGCGCCCATAAGCGCAGCGAAGACAAAGCTAAACGGTGTAAGAAAGCTGTATAGGAGTAGTGCCATGAT
The DNA here is from genome assembly GCA_002167715.1 of Micavibrio sp. TMED27. GTDB lineage: Bacteria > Pseudomonadota > Alphaproteobacteria > Micavibrionales > Micavibrionaceae > TMED27. The sequence goes on from NHCG01000006.1 coordinate 85,571, forward strand.
GGTTGTCGTTAGAGCCCCTCCCAAAAAACCTTCCCATGTTTTATTCGGGCTAACCTCTGGCACGATCTTATTCTTACCGAGCATTTTACCCCAGACATATTGGGCAACGTCATTGCCCTGATTAAGGATCGCCATAAACAGGATTAGCCCCGCGCCACCAGCCATATGCGCTTCTGTTGCAGGGAATTTCATCAGCATGGCTGCATGTGATACAGCAAAGACCGTAATCATAAGGCCCCAGCTAATCGCGGAGACGGATTTCAAAAACCCTTCTGTCTGCTTGGCGAGGATGAGGCGGAAGGGGAGCAGGAAAAACACCCAGACCGGAATGAAGACGATAAACAGGCCGTACTGGTTATTGGCGACCAGCGCGTATTGGATCGGAATAGTCAGGTAAGCCCAAAACAGGACGCGCCGATCTGCTTTTCGCAGCGGGATGATAGAGACATATTCTTTAAAGGCGAGAAAACTAATGAGACCGAAGAATATGACCGAGACGATAGGCGAAGATAAAAGCGCGATTGAAAACACCGTAATCATCACCCACCAACTTTTCACGCGGGCGGATAGCTCTTTATAATCGCCTGCCGGATGAAATTTATTCAGGCCAAAGACGATCGCTGTGGCGGCGATGAGGATACCAATCACAACGCCAATGCCGAGATGTACAGGGTTTTCTAAAAGCTCCATGATAAGCTCCTATTCTTTAAGGGCTGCGCTCAATCGGTTCACACAGGACCAAATGCATAGCAGTGTTAAAAAGATGAAGATGATGCCGAGCGTACTTTGTAACGAGATGCCCAGCCCGATAATAAAACCGAGAATGCCCGTCGCGGCGGCGCGGTCGCTTTTTCCCATCGGCCCGTCATAGCGGCGCGTCCCACTCATCATAAACGCCAGCAGCCCGCAAAGCTCGCTTAAGGCTGCGACGAAGATAAAGGCAGCAACCGCGTAGCCTGCTGCGGGCGCATAAAATATGAAAGGGATAAACAGAGCCGTATCAGAGATCACATCCCCTAGCTCATTCAGCGCCATACCGAGCTTTGATTTCATATTATGCTCGCGCGCCAGCATCCCATCAATCGCGTTTAACCCCATGCGGATGAAAAGAAATAGCGGTAAGGCCAGCCATAGGGCGGAGATGTTAAAGCACAGCAAAGCGCCGTAAAAAATGCTTAATCCCAGAGCCGTAAGGGTCACTTGATTGGCCGTAACGCCGCGCTCTGCTAGTCCCTTACATATGGGCCTAAGCAAATCCTGAAACCGCGATTTGAGATCATAAACGCTAATCATCTCTAAGCCGCTTTCACTAATTGCTCATTCACGAAGTTTTGCAGGTTTGTGTAATCCGTTTTACCACTTCCCAAAACTGGCATTTTCTCGATATGAAGGATCGTACGCGGTACGGCCAGCTCACTCACCCCATGCTCGGATGCATAGCTTGAGAGCGCTTTACGGTCTGCATCTTTTTGCGTGGTAACAAAGATAAGCTGCTCACCTTTACGGGCATCAGAGATCGCAACAACCGCATTTTGTGCATCGGGGTAGATTTTCTGGATCATAGACTCAACACTGGTGAGTGACACCATCTCGCCTGCAATTTTGGCAAAGCGTTTGGCGCGCCCGAGAATGCTGACATAGCCTTGATCATCAATGTCGACGATATCGCCTGTATCATACCAGCCCTGCACTGGCGGCTCGAGTACGCCCGGACTATCCGCGCGGTAATAACCCAGCATAATGTTCGGCCCGCGCACATACAGGCGCCCGCCAACATCAACGCCCGGCACGTCTTCAAGCTTATATTCTATGCCTGAAAGGAGGCGGCCAACACTGCCTGCCTTAAGATGCATCGGTGAATTAAGCGCCAAAGCTGGCGCGGTCTCGGTCGCGCCGTAACCTTCCAAGATGCGCACACCGTACTTGTTCATATAAAGTTGACGTGTCTCGTCTTTAACCTTCTCTGCCCCTGCGAAAATATAGCGCATGCGGTAAAAGTCATATGGATGCGCCATGCGGGCATAGCCGTTCAGGAATGTATCTGTCCCGAACATGATCGTTGCATTGGTAGAGTAAATAAGCTCAGGCACGATGCGGTAATGTAGCGGGCTTGGGTAAAGGAAGGTCTTTACGCCCGAGAGGATTGGTAGCAGCGTCCCGCCCGTCAGGCCGAATGAATGGAACATCGGCAGACAGTTAAAGACTATATCTTGGCGGTTAAAGTCCACACGGCTTGAGAGCTGCACGATATTGCTCATAACATTAGCATGGCTGAGAACCACGCCTTTAGGCATACCTTCAGAACCTGAGGTGAAGAGCACCAAAGCCGGATCATTTGGTGTTAGGCCTTGCTTCTTATGCACGCGGGCAGGATTAGAAAACAGACCGAACATTTTATCGCCAAATGTTACGCGCTCTTTAATATCTTCGAGATAGATAATCTTCGCATGCTGGGCGATCTCCTCCAGCACATCTTCCAAACGCCCCATCTCGATAAAGCGGCGAGAGGTTAGAACGGTGTTCACTTTAGCGGTTTGACAAGCAGATGTGAGAGCCTGCGCTCCGGCTGAAAAGTTCAGCATCGCGGGTACGCGGCCAAAGGCTTGCAGGGCAAAGAACGTGACAACAGCGCCGACAGAGTTCGGTAAAAGCACACCGACATTTTCGGCTTTGTCTGTGAAGCCAGAGATCTTACGCCCCAACACCATAGAGCCGCGAAGAAGCTGCTTAAACTTCATTGGCTTGAACTCAGCGTCTTCAACAATGACTGATTTATCGCCGTTCACATGGCGCGCTTTGAGCAAAGCATTAAAGAGTGTTTGCTCGCGGTCAGTCGTCATAAACATCATCTCTTCCATAAGCTGGTAGAGCTGACGCCCCGCAGCGGCGCGGCGTTGACGCCCTTTAAGCTCATCATCGATTTTGAATTTACGCGGCGGCAAAATCGTAATCGTGATTTTCGGGAAAGACTTCAGCGGCACTTTACCTTTGAGGCGCGCGAACGGTGTGTGCTGCACCCCGTCGAGACGTACAGGCAAAATCATCGCATCCGCTTTATCAGCAACCATGCCGGGGCCTTCATAGACTTTCATCAATGCGCCTGTTTCGGTCAGGCGGCCTTCAGGGAAGATCACGCAATGCTTGTCTTTCTCGACTTCCTTGATCAATGATTTGATCGAGAACGGATTTGTAGGATCCAGCGGGAAGAGATTCACAATTTTCTTCAGCGCCTTCAAGATCGGCCATTCTGCGACAAAGCTATTCACCGCAAACATCGGCTTACCCGGAAGAAAGGCGGCAAGCAGTGGCGGATCAAGCAGCGCAACGTGGTTTGATACGATGACTGCGCGGTCTCCTGCTTTTTCGAAATTCTCTAGGCCCTTAACCTCGACCTTATAGAGCAGCTTGAACACAGCTTGCAGAAAGCTCTTAAAGAGATCGGCTGGCAAGATCGTACAGATATAAAGCGCCACCAACGTGTTTAGAACCGCGAAGGTGAGGAAGAGATCACGAATGCTCCAGCCCTTTGTAATAAGGAAGGCCGAAAGAGCCGCTGAACTAAAAATAAAGATCGCATCCAAAATCGAGCTTCCCGCAATAATACGCGCGCGCTGCTTGGCATCCGTATTGTGCTGGATAATCGCATTAAGCGGCACAACATAAAGACCGCCGAAAAGCGCGATCATAAACACATCAAAGGCAATGCGGATATTTGCCCATTCGCTAAAGAAGGCTGTAATGCCTACAAGTTCTTCACCGTCAAAAGCCGCGCCCGCGAATGAGAGATCAATACAGAAGATGCTCATCATGATGGCGGCGATAGGCACATACGTTGCCTCAACGCGACCTTTCAGAAGGCTGTTATTAAGCAGGCCGCCGATGGCAATGCCGACAGAGAATGTTACAAGAAAAACGGCCAGCACTGTCTCATCTGCGCCAAGTGTAATCTTGGTGAAGTTAGGGAACTGCGCCATAAACATCCCTGCCAAAAAGTAAAACCAGCCTACGCCCAGAATGGACTGCACCACGCCGCGCTGCTGTGAAAAAGCAAAGCGCAGGATTGTGATCGTCTCGGTGATCGGATTGAAGTTGAGCTTAAGGTTTGAAGCTTTTGCTGGCGTATCTGGAATAGAACGGCTGGCGATATAACCAAGCACAGCGGAGACGATCAAGAAGCCTGAAATAATCCATAGTCCGGCGTCCAGTGTAATGAGTACTGTGCCGATAATCGTACCGAACAAGATCGCTAAAAACGTTCCTGTATTAATCAGCGCGTTACCCGCTATCAGCTCATTATCTTTCAAGTGATCCGGCAAGATGGCGTATTTACTAGGCCCAAAGAAAGCGGATTGCGCACCAAGCGCAAACAACGCTGCAAATGAGAGAATGAGAGAACCTGTAAAGAGAGACGCCACCCCCAAAAGAGCGATGGCGATCTCAGCCACCTTAATAACTCGGATGACTTTGTTCTTAGGATATTTATCTGCGAGCTGTCCGCCGAGCGCTGAAAACAAAATGAAGGGCAAGATAAACAGGCCTGCTGCTGCTGTTACCAATAGCTCTGTATCATGCGCGCCTGCATTAAGGCTCACTCCGTAGAGCAGTAAAACCACGAGCGCATTCTTATAGACATTGTCATGAAACGCGCCGAAGAACTGCGTAATAAAGAGCGGCAAAAAGCGTTTATCACGCATGAGTGAGAATTGATTACTAGCCATGTTTAAATGCTCCATGCTTTAGAAAATGTATGATCTGTTTATAAACGGAAGGTTTCCATGAAATGAAACTATGTGTTGCTGAAAGTGTTATGTGATCTTTCATGCCCTTAAGTTTTGTCTTTTCAACCGCAACACGTCCATCGCTTTTATTGGGTATGATATGCGCGGCGATAATATATGGCCATTCTTTATTCCCTGCGATAATGCCTAAATCATAGTAAATATCGGCCTTTATTTTCTCCTGCTCTTCGGTTGTTAGCTCTTGTCCAGCCGGACCAAAAAGCCATTGATAAGGAGAAAAGTTTTCTAATAGATCCGCAACCTCGCTGCCACCATTTGGAGGGGCAAGCATAACGGTGCGTCCAAGGTGATTTTTGGGAATATCACTTTTATATTTATCCAAATATCCGCGCAGCACGAGTCCTCCCATAGAGTGCGTGGTGAAATGAACTTTTTTATATCGGCCGTCCCAGACTTTTTCTTTTTTCAAAGCGTCATTGATAAATGTTGAAAGCGTCCCTAAATCTTTTTTAAGCGATGGGTATCCAATATTGAGAGTTTGATATCCAGCCTTTTGCAGCGCGCTTTCTATACCGGCCATATTCCATTCGGAATGACCAATTCCATGAAGAAGGATAACGAGCTCTTTATTCTCTTCATTCGCTGAAGCCGTTGGTGCAAAGAGTACAATCAAAATAAGGCTGCAAATAAGCTTGACTAAATTACGCATGATTATCCTCCTGCTGATCGCTACCCGCAACAAAACGCGTGTAGAAAAAGCTGAGGCCGATTAGCGATATGCCAAGCCCGAAGAACGAGAATACGCGGTATAGTCCTTCAAGTGCCGCCGCATCGATAAGGAACACTTTACACACTACTAGTGCGATAAAGGCTAGTGACGCCATGCGCAGAGGCTTGCTTGATAGTTTTATGCCTGCGCCCAGTAGAGCCAACCCTGTCAGTAACCACGCTACGGAATAGCTATAGAGCTCCACAGAATCCACGCGGCCATGGTCAAGGAACGGTGCGTGGAAATATTGACGGATATTTAGCGTTACAAGCGCAAATATAGAGGCAAGCGTTATAAGAGCGTAGGTTTTGTGCATAGACTCTTTGGTCATGATCAGCTCTTTATTCTTAAGCGCCCAAATGCTCGCAATTAAGCCCAGCCCGTAGGTCATGGTTATGCCGTTAAGTAGCGGCATATGACCGACAAACTGATCGTCCGCGAAATACGGGTTGTACATCAAGAAATCGAAATAGACGAAACGGAAGATCGCCATGCGGAAAATACCCGCCGCCCATGGACGCAAGAATGTAACATCCTTCTTGCGCACATATTCGAACATACCTATAGCCACACCTGCGAGGGTGAAGGTAACAAGCCCACGCTCGATAAAACCAAGCTCGGACGAGAAGATATTCCCCGCGCCTACATGGAAGAAATCACGGAAGAGGTAATACGCTGTAAAGAGCGTCAAAATATTCGCGATAGCAAAGTGCGCATGAATAAGCTTTTCATTCGTCTTATCAATCTTCATGCAGATCGATAGAGAAGCGTAAAAAAGAGCAGCCGGAACACCCAGATTAAGGAGCGGTGCATCAAGTATGAGCTTCCCGAAACCTCGATCACTTGGCACATCCCCTAAAAGGCTATGAACAATGATAGAGCCGAACAGCAGAATTTGCTCGTAGTTAAGCGCCACAAAAATCAGGCTGAGAATATAGATGATCTTTTGTAAGAACACGATGCCGCTACGTTGATAAATCCATACAGTCGCAGCGATTTGAGCGGCGATAGCGAGCGGCATCTGTGCCAATGGTAGCTCAATTACAATCCCAAGCGTAATGAACGCTGAAGCCGTAAAAGCATAAACAGCAACCAAGTGATCTTGAATGGTTTGATCCGCTTGGTAATTTAGGCGGATTGCTGCAGCTTGGTATATCGTAACGCTGGCGAGAATAAGGCTAAGTATACCCCAGAATATGCCGAATGACGTATCGATCCATAGAGGCAGATCCAGCGTCCAGTAACCGATCAAATAGAGCATAAAGGCCGTAGCGCATTGTAGTCCGGCCCAAAAGCGAGGGTCAGCAGTCTGGCGCATCAAGAAAGCGCCGCCGCCGATATAGATCACGCCCATACCGCCAATAACAACTAAGGACTCAGTTAGTGGCACTTGCGTAGCCCATGAAGCGAGGAGTAACAAACTCGCGCCGAGCTTGATTATAAGTGCCTTTTGATAAATATCCGGCTTGAAATAGGCGAGTGTCATAAGCGCCAAGCTCAAAAGCCCAAGCATCGACCAATCAAACAGGCTAAGCGTCATTTTGAAGCTTAGCCAGATAATGGTAATAACGCCGCCTGCAATAGCCGAGCTATTGAGCGCGTGAACGGAAAATTTCTCGTCCTCTAGCAGATTACCATCAGCAATGCGCTTGCCAGTAGCGCTGAGAACAACGGCGGTAATGCCCATAGCAAACAGGATCAGTACGAACGCATCGGCTGGGCTAAATACTGTAACAAACCATAGAGCTGACCAGCTAAACACACCCCATAGAGCGACAATAGAGAGCAACCACCACCCTTTACGGATGAGCACGGTAAACAATGCGCCATAGAGCACAAACAGATAGGTGAAGAGCGCCATCGCATTGGGTGCATCCGATCCCACAAGCGCCGGGGTCAAGAGGCCGCCCAAAAGGCCAAATACCGCAATCGGTTGTCCATGGCGTAGCGACATGATAACGGCCAATGCGGTCACGATACTCATTGCTCCGAAACCAATAAGTTCCGGGATCAGATCGTAGAGGTTGATAGAGGCATAAATACTAACATATAGCGCCACAAGTCCTGCGCCGATTACACCTTGGGAAATACGTGTCGAGTTAGCAATCTGTGGCCGGTTGGCAATAAAATGACCCGCTCCGAGCAAGCTTACACCGAACAGCGCACCCAAACTTACACGGGTGAGCGGACCCAAGAGACCAAACTCAATCGAATATTTAACAAGGAAAAAAGCTGCGAATATGAGTGAGATCGAGCCTATCCATACAGGCAGCTTAGCCGCAATGTTGAATTCGAAATTGGATTTTTCTTTTTCGGCTCCGGCCACCGGAACATAATGAGGTTCTGAAGCGATATCTTGAACGGGCTCTTCTACCTCCTTGAAAACCGCCTCTGCAAGTTCTTCAGAAAGGATATCGTTCTTTTCACACTCTTCAATGATTTGCGCGCGCTCCTGCTCCATTGCGCGTGTCAAAGGTTTCGGTGTGAGTGGCTCGGTATTTCCACCTTCAACCTTATGAATGCGACCTTCCAACTCGTATATACGATTTCTAAGGCGCTCAATCTCGTCTTTCGTATTACCGATCCTGAACAAATTGATCCATGGCACTAAAAGCGAAACAAAAACACACAATCCGATAATAACAAGCATTTCCATGACCTTAACCTATCACATAAACTCTACGTTGTATTTCGCAAAAATATACGAAAACTATTCTGAACACTGTTCATTTCTTATAATCACATAATTCTGAACATCGGTCAATAAAAATATTGAACATCGTTCAAATTAAAGGCATAATGAATAGTGTAAGGAGATATTTTATGGCCAGACGCAGCGATCACACACGGGAAGAGCTTAAAGATCTTATTGTAAATACGTCATGGGAAATCATTGATGAAAAAGGTTTTGAGGGTCTAACAGCCAGAAATATCGCCAAAGAGATCGGTTATGCCCCAGGGACTATATATAATTTGTTTGGCTCTCTAGATGATTTGTATTTAGAGCTAAATGGTCGCACGCTAGATCTACTTTATGATGTACTAAGCGCTCCGGCTTGTGCTGATCCGAAGAAAACGCCGATCCAGAATATGAAGACCATGGCGCTGCATTATATGAATTTCGCTCAAGACCATAGACCGCATTGGCTTATGCTTTTTAATTTAAGGGTGACACAAAATAGAAGTGATGCGCAGTGGTATCATGAAAAAGTCGAAAAGCTTTTCGAGCCACTCTCAAAGCTGCTTGAACCGTTTTTTGATAAAGCCAGGAATAAAGAAAAACAGCTCGCAGCGCGAGTGCTTTGGTCATCCGTCCATGGACTTTGTTTCTTGCAGGAAACAGGAAAGATATCGGTCGTCAGCAACGATAAAGCCGCGAGCAAGATGGCAGATTATCTGATAGATACATTCATGGCTGGTATTGAAAAATAAAATCCCTGATAAATCCTTGTTAATTTTTAAGACGAAATCAGAAAAGCCCTAATATCTAGAGCTTTTCTCTATACTTGCCTAAGAAAACAGGAAAAAATTCGAAAATCACCCTGTAAAACGGTTTAAAACAGGGATTACAATCCTGAGAATAGTTAGGGGATGACTGGGTCCACCACCATTTGATTGTTATCTTAGATTTTAATGACAAAAGACCCGCCCTTGGCGGGGTTTTTTCTTAGCAGGCCTATAATAAACTTTTAAGCGCCGTAAAAATCTATATCATCACCTTATTATTTTCATCACAGGTTAGGGATTGATAGATATGACCACAATTGGCACGCCTTTTTCCAAGACACAAACAAAGATCATGCTTTTAGGCTCTGGCGAGCTTGGTAAAGAGGTTGCGATAGAGGCTAAGCGTCTTGGCGTTGAAGTAATCGCGCTGGATAGCTATGACAATGCACCAGCAATGCAGGTGGCAGACCGTGCCTATACGCTTTCGATGCTGGATGGAGAAAAGCTGCGCGCTGTTATTGAGCAGGAAAAGCCAGATTACATCGTGCCAGAAGTCGAAGCGATTGCGACAGATGCGTTGATTAAATTAGAGAGCGAAGGCTTTAACGTTGTGCCAACAGCGCGCGCGGCGCAGCTGACGATGAATAGAGAAGGTATACGCCGACTTGCCGCAGAAGAGCTTGACTTATCCACCTCACCTTACAAGTTTTGTGATAGTTATGATGAACTTAAAAATGCAGTCGATGAAATTGGCTATCCATGTGTAGTGAAGCCGATTATGAGTTCATCCGGTAAGGGACAGAGTACGCTGCGCACAGAAGCGGACTTAGAAAAAGCTTGGGCCTACGCGCAAGAAGGTGGGCGCGCCGGCGCAGGGCGCATCATCGTAGAGGGTTTTATTGATTTTGATTATGAAATTACCCTTTTAACTGTGCGTCATATTAATGGGACGAGCTTCCTTGCGCCGATAGGGCATAGACAAGAAGGCGGCGATTATCAAGAATCATGGCAGCCCCAGGCGATGAGTGAAATTGCCTATCAAAAGTCACAGGATGCAGCAGAGAAAATTACGGCCGCCCTTGGCGGACGAGGCTTGTTCGGTGTTGAGCTTTTCATTAAAGGGGATAATATTTACTTTAGTGAGGTTTCACCGCGCCCCCATGATACGGGGATGGTGACCTTAATTTCGCAAAACTTATCGGAGTTTGCACTGCATGCACGGGCGTTTTTAGGACTTCCTATTCCAGAGATAGAGCTATATGGCCCTTCAGCTTCGGCTGTTATTCTTGTCGATGGCCATAGCCAGCACGTTTCTTTTGGAAATTTAGATGAGGCTTTATCAGCTCCTAAAACTGATTTACGTCTATTTGGAAAGCCAGAAGTAAAAGGGCAGCGCCGTATGGGTGTTGCTCTTGCGCGTAGAGAATCAACAAATGCTGCAAGAAATGCTGCACAAGAAGTTGTTTCTAAAATATCAAAAAATCTTGGGGATTAAATTTCATGGGCAAGGCTGGCGCACAAAAATATGACGCTGTAATTATTGGCGCTGGCGCGGCTGGCCTGATGTGTGCTGCCACGGCTGGGTACAATGGGCGGCGCGTTTGCTTGATTGATCATGCTAAAAAACTTGCTGAGAAAATTAGAATTTCAGGCGGGGGCCGCTGTAACTTCACTAATATCAACACTTCACCAGAAAATTACATTTCAAAAAATCCACATTTTTGTAAGTCAGCTCTTAAAAGCTATACGCAGCATGATTTTATAAAAATGGTTGAGGATCATAACATCGCCTATCATGAAAAAACATTGGGGCAACTTTTTTGCGATGAAAGTGCACAAGAAATTATCGATATGCTGCGTCAACGATGCATTGATGGCGGCGTTGATATCAAGATGGAAACATCCGTTGAGTCTATAAACCGCATGAATGATCAGAGCTTTTTATTACAAACCAGCGCTGGCGATATATTCTGCGATTCACTCGTTATTGCTAGCGGCGGCTTATCGATCCCTAAAATTGGTGCGACTAAGTTTGGCTATAGTATTGCTGAACAATTTAAAATTCCAATGGTAGCGCCGCGCCCGGGTCTTGTCCCACTTACTTTTTCAAAAGAACTTTTGGATGATACTAAAGAATTTAGTGGCATTTCACTTGAAGCAAGTGTCTCGACCCACGATAAAAAAATAAGTTTTCGTGAGGGCATGCTCTTTACACATAAGGGCTTAAGCGGGCCTTCTATTTTGCAAATTTCATCTTATTGGCGTGAGGGTGAGGAAATTATTCTTAACCTTCTTCCTGATCACAATATAGAGAAACTACTGAAATCTTTTAAAGGCAGCTCGCCTAAACGCGATATAAAAGCGGTTTTAAGTGATTTTATTCCTGCGCGCATTGCGGACTATATTTGTGAACGCTGCTGTGCTTCTGGAAAAATGGCTGAAATTTCACATAAGCGAATTGAGCAAATAGCGCAACATATCCATAATTGGCGCATTAAACCTAATGGCAGCGAAGGCTATAAAAAAGCCGAGGTCACTATCGGCGGTGTGGATACGAATGCACTTTCATCGAAAACAATGGAAGCGCGTGATCATAAAGGCCTTTACTTCATAGGTGAAGTCGTTGATGTTACAGGACATTTGGGCGGATATAATTTTCAATGGGCATGGTCTTCAGGCTATGCCGCAGCCATGGCAATATAATATTATTCTTCGCCAAAACCGCCAAAATGCGCTGCGTGACCAGGGTCAAGATCAGAGAAGCGCGTGAAGTTTGGATCGAAATACATCTTTACACCGCCAATTGGACCATGACGTTGCTTAGCGACAATACATTCACCAACATTATGCGCGCGCTCCATCGATTCTTGCCACTTCATATGTTTTTCCGTGCCTGGCTCAGGCTCAGTTCGAGATAGGTAATACTCCTCACGATATACGAACATAACCACGTCCGCGTCCTGCTCAATCGATCCTGATTCACGCAAGTCTGAAAGCTGAGGACGCTTATCTTCACGCTGCTCAACCGCTCGTGAAAGCTGTGAAAGTGCGAGAACGGGTATATTTAATTCTTTTGCTAACGCCTTGAGCCCCCTAGTAATTTCAGAGATTTCAAGAACGCGGTTTTCACTTGATTGCTTACTGCCATTACCGCGCAAAAGCTGAAGGTAGTCGACCATAATCATATCCAGACCATGTTGACGCTGTAAACGGCGGCAACGTGTTCTAACCGCACCAATAGAAAGAGCTGGTGTATCATCAATATAAAGTGGCACTTGGCTCATCTTCTGTGATGCTTCAACGAAATGACGAAAATCATCTTGCTTAATGTTCCCTTTACGGATGGCGTCACCTGAAATTCCTGCTTCACTTGAAAGAATACGGCCTGCTAGTTGTTCAGAGGCCATCTCAAGTGAGAAAAATGCAACACGTCCACCTTCTGCGCCGCCGCTATCGGCGTAAGCTTTTGCTGCATTATACGCCCAGTTCACAGCAAGCGCAGTCTTACCCATAGAGGGACGACCCGCTAAGATCAAAAGGTCAGAAGGCTGAAATCCACCAAGTTTTTTATCCACGTCAACCAAACCAGAGGTTACGCCTGTCACATGACCATCTGATTTATAAGCTTTTTCCGCATGTTCAATCGCGACCAACACAGAATCTCTGAGCGTTGTGAAACCGCCCTTTACATCGCCATTTTCAGCAAGATCAAAAAGCTTTTTTTCGGCTGTTTCAATCGTATCATTGGTATCAGCATCTAAAGAATGACTAAAAGAATCGTTTACAATATCTTCACCCAAAGTAATAAGCTCACGGCGAATGTGCAGATCAAAAATTGTACGCGCATAATCTTCGACATTTATGACGCTAATTACGCCAGCAGCCAGGTCTGCCAAATATGCCGCGCCACCTACATCGGTTAAATCGGCATCTTTTTCAAAATAATTTTTTAGCGTAACAGGTGAAGCAGTTTGACCGCGTTCAATCATTACATGAATGGATTCGAAAATGCGTTGATGTGCTGGCATGAAAAAGTGATGCGCTCTTAAAAAATCTTGCACCTTCTCCATAACGCGGTTATCCACCAGAAGCGCACCCAGTAAACCTTGCTCTGCTTCTGTATTATGCGGCAGCATACGGTAAGCAGGACTACTTGCTTTATCTTTTTCAACAAATCCTTGCGGCTCAGGCGCACCCATATCTACACCGAAATCAGGCGTTTCGGCATAATCCATCGTATCGTGCGGCGGCGGGGCAAAATCAATATCATCACTCATGCGCACATTATAACGCCTAGTCTATTTTTGCTTCAAGAAAAGCTATACAGCCCCCATGTGAATAGCGGGGATATAAGTTAGAGCGACCGTGACATAAAAAAAGAGAGGGCAAAAGCCCTCCCTTTCTGGATCCTTATGAGCAAAACTGAAATTATTCAGCTTTTGCTTCCTCAGCTGACTCTTCAGCCGCTTCGTTTTCTGCAATTGCTTCTTCAGCCGCTGCTTTAGCTGCTTCTTTTTCAGCTTTTTTCGCAGCGCGCTCTTCAGCTTTCACTGCTTCTTCAGCTTCTTTTTCAGCTTCTTCAGCTTGACGCTCTTTTTCAGCTTCTAGTGCACTATCTTCAAGTGCTTCAGCTAGAGCTTCTTCTGCATCAGCCGGTGTCTCTTCAACAACTTCTTCAGCTGCTGCTGCTACGAGCGCTTTACCTGTTTCTGATTGAATTTTTGCTTCTTCAACAGTACGTGCGATGTTTACAATCACCTCAACTTTAACTTCAGGGTGAAGAGCGATGCTCACTGGGAACAGACCGATCTCTTTGAAGTTTTGGTTTAGATCAACCATTGAGCGTGAAACTTCAACACCAGAAACTGTTTTTGCTTCTGATGCGATATCACGTGAAGCAACTGAACCATACAAGTGGCCGCTTTCTGATGCTGCACGGATGATTGAAAGTTTTACACCTTCAAGCTTCTTAGCAAGCTTAGCTGCTTCGCCTTTACGCTTTTCATTCTCAGCTTCAAGAACTTTCTTTTGGCTATCGAAATAAGCAATGTTTTCCTTGCTTGCACGCAGAGCTTTTTTCTGCGGCAAAAGGAAGTTACGTGCGTAGCCTGGCTTAACATTGACAACTTCGCCCATGTTTCCAAGTTTTTCTACGCGTTCAAGTAGGATTACCTGTGTCGCCATAATCTATACTCCTTAAGCTTCTTTGCGAGCGCGTGATGGACGCGGCGCTTCTGATTCAGAGCGGACATAAGGAAGCAAACCCATAAAACGAGCGCGCTTAATCGCTTTTGCCAGCTGACGTTGTTTCTTTTGTGACACAGCTGTAATACGGCTTGGTACAATTTTACCACCTTCCGAAATATAACGGCTTAGTGTCTTTGTGTCTTTCCAGTCAATCGCCGGCGCTTTAGGTCCAGAAAAAGGACAGCTTTTTGTACGGCGGAAAAATGGACGCTTTGTTGTTGGAATATCTGCAGCCATGTTATGCGGCCTCCTTCTCATCTCTGTCATCTTTTTTAACCATTACTGAAGGACCTTCAGTTGGCTCATCAAGACGAATTGTCATTGCACGAACAACGTCTTCGTTAATACGCATTACACGCTCAAGCTCGATAAGAGCGGCAGCTGGCGCATCTGTTTCAAGAAGTGTGTAGTGACCTTTTTTCGCTTTGTTAATTTTATAAGCGAAAGACTTTAGGCCCCATTGCTCAGTTTTAAGAGTTTTACCACCTTGATCTTCGATGATCTTAGTGAACTGATCTGTAAGGTCTTTAACCTGTGTATCAGTAAGGTCTTGCCGTGAAATAAACACGGTTTCGTAGTATGGCATATTGCCCTCCTCACGGTTATCGAGCCAAACAACACTCATATTAAGAGCTGTTAAACCCGGGTTAGCCATTTGCCCCATGCAGATGGCGAGGTTATGAATGCGCGGAATATGCCGTAGTCAGTATTAAAAAGCAAGGTTTTTCTTGCGAATCAAAAGATTATGACATTATATAAGTGTATTATAGAAAATTGCTGATTTTAGGCTTAATCGAGTTTAAAAATTTTTCGTGCAAAATCAGTGTTTTAACTTTATACTATATATAAATATGTATAATCTATTTACCAAAAATTAATAATTTCGGCATAGACTAAAGTTAATTTCGCAATAGATAGGGTTTTTATGAGCAAAAAAGATCAAGAAGGCTATATACAACAACTCGTTTCTGAAGCAGGAGGCGAAGTTGCAAAAAATGAACGTCAAGCAAGCTATATGCCTGATCCTGAGCCTAAAACTATTGGTCGGCAGGCCGTAGATGGTGTTGCGAGCACTTTGGATGGCGCTCTATCTGGTACAAAAACAGCATATGAACAATTTACAGGTCAAAAGGCTGTGGACTCAACGTCTAAGAATACAAATGCTGTAAATCTCGCTGGCGGTCAAAATAGCGGCGTAAATATACAGCAGGGTCAAGTCGCACAAAAAATTGAAACTAATTCTAATAGTGAAATAGCCGTTGCCACGAAAAATATAGAAACAGTGCAAAACACTGTGCGTCAAGGAATTGAAAAAGGCTCTGCTAATGCAGGGCATACCGCACAGGCAGGTTTAAATACATTTGAAGGAATAAAAAAAGATAATACGGCAGGCGTTGCTGGAAGTGTTGCTGGTGCTGGTGCGGGCGCCGCGGGCTTAATGGCTGCTGCTGATATTTATCGTTCAGCCAAAAAAGGAAATAGCGATAAAATACCCGATAGTGTTCAGGCGGAGGTTGCAAATGAAATTAGAAAAGTTCTTACACCCCCTACTGACCCGATGACAGGAAAGCCAACAGGTGAGCAGGCTGCTGTGCCTAACAACTTTGATCATCAAGAGCTAGCGCGAAAAACATCTCATGAATTTACTAAGCTTATTAAAGAAATAATGAAGCCCGCTCATCTTCAACAAGATATTAAAGACATTGTTGATGCGCAGGTAAAGGTTCAAAGAGAAGCAAGCTTGCAACAAAGCCACCAAGAAGAAGATATAGCGGCGATTAATATTGCTGAGGATCTTGGTATAAATGTTGAAGATATGGGCGCTGACGGGCTGAATAGCAAGCAGGAAGCAGCCGTTATCCTTGCTGAAGCTAAACAATTTGGTATTGACCAAAAAGGTGCAGATGCTGGATCTAAACTTCCGAATATTGAAGATATTAAGCAAATTAAAATTGAGCCTGTTGACCTAAACATGACAAATAATGGTCAGGAATTATTAGCTCTTGAGGCAAGACGCCAGCAAGAACTTATGGATGCACGAACCGCCGAAGCAGCGCGTGAACAATACCATCTAGAGCCAAAAGATCTCAAAAATAATGGCATAGGCGGGATGGCGGCCTAATAGCTTGATCAATTTTTTATGTATGTGAAAAATATTTTGCTTTATTCGGGCAATTTAAAACTGTAATAGTGTAAACTATATAGAGCATAAAAATACTCAAAACGAATCAACGTGAATTACAGACATACGCTTAACAAATCTAAAGAATTTTCAAACCTTGCACTTAAACATATAGAGCAAGCAGGACTGCTATATATTCCTTATAATTACGAGCTTTGGTATACGTATTATTCTAAATCTCATAACGAACTCAACAGAGCGATAGATATCCTCAAGGAATCAGATCATGATATTACAGATGAGCGCTGTTATGAACTCCATCAACGTTTCTTAAGTCAAGCCAGTGAAAATAGCCGTGTGCAAGAAGCCGGTGTACAAATCACAGATACGATTTCAGAAATGACAGGACGCGTGCATGACGTCAAATCTATGGCAGAAAATTATGGTGAAGCCTTAGAAAACGCAGCACAAAGTTTTTCAGACAGTGACAATATTGATCCTCAATCTATTAAAGAGACACTGAATAATGTCCTTGATAATACCAATGACATGATCAAGCATAATGCCGAACTTGAAAAAGAACTTGAGCGTTCGTCAAGCATGATGGAAGAGCTTAAGCGTGATCTTGAAAAAGTTCGAAAACAAGCCTTGACCGATGGCCTCACAAATTTAGCTAACCGCAAAGCGTTTGATGATGAAATTGAGCGTGTACATGCAGAAGCCACAAAGCAAGGCCAAGTCTTTACAATCATCATCCTGGACATCGATCACTTTAAGAGCTTTAACGATAATTATGGTCACCAAGTAGGAGACCAAGTGCTGAGGCTTGTGGCGAAAACACTTACTGATGGCGTTAAAGGTCGAGATATGGCTGCGCGTTATGGCGGTGAAGAATTTGCATTAATCCTACCGGATACAAATCTTTCTGGCGGAACAAAAGTTGCAGACTCCCTTCGTAAAAACGTACAGGGAAAAGAACTGATCAACCGTAATAATGGTGAGGTTTTAGGCCGCATCACTATGTCCGGCGGTGTTGCGGAATATAGCGTTGGTGAGAGTATCGATCAATTGATTGAACGTGCAGATAATGCGCTATATAGCGCAAAGCATAATGGACGCAATCAAATTTCAAGCGCTAAAGCGCCTAAATAAAAAATCCCAAAATAGATAGAATTGAAAAATTTGGTGGATCCTAGCGGGCTCGAACCGCTGACCTCTTCGCTGCCAGCGAAGCGCTCTCCCAGCTGAGCTAAGGACCCACTCCTGAGAAGTCAGCGCACTTTAGGCAAAAATGCGCTGCGCATCAAGTCAAAAATTATGCAGCCTGCTTTGCAAGTGCATCCGCACCTTCGATTATATGAAGATCTTGCTGCGGATAAGGGATTGAGATGCCCTCATTATCAAATGTTGTTTTAATTTTTTCAGTTAAATCAAAACGTACAGGCCAATAATCGCTACTTTTAACCCATGGACGTACCACAAGATTTACTGAGCTATCAGCCAATTCCGACACTGCAATCACTGCTTCTGGTTCTTTTAAGATGCGCTCATCTTGCGCGATAATATCACTCAACACATGTTTAACTTTTGATAGATCATCATCATAACCTACACCGATTATGAGGTCGATACGGCGCTCTGATTTAGCTGAATAATTAATGATAGAACCGCTAGTAATATTATTATTTGGTACAATAATTTGCTTATTATCACCTGTTTTAATTTGCGTTGTAAAGATTGATATCTCTTCTACAACACCTGAAATTCCAGCCGCCTCAATAAAGTCACCATTTTTGAATGGGCGNAAAACTATTATCATTACGCCCGCAGCTAGACTTGATAATGAGCCTTGAAGCGCCATACCCACAGCAAGACCAGCGGCTGCTAAAATGGCTGCAAGTGATGTTGTTTCAACGCCAAGCTGACTTAAAGCCGCAATCACAATAAACGCCATAGCAAGGCCATAAAGAATATTACCTGCAAAACCGATTAAGGTAGGGTCTATTTTTGCTTTCGCCATCATCTTTTTAACAATTGAAATAGCTGTTTTTGCGGCCCATTTACCAATAAAGAAAATGGCTAAAGCAGCTAGTACTTTAACACCATATATAA
This sequence comes from Micavibrio sp. TMED27, assembly GCA_002167715.1. Lineage (GTDB taxonomy): Bacteria > Pseudomonadota > Alphaproteobacteria > Micavibrionales > Micavibrionaceae > TMED27. The sequence goes on from NHCG01000006.1 coordinate 104,007, forward strand.
AAGCGTAATTAACAACTAACTCAGTTGATATATCAAAGTCTTGCATCTTGCTGATCCCCTCATGACTATGTGAAATAATTTACAGACGCTATGTTTTTTATTTAGGTGAGTCAATCTCTTATGTTTTTTTCTTATAAAAGACATTAAAAAAACCCCGCTTTGAAATAAGCGGGGTTTTTAAAACATATAATATTGTGCTTAGCGCTCTTGCATGAAATGCAAAACGTACTGGAACATCGCAATAAAGCTAATATATAAGCTAAGCGCGGCATCCCAGCCAATACGCTCCGCAATTTCTTTGTTGAGGTGCGGGCTATACATTTCTTTCATATTTTGTGTTTGCCATACAGTTACACCAGCAAAAAGTACAATACCAATACCAGCCACAGCATTGCCAATAGCTTCGCTACCGAAGAATATGTTCATAACGCTGATAGCCACAAGACCGATAATCCCCATAGAGAGGAATGTTCTCATTGGCGAAAGATCNACTTTCGTTGTGTAACCAATAATGCTNAGACCAGCAAACATTGATGTTGCAATAAAGAATGCCTTCGCTACAGCCACTGAGTATGTTGGATCTTGCGTTGCCATAGCAGCAATTGCAGAAAAACTAATTCCATAAAGAACCGCTAGAGCAAAGAAAGAAATTCTAAGCGTTTTAGCAGGCATAGTTGCCGGGTTAAATCCGAACCACACAATCGCTAAAGGTGCAAACATAACGATGTAAGCTTGCGGTCCACCAAGGAATAAATTCAGCAAAAACTCAGAATTGCCAACGATATATGCTGTGATCGCTGTCACTAAAACGCCCGCAGTCATTTTAGTGTAAATTTCATTCATATGCTGACGTAGGCCCTGATCAATTTCACGGGCATCAGCTCTTTCAAAAGAACGCTCATTGCGCATCGTTTTTATACTCCTTTAAAATCTATTAAAACGATTACCTAGTATGTATATATAGTCTATTGTATCATATTTCAAAGGGAATCGATAAGAAACCGTACAAATAAGGTCCCATATGTCACTTTACACTTCTTCACAATTTGCAGCAGCTAGCGCTACCGGAACAGATTGGCGCGATACATCAAAAGCCGTGCTTGAAAAATTAGAAGAGGTTCGAACAGACGGTCATCAATTTAATTTTGGCTTCTTATATATTACTGATCATTTGGCAGACGATGCACAAAGCATCTTAAATCTATTTAAATCCGTACTCGGCATAGACCATTGGAGCGGGTGCGTTGGCATTGCGATTTGTACAAATGGCCAAGCCATCATAGACGAACCCGCAATCAGTGCCATGATTGGCACGTTTAATGAAAATGATTTTTGCAGTTTTCCTTCGATTATTAATAACGTTAATGGCGCCAAAACCACTCTTTCACCATGGATGAAGGATCATCAGCCAATGCTTATTTTGACACATGGCGATCCATCAGGTGAATATGACATCCCGTCGACCGTAGAAGATTTATACGATTTTACAAATGGTTTTGTTATTGGCGGCCTTAGCTCTTCACGAAAAGATCATGTCCAGTTTTCAGACACGCAGCAAATGGGTGGCTTTTCTGGCTGTGCTTTTTCGCATGAAGTTACAGTCGCATCTACCCTATCACAGGGGTGTACGCATATTGGAGAAGAGCACACCGTTACAAAAACCGAAGATGGTTTGATTTTAGAAATTGACGGTAAAAGAGCCACAGAAGTTTTTGAAAATGATTTAAGGCTCATGGCGATTAAAAAAATTGACCGTGATCCAAATGATATTCTTCTAGATTCCGATGATATACCCGATGAATTCAAAAGCCTTTTTCAAGGAGAGGTTCATGCCGCTATCCCGGTTCAGGGCTCTGATCAGAGAGACTATATGGTGCGGCAAATCAATCATTTCGATCAAGATACAGGCGCAATTGGCATTACAGAGCATTTACAAAATGGTTCACGCCTCCTATTCGTTAAGCGCGATTCCGAAACCGTACAGGCTGATCTTAGCCGTTCACTCATCTCCTTAAGAGAGCGTATTATTCAGCAAGAAGGCGTTTTTGAGCCTAAAGGCGCACTTTATATAAGCTGTATTGCGCGCATTAGTGAGCGCCTTGAAAATAAAGAAAAATGTGAAGTTAAGCTTATTGAAGAAATTATCGGCGATGTTCCCTTAACAGGTTTTTACGCAAGCGGTGAAATAAATAATAGCCGTCTTTATAGCTTTACAGGAATTCTGATCTTATTTTTATAAGGTTAATCATTTGACAGTTAGAAATTTGAGCCTATCATCATGTTGAGTACTTAATTATAAGGTGGGTTTTATGAAGAAATTTTTGACTGTTTTTACTTTTGCACTTTCTCTTGGTCTTGCGAGCTTTAATTTAAATAGCGCGCACGCACAGGAGCAAGCTCTTCCAGAGATACCCGCCCCTATACAAAATCTTGTCAATGAAGGCGCGCAAATTCGTTACATGGGTGACGATCATGGTTTGCAAGCTTGGTTGACTATTAAAAATGGTGTCGAGCAATATTTCTATGTGATGCCTGATCAAAACGCCTTTGTTATGGGTATGCTTTTTGATAAAGATGGTAAGCTGATTACTGTACGCCAAATCAACCGCTTACGTGCGCAAGGCGATGACATCCTTGATGATATCGCAGATATTCCAGTTAAAGACACAACGGCTATGCAAAAAGAAGCTATGGAGTTCAAATCACCTTCTGAGCGCCTCTTCTATGATGTTCAAAATAGTAACTGGGTTCCTCTAGGTCAGCCAAACGCACCTGTAATTTATAGTTTTGTTGAGCCAAATTGCCCGCATTGTCATAGCTTTATTAATGATCTACTTGCACAGCGCCTCATCAGAGAAGGCAAAATTCAAGTCCGCTTGATTCCTATTGGCTTTGATGAAAAAGGTATCTCTCAGTCTGCTTTCCTTATTGCTGCGCCTGATCCACAAGATCGCTGGATAAGACATATGGCTGGTGATGAAACAGCTCTTCCAGCCAAAAGCGGTATTAATCAGCAAGGTGTACAGCGCAATATGGCGATCATGCAATCATGGAAATTTGACGCCACACCAATGATTGTTTATAGAAATACAGGTGGGGAAGTTAAAATCATTCGTGGTAAGCCACAAGATCTAAACAGTATCTTGAATGATATAACTAAATAAATTCTTCCTTCACAGGTCTGATAAAGAATTAATTGGGCGGCATAATAAAAATTGCCGNCTTTTTATTTCTATAATATAACAGATTTGGGGGTTTGAGGTTCTTAAACCTATTTGGGTTAATTTATATAAGATAGAAGCGTATTTCATAAATGGGTCAACGCGCAGAATATTTACTTCAGTTTTTAGACAAGATCGGTAGTCCGATCATGCAAGCTATCATTGAAACGTCTGAAGCCATTGGCGATGACGCCCCGCAAGAAGATGCAACGGCGTTAGCAACAATGCTTGGACGTACAGTTCAGGCCAGTATGGATCTCGGCGAAATGATGGATATAAACCCGCTTGAGATTGGCGATGATTCACTGCGCGTGGCTCTGACTGGCCTTGCCTCACCTCTTGTCGCAAGCCAAATGCTAAAAAAGGGTGAAATTCCTAGCGAAAATGATATCAAGCGCATCGTAAGCGCTATGCAAGCCGCGATCACTTTTGCAGATAATTTTACGCCCGATGAAGAAAACACCAATAGGCTAGCTAACCTTAAAAATAAGGCGGAAGGTACGGACGAGCATCAAACGAATATCCAATATGTGCTTGCTTTTACGCCTATTATCGAGGCTGTATCTATCTTTGCTTTTGGACAAAAAGAACAAAAGCTGATTGGGGAAATTAGTAACCGTATTATCGAGCGCGCAGAAGAGATACGCGCTCTTATGGCGCCTGAGCTCAAAGGAGATGAAGAAAAAGCTGCTAATCTTGCTGTCTCTACAGCTCTGGCTAAAATTTATGCGTCTTGTCACCGCCATGAGACGAAAAAAGCTATTAATGATGATATTGAAAAAACAAAAGAACCAACTATTGATGATGTTTGGGATGCTTTTGATCTAAGAGCCTCAATGCTGGAAGCGCTTGCTGCCTCAATACTTGGCGGTGTTGATTTAGAGGATGAAGATGAAGATGAAGAAGAACCAAAACAAACAGCAAAAGCTGACAATACCAATGCAGCGGCTGCATCACCGTTAGCCGAACAAGCTAAGCCAACTGAGCAGAATAATGACACTCCTGCTGGCGGCGGCAATAACCCTATGGCTGGCTTTGCTAAGAAACCGTCTGAGCAAAATACCAATGCAGTAGAACAACCTGCGGAAACACAAGAAACTTCTGACTCAGCTCAAACCGGTACAAATAATCCAATGTCCATGTTCGCCAAGAAACCAACAGGCNATCAACAAGATGAAGATTCAAAAACGCAACCAGAATCCAATGATGCCTCTAGCATTTCGGCTAACCCTATGGCTGGCTTTGCTAAAAAACCTGCTGAACAGAGCTCTAACAATAACGATGATAGCTCAGGTGATGAAGAAGAAAGCGGCGGCGGACCTATGTCATTTTTTAAAAAGGGAGGCTAAAGGGTGTCAGCGAGTACAGTTATTGCTTCATGCCTTATACTAGCTTCGCAGACCTATTCTGTCCCACCAGCCGTTCTTATCGGTATTTATAAGGCCGAAGGCGGTAAAATTGGACAAGAAGTGCATAATACTAATGGGTCATATGATCTTGGTCCCATGCAGATTAATACTATTTGGATCCCAAGCCTTGCTAAGAAATGGGGTGTTAATGAAGATACAGCGAAAAAATGGGTTCGTGATGATGCCTGTACTAATGTTGGTGTTGCAGCGTGGATTTTAAAAGGCCATCTCAATGAAACTGGTAGCCTTTCTAAAGCGATCGCTCATTATCACTCACGTACACCGCGTCACGGTGAAAGATATAAGAAGCGAGTTATTGAAATTTTGACTAAAAATGGTCTTGTTCAGAAGTAAAAAAGTCAATTTTTGAGATATATATAAAGAAATTTGGGGCTTTTTCCTCTATAGACTTGCGTCTTTGTGACATAACATTTACTGTGTTCTATATCGTGGGTTGTTTTTGTTGATTCGAAATATGACTTGCGACTTCTAAACACCTAATTGCGCAATATAATTTTTGAAGTAGGGTTCTAGCATAATGGTTCGTTTTTCAATCTTAACTAGTTTAGCAGTATCAGCCCTTAGCATATCTGCTTGCAGTACTTCACCTGTAAGTTTTGATAATGAAACGCCGCAAATTGTAGCGGCTCCTGATAAAGTTTCTTTAATGCTTGCTGAAGCAGCGGATCGTGCATCTAACGCACTTGAAACGCTTGCTGCCGTTGAAAATGCACGTGCACCAGCAACACAAATTGGTCCTATCGGCAACGCTCCTCCAGAGCTTAGACGTGCCGTTACAGTCAATTGGATTGGTCCTGCGGGCCCGATAACAAAAACATTAGCGGATAGAGCAGGTTATGCTTTCATGACCATTGGCGCTGCCCCTCCTGTTCCGGCTGTTGTTTCAGTAGATGTTGAAAACCGTCCAGTTATTGATGTTCTTAGAGACATTGGCTTACAGCTTGGTGTCCGCGCTGATGTTAAGATCGACAGCCGTAGACGTGTTGTTGAAATACATTATCCACCTAATACAGGTTCAAAAGGATAAGGGGGCGCAGGTAAATTAGATGGCTTCCAATTTCTTTTCTTTTTCTAGTTTAAAGAAACTTGCCCTAACGGCTGCGGTCATATCCGTTTCTGTGCCTGGGTTTTCTTATGCTCAACATTCTGATAACGATGTTTTACCGCTTCCACTTAGGCAGCTGGAGCTTCTTGAACGCGAAGAAGATCCGCTAGATCCATTGGTTGTTATGCCAACAGATATTCGCCGTGAAGCTATCCGTGAAGCCGCTACTTCTTATGGCGCGCGCGGTGGTCTTGCATGGAGTACATATGCAATTTCAAAAGAATTGCAAAAACGTGATCGTTATCTAGATAAAGTTTTTAATTTTGCGCAGCTATTAATTCCTGCGCCGTCTGGCCTTCTTATTGAACCACCAATCATCACGCAGTCTACGAATGCAATGATTATTGAGTATGGCGCGCAAGAAGCCGCAGTATCGGATAGAATTTATAATATTGTCAGTAACGCACGTATTGTAACTGCTCCTCGCAATTGGCGTCAGTATCTTGAGCGCAGCTGGGGTTCTGAGATTGATCCTCCACCAGATATTCTGCGTCCTGCAGATGATGAAGAGCGTGAAATTTGGATCAAGTATGTCAATTTGGGATGGAAAGAAGGCATTGTCCAAGCTGAAGAAATCTTTGCGGAAGACCTTGCACTTTTAACTGCAGATTTCCAAGGTATGGTTCGTTACCGTCTTCTTCTTTCTCAAGGTATGATTTCACCGCCACGTGCTCTGCAAGTTGACCGTGGTGTTACAGGTGATGGTAGCGAGATGCGGATCGGTGATCGAGCGATACAAATTACTGGTGTCCCTCAATTGCTAACAGGATCTGATGAATGGAAGCCCGCAAACCGATAAGCCTCCTCAAGTCTGCTGACAGCCATGCTGAAACCTGGCCGGATGAGCCTGATCGTTTCAAGGAAATGCATGTCGACCCCTTTTTAATGTGGTGTGTTAAGCAAGGCTCTTCTGATATATCAATTCAGAGTGATAGACCCGTTTATAACGAAATTAGTGGTCATTTATACCCTGGCACATTCCGTAATTTAGACGCGGAAGACATGGCTACATTTTTAACGCGTATTTATGGACCTGAAGCTTTGGCTCGCCTTGCATCAGGTATGGATTTGGATGTTTCATACGAAATTAGACCAGATCGATATTCAAGAATGCGTTTTCGTGTAAATATTACAGCTATTCTTTCTAAAGGTCGTGATGGTGCGCAGATCACAATGAGAACATTGCCATCAGATCCGCCAACAATGGATGACCTTAAAATTGAACAAGAGATCCGTGATTTTTGGGCGCCGCGCCAAGGTATGGTGGTTATTACTGGCGCAACAGGTTCGGGTAAATCAACATTGCTTGCTGCTGGTAATAGGTTATTGCTAGAAAGACCCGAAGGCTGCGGCAAAATGCTGACCTATGAAGCGCCGATCGAATATACCTATGACGGTGTGCAGTCGCCGCGTTCTCTAGTGTCTCAGACTGAGATTCCGCGTCACTTGCCTGATTTTGCAGCTGGTGTACGCAATGCACTGCGCCGTAAACCTGAAATTATTCTTGTTGGTGAGGCACGTGATAGAGAAACAATTAGTTCAGCTATCGAAGCAGCACAAACTGGCCACGCTGTTTACACCACAACGCACACTATGGGTGTAGCCAACACTGTACAGCGTATGCTTTCTACTTACGATATGAGCGAGCGTGAGGAACGCGCCATAGCTCTGATGGAGACACTACGCCTTATTGTTACCCAAGCCCTAGCGCCGCGTATAGGTGGCGGACGTTGCGGTGTGCGTGAATGGATGCGCTTCCCTGATGATGTTCGTGAAAAGCTAATGGATATGGAATTTACTGAATGGCCTAATGAAATTCAGCGTATGGTTCCTTCATATGGCCAAACAATGGCACGTTCTGCTGAAATTTTTTATGAGAATGGTGAGATTGATCGTCGTCACTATCTACTTCTGTCCTCAAGTACAGGATCATAATTTTATGCTATGAAAGATTATGTCGGTCATTTGCGTATAGATCTTAACGCACTCAAGCAAAATTATATCTTTCTTCAAAATACAGTTAAAAACAACACGGAAGTTAGCGCTGCCGTTAAGGCTAATGGATATGGCCTTGGTAGCGTTATAGTTGCAAGAACGCTTTTTGAAGCAGGATGTAGAAAATTTTTTGTCGCGAATTTAGACGAAGCCATTACACTTAGGGAACAACTTAAAGAGCCAGAAATATATATTTTAAACGGTTTCTATAATGCGTACGCTGATCAGTATACTGCACATAATCTTATACCTGTTATCGACTCATTGCCTGAGTTAAAACAGTACAAAGATTTTACCCATGTTAAAGAAAGATCGTTACCATGTGTGCTCCATTTCAACACAACAATGAATAGACTAGGTTTTAGTGAAAGTGAACGCACAATCCTTTTCCAAACCCCCTCTTTAATCGAGGGATTAGACATTAAAATGGTTATGAGTCACCTTGCCTGTGCTGATGAAAAAGACCATGAAATGAATAAAATTCAGCTTTCTGTTTTCAAAGAAATATCCCAATATTTTAAAAAAATCCCCTCTTCTCTTGCAAACTCTTCAGGCATATTTATTAATGATGAATTTCATTTCGATATAGTACGTCCCGGATCGTCATTATACGGTATAAATCCAATGCCTTATAAACATAATCCTATGAAAAAAGTCGTAAATTTATGCCTGCCTGTTATCAAAACACGTACGGTCGATAAGGGTGCTCATATAGGTTATGGCGCTACTTACCGTTTTAAAAATAAAACCCCGATTGCCTGCGTAGCTTCCGGATATGCTGACGGTCTGTTGCGTTCTTTAAGTAATAAAGGCGGGTTTTATTGGAAAGGTATTCGTTGCCCAATCAGGGGGCGCGTATCCATGGATCTCATTTCTGTAGATTTATCTGCTGTGCCTGAACAAGATAGGCCAGGACAAGGTGATTTTTTAGAAGTGCTGGGTGAACATCAAGATGTAGATGCACTTGCTGACGATGCGGGAACAATAGGCTATGAAATTCTAACCTCTTTAGGTACTAGATATGAGCGAGAATATGTTTCATAAGGCTTTCGCTTAATCGCACATCTTCATTGCTTCAGGTAGATCATTATCTGACAACGCTACAAATTGAGAATATACTTTAGGTTGCATTCTATAGTCCCACCATTCTTGTGGAAGCGGCATTAAATCAATATTTTCTTCATTCGCTGCACCGAGCATAATACTATCCAGCAATGCTCTATTTTTTCTGATAGATTCCCCGTGATTATATTCTCTGTGTGCTGGATTAGCCTGAGGAGATGGATCAGGGCTCAAAAAATCAAAGGCTGTGCCCATATCCAAAAGCTGACCATCAAGGGTTTCTAATGATACATCTATGGCCATGCCGCGTGGATGTGCACCAGCGCCTGGCGGGGATAGAAGCCTTGGCTCCTGCAGCCAATGTGGATTATCTTTAACGGCACGTGTTTCGAGCATTTTTTTTTGGGCTGTAGTTGTTCTCAAGCCATCATAAAGGATAAGCCGGCATTGATGCTCACGTGCTTTTAAAGCTGCTTTTTCAACGATATTTGCCAATGTTTTATGCAAGTAAAGGCGAGCATTTTCTTTATAAATTCTTTCAGAGAAAAGTATATTATCATCGTGCGCATAAGACAGCTCAATACGGTAAATATTCGCACTAGACATCGTGCTCATATCTACTAGATCATTTGGTGAAATTTGATGCATAACTATTTGATTGTTTTTCACTCTGGACTGCGCCTTTTCAATGATTTAATCTGCTCATCTTATAGTAGGAATTATAGTATATGACACAGCCATCACAACAAAATAAAGCAAGCTCATTGAATATCTTTGGACTTGTTGGAGCCGCCATTTTAGGTTTTTTAGAAAAAACAGGCAATATCTCTAACTTTATCGGTAAAGGCATATATCATATATTTGCCCCGCCATACTTTCCTTCGCAGTTATGGCGTCAATTTGTTGATATTGGCTATTATTCTTTACCTGTTGTGGGCATGACCACTTTATTTACAGGGATGGTGCTCGCTCTTCAAAGCTATACAGGCTTTACCCGTTTTAATGCTGAAAGTGCTATTGCAGGCGTTGTGGTTTTATCCGTTACCCGTGAACTTGCACCCGTTTTGGCTGGCCTTATGGTCGCAGGCCGTGTCGGCGCAGCTATCGCCGCTGAAATTGGAACAATGCGCGTAACAGAACAGATTGACGCTTTAACAACTTTATCGGTTAACCCTTATAAATATTTGATTGCGCCGCGCGTTTTGGCCGCAACACTTACACTGCCCGTTCTTGTTCTTATTGGCGATATTATTGGTATTTATGGCGGATATATTGTTGCGATCTATAATCTAGGTTTTAATCCAGCTAGTTATCTGACGCAAACGTGGGACGTCTTAACATCAATGGATGTCGTATCCGGCCTTATCAAAGCGGCTGTCTTCGGTTTTATCGTTGCTGCGATGGGCTGTTATCACGGCTTTAATTCTGGGCGCGGTGCGCAAGGTGTGGGTGCAGCGACAACGAATGCTGTTGTGTCATCATCTATTCTTATTCTGATTTTCAATTACATTCTGACGCAGGTCTTTTTCTCATGAGTACAAATACCGTTCCTAAAATAGAGCTTACTGACGTCCATAAAGCTTTTGGATCTAAAAAAATCCTCCGTGGTGTTAATGTGAGCGTACCTGAGGGCAAATCTCTTGTCATTATTGGCGGCTCTGGAACAGGAAAATCCGTCAGCCTTAAGTGTGTGCTTGGGATTCTTCATCCTGATCAAGGCTCAATAAAAATTGATGGAAAAGAAACTACGAATTTAAGTGGAAAAGACCGTGATGAGGTTTTAAGGAAATTTGGTATGCTCTTTCAAGGCGCCGCTTTATTCGACTCTATAAAAGTATGGGAGAATGTGGCTTTTGGGCTCATTCAAGGACGCCGGGCAAGCCGCAAGGAGGCACGTGAAATTGCCATTGAAAAAATAAAGGCTGTTGGTTTGATGCCTGAAGTCGCTGATCTTTATCCTGCTGAGCTCTCTGGCGGTATGCAAAAACGAGTTGGTCTTGCACGCGCGGTTGCTACCAATCCAGAGATTATCTTCTTTGATGAACCAACGACTGGTCTAGACCCGATTATGGCAGATGTGATTAATAATCTTATCGTTGAGCAGGTTCAAAAAATTGGTGCTACGGCTATGACAATTACGCATGACATGGCAAGCGTTCGAAAAATAGCTGATTACGTAGCCATGCTTCATGAAGGGCAAATCGTATGGCATGGCAGCGTTGATGAAATGGACAATTCTGGCAATGAGTATGTTGAACAATTTATTCATGGGCGCGCTGATGGACCAATCACGCGCCGCATTGCGTAGAATTATATAATGGCAAAAACAGAGATTTAAGGCCTCATAGAATGAAATATATTTGGTACGGATTTTTAGGGCTTTTTTCGCTCGGATGCGTTGCACTTTTTGCAGGTGTCATCGTTCTTTTCGCAGTTTTCAGCTATTTTGGAGCGCAGCTTCCTGATTATAAACAGCTTAAAGGCTATGAACCGCCAATTGTAACGCGGCTATATGCCGGTGATGGGCGTTTAATGGCAGAATTTGCTCAGGAAAAACGCGTTTTTATGCCTATTGAGAAAATTCCACCCCTTGTAAAGCAAGCGTTCATTTCAGCAGAAGATAAGAATTTCTATACCCATCAGGGCGTTGATCCTATGGCTATTATGCGCGCGGCATTTGTCTATGCACAGCATTTAGCCGGCCGTGATGTCAATGTTATCGGCGGATCAACCATTACACAGCAAGTTGTAAAAAATATGCTTCTTACTAATGAACGTTCTTTCGAGCGTAAAATTAAAGAAGCTATCCTTGCTAACCGCCTAGAAAAAGCGCTGACAAAAGATGATATTCTTGAGCTTTATCTTAATGAGATTTTCCTTGGATTTCGTGCGTACGGTGTCGCAGCGGCGGCTCTACAATATTTTAATAAGTCCTTGGATGAGCTCACGCTAGCCGAAGCGGCGTATCTGGCCGGGCTTCCAAAAGCCCCTAATAACTACCATCCGGTTAAACATTATGAGCGAGCTGTGAAGCAACGTAATGAGGTTCTACGCCGCATGGAGGCTAATGGTTATATTACCTCCAGCCAAAAAGATATGGCGATATTAGAGCCAATTAAAACCTATACGCGTAATGAGTCACGCATCGTAAGATCCCCTTATTTTACCGAAGAAGTCAGGCGTGAGCTTGAAGATAAATATGGAGAAGATAGCCTTTATGGCGGCGGTCTTGCTGTACGTTCTACACTTGATCCGCGCATGCAAAAAATTGCTGTTAAAGCCCTTAGAAACGGTCTTATGGCCTATGACAAGCGCCACGGATGGCGTGGGCCAATCGAAAGCCTCTCTGAAATGGATATGGAGGGCTGGACCAAAGGGAGTACTACAAAGCCTGAAGGTATGGTTGAGAACTGGGTTTTAGCCCTTGTTACAAAAACTACAAATGACACAGCACAGCTTCGTATTGAAGATGGCAGCAAAGGCCATATTAAGTTGGATGATGTTAAATGGGCGCGCGAATATAAAAACGAAGGGTATGCTAGAGGCCCTGAAATTAAGCGTATGAGCCAAGTCATCAAAAAAGGTGATGTGATTATGGCTGAAGCGATTGCTGACACTGATCAAGGCTATTCACTTCGTCAAATTCCAGATGTGCAGGGCGCTATAATCGCACTTGATCCGCACACTGGGCGTGTACTGGCAATGCAAGGCGGTTGGAAGCATGGTATCTCTGTATTTAATCGTGCAACGCAGGCACAAAGACAGCCGGGCTCAGCCTTTAAACCTTTTGTTTATTTGGCTGCTTTAGAGCATGGCTTTACGCCTGCAACTCTTGTGTTAGATGCTCCTTTTGTTATTGAAGATCGTCCAGGAAATTTCTGGTCACCGACAAATTATTCAAATGAATATTACGGTCCAACACCTATCCGCGTTGGAATTGAAAAATCTAAAAACCTGATGACTGTACGATTAGCTGATTATCTAGGCATGGAAAAAATCGCCGATTATGCCCGTCATTTTGGTATTAATGAAAATATGCCACCGCTGCTTTCCAATTCATTGGGCGCGCAAGAAACAACTCTTTTAAACCTTGTTGGTTCATATGGCGTACTTGTTAATGGCGGTAAGAAAATAACACCTTCATTTATTGACCGTATTCAAAATAGATATGGTGAGACGATATTCCGTCATGATAATCGCATGTGTGATAAATGCGGTAAAAAAATAAAATGGGAAGAACAAAACGCTCCTGAAGTTCCTGATATGCGTGAGCAGTTAACAGATGAACGTAGCGCCTATCAAATGGTTTCAATTTTAGAAGGCGTGGTTCAGCGCGGTACAGGTGTTCGCATACGTTCGCTTGGCCGTCCACTTGCCGGTAAAACTGGGACTACAAACGAATCTAAAGATACTTGGTTTATTGGTTTTTCACCTGACCTTGTTGCTGGTGTTTTTGTTGGGTTTGATGAGCCGCGCTCACTTGGTAAGCGTGAGACGGGCTCTTCGGTGGCTGTTCCTATTTTTAAAGAATTTATGGGTGAAGCCTTAAAAGATGAGCCTTTAATTCCATTCCGTACACCGAACGGCATTCGTCACGTACAAATTAACGCCGAAACTGGCGCACGTGCAAAACTTGGTGATGAAAAAGTAATTTGGGAAGCGTTTAAAGTTGGTACAGAGCCGAGTGAAGATATGTATATCCTTGATGGTACAGGAATCAATATTGTCTATGATCTGAATGATTATAATAATGAAGAGCCATTAACTAACGAAGATGGGGAACCTATCTACCAAGAAATTCCAGAAGTTTCTAATACAGGAACAGGCGGGCTTTATTAAAAGACTAAGTTCTTACTTTGGTAATAAAACCCAGTATCGCCCTTTTGATTTCATCGGTCCAGCAAGCTGTTCAGCGGCTTTGCCGTAGCCCCAGAAGACATCACCACGCACAGGCCCTCTAATTGCTCCACCCGTGTCTTGCGCCATCATCAATTTTTGCAAACGCGGTGTTTGTCCTTCTATGGGCGCGTCTATATCCGTCCATATTGGCAAGCCATAGGGAATATAACTCCTATCTACCGCAAGCGAGCGTCCAGCAGTTAATGCAACGCCTTCGGCTCCTAGCGGCCCATCGCCTTTTAATTCTCTAAAAAAAACATATGATGGATTTGTGTTCATAACGCGCCCGGCTTCAGTCGGATTATTCTCTAACCATTGTCTAATCGACTGCATCGAGACGGTTTCTTTTGTCAAATGCCCTGCGTTAATTAATTCACGGCCAATCGCATAATATGGATGACCATTTTGTCCAGCATAGCCAACGCGCATAGTACTGCCGTCATTAAGCGTAACAATGCCTGAACCTTGAATTTGCACAAAAAATGCATCAACAGCATTATCAACCCAGACCAAAACCTTGTCATTATGCGGCCAATTTCCCGAAACGATTTCTTCTCGGCTTTCATAAGGTTTAAGTGTTCCGTCTACTACACGTCCTGCAATACGCTGCCCCTTAAGGCTATCGCGAAATTCTCCCAAATGCACCATGACTAAGTCATTAGCGCGCTGAAATAACGGTATTTGATAAGGACCGCCTCGTGTTCGGCTTCCGCGTAGAGAAGCTTCGTAATAGCCCGTAAATAATCCCTGTTCTTCACCATCAGACAATACTAAGCGCGGCGTTAGATGGAGCTCTATGAATTCACGAATCTTATCACTAGAACTTAATGAAGCCGTATTAAAGCTATAACAAATTCGTTGCCATTGCTCGTTTGTACCAGCCTGCGCCATTGGATAGATATTTTTTTGTGGGTCCTGTTTTAAAAGGCGTTCACAGCTTTTGTTAAATGCAGGGACAAAGCTTTTTAAATCGTCATTTTTCCAGCCCGGCAAGTCATTAAAAGAAGCAGGGATAAGCGTTAGCTCAGCACGCTTAGGCTCAGTTTTTTGTTGAGGCGTACTGTCTCTATCACTACAGGCTGGAATGAGAAGACAAGCGGACAGTAATAGGAAAGAGCGAATCATCATGAAGCTAGTTTATCGCTTCCATGATAGTGATCAAAGAATAATCGTTTAGATTAATGTGTATCAGGGATAAGCTCGTTATCTTCTTCGAAATCACCTCGCGTTTCTACAACTATCCACGCTGGGTTTTTAGACTTGATGTCACGGCCAAATGTCCAAATATCTTGCATCTCGGAAATTTTATCAGGATGGCCTGCAATAACCTTATCATCAGCATCTTTTGTTACGCTGCTTTCTTCCGCTTTAAATTTCACAGTAATTTTTGCTTGTCTTCCTTCAAGGCGGGCATCAACCACTTCTGCAGAGCGTATAGAATGAATATCTGTAATTTGAGTTTCACCGCGTTCTTCACGCTCGGTGATTGCAGCTTCGAATGCACGATATACATCATCACCCAATAGGTCTTGAAGTGTTTCACGATCCCCGTCTGCAAAAGCTTCTACAACGATGGCAAAGGCATCTTGCGATCCCTCCATAAAGAAATGCACATCAAAATCGCTTTTATTGCTGATATCAATAAGGCCGTTTTCGGCTGTCTTATTCGCAATAGAATAATTTTTAACAGGATTCTGCGCAAGTTCACGGATTTCATTATCACGTGAGACCGTAGATGTAACCTCTTCTAGCTCACGGTTTAATTCTTTTTGCGCTGCGTTTATATCTTTAAGATTCTCATATCGTGGTCTTTCCTCACCATGGCGCGTTCCAAGAACGCTTCTCAACCAAAAAATAAGACCCGCAGCAACAATAGCATATATAAAAAGATCAGCTGGCACTGGTAAAAAACCCTTCTGTCTATTTGTTATTTCGCCTAACTCATTAACCTTATCACATATTGAGCAGGCTGTGTACATACACTGCACAATAGTTTAAAGCATATCTTGTAAGCCTATATAGTTACATATTGAGATTAAACAAAGATGAAAGGCGGTTTTTAATGCCGTTTATTATTATTTTTATTGTTATTCCGCTGATTGAGCTGGGACTTTTTGCGAGTGTGAGCGAGCATATAGGTATATGGACAACGCTTGGCCTTGCCTTTTTAACGGCTGTAATAGGCGGATCGCTTGTAAAAGCGCAGGGACTTCATACACTTTATTCAATGCAGACATCCATGAAGCAAGGGCAGTTACCGCTTGATGAAATTTTTGACGGTTTTTGCCTTGTTGCGGCGGGGGCACTTTTAATTACGCCAGGTTTTTTTACTGACACAATTGGCTTTTTACTTTTGATACCGCAAGCCCGAAAATTTACGCGCCACGTTCTCATCAATCACACAAATTGGCAGCATGTCCAAACCAATATGCATTACAGTGAACGTACTAGCGATCGTGCGCATGACCCAAATGTTATAGAAGCTGAGTATGAAGAGATTAAGCCAGATGACAAAGACCGTTAATCATGCTAGATCATGAAGAGTTTACAAAATAGACCAAGAGAAAGTTATTATGAGCGAAGAGAATTCACCAGAACAGCAACAGATTGCGCCTGATGTACCTATTAATATCCTAACGCAATATGTACGTGATCTGTCATTTGAAAACCCAAATGCACCACAATCTATTATTGGTGGTGGCGGTCAACCAGACATGGATCTAAATATCGGTATGGATGCACGTAAAATTCCTGAAGAAGATTCGGACAGCCTCTATGAAGTTGTAATTAACCTTAAAGCGACTGCTAAGCGTGGTGAAGACGTTGTCTTTATGGTTGAGCTTCAGTACGGCGCTACTGTCGAAATTAGCCAAATTCCTCAAGAAAATCATCATCCCGTACTTTTGATTGAAATTCCACGTTTGGTTTTCCCATATGTGCGTCAGATTGTTTCAGATACAACAGTGCGCGGTGGTTTCCCGCCACTTCTATTAAACCCTGTTGATTTTCAAGCGCTTTACATGGAACGTTTCAAGGATGAAATTGAAGCTGCGCAAAAGACAGCAGTCAATTAGTCAGAGCGTTTTTATAAACGAGATTGAAAACCCCTTTCTTAAAGGGGTTTTTTTATTGGGCTTTTTTCCAGATAGGATCTTTAAGCTTCTCTAAGAACTCTTCATGTGCAGCGATTTCTTCATCACTTGGAGAAAANTTNCGCGGNTCTCTAAATTTTCTTTCAGCCTTAATAGNGCTTTTTGCCCCTGATGCGCCTTTATTCTCTGCNGCGAGGCTAAGGCCATGTTGACGACCGCCTAGAAGTTCAAGGTACACTTCTGCNAGAAGCTCCGAGTCCAACAAAGCGCCGTGATATGTTCTGCCGCTATTATCAATACCNAATCGGCGACAAAGCGCGTCCAAATTCGCAGGTGAGCCAGGGAATTTTTTTCTGGCAATCGCAAGCGTATCAACAACTGTACTCCANCTCAGCGCCTTATGCCCAACCTTGGCTAATTCAGCATTAAGGAACTTCATATCAAATTCAGCGTTATGAATGATGAGCTTACCACCTTCAATAAAATCTAGAAAATCTGTATAAACCTGCGCGAAAACAGGCTTGTCAGCGACGAACTCATTCGTAATGCCATGAACAGCCGTAGCGTCCGCAGGAATATCACGCTCTGGATTAATGTATATTTGAAGAGTTTTGCCGGTTGGGAGGTGGTTCATCAACTCAACCGCGCCAATTTCAATAATGCGGTCACCGCTTGATGGATCCATACCTGTGGTTTCTGTATCCAGTACAATTTCTTTAACCATAGCTTGCCTCATTTAGTTTATGCGTAGCCCTTATCTTACTCAGTACGGCTTTAAGCTCTTTTATCATAACAGCGCGGCCAAGGCCGCTGTGAATTACAAAATCAGCNCGGGCACATTTTTCACCATCCGGCATTTGCCTACTGATGATTTTATNGAATTTTGCTTCATCCATGTTAGGGCGGCTCAGAACACGCTGACGCTGTAAAAAAGCAGGTGCAGACACATTCAAAACATAATCAACGCGTTTATCAGCGCCGGTTTCAAATAATAAGGGAATATCAAGCGCCACAATATCACGGCCTGTTCTTTCATATTTCTTTATAAAATCACGNTGTGATTGCTGGACAAATGGATGAAGAATATTTTCAAGCTTTTGTCGTANCTCAGGNTTTTCAAAAACCAGTTTTCCAAGAGCCTGCCTATTAATACCCCTAACCCATCCAGTTTCTTTAAATCGCCAGGCTTTCCAAGACCAGCGTTTTTTATAAATAGACGGATAGGAAAAATAAGGAAAGGCTGCAGAGAAAGCGGGCCAAGCAGGTGAGCTAAATTCTAGCATCTCATGAACGCATGCATCTGCATCATGAACAGGGATTTTCATTTGCTCTAGCATAGAACCGAGCGTTGATTTTCCCATGCCTATTGAACCTGTAACACCGAGAATAATCATGCGAGCACCATCTCCTCGAGTTTTTTATCAACTTGTGGCATAACGCCAAACCATTGTTTAAATGCNGGGCGGGCTTGATGCAGNAACATTCCAATGCCGGTGACAACATCGTTTCCTTGCGCCTGNGCTTCTCGTAAGAGCTTTGTATATAAAGGTGCATAAACAATATCATTAACCAGCGCANTTTGCGGTAGAGCTGACAAATCAAGTTCTAATTCACGCTGGGATTCCATACCAAGCGCCGTTGTATTGACAAGAAGATTTATGGCCTCTAGCGCAGCATGTCTTTCTTCCCAATCTATGATCTCTATTACATCTAGTGCAGATAGATCTTTTTTAAGTTTTTCTGCCTTTTCACGGGTTCTATTNAGCAAAAGAATACGCGGTGCACCTTCTTCAATTAAAGCTGCGATACATGCTCGCGCCGCGCCGCCNGCACCTAAGATCACTGATGTTCCCTTAGTAAAATCAAAGTTTGGCGCGTTNAGTTTTATATTCTCCGCAAAACCAAACCCATCTGTATTACTGCCAAGAATTTTACCCTCTTTAACCGNAATAGTGTTAACCGCGCCGATGGCGCTGGCTTGAGAGGTAATTTCATCACATATATCNAAAACAAGTTCTTTGTGCGGNATNGTGAGGTTAAANCCTTTATAGNCTTCATTTTCGATCAAATCTTTTAAGCGCACCGCCAATTGGTNTGGATGAATATCAATGGCCTCATAGCGCCCTGAAAGCNCATATTGTTCAATCCAGTGATTATGAATGAGCGGNGATTTGCTNTGCTTAATTGGATGCCCAATCACACCCGCTTTAATAAAATCACTCATATGCTTATGCCCTCTTCACGTAAACGGCTAAGCAGCTTTAATAACGGCATACCCAAAATTGTAAAATAATCACCCTCAATTTTTTCAAAAAGCTGAACCCCTATGGATTCAAGCTCATATGCACCAACAGAGCGTGTTAAGGCTTCGCCTGCTTGCTGTACATAACGCTTAAAGAATGCGTCATCTCCATTAATCATTGAAAGAAAAGCTTCGCCTTTATCCTGCCATATCATTTCGCCGTTTTTACAAAGCGCTACTGCTGAGATTAAACGGTGTGTTTTTCCTTTTAGAAAATTGAGTTTTTCAAGCGCTTGCTCTTTATTTTCTGCCTTGGTTAGAAGCTGGCCTTCGCATTCTAAAATCTGATCCGATCCGATAACCAGCGCGTCTTTATGTTGCAGTGAAATGGAGCGCGCTTTTTCTACAGCCAGCATTTGTGCTATCTCAGCGGTTTTTTTACCTGCTTTTTTATGCTGCAAAATCAGCTCTTCTTCGTCTAGCTCGGCAGGCTGCGATGTAAATTCTAACCCAGCATTTTTCAGCATCTCATTACGGGCTTTACTTTTGGATGCCAGGATAATCACGTACCTTCTCCTGTCACTGCTTGAGCTTGTTCTTTCTTTTTTTTCTTTGCGTTGTCACGTTGCCTTTGTAAGAGGGCCATGATCTCCGCTGCTGTTTCTTCGATTGAGCGCTTAGTTACATCAATCACAGGCCAGCCTTTTTTACTATAGAGCCTACGGGCTTTTTTAATCTCTTTGTCAATTTCTTCGACATCTAGATATCTATTTTCTTCAATATGAATTGAAGCGCCTTTTTCTCCCGCTTTTAAACGGCTTCTTCTCAGCTGCATTAAACGATCAGAAGAGGCAATTAAGCCCACATACATTGGCTTAACTAGAGAAAGTTTTTCATCTGGTACTTCTACGCCCGGTACTAGAGGAATATTCGCTGCTTTAATACCGCGCCTTGCTAAGAATATACTGGTTGGTGTTTTGGATGTTCTAGAAACACCGACCAAGATAACATCGGCTTTACTTAAGCCTTTTAGTGTTTTTCCATCATCGTGACTCATCGCATAATCAACAGCTTCAACGCGTTTAAAATATGCATCATCCATCGCGTGTTGAAGACCAGGAACGCCTTTTGCGTGCTCTCCTATATATGAAGATAAGCTTCTTATAATAGGATCAAGCACAGCCACGCATGGTACGCCCATCTCTTCACAAGATTCTTGTAAACGAAGACGCATATCATTATCGACAAATGTAAAAATGACAGGACCCGGCTTTTCTTTTATTTGCGTAATGACCCGCTCAAGCTGACGTTTCGTACGCACTAGTGGCCAAAATTTTTGCACTGGATCAATATGTTCAAACTGTGCAAGACATGCTCTGGCAAGGCCAAGAAGCGTCGTACCTGTGGCATCTGAGACCAAATGAATATGAAATCTTTTATCTTTGCTCATGCTATTCCTAATCTATGAAGACTTAGCATAAGCGCTGGTTAGAGGGCTGAAAAGCCCTTATTTCAAAACTTTATTCAGATTGTACCGGAACTTCTGCTTCTGGTGTAAATAAACCATTAGGGAAGATTTTTTGTGCCAGATTTGAATCTCTGAACGGTACATTTTGTACACGGGTAACTTGTATATCGTGAATAATTTGCATCAGATGCGCTTGATTAACCATGCTTTGCATACCTGCATATAACGGGTCAGCCAAAATTTCAGAGCCTTTACCCTGCAAATAAGCTGTTCTATCAGGCAAGCAAGAGAGTGTTTCAAGCTTTATGCGTGTTAATCTTTCATTTCCGAAAACCATATCTGCATCTTCACGCTCGGCCATAATGATATCAAGATCATTCATAACTTCATGTTCACATGTGCTTACACGGCGGATATCACGGAACCACTGCGAAAATGCTGCTGCAAGGGCTTGTCCATTAAATAAAGATGACGGATCACGTTCAAGATATCCAGAAAAACGCATGGCAATATCACCATCTTCGCTACCGATTAGATGACGCCAAAGACTTCCATGTCCTTCTCCTCTGAGTTCCCATCCACAAAATACAGCTAGGACATCAAGATCAGCCGCGCGAACGCGCTCAAGCATTAAAATATTTTCAGGCGCATATTCTTCATCAAATCCGCCATGGCGCTTTTCTTGCCATACATCACGTAGAGCACGAATATATGATACTAAAAGCATATTCCGAAAATATTCGCTGCGGGCTAAGGCAGAAAGAAGCATCCCGTTATCATCGAGAACAATCATTTTTTCAGGTACATCTAAATGAAAATCTGGACCACTTAGATCTTCAATACCTACACACCAACCATCTTCCATTGCTTCTTGAAGCATAATTGAGGCGCTTGGGCTTAAACATAGCTGAGCAGTTGCCCATGAAAGGAGTTCATATTTGTCACGGGCAACAAATGTTTCATCAAAATCTACATCAATATAAAGATCTTCGATTGCCCATACATCTTTAACGGAGTCTAGATACGGAGATCCAGGAACGAAAGCAGGTGGGTTTTGCTTTGCATTTTCTGCTTCTGTTGCAGAATCATCTTCATCAAAACTTGGAAATTCAAAGAAATCCATTTGCTCACCATTCTTTACTGTCTCTTTACTCGCTTGGTCTACTTCGCAAGTAAACGATGTTCGATAAATCGCCTTTATCATGTTCTCTTGCGCGCGCATTTCCTGAGACGAGCTTTCTTCCTGTCTTTTGCTTTTCTTCGGAAGTTTTGGTGTTTGATCCGAATGGAAGCTGAATGATCTGCGCGGTGTTAGACGCGGTGTTTGAGAATTGTTGCCCATTATTATGACCCTGTGATTTTGAGTTAACCTGTGATGGCGAAGTGCCCATACCCTTTTGGTCATCTACAATTTGCAACTCTTGTTCCGTTTCACGGAATGTACGCTCGAACTTGATAAACCATAGGAAATTCGCGTTTGAGCGGTCTCTGACTTCGGTAAAAATTGCATCATCCATAATTGTAGCGGCATGTTCTGCCAGGTAATTTTTGCCGA
Organism: Micavibrio sp. TMED27; assembly: GCA_002167715.1. Classification (GTDB taxonomy): domain Bacteria; phylum Pseudomonadota; class Alphaproteobacteria; order Micavibrionales; family Micavibrionaceae; genus TMED27. The sequence goes on from NHCG01000006.1 coordinate 126,076, forward strand.
AAGGCATCTCACCTAGTGCCGCAATAATTGATGGTGTTAATGAAGTTTCTGATTGGAACTGATCAAACACATAGCCAACATGATCAGCCAGCATTTGATTAATGATTTTTTTATCTTCTGAACGACAACGCTCAGAAAGGAACCAAGCTTCAAAAATTGCTGCTGCACCTTGGCCATTATTAATCGTACGGAAATCAAGGAATGATTCACGTGCAAAAGCACGGCCCATATCTGCCATTGAAGAGTTCTCAATACGTTCCCATGCTTGCTTATAACCAGCCAGCTGTAATTCCCAAGCACCACGAATAACTGAAACCGCAAGATCAGCAACTTGTGCGCGGTTTACTAAAATCGCATTGTCAGGGTGGAATGTTAAAGGATTGATCAGCGCGCCAGAACGGTGCTGATAATGACGGCGTAGTTCTTGTACAGTTAATAGAACTTGATCAACTTCTGAACAATTTGGATTTACTAAAATTTGTGCAGATTTACGATCATATAAAGCTGTCTCAACTTGATCACTATGCTTTAACTCTACGTCATATTTATCCATTGTTTCTAAATATGCTTTTACCAAACGGCTCTGAGTTAAAATGTCTTTTAACTGATCAATCGTGAAATCAGATTTTTCCTGATCTTTATTAGTAATAAAATCAGCATTATCCAAAAATGCTGCCATTTTTTCTTCCGAGCTAATAATCTCGCTTTCAGAGAAACGCTCAAACTGATCAAGCTCTTTTGTAAGCTTATCAAGCTCTATATCCAGAATGCTATGATCTGCCGCATCCAAAGAAAGACTTTCTTCATCTTCGTAATCAGCACCATAATCCATGTAGAAAAGTGGTTGCTGACCAATGATCGTACAAAGCACTGGCTGTTCGTTGTTAATTGTGTAAGCAACACGGCAGCTGGACGCCACAGTATTTACTGTCCCTGTTGATATATTAATGATGTCACTCATGACCCGACCTATTTATTTTTTATGAACCCTACTCGAACGTGAAATTTTCATTCACGCTACATCTCTATTATGGGGGTAAAATGATTAACGGAATCTTTCTAAAATCGAGAAAAAAACAAGAAAATCCGTGTATTATAGAAAATAAAGGGCGTTTTTTAACTCTCTGTTTACGAAGTTAAATTTTCTGTAAATATAATAGGGAAAATAACTGACAAAAATAGATCCTGTCAGGTCGATTCTTAAAAAATGTATGAGTGAAAATTTTGTTATTGAGCGAAAACATCATCCAAAACTGGCATATCTTCAACAAGCAATTCTTCTTCGCTCATTGATACAAGTCCATTTTTTTGGATTTTCACGCGTGTTTTGAAAAGAGAATCTTTAAAACACATGCAGCATCTTATAAAGAAAGATCCTTCTTCGTCATGATCCTCTATTGTAATTGGAATAATCAAATCTCCAAGAGCTTTTCTTGCAGATGGAGGTGGATCTTCTTTCCAAGGAATATCATCAACATTTTCTGTTAAAATGAAGCGGCCATGTTTTCCTTTCACATAGGTAAAGAAAAAACGAACATAGTCAGAGACATTTTCTTTATTCAAATTAATTGGCAGATCAACGTTGAATTTATAGATCGGCTCATTTGAAAAATTGATGATAAAAAACTCATCATCACTATATACGGCGTAGCGCTTTACTGAGGGCATGACAGTATGGTCTGCAATCTCAAGAAGCCTGTAGCCAGGATAGAAACTTATATTTTGTGCTAAGATTACGGCATCAACTGGATCAAATTCTATTCCGCCTAATTTTTCATTCACACGGTCTAAAACGATTGCCATTTCTGGCAGCTCTAATTTTGTAAATGCATTTTGATACATATGTTGTCCGTACAGCCTTATTATTACTATTATATGCGTAACATAAAAACGATTCGCATCCTATAGCCTTGTATAAGAATGTGAACGAATCTGGAGTAAATCTATGGATAAATGTGGGGTTATTTTATCCAGATTCTGCTCATTTTTTTCAGGGGCAGTTTTCCCATTGTGTAAAAATAGTATAGCTCTCTTTTCAGTTATCGGAGTGAATCGATATAAATATAAGAAAAACAAAAGAAAATTTATGTGTGAATTTGAGGATAAAAAATTGGATAAAAGATATCCTCCTTTTTCACAGGCCCTACTCTTAACTAAAACCTTAAATAAAATATAAATAAAGAATAGGAAGAGAGATAAAAATAAGGCATGGTTTGCATGCTTGGAACTATGGGAAAATTTTGACATGAGCATTACGACTGGAAAACCTTTGCTAGATGTTTTATCTGGGACAAAGACTGAGAAGCCACCATTTTGGTTTATGAGGCAGGCAGGGAGATATCTTCCTGAATATCGTGCTCTGCGGCAGGAAAAGGGCGGATTTTTGGAGATGGCTTTCGATCCGCAAGCAGCATGTGAAATTACAATGCAGCCAATCCGCCGTTTTGAAATGGATGGAGCTATTATTTTTTCTGATATATTGGTTATTCCTATGGCCCTGGGTCAGCATCTTGAATTTGTGCAAGGAGAAGGCCCTAAACTAGATCCAATTAACACAGCTGATGATGTGGCAAAGCTTGGTTATAGCGGCTTTTCAAAATTAGAACCAGTGTATGAGGCGCTTGGGAATGTGAAAACAACGCTCGGTAACGAAGGGTTTAAGCAAACGACGTTAATTGGTTTTTGCGGTGCGCCGTGGACCGTGGCGACTTACATGATCGAAGGTGGTTCTTCGAAGGATTTTATGAAGACGAAGCTTTTTGCTTATCAAAATCCTGAGGCTTTCGATAATCTCATTGCCTTGCTTGTTGAATCAAGTGCAGCCTATTTGATTAATCAGATTAATGCTGGTGCTGAGGTTGTAAAAATATTTGATAGTTGGGCAGGCAGTGTAGATCAGCAATCGTTTTACAAATGGTGTGTAGAGCCAATTCGCCGTATTGTTGATATTGTTCACGGTGAATATCCACATGTGCCGATTATTGGTTTTCCAAGGGGTGCTGGTTATAATTACCTTGAATATGTTCAAGATAGCGGTGTTACGGCTGTGGCACTGGATCAATTTGTTCCAACGCAGTGGGCTGCGCGCGCGATACAGCCGAATATGCCAGTACAGGGAAATTTAGATCCAGCAATTTTGAGAGCCGGTGGTGATGTGTTAATCAGGGCAAGTGAAAAAATTATGAGTGATCTTCAGGAAAAGCCCTATATTTTTAATCTTGGTCATGGGATTAATAAAGATACACCCGTGGAAAATGTTGAATTACTTGTTAAAATTTTAAAGGGTTAAGATATGAGCGAGAAAGTTGCTGTTGTTTTATTTAATCTTGGCGGTCCGGATTGTAAGGAAGCTATTCGTCCTTTTTTATTAAATTTTTTCATGGATAAGAACATTATACGTGTCCCTATCCCGTTTCGCTGTCTTATTGCATCAATGATAGCGAATAAACGTTCGAAGCGTGAAGCAGGTGAGAGCTATGGTGAGCTTGGTGATAAATCTCCACTCTTAGAAAATACGCAGGCGCAGTCTGATGCTTTGCAAAAAGTACTTCCAGATAATTATAAAACTTTTGTCTGTATGCGCTATTGGCATCCAATGGCGCCGCAAGTTGTTAGAGAAATTAGAAATTGGGGTGCGGATAAAATTGTAATTTTACCGCTGTATCCTCAGTTTTCTACGACAACAACATGGTCTTCACTTGGTGTCTGGGAAAAGGCCATTCATGAAGCAGGTATGCGTGATATTGAAACAAGCACGATTTGTTGTTACCCGGTTAATAAAGGTTTTGTTAAGGCGAGTGCTGAAAATGTCAGGCAGCAATATGATCAAGCCCTTAAAGATGGCTATGAATCGCCTCGCGTTTTATTTTCTGCTCATGGTTTGCCGGAAAAAGTGGTTAAAGATGGCGATCCTTATCAGTGGCAATGTGAAGAGACGGCTAAGGCGATAGCAAATGAATTGGGCATTGAAAATCTTGATTGGGAAATTTGCTATCAATCTCGTGTTGGTCCTATGAAGTGGATTGGACCAAGTACAGAAGAAGCGATCGAGAAAGCAGCCAATGAGCAAAAAGCAATTATAATTTTGCCGCATGCATTTACGCAAGAACATGTTGAGACACTTGTTGAACTTGATATTGAATATAAAGAGATTGCAGAAGAGCATGGATTAAAAGGTTATTACCGCGCGCAAACAGTAGGTGTACATCCAACATATATTGAAGGTATGGCAGAACTTGTTAAAAAACATACTGATAAAACAGGTGTTTACGCAGAAGGTTTTGAAAGTATTTGTCCATCAGGTTTTAGCGATTGTTGCATGAAGAAAGCTGCCTAAATGGATGATGTTTTGTTAATGCATTATGACTGGCTGCGCGCATTGCATATTATTGCAGTGATATGCTGGATGGCTGGTTTACTCTATCTTCCACGTTTATTTGTATATCATTGCGGTGTTGAAAAAGGATCGGATGCTTCTGAGACTTTTAAGACTATGGAACGTAAGCTTATGAATTTAATCATGAGACCTTCGATGGTTGCGGCGTGGATTTTTGGTCTTTTAATGCTGTATGCAAATCCTGGGCTCTTAGAAGGTCAGGGCTGGATGCATGCTAAGTTGCTTTTAGTTGTTATGATGAGCTTGCTTCATGAGATTTATGCGAAGCATCTTAAAGCTTTTGCAAAAGATGAAAATCAGAAGAGTGAAAAATACTACCGTATTATTAATGAAGGGCCAGCGCTCTTAATGGTTTTAATTGTTATTTTTGCTGTCGTTGAACCTTTTTAACTCTGATTAAAATTTATGTTGTCTTTTATATGAGATTCATAGACAAAAATTCTTAAAAAAGTTATGATCTTTTATGATGTTTGGGCGCTTTTTAACTCTTTTATTCACTTTTGTATTTGTATGTACGTTTCATAGTAGCGAAGCACAGGCGAACCGAAAATATGCGTCCATTATAATTGATGCTGAAACTGGTATCGTTTTAGAACAACAATATGCTGATAAACATCTTCATCCTGCATCCTTAACAAAAATTATGACTTTGCTTCTTCTATTTGAAGAAATTGAAAAAGATCGCGTTGGTTTTAATGACCGTATTCGTGTATCGCGTCATGCTGCGAATATGGTTCCTAGTAAATTGGGCCTTAAAGCAGGATCAAGTATTCGTGTAAAAGATGCGATTAATGCGCTGGTTACGAAATCTGCTAATGATGTTGCTGTTGCTATTGCTGAAAAAATTGGTGGTAGCGAAAAATCATTTGCACGTATGATGACGCGTAAAGCCCGTGATATTGGTATGTCGAATACAACATTTAGAAATGCTTCTGGTCTGCATGATCGGCGTCAGGTTAGTACAGCCCGTGATATGGCTAAGCTTGCGCGCTATGTCATTAGAAATTATCCGCAGGAATATAAGTTCTTCTCTTTGCAAAAATTCACTTATGCTGGAAAAACATATCGCAATCATAACCGCCTAATGGGTAAATATAAGGGTATGGACGGTATGAAAACTGGCTACATTTCAGCGGCTGGTTTCAACTTAGTTGCATCGGCTGTTCGTAATGATCGCCGTATTATTGCTGTTGTTTTTGGTGGACGTACTTCTCGTTCACGAAATGCACATATGGAAGTTCTCCTTAACCGTGGTTTTAGAAAAATCAATGATATCCGTATTGCTAAAGCTGATATTCCGCTTCCGCCGCGAAAGCCGGTTTTCCTAAATGCATTGGCAGCGCTTAGTAAAGTTAGTGAGCATGGATCAAAGCAAATTGCATCTATGAATACTGAAATTGGTATGGGTTTTAGAGAGTTAATTGGCCAAGGGGATTTTGATGTACGTTTGGCAAAGCGTATTGAAACAGGTTTAATGGCTATCTCTGCGCATACAAAAAAGAACTTAACAGTTCCTTTTCCTGCTCAAAAAATTTCACAGCATAGTAATAGAAATTCTATGCAGGTTTATAATGTTAAAAATTGGTCTATTCAAATCGGTGCTTATAAGAGCCGTGCGCAAACAGATAAAGTTTTGCATGCTATTTTGACAAAATTACCAAGCCCTTATTCAAAAGCGCAGCCATTGATAGCTCCACTTAAAACACGTAGTGGCTGGATTTTCCGCGGCCGTCTTACAGGATTTTCGGAAAAGCAAGCTTATGCGGCGTGTCGTCATTTAAAAGATTGTTTACCTGTTGCTCCTAGAAACTAGATTTTTCTATGAACCAAAATCTTTTTAATACCCAGATAAAAAATGAGAGCGGTAACGTTCTATTTATTATTCTTATGGCTGTTGCGATGCTTGGTTTTCTTACGGCTGCTATTCGTTCTGGTGACTCTAGTAATGCAAATATTGATAAAGAAAGTTTAGCTATTCGAGTTTCACAGGTGCGTTCTTATGCGTCTGAGTTGGAGCGAGCGGTGCTTTTTGTTAATCAAAATGGTATTAGTGAGAGTGATCTGCGTTTTGCGCATGGGCGTGCGCATTCAGATTATGGAACATATTCTGATGAGCCAGAGCGCCAGATATTTCATCCCGATGGAGGAGGTGCAAATTACACTAATCCACCTAGGGGAATAAATAATGGAAGTGCATGGGAGTTTTATGGCACAAGTGCCGTACCATCCATTGGAACAAGCGCAGCTGATTTAATTGCTGTTTTACCAAATGTGAGTGTGGATTTTTGTAATTCTATAAATGAGCGAAATGGGCAAAGCAGTATGCCGCGGGATACTGGCACATGTCTTAACGCCGGAAGCTCCGGACGTTTTGGGGATTCTCAACAATTTTCAAGTTCGCCAAATGAAATGGATGAGGCATCTTTTGCGCAAGATACAACTGTGAGCGCAGTTAAACCAGCGCCGCAAGCTTGTGTGATTTGTGATGATGGGGCGCGGCATTTTTACTATGTTTTGTTAGCGCGTTAATTTTCCTATATTTAGGGTATGCGGTTTAAAGTCGCTGTTTTTACCCACCAATCTTTATTTTTTGATTGGATCTCTTTTTGNGCTTTTTGAGCTGCTTNTTNGTTATTAAAAATGCCAAAACAACTTGATCCTGACCCGCTCATNCTCGAAATTTTACANCCGTNCTGTATGGATAATTCACGAAGTACATTTTCAATGTCAGGCACGACTTTTAGAGCCGGTGTTGTGAGATAGTTTTCTGTNTGAACTAAAATATCAAATAAGGTTTCTTCGTCAAAAGGCGTGCTTGGTAGAGTTTTGTGCGGTGTTAGGTGGCCGTTGAAATATTTAAAGATGTCCTGTGTAGGGCATGATTTTCCGGGATGAATTAAAAGAATAGGTAGTTCGGGAAGCTCGCCCATTTCTTCCATTATATCGCCAATTCCCAAAATTCTCATAGGTCTACGTGCAAAGCAAACAGGTACATCTGCACCTAAGTTTTTTAGTAATTCGGGAAGGAAATCTAAGGTTTGAGGCAGTTTCCAATACATGAGTAGGGCATGAATGACTGCTGCCGCATCTGCACTACCGCCGCCTATTCCTGCGCCAGCGGGTAGATTTTTCGTCAGTGTCAATTTAATATCGAGGCTGTGATGTGTTTTGCGGGAGAGTTCCCAAGCCGCGCGTACAGCTAAGTTCTTTGATGTGGGGGATGTATCAAGTTCCTGCGCGCTAAAGATATTTGCGAATGGGCCATTCACTTCGAATGTGAAGTGATTAGCTTCTTCTATTGTAATTTCATCACCGATGTCAGCAAAGCAAACCAATGAATCTAAGGCATGGTAATTATTTGGTAGGCGCTCTGTTATATGAAGATAGAGGTTTATTTTCGCGGGGGCGAAGACTTTTAAGCGTGAATTATCTATAAACTCAATCATTGCATATTATTTTGAACAGCTTGAATTGTTTTTGGCTCAGTTATATGTGGTAAGCCATCCACCATTTTNATTTTGATAGTATCTTTTAGTTCCTGATTGTCTTCATCAGCATGATTTTTTGCTCTTTCCCATTGAAAGCGGGCTTCAATTTTACGGCCAACCCGCCAATAGGCATCGCCTAAATGATCGTTGATTACAGCGTCATAAGGTCTTAGCTCTACCGCACGTTCAAGATGAGGAACTGCCTCTTTAAATCGGTTCATGCGGTATAATACCCATCCAAGTGAATCCGTTATGTAACCATCCATAGGTCTTAGCTCTACTGCGCGCTCGATAAACTCTAGGGATTGCTCTAGGTTTTTCCCCTGATCTGCCCATGCATATCCTATATAATTCAATACAAATGGATTATTTGGCTCAAATTTAAGAGCTGCTTTTAAATCAGTTTCTGCTTTATCCCATTTGTTAATTTCTTCGTAGATCATGCCGCGTACATAATGTAGGTGCCAATATTCAGCTGGAATTTCTCCGCCTAAATTTTCTTCAGCGCGGTTATAATATTCGAGTGCTTTGGTAAAATTTTGATTACGGCGATATATATCACCGATTTGAATGAGCGATTCTGTGTCTTTGTAACTTTTATAGAGCTCAAGCAGGGTTTGAATGGCCTTTTCTGTTTGTCCTTCTTTTTCAAGTAAATCAGCGGCAAGTTGTTGCGCTTCTCTATGTTCCTCTATGCCTTCTTGCTTGGTAATTGATTGATAAGCTTTGATGGCTTCGGCTTCATGATTATTTCGACCAACAATATTGGCGAGTAAGAATTTCGCATTTGTATGATTTTCATTAAGATAGATGGTCATATTTGCAAAGACGCGTGCGCTTTCGTCATTCAGCTCATGTGTTAAAAGCCGCGCCATGTCATATAGAGCTTCGGCTATACCGTCCTCTGGGCTTTTAATTTTTTCGAAAAGCTTAGCATCATCACCTTTTTTAATAATTGCGATTTTTTCTTTTATTTCTTTGCTGTTTTCTATTTCCTGAAGCTCTTCGTACAGTTTTAGTGCTTTGTCTATATTCCCAATATGCGCAAAAATATCGGCGATGCGCTGGGTTTCTATATAGCTTAGGTTTGGCGCACTCATTGCTTTTTCTAAAAGAATCTCAATTTGGTCATGCCGTTCTAGATAATCTGAGATCATAATCGCATGATAGATATGGTTTGATGTTCTATTGAGTTCAGATACATCATATTGACCTAATGCGGCGCTGGACCAGCTATAAAGAAGAGGCATTACAAATGCTGAGATACTACCTTCTGGCATATTTCTAATGTTCTCTACTGCAAGGTCATATTTCTTTTCTTTAAAATTCTTGATAGCTATAAAAAGTGTGGCGAGTGCACTGTTTTCATTATTTGCAGCTTGTTCTGATAGTTCATTTAAATGCTGAGCCAATTTAAATGCGGTTTCATAATCGCCCGCGCCCATTGAGAGTACCATGGCTCTTTTCATCAAAACGGTATTTTCTGTACCTGTTTTCTTTAAAATTTTTGATAGATTTTCTCCGGCGGTATGCCAGTCATGGTTTCTTTGCGCGAAACGACCAGTTAAGTAATTTCCAGATACTGTATCGTAGCTGTAGCTATGTTTACGAACAATGCGCCTTAGCTCTTCTTCGCTTAGGCCGCGTGATTTATTGAGCTCTGAAAAGTTGCTATCGCCAATAGGTAGCTGTACAGAAACTGGATCTTGGTTTTTTTCATATAGATGCACAATGCCCAGCCCAGCACCTATTCCCAAACCCGCAGATAGAGAGAGAAGAAGCGCGTTTTTAATAAATGAGCTATTGTTTTTTTGTTCGTCCAAGATTTTGTCCTCTATATAGCTTACATGTTTGGATAGTTCGGCCCATCGCTGCCTTGCGGTACTACCCAGTTAATGTTTTGTGACGGGTCTTTGATGTCACAAGTTTTACAATGTACACAATTTTGCGAATTAATCTGTAATTTATATTCTTCCGCATCATCCTTAATAATTTCATAAACACCGGCTGGGCAGTAACGCTGCGCGGGTTCGTCATATTCTTTTAGGTTGACCTGAACTGGGATAGACGGGTCTATAAGTTGAAGGTGTACGGGCTGATCTTCAGCATGGTTAGTATTTGAAAATGATACATTTGTTAGACGGTCAAATGTAAGAATGCCGTCCGGTTTTGGGTATTCAATAGGTTCATAATCGGATGCTTTACCAAGTTGTTCATGGTCGGCATGATTTTTAAGTGTCCATGGTGCTAGTCCTGCGGTAATTGTTTCAAATGCGGCGTTGATTAAGCCATGAAGTAGTCCTTTGTGGAAGCCCGGGCGAATGTTTCGAACTTTTTTAAGTTCGCTCCAGACCCATGATTTTTCCATGTCACTTTGATAGGATGTACACTCAGTCCCAAATTCTTCATTTGTGCTTAGGTGCGCGACTATGCTCTCTGCGGCAACCATTCCTGATTTCATTGCTGTATGATTACCTTTGATTTTAGGCGTGTTTAAAAATCCGGCTGTATCGCCAATGAGCACACCGCCGGGAAAGGTCAGTTTAGGGATAGATTGAAATCCTCCTTCCACTAGTGCACGCGCACCGTAAGCGATACGGCGACCACCTTCGAATAGATCCTTAATTTCAGGGTGTGTTTTATAACGCTGCATTTCTTGATATGGCGATAGATACGGATTTTTATAATCAAGCCCTACAACAAACCCTACAGATACGAGGTTATCTTCGAGGTGATAAAGCCAAGAGCCACCATATGTTTCTTTATCCATTGGCCATCCAATTGTATGTAGGATTTTACCAGCATCATGTTTTTCAGGATTAATTTCCCAGAGCTCTTTAATACCGATGCCGTATGTTTGCGGATCACTGTTTTCTCTGAGGTTATATTTATTAATAAGCGTTTTGGTTAGAGACCCATGGCACCCTTCTGCAAAAACAACTTGGCGGGCATGTAATTCCATGCCTGGCTCGAATGCTTCTGTTTGATTACCGTCTTTATCAATGCCCATATCACCTGTTGCTACACCGATAACATTATCGTTTTCATCATAGAGTACTTCTGCTGCTGCAAAGCCAGGGAAGATTTCTACGCCAAGCTCTTCTGCTTGTTCGGCTAACCAACGGGTCAGATTCCCTAAAGAAATGATATAGTTTCCTTTATTGTGCATTTGAGGCGGTGTTGGAAACCAAAAAGAGCCTGTTTTTGTTAAAAAGCGGAATATATCCTTTTTGGCTTTGGTGATTAGAGGCGCGCCTTTTTCTTTCCAGTCAGGAATAAGTTCGTTTAATGCACGTGGCTCGAAGACTGCGCCAGATAAAATATGCGCACCGACCTCTGATCCTTTTTCTAAAATACAGACATTTAAATCTTGGTTCAGTTGTTTTAATTTAATAGCGCATGCAAGACCAGATGGTCCTGCGCCTATGATGACGACATCATACTCCATATTTTCACGATCAGGACGAACGGAGTTTGGCATATTCTATTACCCCTTATTAAGCTTGATTAACGTCTGATAATGTTAACAAAATCGTAGACTAAAGGCTATACACAATCATATGGGACGCAGTGCTTTGATATTCAAGATTGATTTTCTATCTTGTGGATTTTTTTTAAGAGGTGTAGTGTGTAATCCGATGTTCGAGCTTTACGGACCCCGCGCATGAAAGTATTAAAAGGTTTCGCGGACTGTAATAGCTAAATTTTTGATTTTTTTTAAGCGCGCCACGCGCTGAATCCCTCCTTTTACGGACATCACGGGGGGTGTGCTGGCGGCTGTCTTTGTGCGCGCGCGAATTTTGGAGATATATAAATGACTAAGAAGATGATCATTGATGCAACGCATGAGGAAGAAACACGTGTTGCAGTCGTTGAAGATGGCCGTTTGGCCGAATTTGAATATGAAAGTTCCTTTCGTAAGCCTTTAAAAGGTAATATTTTTCTAGCAAAAGTAACACGTGTTGAGCCGTCATTGCAGGCGGCTTTCGTTAATTATGGCGGTAATCGCCATGGTTTCTTACCTTTTTCTGAAATTCACCCTGATTATTTCCGTATTCCTATTTCTGATCGTGAGGCTTTAATTGCTGAACAGGAAGAAGCGCTTCGCCTTATGGAGGAGCAAGATGAGGAAGAGGAAGCAAATGCAGAGCAAGCAGATGTTACTGAAGATTCAGATGAAGGTGAAGACGATGTTGTAGAAGAGCTTGGCGGTGAAGCTACTGAGCTTGATCAAGAAGGCGATGCAAATGCTGATGAAGAAGCTTCTGATGAAATTGCAAGTGAGGAAGCCGAAGACGAAAATGATAAAAATGGCAATGTCATAGCCAATGAAGACGAAAATGACGTTGATGGCAATCAAGCTGAAGGTGAAGAAGCTTCGGATGATGAGAATGATGGTAATCGCCGAAGAGGCCGTGGCCGCGGGCGCGGGCGTGGTGGTCGTGGTGGAAGAGGCCGTGGCCGCAATGCGCAGCACCGCTCAAAGCGTGTTGAGACATTTGGCGGCGATGAAATGGATGAAGAGCAGCGTTTTCGTTTTAATCTTCGTCGTAAGTATAAAATTCAGGAAGTGATCAAGCGCGGGCAAATTATGCTTGTACAAGTTGCTAAAGAAGAGCGCGGTAACAAAGGCGCAGCGGTTAGCAGTTATTTGTCGCTTCCGGGTCGCTATTGCGTTTTGATGCCAAATAGCCCGCGTGCTGGTGGTGTTTCGCGTAAGATCTCGAATTACAAAGATCGCGCCAAGATGCGTGACCTACTTAAAGATCTAGAAGTGCCTAAGGGTATGTCTGTTATTTTACGTACTGCGGGTGTAACGCGCACGAAAACAGAAGTTAAGCGTGATTTGGATTATCTAATGCGCCTTTGGAACAATATTCGTGAGCTAACACTAGAGTCTTCTGCGCCCGCAATGGTTTATGAAGAGGCCGATCTTGTAAAGCGCGCTGTGCGTGATCTTTATACACGTGATATTGATACGATCGAAGTTGCCGGTACTAATGGTTACAAGACAGCTAAAGACTTTATGAAGATGATGATTCCATCACACGCCAAGCGTGTTGTGGAATATAAGAAGGATAGTCCTACACTCTTCCATAAACACCGCGTAGAAGAGCAAATTGCTGATATTGGCGAAACAACGGTAACGCTAAAATCTGGCGGTTATTTGATTATTAACCCGACAGAGGCGCTTGTTTCTATTGATGTGAACTCAGGGCGTGCAACAAAAGAACGCCATATTGAAGAGACGGCTCTGAAAACGAACCTAGAAGCCGCAGAAGAAGTAGCACGTCAGTTGCGCTTGCGTGACTTGGGCGGCTTAGTGGTTATTGACTTTATTGATATGGAAGATCGCCGTAATAACTCTAAAGTTGAGCGCAAAATGCGTGATGCTTTGTCTGGTGATAAAGCGCGTATTCAGATGGGACGCATTTCATCTTTTGGTTTGATGGAAATGTCACGTCAGCGCATGAGTGCATCTCTTGGTGAAACACAGTTTGAAACATGTCCGCATTGTGAAGGGTCAGGCCGTATTCGTACAGCGGACGCTGCTTCTATTCTTGTTCTGCGTGATATTGAAGCAGAAGGGCAAAAAGGCCGTGCTGCTGAAGTTATGGTCCATGTTTCTGCGAATGTTGCCATTTATATTCTTAATAATAAACGTCAAAATCTGGCAGATTTAGAAGCGCGTTATGATATTCAGATCGTCATCCGCGTTGATGATAGCCTTGGTGCTTCTGGTTGCCGCGTTGAAGTGAGCAAGCCAAAACAAAAAGACGGTAAATCACCGAAAGAAGAGAGTGAAGACACACAAAATACTTCTGAGGAAGATAATCAAGAAGATGGTAAAGGCCGCCGCCGCAGAGGCCGCAGAGGTGGCCGCCGCCGCGGTAAAAACCGTGAGGACCAAGATGCAAAAAACCAGGAAGATGGTGCAGAATCTGATGAAAATCAGAATGAAGCCCCTAAGGTTGAGGCAGTGGAATCTCAGGAAGAAAATAACGATGATAAGCCTAAGAAAAGGGGCCGCCGCGCTGCAGCTAAGAAAAATGATTCTGATAATGTAAGTGTTGAAGCTCCGGCTGAGCAAGCGGAGGCTGCGAAAGAAGAAGAAAAGCCTAAGCGTGGCCGTAAGAAAGCAGTGAAAAAAGAAGACGCAGGTGACGCTGTAGACGCCCCTAAGGAAGCAGAAGCTGCGAAAGAAGAAGAAAAGCCTAAGCGTGGCCGTAAAAAAGCAGTGAAAAAAGAAGACGCAGGTGACGCTGTAGATGCACCTAAGGAAGCAGAAGCTGCGAAGGAAGAAGAAAAGCCTAAGCGTGGCCGTAAAAAAGCAGTGAAGAAGAAGGCGGAGGTTTCAAATGATGATAAGCCCGCTGCTGAAAAGCCTGAAGCTCCGAAGGAGTATGAGACTGTTAATGAGGCTCCAAAAGATAAGAAAAAGGGCTGGTGGAATAGGCTTGTTGATTAAGTTTTGAGCAAAATTAGATTATTTAAGCGGCCTCTATGAGGCCGTTTTTTATAGCATTTAGCGAGCAATTAGCGTCTGATAAAAGATATAATTATTAGTGGTATCAAGAACACAACCAAGATTGTAACCATTAACACCGCTCGCTTGATTTGCTGCACTACCGCCGAGTTTTATAAGGGGTGAAAAGTTGCCTGTATATTTAACAAGAGATGTGTTTATTCCACTTTGAAGGTCGCTAGGCGCTGTTGAAATACCAAGTTTTTTATTGAGCTGTAGGCATAAATCTTTGCTCAAATTCATCATTAAAAGCAGGTCAGGCCCTGCATCGCGCCCTACTCCGTCTAGCTCGACACTGCCGGTGAAAAACATATCTGCATTTTTCATGCTGGCAGGTGTGAGGCGCGTTAGGTTTTGCCAAACTTGGCCAGCGCCATTTGGTTGAAAGATGTGACAGCTTTTATCTGCCGGGCTATTTGTATTGATGTATTCTGCTTCGCGTGGGTTTTCAAAACTAATTTCATTTTCGGAACATCCGCCTAAAATTTTCAGATTACTAACGGCCGCTTCTAATCCTTTTGTGTAGCGCATTATTTGTGACAGTTTTACGCTGTTATGTTCATAGCTTCCTGTGCTTTCTACGCTAGATCCACCGCGAGAAAGTACCATTGTTATTGCGCCTAAGAGTGCGACACCAATCATTATGAACCACAAGACATTACCGCGTTCATTACCATGATTGTTGCAATATTTTTGTGCAGATTTTGTGCCCATGGACGCTTTGATCATGGTTTTAACCTTTGAATCCAGTTGCAATAAGGTATTGCTCTGAGCTTTCTTTTCTGCTGGCTGGCGGCTTGATATGACGAATTTTGTCGAAGTCTTTATTCATTTGCGCCAGCAAAGTATTTTGCGCTCCGCCTTGGAAGACTTTGGCAATAAATATGCCGTTTGGCTTTAGAACTTCTGTAGAGAAATAATATGCGGCTTCAACGACAGCCATAATTCGTAAGTGATCTGTTTGTTTATGGCCCGTTGTGTTTGGAGCCATATCAGACATGACGATATCTGCAAGTCCATCATCGCTGTAAGCGCTCAATAGTTTTTTAAGTTTTTCGGGCGCTTCATCATCCATGAAATCCATTTGAATGAAATCGACATTGTCCAGTTCATCCATTTCTAAAAGATCAATAGCGGCAATGCGCGCACCATATTTTGCTGCAACTTGGCACCAGCCTCCGGGTGCTGCACCTAAATCTACGACGATTTGATCAGGTTTTAGGAAGTCCAGCTTTTCGTTCATTTCAACTAATTTGAAAGCTGCGCGTCCGCGGTAACCTTCTTTCTTTGCTTTTTCAACATAAGGATCATTCAGCTGGCGTTGTAACCAGCGCGTTGAAGCAGATTTACGGCCTTTGGCGGTTCTAACCTTTGTTTTTGCTTTATTTCGGCTCATTTTCAGTCTTCTTTTTTATTAATTTTCTAATTCTTGGCTCTATTCTACAACATCATGATTAACATAGATGTAATCATGGCCATAAAAAAAACAGAGATTGAAAAAGCCATGAATACAATATTCATCGCGTTTTTCGTAAAAAGTGAGATACAGACATATAGGAAATAAAAGGCATTGTAAGTTGCTATGGCCCGCATTTGTACTGAGGCATCGAAAAAAGAGGTGAAACCTTTATCAAAGCCGGTAGATTCCATGAGCTCAATTTGTAAACGCATCATGAGTGCGCAAGACACGAAAAGGGCCGCAACCATGATTCTACGGTGTTTAGGCACCACAAACATCATCACCGGAAACCAAATTAAATCGATATATTGTAAAATTACATGCATCTTTTGTTTTATTGCTGCTTTTAAATTCTATATCTTTATAGCCTGAGGATTAAAAAGAAGAAAGACAGATGATGCCCTTAAAAGGCTATATAGCTTCTATGAGACGCTTAATGTGTCTTTTGTTAATTATGGTTTTGAGTTTTTCGCATGTTGCGACGCCCTCTTATGCGCAAAGTTCCAGTGCTCCCGTTTTAATTCGTGACACAGAAATTGAAGAAGTTTTTAAGGAATGGGCAGAGCCGCTTTTAAAAGAGGCTAAAATTCCTAAGGACAGCGTCAATATTATTTTAGTTCAAAGTAATGAAATCAATGCTTTTGTTGCAGGTGGTGCAAATATTTTCTTTTATACCGGTTTGATTAAGAAAACCGATGGTCCAGAAGAGATTCTGGGTGTTTTAGCTCATGAAATTGGCCATATTGCTGGTGGGCATTTGATCAAGACCCGTGATGCTATGGAGCGCGCTTCATATGAAAGTATTGTCGGTATGGTTTTGGGTATCGGTGCGGCAATTGCAAGCGGTCAGGGCGGCGCAGCGAGTGCTATTATTCAGGGTACACAGCAAACGGCGCTTAGGCGTTTTCTAGCCCATAGCCGCATTAATGAATCTAGCGCGGACCAAGCGGCTTTTTCTTATCTTAAGGGTGCAGGCATTACACCGCGCGGATTATCTAGTTTTTTTGATAAGCTTAAATCACAGGAGCTTTTACCGTCTACGCAGCAAAGTGAGTATATGCGCACACACCCTATTACGCGTAACCGTGTTGAGGCGGTGGATGTTCTTATTGCTAAGGAGCCTGAGCTTAGGGATAAGCCTTTGCCGCAGGCTTGGGTTCGTGATCACGCGAGGATGAAAGCGAAATTAATTGGTTTTATTAACCCTGGACAGGTTGCGTGGAATTATGATGACCTTGATACATCAGTTCCGGCGCGGTATGCGCGCTCTATAGCGGCTTATAAACATAATGATATTGATAAGGCTATAGATCTTTTAAATGGCTTGATCGAGCAAGAGCCAAATAACCCGTATTTTTATGAGCTTAAAGGGCAGATATTGCTCGAGTTTAGCCGTGTTAAAGAATCGCTTGCTCCTTATAAGCGCGCTATTGAGTTAAAGCCGGATGCTGCGCTTATTCGTATGGCTTATGCGCATGCGTTGATTGAAAGCGGTGCAGATCAAGCGCGTTACAAGGAGGCGGCCGAGCATTTGGAATTTGCTCTGACTAAGGAGCGTTATTCTTCGCGTGTTCATCGTTTACTTGCCACGGCTTATGGGCGTTTAGGGCAAGAAAATTTAGCTAAATTACATCTTGCTGAAGAGGCAGTTTTAACGCGCCGTCTACCTTATGCTCGGGCGCAAGCTGCAAGTGTATTAGAAAAAGCACCGCAAGGAAGTCGTGAGTGGATTAAAGCCAAAGATGTATTGGTTCATATAGAGAACTTAATGCAGGCTCAAGCCAGCAGAGGTTAAGTGAATATTCATGATTTTCGTTTTAGAGTAACTTTTAGGCTATATTCAACGAATACATATTCATGTACATTAAGTGCGGATAGAGATTTTTAAATTGGGAAACCAAATCATAAAGGAGAAACTATGATTAATTTCGGGAAGAAAATGATGTTAACGGCTAGTGTTGTTGCATTGAGCGCAGTAAGCGTAAACAGCGCGCAGGCACAAGACTTAAGTTTTAAAAACAAAGATGAATTTAATGAAGCTGTGAAGAGCTTTATTCTCGAAAATCCAGAAGTTCTTTTTGAGTCCATTGATCGTTTTCGTGAGAAAGAGCAAGAAAATGCGCAAAAATCTGCGCGTGAAAAAATTAGTGAGCATGCTGAGTATTTGACACGTCCTGATGCTCCTTCATTTGGTAATCCAGATGGCGATATCACAATTGTGGAGTTCTTTGATTATAATTGCGGATATTGTAAGCGTGCCTTGCCGGATATTCAGGCAATTTTGGATACAGACCCAAATGTACGTGTTGTATTTAAAGACATGGCTATTTTAGGGCCAAGCTCGCGTACTGCTGCTTTGTATGCTCTCGCATCTAAGAAGCAAGATAAGTATTTTGAATATCATGTTGAGCTGATGAAGCACCGTGGCTCGAAAAGTGAAGAAGAGCTTATTAAGATTGGTGAAAAGCTAGGTCTTGATACAGGCAAATTAAAAGCGGATGCGACGTCG
This sequence comes from Micavibrio sp. TMED27, assembly GCA_002167715.1. Classification (GTDB taxonomy): domain Bacteria; phylum Pseudomonadota; class Alphaproteobacteria; order Micavibrionales; family Micavibrionaceae; genus TMED27. Next base: position 144,454 of record NHCG01000006.1, read on the forward strand.
AAGGAAATTTCTGAGCAGCTAGAGAAAGATTCACGCATTGCTAGTGAAGTGGGTGTGCAAGGTACGCCTGCATTTATCATTGGTTCACAGTTCATCCCTGGTTATGTCGGTGAAGAAGGCCTTAAACAAGCGATCGAAGAAGAGCGCGCAAAACTTAAGAATGAGGGTTAAACTCCCTGTTTTTTGTGGTAGTGTGGATCTATGATTTACCGCCTGCTTATTACTATTGTTGCTCTTGCTAGTCTTTATTTTATTTATGATATAGCAAGGGCATATTCTTTAAGAAATAACCTTTATAACGCTGGGCCAGGCTTTTACATTGGCGCTGATGATCCGGATGTTACCATCGTAAAATTCTTTGATTATAGCTGTGCAGGTTGCCGTTCTTCGCATCCGGTGTTCATGGACTATTTTAAATCTTTACCTGAAGATGGGCCAAAGGTTCGTTATATTCCACGTCCTGTTTATTCTACTAATAATTCTGGCATTCTTGCTGGCCGTATGGCTTACGCAGCATCTATGCAAGGCAAATTTATTGAGGCGCATGAGTGGCTCATGCGAAACCCCTTGCCAATTGATGAGAGTGCGGCTGTGCAGATGGCGCGTGAGTTGGCTCTTGATTATAATAAGCTAAGAGTGGATATGGATAATCCGAATGTTGAGATGCTTTTAAAAACTAATGGTGATGTGAATTTAAGAATTGGCTCGGCTTCTGTTCCAACTTTCTATGTTGAGGGCCTTACATGGGTGGTTGGGCCTAGGACTGTTAGTGTTCAAGATTTTGAAAATATTGTAAATGAGGCGATGCAATGAGAAATCTATTATTTTTAACGCTTTGCTCTTTTGTTTTTATGGTGCCGCAATATGCACAGGCTATTTCTCCCTTAGCTGTTTTGGCTGATGAAGATGATGGTGATGGCGATCAAAAGGCAGATGCCTACAGTATTGCGGATGCATATGCTTATGCCACGACATCTGTACAAACAAATGGTGCTGTATTTTTTGAGCTTTCAAATATAAATGCTCAGGATGATCGTATTGTTTCTGCGCATGCTGATGTCAGTGAAAAAGTAGAGCTTCACACACATGAAATGGATGGCGGCATAATGATGATGCGAGAAGTCGAGGCTTATGAGCTGCCTGCTGGTCAAGGGCTAAGCTTGGAGCCGATGGGCTATCATATTATGCTTATTGGATTAAAGGCCCCTCTCAAGGCGGGAGAGAGCTTTCCTTTGACGCTTGGTTTTGAAAAACATCAATCTATTACGTTTAAAGTACAGATTAAAAACCCTGGGGATGTTCATTAATGAAGCGGGTTTTGATCCTTAATGGTCCTAATTTAAATATGCTTGGGTTAAGAGAGCCAGACATATATGGAGAGCATACTCTTGATGATGTTAAAGGCTGGTGCATTGAGCGCGGTCAGCAGCTTGGCTTTGATATTGATTTTCGTCAGTCTAATCATGAAGGTGAGCTTGTGACATGGATTCAAGAGGCGCGAGGAACAATTGATGGGCTGCTTATTAATGCCGCGGCCTATACGCATACATCGGTTGCGATCCATGATGCACTTAAATTACTCGATATCCCCATTATTGAAGTACATATTTCTGATCCTAAAAAACGGGAAGAATTTCGTCATATCTCTTATATAGAGCCAGTTGCAAGCGAAGTTGTCGCTGGTGAAGGCCCTAAAGGATATCTTCTAGCTCTTGAAAAGCTCGGCGAACTTTAGTAAGCAGTTCTGATATATTAAATAAGAGATGATTATTCGATGAAAATTGATTCAGATGCAATTAAAGAACTAGCAACTTTGCTAGATGATACTGGCCTAAACGAAATTGAGGTAGCTGATGGTGATCAGTCGATCCGTGTAAGCAAAGGTGCAGCTAATGTTGTAGCGGCGCCAGCGGTCGTGCCGATTGCTATGGCTTCTGACCCTGCTATTCCACAGCAGGCAAGTGTGAGCACAGATTTAGTCGCGCATAGCCATCCTGGTGCGGTAAAGTCGCCAATGGTTGGTACGGCTTATCTACAGCCTGAACCTGGTGCACCTTCTTTTGTTAAAAAAGGTGATAGCGTTAATGCTGGTGATACACTTGTGATTATTGAGGCAATGAAGGTTATGAACCCTATCAAAGCTGAAAAATCAGGAACAGTTACTCAAGTTCTTATCGAAGATGCACAGCCAGTTGAATTTGGTGATGTGCTATTGGTTATTGAGTAAATATTAAGAGCCATAAAGGGCCTAAAACATGTTCAAGAAAATTCTTATAGCTAATCGCGGTGAAATTGCTCTGCGTATTATTCGAGCCTGTAGAGAAATGGGTATTGAGACTGTCGCTGTGCACTCAACGGCTGACACGACTTCGATGGCTGTGCGCCTTGCAGATGAATCCGTGTGTATTGGTCCGCCGCAAGGTAAAGACAGCTATCTTAATATTCCTGCTATATTGAGTGCAGCTGCTTTAACGGGCGCAGATGCTATTCACCCAGGCTATGGTTTTTTGTCTGAAAATGCACAATTTGCGCGTATGGTTGAAGAGCATGGTTTTGCGTTTATTGGTCCAACGCCTGAGCATATCGAAAAGATGGGTGACAAGGTTACGGCTAAGCAGACTGTTAAGGAGCTTGGCTTGCCAGTTGTTCCGGGTTCTGATGGCGGTGTAAACACGGCTGAAGAAGGACATAAGATCGCCAGTGACATGGGCTTTCCTGTGATTATTAAAGCAGCCAGTGGCGGCGGCGGTAAGGGTATGCAGGTTGTACGTGAAGAAGGTGAATTTATTGAGAGTTTCACGCGTGCGCGTCAGGAAGCAAAAGCAAATTTCGGTGATGATACTGTTTATATTGAGAAATTTTTGGGCAATCCCCGTCACATCGAAATTCAGGTTTTTGGTGATACGCATGGGAATGCTATTCACCTTGGTGAACGTGACTGCTCTATTCAGCGCCGTCACCAGAAGTTAGTTGAAGAAGGGCCTTCGCCTGTTCTTTCTGCTAAGCTTCGTGATGAGATTGGTGAATTGGCGGCTGAAACAATTCGTCGTATGGGTTATCGCGGTGCAGGTACGATTGAATTTCTCTATGAAGATGAGAAATTTTACTTCATGGAAATGAATACACGTATTCAGGTTGAGCACCCTGTTACAGAAATGATTACAGGGATTGATTTAATTGCTGAACAGATCCGTATTGCTGCAGGCGAAGAGTTGAGCATCAAAACACCTCCACGTTTTCGTGGTCATGCGATTGAGATCCGTATTAATGCTGAGGATCCAGATACATTTATTCCATCACCGGGTAAGATTTCACAGTTCCATGCGCCGGGTGGTTTAGGTGTACGTTTCGATAGTGCTATTTATTCCGGTTATAGTATCCCGCCTTATTACGACTCTATGATTGGTAAGCTTATTGTACATGGCCGTAACCGTGAAGAATGTATTCGTCGTTTACGCCGTGCGATTAGGGAAACGATTGTTGATGGTGTGAAAACAACTTTGCCACTTCATGATTGGATTTTACAACAAGACGCTTTTGTAAGCGGTGATTATACAATTCATTGGCTTGAACAGGTTTTAGCTGAAAAACAAAAGGCTTAAGATTATGAAATTTGTCGCTTTATCAGGATCGCACCGTACAGATTCAGAGTCTTCGAAGGTGGCTCATTGGCTGATTGATCATTTAAAAGGTAAAGGCCATGAGGGAAGTGTCATTGACCTTGGGAAGGCAGATATTCCGTTATGGAGTACAGATGCATGGGATCAAGATTCTGAACTTTCTGCGTTCATGAAGCCTTTTCTAAAACAGGTTGATGAGGCCGATGCTTTGATTTTGGTTTCACCAGAATGGGCTGGCATGGTTCCGGGAGCATTAAAGAACTTTCTTTTATATGTTAGCGGGCATGTTGCTGCGTATAAGCCTACGCTTATTGTCGGTGTATCAAGTGGCCGCGGTGGTATATACCCTGTCAATGAACTACGCGTTAGTAGTTATAAGAACACGCGTCTTTCATTTATTCCTGATAATCTGATCGTTCAAGTCTGTGAAACGGTGATGAATGACCATGATATGGATGGTGCAAATGCCGATGATAAAGAGATTAAGAAGCGTTCAGCTCATGTTCTGAATGTACTTGTTGCCTATGCGAAAGCTCTTAAGCCTATGCGTGAAGAGAATGATCTTATCCATCCGGATTACCCTTTTGGCGTATAGCTGTATTTATTTAAGCCCTTAATTTCCTATTTCTTTTGCTTTGTAGCATAATGAAAGAATGCAAGTTGTTCTTACCAGTTCTTTATTGATTGAGGCCTATAGGCAGGGACTTTTCCCCATGGCCTATGATAGGTTGAGCCCTTTTATTCAATGGGTTTGCCCCGAAGAGCGCGGTCAGATTTCTATACCGGACATGCATATCCCGCGTTCATTAAAAAAAGATATTCGCAGAGGACTTCGTGAGCGCAGTTATGAGATCAAAATTGACCATGATTTTGCGTCTGTAATTGAAAACTGCGCTGAGGAGCGCTCTGAGCGGCCAGAAACTTGGATTAATCAGCAAATCATAGATGCGTTTATAAAACTGCATAAAAAGGGATACGCGCATAGTGTTGAGTATTACGAAGATGGCGTTTTGCTTGGCGGTCTTTATGGACTGTCTATTGGTGGTGCCTTTTTTGGAGAAAGCATGTATTCCAAAGTTTCCGGTGCGAGTAAAATTGCACTCGTTCATTTGGCTGCAAGGCTATGGCATGCAGGGTATAAAGTTTTAGATACGCAATTCGTGAATGATCACTTGGAACAGTTCGGTGTGTATGAATTATTACACGAAGAGTATATGGAGGTTTTAAAGCCTGTTTTGGATTTAAAATGCAATTTTAAGATTGATGATCTTAATGAAAAAGAATTGATCGAAGCATATTTTGAAATGCGGCATCAACGATCTTAGTTATTCGCGTCTTCGTTTGAAGGGGTAGCCTCTACTTCTTTTTGTGCGCTGCTTTGCTCAATTGGCTGTGCTGGGGCTTGGTCTTCGTTCATCTGACCTTCACCCTCACGGCTTTCATTTGCCTCGTCTTCGATGAGTTCATCTTTCTTTTGAATGCAATCTAGAACCCATACATCATAAATAGGATGATCCATGGATGAGAGGCCAGGAGAAGATGCAAACATCCAGCCACTGAAAACCCATTCTGACTTTTCTTCGCCTGTTTCTTTGTTTTTGTTTACTTCCCATACTTGAAGGAATGAAGCGGACTCAGGCTTTTCCATTTCAGGGGCCTTGCGGCAAGCGCGAACCTTGATATAGATCTCACCGAATTTGACAGTTGAGCCTACATCGGCTTCAAATGTCATTGTACGCGCTGTTGTTTTATCGAGAGAACGAAGCTTTACAATCGGAAAATCAATGGTTGGCTGTGCAATAGAAGGTGCAGTTGCTGTGCATACTAGCCCCGCAGACAGGATGGTTTTAACGAAAAGCTTATGAAAGTTTTTCACTCTAATGCAGTCCTATGTTTAAATTGCGTTTTCTTCATCTACTTCAGATGTCTCAGCTTCATCATCATCGCTTTGTGACATGCTAAAGATAAATTGTCCAAGAAGCTGTTCTAGGTTTTGCGGAGCCTGTGTGTATTCAATACTATCACCATTTTCAAGCATGTCTTCTTCTGCACCAGGTTCCAGAGCAAGATAGCGTCCACCAAGTAAGCTTTGGCTGCTGATAAGAGCTGCTGTGTCTATAGGGAGCTGATATTTTGGATCGATGCTAAGGCTTACGCGGGCAAGGTATGTATCTGCATCCAGTTTTACGGATTTAACTGTGCCAACTTTTACGCCGCTGATTTGTACATCGTCGCCAGCTGCTAGGCCGCCAATACCTGAAAAGAGTGCATCTATTTCATAGCCGCCTTTTCCTGCTGATACATTTGCGGTTTTATAACCGAAGCTTAAAAATAAACCGGCAGTGATTAGAACAATGGCTCCTAATAGAGTTTCAAATACATTGCGCTTCATTTCAAATATCCCTTACTCAAAATCTCAATTACACATATTTATTCTGAAGGTGTCCAGGCTTCATAATCGCCTGTGGCTTTGTCACGCTTTCCGCCTTCAAGAATATGGCCTGGTGGACGATATGCCGCGTTTGTGCCTGTCATATTAGGTTGGTGTGGTTTTTGCCATTCACGACGGAAAGATTCGTTCTCTTCTGCCGGTACAGCATCTGTTTGGTGGTGAAGCCACCCATGCCATTCTGGTGGTACTTTACTGGCTTCAGGTGCACCTTTATAGATCACCCATCTGCGCTCACGCTTAGAACCAGCGCGTGGTTTAGAGCTGCGGTAATATTTATTGCCCATAGCATCTTCGCCAACAAGCTCAGATTTCTGTGTGCGTGTAAATAAATTAATATGTGCCGGCGATATTGCGCCTAAATAACTTAAAATTCCCATTGCTTACTCATATAAATCAATGTCTTTACAAATCTATAGTCTCCTTTAATATCACGAAAAAATGAAAAGGACACCCCCTATGAGCATTAAAACCAAAGTTGAAGCCCTCGGATATGAATTACCAGGTGCAGCAGCGCCAGCTGCAAATTATGTTCCCTATGTGATTAGCGGTTCGCAGATCTTTGTTGCTGGTCAAATTCCATTCCTTAATGGGGAAAAAATGCATATGGGGCGTTTGGGTGAAAATCTATCAATAGAGCAAGGTATTGAAGCGGCAAGAGCATGTGCGCTTAACATACTTGCGCAGGCGAATGAAGCTGTAGAAGGTGATTGGAGCCGAATCGTCAAGCTTGTTAAGCTGGGTGCTTTTGTGAATTGTACACCGGATTTTTATGATCATCCAAAGGTGGTTAACGGTGCATCTGATTTGATGGTCGAGGTTATGGGCGATGCTGGCAAGCATGCACGTTTTGCCGTTGGTGCACCAAGCTTGCCTCTCGGTGTTGCCGTTGAGATTGATGCTATTTTTGAAATTAAGTAATTAACGCTTATAGAGCGCGAGTGCTTTTTCTTTTTCAATCTGTTTGAAGACTACATCTTCGGAGTGTTTTTTTTGAAGGCCTGTTTCTTCATGTGTTGCGCCGTAATAAACTTCTAGAATGCCTACGCTTTCGATAAGTGCTATGCCGATTTTTGTTGGGTAGCTTGAACAATATAAAACATAGTTTGATAAATCGGATGTTTCGAGAAGCTCGGCAGCTTTTCGAATAGCCATGACTTCTGCATGAGCGATGGGATCAATGCGTGAGGCATGTCTGTTTTCGCCGCTTGCGATGACTTTTCCATTTTGATCGGCAATGATTGCGGCAAATGGGCCGCCTTTATTATTTTCTAAATTTGAACGGGCATGGTCAATTGTTTGCTGCATCAGTTCTTCAGGGCTGTATTTTGCTTTTACTTCTTGTACGCCTAATGGTGATGGGTTGATACCTAATCGTTTAATCAGTCGTTCAACTGTACTTAGAATACGATCTGGCGCTGCTGGTTTTTGTAAGACTTGGGCGACGCCTAAATGACTTGCTTGCTCAAGAAGGTCAACAGACTCATCACCAGTTACGAGGACAATCGGGATTTTTAAGCCGTTCGTTAAAAGGTGCTTGGCAAATTCTAGTCCACCCATTGGGCTCATATTCACATCGACAAGAGCGAGATGGACATGATTTTCATTGATAATATTGATGGCTTCGTCGCCGTCGCGCGCTTCTAGAGTTTTATATCCTTTTGCTTCTAAGACTGAGCTTATTAATTGCCGGGTTACGTCGTTATCTTCTGCAATGAGGACTGAGATGAAGGCGTGATTATTCATGAAATGATTTTATCAGAATTTTATTCATGATAGAAAGGAAAGATGAAAAATATCAAAAAACAATCTGGTAATGTCCTTTTTCTAATCCTGATTGGTGTTGCATTGTTTGCGTCTCTGACCTTTGTTGTAGGAAATATGCTGCGCTCTAGTGGTGCTGAGCAGATTAGTGAAGAGAAAGTAAAACTTTATGTAACTGACGTTTTAAATTACGGACGGCAAATGAAGCAGGTTGTTAGCGATATGCGTATCTCTAATAATTGCTCGGACATGGATATTAGTTTTACGAGAGCCAGTGGCGATGCATATGAGCATTCACCGGCAGCCCCAGACATATGCAAAGCTTTTCACCCTTCTGGTGGTTCTATGGGGCTTTTTCGGGTTAAAGAAGATATCTTGGTAGATAGCACGAGCGTGACTAAATCTACAGGCTATGGTGATATTCATTTCTCTGGTGATGCGGATATAGATACGATTGGCACGGCCTGTTCAGACGGAAGTGATTCAGAATGCCGAGAGCTTTTACTACTTATCCCTTATTTAAAACAGCAGGTCTGTGACGAGATTAATACGCAGCTTAATATTAGCGGCTATGCTGCTAAGAATATAAATGAACATGATTATCTTGATGCAGATAAATTCAAAGGTTATTACGCCACGGATGGAAATGCCTCTATCGGTTTTGGCTCAAATGAATTAGACGGTAAGGCTGCGGGCTGTTTTAGTGAGCCAGATCATCCCTCTTATACATTTTATCAAGTGCTCATTGCGCGTTAAACGTTTTAACTTTTCTATTCTACTGTTTCGACATCATCACTAGAGCCATTAGGTCCCGGCAGAGCAGGCTTTGTTGTTTGGCCGATATTTTTATAGCTAAATGTTAGCTTGTCACCATCAAGGCCAATTATTACATGACCGCCTTTTTCTAGTTCACCGAAGAGTATTTCTTCAGCCAATGGACGTTTGAGTTTTTCTTGAATAACACGTGAAAGAGGGCGTGCACCCATTGCCGGGTCGTAACCTTCTTTTGCAAGAAATTCTCTAGCGCTTTCCGATAGCTCAATTTCAACATTGCGGTTTGCAAGCTGAGCTTCTAGCTGAATAACAAATTTATCTACGACTTTTTCAACTGTTTCAGGGCGAAGATTTTGGAAAGGAACGATTGCATCAAGACGATTTCTAAATTCTGGTGCAAAGGTTTTTGTGATGGCTTCGTTATCCGCGTAATTATCACCATCACCGCCAATCTCGCGGTTAAAGCCAACGGGTGTTTTTGCCAGATCCGATGCGCCAGCATTTGAAGTCATGATGAGGATGACATTGCGAAAATCAATTGTTTTGCCGTTATTATCTGTCAGCTTGCCGTAATCCATAACCTGCAGCAAAATGTTGAAGAGGTCGGGATGGGCTTTTTCAATTTCATCCAATAGCAGCACACAATGCGGGTTTTGATCAATTTTATCTGTCATTAAGCCGCCTTGCTCAAACCCAACATAGCCCGGCGGTGTACCAATTAAGCGGCTGACGGAATGGCGCTCCATATATTCACTCATATCAAAACGGATTAGCTCGATGCTCATTGTTTTCGCGAGTTGTTTGGCGACCTCGGTTTTACCGACCCCAGTTGGACCAGAAAAGAGATATGAGCCTATAGGTTTTTCATCGTCTCTTAAGCCTGCTCTGGCCATTTTGATAGAATCGACAAGCGTATCAATGGCTAAGTCTTGATCGTAAACCATTGTTTTTAGATCGCGCTCAAGATTAAGGAGTGCATCTTTATCGCTTTGTGTCATTGTTGCCGTAGGAATTTTGGCAATGGCTGAGACAACATTCTCAATATCGGCTTTGTCGATTAGTTTTTTGCGCTGGTCTTCGGGGACAAGCATTTGCGCTGCGCCGACTTCATCAATGATATCAATCGCTTTATCAGGGAGTTTGCGGTCACCCATATATTTATCAGAAAGAGTGACAGCGGCCTGGATTGCCTCGGGTGTATATTCAATATTGTGATGGGTTTCGTAGTACGGTTTTAGCCCCATGAGAATTTTAATAGCGTCTTCTACGCTTGGCTCGGCTACATCAATCTTTTGGAAACGACGAACGAGCGCGCGGTCTTTCTCAAAATGATTGCGGTATTCTTTATAGGTTGTTGAGCCTATGCATTTTAGAGAACCATTAGAAAGCGCTGGTTTCAGTAAGTTTGAGGCATCCATTGCGCCGCCGCTGGTCGCACCAGCGCCAATAATGGTGTGAATTTCATCAATGAACAGTACGGCGCCGTCAATTTCTTCTAATTCTCTGAGTACCATTTTAAGGCGTTCTTCAAAGTCGCCGCGGTAACGTGTCCCCGCAAGGAGTGCGCCCATATCGAGCGAATAAATTGTCGTATGGAGGAGAACATCGGGTACTTCTTCTTCGATGATTTTTTTTGCTAATCCTTCTGCAATGGCGGTTTTACCAACGCCAGGATCACCAACATATAGAGGGTTGTTTTTAGAACGGCGGCATAAGATTTGGATCGTACGATCGACTTCTTTGCTGCGTCCAATAAGGACATCAATTTTACCCTCTCGGGCTTTCTCATTTAGGTCAACACAATATGCTTCTAAGGCTTCGCCGGATTTTACTTCTTTGTCGAAATTCTCTTCTGTTCCCCTAGGACCTTTAGATTCGTCATTATGTGTAGGGACTTTTGCAATGCCGTGGCTGATATAGTTCACGGCATCGAAACGGGTCATGTCTTGTTCTTGTAGGAAATAAACCGCATGGCTTTCACGTTCAGAGAACATAGCCACGAGGACATTGGCGGCGGTTACTTCTTCACGGCCACTTGACTGTACGTGTATGGCTGCGCGTTGAAGTACGCGTTGAAAAGCTGTTGTGGGTTTGGCTTCTTCCACTTCCATGTTCACAAGATAAGCGAGTTCATTTTGAATATATGTTGCCAGTTGATCACGCAGGTCTGGCAGGGATATGCCGCAAGAGCGAAGAACGGCCATTGCATCTTGATCTTCTGTCAGGGCAAACAGCAGGTGTTCAAGTGTTGCATATTCGTGGTGATGTTCACCTGCGATTGCTAGAGCCTTGTGAAGTGTTTGTTCTAAGTTTTTTGAAAGCATAATATTTAACTTAAGTCTGTTCTGAATAAAGACAAGTGAGCCAAGGCTCAAAGCCATCTCTAATCATAGCATAGAGCTTTAAGTTTCAAAAAGAGTTTTCCCCAGCATATGTGGCACGCCTAAGCGCTTTTTTCATCGAATAAATGCTGTATTTTATAGGTGAGCACACTTGTTATGGGTATGGCTACTATGGCGCCAGCGATCGCGGCGTATAGGATATAGTCCATTTGGTTTTGTTCTAAGCTAGGCGTTAAAAGGATAGCTAATACAAATACCCCCATTAATACGGTTGCGGTCATGATCCATACTGCAATAGATAATTTTCCCATATCTCACCTCTTTGTTTGCGTTACGTATATACTAACGCCTTAGGAGGTTCTTAAAATTGTCATTGGTCAAATTCAGAAATGCAGAAATATTTTAATCGCTGATTTCATCATAGATAGGGTCGGCATGTTCCCACATAATTTCATTACTGGTTAGAATTTCAGTAATGTCAGTCATTTCGATGTCTGCGGGGATATTAATTGTATAGTATGATGCGGTTGCCCCTTCGTAGCCGCATCCAATTTCTGTGATGTTTTCAAGAATTTGCTCGGCTATTCGCGTGTCCAGATCTTCTTCGGTAAAGATAAGGCGTAAAGTTTTGTTTCCGGATTTTTCGGTGACTTCCTTAAACTTTGCAAAGCCTTGTTCGTTCTGTTTTTCGGCCTTGAACTTATCATGCCAAGAAATGCCGTAAGCGTAAAAAGGTAGGTTATCAAGTTGATATAGATTATTTCCTAGATCAATTGCCCACATGGTTTCTATATTCGTTTTCCCATCTTCATCGGGAACATGAAATTCTATTTTGACGTGCTGGGGTTTTTGATCAGAATTTTGTTTGGATGCGTTATCCATTATTCACGTTCCATTGTGCATTGCAGCGGTTGTTCGTTTGCTCTAGCGAAATCCATGACCTGCGCTACTTTTGTTTCTGCAATTTCGCGTGTGAAGACACCGCATATCCCTACGCCGCGTCTGTGGACGTGGAGCATAATGTCTGTGGCTTCTTGTCTATTTTTTGAGAAGAATTTTTCGACGACATGCACAACGAATTCCATTGGTGTAAAATCATCGTTTAACAGCATCACTTTATACATGGATGGTTTTTGTGTCTTTGGCCTTGTTTTGAGCATAAGACCTGTATCGTCTTCGTGGTGCTCTTCACCAAAGTTATCGTCACCAAAATCACCATCATTATTTGACTTTGGCGCTTCATTAATCATAAGAAAATCATTTTTTCTAATACAGAACATAGAAAAACCTATCTATTACTTCGCTACTTTAAATTTAGTTATCTGGTTACAATACCGACATTATTATATCAATTTAGTACAAGACACAAAATAAAAAACCCCGCAGAATATAAGACTTCCGAGGGGTTTGATTTTATTGGTATAAGTGGCTGCGTTGATTATGCAGCTAGCTTTGTTACTTTTTCCATGCTTTTTGTAAGCTGCTCATTAATTGGTGCTGCACTGTCATTGAGAAGCTTTACACTCATTTCAGAGATTTTTGTTGCACCACTTACAAACTCATCGAAGTTTGCTTGAGCAATTTTATTTTGTGCTTCAGCAGCTTCGTTAAGTGTTTTAGAGTTGATGATCTCTTTAGCAAATTGCGCCTGCTTTTCTGCTGCGCTTTGTGTCAGTGTTGATGCTGTCTTAACAATTGCCTCAAAACCTTTTGCGAAAATTGCACCGGATTTGATGAATGCTTCGACGTTTTCGCGGCCAACATTTGCAGTTTCTTGTGCGAGTTTTTCAAATTCAAAGTTTTTAGACATTTCTTATCTCCTTTAAATATAGTGTCTTTAGCTAAGGGGGATAATTACTAATCAATTATCTGTTCTAGTTTTTTTAGCAGCTTTTGGGTCTTTGTTTTTTCGACATCGCCGCGTCATTAATTCTTTAGTACACAGTTCGGTTAATCCGTGGCTTGGTTCGATCCTCTCCCCCATGAATAGAATCTTACCTATTTATTAAGATTAACAACTTCAAAGTGTGGCGTCAATATTATTTTGCACCGCACAAACAGTGTTTTTAACAGTTATTGTGCAGCTTACAAGTTAATTTTTTTTCATTTCACACGCATTGCACAAAAAATAGCTTTTCTTTTTTTGGGAGACACTATAGAACTCGTCAACATATATTCACATCTGGAGAAGTAGGGCTAAATCCGTTATGAGCAGAGACATTCGCAATATTGCAATTATCGCACACGTTGACCATGGAAAGACAACGTTAATCGATTCTATTATGAAACAAAGCGGGATGTTCCGTGAAAATCAAGCGGTTGATGAGCGCGTGATGGACTCTGGTGATCTTGAAAAAGAACGTGGTATTACGATCTTGGCTAAGCCAACTTCCATACAGTGGAATGATGTTCGTATTAATATCATCGATACACCAGGACACGCAGACTTCGGTGGTGAGGTTGAACGTGTTCTTCATATGGCGGATGGTGTTATTCTTTTGACGGATGCTGCAGAAGGGCCAATGCCTCAGACTAAGTTTGTTCTTGGTAAAGCTTTAGCGCAGGGTCTTCGTCCTATCGTTATTATTAATAAGATTGACCGTCCGGATGGTCGCCCTGAAGAAGTCGTTGATGAAGTCTTTGATCTCTTTGTTTCTCTTGATGCAAATGATGAGCAGCTTGATTTCCCTATTATGTATGCGTCTGGCCGTGATGGTTGGTGTGTGTCTGACCTTGATAACCCGCGTGAGAATTTGCACCCTTTGCTTGATCTGATCTTAACACATGTGCAAAAGCCGCAAGTGGAAGAAGGTAAGCCTTTTGCGATGCTTGCAACTTTGCTTGATTCTGACCCGTTCCTTGGACGCTGTCTAACTGGTCGTGTGCAGCATGGATCGGCAAAAGTGAATGATACAGTTAAGGCTTTAAACCTTAATGGTGAGACTGTTGAGTCAGGACGTTTATCAAAACTCTTGATGTTTGATGGTACTGAGCGCGTGCCAGTAGAAGAAGTGCATGCTGGTGATATTATCTGTATTGCCGGTTTAACGAAGGCTTCTGTTGCGGACACGATTTGCGATCCTCAAGTTACTGAGCCACTTCAATCTACACCGATTGATCCTGCAACAATGTCAGTAAATATTACGGTTAATGATAGCCCGTTTGCTGGTAAAGAAGGCAGCAAGGTTACATCTACTATGATCCGTGATCGTTTGATGTCAGAGGCAGAAGTGAATGTTGCGATTACATATACAGAATCCGAAGATAAAGATAGTTTTGAAATTGGTGGCCGTGGAGAATTGCAGCTTGGCGTTTTGATTGAAACAATGCGCCGTGAAGGTTTTGAGCTTACAGTTTCACGCCCTAAGGTTGTCATCAAAGAAGAGGACGGTCAAAAGCTTGAACCGATTGAGGAAGTTATCATCGATGTGGATGAGGAATATGCATCTTCAGTAGTAGATGCAATGAACCGCCGTAAAGCTGAAATGACAGATATGAGAAGCTCTGGTGCGGGTAAGCAGCGTATTACGTTCCTTGCGCCTTCGCGTGGTCTTATTGGTTACCAGTCAAAATTCCTGACCGATACGCGCGGTACTGGGATTATGAACCGTTTGTTCCACTCTTATGCGCCGTATAAAGGTGATGTACCGCAACGAAGAAATGGTGCGCTTATTTCAACAGATCAAGGCACAGCAGTTGCTTACGCGCTTTTCAATTTGCAGGATCGCGGTAGCATGTTTGTTGGACATCAAACGCCAGTTTATGGCGGCATGATTGTTGGTGAGCATAACCGTGAAAATGATTTGGAAGTTAATGTTCTTAAAGGTAAGCAGCTTACGAATGTGCGCGCAAGTGGAACTGATGATGCTGTTAAGCTTACACCGCCACGTAAAATGTCACTTGAAGACATGATGAGTTATATTAATGAAGATGAGCTTTTGGAAGTGACGCCGCAGAGCCTTCGCCTTCGTAAGAAGTTTCTCTGCCCGCATGAGCGTAAAAAAGCCTCAAGAGCGGCAAGCTAAGAATTTTAAAAGCCCTGCTTAGCGGGGCTTTTTTATGTCTTGTGCAGTCCAGCATAAAATGTTTATATGCGCGCTTAATTTAAACGTATTTCCTATTATAAAGTGAGATGAAAAATGGCCGGCAGCGTAGATATGAACGTTGAAACAGTAAAACACGCAAATCAATTCAGCAGATATAAAACTGAAATTCTATCTGGTCTTACCGTTGCTCTTGCACTGGTTCCTGAGGCTGTTGCCTTTGCTTTTGTTGCACACGTACACCCTCTTGTTGGTTTATATGCAGCGTTTATCGTTGGTATTGTCACAGCNGTTTTTGGCGGACGCCCAGGGATGATATCCGGCGCAACGGGTGCACTCGCAGTTGTTATGGTGAGCTTGGTTTTGGATCACGGCGTACAATATCTTTTTGCGACCGTGGTTTTGATGGGGATTTTACAGATTTTGTTCGGAATCTTTAAGCTCGGGAAATTTATCCGTATGGTGCCCCACCCTGTCATGCTTGGCTTTGTAAATGGTCTGGCGATTGTTATTGGCTTGGCGCAGTTAACACAGTTTAAAATGCTTGATGAAGCAAGTGGGCAAATGGTCTGGCTCAGTGGCCAGGGTCTTTATATTATGCTNGGACTTGTTGTGCTTACAATGGCNGTTATTCATTTTGGNGGTAAATATATTAAAGCCTTCCCAGCGCCATTGCTTGGTATCTTAAGTGTATCTTTGCTTGTTATCGGCCTTGATATTGATGTACCGCGTGTAGGTGATATGGCGTCTATAAAGGGTGATCTTCCTATTTTTGCTATCCCCGATGTGCCGCTTAATTTGGAAACATTTTATATCATACTGCCTTATGCAATTATCTTGGCGGCTATTGGTTTGATTGAGAGCCTTTTGACATTGAACCTTGTTTCAGAAATGACAGAAACACGCGGCGGCGCTAGCCGTGAGTGTTTAGCGCAGGGCGCAGCAAACTTTATTACTGGCTTTTTTGGCGGTATGGGTGGTTGTGCCATGATTGGTCAGAGCATGATTAATGTTAAATCGGGNGGGCGTACGCGTGTGGCTGGTATAGCTGCGGCCTTGTTCTTGCTCGCNTTTATTCTTTGGGCAAGNTCTTTGATTGAGCAAATCCCNCTGGCGGCACTTGTCGGNGTAATGTTCATGGTGGTGATTGGTACATTTGCNTGGACAAGCCTTAAAATCCTTCACCGCGTGCCGTGGCAAGATGCTTTTGTTATTGTCTTGGTGACGGCCGTTACTGTGGCGACAGACCTTGCTATTGCGGTTGTTGTGGGTGTGATTGTGAGCGCCCTGTCTTTCGCTTGGCAAAAAGCAGAGGATATNGAGGTGCGTACAGGGCTTAACGCGCAAGGGCAGAAAGTTTACCGNGTTATTGGGCCNCTTTTCTTNGGCAGCGTTACGCATTTCCAAGAAAAATTTACGCCGAAAGATGACCCGGATGATGTGATTATTGATTTTATTGAAAGCCGTGTTTGGGACCATTCGGCACTACAGGCGATTGATACATTGGCTGATCGCTATGAGGGACGCGGTAAGAAGTTACATCTTGTGCATTTGAGCGGTGACTGTAAGAGGCTTTTGAAAAAAGCGGGTAGCAGCGTTGAGCAAATTGATAAAGAAGATCCGAAATATCAGATTGCCGTTGATTATGATGAATATGGTTTATCTAANTAATTCAATTTAGATAGAGATTACTAAAAGGGCGCCTATAGATTTAAGCGTCCTTTTTTATTAAGGCTGCTCAATGCGCATGATTTGAGGGATCGGNCGCGCTAGTTCATTTATTTCGCGTGTTAGAGGCAGTCTATAGTCATAAACGCCTACGACCTGCTTATTTTTAGCATCTATTAATCTAAGGCTTATATTCATATCTGTTTGATCACGTCTATATGAACCTGAGAGTATAAAGCCGGCTTTGCGTTTGTAATCTTCGCCGGGTTTAAGGTAATTGACCTCTGGGGAAACAATTACATTTTCTAAATCTACTTGATAGCCGAGTTGTGAAAGGCGTACTCCAACATGTTCTGGCAGTAATTTGCCGAAAGTTGATTCCATACCTGGTTGGTTAATATCAGCAAGTGGCTCTGCTCGAATGACTGCGTATTTACCAATATATCCGCCTGCCTGTTGGATGAGATAATCAGCGGCTGCGTAATTGCGCTCAATCAGTCTGACATCGTCTTTAACAAAAATATCATGGCGCGCTATATCAAGAAAAGCCGCTGTNCAGCCACTTGTTAAAAGAAGTGCAGCACAAAGCGTTGTGATCTTTGCTTTAGTGCGTTGTTGCATAGTTTTCTTCTTCTATTAACGGTGTTGATGGCGATTTGTAGCCATAGCGATCAAAACCAGCTANAGGCGGTTTGTAAGAATGTACAACTTCTGTTTTTATTTTATTGTCTTCGATAACCGCGAGAGCGAAATACATTTCATCAAATTTGTAGTTATCGAACCATAGGATTTTATTCGGTAGCTGTTCTGCATCTTCGTTGTAGACTTCGAGTAAGCCATATTCATCGAGCGCTTTTTTGTANACTGGATCAAAAACTGTGAAGAAGATGATCGGCGCGTCTGAATTCTTAGATAAAACAGAACCGTTTTCTCTCATAACTTCTAATAGGCTGTATTTATAGCTCGAGCTGAAAGCAGAGTCGGTTAAATCTGTTTTTAGTTGGAAAGTNGCCGGTATGTAAGAGCCATGTGCTTTTGCTCTTAANATTATATCACGGGCGATATGGCCAAGCTCTTCCATATTTATATCATTTTGACTATGGGAGTAGTCATATCCAACATCTTTAGCGTGACGACCCTCGGCNGATTTGTAGTCTTCTTTATGATATTTGTAGCCTGTAGGCATGAATGATGGGCTTAAAGACAANCAGCCAGAAATAGAGANAGCTGATAGGCATAGAAGAATATAATGAAGGCGCATGAAGGAATACTCTGCATAGTTTAGAAATTTCAAATTTCATATTACCAATTTCACCTCCATAGGTACAGTAGCTTTTATTGTCTTGATATTTTGAGGCGTCCTTGCGGCGAGAGACTATAGAGTTTTTTACCCAGATCTGGCCCTAAAAGCACATATTTACAACANAGATCACCATTATAGAGCGCGATTTTAATTTCTTTTTCTTCATAATGTTTTATCAATTCTTCNTGNAAAAGAGCGGCGCTATTTTTACCGTAAAAATCTTCAAGATCTGCAAAATGTGTCAGCATATTCGACCCCCTTGTTGATAGTGATAATCATTCTTAACTAAAGGGCATGGATTGTCAAAAANTAAATCNCAGTTTTTGAAATTTTTTGAAATTTATTCTCCNGCTTTTATTTTTGCGATGGAATTGGTTGTTGAATGGCCATCATAGACGGGCATGACTTTGACCTCTCCGCCATTTTTTAAAACTGTTGGGGCTTCTGGTATTTCATCGACAGTGTAATCACCNCCTTTGAAATAGATATCTGGTTTGATTGTGTCNAAGAGTGCGCAAGCNGTGTTATCGTCGCCTTCTTTATCTGCACCGAATAAAACGACTGTATCGATAGAGCCTAGCGCCGCGATAACGGCGGCTCTTGATTGTTCGTTATGTACGGGACGCTCTGGNCCTTTTAGAACACGAATCGAGCTATCTTTATTTAGACCCATAATAAGGCGATCGCAATGATCACGGGCATCATTTAAATATGTCACATGACCAAAATGCACGATATCAAAGCAACCATTTGTAAAGCCGACTTTAAGTCCTTTGGCTTTCCACTTGCGTACTTGTTCGGCTGCTTCTTGCCAGTTTAGGACATCCCCTCGGCGTGAGCGTTCAGATTGACTTCGTTCTTTTCCTGATGCTGTTAAATATTCTGTACCTGTATGTTGAAGGGCTTCTTTTATCTCTTCTAAGCGGATTGGCGCGGTACCCACTTTGGTTACAACGATGCTACCGGCTAAATTTGCTATGGCGGCAGCTTGTTCAAGGCTTCCGCCTGCACTTAATGATGCAGCGATTGATGCAATAACGCTGTCCCCTGCCCCTGAAACGTCAAAAACCTCTATATCTGCCCCTGGAAAATGAGAAATATCACCATTCTTTTGAATGACACTTATTCCTTCGGCTGAACGTGTAGCGATAATAGCNTGTAGGGCGCATGNATTNATAAGATGNTTTGCTGCGGCTTTGATTTCATCATCATTNCTAACAGGCATGGCGCTGCCTTCATGNAGTTCTTTTTTGTTTGGNGTAATGGCANACGCACCTTTATACANGCTGTAATCTGTGCCCTTAGGATCAACAATTGTTTTAACGCCGNGTTCATTNGCATGGGCAATAAGTTTTTGGATAAGATCANGGCTCAGTAAGCCTTTGCCGTAATCTGATAAAATNAGTGTCGTTACCTTTGGTAGTAATTTAACTGCATGATTNAGGATTTNTTCTTCTTGCAGGNTTGATAATCCATGTTTCTTTTCAAAATCAGTTCTTAAAAGCTGNTGATGNCCAGCTAAAAAACGCGTTTTTACGGTTGTNGGGCGCTGTTTATCAATAACTAAATGTGATGCATCAATGCCAAGCTCAGAGATTTTTGCTTTTATTTTTTCACCATCTTCATCATCACCAATGAGTGCAATTATATCTGCATGTGCTTGAAGCCCAGAGATGTTGGCCAATGTATTGCCAGCACCGCCGAGCATGTAATCTTCGCGGTTAATGGCGAGGACTGGTACAGGGCTTTCTGGCGAAATGCGATCTACGTGGCCATATACAAAGCGATCGAGCATAATATCCCCAATGACAAGGATATTGGCATTTTCAAAGTTATTTAGAAGTTCTTGCAGTTGTGTGTCGCTCATAGACGCTCTCTTTTTAAAAAATATGCACTAATTTTCATTTTTCTACGTTTTATGCCGTTTTGTTAGTAATTCGTCAATCTTTCTGGGTTTTAATAAGGATGTAGCTAGGCGTAGGAATTTAGTTATACAGGGTTCAAAATTTGGGAAAGCGGCACNATAAGCCGTGTGGAGTTTTACATGNGACATGACAGGGGTATTTTATCGGGGTTAAAGATTGCTATTCAGCGTCGCCGTTTAGGTGAGCTTCTTGTAATCAAAGGTCTAATTTCTTCACAAGAATTAAAATCAGCGCTTAAAGAGCAAAAAGAAGCGGGTATGCCGCTGGGTCAGTTCTTCGTTGAACGCAGTGTGATTTCAAAAAATCAGTTGCGCTGGTTGTTAGCTAAGCAAAGCGCGCTTCGTGCTTGTGCGGCTGTTATTATGTTTATGTCTTTTTCGAGTATTTCTAGCAAGAAAGCCAAAGCGGCTGAAATCGCAGATATTCCAGCAAAAATCACACTCGCGAGTGTTGCATCAGATTTTACGAGAGTGAAGCACTTCCCGTCTTTATATGGAACGAAGGAAAAGCGCTCGACGAACTTAAAAGCATTTACAAAGTGGAGTGATATGTTCGCGCGTTTTGAGCGTGACCTTAGTAATAAAAAAGCCGCTGCTGTTATACAGCAATGGCGTGAAGATCTTGGTGAGCTTCAAGGCGGCTCTATTAAGACTATGGCTGCTAAGGTNAATGATTTTGTCAACGAGCAGCGCTATATCGTGGATTCTAAGAACTGGGGTCGTTCGGATTACTGGGCAACACCCGCTGAATTTCTTCAGCGCGGCGGCGACTGTGAAGATTTCGCNATTGCTAAATATGCGGCGNTGCGTGCGATGGGTGTTCCAGAAGAGCGNCTNCGTGTCATGATCGTACANGACACGTACAAGGATATCCCNCATGCTGTGCTTGTGGTTTACACAGAAAGCGGNGCATTTATTCTTGATAATCAGATTAAGACTTTAATCAGCACAGANACAGGTAATCGTTACCGTCCAATTTTTTCAATTAATCGTTATGCATGGTGGTTACACACCAAGCCAGAAAACAGAACGGTTGTTGCGAGNGCACGCTAATTTATAAAGTTTCGAGGTCGAAAATCCATTTCGGATGATGATAGATGAGGCAGGGCTTTAATATTATTAAGGCCCTGTTTTATTTTANTCTTCTACTTCTGCAATTCGTAGGAGGTTGGTTGAGCCTGTTACNCCAAAAGGCACACCTGCGCTCATGACAAAGCGGTNCCCTTTTTNTGCCAAGTTCTCCGAAACGAGTATTTTACACGCAAAAGGCACAGCGCCTGAAAACTCACCGCTAATCTGTGGGGCATGAACTGTGTGGATGCCATATGAAAGGCTTAGCGCTCTTGCGACAGATAGGTTAGGCGTTAAGCATAATATCGGTACTTTGGGCCTTTGGCGCGCCATTCTTAGGGCCGTAGCGCCGCTAGCTGTATAGCTGACGATGGCTTTTGCTTCTATATCTTGCGCGACATAATTGGCAGCGGTCGCAATGGCATCAGATGGATCGCCGATCGTATCGGGCTGNGCTTCTTCCATAAATTCGTCATAAATTTCGTCTGTTTCNGTGCGTCGGCAGATTTTATTCATCATNTCAACGCTTCGAATTGGATGTTCGCCGGCTGCTGTTTCCGCAGAGAGCATAACTGCATCCGCGCCGTCATAAACAGCTGTTGCGACATCTGAGGCTTCGGCGCGNGTTGGACGNGAGCTTGTAATCATGCTTTCNAGCATTTGNGTNGCAACGACAATCGGTTTGCCTAATCCCCTAACATANCGCACAACATGTTTTTGTACGGANGGNACATTTTCAGGCGGTATTTCAACGCCTAAATCGCCGCGTGCAAGCATAACACCGTCGGCAAGAGCTACGATTTCTTCTAGATTCTCAAGCGCTGCTGGCTTTTCAAGCTTTACGATAAGCTTAGCTTTGCCATTTATTAGGGCTTTCGCTTCTGCGACGTCTGCGCCCGTTTGAACAAAACTTTGTGCTATCCAGTCTGCGCCGATTTCAAGAGCGGCTTTGAGGTCTATTTTATCTTTATCAGTGAGCGCCGGAATTTCTAAATAGCTTTCAGGGACGTTGAAGCCTTTTTTATCAGAAAGCTTACCGCCTGCTCTGATTTCAGCGATAAAGTAATCACCATACTCATCCTGCCCTAGCTCTCTGACGCGGCAACGTACCTTGCCGTCATCAATAAAGAAAAGGCCATCTTTTTTAAGGGCAGAGAAAATTTCAGGATGCGGCATATAGATGCGTGATTTATCACCTGGTTCCGGATTGCTATCAAATTTAAGCATATCGCCGCGAACCATTTCTACGCTGCCATCCTTAAAAGTCCCAATACGCAGCTTTGGACCCTGAAGATCAGCAAGAATTCCGATAGGCCGATTGTGTTTTTGTTCAATATTTCTAATAATCTGCGCTGTTTTTTGGTGTGTTTTATGATCACCATGCGAGAAATTAAGACGGAAGATGTTTACGCCAGCTAAAAAGAGCTGCTCTATTGTTTCTTCTGTATTTGATGAAGGCCCCAATGTGGCGAGAATTTTTGTTTGGCGATTGTGCTGTGTATCATGATTCATGTGAAACACTATATCATGAGGTGATAAGCTGTGGAACGGATATAAAAAGAGTTTTTTAATCGGGTTTTACCAACAAAAATAACTTTTTTTATCGGGGATAAGGCATTGGATATGTAGCTTAATTTGCTGTTTTTACATGATTCTTTTGAATGGTAAAATCACGGCTAGGACTATATTCATGTTGTAGGGAATACACGATATGTAGTAGTTTATATATCAGCTTAACGCTACGGATTGTGTTTTTTCGAATACGATCCATCCCGAAAAAGTATCCTGAATAACAGGTTTATAAAGATTTGAATAGGAGTACACTCATGTTTGACGTTGCGCAAATGGAGCGAGGAAATCGCGTCCGTATTGATCGCTCACGCGATGAAAATTTGACAGTTTTTGGTAAAGCAACGCTTACAGATCGCTATTTGATGCCTGAGGAGCAATATCAGGATTTATTTGCACGCGTGGCTATGTATTACGGTGATGATTCTGATCATGCACAGCGTCTTTATGATTACATTTCTAAACTTTGGTTTATGCCGGCAACGCCTGTCCTTTCAAATGGGGGTACGAGCCGTGGTCTTCCTATTTCTTGTTTCCTCAACGAAACGCAAGATTCACTCGATGATATTGTAAGTCTTTGGAATGAAAACGTATGGTTAGCGTCACTTGGCGGGGGCATTGGCTCTTATTGGGGGAATGTTCGCTCAATTGGTGAGAAAGTTGGCCGTAATGGTAAAACATCTGGAATTGTACCGTTTATCCGCGTGATGGATTCTCTGACGCTTGCAATCTCTCAAGGGTCTCTACGCCGCGGCTCTGCTGCGATTTACTTGCCTATTTGGCATCCAGAAATTGAAGAATTTATCGAGATTCGCCGTCCAACTGGTGGTGATCCTAACCGTAAAGCGCTTAACCTTCACCATGGTGTATTGGTTGATAATAAGTTTATGCATGCGGTTGAGCGTAATGAAGAATATGCACTGAAATCACCGAAAGATGGTCATGTTGTGGATACGGTCAATGCACGTGATGTTTGGATTCGCTTGCTGACTGCACGTATTGAAACGGGCGAGCCATATATCATTAACATTGATCATGTGAATGATCAGATTCCGGCACATCATAAAATGGCGGGTCTGAATGTTAAGATGTCTAACCTATGTTCAGAGATAACGCTGCCAACAGGTGTTGATCATCTTGGTAATGACCGTACAGCGGTTTGTTGTTTGTCTTCTCTGAACCTAGAGACATATGATGAGTGGAAAGACCATCCGACATTTATCGAAGATGTGATGCGATTCCTTGATAACGTTCTTTCAGACTTTATTGAAAAAGCGCCTGATACGATGAAGCGTGCGAAGTATGCGGCTATGCGTGAGCGCAGTGTTGGGCTTGGCGTTATGGGTTGGCACTCTTTCTTGCAATCTAAAATGATCCCGATGGAAGGGGTGATGGCCAAAGTTTGGAATAAGCGTATTTTTGAAAATATTCGCAGTCAAGCGGATGCGGCGTCTGTAAAACTTGCTGATGAGCGCGGGCCGTGTCCTGATGCAGCTGATTACGGTATTAACGAGCGTTTTTCAAATAAGATGGCTATTGCACCGACGGCATCAATTTCTATTATTTGCGGCGGTGCTTCACCTGGTATTGAACCAATCGCGGCTAATGCCTATACGCACAAAACACTTTCGGGCTCTTTCCCAGTGAAAAATCCGTATCTTGTGGCTCTTTTAGAAGAGAAAGGTCAGAACACAGAAGATGTATGGTCTTCAATCTTTACAAATGAAGGATCTGTTCAGCACTTAGATTTCTTATCTGATGTTGAAAAAGATGTTTTCAAAACAGCTTTTGAAATTGATCAGCGCTGGTTGATCGAACATGCAGCGGACCGCGCTGAATTTATTTGTCAGGCACAGTCACTGAATGTGTTCTTGGCTGGTGATGTTCATAAAAAAGAACTTCATCAAATCCATTACGATGCATGGAAGAAAGGTGTTAAATCGCTTTATTATTGTCGTTCTAAGTCAATTCAGCGTGCGGAAAGTGACGCATCCTGGAAACGTAGTCAGCAAGGAGAAGACGAGCAAGGCGCGCTTGGTGATGGTACAGGCGGTTCAATGTATGAAGAATGCCTATCTTGTCAGTAAGATTTATGTTCTTAGAGTATCAAAGGAGCCTTTTGGCTCCTTTTTTGTTGAATAAGTATGAATGTTAACGTTTTATTTTATATTTCTAATATAGAATGTTTAGAGAGAGCAAATAAACGCCCTTAAGGATAGTATTGTTTGTAAAAATTGTACGGTGAATTGAGAGCGAGGGTATGTATGGGTAAGTACGCACATTTAAATATTTTATTAGCGGAAGATGATTCTTCAATTCGATCAGCGATAAAAGCGATGCTGTTTGACCTTGGTATTCACAAAATTACTGAGGCAGCGGATGGGGAAGGAGCATTACAAAACTTAATACGCACGCCACAAGGATATGATTTAATCATTTGTGATTGGAATATGCCGAATAAAAATGGTTTAGAGTTGTTAAAGGATGCAAAAATGAGAGCACCTTCAACGCCTTTTTTGATGATTACGGGGCGAGCGGACGAAGAATCGGTCATGAAAGCTCTTAAGTCAGGGGTTTCTGGTTATTTGCGCAAGCCTTTTCGGATGAATCAGCTGGAAAGCAAAATAAAAGTTATTGCTGATAGCTGGAGTGAAATGGCGTAAATTTTTCAAATGTAACGCTTTCGTTTTTTCTAACGAATTGATTCACATGAAACATTATCTATATATATTATTGGCGCTCACTCTTATATCCAGCGGGACTTTCGCGGTGGCTGGTCAGGAGAAAACTATGGAAGATGCAAAGAAAAATTTAACAGCTATGCAAGAATATGTAACGCAGCATGGCGGCACTGAAAAACCCTTTGAAAATGAATATTGGGATCACAAAGAGCCTGGTATTTATGTGGATGTCGTTTCAGGAGAGCCGCTTTTTTCTTCGATAGATAAATATGATAGCGGCACAGGCTGGCCTAGTTTTACGCAGCCCATTGAAAAGCAAAATATTACGGAGCACTCTGATTATAAGCTTTTTGTTCCTAGAACTGAGGTGAAGTCTCAAAAAGGGGGCTCGCATCTTGGTCATGTTTTTAATGATGGGCCTAAGGATAAGGGCGGTTTTCGTTATTGTATTAATTCGGCCTCTTTACGCTTTATTCACAAGGATGACTTGGTCAGTGAAGGTTATGGCGAATATTCAAAGCTGTTTGGTGAGGCTGTACCTGATGGGCCGCTGCAATCAAAAGCGTCTGAATAAATATTATTCTGTGCTTTTACAGCATTACGTTATAATCTATCAGCATGAGTGATGTAGTACAGAAGCTTCAGGAGTATTGTAAAGAAAATGGCGAGCGTGTAACGGCGCCTAGGCAGCATGTCCTTGAAATTATTTCCAGTGCAGATGTTCCTATTACTGCTTATGACGTTCTTGATAAACTTGCTGATCATTTGAATAAGCCAAAACCGCCAACGGTATATCGTGCGCTTGAATTTTTATCAGACCATGGATTTGTTCACCGTATTGAGAGTTTGAATGCCTATAAAGCGTGCGAAGAAAACCACAGACATAATGGTTCGCAATTTATGATTTGCACAGATTGTGGACGTGTTGAAGAAATTCATATGTGCCACATGCCGGGTTCAGTTCGTGCAGAAGCGCTTAAAAAGAATTTTACGCCAGATAGCTGGAGCCTTGAGCTTAAGGGGCTTTGTTCCAGCTGTCACTCATCATAATTATTGATAGCAATGAAGCTTTGCTCCGTCAAAGAATTGTGTTTTCTTGAGTGCAGGGTGATTTTGTTCCAATGTTTTCTGTAGAAACTCTGTCTTATTATCGGCGCGAGCATATTGTTTAGCTAAATGATTAAATATGCGTTTTTGGAGTGGGTGCATATTTTTAAACTGCGCGGCCTGTTCTTCGTCAGAAGATAATAGAAACGCGATCGTTCCTTCTCTGCCGTCATGGAGCTGTTTATCAAGATATTTAAGAAAATCATCAGTAGGATTTTCATTAGAAAAATCTTCTTTGCAGTTAACCGTTAACGGATAATTTTTAACGGAACCGTCTTTTTGTGTGATTTGAATGACGGGGCTTAGAACCTTGTCATTTTCCACTGGCTTTGCCATTGCTTCATTGTTTTGCGCTGAGAACGACACTGTTAAAGCTAATGCATATGCTGATAGTTTTTTATTAGTTTTCATTTTTACACTCCATTTTTTACCGCGCCCTAGTGTTATAATATAACTTTTTAGTTGTCAACGGATATTGCTCCGTCTATATAGTGGATGGATAACAAAATATGGGTGGTTAAAATGGAAGGCGATCATGGACATGGTTCATTAACAATGCTGTTTGCATTTGTTGCAGTAGAGGCATTTGTTTTTGGGACATTAGGGCTTGATGTTATTCCGTCATTTGGGTCCGCTCCGGCTATGAGTTAAGGAGCGTATCTATAATGTCTTCAACAATGGAAAATATTGGCATGTTAATTGTCTTAGACATAGCTTTTGCTATGGCTACGGGAATGACAGGTATTCATGGGTTAATCGTGGATGTTGGCGCAGATTTTGGACAAGCTGTGGGGATTGATCCTTTGTTTGATGCGCATGCTGGGCACACACATGCGGCTGATGTTGTTAGCGGCGCAGAGACTGCCGCCTCTACTATTCCTGAAGGGTGTCATTATGATACTGGTAGCACACAACTGCACTGTGAAGACCATAGTGCACCGGCGAGTATTAGCTGGGGCGCATAGTATCTTTTTGGCTGTTTTATCAATGAATGAGTAGCTTTATTTCCTACTATATGTAGTAAGTATTCTTAGAATTTATCCTATATATAGTTATTTTCTTTCGTAAATTGATTGATTTATCCACGCTATTCACAGGGGGTAGCTGTAAAAATACTTCAATCCTTATAGAATCGTAATAAGTTGAAAACGCTAAAATAAAATAGGAGTAACGCTATGGGTCAGCCAGCCTTAAAAGATGATGTCACTAATTCAAATAGCAAATTATTGCAGGAGCGCCATGTTTATAAGCCATTTTTATATCCTTGGTGTTATGAGGCATGGTTAACGCAGCAGCGTATCCACTGGCTTCCTGAAGAAGTGCCTTTGGCCGAGGATGTGCGTGATTGGAAAAAAACGCTTACCCCTGCTGAAAAAAACTTGATGACTCAGATTTTTCGCTTTTTTACGCAAAGTGATATTGAGGTTAATAACTGTTATATGAAGCATTACAGCCAAGTTTTTGGCCCTGTTGAAGTGCAGATGATGCTTTCTGCTTTCTCAAATATTGAAACAGTTCACATTGCTGCTTATTCGCACCTACTTGATACAATTGGTATGCCAGAGGTCGAGTATTCTGCATTCCTTGATTATAAGGAAATGAAAGACAAGTTCGATTACATGCAGGATGTGTCGATGAAGTCACGACGAGATGTTGCAAAAACTATGGCGATGTTTGGTGCCTTTACCGAAGGTTTAGCGCTGTTTGCATCATTTGCTATTTTAATGAACTTTCCACGCTTTAATAAAATGAAGGGTATGGGGCAAATCGTTACATGGTCAGTCCGTGATGAGACTTTGCACTGTTTGTCTATGATAAAGCTGTTTAATGCATTTATTGCTGAAAACCCTGATATTTGGGATGACGAACTTAAAGCTGAAATTACTAAGTGCTGTGAGATTACAGTTGAGCATGAGGATGCATTTATCGATCTATGCTTTGAAATGGGTGATATTGAAGGTATGAAGCCAGAGGATGTTAAGCAATATATCCGTTTTATTGGTGATCGCCGTTTACAGCAGCTCAATCTTGATCCTATTTACGGTGTTGAGAAAAACCCGCTTCCGTGGATGGATGAAATGCTAAATGGTGCAGAGCACACGAACTTCTTTGAAAACCGCGCAACTGAATATGCGAAAGCTTCAACAGAAGGAACATGGGAAGAGGTTTTTGCCGAGGATATTTTTGCAGGTAATTACGCTAAGCCAGATGAGGATGCTTAAGCCGTTTTAGTGTTTTTATAATTTATATTAAATAGTTATACCGCGCGCTTTTTTTGAAGTGCGCGGTTTTTTGTTGCGTGGCAGCAATATTGAGGTTAATGTTTCCTCTTTTGTAATTTTATTCTACTTTTTGATTAGTTGTTGATCTATAAGAAGGTATTTTTATTACAAAAGCAAATTATAACAAAATTAAGAGCTTATCATGAGAAATATAACAAAATATTGTTTCTCGGCGCTGGGGATTTTCGCTGCGTTGAGTACGCCTGCAATGGCACAAGATGTCACTTTCGATTCTGGGGACACGGCATGGATGCTAGTTTCATCCTTGCTGGTTTTAATGATGACCGTTCCTGGTCTTGCCCTCTTTTACGGTGGGTTGGTTAAAAAGGATAATATCCTCGCAACTTTAATGCAGAGTTTGGCTGTTTGTGCAGTGGTCAGTGTGGTCTGGCCAGTTATTGGTTATTCACTTGCCTTTACCGAGAGCAATATGTTTATCGGCGGTTTGGATAAGTTTATGTTGAATGGTGTTACGCCGAATTCAGCGACAGGTTCAATTCCAGAGAGTGTCTTTATTGTTTTTCAAATGACCTTTGCTGTAATTACGACGGCGCTTTTGGTGGGTGCTGTTGCGGACCGTATTAAATTCTCAACACTTTTGATCTTTACGCCTCTTTGGGTGATTTTGGTTTATGCGCCAATCACACACTGGGTTTGGGGGCCAGGCGGCTTTATTGGCGGCATTGACCTTGAGGACTATGAAGGTGTGCTTGGTATGGGTGAAGCGCTTGATTTTGCGGGCGGTACAGTTGTGCATATTAACTCAGGTGTTGCCGGTCTTGTTGCGGCAATTATATTGGGTCGCAGTTTGAATAAGAGTAATGGCCCATCTGACTCATCTAACCTTGTGATGAGTGTGATTGGTACTGGCCTCCTTTGGGTTGGCTGGTTTGGCTTTAACGCCGGTTCTGCACTTTCTGCTGGTTCTTCTGCCGGGTACGCAATGCTTGTTACGAATGCAGCTGCTGGTATTGCTGCTGTGACTTGGATTATGGTGGAAACACTTCATAAGGGTAAAGCGAGTGTGCATGGCGCCATCTCTGGTGTTGTAGCTGGTCTTGTTGCGATTACGCCAGCGGCTGGTTTTGTTGATTTCGCTGGCTCACTTATTATGGGCGTGATTAGCGGCGCGGTCTGCTATGTGGCTGTATCTTACTTGAAAGAGTGGCTTAACTATGATGATGCGCTTGATGTGTTTGGTTTGCACGGTGTAGGCGGTATTGTTGGAGCGGTCTTAGTCGGTGTTTTTGCTAATCCTGAAATTGGCGGCGCTGCTGGTACGCTATATGGCAGTGATACACAGCTTTGGGCGCAAATCATTTCGATTGTAGTTGTCGCCGTTTATTCAGCAGCTGTGACTGCGGTCTTACTCTTGATATTGCGTTATACAATTGGCCTACGTGTTCAGCCGCGTGAAGAATATGAAGGGCTGGATATGTCACTTCATGGTCAAAAGCTAGAAGTTTAAATGCTTAGAGACTTAAATTGATTTTGAAAGGGCGGCTTTGGGGCCGCCTTTTTTATTGCCCGATATGAGGAAACCATGATTTTTTGGGCTCTTTATTTTCTTGTTCGCCTAAGAGTTCTTGCGCCTGTTCAGTGAGGCTTTGGCTGACTTTTTGTTCTACATATAGCTTATAGTCTTCTATAGCGCGGTAAGGGTTTTCAATGAGTGAATGCTTTGTCATCAGTTCTCTGAGCGCCGCTTCTACAACCTCTTCTTTGGGAGAAGCCCGGACAATATCCATTGTGTCTATTTTATGAGGCAGTAGCGTTTTTGTTAGCCCGCCTGAAAGAAGCTCATAATCACCTGTTTGTTCATTAAACCTCTTAGCATATAGTGCCCCTGTGTACGCATTGATAAAGTATTCCGTATCTGTTTCGCGGAGCGTTTTGATCGTACGATTGAGGTCTGTTTCAAGATCTTTATCATAGAGCAGCGCATCATCAGCGTTTGCCAGTTTGCGGATGTTCCAAAATGATGTTGGTTCATAACCCTTGCTTTTTATTTCATCTTCTATGTGTTGGAAGAAATATTGGGCATTATGATAGGTTCTGACTTTCTCATAGTCTGCAAGATTATTAGATGGTAGGCCATCTTCTTGAATGCGCGTTCTGTAGAGTACGAATTCACCGCCAATTTTATTTAATTTTTCATCTATTTCGCCTTGCTCAACTTTTAGCTCATGGCGAGTTTTTGGGTCTGTTTCTTTACGTAGCTCTTCATGAATGGCTTTCCATCGCTTCATCATTTTTTTGAAGTTTCTGTCTTCTACTTTGACCTTGGCATAGAAATGGCTTTTTAGATCTTGAAAATCTATTGTCGTCAGCTCGGCCATATCATGAATATATTCATGAACAACTTGGTGCGCAGATGGCGATAATATTGCGGCTTTTCCTGTTGGTTTATAACTTGTGGCATAAACATAGCCGTCATCTCTACTTGGTTTGCTTCCAGGTTTTTTGCGGAAAAATTTCATGCCATGTTCACGCGCTTGCCTTGGCTTTTTACGCGGATGAAGCAGTTTATCAATTTCTTTTGCACGCTGTTTTGTTGTGCCTAGCTGCTGCTCATTTTCTGGTGTGATATGTATTGGGATATTGAGCTCGACAGGTTTTGTAATTACTTCTTTTCCTGTTTTGGGATCAAACTGCCTGATAGGAAGTGTGTCGAGGCCGTGCTTAGTAAAGCCGCGTCCGGGCGGGTTGGGAACAACTTCATAGGCAACATTTGTTAATACCGGTTCTCCATATTTATCAGATTTCATATGCATCTGAAATTGGAAGGTCTCTCCAGATCCGGGCTTGATGTCTAACTTTTGTGATGATGGATCAAACCCTATGGCCGCTTGTCCATAGAGGCGCTGGAGTTTAAGTGGACGGTGGAAGCCGATTTCTCTTGTCCAGTAGGTGCTGTTTTCCCAACGGTCTGTAAAGGTTACAGCTTCGATTGTTGCATGGATCAATTCATCAATGTTGGCTTGTCCAAGATTTTGAAGTTTTTTCTGATCATCATTTGTGAATGTATTTCTGCGCCCATGCGATAAGCTGTCATGCCATGCTTTTTTCAATCTCTTACGAACAAAAGGCGTATTATTTATAACTGCGGAAACGAGCGGTCTGGCCAGTGATGCTGCGACCATGATAGCGGCGCCGCCCCAATTTGATGCGGATCCTCTTAATCCAAATGCGAAGGCAATCGGCAGATAGTTAAGTGAGTGTTCTGCATCACTTTTAAAAGTGAAGGGATCACGAGCATTGGCCGCTTGTTTTATATCCCGCCAGCCATTTTCTGTGATTTTTATATGTAGATATGTTTGTGGTTTTGGGGCGGTGTTTTCATTGTCTTGATCGCCTTGTGTTTGCTCTATGTTCGTAGGCGTTCTTGCATGTACGACGCTTTGAATGCGCTTGAAGCGGCTATCGTTATTGAATTCTCGGTTAAAGTAACTGGGCTTTTGCCTTTTATCTCGTGCCATTATTTTTTTCTCTTTACCGTCTTTATGGCTCTATAGCTATGGGCTGATCTGGGTATTTAAAGCCTGGCTCATCGATATAGCCGCTTTGGCATTGCTGATCTTCGTCCGTATAGGGTTGTGCAGCGTGAAGGAGCTCTTTGAGTGTGGTTTTATTATTTATGATCTTTCCTTGTAAACGCAGACGGATTTCTGTGATTAGGCCATATTCATCATTACATTTGACTTGTACACGCTGCCCCGCGCCTTCACCAAATGCGACATCGAAACTTGCTCTGATGTCATCGACGCTAACATTGTGCCCGATATTCTCTTCAAAGAATTGTTGTACCTTTGATTGGTTTAGTTGGCTCATAAGATATAAAGAGTCGAGATAGTATTCTTCTGCGCCGCCATGTTCTGTTGTTGGATGGCATGTGCCGTGTTTTTCCCATTCCCAACGATCAAGATGGGATTGAGACCCAGGCATGACATTATTTAATTCTGCGCGTGTTTGTTTTGATAGCTCTATAGGCTTTATATATTTCCAATCGGTTTTGGATGGAATTTTTCTAGTATTACAAAATATGAAGTTATTTCTTTCTTCATTATCATAGCTTGTGGGCCATAGGCCATGGAGTGAGAAGTTTTTAAAGTCAGCTCGAGTGGCATCAGTTTTATTTGGATAATTAGGATGCTGATCAAGACATTCAGCCGCTTTTTGGTTAATTTCACAAAAAGAATTTTGCCAACTCGCCGCGAGAACCGAAATAGGTTCGCTTGATTTGTTGAAATGAAGCGCCAGTGTTGTTGCGCCAACTATAGTGCTTATTGAAAGCACTGTTCCGTAGAATTTGTTAATTCTCACTTTTTTATCTCTGCTTTACTTAGAGACTTTTAACTACGCGCCTGACGATAATATGTCAAGAAAATTGGTTGATGATCGTGGATTTATTTAGTCAAAAAAAGCGGCTATCGCGCCGCTTTGTTGCTTTACCCTATTACAGGGGCTTGATTGCTTTTTTCTCGACATTCAAGATGAACGTTACCTTTTAAAACTTTTGATAGATCTTTATCGTCTGTCTCTGTTCCAATTAAGTCTATGATTTCCTTCACGACGTCTTCGTTAATTTTAACTTTTCCGTTCTCAAGAAGTTCTTCGATAATAATGGCTCTAGCATCAAATCCTGAATTTTTCAGAAGGTGATCAAATGGTGTGCCTTGATCCCACCATTTTCCTAATTCTTGGCAGTTTAAGTTGCTGAGGTTGAATTGAATAGAAATAGAATTGCCGCCGATTGTTGCTTTGGTTGTTTCTGAAATTTCCGCGCCCATCAATATGGATTTGAGTGGTTCTTCTAGCTCATCAGCAGAGAGCATTTCTTGCACGGCTTCCGAGAATTTAAGAGGCTCAATCTCTTTTCCGTCAAAGCCTTCAAGAAGAACAAAATCTTCAGGTATTTCAGTTGAAAATTCAGTAGACCCTTCTTCAGAAAAGTTTCCAGCGATTGGGTTTGTTGTGTTTGCTGTTGGGAAATGACTGAAATCTAGTTCAGAACCGTTTGATGGTATAATTGCACCCTGATCAGCTGTATCTCTTACGTCGCCAGCTACTAGGTCTTCATCAGGCATAGGTAGAGTCTGTCCACCTATCTCGTTTGGCATAAGCCGCACATCAGGATATTTCTTTTGTTGCTTTTCTTCCTCACCGCATCCGCTAAGGATTGCGAGCATTGCTATAGTGGATAATGTGCCTGCACGGTTTAAGTTCATTGCATACTCTCTTTACTTAGTTTGATCCGAGTTCGTACAGGCTTTTTATTTATATGTCAATTAATGCGAGTTTTGTTTTAGACGTCGCTTGAGGATCTGACCTTAAACCCTGCTTCTTTGAGGGTTTTGACAATATCTTTGACGTGGAATTTATCCCGTGCTTCGATTACCACTTCGAGCTCTGCTTTTTTCAATGATACAGATTGCATCATGCGCTGGTGAATAACCTCTACCACGTTAGCACCACTTTCACCGATCATACGTGAAATGTCTGAAAGTTGACCTGGAGTGTCATCGATTTCGAAAGTTAGGCGTGTGATGCGGCCATCGCGAACAAGGCCGCGCAAGATAAGTGTTGAAAGCAGGCGGCTATCGATATTTCCTCCGCACACAAGCAGACATACTTTTTTGCCTTTGAATTCTTTAAGGTGTTTTTTGATGACGGCTAGGCCTGTTCCCGGCGCGCCTTCAACTACTAATTTTTCTGCTGAGAGCAGATCAAAGACAGCTGATTCAATTTCTTGCTCAGTTGCCGAGTATATTTTATCAACCAGCTTGTCAATGACTTGCATATTCTCTTTTGAAGGTTCTTTAACAGCGATGCCTTCCGCTAGCGTTGGCCCACCATCGGGACCGTTTCTTTTTTCACGATTTGCAAGAACAGCGTCAAACATTTGCGCTTGTGCGCCGATAATTTCAACATTTGGCTTTACATGTTTTGCTGCTACCGCCATACCAGCGATTAGTCCACCACCACCGATTGGTACGACAATTGTATCTATGTCAGGCTGCTGTTCTAGAATTTCAAGCGCGACTGTACCTTGGCCTGCTGCAACGGCTTCATCATCAAATGGATGGATAAAGGTATAGTTTTTCTCTTTCGCCATATCCATTGTGAATTGAACTGATTCATCAAAATTACTGCCGTGAAGCACAACTTTGGCGCCGAAATCTTCTGTACGCTGTATTTTATTGAAGGGCGTACCATTGGGCATAACAATTGTTGATGGGATGCCAAGGCGCGTTGCGTGATAAGCAACGCCTTGTGCATGGTTACCGGCGCTGCAAGCGATTACGCCGTTTTTACGCTGTTCTTCATTAAGCGTTAAAAGCTTATTGAGAGCGCCGCGCGCTTTAAACGCGTTGGTGTGCTGAAGATTCTCAAGTTTAAGATAAAGGTCAATTCCAAGATGCAGTGAAAGGCGCGTTGCTTTGACAACGGGCGTGCGTATTGTTGAGTCTTTTATCGCTTCATAGGCGTGCTGGACATCTTCGAATTTCAGTGTCATTTCAATATTTTCCTTAAAGTCAGTGCAAAACACTATAATTTCACAGCTGATTTATCCAGTGTTTTTGTGATTATTTTTATAAAGTTTGCAGCGCTGCGTGTGTTTTTTTGTTACAATGACGTCAACAGGTAACCAATAAGGATTTCTCCTTGAATTTATACTTACCTTTTCAAAAACCTCTTATTTTAGGCGCTTCAGCCAAGGGTGTTTTTGAGCTTTTTTTCTTCACATTTTCTCCAAAAATTTTGAAGTCTTTTCAACCCTCCACCTTAAACGGAAGGATACCCTCCCATGTCTAAAAAATCACGCAAGTCACGTAATTCAAAAAAAGACAATACAGTTTTTCATCCAGCATTTGATCATAAGTCACAATCTAGTGATTGGCACCCGATGGATGATGAGATTAATGGCCGTCGTGATCAAAAATATGTCAAGAATATCAAGCCACGTTCGGAAGGACAGGCCGAGCTTATAAAATCGATTGAAGAATATTCTTTGACGATGGCGGTTGGGCCTGCTGGTACGGGTAAAACTTATCTGGCTATCTCAAAGGCAGCAGAGGCGCTCGAAAAAGGCGAGATAGAGCGTATTATTCTCTCACGCCCTGCTATGGAGGCCGGCGAGTCGCTTGGTTATTTACCGGGAGACATGCAGGAAAAAATGGCGCCTTACTTGCGTCCATTATATGACAGTTTAGGCGATCGTATGGGCGGTAAGAAAGTTCGTCAATATATTGAGGACGGTACAATTGAGATCGCACCGATTGGCTTTATGCGCGGACGTACGCTTAATAACTCCTTTATTGTTATTGATGAGGCGCAAAACTGTACTTACGGACAGCTTAAAATGATCCTCTCGCGCCTTGGTTGGCATTCGACAATGGTTGTGACGGGTGATCCAGAGCAATCAGACCTTTTGGATGGCATGTCAGGTTTAGCGGATATATCACGCCGTTTGGACGCGTTGGAAAATGTGGCTGTTTGCCGCTTGAATGAGACCGATATTGTGCGTCATCCGCTTGTCGCTGATATGCTCGGTGTCCTGTAATATAAGGGGTGAGGATTTTATAAGCCTGCTTTAGGGAAATATTAAGGAAATTTAGGCATATTGGTATGAACTTAAGAATAAGGGTTCATAAATTATGCAAGCAGGTTTATCTCACCAAATTAATCAAGCGCCACCGCATATGATGCATTCAATTCATCTTATTGTGTCGGAAATTGGCGATTATGGTGGTCCAGCCTATAATCACCTCGTATTTCGTGATCATACAGGCACCGACAAGGTGATGATGAATGGTTTGGCGCTTGAACGTCAGGCTTCTGATGTGAGGGCTTTGCGCGGCGTGATGGCGCCGCCATCAGAAGGACCGCTTGCTGGTCAAAAAATTATTAAGGCTGTTGAAGTTGAAATATTTCAAGGCCCTGTAAAAGAATATCTTCGTAAAATGGCTATGGCTGTTGAAGCGCTTCATTTTGTGAATGCGCAGAATTTGAGTTATAGGCCAGAGGATGTAAACGGTGATAGTCCAAATTCAATAACACACACGCTGATTAGAGCTATGGGGCTGGATTACCCCGAAGAGGCGACGCATTTTTGGGCGCCAGGATATGAACGCGTGATCTTACCTAAAAATTGGAGGTCTAAATATGAACACTAATGCTGAAATAGATATAAATGACCCTGAGGTTTTACAGTTTTTGGGAGCCATTAAAGATGCGCCTATGATCACTGCTGTTACTCAAGAGGCGGCTGTTTCACCTGTTAATGAGGGGAATTTTGATCCGAGTGCTGTAGAATATGATACGGCATCATTAAAAGGCCATGAGCAGAATTTTGTTCTAAATCCTCTACAAGTTTAATTATGCGGCATTGCCGCAGATATTTTTTTTAAGTATAGTTCCTTTTGGTAATTAGAGAGGTTTTTAAGAGATGACGACTCAAGCTCAACAGATTCAAGAGATGGAGGAGCAGCTTAACTGGCATTGGAGAAATTCCATGAAGCCAGCGCGTTTCTTTAATTTCGACGGGCGTGCAGCTTGGCCATTACCTCTTCTTCTTATTTATCCTCGTACTTCAACAATTGTTATTGCTGTTATCAATATGATCATTTTCCGCATGCTGGAAAAGCGCGGTTTGACTTTCCCGGCTGCGTTACGTGTTGTGCGTACGTCTTTGGTTGCTTTTTTCTTTGATGAAATACGTCCGGGTTTGAACGGTGTACATCACCGTAAATTCAAAGATTTCGGTTAAAACGATCTTTAGTCATATTATTCTCCCAAATTTGACGTCTTTTTTGTCAATATTCTTGTTTTTTTCATTGTAGCTCTATAATGTCGCAATATTAAGATCATGTTTTATGAAGGGGATATGCGATATGAGTCTTTCTGCGCGTCATAAGTTTTCAAAATTTTATTTAAAAATCGCTGTTGCGACAGCAGTTTTGAGCTACGCGCAAGGTGCGCAAGCCGGTTTTGAATGGGTTCCAGCCCCTCAACCGCAAAAACCTGTTGTGAAAGCTGCGCCTCCAGCACCTGTTGCCCCAGCGCCCGTTGCTCCAGCCCCTGTTCAGCCAATTGCTGAACCAGAAGTTATTGTTGAATCTAAGCCAGCTCCTGCTCCTGCAGCCGTACAAGAACCTGTACAAGAAGAAGCACCTGCGATGGTTAAGGATGAAGCAGAAATGGCGCCGCAAACACTTGTTGTTAAACAAGGTGATGCTGATGAAAAGATGTTGCCTCTTCCAGTGCAGGATGAGCAGCCAGAGCCAGAAGTTGTTGTTGAAGTTGAGCCACTTTCCCCAAGTGACGCCGCGATTATGGGCGCTGCACCTGAAACAAAGGCGGATGCTGAGCCAGTTCAAGAAAATGTTATTCACACCCGTGAAGATGTGATTACACCGCAAGAGTTTGTGGTTGAGCAAAATGAGGCTGTAAACAAAGAAGATGCAGGCATGAAAACTGTTGTTGTGATGCCTGATGATGCACCTGTTACGGCTGTTCAAAAAATGGCTGACACAAAAAGCGCGCCTAAGCTTTCAATCATGGCATTTCCTGAAAATGCTTCGACACAGGCTGAGCCGGTAGAAAAAGTGATCGCGGATGTTACAAGTTCAAATGCAAGTCGTGCGGTTGAAGAAGAAGCAAAAGTTGTTGGCTTCGGTAGTGATATGCCACTTGCTCTTGCGCTTAGACAGGTTGTGCCTGCAAATTTCTCATATTCATTTGCTGAGAGCGTTAATCCAGGACAGCGTGTCTCATGGAATGGCGGTAAAGCATGGTTTGATGTTGTACGTGAGATGGTGCAGCCAATTGATCTTAATGTAGAGATAAGAGGCCGTGTTGTTCATCTTTATCCTACACAAATGAATGTTCCAGCAGTTGAAGCTGAGCCGCAGCCTGTTGTTGAAGAAATAGAAGTGCAAGCAGCACTGAGCCCAATGAGCATTACGGAGCAAGCTAACGCTGCGCCAATGATGCAGGAAGATGAAATGTTATCGCCTATGCCAGAAACAGCACGTACAGCGATAAGAGATCCTGGTGAAAGTGTTGAAGATGTAGTAGATATGGCAGAAACAGCACCTGAACAAATTGCATTTGAAAATGCAGAGCCAAGTGCGCTTCAAAATATTGAACCTGCTTCTGGTGGCCCATTATTCTGGGAAGCGCAAAAAGGTGAAAGTCTTAAATCTACACTTTCTTCATGGAGTGAGACATCAAATGTCGAGCTTGTTTGGGAAGCGGATTATGATTACAAGCTCGATTCTAGTGTTTTGGCATCTGGTGAGTTTTCTGAAGCGTTAAGCGTTGTGCTTTCTCAAGCTATGGAAGAAGGTAATACACCATCGGCTGTTTTCATTAAGCCTGAAGCTGGTAGTGCAGAGCGTGTGAAGCTGGTTGTTACAGATAGCTCTGCTTCTGGAAGCTAAGAATTTTTCGAGTTTAAAGAAAACCCCGCTCATCGAAGCGGGGTTTTTTTTATGCGTTGTATCATATGCGTTATATAAAGCGTGTTAAGTTTAATTCGTTCGTTAGGGCGGTTACCCTGTAAGATGCCTCAATTTGCACCTGCATCGCGTTAATCCTTACCGCAATTTCATTAGTATCAACTTGTTCAACTTCACTTACGGTGTTTAGAAGGGCGTTTTTCTGCTCAACCAGCGATTCACGCGTTGTGTGCATGCGTACGCGGGCGCTTTCTAGCTGATATTCAACGGTATCAATATCATCTAGTGCAGTATTGAGCATTTGCGCCATATCGTTAAAGACTGCAAAGAAGTTTTGCTTTTGCTCTTCTAGAGTTGCGCCCGGAGCGCCGTCTGCGATTGTTGGATCCCCTGCGGTATAAGGCTCTGCATATGCATCCGCAATTGGTGTTAAGTTTGAATTACTCAAAAACGCCGTGACAACCATGACATCTCTAAAGGCCTGTTCATTCGCGGCGGCTGTATATTTAATTTCTGTTGTATCTGTTACGCGGATATAAACATCATTAATATTGCCAGCACTTAAGGTCGCAGAATATCCGACAATTGTATCGGTTATCGCATTGGGGTCATCGGCTGATGTTCTTGATCTTAGGGCACTAATCAACTCTGTATTATTCAGGTTTTGAGCGGCAGGTAGTGTTTCATCTTTCCAATCTTGAATGAGGCTACTAACTGCGGCATCTAGCGTGCCATTATTAGAAATAGGTGCTGTATTTGTATCTGTTCCGCTCAAGAGATAGCGATCACCATCACGTATATTCAGGAAATCAACCAATAGCGGGTAGAGGTTATCTGCTAGGTCTGTGATTGTTTCCAGCTCAGTTGCAATTTCTCCTGAGCTCATACCAATTTCTGTTGTCTCAATAGCGGGTGTTAGTGGATCATCGTATATGATCTTGTCCCCTTTTTGGTGTACGCCTTCTTGCGAAAGCAAAAGCATTGCGCTTGATAGGTTTTCAGCCTGTTCTTTAAATTCACGGATAGATGTTAGCATCGCATCTAGGCGACGTTCGGCATTATCAATGTTATTGATATAGGTGTCTATCGCTTTGACATCTGCACGTGAGCGCTGCGAAGCCATTGCGTCTAGCCCTAGTCCAGAGAAGCGATCAGTTTTCAGGCCCGTCGTTAACTGGTTGGCTAGCCGCGTGAAATTTTCATTTTGGTTGTTCAATAGCCTGATCTGCGTCAGTGATTGTCCATATGTTGAAATACCTGCCATGTTTAGCTCCTATTTAGACCTTTATATTGAGTTGAGTAGCTCTTGGAACATTTCGTCAACGGCCGTGATAACACGAGCTGAAGCTCCGTAAGCGGTTTGTACGACAATGAGATGGGCTAATTCCTCATCCAAATTGACGCCTGATTCATTTAAAATTTGAGTACTTAATAGTTCTCTAAGGGCTTCCTCATCGGATTCTCTAGATTCTATAAGGTTGATTTCACTCGCGTGCTCATTGACCATGTTTTGTGCATATTCAACGATGCTAGAGGCATTAATAATACCGGTTGTGACCGATGCGTCTGGCCCTAGATACTGGTTTCTAAAACCAACAGTTGGGATAGGCGGTAAAGCTGAACCGTTTGTTTCAGACCCATAGGTTACATTTGTTAGAGGCGATGTATCTATGACCCGCGTTCCTGATACGCTATAAGTACCAAAAAGTGCTGAGACAACATTGGC
This sequence comes from Micavibrio sp. TMED27, assembly GCA_002167715.1. Classification (GTDB taxonomy): domain Bacteria; phylum Pseudomonadota; class Alphaproteobacteria; order Micavibrionales; family Micavibrionaceae; genus TMED27. The sequence continues at coordinate 185,240 of NHCG01000006.1, forward strand.
GCCATCATCTATAGTCGCTCTTGTTCCTGTTGTTGCTGGCGGTACGGGGCCTGCAGAGGAAGCATAAGCGGCACTATTGGTTTTAAATGGACCGCTTACAATTGTAATATCTCCACCAAAATTTGGATTATCATAGTTATCGCCAGGGCGTAACCTGAGGATACCATCGGCGGCAAAGCCAACTGTATCCACTGCTAGACCTTCTACAGCATTCAGTTTGTTGATAAGGTCTGTATGCGTATCGCCGGGTTCTATAGTTATGCGTGTTGGCTGGTTATTGCCTACATGGATATCAAAATACGGGTCTTCGGGTGCTACTGGTGATCCTGCATTATCTGCAATTCCTAAAAAGACGAGCCCAGATGTGCCCATTGCGTTAGCTGGCGCTGCTGAATCGACTGTATATGAGCCGCGTGTATCGATTAGAATTTGCCCATCAGGACCAACACTTGCTGAGGCGGCAAGGCCAGCTGGAACAGGAATACCTGCAATTTGTGCGTTGATTTCAGCAACAATTTGATCGGCGGCATTTGCACCTGGTTGCAGTTGTGCGGCGGCCATTGAAATATCGATCGAAGTTGGGCCAAGCGGGATTCTGGAATCCTCGAATGTAATTCTGAACGTATCATTTGTTGGATCAAGCGCACCATTTGCAGAGGTTATGAGCGCATTTACATCAGCAAAAGCGGTTAGGTTTCTTGTTCCTTCAATAGTGTTTTCAGATGTTACACCGATCCATGTTTGAAGATCGACACCAGCCGGCCTATTGAGTAGGTCAATTTGTGTCGCCGGATCGATATTATTTATGGTTTGATAATCAATACTCGTAAATGTGTTTTCAATCACACGTCTTATGACTTCGTTTGAACCTGATTCGATGTTAGTGGCGCCGTATGTCCCATTTTGTAGAAGCGTATTATCTTCTATTATTGAGTTGTTGACTTGTATGATGCTGGCAAAGCCTACATAAGCCACAGCTGTGTTTGTTGAAGGGTCAGGCGCGGTATCCGCTGGGATTGTACCGCTAGGGTCTGTAAAGAGGCGAAGACCCTGTGCTTCAAATCTAAGCGCTGTTTTATGGGCAAGCTCGTCTAGCTGCGCCATTTGTTTTGGAAATGTTTCGTCTCTTAGGGTGATGAGGCCGCCTAAACGTCCGCCTACATCTGTTGTTGTGATGTCAAAAGCTGCTGGATCATCAAGTGGGTTTCTTACATAGATTGGTGCAGCGCTTGCCGGGTATGCGTTCGTAGCAGAAAGTGGTAGCGGTGAAAAGTAAAGCTGCTGTATTTCATCGCCAGCTAACTCAACACCTTGACTTGTTTGTACAACCAACACGCCATCGCCTCGCTCAAAGAATGATATTTCCATTAATTCGGAGAGTTCCTTAATGGCATTGTCGCGATCGTCTTGTGCTTGCGCGATAGAGCGGCCAACATTCAAGTTACTTTGTACTTGTACGTTAAGTTCACCAATTTGCTCAACTAAGTTGTTGATACGATTAATGGTGTCTACCATATCCCCCTGAACATCATTCCGTGTGGTATTAATGAGCTCAGCAAGGTCATTGAATTTTTCAGCCATATCAATGGAGTTATTTACGGTTGTTGCCTGTAAGAATTGATCTTCAGGACTATCCGCAAGTGCGGCAAAACTATCCTTCAGATCGGAAAGATTTGCCGCTATTGATAATTCTTGATCTGGTGGCCCATGGAATTGTTCAATGCGGTTTAGGTAGGTCTTTTGTACGGTCAGCTCGCTTGTAGCACTGACTTGTGTCCAGAGATTACGCGTAAGATTGATATCAACATTACGGATAATTGTTTCAGGCGATACACCTATAGCCCGTCCATCAACAGTTTGCGTGCTTTGTGGCAGTATCTTTCTTGAATATCCAGGGGTTCCTACATTGGAAACATTTGCCGCAATTGTATTAATTTGCTGCTGTGACATGCGAAGACCTGATAAGGCGGTCATGAGTGATGATGTCATGTGTTTTTCCCTTTTTTATCTTTATATTCAGATGCTTAAGGGTTTTTTGGCTTTATTTCATGCGTTTTTTACTGCATTAAACAAGCGGAAAAAATAGCCCTATAGCTCTTCCATATTTTATAAATGCAAAAGGGATGCCAATTTTGATTATTTACTCAAAAATACTGTTAGTAATTTTCAGAGCTTCTGGATTTGCTTAATGCACCTTGCGCTTTTTCGACGACAGGCATGAGTTCACCTGAGAGGAGTGCAGAGGTTAGCATTTCTTGGCGCATCATTGTTTGATAATGGTCGCGCATTTGCATAAGAGAAATAGCCTCCATAGATGCAAGCATGCGGTCTACATTCGCAGGTTTATCATATAGATTGGTGTAAAAGTCAGGGTTTTGGTACAGCTTCTTTGTAAGCATTTCCATTTGTGCATAGTAGCTAGGACTTTCTCCTAACATTGTCACGATCTCTGTGTCTGAAATGCCAAAATCACGCATCATTGTCTTAATATGTGCCCATCCAGCTTTTTCAGGGTCAGCATGTGTTGGTGCTTTTGATTTCATTCCGACTTGGTGCGCGAATGACATATGCGCAATGTTGTGAAGGGCAATCATTGTACGTGCCTTCATGACGCCACTAACATTGTTATCAATGACAGTATCGGTTGGATTATCATATGGTGTAGGCCAATATAGGTTTTTAGCCAGCGCTATAACGTCTTCTTCATCCTCTGTGAGTGTATCATCAGTGAAATCGACATCGATTGTGAGTTTGCGATCCATGGCTCTGAAATAGTCAATGTCTTTGTTCATGCGCTGAAGATCTGAGGCGCCGGTACCGCCTGGGGCTGCTGTGCGATATGGACTATCAGATAAATCATTATTCTGATCGTGCTCACATAGGTAGGATAGGCCGCCGCCGTTATCCATTGGATTACAATATTTTGTTCTAAAGTTCTCAATACGGCTAGCATACTCATATCCCGGACCAAAGCCGCTCATGGTATTATATTCATTCGTTAAATAAGCCATCATGATTTCATTCATGGCCGCTGTATCATGATCTTTTTTCTGGGATGTGTTTGCTAAGCTTTTTGTAAAGGAGGCTATACGGCATAGCTGTTCACTTGTGTGATAGTCTCTATGTGCTTCTGCTTTTAAAACCTGGTAATCACGCTGAACTTCTAGTGTTTCTTTTGCATCGAAGAATGTACCAATAATGAAGGCTTGGTGCATTGCGTTATATGTGAGCTGTTCTGCAAACATTTGCATTGGCTCTACAAAATGATCAACAAAATCGGCCTCTAAACTATTCATGAGACCAGTGTCACAATAGCTTGGTGTTGGCCCAGTTCCACAATTTCCTGCAGAATATGAGTTAACGCCTGCACTTGTAGGGCCACCACCATTAGGTGAATATTGCACTTCTATTGCTGGACGTTTAACTAAATCGTTTACGTCTTGGCCAGGTGCAGCGTTAAAAAAGGCAATTTTATAAGAGCTTTTTTCTTTGGGCTGTTTTTGATGGAAGTTTTCAATTTCATCTTCAAATAAACCAGCCCAGTCAGAACGTGTTTCATGTAGGTTTTCTTGAGATTCTATAACAATTTTTGTGAATTTATTCGTGCCAGAGCCTTCAATACTCAGGGCATTATTCTCAAGATTATGAATAAGGACAAGATTAAGAGTGTCATTTTCATCATCTATTATGAAGTTGTATTTTACCTCTGATGACGCTGAGAGCAGATTTTCAGTCATAGGTATTATTAAATTCCCATGTTCATCTGTTTGCGCGGTTCCTGAAAGTGGAACGATTTTTCCGTCATCAATGATTTTGTAAGTGACAATCATACCTGGTTTAAAACCAGTTAGATTTGCAAAGATTTCTTTATTGGCAATTGTGTCTTTACTGCCAATAAATGCTTTATGCTCTTGCGTTTTATTCGCTTCGGGTGCGGCCACAACAATATTTGGAGTGAGACTCATGAGGGCACCAGCAGATACGGTTATCGCTGCGGCTGTATATATGAATGTCTTTATATTCTTAGTCATTGGCCTTATATCCTTCTTACTCCCCTGATCTCGTTTGGTCAGCAGATTGGATATCAACGCGCTCTTGAAGATCAACAACAGCAAGCTCTAGGAGCACGGAAAGTGCAGCTTCATAGCGTAGATAACTTTTATAAAGGTCATATTTTTGCATGAGGCCAATAGCCTGCATCGCCACTCTCTTACGCTCTACGTTTGCCGGTTTATCGTAGAGGTTGGTGTAAAAGTCAGGGTTCTGGTAGATTTTCTTTGTCAGAACTTCCATTTGTGCATAGTAGCTAGGACCATCAGAAGCGCCGGTTGTCGCCCCTAATAGCTGGTCAATATCATCACTATCGGTTACGCCGAGTTCTTCAAGGATAAGTTTCAAGCTATCACGAGAACCAGCTGTTCCTTTTGCTTTCATAGATGTAATCGAATCGAATGAGTTTTTAGCAACACTTAATTTCGCAACGGCTGCTCTTGCATCCATAAAGGATTGTGCAATAGCGGGGAAATTATTCGGGCCACTTGCTAATAGGTCCGGGCCTGGGGGTCTCAGGAAAACCTCATGGCCGTAGAGATTATCAGCAAGAGCAAGAACATCTTCTTCGTCATCTGTTAGATCGGTATTTGTAAAGTCGATGTCGAGTGTCCATTTATTATCGATAGTTCTGAGATAATCTATATCTTTGTTCATGCGCTGAATATCAGAGGCGCCGATACCGTCTGAAGAGCTTCTATACGTACTATTTGAGAGATCATTATCCTGATCGTGTTCACATAAAAGACCTAAAGAATTGTTATTATTTGTTGGATCACAGAATTTTTCACGGAACTGTCTTATGCGCGCCATTTTATCAGCGGCAGGACCAGGGGCTGCTGCGGTATTAGCACCACCAAGCATGCGATCTTGGAAACGCTGTGATAAAACATGTGCGGTTAATTCTGCTTTTCTCTCAGATGCCGCTAGTGAGCGTGTAGTTGAACCAAATGTACAAACGCCCGTACTTGGGTGGTAATCTTTGTGCGCGCGCGCTCTAATTCGTTGTAAAGTCCGCTGCGTTTCAAGCTGCTGTTTAGCGTCAAAAAATGTACCAATAATCGCTGTTTGATGACTGGATACGGCAACGACTTGATCTGCAAACCCCATCATTGCTGGTAGAATATTATCTTGCCAGAGTGTTTGCACCCAGAAAGTTCTAAGCCCTGTATATTCTGAAGTTACACGGTTTTGAAGCTGTGTTTGTGTTGTTGGCCAGTTTGAGCTCAGCGCCGTATTGACTGTCCCGTTACATTGACAACATGCGGCCGCAAGCACTGTCTTTGGTGCTGTCGCCATGATGGCTAATAGCGAGAAGGCTGTTATGATTTTGCGGTGATTTTTAGATCTCAGTTTCATCATGTCTATCTCATTATTCGTTTACATTTAATTTTTTGTTTGCATCTTCAGCATATTTTTTCATTTTTGATGATAATAATACTGACATAGCCATTTCTTGGCGCATTTGACTTTCGTGTATGGCACGTTCGAGCATCAGCTCAATACCTTTCATAGCCGCCTCTTTCCTTTTCAGGTTTGAAGGCGAGTCATACAAGTTCGTGTAAAATTGTGGGTTTTGATAAATCTTTTTTGATAAAATTTCGAGTGTAGATAGATAGCCAGGATCTGGTCCATATAGCTCCAAGTATGGTGCTACCTCATCTTCTGGTACACCTAAGTTTTGTATTAAGCGGCCTATTGAATCTGGTAAAGATGTATTTGTTGCATTTTTGTAATTTGCACCGAGTGATTTTAAACCGATTATGTTGTTGAAGCTGTTTTCTGCTACCCCTCTTTTTGCAACAGTTGAGCGATATTTAAGATAGGATTGAGCAAGATCATCATTATTGATTTTTACTGCGCCAATTCCGCGTGATGAAATATCATTACCGTAAAGATTATTTCCAAGTGCCATAGTCGCAAATTCTGCATCTGCCCCAATCCAGGCTGGTCCGTCTACATCTAGTGTTCTTGTTAGTTCCAACGTCTGCGTATAATTGATGTCGGCATCATACATAGTTGGGTAAGAACTACTATCGTCATTTTGCCCATCAGCATCGCCGCACATGGCTGTTAATCCTGTAAAATTGATGCCATCTATCCAGTTGTTTTGGTGAGATACACATAAATTCTGTCGCCAGAATATTTGGCGGTTGAATTTATCCTCTTCTTCTCTTGTTGCGCCTCCAATATTTTTTGTACCTAGATGTCTAGCCATTTGTCTGCGACTAAATAAATGCGCGGTCTGATGACCTGAGGATTCTGTGTGTGCGAGACTTCTTGCGACTGTACCAAATGTACATATACCTTCATCAGGCTGGTAGTTTTTAAGCGCCTCATATCTTTTTTCTTGAATGATTTGCTGCGTTTCTAAGTAATGCTTTGCATCAAAGAATTGACCAATTTCAAAAACGGACGTTAAGCCTTGAGCTGTCATGCGTTCGGCAATGTCCTGCAATGTTTCAACAAATTGGTCAGCGTCTGTTAGGAAATCATTGACTAGCCATTCTCTATGATCTTCTGTTTCATCTGCGACATGGCTCTTAAAATCATTTCTTTCTGTATTATGGCGATTATTGATACTGTTGGTACTGCCTACGCAGTCTGCGCCTGGGCATCCATTGCAGCACGTTGTCGATACTGTTGGTGTTACGGCAGATGAGTATGCATATGGAATATTCCCTGCGAACAGAAGGGATGCATATATCGCTGTGTGGAGTAATTTTTTGATCATTTTATCGCTCCTTACCCCATACATTATTTGGACGCGCTGACATGTGGTTCTCAACTGAAGTGGATAGAAGAACCGACATAGCCATTTCACGTCTTAATTGGCTTTTATATATCGCACGGTCGAGCATAATATCAAATGCGTCTAATGCAGCGGCTTTACGCTCTACATTTGCCGGTGTGTCATATAAATTTGCGTAGAAATTTGGATTTTGGAAAACTTTTTTTGTTAGAATTTCTAGCATAGCTAAGTAACTGGCATCTAGATCTTCTGGGTCGACGAAATTTGTTGTTTCGGTGTCTATGCCATAAACCTCAACAACCTCATCTTCAGGGATGCCCAGATCCATCAAGATGCGGCCCAAGAATAGGTTCGTGTTTGAAATATTCACGCCTCGCACTGTTGAGCTTTGTGTTCTTAGGGCGACAATATTGTTAAAACTGTTTTCTGCTACCCCTCTTTTTGCGATGATAGATCTCATATTTGAGTATCTCTGTGCTGATTGCGGGTCCGCAGCTCTTGTTGTTCTAACGTCACGGTTAATAATATTGTGGCCATAGAGGTTATTACTCAGTGTTAGCACGTCAAGCTCATCACCGGCACCCACCCAAGATCCACCATAGACGTCAATAACTCTTTTATTTTCGACGGCACGGCCAAAATCAATGTCGATATTGACGCGGTGTCTTTTTTCTATATCGGAAGGAGACGGCGTTGTTGGCGGTGTTGTCTGAGAATTACAGAATGTTGCTAATCCTGTATTAGATGTATCTGTAGAGAGCCAGTTATTATCTTGTGGGTCACAGTAAACGTTAGTAAAACGAATCCAGCGATTATATTTATCCATTGTAGGGCTTTTTGCACCGCCCATATTCTTTTTACCAGTATGGCGCGCCATTTGACGACGGCTGAGTGCAAGTGCAGCAGTTTCGGTGGCTGCATCAGTATGAGCAAATGAACGCACAGCCGTACCAAATGTACAAATTTCTTCACTTGGTTGGTAGTCTTGGTAAGTCTCGACTTGTAATTCTTGTAATAAGTTTTGCGTCTCTAAATGATGTTTAGCATCAAAGAATGTACCGATTGAAAAGGCCTGATGAAAAAAATTGGCTGAAATTTGTTCTGCCATTTTCTGCATAGCATCAATAATAAGCGGCATTAACGTATCTTCTAGCCATTCTTCATGCTCATCGGCTTCGTCAGTAATGTGATCCAAAATATGATCGCGGTAATGCGGGTGATAATCGGTGAATAAAGTGGCCCCGTCTTGGCAGTCATTGAAAACGCAGGCATCACTTGAAGGGGTGCAGGTGCAGAAAAAACCCGTACAAAATAGACATAGGCAGCTTCCATAAGGTCCGCAAGGTGACATGGTTGATCCATTAACGCCCGTATATGACCCCGGTGTCGTCACCGATGGTGTGAAAGGGTCTGCTTTACTAATATGAGATATAGAAATGACGACAGCCACGAACATCATCATATAAGATGCTAGTCTTAAACCTTTGAAAAAGGCTGTATTACTTAGTTTCTTGCTCAATGTACCAGTGCCCACTTACCGTAAAATAAACTCATACCGACCTATAATAGCATATAATAAAATGAAAAGTCCCGTGTGAAAATTAAGAAAATTATCATTTAATGTTGGCTTGGTGCTTGAGAAACTTGTTTTTTTGGTTCAGTATAAGGAGGTTATATATTTTTTCACAGGTGCGTTTGAATGTCAGCAGAAGAAAAACAAGAAACAACAATTCAGGATGNTCAGGTGTTTGAGGGGGCNGAGANTGATGCAGCCGAAGATGCTAAACCAGATTTGAAGGGTCTTTCNAANGTTGTTGTTCGNAATGAGTTTTACCGNGATGGTTACAGAACGCTTTTGCGTTTAGCACTTTTGCANGGNGTGGTTATNATATGNTTAATCGGCTCCTTATACTTAGTTATCCAAGTTAATCAGCCAGAAAATAAATATTTTGCAACGACNGAGGATGGNCGTTTGGTGCCTATGGTTCCTTTGAGTGAGCCTAATTTGAGTTCTCCTGCTCTTATGTCTTGGACGGCGCAAGCGGCAACNGAAGTTATGACTTTTGGTTTCAANGATTATCGTCGTAGACTTCAGGAATCTTCNCGTAACTTTACNCGNCGTGGTTGGGAGAGCTTTACGCANGCTTTGCAGCGTTCACGTATTATTGANATGGTTGAGGCNTCTCAGCAGGTTGTTACTGCGGCNCCGCAGGGNGCGCCTATTATTGTTAAAGAAGGTTTGAGTGCGGGTAGGTATCAGTGGCGCATTCAGGTTCCTTTGATTTTGACTTATCAGTCTGGTGCGAGAACGCGCTCGGATAGATTGTTGGTAACTTTGGTTGTTGTGCGTATGCCAAGGCTCGAAAGTCCTAATGGTATTGGGATTGAGCAATGGATTGCACAGGCGATGTAAACAGGTTACTATTGAGTTCGTTTGGGTTTTGGGAGGCTCTTGCATTAATGTAATTTTTCCGTTCTTTCTAGAGATATTCTAATTAGATGTGTGTTGTTTGAATTTTATCCCTTTTGCGGATGACACATTTTATATAACTCGTTATCTTTGGTAAGTGTTGGGATTTTATGGTGAAGTGAAATCTATGTTTGTATCGAAAAAAATTAGTCACTCTTTTGGTAAATTACTGTTAACGAGCTGTGCTGTTGCTGGTTTGTTTGCGGCTCAATCTGCTGTTGCGCAGGAAGAGCTTCCTGGTCTTGAGGCAAGTGCCTTTGATTTTGAAGATCCTCAACCGCAGGCGCCAGTTAATGATGCGAAAGAAGCTATTCGTAGGCAGGCATTTGATGCNGCNCTTGAAGGNATGCTTCCTTTGCGTCCAGAAGANATTCGTACATTGTTAGAGCGCTTTGATAGAACNCAAGAATCTGTTGAGCTTCCTGTTTATCCTGCGCCTAAGCCTGAGACTGTTATTAAAAATATTAGTTTGGATCCGGGTGCTGATCCTATTTCATTGAAGATGGCTTACGGGCATGTTTCGACGGTTTCTTTCGTGGATTCTACTGGTGCGCCATGGCCTATTCACACAATGACATGGGCNGGTAATTTNAGAATTGTNGAAATGGAGCAGCCTGGTGAGGGTGAAGAAGGTGAAGTTTATTCTCACCGTTTAATTATATCGCCGACTTCTGAATTCGCGTTTGGTAACATTTCTATTTCACTGCTGGGTCTTGATACGCCTATTATTATGACGCTTACGACAAGCCGTGATGAGGTTTACTATCGTTTTGATGGTGTTATCCCAGAAAGAGGGCCTCTTGCGAAAACGTCTTTGATTAAGTCTTCTTCTTCTGTTGGTTCTGGTTTGGATGCTGTTGCAGGTAGCGCTGGTATGTCAGCTGCTCTTGAAGGTGTTGTTCCTCCAGGNGCTATGCGNTTGGATGTNGCTGGCGCTGATGGGCGAACAAGTGCCTTTAGCTATAATGGTATGACTTATTTACGCACTCCGCTGACATTNTTGTCNCCAGGNTGGAGTGCTTCTGTCGCGTCTCAAGACGGTATGCGCGTATACGAGCTTACCGGGGCGCCAGTTGTTTTGCTTTCTGATCGAGGCCATATGGTCCGCGCAAGACTTTCTAATCGTGAGGATATCATAGATGAGTGATAATTTTGAAGATGATGTAGATGTAGAAGATGCTTTCGACGATTTTGAAGAAAGTAAGCCTACTTTAGGAAGTGCGTGGCGTGATAGTCCTGCGTTTAAATTCTTAGTTGTTGGCGGTGCTGCTGTTGTTATTATCGGCGCAATTACTATGTTTGGTGGTGAAGAAGAATTGCCTCCTCAACAGGATTCTTATGTTCCGCAGGCGCCAGTTGTTAAGGCTGCACCTGGTGAAACAGAAGCTACACCTGCATATATCGAAGCTATTGAAGAGCAAAATGCCCAGGATTTGGATAAAGCGCGTGCATCTGGCGGTAGTGTGCTGCCTGTGCCAATTGATCCACCTGTTGGTCGTATTCAAGATGTNGATGAGGAAGTAGAGACAGAAGATCCTCTGCAAAGATGGAGAAGGCTACAAGAAGAGCGTCTTCAAAAAGAGATTAAGCAACGTGAAGAGCTTCAAGATCTTTCTTCTAGTGATGTCGGTGCTNAAAAAGACGCNATTGAAAAGCTTGCTGGNGCAATGTCGGGNCAAATGAATAAGATTCTTGGTACTAAAGAACGATTTGAAGTGAAGACTCTTAACGTGACGGATGCTGAATTCCTGAAACAGCTTCAGGAAGAGGAAGAAGAGGCCCGTAATAATGCCAATGGTGGAAACCAAGGTGAGGATGATGGTTTTGAAGAAGAGATTATTCAAGATACGCTTCTTCAGGCTGGTGAAATTGTTTATGCTCAGCTTTTAACAGAGGCGAATACAGATGCGCCGATGCCAGTTTTGGCACGTGTCCTTTCTGGTCCTTTTGCTGGTGCGAAACTTATTGGNGAGTTNTCTGANAANCAGGANTTNNTGACTATTNATTTCGANCGTCTTGTTATCGGTGATGATATTCTNAATGTATCTGGTATGGCTCTTGATCCTGANACGGCTCTTCCAGGTATGGCTACTGATGTAGATCANCACTACCTTCAGCGTATTGTTATTCCTTTGGCTGCTTCATTNGTTGAAGGGCTTGGCGATGCGATTGAGGAAACTGGTTCAACGACTATTACTATCAATAGTTCTGGTGGTGCTACTGGCGTTGAAGACACCGATAAGGACACTGATGAAGAAATTGCAGCTGGTGTATCAGAGCTTGGTTCNGAGCTTGGNGATATTATTGATGAGATGAATGATGATCTTGAGGTCACTGTTCGTATTGAAGCGGGCACACCTATTGGCGTATTGTTCATCGAGCCAGTTCTTAGCGGCGAAACAGAACTATAAACTTACGTATAAATTAAAAGGTTTTTCTTACTATGCAAGACGATCATAATAAGGACATTGATGATGAGTTTCTCGATGATGATATTGAATTTGAGGACTTTGATGATGAAGAACTTGAATCANTAGATGATGATTTAGACTTCGATGATGAAGATCTCGGTGAGATTGAAGACCTTGATGTTGANGAGGATACTTCTGNNCTTGCTGTTGAAGAAGATGATCTTGATTCATTTGATGATCTAGATGATGAATTAACGGCTGAGCCTCTTNAAAGCAGAAAGAAGTCTGGAAATTCATTCCTAACGAGTAANGCTGGATTGGCTATTATGTCAGCGGTCATTTTAGGTGGNGGGGCTTTTGCTTATCTNAAGCTTGGTGGNGTTNCNGGTGTNGCTCCTANNGCGCCAGCTGCTAATAATGNTCCTGCAAATGAAACAATTAGTGCAGGCTTNCCAGAAGATATGCCGCCTATGGCTATTCCTGTTGATGCGGATGCTGATGCGGATACNGAAGCTGAAAGTGAGTTGGTGGANTTAGGNGATGAATTGCCTGCNGCCGATGAAGGTGTTTTGCCGTCTTTNGATATGGATGACACNGACCTAGCGGCTAATGATGCTATNGCAGAANATGCGCTNCCAAATTCATTTGATGAGCCAGTTCAACAAGAAGGCGGCGTTCTTACNCCTATGCCTGGNTTAAGTGANGATGANGATTCTTTGTCAGCACCATTAGATNCNTTAGCNGCTTTAGATCTNCCGGCTGAAGAAGAGACGGCTGTTATGCCAGAGGCNGAANCTATTGAANCTGCTGAAGACANTGAGCCTGTCAGCGNACCTCAAGAAGTAGAAGTTCTTGAGGCTGAGGTNAGTTCAGAAGCTGAGCTCGTTGAGGNTGAGGTAGAGAATGAAACTATGCCTTTAGTTNAAGANGANAATAGTGAAATTCTTGCTGAGCTTGATGAAAAGCAAAAAGANAATGTTGCACTTAAAGAGGAAGCGCAACAGAAATCAGAGCAGATTTCAGAGGCTAATGAAGAAATTAATGAGCTNGAGGGCACAGTTAATGAGTTAAATGAGCGNATCGCTTTACTAGAATCTCAACTTGATAACGCCCAAAGAAATGCGCAGGCTGATGTTTCTTCAATTAAACCAGCTATCATNTCGGTTGAAGAAACGCCAAAAACGGCACCTATTCCTCCTGTGAAGAAGAAAATTCAACGTAGCGAATCACAACAANCCGAGGCACAAACAACAAAGCCTAGTCCTGTTGAAAAGGTGGAATGGACTCTTAGATCTGCTCGACCAGGCACTGCTGTTATCGCCGANAAGGTTAATAATGACCTTAGAACTATTGANGTTGGTGATATGGTAAAAGGCCTTGGACGCGTTGATTCTATTGCGATTGAAGAAAATAAGTGGGTTGTTCGCGGCACTAAAGGCGTGATTTATCAATAAATTGCGTAAAATTGTTCATATTTTCTTAACCTTTTATCAATAATTTATTCATATATTTTGTGTTACCTTATGTATGTAGGGTTTTACCGAGTGTATTTTATACTTGGATTCTTTGCCATATTAGGTAAAGTAGCCTTATAGAAAATAATAAGAGTATAAAATGATGCAGAGGGCATAGGGATGAGTAAGAGGGCTAATAAAAAAGGTTGTTGTATGAAACACTTTTCTAAGCATGTCAGTATAAAGAGTTTTTCTTTTGCCGCATTGTTGGCTCTACTTGTAATTGTTGCTCCTGAAGCTAACGCGGGTACGCCTCCTCCTCCTCCAGGTCCTACTAATCTCACTAATGTTGTTGCAAATACTTTATTTTCCATGCAGTTCTTGCCAGGCTTAATGTCTGCTATTGTATATATTCTTGGACTATCATTAGGTGTATTTGGTGTTCTCCAGCTTAAAGCGCATGTTGAGAACCCTTCACAGAAGCCTTTAAAAGATGCGTTGATACGACTTTTTGCTGGTGGAGCTTTTCTTGCGCTTCCAATGCTGATTGAGAGTGTTTCTACGGCATTTGGTAATAATGGTTTGGGTCCATCTACGAAAAAATTATCTGGATTACTTGATGCATCTGATTTTGACGTTGCATTTATTACGGCTATTGCAGGTTCTGGCTTAGAAGTTAATGAGGTTGTTGACAGGCTCGTTGAATCTTTAAGTAATACACCGGCACTTATCAGTGCTATTGCTTATGTATTCGCTCTGTTTTTAGCTATTACAGGTGTGCTTAAAGTTAAAGAGCATGTTGTTATGCCGCAACAAACACCTATCACAGGTGGTTTAGGTCGTTTATTTATTGCGGGTGCCTTGTTTTCACTGCCGATGCTTATTGAATCTGCGCAAAACTTATTTGGTGATGATTCTCTAGATGTAGAAGTGGGTGCAGCTTCATCCCTAACAACTGTTGCGACAGGTATTGGCGGTGCTATTAGCTCATTAGGCGGTATAGTTCCGGACTTTAACCACGTTATGGCAGCGTTCTTGAATTCGGTTGATAAATTACCAGGTATCGTGGCTATTTTGGCATATATTCTGGCGTTTGTATTAACGGTTTTGGGTGCATCTAAGCTTAAAAACCATATTGAAAATCCAACACAAGTTCCTCTGAAGGAAGGTGTTATTAATATTGTTGTTGCAGGTGCCTTATTTGCCTTGCCAACAATATATAATATTATGTTTGGCGCGGTTGGCGGTGCAGCAGCAGGCGGATTGCTTGCTGGTCTGAGTGGTGTCTTTGGTGCGCTGGATATGTTTACTTCTACATATGCTGGTACTGTTTGTAACCCTATTGACTCTGCGGCTGACACTGTTGCGTCTGTTATCGGTATTGGCTCTGGATCATCATTTGGTGGCTTGATTTGTGGAATTGTTGGTCATACTGGCGCTGCGCCAGCCTTTATCAACGGTATAGCTTATTTGATGGGCGTTATCTTTGGCTTCTGGGGTATCTTTAAGATCCGTGACCATGTTCTTAACCCAATGCAGGTTCGCCTACATGAAGGTGTTACACGCCTTGTTGCTGGTGGTTTCTTCTTTGCATTCCCATTTATTGTAGAAACTGTGAAGAGTACAATTGGTGCAACATATATTTCTACTTTAGCACTGAATCCGGTTACAGGTTACAATGACGGTACTTCTGACTTGCTTGGTTCAATTCTAGGTTCAGTTTTCGGTAGTGTATTTGGCGGCGGTAGCGGCGGCGGTTCTGCGACATGTACTGGCGGCGGCGGCGGCGGCCTAGGTTCTATTATTAGTAGTATCATTGGTAGTGGCGGCGGTAGCGGCGGTGGTTCAAGTACATCTGGCCTTGATTGTCTTCTGTTCCTATTCGTGAATGATATTATGGGTCCTATCCATGTATTGCTTAATTTCTTTGCATTCGTTGCGGGTAGTATTTTGATCTTTATCGGTATCTCACGCTTGATTAGAAGCGCGCAGGATGGTCCTCGTGGCCCTGGCGGAATCGGTACAATCATGACTTTTGTTGTCGGCGGCGCATTAGTATCGTATAATGAGGTCGTGTATGCTTCATCGTCTACAATTTTCGGTGACCCAGTCACTAAGACTAATGCAGTTCTTAATTATGCTAGTGGTCTTTCTGGAACTGAAGTTGATCATGCGAATGTAGTGATTACATCTGTGTTAAAATTTGTTATCTTGATTGGTCTCATAAGCTTCGTTCGCGGTTTATTTATAATCCGCAGTGTAGCAGAGGGCAATCAACAAGCCTCGATGATGGCTGGAGTTACGCATATAGTCGCGGGCTCAGTAGCTGTCAACTTGGGGCCGTTAATCAACGCGGTGCAAACCACCCTTGGTATAACGGCATATGGTATCACGTTTAGCTAAATGTGAACTTTAAGGAGTGGTTTTCTTAAGGGTTTAGCTGAAGGTGGTTAGTGAGCAACTCTTTGGTAGAGGAGATATATTATGACCAAAGTAACACAAAACCTAAAAATGCGTTTAGGCGCAATCGCACTTGGTGCATCAACAGTATCAGCAGCATCAGATGCTCATGCTTTTGCAACAGGTATCACTTCGACTGGTGAAGGTTTCCAAAACGTGACAGCTAACTTGACAGCTTCACTACAGGACATTCCAGGTCTTATTTCTGCTGTATGTTACATCACAGGTCTAGGTCTTGCACTTCTTGGTGTTCTAAAGATCAAAGATCACGTGGAAAACCCAACACAGACACCTCTGAAAGATGGTGCTATCCGTCTTCTAGTTGGTGGTGCACTATTCTCACTACCAATGCTAATGGAAGTAATGTCTACAGCATTCGGTAACAACGGTGAAGTTGTTAACGTGACAAAGGTTAAAAACGTTAACCTAGGTAAGATGGTATCTTAATTGGATATGTATCCTATTACACTTGGTGTGGGTCGCGCTGTTCCGAGCAGCGGGGCTCAAGCCAAAAAGAATAAGAGCGGAGCTGGCAGTGCCGGCTCCGTTTCTTCTGCTGATGGTAAAATACCTGCCGAGCTGAAGCAGAAGATTTTTGAACGTGATAACTACACATGCCAATGCTGTGGTTTTGAATCAAAGAAATATCAGGAAGTTCTTCATAAAGATTTCAATTTACAGAATTTCAATGAAGATAATCTTCTGACTACTTGTATTTTTTGTCATCAATGTTTTCATTTAGACGCGGTTAGCACTATGCGTTCCGGCGTGCTTGTTTGGATGCCTGAGATTGAGCAGGTTGATTTACATCATATAGCGCGGGCTATTTATGTGGCACGTATTTCACAAGGACCGATCGCAGAAGCAGCCAGAAAATCACTAGATTTAATTATGGCGCGCCGAGAGGATGTGAAAAAACGCATTCATACGGATGACCCTTATATTTTATCGATGGTGCTTAAAGATTACCTTTCACCGGGGCATTATAAAATGCGTGATAAAAAACTTGATGGTGTTAGGCTTTTTCCACTTGATCGTCGTATCATTAAGGAATCGGAGCTTGAATTTAACCAATTTCCGCAAATTCTTGCTTATTGGCGTTCTAAAGATGGCCCGTTTGGCGGTAAGACACCTCCTAAATGGGTTTCTATTTACAAAGAAATAATGGAAGCCGCCTAGCAACTTTTAGTATATAATATAAAAGAAAATGGGAACTTAGCACTTAAAACTCTATGCTGATGCTTTGATGTTCGCTATATTTGTAAAGTGTTATAAACCTGTAACTTCAATAATGTAAAAGATCGTAGTTTTTCTTCATGGAAGCTTTATCAAAAATTTTAGCGCCTTTTCAAAAAGCTCTTAGGCAGTCAGTTTCTTCATTTATTAATCTTGAGACAGCGGATAATTCCACTACGCTTGTTGCGCGTGATGGTTCTTTGATATCTTATTTTAAAGTAGAAGGTAGCCGTCAGGTTATTGGTGAGGAAGAATATAAGAATATNNTTGATGGGGCGACGATTAAAATCGGCGCGCGTTTCGACCGTCAGGGGCACGCAATGCAGGTTTANTTTGCACGTGACCCAAACAGAATTANNGCTGANCTTGATAAGCTTGTTAAACCTGTACGTATTACTGCGAACTCCACTGGGCTTGAGCTTGGNGATCTTTTTGATGAACGTGTGCGNCATTTACAGCGNTTTTTGTCACATGAAGAAAGTTATTTTGTTCTTTGGACGCGGCCAAGTATTTTGACGAAAACTGAAATTGACCGTTCTAAGAAAGACTCTAAGGATGGTAAGGGGCCTAAATGGGTTAGTGCTGCTAATTCTCAGTATCCTTATGCAGCATTGGAACCGATGCGCACGCGCCATAAAAGTTTTATCAATGCAGTGGTCGGTTCATTTGATGAGCTTGGTATTCGCGGNGANATNTTAGAAGTGCATGATGCGCTTAATGCTGTTCGTTCAAATATGTTCCCNGATAGAGCTAATGAAAATTGGCGTCCGTGCCTNCCAGGTGATCCAATTCCTGCGCGTGCTCCAACAAGTTCTGTTGATCTATCAGATTTGCTATGGCCAAGCCTGCCAAATCAAATTGCTGCTGCGGATGCGCGCGTTCAGGGTAAGACATTGGTTCGCATCGGTAATCTTATTTGGGCGGGNGGCGATATGACGCTTGGGCCTATGGATGCAACGCCNTTCACAGGTTTACTNTCTCGTCTAGTGGAAGCNGATATTCCGTTTCGTATNTCTTATTTGATTGAAGGCGGNGGCGCGCAGGCGATGGCTGCACAGACGTTCCTTACGACGCTTATGGGGGTTACAAACCCTGAAAATAAACCGATTAAATATTCATTGGAAGGCTTGCAATCGCTAGCTCGCAGTGAACCAGTTGTTAAATTCCGTCTTTCTTTTGCGACTTGGGCGCGGATTGATGAAGGGGATGAGATCTTAGACCGTATCTCTGTGCTGCTGCAATCTATGGAAAGTTGGGGTTATTGTCAGGTGAGTGACTTCTCTGGTGATCCGCTTGATTGTGTCATGTCTTCAGCGATGGGTATTCATTGCGGCGGTACTGCACCTGCGGCTATTGCGCCTATGTATGAAATTTTGAAGTTATTGCCGTGGCAGCGCCCCTCTTCNCCATTTGAAGGTGGCGGTATGGTCTTTAGAACGCCTGATGGTAAGGTTTTCCCATATCAAACAGGTACGAACCTCACGACAACATGGTTTGACTTGATCTTTGCGCAGCCTGGTGCTGGTAAATCGGTTCTTTTGAATACGCTTAACCTTGGTACAATTCTATCGCCGGGTCTTTCTAAGCTTCCGTTTGTGGCGGTTGTTGATATTGGCCCATCTTCTTCTGGTTTGGTCTCACTCGTCCGTGAAGCGCTTCCGCTTGATCGTCAGCATGAGGTTGCTTATTTCCGTCTGCAAATGAGCCACCAATACGCGATTAACCCTTTTGATACGCAGCTTGGCTGTCGTAAGCCTCTTCCAGAAGAGCGTAGTTATTTGTCATCTCTTATGACGCTTCTNTGTACACCGCCAGGTTATGATAAGCCTTATGATGGTATGACACAGCTTACTGGTCTTGTGGTTGATGAAATGTATCGNTGGCGTGATGANAAAGCCGCTAACGCTGANCCACGCCCTTATTTGCCGCGTCTNGATTCTGATGTGGATGAGGCAATACAGAAGTATAATATTCACTTACCGTCTGATCCTTATTGGTGGGATGTGGTGGATAAGCTCTTTGAAGTTGAACAGTATAGTGTTGCAAACCTTGCACAGCGNCATGCNGTTCCAACACTCAATGANGCGATTACGGCGTCACGTCGCCCGCAAATCCGAAGCCTTCTTGAAGAGACGGCTGTTGGTTTTAGTGCGGAGAGTGTTATCGGTGCGTTCGAACGTATGATTACATCAGCAATTCGTGAATATCCGATTTTGTCTTCTGTTACGCAGTTTGAAATTGCGGATGCACGTGTCTGTTCGCTCGACTTGATGGATGTATGTCCACAAGGTGATGAGCAAGCTGACCGTCAGACAGGGATCATGTACATGCTTGCGCGTTATGCGCTTGTTCGTAGTTGGTGGATGGGTAAAGAATCACTTGAATTTATGCCAGATCGTTTCAAACCATACCATGAGGCAAGATTGCAGGAGCTTTCAGAGATTCCAAAGCGTCTATGTTTCGATGAATTCCACCGTACAAGTAAATCTCCAGCCGTTCGAAATCAGATTATTCGTGACGTGCGTGAAGGACGTAAGCGCGGCGTGCAGATCGTTCTCACTTCGCAAATGGTTGACGACTTTGGTAAAGAGATGGTTGATTTGGCNACTGGTGTNTGGGTATTGGGTACAGCGATNTCTGATAAGGCCGTTGATGATGTTGTGGACCGTTTTGGTNTNTCTNCNACTGCNCGNGATATTATTCGNCGTAAGCTTACTGGNCCTAAATCTATTGGTGCNCCGGCGCTGTTTGTTCTTGGTTCAACGGATGGACGTTATGAACAGCATATTTATAATACGCTTGGCCCTATTGAGCTTTGGGCGCTTTCAACNTCTGCCGAGGATGTGGCNATNCGTAACCGACTCTATACAATCCTAGGTGCTGGTCGTGCNCGTCAGATGCTTGCTGGTACATTCCCTGGCGGTTCAGCACGTAATGAAATTCGTAGACGTGTTCTTGCAAATAGTGAAAAAGGTGAAGCAAGAGCGGCCATGATTAGTGCGATTATCGAAGAAATTGTTGAGGAAATCATAGAAGAGAGTAAGAAGCTTGCTAAAGAAGAAGCAGGCGGACGCGTTAAATCTCTAGTATAGATTTTGATTATATGAGCGACGAAGAAAAACAATCAGGCAATTCCAATTTAGGTGGCTTTAAAGAAAGCCCCTCTGAGNACCGTTTTGGTGGTTCTAGTGAAGGCGTGCAGGTTTATGATGAAAAAAATCAAAAACCTTCAAGTGCTACTGATGCTATTGGNGAAATTGTTGATCGTGACGAACGTAAACGCTTAAAAGCTCTTAAAAAAGCTGAGAAAGAGGCAACGGCAAAAGCTTTAAAGGACGCTAAAGATGCGGAAAAAAAGCCTGAAGAAGACGTTGAAGAAAAGCCCAAAAAAGAAAAGAAGCAGAAAAAGCCTATAGACCCTCTTGAAGCTGCTCTTAAAAAAGGACGAATGGGTATTCTTAAAAAGAATCTCATAAAAAAGAGAGCTATGATTGGCGGTCTGATTGCTTTTATTGCCTTTATTTTCTATGCCTATTCAGAAATGACACGTATTCCAACGGTTGGGCGNGCTTATGGTGCTTGCCGTACATATTTGGAACTTAAAGTTCGATACCCGGAAAATTTGGAATATATTTCGCTTAGACGTCGAGGTATGACGCAACGCCTATGGTATATCCGCATTGACCCTTTTGGTGCACGCCGATTGGAAGAGATTAGGTGTATATTTAAGCGCGATGAAAATTCCGGACGCTTCTTATTAAGTACGGTCGCAATAGAACGCCGTGAAGAGCCGTCTAACAAAATTGATGATTTTAACCGCGTTCTACCAGCTATTTGGTCACAGATTCCACGTTATGAGATTCCTCGAATGACTTCTGATAAAGATCTTAGCAATATCAAGGTTNATAGAGCTAAGGTACGTGGTGCGCGGATTTAATTCGNTTAATAAATTGTTGTTGTATAGACTGCGAATGCGCTAAAAGCATCTATGGCTTTTATATCCTCCTTAAAGTTACATGAATTTAGAAATTATGAANCGCTTGCATTATCTGATCTGCAAAGCGGCTTTGTCGTGTTATTTGGAGAAAATGGNGCTGGAAAAACGAATATTTTAGAGGCTGTTTCTTTGTTAACACCNGGGCGGGGNCTTCGAAGCGCTAAAACTGTTCAAATTCAAAGAGATGTGAATACCCAAAAACCTTGGGCTATCTCATCACAATTGCAAACTGAGCATGGCTCAGTGCCGATTAGCACTGGACGTGATCTTAAAACTGAAAAACGTATTGTCCGTATTGCGGGCCAAAATGCTCGTGGTCAGAGTGTTTTATCAGAATATCTTTCTTGTATTTGGCTCACACCGCAGATGGACAGGTTGTTTATTGATTCNTCCGCNCACCGTAGAAAATTTTTAGATAGAATGATTTTTGCGTTTGANCCTGGTCATTCTGGACGCGTTACGCGCTACGAAAATGCAATGCGTCAGCGTTCNAAAATCTTACAAGAGCATGTTCATCCTGATCCGTCTTGGNTAGGTGGTTTAGAAGCNCANATGGCAGAGACAGGGGTAGCTATAGCTGCAGCGCGCATAGAGTTTACTCGCAATTTGCAAACAATATGTGATTCACGTGAAACACAGCATTTCCCTAGAGCGCAGCTCAGTGTTAAAGGCACTATCGAAGAGCTTTTATTAAGCGCTCCCGCGGTGGAGGTTGAGGAGATGTTTAAATATCAGCTGAGTGAGACACGCACGCGTGATCANATTACNGGCGGNGCAGCTTCTGGNCCTCATAAATCGGATCTCTCTGTGCTTTANGCTGAAAAGAATATGCCCGCTTCACAATGTTCTACGGGTGAACAAAAGGCGCTTTTGATTGGTTTGATTTTATCACATGCGGAGCTTATTCGCCGGGAACGTGGGGCGCCGCCGCTCTTACTCTTGGACGAGGTCGCAGCGCATCTTGATGAAAGCCGGCGCCGTGCACTCTATGGAATCTTGAAGGACTTAGGCTCGCAAGTCTGGCTTACGGGTACTGAGCGAAGTTTATTTGGTGATCTAGAAAATGACGCGCTCTATTTTGAAATCAAGGATCAGGCTGTTATTAAAGTCTGATTTATTGACATAAATTTTTATTTTCTTTAAAAAGTGGTATGTCGAATTTAATTCTACAAACTAATAATTCTGATTTATCAGAGATTTGGCCTGAAATTGAACGTGTTTCAGGGTTTTATGATCATAGGGTTAATAGATCGGATTATGAATTAGAGCAGATGTCACAAGACTTCTATGGCCAATCTANCCGCTCTGTCTTTAATGCNTTATCGCGTGATATTCCTTTTTCATCAGCTGCNATTTTTGTAAATGATATAGAACAGGTCAGTAGTCTGAATTTTAATGTTTTTGGCCGTGATATCAGTCAATCTGAGTTAGAAGATCCTAGAATATTTTCAGTTAAATCCGATGAATTTGATGGGCATGATAAACGTCTGGTCAATTCTGGTTTTTCTTTTGAATCTATGCAGGCCGAGATAGCAGATACCAGCGTATTTGAAGGCTTACGTAAGCANGGCTTAATGCATGTTATATTNCGTAATTTTGTTGATGTTTTNCAGCGTGCGCAAGTAGAGCATTTCATATGTGATTCATCCAATACAACGGCTTGGGTNAAAATGGGNTTTGATGCAAAGGGCGANAAGACGGCTCAAAAAGCGCTTCATGAGCATTCACGCCATTTCGTGAGTGCTAAAAAGCTTGAAGTTGCTGATAATTCACCTGAGTTGTTACTGGCTTTTGCTAATTCTATTGCTAATGTTGGTACAGATGGGCTGCGTAGTCTTTTAAAATTTGATCAAATGGCAAAAGGTGAATTAAGAAAAGGCGGCCGTGTAGAGGAAAAGCCTCTATATGCGTGGATTTTGGATGAGATGAGTCTGTATCTGGATTTTGATCTACGTAATGAAGAAATTGTCCAAGAGCTGAGCAAAAAAGCTCAAGCGAAGCTGCCAGAACTCTATGCGGAGTATAATGAGCCTGTCTAGGTTTCAATTGTTTGCGGTGTAACTTTTGCTGTCATGCGTTCGAATATGTAATTATGAAAGAACATATGGACGATAAAAAAAAGCAAACGACTGAAAATGGAAATACNTTTCTAATTGCTGGCGGCGCGAGTGCCGCTTATGGNACGTCTATGGCTCTAGCTGCAAGTTATGTTTGCCCTGTATGTGTTGTCGCTGCGCCTGCGCTTCTTGGNTTGGGTGCATATCAACGTTATAAATATAATAAAGCGCATAAACAGCCTCAGACGAATGAAGTAACCACAGATTTTAAGGAGAAAGAGCATGCAAACTAAACAAGCGATCGCTATTACCCTTGAGAAGCACCAAAATGACAGTGAATTTTGGGAAGATGGTATGGCATTTTTAGCATTTGGCGGTATTTTTGCTATCGCAGGTGCTTGGACCGTGAGTGTTGACTGCCCTTGTTATAATACGATTTTCACCGCCGCTTTGATTCTGAGCGTCGGTTTATTTCAAAGGCACCGTTATCTGAAGTCAAAGAGCTTATAGATTTTCAAATTTTTCGAGTAATAACAGTACAAGATCGTTTTGTTCCTGAAGGCCGATGCTAATGCGCAGACAGTTTTCCGTTAGCGGTTTGTTCGCGAAGTTTCGCAATATGACGTTATTTTCTTCGGCAAATTTATGAAACTCTTCTGCTTTGTCCATTTCAATGAGCAAGAAATTGGCATCACTTTCAAAGATATGACGCACTAATTTTGATTTTTTATAAAGTGGAATAAGACGATCACGCTCTTTGTTTAGTGTTTGAATATTGTTTAGAGCCATCTCTCTTATTTCAGGAGATAAAGCGTGAAAGGCTGCCTCGATACTCAGAATCGGTAGCGGGTATGCATCCAGTCCTTTGGCACGTACAAGGGCAGTGAAATCTGTATCTGCACAGATAAAACACCCCATACGCATACCGGCGAGTGCGTAGCTCTTTGAAAGGGTTCTGAGGATTATGAGGTTTGGTGTTGAAGCTAAATCAGCACACATCGAACCTTGTTTTGAAAACTCGGCGTACGTCTCATCAAGTACAACAATGGCATGGCCTTCTAAGGCTTCACATAGCTCTGAAATAAGATCGTGGCTAAAGCTTGTCCCTGTAGGGTTGTTCGGGGAGCATATATAGACGATTTTGATGTTTTCTGTTTTATCCTTGGCTTTTTCAACGATCTTTTCGTGATTAAGTTTGAATGTTCCGTCTTCTTTAATAAGAGGAACTTCAACGACACCGGCTGGCATGGCGCGCGCATCGACGCCGTACATGCCGAATGTTGGCGGGCAGGTAAGGACGCTATCTTTATTCGGTTCACAAAAGAGCTTGGTTAGTGCAACAATCGCTTCATCAGCGCCTCGCGTCATAATTACCCATTCATTTTCAACGCCGTAACTTCTGGCGTACGCCTCTCTAAGCGCTTCTGGCTGCGGCTGAGGATAGCGGTTAAGCCCTTCTAACCCTGGAAGTTCATATGGATTTTCATTAGCGTTTAAAAAGATTTTGTCTTCTGTTTTTACCACTTCCATTCCAGCTGAAATGTAGCCTTTCATTTCAAGGTAATGAGGGCGTAGAAGTGATTTGAGGGCATTATTCATTGTTAAATTTGCTCGTATTTAGTGTTTTTTCTTTATTTAATACCGAATTTTGGGCAATCACTAGCAGTTTATCGTTTAAAGCTGCACTAAAACGCTCAAAAACTTTTTTATGAAGTGTTTTGGGTGCGCATAAGAGCCTAAATTCCTGGTGTGCATCTTCGAATTTAATTTCATTGCCGTTTAAATCGGAGATTATGCCGCCCGCTTCCTTGATAATAGGAATAAGCGCAGCCGCATCATGGATCGATAGATCTGCCTCGAGGGCGCAGTATCCTTCGTTATTTATAATATCCATGAAGCCCATGCAATTGCGCCCTGTTATGACCTTTGACGCGTTTAGTTCAACGCTATGAAAGGCGCTTCTTTGTCTTTCGCTTGTGAACATCACCTCTGGTGCGGTTGAAATAAGTGCAGTCAATTGATCACTATCTTGAATATATTGTGGTTGTTTATTTTTATAAGTGCCCTGCCCTTCCCATGCGCTCCAAATGTTACCAAGTTTGAGATTTCCATTTTTATCTACGTTAAGCTCATAGATTAGACCGCCAACAAAGTTGTTTTCATGTATGAAGCCAAGTGTAATGCCAAAACCAAGAGCTGGGTTGTGTTCTCGTGAATTTTCGATCATAGCACTTGTGCCATCTACAGGGTCGATGACTAAAATCCATGGTGCTTTATTCTCGTCGCCGCATTCTTCACCAAATATAGCAATTTCTGGATAGGCTTTTTTAAAATGTTGTCTGAAGACACGCTCTGCTTCAATCTCTCCGTCAGAGACAAGGCCTTTGCCGTCCTCTTTGAATTGTGCGGCGGTATCATTGCTTAGAAAAAAATCATCGCCTTTTTCTTTTGCGGATTCATAGAGTTTTTTATAATTCGACTGTAAGATCGGTATGATCTGATTTTTGATCAGCTCATGACAGGTCTTTTCAAGTGATTGATAGCTTATCTCTTTGCTCATGCCTTCTTTTACAGGTGATTTTATAGTAGATCAATGTCATAAAGAAGCATGGATATTATTGCGCAGAACTGGTCATGGATTGGGTTCGCTTTTATGTTAAGCGTCTTCTCGATTATTACGCCTTTGACTGCCGAATATTTTCCAGGCCGAATGATGCGTCTTTTATTCTTAATGCGTGTGTTTGCCTGTCTTTTCTTGCTGCCGTTCTTTTTTATTCTCGATTTAGCGCCGCCTAGTGATCCTATATTTTATATATGTACTATTAGTGCAACCTTGCTGTTTGTTTATAGCGACCTTGTTTTTTTTGGTTTGGTTGCCAAAAGTGGTGCGGGTGTCATCTCAAGGATTGAGCCCCTTTCAGCGTGGTTTTTGTTTTTCGGGTGGACGCTGGTTAGCCCTGCGTTATTAATGAATTATATTTCTAATCCGTTTCAACTTACTGGGCTTATTTTTAGTTTGAGTCTTTGTGTATATTTTGCACTAAGACTTAAAAACTGTGATGTTAGCTGGAGCGCGCTCAAGCGGTTTGCACCCATTCTCTTTGTTATCGTAGTTGCGACTACTCTTTCTAAAACAGCTATGAATCATTCGCCTCTTTATAGCGGCGTTTTTTATTATAGCCTATGTCAGTGTTCTACAGCGGCTTTCGTTTTAGGTGCTTTATTTAAGCTCAGAAAAATTCCTACTCTTGGTGATTTGGATATTCCTGATAGTGAAATTCCAGAGCGTTTTGTTACCTGGCGGTCTGCACGCTATGGAATTTTAGTAGGTGGTGGTTTTGTTTTATCGCAGATCTCGAAATATATGGCTATTTCACTTGCTGATAATCCTGCGTATGTCACTGTTTTTGGTTTGTTATGCCCGTTTTGGATTATGCTTTTTTACCGCATTATTGGTAAACGGGAAGAGGTTGATGTCTTGTCTGGTTTAGGCATTGTGTTCTCAGCAGCACTATTGGTTTTTTTCACTGCCTTTTAAGCCTTTCATCTTCTAAGTCATTAAAATTTTAGACTTATTTTCTTTTAAAGCAGAATAAATTCGAAACGAAAGTATTTGCCATAATCATTTTGCTATGTTGATATGAAGGTATAGGGTCTATCCCAAAGAATAATAAGATCGGGAAAACGATCAGTAGGGTTACATCAAAGACGAATAATTAAATACGTCCATTAAAGGGCGTTGCATGACAACAAGTAACTAGGTGGGAAAATATGCGTATTCTCTTTGATAAGGGCGCGGGTGGCAGTGAATATACTAGAAGCGTTCTTAAATACAGTAAAAATATGATTTATGTGATGCTCTTAGGGTCGGCGCTCACATTTATGGGTAACAAAGCGTGGTCACATACATTTACGAATAGTTATTTGGAAAAAGATAACGCTGATAAGGTTTTGATTTTTAATCAAAAGAACGGGTCTTCTGATGATCCACATAGAAAGAATTCGAACGTAGCGAATGACAAGAACTCTTATAAAACGGATGAATGTCTTCCCCTGCTCTCAAGCATCCGTGAACAGTCTTCACTCGACGCTATGGATCGAATAGCCCAGCGTAATGCTGGAAAAGCGGCAGCACTTGGTCTTTTTGTTGGTGTGCGTTTTGCTCTTGCGCCCACTAACGTTTCAGATCAGGCGGTTGTGCGTGGACGGCAGATGAAGAAACAGCTTAATAACCGAAATGCTCTCGCGGTTAAAGCTTATCGTCAATGCCAAAAGGAACGCGCACTTCAAAGCCTGAATGATATGAAATGGACACGCTAACTCTAAACCTCTGTGGTTTCCTTCCTCATGGAGTTACACAAGCTGCGCTTTAAAAATGTCCCTTGCCTCGCTGGTCGCCTTTCGAAATAACTTTTCGAAGGCGGCCATTTCATTGGGCTATAGAATATTCACTAAAATTTTCGATAATTCTAATACCCATTTAGGAGCAGGGACGGCACTTGATATTGTCGTATATGCGCTGGCTAGAAAAACAAAAAGTGTTAATACAAAAGCATAGTTGGCGTAATCGCCCGCCTTACCAAATTTTATTTTTTGTCCAGTTTTGCGCCTGAGTGCAAATAATGTCTTTTGTAGTTTTAAGCCTGCCATAGCTTTAATGGTAAAGATACTAAGCGTAATTCCTAAGATACAGACTAAACCGTCGAGCAAGTTATGGATTGCAAAATTGGGTGATATGGCTTTGAAAATATCTATGCGCATTTTGTGGAAATACGTCATGAATAAAAGCCCTGCTAACGCGCTACCGGCTATTACACCTAATTGACGCGGACGTTTAGTGATTTGTCCTAATGCTTTTTCTGCGCTCAGAATTAGTTTTTTTGCTTTGGATTCGGATAGTCCAACCGGCGCGATTTCCATGGTTTTCCTATAGGCTCTGGATTTAGGAAGAGCATTTGTGGCCAAGATTATATTCCTATTAATTCTATATTCACTCGCTTTTATTAATAAGCCCGCTACATCTCCTTTTCCTGTTCCTGCGTCCAAAAGAGCATCCATGCCTGGTTTTGCAAGCGCTTCTAAAAAGTATGACATTTCATATAGCCGGCCCTGTGTTCCAAACATATAGGCGCCAAGATCCATTTCGTTTTTGAGCTTAAAATTCAACTCGGCATTTGGAACGCGAACCTGGTACGGGATGACAATCATATCGCGTTCATGTTCTCTGCCCATAATAACGGGCTTAAATTCAACATGATTTGGCATGTTTTTATCAAGAAAATGGCAATATTTAGCGATTTTATGAGGCAGGCGCTCGGAATCCATCTCGAAGTTAGCGAAAGCGTCAATTTCGACGGTAAAAATTTTTGAATTCCATGCATGGCCGTTGCAGCTTAAACATGTTGTTTCGCCTCCACCACCGCAGGTCTTGCATTGTACTAATCTTGATTGGTGGCATGTTTGACATGATGTACGACCAGTTCCATTACAATGCATACATTGTTTGCGTTCATTATTAGGGCCTTGGACATATTGTCTGCCGTTACAATGATGGCATGTTATGTTCCCACTGCCGTTACAGTTTGGGCATGTTGCCTGCCCTTTTCCATGACATGCGCTGCATTTTACACGGCCATTACTGTGGCAAGATGTGCAGGGTTCATGCTTTGCGTATGATTTATGAAGAAAAGGTAGTTTTATGAATTCATTTTCAACTTTAAACCCTTTGTCTTTTCGTTCTAACACGACGTCTTTTACGCGCTTAATCACATCTTGCGAGTGCGTAATTTTATGCTCTTCTTTCTTTATGATCTCTTTTAGCTGCGCTTCACTATCGACAATAGATAAGTTTGTGACTTTGCCTGATTGTCTGCGGTCTATTGTTTTGGTTTTGATCTTTAGGGTTGTTACGGCGATGAATTCGATAATATCGCCTTCGAACTTGGTTATTTCAACTTCGTTTGCTTCGATGCCGTTGCCTTCAAGAACAGACCAAAGATTTTTGACAGCAAGTTTTTTATATTGCTCTTGATCGATTTCAGCACGAAAAACCTCTGCGGCCTGCTCAGCCTCTATTTGGCGTTTTCTTTTCTCTTCTTCATTGAGGCTCTCAGGTGTAGAGCCATCTTGATATTCGTCCATTGTGACCTTGAAAGGATAGTGTTTCTTGCTTTCAAAATAACACATTTAACGCTATTGTTGTCAGAATTGCTGAAAAAATAAGCAAGCCCATAGAAAAAGGAATTGAGCCGTGAAAGTTACATTTGATATTGAGTGCACTCCAGAAGAAGCGCGTCGTTTTCTTGGTTTACCAGATGTAGCGCCTATGCAGGAAGCTGTGATCAATGAAATGCAAAAGCAGATGATCGATAATATGCGCTCTATGGATCCTGAGACAATTATGAAGACTTGGTTTCCCGCTTCTATTCAAAGCATGGGAGAAATGCAGAAAATGTTCTGGTCCCAACTGGGTATTCAATTCCCTGATGATGGATCTTCAAAGTCTTCTAAAAAATAGAGTATTATGAGCGATCACGATTACAGCCCTACGATCTTTGCTTTGGCAAGTGCGCATGGCCGCGCGGGCGTCGCTGTTATTCGTGTGTCTGGCCCCAAAAGCTGGAATAGCTTGAAAACCCTTGCTGAAGGCCAATATAAGCCCCGCTTAGCGTCTTTACGACGACTGATTGACCCTGATTCACGTGAAACATTAGATGAGGCTCTCGTGCTTCCTTTTAAGGCGCCACATAGTTATACGGGCGAGGATACGGTTGAATATCATCTTCATGGTGGGCGTGCTGTCATTGAATCTATGCTTAGTTTTTTAGCCTCGCAGGCGAGGCACCGGATGGCAGAGCCAGGCGAATTTACACGGCGCGCTTTTGAAAATGGGAAGATGGATTTAACCGCTGCGGAAGGGGTTGCAGATCTGATTGATGCGGAAACACAGGCGCAAAAAATTCAAGCTCTTTCACAGATGGGCGGCGCATTATCTAAACTTTATGAAGGCTGGAGCGAGACATTAAAAAATACACTTGCCCATATGGAAGCGGATATTGAGTTTCCAGATGAAGATTTGCCAGATGAAATTTCGCCCGCTGTTGTGTCGGGCCTGAAAACACTCATTAATGAAATTCATGAGCATTTAAATGATAACCGTAAGGGTGAACGCCTCAGAGATGGCGTGCAGGTTGCCATTGTTGGTGCGCCAAATGCGGGTAAGTCTTCATTGGTGAATGCACTGTCTCAACGTGATGTTGCCATTGTCTCCGATATGGCGGGCACGACACGCGATATCATTGAAGTGCATCTCGATATAGGCGGTTATCCTGTGATTTTATCAGATACAGCGGGGCTTCGCCCTGAGCAGCTTGGTGAAAGTGGTCATGACGCACTCGAGAGTGAAGGTATTAAACGCGCTCTTACCCGTGCGCGTGAAGCGGATATTGTGCTTTTACTTTTTGATGGTAGTGCGCAAGATATAGATCCGCATAGTTTAAACCTTATTGATGAGCGTGCATTGCTTGTCTTTAACAAGATGGATGAAGCGGGCGCGGACGCGCCAATGGATGGCGCTTTGAGTATTTCTGTAAAGCAATCTCTGGGTTTTGATACGCTGCTGTCTGCTTTACTTGATAAAATCAAGGCGCTTATGATTTCACGTGAAGCTCCTTCTCTTACGCGCGCGCGTCATCGTCAGAATGTCGAAGCAGCTCTCGAAGCTTTAGAACGCAGCTTGAATGCGCCGTTGCCTGAGTTGATGGCAGAGGATGTGCGGCTCGCCATTCGTCATATCGGTAAAATTACAGGCCGCGTTGATGTTGAGGATCTTCTTGATGTGATCTTCAATGATTTCTGTATTGGTAAATAAATACCATAGGTTGTTTTTTCTTGCTTTTCTTATGACAATGCAATAAATCTGCTCTACAGAATTGATACCTCAATCAGAGTGAGAAGATATGCCGTTGATTAATTATAGTTTGCCAAATGATTATAACCCTATTCCTACACTTCCGGATCATTTGTTACCGAATGGATCGACTAGGTGTGCTGAATGCCCAATAGTTTCGATTTCTTTTCCAGTTCTTGATAAAGATGGTACTTATGAAGGTGAACTTGAAAATGGACGCCCGCATGGACAAGGTAGGTTTAAAGCCGCAGGCGATTCTCGTGATCACTTCACCATTATAGAAGGGGATTGGAAGAATGGGCTTCCTCATGGACATGTAGAGTTCAAGATCGCTCAAAGTGCCGATGATCCTTATAAAACAGCTTATATTGGTTTTTGTAAAAACGGTTTATTAGATGGCGGTGGTCAACTTAATGACCTAGGAGATTCCGGCAAAGCATTTATTTATAAGGGTGACTGGAAAAGAGGATGGGCTCATGGTGCAGGCAGTTATCAAGGTTATACAGATAACATTGAGGGTAATTTTGCAGACAATCAAGTTCATGGTTTTGCAAGATATGAAAATCATGGAAAACTTTTGTATGAAGGTGATTTTGTTCGTAATGAATTTCAGGGCCAAGGTAAATTATATGATTACAGTTACGGGTTGATTTACTCTGGTGGTTTTAATAGAGGTTTGCCAACGAATCCTGAGAAGAAAATTGATGTCTTAAAACAATCTAAAATTGATCATAGAGTCAAATTAGCGACGGGCTTTGCAAAATATGCTGGCGTTTCTTTAGCTGCAATATTTTTACTTTCTAAGTGCTCGGAAAGTGATGCAGCAGAATTTGATCAAGTAGCAAAGCCAGAGCAGCAGCGCATTGAAACAGTTGCTCCGAAGCCTCAAAACACTGATAATCAGCGTGTACTATCGGCTTTCTAGTTACTTTAATTCTCTGCTGGTTTAATACTCATTGAAACTGAGTGGCCTTCAAGAGTTTTACCTTTTACAGTTTTGTTCTCATTTGCGGCTGTAAATGCAGTATTCATGCGGCGTGCTTTTTCTCTGAAACGCTTGATATATTTCTGCGCAAGCTCTTCCATTTGTTCTTGTGGAGGTAGTCCATACTCTTCGGTATCCATATTGTGGGCTATGGCGTAAGCTTTGATCGAGGTTAGAAAATCGATGTAGCTATTGGTCTTATTATCTTCGTTAAAAACGCGCTCTGCGAGATACATCATCGCTGGGATACAGTAGAGCAGACCAGGGTAAGCTCCTTCTTTCTTTTCTTTACCAGAAACACCACCATTAAGTTTTTTGTCTATGGCCATTTCTGCAAGTTGCTTGTCCGTGTAGTCTTGACCGTAGGTTTTTCTTAAACGGTCAATTAGTTCATTATTATGGCGGCCGATTTCTGTTTCATTACTGAAATAGTATTCTTGCACTTGTGGGATGTTATTAATGCCCAGCACATTATCCCAAAAGTTTCCAGCGAGCACGTATGGCTTATATAAAACAGAAATATTCATTCTCTGATATTCTCTAAGATTATAACAAGAAGTTTATAAGTGATGAGGTATATAATATTTATGATCTACGTCAATTGATTTTTTTTCGTAAAATATTTCTTGCATAAATTGCTCTAAATTATGTACTTAGAGCGGTTTTTGGGGCATCTGAGGGAGATGTTTCACATGAAAAACTGTACAAATGACACCATAATAATGTATGAGATATGCCCAAGCGGATAGTTTAAGAGTAAAAAATGACAAAAAGTGAAAATCATTTTGATGTGATAGTTGTTGGCGGTGGCCATGCTGGCTGTGAGGCCGCAGCGGCAGCAGCACGCACTGGGGGGCGCACTGCGCTTTTATCACATAAACTTTCAACACTGGGCGTTATGTCCTGTAACCCTGCGATTGGCGGGCTTGGTAAAGGTCATTTAGTACGTGAAATTGATGCGCTTGATGGTGTGATGGCGAAGGTTATTGATCAGGCAGGTATTCAGTTTAGAATGCTCAATGCCTCTAAGGGGCCAGCTGTTAGAGGGCCGCGCGCGCAGGCCGATCGTAAACTCTACCGTGAAGCGATGCAGCGCGAACTAAAAGATTATAAAAACCTTACATTAATCGAAGGCGCGGCGGATGATATTGTTATTGGTAAAGATGGCTCAATTGAGGCTGTCAAAACTTTAGACGGGCGCGAGTTTTCTTGCCGTGCTTGTGTGATTACAACGGGTACATTTTTGCACGGCGTTATTCACCGCGGTGAAGAGCAGAGTCCTGCGGGTCGGATTGGTGAGGACGGGCAAGAAGAGGCGCCAAGTATTGGCTTGGCTGAGACGCTTGCGCGTTTGGAATTCCCATTGGGGCGTTTGAAAACAGGCACGCCGGCACGTCTGGATGGACGCACAATTGACTGGACTGTCTGTGAGGAGCAGCCAGGTGATGAACAACCTGTCCCGTTTTCTTATATGAATAAAAAGATTGATGTGCCGCAAATACCGTGTCACATCACTTATACAAATCCAAAAACGCATGAGATTATCGCTGCGAATTTAGAACGCAGCGCTATGTATTCTGGTAACATTAAAGGTGTTGGCCCACGTTATTGTCCATCTATTGAAGATAAAATCAGCCGTTTTGCAGATAAAGACCGCCATCAAGTATTTTTAGAGCCAGAAGGGTTAGATGATCATACGGTTTATCCAAATGGTATATCAACTTCACTCCCTGCGGAAGTTCAAGAAGCCTATATCCGCAGTATTAAGGGCTTGGAGAATGTGAAAATTCTCGAGTGGGGTTATGCGATTGAATATGATTATTGTGACCCAAGGGACCTTAAAAACACACTAGAATCAAAGAGACTGGCTGGTTTGTTTCTTGCTGGTCAGATCAATGGAACCACNGGATATGAAGAAGCGGCGGCGCAAGGGCTTATGGCTGGTATTAATGCTGCNCTACAATCAAAATTTNNTGAGTCTGGTGGGTATGTTTCACGTGAATCAGCTGAAACATTCGTTNTGGANCGGGCGGANGCTTATATAGGTGTGATGATTGATGANCTCATTACGCGCGGTGCGCCAGAGCCGTACCGCATGTTTACNAGCCGCGCCGAATATCGTTTAAGNCTGCGCGCTGATAATGCGGATCAGCGTTTAAGTGATAAGGGNCTTGAAATAGGCTGTGTTGGTGATGAGCGCCGTNTTTTTTGGGAAGNNAAGAAGGCTGCTTTGGATGAAGGGCGCACGCTTGCGAAANACTTAAATGCGACGCCAAANGAGCTGATTAACTTTGGCCTGCGCGTTAATAAAGACGGNCTTCGCCGCAGTGTTTCTGATCTGCTTGCTTATCCTGATGTGGATTGGGAGCAGCTNGTNCCTGTGTGGCCTGAGCTTGCTGAAATTAGNGACGAAGTGCGTGAGCAGATTGAATATGATGCGCTTTACGCAGGCTATATGGAGCGCCAAGAAGCAGATATTGCAGCGTTTAGAAAAGATGAGGCGCTTGTTTTGCCCCCTACTCTGGATTATGCAGATGTTGGTAGTCTTTCGAATGAAGTGCGTTCAAAGCTTGAGTTGGCACGCCCAGAAACATTGGGTGCGGCAGCGCGTATTCCGGGGGTGACCCCTGCTGCGCTAGTGGCTTTACTTCGCCACGTGAAAAGACGGAAGGCATCTTAATATGTGGCCAGCAAATTTGGGTTTGAGTGTTTCACGTGAATCAATGGATAAGCTTAAAGTTTATCATGCGATGCTTTTGAAATGGCAGCGCGCTATTAATATTGTCTCGCCAAANACATTGGATGAGGCTTGGGTACGTCATTTTGCNGACTCTGCNCAGGTGGCAAAATATGTTTCACGTGAATCAATGATCGTAGNAGATCTTGGTAGTGGAGGCGGTTTTCCTGGAATGGTCCTTGCTATTCTTAAGCCCGATTTAGATGTGCATTTTATAGAGTCTGATGAACGTAAGGTTCAATTTATCAAAAATGTTTCACGTGAAACAAAAGTGCCTATTACGGCGCATGTGCAGCGTATAGAGCAGCCCATTTATGGTTTTGTGCCGGATTTGGTGTCTGCTCGTGCTCTAGCGGATCTGGAGACGTTATTTGGCTTTGTCATTAAGTGGGCAGAACAGAATCCTGAATTAGAATGCCTGTTTATGAAGGGTGCGAGGTATCAGGAAGAGATCGANCAAGCACAGAAAACGTATCAATTTGATATTGATATTCATAAGAGTGTAACGGACCCGGCTGGGCGGATTCTACATATTAAAAATCTTCAAAAAAAGTAATATAAAAAAACGTGCATAAGAGTCAGTTTTCCTTGCATTNGCGTTGATGAGAAGTGCGAATCTGTGCATTTATAATGTATCTCATAACGAATGAATTTTAACTGAACTTTGGGGGTTTTGCATGTCATCTGCAGACAATGATTATACGCCTAAATTGCCGACAGGAGAGCGTAAGCCACTTCAGAGTCGTGCAATGCCGCGCCTACTTGCTGTTGCTAATCAGAAAGGCGGTGTTGGCAAGACGACAACTGCCATTAATCTTGCTACTGCACTTTCAGCGGTTGGTAAATCGGTTCTTCTGATTGATTTGGATCCTCAGGGCAATGCTTCGACAGGTTTAGGCGTTAAACGATCGCTAATTCGTAATTCTGCTTATGATGTTTTGTTTGGTGACGCAACGGTTGAAGAAGCGGCTGTGAAAACAAAAGTGCCCCGCCTTGATGTTGTACCGTCTTCTATTCACCTTTCTGGTGCAGAAATTGAGCTTGTGACAGCATCGANCCGTGAATATAGGCTTCGTGATGCACTTCGTCGTCCTATGACATATGATTATGTGATTTTGGATTGCCCTCCTAGTCTTAATCTTTTGACATTAAATGCACTTGTAGCCGTTCATTCTGTGATCGTGCCGTTACAGTGTGAGTTTTATGCCCTTGAAGGTCTTTCACATCTTACTAAGACAGTTGAGCGTGTGCGCAAGACATTTAACCCCCGTTTGGATATTCAGGGCGTTGTTTTAACTATGTATGATCAGCGTAATAATCTTACGTCTATGGTTGAAAATGATGTTCGTGGTTATTTTGGTGATAAAGTTTATAAGACAGTTATTCCTCGTAATGTGCGTTTGTCGGAAGCACCGTCTTATGGATTGCCAGCGATTGTTTATGATATGAAATGCGCCGGTGCGAGAGCTTATATTCATCTTGCGAGTGAAGTGATTAAGCGTGAGCGTGCGATTAAGAAGCAAGAACTTAGCGCAGCGTAGATTTAAATTTATGTATTTAGTATATGTAGACGTGATTTGTTTCACGTGAAACATTTTGCGTGGATAACTCGGTTTATTAAAAAAGAAGGCTANAAAAAATGGATGAACAGACACCAAATCCAAAGAATCGTGGTTTAGGGCGCGGGCTTAATGCTCTCTTTGATGATGAAGAAGATGATGTGGTTTCTGCGGTTACCAATATGACTGATGAGGTTGTTCAGCAGGCTAAATCAACACTGGGTGTTGATCAGCTTGTTCCGGGTAAGGGACAGCCACGCCGCGTCTTTGATGAAGATGCGTTGAATGAACTTTCGGATTCAATTCGCCAGCATGGTATCTTACAGCCGCTTCTTGTTAGGCGTGAAGAAGATGATAGTGCTGATCTTTATGAGATTATCGCGGGTGAGCGCCGTTGGCGTGCGGCACAAAAGGCGCAGCTTCATGAAGTGCCTGTTATTATCCTTGAGATTAGTGATGCAGAAGCTTTTGAAATTGCTTTGATTGAAAATCTGCAGCGTGAAGATTTAGATCCTATTGATGAAGCTCTCGGTTTTGAACGTTTAATGAAAGAGCATGATTATACGCAGGAGAAACTTGCGCAGGCTCTTGGTAAAAGCCGTTCATACATAGCGAATATTACACGTCTTTTGGCTTTACCTGAATCTGTGCAGCAATATGTGCGTGATGGTGATCTCTCTATTGGGCATGCGCGTGCATTGATTACAGCTGAAAACGCAGAGGAGATTGCGAAAGAGGTGATTGAACGTGGCCTTAATGTGCGTGAAACTGAAAAACTCATGGCTGGTGGCGACAAGGATGATTCAAATAGTAGTGAAACAGGGATTGAAGGTGCGAGTGAGGCTCTTGGACAGGCTATTGAAAAGGCTGGTTCAACGCCATCAACGCCTACAGTGCCCAAAGCAGAAAAAGGGCCAGATGTTCTTGCTCTTGAGGAAGAAATTCAAAGCCGTATTGGCATGCGTGTTTCGATTGATAGCAAGGATGGCCGTACAGGCACAGTCAGTGTAAGTTTTGGTTCACTTGATCAGCTTGATGATTTGATTTGGCGTTTATCAACGACACCGTCTCCAGTTGAAAAAGTACGCGAACGTCGTTTACAGGACTAAGCTTGATTTAAAAAGGATTTAGCCTCGGCTTTTACTAATGCCGAGGACTGTCTGAGCGCAAAGAGTTTCCGCAGGTGAGCCTGTTTGTTTACACTGTGCTTCTACCTGGCATAATTTTTCAAGCACCTTCGAGATACCGGTGAGACTCCAACGATTTGCTTGTATTTTAAAGGCTGGTTGCTGCTTAAAAAAGATGGGCGGGCTGAGTGTTTTCATGATTTGATCTATGTTTTCGCCCTGCTCCATACGTGCTTTTGTTATATGAAGGCGTGTGAAATGATTTTGTAACGAACGCAGAATAACNATGAAATTNACGCCCTCTTCTATGAGTTTGTTATATGTTTTAAGNGCATTTTCGGCATTATGGCCTGCGGCGCTATTGACGAGATCATCAAGNGCAAGNGCCCCTGCCTCACCGCATGCAGCGCGGGCATCATCTGTTGTTATNGGNGATTTATCAGTGCCCTTATAGATTGCTAATTTTTCTAACTCTGATCTNACTTTTGCNCGATCGCCTGAAATATTTATAGTTAGCCAGCCTAGGGCATCAGGTTCAATACTNAGCTGTTCTTCGTTTAAGATTTGACGAATNGTGCGTGTTAATCCTTGTTGATCNTCCACATAGCATGGNACNGCTGCCGCGTTCTTTGCTGTTTCACAAAGTTTGCGCAGAGAGCTTCTCGGTCCAAGATCTCCTGCTTCAACTATAATNAGGTTNTCAGTCGATGGGTTTTCGAGATAGCTNTTTAANAGTGTTGTNAGCTTATCGGCTGCGTCTTCTACGCGTATTAATCGTCCACCGCCCATCATGGACATTGCGCCTGCTTCATCATGAAGNCGNGCNGGATCTTCGNTAAGCTGACTTGCGTTAATTGTTACAGCGTTAAATGGATCGTTTAGGTCNTCTATNACNGTTTTACCCATTGTTGCNGCGCGTTCTTTNACAAGNCCGTTATCAGGGCCGTATACAAGTATAACACGCGCAGCAGGGTTCGGNGCTTTTACAAAAGGTTCAATGTCACGAAAAGAGAGCTTCATGCGCTTAGTTTAAACAGCATTTGCGTAAGATGCCAAGGCGCTTTCGTGATGTTTCAACTCATTTTGAAAGAGTTGAGCNGCATTTTGATTTGGATTTTTGAAAATAGTACTGTCGTAGCTACGTTGNAATTTNTTTGCGCCTTCTAAAGAAGGGAAAAGCAGGTGGTTTATTTTAGAATCTGTTAGTCCTGTACGGCAGATCATTAAAATAGGCTCTAATTCTTCGCTATATTCGCTCATTAACGCTGAATTTTCTAATAATAAAGCGAATTTACGTGCAAATTCACGCATTGATGCGTTTCCATAGGCGATATTGAGGAATTGTAAGCGGTGGTTTTGGGCCGCCTCATACGCTTTACTTAATGGGTCTTTAAGTGATGATGGGGTGGAAAGATCAAAGCCTTGTTCTTTGAGGAGTTCGTCAACGCTCTGTGCAAATGCTTCATCAAATGCAAGGGCTGCTGTTATTAGTAGGGCGCTTTGATGTTGATGCAGGCCAACGCCAAACATCCGCGCTTCATATCTATGGCCTATGACGACGTCATCATTTTTTAATGCCGCGATTTTTACATCCGGCCATAGGATACTTTCAGAGAAATAGTAGTTTGTTGCTGTGTTTAAGCCCTTATCCCTTAATGTATTNAAGCTCTCCCATTGACCACTAGGNAAGCGGATAAGTTCACCGTTGGTGTTATAATAAACAAAAAGCGGATTATTCATGACATGATTGATGTGGTCTTCAATATATTCTTCGCCAGATTGTGCGCTGTAAAGATATTTTGGGACACCGCCGCGNCCAGTTAGTGCNGCTCTNTGGTACATGCCTGCATGACCGCTGAAGCTTNTGCCTTCGTTAAATGGTGCGGCATTATCTGTGANTTGAAATAGAAATGGNGANAGTGTGTATAGGCGCCTAATATTTTTTAACANNTGATCATGGTTTTTATAGCTGATTGAAACTTGATTTGATTTNCAAACCGAGAAATAGGCGGCTACCGCTTTCATATCATCACGAGGAGGGGCAAAAAAGGCCTGATAGCGCGCTACATCCATTACATTTTCTAAGAGTTGCGCAGCGGTTTTATCGGGAAGATGTTGGAAATATGATCGCTTAAGACCCAGATCTACAGCCTTATCAGAGAGGCAATTAATGTTGTTTTGTGCATTTTGCATGATGGCTCTTAGCTGATTTTCATCACCAGCTATCGAGCCGATCTCTAACATTTCTGAAGTGGGTTCATTACGAGCGAAATCACCGCCGCAAGCGCTGTTTGTTGCGTTTTTAAGAGCNTTATTCTGTGAGATACTCATAGGAGTGAGATCTTCACTTTCAGGGTTAATGAATGCTAGCTCAACTTCTATGCCTGTTTTAGCGTTATTCGCTACACCTTCATATGTCTCTATGACGTCGTCGGCATGTTCAATGATCCTTAGATCACCCGCATTTACATCAGACATTTACTCACCCTTTCTTAGAAAATCATTCAAAGAATATGGGATATTACAGGTAAAAAGCAAATATTAAGCAAATATTTTTTATGCTTGTTCTAAAGCCTGTGGTTGGTTTTGCTTCCATTTCTGCTGTACGTGATCTGGCACTAATATACCGCTGCCTTCTGCTGGTTTATATTTTGGTGCAATATCATAAGCACTTCCGTCTTGGAGCATTTTAAATAGCTGTGAAATAATACCGTTTGAATAGGCCGCAAAGCCTTCACGCCAGTTATTTTCAAGAAAAGGCCTGATTGTATTTATATCAAACTCTGGGGCCGCTTTTTTATCATTTGGGTTATTATTATTATGCTCTCTTGTTTTCATGCATTCATGTTTAAAGGCAAAGAATTTATTCTCTAAGTGAATGTTATTGAGAATGTTTTTAGCATCGTTTGGCGCTTTGTCGATTTTGCCTTCCGCAAAATTCTTCCAATCCCTTATTTGTTCTAGAGGGAGTGAAATATCTTCATTCTCAGGGTGACCAAGTACGTAATGTGTTTGGTTATTGCGTTCACGGGCTATACCAACGCCGGCTTCGTGGTTATAGAGCTGAACGATAATATCGTTACTCATGAGCATCGCATCAGAGAGGTTTCTGGATCTGGACATTGGCATGTGTGTGAGGGTGTTCAGCGCCGAAGATATATAGTCTTTTCTACTCGGGTCTCTTATTTCTGCGTCTGCTTTTGCAAATGGGAATACGCCTAGATTTTTTTGGTCATAGATCGTTGATTCCATACCGTGATTTTCATAGGCCGCAACTTCGGCAGAGCCACACATCGCAAGGACTATTGGGCAGTGCTCTTTTGCTTTATTAAAGACATTAGCTACGGTTTGATAGGCTGCATCTTGGGTAATATGTACGTCCTTATTCCTGAGGAAACCCGTTAGTATGCATATTTCAGCGCCTTGTTCGAAGGCCGCGTCTGTTGTGATATAGCCATCAAGGCTGGCTGTGTGACCTAAGCTTTCTAGCTTTTCATCTGTAGCAAAGGTTGGGTGAACATTTATGCCAGATGATTTGCCAAAGGCATTTGCGAGATTGATATTTGTAAAAGATACTGCGCCAGCGCCGCTGACGTTATAGATCATGACGCGAATATCCGTTTTTTTAATGAATTGTGATTCATACTCTTTAATAGGTAGAACGTCCGTAAAGCCGCGTTTAAGTGATCCTTCGATAAACCAATCAAGATCATTAGGTACATATGTTGTCATTAGTATTGCCCTTTAATCAACACAAGCATTCCGTCTCATTGTTTTGATGAGAGGGATGTCTAGTTATTTAATAATTCTGCCGGGAATTTTTGTTTGCTTTCATCCCGCCAGGCTTTCCAAATATGGAGAACCACGGGCGGGAGCTATAGCTTTTTCAGGGCTGGCTGCTCGAACCGTGGCGCTTTAGCTTTTTTACCGTGGTGCAAGCTGAGTCCATCAAATGCCACGTCTCTTAAGTTTGGCCTTATAAAAGGCTTTCCTTATGAATGAAGGGTAATTTATCGATAGTTCAAAATATTGTCAATAATTATATTATGTATTATATGCTATAATTAATGTCTTTTGAAATATAGTGCGAGTTGTTGCTCTGTTTGACGGCCGAGATCTCTGAGGACATTTTCACGCGCAGATTCTTCAGAAACGCGGTTTGTGAATTCACTGGCGAGAATGTTATAGGTCGCAATTGATCTAAGGCTACGCTCAAGAAGAATCTCACCGGTCTGGTTGTCTGTTAGGGTAAAGTGCGTGGAAATCTTTAGCTGGCCTCTTGTTGCATCCGCGTCGACTGTGATGCCTAACTCTTTGATACTCTCACTTAGCTCTGAAAAGCTAAGGGTGTATTGAGGGTCTGTTGGGCGTCCAGAACGGTAGAAGCGGTCAATAAGCTCGTTTCTAAGAAACTGCCCTTCACGGTCATCTATGCTCGCGATATATATATTTTCAAATTTAGTTTCTGCGCCAACAGGTGTGTATTTATTGACACCATAAATAGGATGAAAGCCGCAGGCCGTCATGAAGAGAAGAAACGGCATAACCAAAAGACAGAGGCGTTTATTTTTCTTCATGATGTTTTTTATCCCTATTCTTTTACGCTGATTAACCAGCAACGACATTTACAATTTTACCTGGTACATAGATGAATTTACGGACTGTTTTTCCTTCCATAAATTTCTGGACATTGTCCTGCGACAGGGCGGCTTCTTTTGCTTCATCTTCATTGGCATCTGGGCTTAGTGTGATTTGTGCGCGGACTTTGCCGTTCACTTGCACACCGATTGTGATTGTTTTTTGTACAAGAAGCGATTCATCGCATACTGGCCAGTCTATTTCTGTGAGGCTTTTTGCTTCGCCGCTATGGATATGAAGCCAGAGCTCTTCAGCGAGGTGCGGCATAACAGGGTTGATCATGATAATGAAGCTTTTTGCTGCTTCATCCAAAGCCCATTCATCATGTGGTTTTTGCACTTTGAAGTTTGAAAGCGCGTTGAAAAACTCACGCAGAAGCGCAACCGCCTTGTTCATGGCAAAGGCTTCGATTGCTTCGCTTACCCCTTTGATTGTTTTATGGGTTAAATGACGTAAATCGGCGCCTTTATCACTTAGATCGAGGTTGTTTTTATCGATATTGTCTAGATTAAAAGCTGCAAAGTCGAATTTTTGCAGAGTAGCATGGGCTTTATTGACAAATTTCCATGCGCCTTCGATTCCGCTTTCTGTCCATTCTAGGTCACGTTCAGGCGGGCTATCGGATAAGATAAAGAGACGCGCCGCATCCGCGCCATATGTATCCATGATATCGGCCGGATCAACAACGTTCTTTTTGGATTTTGACATTTTGATTGAAGGGCCAACAGTTGCTTTGGATTTATCTTCAAGGGCGTCATAATCGGCAGGGAACATCCATTTACCGTTTTCATCCTTGTAGGTTTCATGGGTAACCATACCTTGAGTGAATAGGCCGTGGAAAGGTTCGTCTGCGCTGACATAGCCGCATGTTTGCATAGCACGCGTAAAGAAACGCGCATAAAGCAGGTGAAGCACAGCGTGCTCAACGCCGCCGATATATTGATCAACGCCGCGTCCTTGTGGAAGCCAATAATCGGCTTTAGACTTATCAGTCGGTGCGGTTTCATTTTTAGGATCACAATAGCGGAATTGATACCATGAACTTTCAAAGAATGTATCAAATGTATCGGTTTCGCGTGTTGCTGGCTCACCCGTTTCTGGGCAAGTTGTGTGCTTCCAAGTTGGGTGATTATCAAGCGGGTTTCCTGGCTTAGAGAAATCGACATCTTTCGGCAATTCAACAGGGAGCTGATCCTCAGGTACAGGTATGCATGCGCCGTCAGAGTTACGATAAACAACAGGAATTGGACAGCCCCAATAGCGCTGGCGGCTAATCCCCCAATCGCGAAGGCGGTAATTTGTTGTGCCGTATCCTGAGCTGTCTTCTTCACATTTTGCAATGACAGTGGCTTTTGCCTCTTCGATCGTTTTGCCGTTTAACCATTCAGCAGAGTTTATAACTTTGCCTGGGCCTGTATAGGCTTCTTTTTCTATATCGTGATCCTCGCTTGAGATGACTTGTGTGAATGGCAGGTTATATTTCTTAGCGAAATCATAGTCACGTTGGTCATGGGCGGGCACGCCAAAGATTGCGCCTGTTCCGTAATCCATAAGGATGAAGTTTGCGATATAGATTGGCACTTCACGCCCTAGAAGTGGGTGCGTGGCCGTTAAGCCTGTATCAAAGCCAAGCTTATCTGCTTTTTCAATGGCGGCTTCGGATGTACCAACAGCCTGACATTCTTTGATAAAGTCATCAAATCCTTCTTTATCACCTGCTAATTCCTTAGAAAGTGGATGATCAGGCGCTAAACCGATGAAACTTGCACCGAAAAGAGT
Organism: Micavibrio sp. TMED27; assembly: GCA_002167715.1. Classification (GTDB taxonomy): domain Bacteria; phylum Pseudomonadota; class Alphaproteobacteria; order Micavibrionales; family Micavibrionaceae; genus TMED27. The sequence continues at coordinate 228,861 of NHCG01000006.1, forward strand.
ATCTGGACGGGTTGTAAAGACTTCTATTTGTTCATCAAGGCCGTTAATTGACCATTTAAACTGCAAACCAACGGATTTTCCGATCCAATTTTCTTGCATGATGCGCACTTTTTCAGGCCAGCGATCTAGTGTTTGAAGACCATCAATCAGATCATCTGCGTAGTCAGTGATTTTTAAGAACCACTGATTAAGTTTGCGGCGCTCAACGGGTGCACCTGTACGCCAGCCGCAGCCGTCAATGACTTGTTCATTTGCGAGAACGGTATTATCAACCGGATCCCAGTTGACCATAGATTCCTTTCGGTATGCGATGTCTTTTTCAAGGAATTTTAGGAACATCGCTTGCTCATGGCGGTAATATGATGGATCGCATGTTGCAAACTCACGTTCCCAGTCTATCGAAAGCCCCATAGCTTTTAGCTGTACACGCATGGCTTCGATATTTTCGTATGTCCATTCGCCCGGATGTGCGCCGCGTTCAATCGCTGCGTTTTCTGCGGGTAGTCCAAAAGCGTCCCAGCCCATAGGGTGGAGAACATTATAACCGCACGCTTTTTTATAGCGCGCTACGACATCACCGAGTGTGTAGTTACGAACATGGCCGACATGAATGCGTCCGCTAGGGTATGGAAACATCTCAAGCACATAGTATTTTTCTTTATTATTATCTTCTGTGTCTGTTCGAAATGCATTGCTTTCGTCCCAGATTTTGCGCCACTTTGCTTCGGATTCTCTGATATTATATTTTTCGCTCATGAAGTGTTTATAGCTATACTCAGCGCGCAGGTCACGATTTTTTTTGAATAGTATATGTTTTTGTTTGTGTTAAGCTTTTCAAAGTATTGATGATGATAATATAAGGATTTTGTATGGGTAATACTCCGCCAGAAGGAAGCGATATTGTCGTTAACATGGTTGATGGATATCAATGCGTTATTATTCCATACAAAGCGCTGGGTTATTCTAAATATTATACAGTTGCCTTTTTAGGGTTTTGGCTTTGTGGCTGGTTTATAGGTTTTACGCATGCAATTGAGGAGATCTCAAGCGGTGAAGGCGGGCTTTTTCTAATTTTTTGGTTATGCGGATGGAGTGTTGGCGGGCTTTTTGCCTGTTTTACAGTTTATCGGTTGTTGAGGAAGGCGAAGCCACAAATTTTGCTGTTTAATAGGCCGTATTTAACGTTTGATACAGGCATTCCTCCAATGGATTTGTCGAAAAACGATCAAAATACGCGTAAATTTAAGCAGAATATTTTCACAAAACGTAAAAAAATAGAGTTTGATGGGCGAGAAATCGAGTCTTTGAAACTAAGGGAAACAAATGGGGGCAATCGTTTAACGCTTGATAAAGGTGCGGAAAGATTTGATATAGCCGAGATGGCGAGGGAAGTTGAAAAAGAGTGGCTTTTTGAGCTTTTGAAGAAGAATTACCGTTTATAGGTGTTTTGTAATTCTAAATCCGATTTTTCAGTTGCATTAAATTGTTTGCGTTTACCTAGCGCCTCTCCGATTTTAAAGAGTGGACGGCCTATCTTAAATTTAATCTTTTCTAGGCCTTTGAGTTTAATTGTTTTGTCATGACGAGCATCGCCAATGGTGGAGGTGAAATTTTCCTCGTCGGGAACAGAGATTGCGGGCTTGATTGAATAAGCGTTGATACCCGTTTCCCAGCAGCGGCCAAGAACCGTATCAATAGGATAAGCAAATTTACGTATTTCTTTAACGAGTTTTTCTGCTCCGGCTTTACTAATTAAAGTCGCGTGAGCACCGCCAGGAGTGGTCGCCATGCGCGTTAGGTGAAAGTCTTTATATAACGGACAGATCATACGTTGTTTTGAGCGCATTACTTTTGGGCTTCCGAGAAGGCGGATAATATCATAGCTGATCCCCTTCTCTATTAGAGCGCTAAGCACATTGAGTGTTTCGGGCACTAGTCTAGCGTCGTCTTCTAAGAGGAGGGCATGTTCATAGCCCTGATCTAGAATATATTGGTAGGCCGCGCGGTGAGAGAGCATACAGCCAAGCTCCCCCGGTTTTAGATCACGGCCATGGGCTGCACGTCTTTTGCTCTTAAGATAATCAGGGTGAGACAGAACATCCATTTGGCGTCCATCAACCGCATCAAAATATTCTGCTGTAAAACCGCGCTCTTTGAGGTGGTTATCCATCATATCTCGGCGTTTGTCTTCGCCTTTCATAGAGATGACAATCGCCGGAATATTGACCATGACTATATGCCTATGTTCGTTATGGCTTATCTAGCTGTGAGATACGCATTTGACGCGCGCGAGTGAGGATTGTGTCCTCAAGTTTCGTGCCCATTTCTTTATCAGCGGGCATGTCTACCCAGCTAGAGCCGCGGCGTACTTGTTTGAACGCTGTTACGCGAACACCGTTGGCAGAGAGTTTGCGGTCTAATATAAAGACATTGAGTTTAAAACGCTCATTACTGTTTTGCGCTGGTGCATACCAATCCGTAATGACTGTACCGCCGAAAGGATCAGCGCTTGCGATAGGCATGAATGAGATTGTATCAAGAGCCGCACGCCAAAGATAGCTGTTTACACCGATACCTGTACCGGCACTGTCTTCTTCACGCTTACTATTATTAAAGAATAGGCCGCCTTCACCAAAAACACCTTCTGGCTCGGCGTAGATATCTTCGCTAAGGCCACGGTCATATCCTGTTGGGTACTTTGCTTCTTTCTTGATGAAGCCTTCATTGTCGTCACTTGCACAGCCTGAAAGCGTGATTATACCAAGTGTGGCGACAGAGAGAATCTTTAAAGTGCTATATTTGAGTGTCATTGTTCTTCCTTATTAATCCACTTATAATCTTTTGATTAGCATAGAGTATAGGGCGCTCACAAGGGGTTATTATAGGTCTATGGTAAACTATCCAGAGAGTGTGAAAGCTTTGCTCAGACTCAATGTAAAAGGATTTGAGTGAGTCTAAATAGGCACAGTTGGCGGCATAAGTCCCAGATATTAAGGCGTTTTGAGCTGTTGCAAAAATGTCACGCTTTAAAATTAATTTACAATTTATCTAAAATGCCGCGTTGACGGTGGAATCAAATTGCGGCTTACTAGCGATGTTCACTGGGTATAGGTGGGCTTTTAGTTATTTCTATGTGACTAAAATTTATTCATAAATATTATCATCTATTTGAAATTGGAGGAATGATAATGAAAAAATTACTTATGACGACTGCTGCATGTGGTCTAGTATTCGCAGCTGCTCCTGCATCTGCTGCTGATGGCGTAAAGCTTGACCTTGGTGGTTACTTCCAGGGTTATGGTGTTTACACAGACATTGATGATGATGGTAACGCAGCAAACGGCGAAGCACGTGAACTAGACATCATCCGTACAACAGAAATTTACTTCACTGGTGAAACAACTCTAGACAGCGGTCTTACAGTTGGTGCACACATCGAAATGGAAGCTGATGGTAACCGTAACACAGCTGATGGCGTTATCGAAGAATCATATGTTTACTTCTCAGGTGGCTGGGGACGCGTAAACTTTGGTGCTGAAGATGGTGCTGGTTTCCTTCTACAGGTTGCTGCTCCTTCAGCTGATGCTAATGTTGATGGTATCCGTGTGATTGTTAACCCAATCAACGCTCCAGCAGCTGGCGCAAACGTACCAACAGATACACTAGACTACGATATGGACCTAGCGGCATATGATGACAAGATTACATATCTTTCACCTATCCTAAACGGTTTCCAGGTTGGTCTTTCATACGTTCCTGACGTACAAGATGCTTCTAACGAACTAGCTGGTAACACAGATGATGTTGTTAATGATTTCGGTTCAGCATATGAAGCAGCTCTTCGTTATGAAGGTCAGTTTGACAATGTTGGCGTTAAGTTCGGTGCTGGTTACACATATGTTGATGTAGAAGGTACAGACAACACATTCACAGCTGCTGAGCCTACAGATGACCGTACAGCATGGAACGTAGGTCTTGACCTAGATATCGGTCCATTCGGTATTGGTGTTGCTTACCTTGAAGATGACTTTGGTGAAACAAAGAACACAGCAACTGCTAACCGCGATGACGAAGAAACATTCGTTGTTGGTGCTGACTACACAACTGGCCCATTCAAAATTGGTGCTAGCTACATGAACGTAGACGGCGTACAAAACGTTGCAGGTAACACAGGTAACGACGGTGTTGAAGCTGACCGTTACACAGGTGGTGTTGTTTACACATATGGTCCTGGTATGACATTCCGCGGTTCTGTTTCTTACACAGAGTTTGAAAATGTTGCAGGTCTTCCTGGTACACGCCAAGACGTAGATGCTACATCAGTACTTCTAGGTACAATGATCAAGTTCTAATCTGAACTGATTAAAAAATTTCGAAAGGGCGCTATTTTTAGCGCCCTTTTTTGTTATACTCCTGCCTATGTCTATACGAGATAATCTTAATGAAATTACAGGACGCATAGCGCGCTCAGCAGAAAAAGCAGGACGAAATCCGCAGGATGTTCGCTTGGTTGCGGTGAGTAAAGTTCAGCCCGAAGAACGTATAATTGAGGCCTTAGAAGCAGGCCATAGGCTTTATGGTGAAAACCGCGTTCAAGAAGCGCAAATGCGCTGGTCTGAGAGCGGCTTTAGGGATCAATATCCAGATTTGACACTGCATTTAATTGGGCCGCTTCAAACAAATAAGGTTAAGGATGCTGTTTCTTTATTTGATGTGATTGAAACAGTTGACCGTGAAAAACTTGCGAAGACACTTGCCAAAGAAATGGAAAAGCAGAGTAGATCGCTGCCATGTTTTATTCAGGTTAATACAGGTGAAGAAGAGCAAAAGGCAGGGATTTTGCCTAGTGCCTTGTCTGAATTTTATGAATTTTGCGTGCAAGAATGCGGGCTTAATATAATTGGTTTGATGTGCATTCCCCCTGTTGATGATCCGCCGGCGCTGCATTTTGCTTTTCTAAAAAAGCTTGCTGATAAGCTGGGTTTAAAGGAGCTATCGATGGGTATGTCCAGTGATTATGAATGGGCGGTTGCTCATGGCGCAAGCTATGTCCGTGTTGGAACGGGTGTATTTGGTGCGCGTGATTATAGTTAATTCTTAATCTTACTTCTTAGCTGTTTGCTAAAGCATATAGACCGCTCGCTTTTTCGTTTGAGCCGGATGTATCGGATAGGCGTTCAATTGTTATTCTGGATGCGTCTTGTGCTTGGTAAGCTTGTGCAGTGTTCGTGAAACTAAGCAAACTGGCTGGTAGGTTATTGTAAGCGTTGGTTTCTAAATTATTTTGAACCTGCTGTAGTTTTGTTAATGGATTGTCTGTTTTTAAATGTTTAAAGGCTGGCTTTTTACCACGTAGGGCAAAATCAATAGTATTTTCTGTGAGGTTTTTGCCTGTTTCTTCACGTATGACTGCATCGGTAATACCCGCAGCTGCGCCAGCCGCCCCGCCATATAAAGCGCCGCCTATAATATTACCGATAGGTTTGATTTCATCGCCAGTAATTTCACGGTAAAGATGCCCCACGACAGGAATATGGTGGAGGGGGTTGGCCATGTCAGCTAAATCAGAAAAACCAAATTCCTGAAGGTGTGGCGGTGTTTCATCAATATTTGCCGCATTATAAGCAAGGGCACTTTCAAAGCTTGAGCCTTTAATATTAGCGGCTTGTGTAAGTGTTTGTTCTACTTTATCCGAAGAGGTCGTCACAGTGCGCCATTCAGGGATGTAACCGCCCATGCGTTCATTTTTAACCATATGTAGCACTTTACGCGGCTTTACTGCCGCTATTTCTTGTATAGGCTGTAGGCCTGTAGTGCTGATCTGATCGAGCATAATTTTCTCCTCGCTTAGCTATTTGCAAAGCTTGTGCCAGAAATTTAGTCGTAAATTGCGTTGAAATTCGTCTTATAGGCTTGTTTTTTATGTTTTGATGGGTGATTCTTGCCTTATGAGTGATCAAAATTGCAGTGTCGTAATCTTTTGTAATGATGAGGTCGCACGTCAAGCGGTTGAACAAGCGTTGTCTCTTTGTGCATATGAAGATAAGAGTTGGCCGAGCTATAGGGTCTGTAAGCTTGAGCAGGATAGTTATGTGCAGGCTATTGAAGCTGGTGATGAGGTTATTCTTATTCATGCGGATGAACCCGATGGGTATGAGCATGCTTATTTACTGAGAATGCCGCTACGGCTTGGAGCTTTAAAAGACCGGCTTCAATATATTATGCGCCGAGATACGCTATTGAGCGCTGAAGCGCCGTTTTCTTTTGGTCCGTATGTTGTTATGCCTAGTTCACGTACTATTAGTGTCGCTAAGGGGACTGGTAAGTCGGATGTTCAAGATCTTACAGTTAAGGAATGTGAGATTTTAATGATCCTGAGAAAAGCGAATGGTGAGGTTGTTTCTAAAGCAGATTTATTGGAGAAAGTCTGGGGGTTTGCTAAAGGGGTTGATACCCATACAGTAGAAACACACATATATCGGCTTAGGCGAAAAGTCGAGGTCGACCCTGCGCAGCCTGAGCATATTTTAACGCTGGATAATGGATATTGTTTAAAAGGGTAGTTTAGGGCGTATTGCTAGCTTGAAGTTGGAATTTACGCATGGCAATTGATCTTTTAATCGCTTCTAAGAAGCTATTGGCCTGCATAAGATGTATTTCTTCGATATTATTCTCTTTTAATAGCTTTAAATCTTCAATAATACCAAATATTGAACGTAAATCGTCTGTATTGATATCTAATGGCACGTTTGGTGCGTCTAAATCAGTTGTTTCTAAGAGAATGTCTTTTTGTTTTGGCTGATTAATGAATTTTATGGATTGGTATTGAGCTGTTGCTTTTGCNGCTTTTGTTTTAAGGGCGCTTAATTGCTTNTCAGCTTTNGTTATCGGTGCTGNCTGTTCTTCATTTTCATCTGGTGATTTAGAAAATAGGCCAGGTTCGGGTTGCTGCGTAATTGTATTTAGAAATTTAATGAGTGCATCAACNGAGAGTGTAATACCGACATCNATAGGATCTTTTGTATTTTTTTTGCGAGNATGCTGGNGGCGTTGCTGTTTTTGATCATGCGGACGAATATAATGATGTGTGTCAGATTCCTCGGTCTTGCGAGGTCCTGCGGGTGTCCAAAGATTATTAATTGTATAGAGCATATGATCTCTAATCCTTCAAATCACTTTGGTACGAAAAGATGTAGCAAAGTGATTTGTCTTAATTCATTTNTATAAAGCAGGATTAGAGTATTAACATAGGTTAAATCGAAAATCTAGCTTTTTAGGATCCGAAGAAAAAGTCTGCAGCCAGAAAGGCAAAGAAAAANCCTNTNGCGTATATGATTGCAGANAAGCCGAGTATGACCCAACTGATCTTTCTTAGGAGTGTACAGGCCCTTGCTTTAGCTGGATCTGCAGGGCAGGGGCTATAGCGTGCACGCCATTGTAATAGCGCGGATGATAGGATCAANATTCCCGAAAGCGCAAATAATGAGACTTTATAGTCGGATATTGCGGTGATCCATGGNACCTGNGCGATAAAACCTGCTAGNGCTGCGCCCATGCCAAGAGTTACAAAAAGTGCAGGTAGCGCACAGCATAGAAGTGTTCCTACGCTCGTGAANAGGCTAAGGGCCGGGGCNATTAATTGCCCCTTTCCTAGTGTNNTTTCATTATTCGACATAGTTTATTTCCTCCACGTTATAGCCAGAGTCGGTGATAAGTTGCGTTAATTTATCTTCATCAAGGGTCTGGTTTTCATTGAATTGTATAGTGAGGATTTTCGTGTCTAGGTCGACATGAATATCTTTTACGGCTTCTTCTTTGCCAAAGACTTTTTCAAGTGCGCGGGCACAGAAATCACAAACAAGTCCATTAACACTGACGAGGGCGTCTCCGCTGACNGGACTGATCTTGTCAGCTGCATGAGNAGGTATAGTGANTGTAATAAGAAGTACAGTTAGTAATATTTTGATCGTTTTCATGATTATTTCCTTTTCTAAGATTAGTAACGAATAACGTAGTTGAAGAGAATTTCGCCCTTAGTGTTCATACCGGCTTCGAGGAGGTGGACGTCCTTGAAAAGCCTGACCATGGGCGTGATTTCAAAATTGTCTTTATTTTCGGGTAAGTGGCTTACTTCGAGCATGAGCCATGTGTGAAGATCGCCATAATCGCCTTCGTACGGCGCCCAACCAACACGCGCGGATTGCATATAAAAATCATCTAGCTTACCAGCCTCGGTATAACGATTTTCATAGGATACAAAATAGCGACGATCCTCCCAGTCTGCTGCGATACCGGTATAACCGACAGCGCTGTTATCGCCATNATATTTACCATCATCACTATGGGCGAGCCCTATTCCAGACTTAAGATACAGATTGGCTTGTGAATCCTTTTTATTCCATCGCTTTAGAAGGTTGTTCATCTGAAAAGCGTTTATTTTTAGTTCTTTGTCACGCCAATATTCAAATTTATAACCCAGAGAGGTTTTAGCAGTTGGTGAGTAATGAAGGTGAAACGTGTTGGCTTCGCCGTTATTCATAGTCATGGCNGTTATGCCGCCAGGATATGATACTGGGCGCGCCTGCGCGCTGTGAATGAGTAGTCCCATAGCCATGAGACTNTANAGTATGTGTTTTCGCATTTGTATATCTCCTAATTTTGCGAATATGGATAGGCCAAAAGCCCNACTTTAAATTTAGGAGATGTATTGGGGAGGTTTGGTNGGCGGCGGTGATGTTAAAGATTTTACCGCTTCGAATTTAGAGCTGATTGCTTGTTTTTTTATGATTGGCGGGTAGAAGCTTTTGCTGTCATGCATGCTAAATGTAGAATTGATAGAGGCATGAAGACATAGNCAAATGCCATCGCAGGCCGTTTTTTCTTTGGTATCACTTTTTTCTGTGACCATATTATGACAGGGCATATCGCTTTTNCTGGTTNTTTGAATGNNATCATTCATCATTGCGCAAGGNTTNGCCCACGCAGACAGCGTAAGCGTANTGCATAAGAAGATGGTGATTACAAAAATATGTAAGAACTTAGAGCCCATATATNTAATATAGGNCGTTTTTTTCGATTTGTCATGTTTGAATAAAAAAACGGCGCNTATANAAGCGCCGTTTTGGAATAGATATTTTGGTCTTAAACTTAGAATGATAGACGCTTTAGATTATTAATTTGTTCTAAGCCTTCTAGCTCTGCAAAGATCTCATCGTTAATTGGTGCGTCTAAAGCGATAAGACATACAGCTTCTTCGCTGTTTTCTTTGCGGCCTAGACGGAAGTCCGCGATGTTTTGACCTGCATTACCAAGGATTGTACCAACACCGCCGATAAGGCCAGGCTTATCATTGTTGCGGATGAAGAGCATGTTTTTAGCAAGCGCTGCTTCTACTGGTACGCCTTCAATATTAACGATGCGCGGTTCTTTTCCAGTGAAGAGCGTGCCTGTGACATTACGTACACGTTCATCAGTTGTCACAATCACATTGATCATTGAGCGCCAGTTTTTAGACTGGTTATCATAGCTTTGNTTGATCTCAATGCCTTTGCTTTCAGCGATTTGAAGAGCGTTCACCATGTTTACGCTTTCGAGCTGAGTGCCAAGAAGATTTGCAATGATTGTTGATGTAATTGGGTCCGTTTTCACATCTGTGATCGTCCCTTCATACTCAATCTCGATCTTTTTGATTGTTGAGTTTGTGATTTGACCAGCAAATTTACCAAGGTCTTCTGCCAATTTTAGGTAAGGCTTTAGACGTGGTGCATCTTCTGCGCTTATTGACGGCATGTTAAGAGCATTTGTCACAGCGCCGTTATTAAGGTAATCACTCATTTGCTCAGCGACTTGGATTGCCACATTTACCTGAGCTTCTGTAGTTGAAGCACCAAGGTGCGGTGTACAGATAACATTATCATGACCAAAGAGTGCATTTTCTTTTGCTGGTTCTACCTCGAATACATCAAGGGCTGCACCTGCGACTTTACCACTATCGAGTGCTTCTTTGAGGTCAGCTTCGTTTATGATGCCGCCACGTGCACAGTTGATGATGCGTACGCCGTCTTTCATCTGCGCGATTGTTTCTTTGCGGATGAGGTTTGTTGTTTTCTCGTTTTTCGGAACATGAATTGTGATGAAGTCTGATTGTGCGAACAGTTCATCAAGTTCAACTTTTCTTACACCTAGTTCAGCTGCACGCTCTTCTGTTAAGAATGGGTCAAATGCGATCACGTTCATTTTTAGGCCGACGCCACGTGTTGCTGCAATGCCGCCAATGTTACCACAGCCAATAACGCCGAGTGTTTTGTTATAAAGTTCAACACCCATAAAGCGTTTCTTTTCCCATTTGCCAGCATGTGTGCTTTCATTAGCTTGTGGGATTTGACGTGCAAGTGCGAACATCATCGCAATAGCGTGTTCAGCCGTTGTGATTGAGTTACCAAAAGGTGTGTTCATAACAACAATGCCGTTCGCTGTAGCGGCTGGGATATTTACGTTATCAACGCCGATACCCGCGCGGCCAACGACTTTTAGATTTGTCGCTTTTGCAATCATTTCTGGTGTTACTGTTGTCGAAGAGCGGATCGCAAGACCATCATATTGGTCAATAATCTCGAGTTGTTCTTCAGGTGATAGGCCAGGTTTGAAATCGACTTCAATACCGTTTTTTTCAAAAATTTCCTGTGCCAGAGGGTCCAGCTTGTCGCTGATTAATACTTTCGCCATAATTTTACTCCTAATTTTGTCTTGTTTAGGCAAACAGGCCTACAGGATTATCAGCTTTAAATGAGTATGGGAAGAAATAATTATCATGGTCACGCAGGGCTATGGTTTATGATGCGTGGTTTCGTCGTAATTTCATTCAAATATTAAGTGACGTAAAAAATAATTTTTATAATACGCAGATGCTAAGTCTTTGCTAAATATGGTTTATGGTGAATAGTTTGACATAATTTATTTTAGGGTGTAGTTATAGTCACCGATTACAGGTATATATGAATTTGAATGCGTATTTTAAGAATATCTCATTAAGAAAGGATAGGTAAATGCGACTATTATTGAATGTTTCAGCTTTAGTTTTAATCTCTTCACCTGTTTATGCGTTGGCAGATGATGGTTTTGGTGCACCTTTTGCTGATCAAATGCATAAGGGGTTTGAAGATCCATCACCAGAAGCGCTTGCGCAATATATGAGTGATGAAGATGCAGCAGCATTTTTACAAGGCATTATGCCTGCGGCCGGTGAGGAAGAAGAAGCGCAGGATCATGAGGATGAGAGCAATCATGATAGTGCGGTTGAAGAAGAGCATGAAGAAGCAGAAGAGCTAGAGGAAGATGAGGAGGCGGAAGGCCTGTATCATCAAAATGAAGAGTAAAGTTTAAGTTCTCAACTTAAAAGTACCAGAGAGCGGCGTCTATTATATGAGGCGCCGTTTTATTTTGGCTTTTTTTAAGTTTGCAAGGCGCTCTCAAATTGATAGTCTCTTAGACTATTTTAAACAGGATTCTTTTTAAGTACATGAATATCACGTCTAGAAAATTTTCTTATATTTTTCCTGTTGTTCTTCTATGCGCTTTGCCGCTACTTGCAGTCTTTTTTCCGCGTTCTATGGGGGTTTTGCCAGGTGTTGTTGCCTTGCTCGGTATGGCTGTGATGCGAATTAAGACCGGACAGTTTGCTCTTTTGAATAAGAGATATATGTTTGTTAGCGTTGTTGTTGTGGCTTTGGCGCTTCTTAGTAGTTTGTGGGCAATAGATTCAAGTTTTGCGATAAAGAGAGCGGTGAAAATCTCACTTATACTTGTTCCTGCTGCGTTTTTATTTTCGTGGGCGCAGAGCTTGCAATATAAATGTGCTGAGCTGTTTAAGGTGTTTCTTGCTCTGGTTAGTATTGTTATTGGTCTGATTTGCGTAATCGATTTATATGGTGATGCGGTTATTTACCGATTGACGCATGATATGCCTATTGCTGAGGTTGAGGGGTTTAATTTTTCTAAAATTAACCGCAGTATCAATATTTTTGTACTCAGCAGTTTGCTTGGTTTTTATGGGCTGTATAAGAGTGCACTGGATAAAAAATATAAGCGCGCAGGTTATGGCGCTTTGGCCATATTACTCGCTCTATGCTTTTATAAAACTGAATCACAGTCAGCGCATGTGGCTTTTGCTATTGCGCTTATAGGCTGGTTCGCTTTTCCGGTAAAGCGCGATAAAATNTGGGGCGCGTTTATGGGGGTTTTGATTGTTTTAGTCATGGTTGCGCCATGGNTGGTACAGACATTATTCACTTTTTGCGCAGAGAGCGTGAGTATGAAAGGGTCATGGATGGCGCACGCCTATATGGCGGACCGCATGGAGATATGGGATTATATAGCGCGTAAAGCGCTTGAAAATCCGTTATATGGTTTTGGCATTGAAGCCACACGCCATATAGAACGGTTTGATACGCAAATGCTCTATACGCCGACTGATCATATTTTACATCCTCATAATTTTGTAATGCAGATCTGGATTGAATTTGGTGCAATTGGAGCGGTTTTGCTTGCGGCTTTGCTTGTTTATATTACACGCATAATTTCTATATTTGAGAAGATAGAAGATCGCCGTTTTGCAATTGCGATTTATCTTTCTATGTTGTTCTTAGCCGCTACCACATATGGGATTTGGCAGAGTTGGTGGCTTGGGCTTATGGGCTATATGATGGCGGCTGTTGCGCTACTCACAAAAGAAAATAAAGGATCGGATGTAAATGGGCAGTGTGATGCATAATCAGGAAGAGCAGGGCGGCTATTTGAGCGGCCTGAATAATGAGCAGCGCGATGCAGTAGAAAGCTTGGATGGTCCTGTTCTTGTTTTGGCTGGCGCGGGTACGGGCAAAACGCGTGTTTTAACAACAAGGCTGGCGCATCTTTTAAATACTGGNCGGGCGTATCCGTCACANATCTTGGCTGTGACTTTTACCAATAAAGCTGCNCAGGAAATGAAGGAACGTGTTAGCGGCCTACTTGGCGGTATGCCNGTAGAGGGNTGGTGGCTTGGAACATTTCACTCTCTGGCGGCTCGNATGCTTCGCCGTCATGCAGANCGNGTGGGNTTAAGTTCTAATTTTACNATTNTAGATCCAGATGATCAGGTTCGCCTNTTGAANCAGATCATGGAAGTAGAGGGCATTGATACNAAGAAATGGGTGCCNAAAGCNATGATGGGGGTTATTGATCGCTGGAAAGACCGTGCNCTCACCCCTGANCGNGTAGGTGCCGATGANGCCGGTGAGCTNGCCGAAGGTAAACTGCATAAGCTTTATGAAACGTATCAAGCGCGCTTAAGAGCNGTAAATGCATGTGATTTTGGAGATTTACTGCTGCATATGATTACGATCTTGCGTGATCCNAATGATCAGAGTGTTTTGCAAGAATATCATCAGCGTTTTCGCTATATCATGGTTGATGAGTACCANGATACGAACGTGGCGCAATATCTNTGGCTGAGGCTATTGGCGCANGGTTCAAANAATATATGCTGCGTTGGTGATGATGATCAGTCTATCTATGGCTGGCGNGGGGCTGAGGTTGGTAATATCCTTAAATTTGAAAAGGATTTTGAAGGAGCGAAGGTTATTCGCCTTGAGCAAAATTACCGCTCGACTAATAATATCTTGAAAGCAGCCCATGCTGTGATTGCCAATAACGAAGGCCGNTTNGGTAAAGAGCTATGGTCTGAGGCCGGNGATGGTGAGAAGCTAACTGTAAAAGGGCTTTGGGACGGTGAGGCGGAAGCACGCTGGATCGGGGAAGAGATCGAACAGCTTCAGCGCCAAGGTAAAGCGTTATCCGAGATCGCAGTTTTGGTGCGCGCTGGTTTTCAAACCCGTGAGTTTGAAGAGCGTTTTATCAAGCTTGGCGTGCCATATAAGGTTATTGGTGGTCCGCGATTTTATGAGCGGTTAGAGATCAGGGATGCACTGGCTTATTTGCGCGTTGTTGCCCAAAAGGCCGATGATTTGGCGCTGGAGCGGATTATTAATACGCCAAAACGCGGCATTGGTAATGCCACTGTACAAACGCTTTATGCCTATGGGCGCACATACGGAATTTGTTTGCATGACGCGATCATCGATTTGACGCAGACGGATGAGTTACGCCCGAAGATGAAATCGACATTAATGAAGTTGATGGATGATTTTGAGCGTTGGCGCTCTCTTGTCGGTAGCATGGATCATGCGGAGCTTGCTGCGCAAATTCTTGATGAATCTGGCTATATGCAGATGTGGAAAGAGGATAAAACACCAGAAGCGCCGGGCAGACTGGAAAACCTTAAAGAGTTGATTTCAGGCATGCAGGAATATGATAGCTTGCCGGAATTTTTGGAGCATGTGGCGCTGGTTCTTGAAAATCAGGCCAATAGCGGCGGTGATTTTGTAACGATTATGACGCTGCACGGCGCGAAAGGGCTTGAATTTGATCAGGTGTTTTTACCGGGCTGGGAAGAAGGGGTTTTCCCTTCACAGCGTTCGATGGATGAAAATGGACTGAAGGGTTTAGAAGAAGAGCGCAGGCTTGCCTATGTCGGTATTACTAGGGCGCGTAAGCGTGCTTATATTTCATTCGCGGCGAATAGGCGTATGTATGGTTCATGGGTGAATTCTATTCCGTCACGATTTGTTGAGGAACTGCCGAAAGAGCAGATTGAAATTGAAACGGAGCTTGGCTTGGCAGGGAATGGGCGATCAAGTCACTGGGATAGTAGTGGTTTAGCGCCGAAAGTACAAAAGCGACAAGTTCACGAACGTAAAGTTATGAATGAAGAGGGCGAAGTATTTGAGCGCGGAATGCGGGTCTTTCACGATAAGTTTGGCTATGGCAAGATTATCTATATTGATGGCCATAAGCTTGATATTGCCTTTGATAAGGCGGGTAAAAAACGCGTGATGGATAATTTCGTTGAAAAGGCCGATTAACGGGCCTTTGCCGATTTTCGTTTTTTGTTGCGATAATCTAAGGCTTGCGATAAGTTCGCCCCGTTTATATTTAGACATAAGAAATGTGGGGCGCTTTTATGGCTGCGAAAAAACATTATGTGGTTATTGGCCGTGTATCTGATCAAATCCGCGATGAATTGATAAATGAGTTTGGTCAAACTCATGAGTTTTATAGTGACTTTGATGTGATGCCACTTGATCAGCTTGAGCTGATGAAGCAGCGTTTTACTTCGCAGAACTCTATGTTTGGAGATCGTGAGGCTTATTCTGCACTTTTCAGGATGGTGGACCGCATCGGTGAAATGAGCGCAGAAGAGATTGAGACTGAGAACCTTAGACGGCAGCAAATATGGGATGCGCTTGAGGGGCAGCATGTCACTTATGTGTCATCGGCGAGTGGTGATAATATTAGTGCGCGTAACCAGTCAAATTGCATGATGTCTTTTACTTTGACTAAGCCACGTGATTTAGGCGGGGCAGGTGTTGATACGCTGACGATGGTTAATAGCTATACCCCTTATATGCGTAATGATCGTAAATCTAAAAAGCCATTAGTGAATGACGAGGGTGAGATTACGGCCCGCCTTGATGAATATAATGCGGATGGCTGTGATTTTAATGCGCATCAATACCGTTCTAATGGTGTGAGCCGTTATGTGAGCTTTACCGAGCATTCGCAGGACGGTATTGATATTTTTAATGGACGATTTGGTTATATGCCCGTTGGTAAAACTGGTCAGTATGACGGCGTTCTTCCTGCTACTGTGGGGCCTTATGATGGTCGCAGTCAAAATTTTTTAATGCATAATTTCAATGTGGCCATGCCTGAGGGGAACTATGAACCAAATGCACAGTTTATTTCACCGGCTACTTTATTTGCTAAAGAAATTCGTTCTCTAATTGCTGGGCGCTCGCAGGATGTCGTTGTGTGTGCACCTGATGGTATGGAGAAGTTCTATACAGATATAGAGGGTAATATTACAGGCTTTGATCAGGGGGTAGAGCGTGCGAAGGCGCTGCGTGATAAAATTCTTGGTATGGCATATGAGGGGTCTGATCCTTTTGAAGATCCGCATATGGCTTTTATCAAAAAGACGCGTATGGGACAGAAATCAACTGTACTTTCTGGTTTTAAAGTTGGCGGTAAGCCAGCGCAAAATGGCGAAGACCATCCCGAGTATTTAAGCGGTAAAATAGCCGTTATAACCGATGATATTATCAGTAGCGGGGGGACGCTTAAGCAGGCGGCTAAAAAGCTTAAAGATAATGGCGCGGAGCGCGTGATTGTTGCTGTTACGCACGGTGTTTTGGTTAAAACACAGGAGCGTGATGCAATCTTAGAGCTAGGGGCCTGCGAAGATATTGATGATATAATTATTACCGATACAATCCCGAGTGCTGGTGAGCGATTGAAGATGCATATTTTAAATGCAATGAATGAAAAGGATCAGCCGCTGCTTGACCAGCTTTTTAAGTTTAAAACCATTAGTGTTGCGCCGCTAGTTGTAGAAGCGATTTATGCAGAGCATCATAAACTTGGTTTAGAAGGCATGATCACCGAACGCAGTTATGATTTTGATCAGAAATCTGCACGTAAGAATATTACTATTGCAGTATAAAGAATTACGCTTTTATCCTTTGAGACTTTGATTTATGTTATGGGCACTGTTAAAGCAGTGTGGAATTATTTAGAATATCAGAATGATGATTCTCTTTTCTTTATGTATAGGATTTGATTATGAAGAATAAAATAGCGACAGTTTTTGGCGGCACAGGATTTGTAGGCCGTCAGATAGTTAGAGAACTAGCATCGCACGGTGTACGCGTGAAAGTCGCAACGCGCGTTCCTGAAAGGGCTTTTTTCCTTAAGCCATGCGGTGATGTTGGTCAGGTTGTTCCATTTTATTGTGATTATACAGATGAAGAAAGCGTTGCGAGCGCGATTAAGGGCAGTGATTTTGTTGTGAACTGCATCGGCGTTTTATATCAGCGCGGTAAGAATAGCTTTAAGCGTCTTCATAGTGATCTTCCAGAGGTGATCGCTTCGGTTTGTCAGCAAGAAGGCGTAAGCCGTTTTGTTCATATATCTGCTTTGGGCGTGAATAAGGGGAGCTCAAAATACTCTGAAAGTAAGCATGCCGGTGAGATCGGTGTGAAGGCGAATTTTCCGCAGGCAACGATTTTGCGTCCAAGCATTATTTTCGGTGAAGATGATAATTTCTTTAATCAGTTTGCTGAGTTGTCACGTTATATACCAGTACTTCCCTTGATTGGCGGTGGTGAGACAAAGTTTCAGCCAGTTTTTGTTGGTGACGTTGCAGATGCCGTTATGGTGTCTTTGGAAAAAGATGAGGCTGCTGGTCAGATATACGAGCTTGGTGGCAATGAAGTTTTGAGCTTTAAGGATGTTTATGAGCGTATATTCAAATATACGGGGCGTAAACGTGCGATGATTAGCTTACCATTTTGGTTGATGAAAATTGAGGCAGCTTTGCTTTCACTCTTGCCAAAGCCACTGATTACACCAGATCAAGTAGAGAGTTTGAAAACAGATAATGTTCTCTCAGGGGAACATCAAGGTTTACAAGAGCTGGGTATCGTACCAACGAGTTTAGCTCTTATTCTGCCGACTTACTTAGAAACTTACCGCACGGGCGGGCGTTTTGGTGAAATAAAAAAGGTATAAATATGCGTAAATTTTTCTTCTTTTCTTTTGTTTGCTTAGCATTGGTGGCTGGCTTTTCAGCGCCAAGTTTAGCGGGTAAATCTGAAAAGATTGCGCTGGTTGTTAATGATGGCGTAATTACGCGCAGCGATGTTGAAGATCGTTTGCGTATGATTATGATTTCATCGGGGCTTCCTAATAATGCGCAGACTCGTAATCAAATTTTACCGCAGATCGTGCGCACACTTGTTGATGAAGAAATTCGTATGCAAGAAGCGGAAAAGCTTGGCGTAAAGGTCAGTGAGCAAGATATCGCCAATGGCTTTGCGACCGTTGCGCAGCAAAATAATATGAAGCCGGAGCAGTTTAAGCAGGTTGTTCGTAAATCAGGTGTAAATATATCGACATTAACAGAGCAGATTAAGGCGCAGGTTGCATGGACAAAGGTTGTTCAGGCTAAGCTTCGCCCGCGTATTCAAATTTCTGATAATGATGTTGATGCCCGTATGGAGCGTTTGAATGCATCTATTGGTAAGTCAGAATATCTATTATCTGAAATTTTCTTACCTGTAGAGGATACAAAGGATCATGCAAAGGTACGCCAGTTAGCGCGTAGACTTTCGAATGATATTAGAGCTGGTAAGGTTCCGTTTTTTAAGGTTGCGCAGCAATTTTCAAAAGCAGCAGGTGCTTCGACTGGCGGTGATCTGGGATGGGTTCAAGAAGGTCAGTTGCCTGACGAAGTTGATGAGACGCTGCCGTCTCTTAGACGTGGTCAGCTGAGTGATCCGATACAAACGGTTTCGGGCTATCACATAATATTGATGCGTGAGATTAGACAAATTCAAGCCGAGAATATTCCAGACCGTGAGCGCGTTCGTCAAGCTATTGGTATGGAGCGTTTAGAGCGTATGCAGCGTCGTCATTTGATGGATTTAAAATCAGCCGCTTATATTGAGAATCGTCTTGTCCAGCCATCCAGTTGATCAGTTACCGCCGCTTCGTGAAGTTATCAATGCACATGGGCTGCGTGCGGATAAGAAGTTTGGACAGAATTTTCTATTAGATCAGAATATTACAGATAAGATTGCGCGCCATGCGGGAGACCTGAATGGCGTTAATGTTATTGAAATTGGACCTGGACCGGGCGGTCTGACACGTTCACTTTTAAGGGCGGGTGCTAAAAAAGTTATAGCGATTGAATTTGATCCCCGCGCGGTTACGGCGCTGGAAAGTCTTCAAGAAGCGGCGGGTGAGCAGCTTGAAATTATTGAAGCAGATGCGTTGTCATTGAATTTGAAAGACATTGCGCAAGAGCCAAGGGCGATCGCTGCGAATTTACCTTATAATATTGCTACCCCGCTATTGGTTGGTTGGCTTGAGCAAATTTATACTGATGGGTCTTCCTATCAATCAATGACTTTGATGTTTCAAAAAGAAGTCGCAGAGCGTATAGCAGCGCGGCCAGGTGACAAAGCTTATGGGCGTTTAGCCGTTTTAGCGCAGTGGATTTGTCATGTTAAAAAAGCTTTTGATTTACCGCCAAATGCCTTTACACCGCCGCCTAAGGTTAAATCCTCTATTGTTCATTTTACGCCGAGACAACGCCGTGACGAAGCTATTGATTTTAAAGCTATGGAGCGTGTGACTGCGCTTGCGTTTGGGCAAAGGAGAAAGATGATTAGAACGTCTTTAAAAGACTATCCGCTTGAGGAGCTTGGTCTTGATCCGACGTTGCGTGCAGAAAATCTAAGTTTAAATGATTTTATAAAGTTAGCGCATCGCGGTGAAATTTGACAATTTGGCTTATATGTTGTTAATTTCGCGCCTGTAAATAGAAGGTGTGAAAATGGATAGTTTAAAATCTGCATATACTGGCGTACATGCCATGAGTTTAGATTCTAAGAATCGTCTTGCGTTACCGGCAAAGCTAAAGAGTATATTTGCTGAAAATGCACAACATAAAGAGCAGGTCTGTGCGCTTGATATCGATCCAAAGCGTATTATCATCGCCGATCAGGATGTACTGTCCGACTTAATTCAGGATAAAGATATGCGTAGTTTAGCGCCGTTTATTCAGCCTCTTTCACTGAAAAATGATGGTCGTTTTGTTTTGAGCGAGGATTACCGTGCACATACCGGTATTCATCAAGATTCAAGATCGGCTGTTTTCGTTGGGCATAATGACCATATCGCGGTTTATAGTGAGGATGATTGGAATAACTACCGTGAAAATCTTTTGAAAACAGGACTTGGTCAGGGTTAGGTTTTTATAAACCGTCTTTCAAACCTCTAACAAATTCTGATAGACCCGCTAGTCTTCTTCTCTTTAATCGTTCTGAATCAAGAATGAGCTGCGCTTGTGTAATGGCTTTATCTATATCTTCGTTAATGATGACGTAATCATATTCAGTATAGTGTGACATTTCATCGGCTGCTTTTGACATGCGGCCTCTAATTTGTTCTTCAGTTTCTAGTGTATCTTTTGAGCGGTCGCGTAAGCGTTTTTCCAATGCCATACGTGAGGGCGGAAGGATAAAAACACGCACAAGGTCTTCAGCGGCAAGTTCGAAGAGTTGCTGTGTACCTTGCCAATCAATATCGAATATTACGTCTTTTCCATTGCTGAGTGCTTCTTCTACTGGACCTTTTGGTGTGCCGTAATAGTTATCGAATACTTTTGCATGCTCAAGCATCTCGCGATTGTCCACCATTTCGCGGAACTTATTCGTATCGACAAAGAAGTAATCTTGACCATGAACTTCGCCAGCGCGTCTTTGGCGCGTTGTTGCAGATATAGACGCTGTTAGGTCTTGGTTGTTTTTAAGAAGGGCGCGCGTGATCGTTGTTTTGCCGGCACCAGATGGTGAGGAGAGAACATACATTAGGCCGCGTCTTTTTAACATACTCATATATTTATCTGATTTGAATTTTTGATCTTAAAATTAAAGTATGTTTAGGTTAAAGCGCATTGAAATGCAGTTCAATCTTTAAGTTCAAAAAAACATATAATTTCACCCGATATAAAAAGTTTTGGAATTTTATAGATTGCACGCAATGATTGTTCTTGTTATCAAGAATGTAGTATAGTATGCTCATTTTGATATAACGATGCGTTTAAAGTGCATAATATGTTAAGTTATGCTAAAATAATAGATACGTATATTACGTATTTTATAGATTGGCTTATTTGATGGATATAAATACGGCAATAGGAAATGTAAATAGAGCGGCGGTGTTGCTGAAAGCAATTTCGAACGAGAAGCGTCTGCTGATTTTAGCGGCTCTTCGTGATGAGGAATACTGTGTGGGGGATTTGGAGCGTTTTGTCGATCTAAGTCAATCTGCGTTATCACAGCATTTAGCACGTTTGCGCCGTGATGGTGTTGTAAAGACACGACGCGATGCGCAGACAATTTATTATTCGATTAAAGATCCTTCTATTGTAAAGATCTTAGATTGTTTAAATGATATATATTGTGAAGAGAGTAGTTCTGGAATTCAGGCTGCGCTTTAATTTTCTTCTGATAATATTAATTGGCATTTTCTAAAAACTTCATGAGGATATAAATACTCAAGGTCATCATTTTGCATGATGTGTACTTGTGTACCCTTAGGTGCGTGCTTGATAGGATTGCTCGCGTTAGAAAATAACACGACTGATGGACATCCTGTTGCACCAATGATGTGCATTGGGCCTGTGTCATTACCAATTGCTATTTTTGCATTTCGCGCCAAGGTTGTAATCTGATTCAGATTTGTTTTATTGATGAGGTTAAGCGTATCTGGCGCCGCCTCCATAATTAGCTCAGCGGCTTGTTTTTCATCGTTCGTGCCAATAATAACGGGTTGGATTCCTATTTCTAGTAATGACTTGGCAAGAGCGGCGTAATGATCAGCTGGCCACCGTTTTTCTGGTCTGCTCGGTGCGCACCCCGGTATCAAGAGGGCGTAGCTATTCTTTAAATCAAATGCAGAAATATCATCTTTCATCCATTCAAGTTTATCTACTTCAATGTCATTGATACCAGCGAGTTTGAGAGTCTGAACGTGCCCATCAAAGGCATGGCCTTTAGTGCGTTCAGGTGAAGTGTTACTATGTGATGCTCCTTTAACTGCACCGACCCATTCGGGCTTTGGGTGCAGGATTTTGAAGTAAAAAGCGGTGCGGTCATTATTCTGAAGATCATAAACCCGGCTAAATTTAGCGCCGATGAGTTTTGACCTCAGGCGCAGCCAGCCAGGGACATCCCATAGTTTCGGCTTGTTATCGAGCCAAATATTATCAAGTAAACCGCATTCTTTAGCGAATTTTTCAAACGGCTTTGTTGTGAGAAGGGTAATGTGTGCATTTGGGTGATGTCTTTTAATAGCAGCAATAGGGCCAAGGCTTTGAATAAAATCGCCAAGTGCCCCTAATTTAATAATAAGAATTTTTTCTTTAGGCTTGGTCATAGCTATGAAAGGCCTGTGTTTTTTGCTCTGGCAATATTTCTCCACGAAGGATTTCAGCGTATAGGTCGAGAGTTTTATCGGCCATTTGGTCTTTTGTGAAATTCTCGGCAATATGTGCCATTGCACGCGTTCCAAGCATAGCGCGCTGGGTTGCGTTTAAGCTCATCGCTTCATGGATGGCTTGTGCCAATTCTTCGCTACTTCCTGGCTTTACAAGCCAGCCGGTCTGCCCGTGGATTACGGTTTCTGTAGCACCGCCATGGTTGCTAGCGATGATCGGTCTGCCCATGGCTTGCGCTTCTACTGGCACTCTACCAAAGCCCTCTGGGTCGGTTGAAGGGCAGACAACGATAGAGGCCATCATGTAAGCGGCTGGCATATCATTACAGTGATTAACGATCCGTACTTGCTGGCTAAGACCTTTTGAATTGATGAGGTCTTCTAGCTCTTTTCTATATTCTGTTCGGCCTTGGTCAGATCCGATTATCACACAAAATAAGTCTTTGTTTTTAACGTGGGCCATTGCGTTGATGAGAACATGGTGCCCTTTCCAACGTGTGAGGCGCCCGGGAAGTATGAGAAGGTTTGCCCCGTCAGGAATACGCCATTCATTGGCAAGTGTGACCATTCTTTGTGCTGTTACAGATGTTGGATGAAAACGCTCCATGGGGATACCGCGTGGTATGATGCGGATTTTACTCTCCTCAATCTCATATTCTTTTTTCAAATAATCAGCGACATAGTGTGAGATTGCAATAACGCGCTCACCTTTTGTGACGACACTGTTATAAAGGCGTTTTGGTTCGCCGTTGATATTGTATGGCGCATGGCATGTCGTCATAAAATGTGCATTCGTATTTTTACATGCGAAGTAAGCGCTCCATGCTGGGGCGCGGCTTCTGGTATGCACAATGTTAACGTTATAACGTTTTATTAGGCGGCGAAGCTTGCCGATGTTACGCATCATCGTCAGTGGATTTTTACTATGTACTGGTAGATTTATATGAACTGCACCAATGCGGGCAAGTTCTGGTACGCGGGCGCCGCCATTAGAGACGACAATGCTTTGTGCGCCGCTTTTTACAAGTTCTGCTGCGATATCTATGCAGCCTTGCTCTGCTCCGCCTGGGCCTAGCTCAGGAATTATCTGCATGATGACGGGTTGTGTGTTAGTCTGTGCCATTGTGATTATATACACTGCTTAAGCTTGGAAGGGAAGATAATGAGTGTTTCTTATATACAGCGTGAAGGTCATCCAGACATAGCTTATGTTTATAGTGATGGCGTAGAGCCGCTTGTCGTTTTTTGCGGTGGGTACCGTTCTGACATGGCGGGTAAGAAGGCAACATATCTCGAGGCGCAATGTAAGGCACGTGGTCAAGCTTATTTACGTTTTGATTATGGCGGCCATGGTGAAAGCGGCGGCAAATTCGAAGAGGGAACTATAGGTTCTTGGCGTGATGATATGTTAGCAGTTTTTGAGCATATTAACCCGGATCGAGCTATTCTTGTCGGTTCATCAATGGGGGGCTGGATGGCGCTTATGCTTATGCATAGCTATCCCGAAAAGGTTAAGGGTTTTATTGGCATTGCCCCTGCTCCTGACTTTACTGAAGATATGTTTCAGCGTTTAAGCGCTGAACAAAAGGAGGCTCTTGCACGGGATGGATTTGTGAAAGTTCCTAATGAATATAGTGATGAACCCTATCATTATTCTATGATGTTTTATGATGAATCGAAGCAGCATTACTTATTGGATGAGAAGCGTATTGCGCCCTGTCCTATGCGAATTTTACAAGGTTTGGATGATATTGTTGTATTGCCGGAACATGCGGAGCGTATAAAAGCGCAATATGAAGGTGATGTCAGTATTACATTGGTTGAGGGGGGAGATCATAGTCTGTCCCGCCCTAAGGATTTAGAGCTTATTGATGCTGAGGTGAGAGCCCTTAGCGACGTCTGATTTTTGATTTCTTTATTGTACCGTCATCTGGTTTTTTGAACGGGCCTTTGCCAATAATACCGAGCAGGACAAAAAGTGCCGTTATGATAGCGGCAAAGCCTAAGGCTACGTGCAGTGTTTTAAAGGTTAGGATATAATCAATCTTAGCCCATTCTTCTTTCGACATGCTTTGTACGGTGAGTTTATAGCTTTCGACGTCATAGGTCGTCCAAAGGTAGCCAAGCGCAGTAAGTTTAAATTCCTTCATAAATAGATCTATGGAGAAGATGCCTGGATTTAGGTGCTGCTCATAAAATAACCAAAAATCATGCCCGAATGCGATTGCCGCAGGTATAAGAAGAAGGATAATAATTGATACGCGCATGATCTATGCCTTTTGAATAGTTTTATGAAGCGTTTGCTTTACAGATAGTTTAACAGTGTTTTTGTTTTTGGAAAAGGGCATCTCTTTAATGTAGCACTTATTAAGGCTCTTGAACTTTCTCCTTAGGGGCGCTAAAGTTCGCGCAATCTAAGCCGACACTTCATATATTGCGGAGAAGTGGCCGAGTGGCTTAAGGCGCTCGCCTGGAAAGCGAGTTGGGGGCAACCCCTCGCAGGTTCGAATCCTGTCTTCTCCGCCATTATTCTATTTTATAAAAATCATATCTAATAAGGCTTATGTGCTGCCTTATTTTTTTAAGATGGCCTAGTGCTTAAGGCCTGTGTTCTTTAAAAATATGCGGCACATTTCTTTCATTTCTTTTTCTGTTGCGCCGGATTTTGCGTGGGCATTGAGGCCCGTCATAAAGCTTAGAATTATAAAGGCTGTGATTTTTGTATTTGTCTCTTGGGGTAGTTCTTTTTGTTGAACCGCACATTCTATGATTTGGATCATATTCTCTTTACGTGCGTCATTTTTTTCCATGAGTTTTTGCCCAAGAGGTGTTTCGTCATTTAGGAGTTCTTGATAGATATTTGCAACTAAACAGCCACGGTTTTTAGGGTCTTGTGCTCGTTTTTCGCAGATTTCATACAGCACAGTATAGAGTAGTTCGCCCACAGCTTGGCCGGGTTGGTGCTGTCTTAATTTTTGCGTAGGTGAATTTAAGATATAATGATTAAAGCATTCTAAGAATAAATCTTCTTTTGTTTTGAAACTGTTATAAAGGCTTGTACGGCTTAACCCCATTTTTTGTGCAACCTTATTCAGGGATAGGGATTTATAGCCCTCTTCCCAGAACATTTCTGTAACAGTGTTTATTAACTCTTCACGAGAAAATGTGCAGGGGCGGCCTTTGCTATTTTTTTCTAGTTTATTCATGGATGGCATCATACATAATTTATAATTAGTTTTATTGATTCTCTAAATTACAGATTGGCTCTGCTGCTTTTTTAAGCTTTGATGATTGATGTGATACGGGCGTTATTTCAGGGCATAAAACGTTTTTGATCTGGTGATCTATGAAATCTCTATAGGCTGTGTGTGTTTCGGATAGAGGCTCTTGAGGTGACGGAAGTAGAGAAATCGTGATTAAACTGGCCGCCATGAAGGGTTTGAACAAGCTGGGCGGTTTTCCTTTATGTGAAAATTGCGGGCTGCGGCCAAAGTTTTCAGAGAGCATGTAGCATCCTTTTTATGTGTTCGAATTCTCAGTATCATACATAACGAATTTTTAAAAGAAAGCCTGAGATTCTGGGCTTTATATACATCGTTTTTATCTAAGCGCCATGTTCTTTCCAAAATTTTTGGGAAGTGCGATGGACTATTTTTGTTCAGTGCTGTACAAATATATTTTGAAAATAAAAAAAATACAAGCAAAGGATTTTTCAGCATGAAACGTATTACAGTGATATCGAGTGTTTTAATAATGCTATTTGGAGGTGGAATGATTTTTTCGGCGCATGCTGAAACGTTAGTGAATGACAAGCTTAAAGCGCAAAAAGAAGCGTTTTCTAAGCGTGCCTCTCAAGAGAAAAAAGATGATTATGAAGAAGGCATTAGGATGGTACGTGATTCTGGTGTGCTTGAGCGTGCCAAGAATGTAGGTGATGAAGCGCCTGACTTTACGTTACCAAATGCGTTGGGTGATCAATTTAATTTGTATGATGCCTTGAATGACGGGCCGGTGGTTCTAATTTGGTATCGTGGAGAATGGTGCCCATATTGTAATATTTATTTGCATGAACTTCATCAACAGGCTGATGAATTTACTAAGTTGGGTGCGAAAATTGTTGCTGTAAGCCCTGCACGTCCTGATAAATCATGGAGTGTAGAAGATAAGGAAGAATTGAAGCTTAAGGTTTTGAGTGACCAAGGTGGTCAGGTTGCTGCTGATTATGGGATTGTTTATAAATTACCTCCAAAAATTGCAGCCTATTATAATGATATTTTTGATTTACAGGGGATTAATAATGACGATGGAAGTACGCTGCCGCTTTCTGCGTCTTATGTTATAGATCAAAATGGCATCATCACATACGCATATTTGAATGCAGATTATAGGGAGCGTGCTGAGATCAGTGATTTATTCAGTGCGGTTCAGAAAATATCCAAAGGGGAACGATAATATTATGAAGCTTTTGAAACTTGTTTGTATAGGTGTTCTTGGAACAGCTGGTTTTGTTCCAATGGCCTATGCACAAAAAGGAGGTGGCGCAAAAAAGCCAACGCCTGTGATTACGACAACCGTTATTAAAAGTGAATTTGCGGATTATATTGAGGCCTTGGCGACGACTAAATCAAATGAAAGTGTTGTGGTTACAGCAGATGAATCTGAAAAAGTGACCGCAGTTCATTTTGAAGATGGGCAAATCGTAAAGAAAGGTGATTTGCTGGTCACCCTTGATAAAACCCAAGAAGAAGCGGAGCTGCGTGCGGCGATGGCCTTAACAGCTGAGCGTAGAAATGCTTATAACCGGGCAAAAGGTTTAAGCGGTAATAGTGCTTTGCCAAAGGCGACTTTGCAGACGCGGCTGGCTGAACTTAAACAGTCTCAAGCGGATACAGAAGCCATTAAGGCCCGCTTAAAGAATTATGAAGTGAGAGCGCCCTTTGATGGTGTTCTTGGACTTCGAGAAATTAGTGTCGGTACTTTGGTTCAGCCCGGCGATATGATTACAACAATTGATGATCTCAGCCAAATTAAGGTGGATTTTAGTGTGCCATCTGTATTTTTAACGGCCTTAAAACCTAATTTGCCGATAGTTGGCTATGTTGAAGCTTTTGGTGACCGTGAGTTTAAGGGCGTTATTAAAACAATTAATACGCAGATTGATCCGGTAACACGTACGGTAAGAGTTCGTGCCATATTGCCTAATGATGATGGGGTTTTGAAGCCCGGATTATTGATGAGCATTACGTTATCAAAAAACCAAAGACAGTCTTTACTCATCCCTGAGGAAGCGCTGGTTAAGCGTAGTGATAAAAATTTCGTGTTTTCAGTAAACGAAAAAGATGGAGCGCTTATCGCGCAGCAAAAAGAAATTCAGCTTGGTTCCCGCCAGCCCGGCGTGGTTGAAGTTCTCTCTGGCCTTAATGAGGGTGAGCGTATCGTTAGCCATGGTGTTAGCAAAATCAGAAATGGCAGTGCGGTGATGATAAGAGCAGAAGAAAATGTAGATGCACCGCTTAAAAAGCTTTTGGAGCAAAATGCTCAAACTTCTAGTAATGCGGGTGAATAGTTATGATTTTATCTGATCTGTCGGTTACGCGCCCTGTATTTGCCTCTGTTCTTTCACTGCTTTTGATTGCGTTTGGTGTTGTTTCATTTACCGAGCTTTCTTTAAGAGAATATCCAGATATTGATCCGCCAATTGTATCGGTTGATACAAGTTATGCAGGTGCAGCAGCAAATGTTGTTGAAACCCGCATCACTGAAGTTATTGAAGACCGCATATCGGGCGTTGAGGGGATTAAATTTATTCAGTCTACGTCATCGGATGGGCGTTCTCGCATTAATATTGAGTTTGATGTTGATCGTGATATTGAAGCCGCGGCAAATGATGTACGTGATAGTGTGTCTGGTATATCGGATAACTTGCCAGAAGAGGCAGATGCGCCGGAAATTGAAAAAGCGGATTCAAGTGATGATGTGATTTTATGGCTTAATCTTGTGAGTGACCGCATGAATGTTTTAGAGCTTACTGACTATGCGAAGCGATATTTACAAGACAGGTTTTCAGTTTTACCAGGTGTTGCACGTGTACGTATTGGGGGTGGGTTAGAATATTCAATGCGTGTTTGGCTTAACCGCAATAAAATGGCGGCGCGTGGAATTACTGCAGAAGATGTAGAAAGTGCTTTACGTTCTGAGAATGTGGAGTTGCCAGCGGGAAGTATTGAATCGCAAGAAGTTCAGTTTACCGCGCGTATTGAGAGAGCTTATAAAACGCCTGAAGATTTTGAAAAGCTTGTTATCGCCAAGACAGATGAATATTTGGTGCGTTTAGGTGATATTGCACGTATTGAAAAAAGTGCGATTGAAAGCCGCACTTTTTTCCGTGGAAATGGCGTTCCAATGGTTGGTATTGGTGTAATCAAACAATCACAAGGCAATACTGTTGAAGTTGCAAAAGCAGCTAAGAAACTTGCAGAGCAATTGAAACCTAACTTGCCGCCGGGCATGAAAATCTTGGGGTCTTATGACTCTTCTGTTTTTATTAGTGGGGCTATTTCAGAGGTTTATAAAACGCTATTTATTGCCATCTTTTTAGTTGTGGCTGTGATTTATGTGTTCTTAGGAAGCTGGCGGGCTATGCTTGTTCCTGCGGTGACTGTCCCCGTCTCACTTGTTTCGACCTTTATTGTGATTAGTGCTTTTGGATTTTCGATTAATCTTTTGACATTATTGGCGCTTGTTCTTGCTATTGGTTTAGTGGTTGATGATGCGATTGTGGTGCTTGAGAATATTTCAAGACGAATTGAAGAAGGGGAAAAGCCGCTATCTGCTGCTTATTTTGGTGCGCGCCAAGTGAGCTTTGCCGTTATTGCGACAACCGTTGTTTTAGTTGCGGTTTTTGTACCTATCACATTTCTTGATGGAGATTTAGGGCGATTATTTACCGAGTTTGCGATTACGATGGCTGCGGCTGTTTGTTTTTCGACGCTTGTGGCCGTCACACTTTGTCCTATGATTGCTTCTAAGCTTCTTAAACAAACAAAGAAGAATAAATTTAATATTCTGATTGATAATGCATTTGATAAATTTTCTGCTGGTTATGGGTTTGTTTTAGAAAAAGCGCTGAAGTTTCGTTTTATTGTGATTTTGTTTTTTGCAGCTATTATGGGCTCGTCCTATTTCCTGTTTAACATGCTTCCTGCTGAATATGCGCCAAAAGAAGATCGTGGTGCTTTTTACCTTATGGTTAACGCACCGGAAGGCGCATCCTATGAGTTCACTAGTGAATATATGAACGAAATTGAAAAACGATTAATGCCATATACAGAAAGCGGCGAGATTAACCGTCTGTTGGTGCGTGCGCCGCGCTCTTTTGGAACAATCGCCAGTTTTAATGATGGTATTGTGATTAATGTTTTAAATGATTGGAGCAATAGACGTTCAGCATGGGACATTATGAAAGAGGTCTCGCAGAAAGTTGCAGATCTGCCTGGGGTTCGTGCTTTCCCCGTTATGCGTCAGAGTTTTGGCGGCGGAACATCGAAGCCTGTTCAGTTTGTTTTAGGCGGTGGAACATATGAGGAGCTTGCGCAGTGGCGCGATATTATCATTGCGAAAGTGAATGAGGATAATCCTGGTCTCACGGATATAGATAGTGATTACAAAGAAACAAAGCCGCAGTTGAAAATTGAGGTGAATAAAGAGCGTGCTGGCGATCTTGGTGTGAGTGGTCAGGTTATTGGTTCAACGCTAGAGACGATGTTGGGGTCGCGAAATGTTACGACTTATATTGATGATGGTGAAGAATATGATGTTATTTTGGAAGGTGAGCGAGATACACAGCGTACGCCAACCGACCTGCAGAATATTTATGTACGTGCTGAGAATGGACGTTTAATACCGCTTTCAAATGTTGTGAAGATTGAAGAGTACGCAGATTCAGGATCTTTAAATCGTTATAATCGTATGCGTGCGGTGACAATTGAGGCGGGTTTAGTTGATGGGTATTCCTTAGGTGAGGCGCTGGATCATTTGCGCTCTTTAGTTCGTGAGCATTTACCTGATACAGCCGTAATTGATTATAAAGGGCAGTCACTTGATTATCAGACGAGTGGATCATCGCTTGCCTTTATATTTGGCCTTGGCTTTTTTATTGTTTTCTTGGTTTTGGCAGCGCAGTTTGAGAGTTATATTCACCCGCTTGTGATTATTCTGACTGTGCCGCTTGCGATCGCAGGTGCTTTAACGGGGTTATATCTTACGGGGAATTCACTGAATGTTTATACGCAAATTGGCTTAATCATGCTGATTGGTTTAGCGGCTAAAAACGGAATTTTGATAGTTGAGTTTGTGAACCAGCTGCGTGATGAGGGCACTGAATTCTCAAAAGCCATACGTCAAGCTGCGCAGCTCAGGCTTCGCCCTATCGTGATGACAGGTATAACAACTATCGCTGGATCAATACCTTTGATACTCTCTACCGGAGCCGGTGCAGAAACACGGGTGGCTATTGGTGTTGTGATGCTCTATGGCGTTGCTGCTGCGACATTATTTACATTATTTATTGTTCCTGTCGCGTATGACCTACTGGCTCGTAATACGGGATCTCCTGGAGATGTGCGCCGTAAATTAGAAGATGAAAATAAGGATAAGGCGATATGATAAGAAAGATGTTATTAGCGAGTACAATCATTGGCTTATCTGGTTGTGCTGTTGGTCCTGATTATCAAGCGCCTTCGCTAAATTTTGCCAGTCAGTGGTTTTCACAAGATGAACAGGTTTTTACGCCAACAGAAATAAATACGAAGTGGTGGGAAAGCTTTAATGACCCACTGCTTAATGAATTTATCGAGAGTGCGGTAGAGAATAATAAAGATCTCACGATTGCTTTGGCTAATATAAGGGCGGCGCGCGCTGCTAAGAAGGAAAGTGTTGGTGCTCTCTTGCCGGAAATTGGCGGGGATTCGAATGCACGTCGTGGTAAGTCCACGAGTTCTGCTAGAGTTAGCAATTCTTATGATGCAAGTTTTGATGCTTCATGGGAGGTCGATATTTTTGGAGGAAATCGCCGCGCTGTTGAGGCTTCTGACGCACGTATTGGAGCATCGGAGGCAGAATATCAGGATGTGATGCTTTCTGTTTTATCGGATGTTGCACGTACATATTATGAGGCGAGGGGACTGCAAAAACGAATTGCCAATACACAGCGTAATTCACAGCTTTTAAAAGAGGCCTATGAGGTTATTAAAGATCGTTTGAAAGCAGGGGAGACAAGTGAGTTTGATTTGGCTAGAGCGCAAAGTGAATACGAGCTTACATATGCGTTAATACCTGATTTAAGGGCACAATTAAAGGTCGCGGTCTATAGTCTTTCTGTTGTTTTGGGGCAGCCGCCAGAAAGTCTTTTAGATGAAATGGAAGCTATAAAGCCCTTGCCAGCACCGCCGGATATTGTGCCGGTTGGATTACGTTCAGATATATTGCGTAGACGACCTGATGTGCGTAAAGCTGAAAGGGACCTAGCTGCATCAGTTGCGGATATTGGTGTTGAGACAGCAGAGCTGTTTCCTAAGTTTTTTCTTACAGGGGATTTCGGCTCGCAAGCTACATTATTTGGTGATTTATTTACAGGTGGTACAGGCATATGGTCTTTGGCATCAGCTGTGCAATGGTCTGTATTTGAAGGCGGCGCTATCCGTGCACGTATAGACCAAAGAGAGGCTGAAAGTGAAGCTGCGCTTGCAGCTTATGAAAAGACGGTTTTAGAAGCATTGCTCGATGCGGAGAGTGCTTTGACACGTTATGGCGAGGAATTAGAAACACGCAGGCGTTTAGCCCGAGGCGTACAGAGTTTGACTAAATCAAAAATGCTGGCTAAAGAGCTTTATGGTGCAGGTGAGCAGGATTATCTTGCTGTTGTTGATGCGGAGCGGCAGCTTATTGCTAGTGAAGATAATTTGATTATTTCTGAGACAAACTCAATTACCAAACTTATTGCACTTTATACGGCACTGGGCGGTGAGCTGAAGAATATAAACTGATTAGTTCATAGATGATGAAGAGTTTAATTTCAAATACAGCAAATGCGCATAGTGAGCTTCCTAAGCCTAAGGCCATATTTTTTGATGTGAATGAGACATTATTAGATTTGGAGCCGATGAGGTCTTCGGTTGGGGCTGTCCTTGGAGGCCGGGATGATTTGTTGGCTCTTTGGTTTTCTACAATGTTACATCATTCCTTAGTGGATACGGTAACAGAACGGTTTCATCGTTTTGAAGAAATTGGTGTTAGTGCTTTGATGATGGTTGCAAATAACCATGATATTCCAATTACTGAAGAACAAGCACGCAATGCTATTGTTACGCCTTTATTATCTTTACCGGCGCACCCTGATGTAAAAGAGGGATTAAAGATGTTGAAGGATAAGGGCTATATCATAGTGTGCTTAACCAATTCATCCAATAAAGGTGTTGAGGTACAATTTGAAAATGCAGGTTTGACGCAATATTTTGATAAACGATTAAGTGTAGAAGAGCTTAAAATTTATAAACCAGATTTACGAAGCTATGAATGGGCGCTTAAAGAAGTGGGCGTTAAGGCCGAGGAAACGCTGATGGTTGCTGCACATGGTTGGGATATTGCAGGTATGAAAGCAGCAGGTATGCAAGCGGCCTTTGTTTCTCGCCAGGGTAAATCCCTTTATCCTTTGGCTATAAAGCCAGACTATTCAGTAGAAGATTTGATAGAGCTTAATGAGTATTTATAATAAGTAATATTACGAAGTTTGGGTAATTTTGAGCGAAGTCTGTAATTCAAGATCAGTTTCTTGACCGCGAAGGATCATATTATCCGCATTTGTAGCTTGCCCGTATATTCCGCTAAGAAGCTGATTGTTTTGATTATCCCAAACGGCTTGTTCTGCGAGTGTTTGAATAGGTACAGCTCTATCGGCAGTGTAAATATCGCTATCTTTATTAATATTGAAAGATGAGAAATCACGAGAAGATTCTTGCTGTTGTTGTTCCTGTATTCTTTTTATGGCCTCTTCTGCTGCATGTGGGTTTAGCCTTTTGAAGGTGTCTATCGCCGATTTAACTTTATCATATTCTCTTTCAGCATGTTTTCTTTGTGTTTGGATCACTTTATACATGCCTGAGTGCTCTTGGCCTTCATCCTTTAGCTTTTGCAGTTTTTGATCATGCTCTGCCAGTGCTTGGTCTTTTGTAATGAGGCCCTCTTTTAGCCAATCTTTATTTTCATTAAATGTTGTATTAATGAAATGATCTTGTTGATCTGGTGTCAATTGTTTATAGGCTGGAACGTATTCAATTTGGCCCTCTTGTTCTGCGATAATAAATCTCACGCTTTGCTCGTCAAAGCCACTATCGCTGAGCATGAATACACGAGCCCCTTGTTGAGCATGTAAATTCATAACGTGTTGAGATAGTTCTGCATAGCTGACCTCTTCGCCGCCTTTGAGATCGGATAATATGGCTCTAATTTCCGCAAGTTCGGCACTTATCTGCGTATCGTCACCCGTTTTTTCAATTTGTTCGGCCTCTACTGCTAGTTTTGTGAGTTTATCAAACTGTTCTTGTGCTTCGATCATTTCAGGACCGTAGCGTGAAGATGTGAGAACTGTGCCTCCGAAATCAATTTCAGTGATTTTGTTTTCTATAGGTTCGGAAGTTGATGATCTTGATTTGGGGCTATGATCTTTATATTCAGGCATGAATTGGTGCAGCATCAAATGGCCTTGATAATTCGTTTCTGCATCCGCAAATTCATGGAATTTTAGCTCGATACCTTCTTGTTCGAGCATATGGTGTAAATAACCCATATGAGGAATATTATCTATATTAACGGACCCACCGTTTTTTAGCGTCTCAACGATCGCTTCGGTGCGTTCTTCAGCTTGATAATGCATGCTTAAGTTGAAGTTGTGTCCCGCCATGGTTTTAAAATACCCCTATTTTGAAGAAATTATAATTACAAGATATTAATAATATGTAAAGAAAATAGTGTTTTAGGGATGGTTTATCTCTCTTTTCAGTATTCTATTTATGGGTGTTAGTGTCTAAAGCCCTTTTCTTTTTGTTGAGAAGGATTATTTTATGAATGTAGTTTTTAAATATGGGGATTAAGGATGTCAGTTAGATCGATTGATGCACAGAAAGCAAAAAGCTTAATTGATAGTGGTGAAGCTATTTTTATAGATGTACGTGAGCCTGCGGAAAATAAAGCACAATCTATTCATGATGCGCTTTTGAAGCCTTTGGGCGAGATCAGTGCAAATGATATTTCTGGTATTAAGCAGAGCGTGATTATTCATTGTCAAAAGGGTGTACGTGGTCAAAAAGCGTGTGAGAAAATTTTGGCAGATTTTGGTGAAGCCGATATTTATAATCTTGAGGGCGGCATAGAAAGCTGGGTTAAGGCTGGTTTTGATGTGAATAATGGCTCAAGTAAAGTTTTACCGTTAGACCGTCAGGTGCAGTTGTGTATTGGGCTTTCGGTATTAACTTTTAGCTTGCTTGCCTATTTTGTTAATCCTGCTTTTGCGTTTGGCGCTGCGTTTTTTGGCGCTGGTCTGACAAATGCAGGCTTAACGGGTTGGTGCGGTTTAGGGTTATTGATGGCGAAGATGCCTTGGAATCAATAAGTTTAAAATGTACATACATAAAGTTAAGGCGCCAAACGGCGCCTTTTTTGTTTTTTATGCAGCTTTTTTATGGGCTGTCTTTTTGCGTTTATTAGGAACTTTCATCTCACCAGTTTTTTTTCCTTTTTTCTGGTCTTTTGAGAACTTACCTTTTGCAGGCTTCTTGCCTTTAAAGTCAGGTTTGTCACCAAAGCCTTCTTTCTTTGGCTTACGCTTATTGAAAGAGTTTCCTCGATTTTCGTCACGTCTTTCATCACGCTTATCGTCGCGTCTGTTGTCACGACGATCATCACGGCGATCATCTGAATGGTTTTTAGAACGGAATGGCTTATCGCTTTTCTTTTTATCAAAGCGTGGCTTTTCACGTCTTTCATCATTCCAGTCATTACGTCTATCATCGCGTTTTTCACCGCGATTATCATCTGAATGCTTTTTAGAACGGAATGGCTTATCGCCCCTCTTTTTATCAAAGCGTGGCTTTTCACGTCTTTCATCATTCCAGTCATTACGTCTATCATCGCGTTTTTCACCGCGATTATCATTGTCACGTTTTTTAGAACGGAAAGGCTTATCGCCTCTCTTTTTATCAAAACGTGGCTTATCGCTGCCTTCGCTCATATTTCTAGAATTTCTAGAACGGCTAGGACGGTTTTTCGATTTGTTACGTTGCTCACCTTTATCATTTGCAACCTTTTCAGGGTTCAGCAGGCGCTCAATAGCGTGCCATTTACGGCCATCTTGTGGTGAGACGAAGCTGATTGCAGAACCGCGTGCACCGGCGCGGGCTGTTCTACCCATACGGTGGATGAAGTCTTCTGCAACTTGCGGAAGGTCATAGTTAATAACGTGCTCGATATGTGGAACGTCAAGACCGCGCGCAGCGATATCAGTGGCGATAAGGATGCGGAAGTTTTGTTTACGGAAGTTCTGCATAACCTTTTCGCGTTTACTTTGGCGAAGGTCACCGTGAAGTGCTTCGGATGTGAAGCCATCACGACGAAGATTTTCCGCCATACGGTCAGCATTATGCTTTGTCTTTACGAAAACAATGACTGAACCTGAACGCTCTTGAAGCTGATCACTGAGCTCATTGTATTTTTTGTTTTGATCAATGCGGATTACTTCTTGCTCAATATTTTGAGCAATTGTATTTAGGCCGCCAGCATTAACACGTACGGGATCGTTCAGGTATTTTTCAGACATTTGAACGATGTTTTTAGGTAGTGTCGCTGAGAACATAAGTGTTTGGCGTTCTTCTGGCATGTATTTGAAGATTTCTTCGAGCTGGATAGTGAAGCCCATATCAAGCATACGGTCTGTTTCATCCAGGACTAAGAAGTTAGCATCATCAAGCATCAAATTACCGCGATCCAAATGATCGTTAATTCGGCCAGGTGTCCCAACGATAAGGCGAGGGCGCTTTCTTAGCTGGTTTAGCTGTTTACCCATTGGCTCACCGCCGATTATGAATGCTGTTTTAATCGGGCTTTTAGGGCCAAGTAGCTGGTGCATCAATGTGATGATTTGTTTGCCGAGCTCACGTGTTGGTGTGAGGATTAGGGCGCAGCTTCTTGGATCAGCCAGTAGATGCTCAATAGCTGGAATAGCGAAGGCTGCAGTTTTACCTGTACCTGTTTGAGCGCTGCCCATGATGTCTTTGCCTTCTAAGGCAGGAGGAATAGCTTGCG
Organism: Micavibrio sp. TMED27; assembly: GCA_002167715.1. Classification (GTDB taxonomy): domain Bacteria; phylum Pseudomonadota; class Alphaproteobacteria; order Micavibrionales; family Micavibrionaceae; genus TMED27. The sequence goes on from NHCG01000006.1 coordinate 265,371, forward strand.
CCTGAATAGGCGTAGGTGTGCTATATTCCATAAATTCTAGGGATTTCATTAAAGTTGGGGATAGGCCTAGGCCGTCAAAATTGTCCATTTTGTTTTCTTTCTCTCATATTACCATTATGCGTTTGATCTTTTTTGAAACTGTTCGATAAAACTGAACTTATATGAGGAAAGGTGGATTTTTAATCTCACGATGGCCTTTAGATTGAGGCGCCCTGCAAAAGCTCTGTACTTATAAAATAGAGCATCATATTCAAACGAGTGGCGCAGTATTGACAGTTTCGAGGCGCTGCGTCAAGAAAAAATAAACTATGCCATGTAAGTCATTGATAAATTTATCTTAATCTATACGATAACATTGCCGTTTGTTATGAGCGTTTCGAGTGTTTCGTCCAATCCGCCTTCAAAAATTGCAACCGCTGTAAAGTCGCCGCCTGCATCTCCGTCAGCATTAATGAGGAGCTCGGTGTCATTCCCTGTGTCATTTAGCCGTACAAAGTCATTGATAGCATCAGTGAGTGGGTCATAGCCGCTTAGAATAACGGATATATTTAGGCTATCACCCTCATCAGCGGAGAAGTCATAGATTTTGTCAGTAAGGCTATCTGCTGCGAGGTAGAAAAATGTATCTGCGCCGCTTCCACCATAGACTTGGTCAAAATCCTGACCGATATATAATAGGTCATTACCCGCTTCGCCGTAGATGATATCATCGCCAGCGCCGCCGATAATTGTGTCGTTTCCTTGTTCGCTAGCGTCAATATGAATACGGTCGATATCTAGATCAAACATAACATCTTCATAGTCTGCGTCCCCTAAGTTTGGTAGGTCTTCGAAGCCTATACGAAGGACATCTTGGTTTGACAGATCGACTAGACCAGAAACAGCGTGTGTTTCACCGTCCCAATTAATTGAGTTATCTTCGCCTCTGGCTGTTGTGTGATAATGATGACCTTGAAGGACTTGAACAGTTGAGCCGTCATTATAGACAACGCTTACGTTATTGCCGTCGTCATTAATCGTTGCTGCGCGCTGGTTTGCTCCGCCGTAATCATATATAAATTCGATTACATTTTCGCCTGTAATATCTAGATTCTGATAACCATTATTGACACTATTACCATTGGCAATAATGAAAAAGCCGAAGTCACCCCCATTTTCACCGACTGGTAGGTCGATGGTATAGTCGTTATTAAAGCCCGCTGTTTTCACATTACCCCAAAGGATTTCTGCCATCTGTATGGTGCCATCTTCGGATATAGAATACATACCTAATGTATTATTATAGCCTGCATAGCCTTCTCTGAAGGTTAGAGTTGCGCTGGCTTCATATTCTACACTTAAATTTTCACTATTGATCCCGAGGGCTGGTGTGCCGGGGGGAATAAGATTTTTGATGTTTACGCTCGATTGTAGGTCGGGGAAGGTGATGTTATCGACGAAATCTTTATCGAGCTCCATTAGGCCTAAATCTGTACCGCCATAAAGGATGTCATTGCCTGAGCCACCATCTATAAAATCATCGCCAGCACCGCCAAAAATCTGATCGTCATCATTCTCACCGCGAAGCGTATCATTACCCGGGCCGCCATCAAGAATATCATTTCCATCAAAGCCTGCGATTGTATCATTGCCGATATTAGCCCAGAGGATATCGTCACCGCGCCCGCCCGTAATAATAACATCGCCGATGGTTGCTGTATTGCTGGCTAGGTTAATGACATCGCCGCCATCGCCTGCGATAAAGCGCTCGATATTTGTAACGACTTGCATCATTACTGAGTTGTCTACTGTTTCGATTGATAGGAAGTCGCCATTATTTGTGCCGATTAATGTGTCAGTACCCCCAAGGCCATCATAGACGCCTGTATTGACAAAAAGTTCATCGTCGACATCATATTCTTTGCTACTATATGGATTTGTTAACGTTACTGTTATTTGTTGTAGCATTCCCTCAAGAAAAACCACGTCGTTACCGTTTGTAAACATACTCAATTACCCTGTTAAACTCTATGCGCATTATGCTTTATATCCTTTAGAATATCATGAGCTGTATTAACTTTATGTAAAAAGTGTATAGAATTTTAGGTAAATTTTATATTTGTTTTAAGTAATAAAAAACCCCGCAAAAATTGAGCGGGGTTTTATAGATTTATATGAAATGTTTTTACATGCTTAAGCCTTGTTGCTTTCTACGGCGAATGGCGCCAGCCGCTAGAAGGGCACCGCCAACAGCAAATGTGCCTAGTGTACCTGGCTCAGAAACATTTACAGATCCGCCATTGCCGTTGCCGCCACCGTTATTAGCAGGTATGGCATCATCAATTGTAAAGCGTGAAGTGTGGACTTGGTTTGTGATGTCTGAAGAGAAATTCCAGCTCACATTTGTAACATTGTTGAATGAGTCGTTAAGGTTTAGAAGCTCTAGACCTTTAAGATTATCAATAGCGAATAGCTGCTGTACTGTCTGACCATCAGCGGTTTGTGCATTAACTGTTAGATCAAATGGCTGTGGGTTTAGGCTAGGCAGAGTATCAATATTTGCGAATGCATCGGCTGCAAAAGAATTGAAAGCGAACGCTGCGCCGTCAGTTCTGCTTAGTGAAATTGAATTCAGGTTTCCTGCAAGAGCCGTTGTTTCACCAGCGTAAATATTTGAATTATCTTTGAAGAAAATGAAGTAATCATCGACTGCTGTTGAAAGCTGAAAGTCATTTCCTAATTGCACAGAGCTCACATTTGGGTCTGTGATAAAATCTTCTAGATCAAATGTGATCGGTGTTGCGTCTGCTGTTTGTGATGCCGCTAATAGCGCCGCGCCTAAAGCTGTGCCTTGTACTGATTTTGAGAGTTTCATGCTCTATTCCCGTGTATATAAGTTACTCATTAAATGATGCAGGGCTTATACATCACGGGGATAGTAAATGTCAAATATATTTTTATGTTAAATTACCGATATGTCGGAATCGATCAGAAGTCGTACATCTTCACCGTTTATTGTGGCTTCATATCTGAATTGACCATTGGCAATTTCTTCTGGAAGTGCTGAAGTTTTTGTCCATTGGACCGTATCAATATCCACTGTATCAGCTGAATCGCCGCTTATGACGATAGTTTTCTTACTGTCGACGTAGTAGGTTCCATCATTTGTGAATAGGTCAGATGTTAATACCGCTTGATCAAGCAGTGCGTTGCCAAGAACAAGGTCTTGTGCATTGCCTGAATCTTCCAGGGTTATATATTCAATGCCCTTTAGCTCTTGAATATTTCCAGTCCCTAAGGTGTTTCCACCGGTTATGAAACCTTCAACATAAAGCTCATCATCATTTCCGGCGCCGCCATTAATACCGAGTATACCAACGGTACCAAAGCCGTTGTTGAAGTCCAAGGCAATTTTATCGTTGCCGATGCCAAGGTTAATGTTACCTAATAGGAGGTCACCTGTTCCTCTTGCGGCTGATGCTGAGCTGTTCCAACTATCTATGTAGACCTCGTCATTACCGGCTCCTGTTTCTACCCGAAACCCCATATGTGTTACACCATTTATTGGCGCTGAGTTACTATCAGTATTTGTGAATTTATCATGGCCTATAGTTCCGACATATAGTCCGCCGCCAGAGTTGGCTTCGTATTTACTACCGTTGAAGAACAATGAATCAATGCGAATACCTTCCGGCCCATTGTCTTCCGGTGGAGGAGGTGGGCTGTAGGGTTCTGTACCTGCAGTGTCTGTATTAGACGTATCGCTATTATCAGTATTTTGCGTAGTGCTTGTTCTGTCAGCTGGACGATCATGAACCGATTCTAGGATTTGTTGAATAATTACAGGTTCAGAATCCTCGGTTTGTTGATCTTGCACTAGAGCTTTTAGCAGAGCTTTTTTACCGCCATCGTCTGAAGCTGATTCAAGGCCTTCTGCGTTTTCGCCTGTTGGGTTTTCGTCGGCATTTTCCCCCTCGCTCGTGTCATTTGAGGCGGTTTCCTCGACGCTGCCGTCGATTTCATTATCCGCATTTTGATCGGCGCTACCATTAGCATCTGCTTCGACAAAATCTTCTTGTTTTGTTTCGTCTGCGGCATCTTGTTCTTGGCTTTGCGCCTCGTCACTTACATCTTCTTGTATTTGTTCTTGCGTTTTTGAGCCATTTTCATCGATAGCCTCGGCAGCTGAATCGTTGATAGAGGAGAAGAGACTTGGCGTCACTTTACTAATGGAGGAGAAGCGCTGATTCATCTCATCAGGGGTGAGCTGCCCTTTGTTTTCGATGCCGCGCCCGTTGTTACCTGTATCAAATTGTGCTGTTTCCAATTGGTTAGCGAGGGTCATTTCATTGCCGTCATTATCGCGAAGGACAATTGCGCCTTCTACAACAGTGACCTCGCCTGTATCGGCGTCACCCGCAATAATAGTTCCGCGTATACCGATAGAACCACTTGGTGTTACGATTTGAACGTCATCTGGATCATCACGGCCGATTAAACCAGATGTAAAGACAAACATACCTTTGAGCATGGAGAAGTTTTGTGCACCTTCTTCAGTTGATGGATCAAAGACATATTCGTCAATTGTTAAATTTGAATCTTCGGATACGGCGAAGCTACTCTCGTCAGTGAAAGTAATGTTTACGGCGCCGTCAAAACTAGTTTCAATGATGTCGCCTTGATAAATTTCTGTACCGATTGTGAGGTTTTCTACAGTGCCGTCTGTGCGCGTGATTGTCGCGCCGCCTGTAACTTCTGTTGCTAGACCGATAGGAGCTCCGTTAGACATTACGCACCTCCTTTAAGTGAATTCATAAAAATTTTCATAGCCCAAAACCCTGTTTTTTGATTCCCTAAATGCAGGATTTTTTCCTGCTTCAGATTCCAGTTTAGCGAGTAGGACTTAATAAGAAGTAACTTTTAGATCACATTTTATCTATTTTTGTGTTTTTGCTATTAAAAATAAACGATCGGCTTGTTTGCTTTATCGTTGTGTACAGGTCTTTCATTAATTATAAATGGTTTATGACTATTAATTTTGAAGATGCAAAAAACGTGATTATCGCCGCGGGTAATCGTTTGGATCAGATGGGCTTGGCGCCTGCTACGGCTGGAAATTATTCACAAAAATTAAATGATGATAGTATTGCTGTTACGGTGTCTGGAAAGCATAAGGGGCGTTTAGGACGCGGTGATATTATGCGCGTTGATTTGGATACAAAGCCACTTGAAGACCAAAGGCCGTCGGCGGAGACGCTCCTTCATACATCGCTTTATAAGCTTTTGCCGGATGTGAATGCGATTTTGCATACCCATTCAATTGCGAGTACGGTTTTATCAATGAAAAAAAATGGGCATATTACCCTGAAGGGCTATGAGCTTCTTAAGGCATTTCCAGGGATTGATACGCACGAAGTGTCTGTTACTGTGCCTGTATTTGATAATACGCAGGATATGAATGTCTTGGCGCCGCAAGTTGAGGACTATTTGAAGGCGCACCCGCATACACCCGCTTATATTATTCGCGGACATGGCATATATGGCTGGGGCCGGGATATGGCAGAAGCCGAGCGTGTGATTGAGGCGCTGGAATTTTTATTGGCGTGTGAGCTAGAGGTTTTAAAGCTTGAGCGCGCAGGATTAAAGGCAGATACACTTAAAGGAGGGATCTCTTCATGAGCCGTTTGACTATTTACCCGGATTCTAATCCAGACGATATTATTCTCGACACGCAAGATGGAGATGAGATTGCACGTACGCTTTCAAATTTGGATGTCAGATTTGAACGATGGAGTGCGTCAAAAGAGTTTGCGAATGATGCTGCGGATGAAACAGTTATCGAAGCCTATAAAACAGATATTGAGCGTATTAAGGCCGAAGGCGGTTATCAGACGGTGGATATTTTGCGCGTAAACGAAGAGACGCCGAATAAGCCCGCTATACGTGCGAAATTTTTAAATGAACATACACATAGCGAAGATGAGGTACGTTTCTTTGTAGATGGGGCGGGTAGCTTTTATCTGCGTTTAGAGGGGCGCGTTCATATAGTGCTTTGTGAACGTGGTGATTTAATTAGTGTGCCTGCTGGTGTGCAGCACTGGTTTGATATGGGGGCAGATCCACGTATTACGGCTCTTCGCTTTTTTGATAATCAAGAAGGCTGGGTGCCGCATTTTACAGGCAGTGATATCGCGGAAAAATTTCCAAAATTTGATGAAACGAACGTATAGTCGATAAAGAAAAAGGGGGCGTTTTCATGACACAGATTAAAGCTATCGTTACGGATATTGAGGGGACAACGAGTAGTCTTTCTTTTGTTAAAGATGTACTTTTTCCTTATGCGAGAAAGCATATTCGATCATTTGTAAGGCTGAATGAGAAAAACCTGAAAGAGGTTTTAGAGGATGTACGTCTGGAAGTTGGCGAGCCTGATCTTGATGTTGAAGGGGTTCTAGACGAGCTTGTTGCGTGGATTGATGCGGATAAGAAGATTACCCCGCTTAAGACTTTGCAGGGTTTGATTTGGCAAAATGGTTACAATGATGGTGAGCTTAAAGGTCATATTTATGATGATGCGGCGGAAGGGCTGAAGCGATGGAAAGATGCGGGCTATGATCTGTATGTTTATTCATCTGGCTCAATTGCCGCGCAGAAGCTTCTATTTGGCTATACTGAAAAAGGTGATTTAACGCCGCTTTTCTCAGGTTATTTTGATACGACGACTGGGCCGAAGGTTGAAGCACAGTCTTATAAGAAGATCGCGAATGAGATTGGCTATAAAGCTGACGAAATTCTATTTTTATCTGATCATATTCCGGAACTGGATGCTGCAAAGGATGCAGGTTTTCAGGTCTTATTGTTGGACCGTGACGGACAGGCAGGTCCATGTCCGCATAACCGCGTGAGTAATTTTGATGCAATTGATTTATCAAAGGAGAAAGCTGCATGAGTGCTGATATACAATTATCTACACC
>NHCG01000022.1 GCA_002167715.1 Micavibrio sp. TMED27
GAAGGTGCAAATACAGCGCTATATGTTGACACTGATGGCCAAGGAACAGCTGAAACATGGACACGCATTGCAACACTGAATGGTGTTAACGGCCTAACAGATGAAGAAGCACTTGAGACGAACGGTACCCTGATTACGGCTTAAGGATAATCAATGAGGCTTATTCTTATATAAGAGGGTGAGTTTCATTTTAGACACCACCAGTTTACATAATGTTGTTTGATAATATAAATTATGACAAATATTAGGTTTGTTTTTTAATTATTGCCAATAATAAAATTTTCTATAGCATACTCAGAATGATGAATCTGATTAGAACAGTATTGTTGCTATTGATGGTAATGCCCGCGTTTACGCCGTGGTTGCCGCATAGTGCTGTTCATGCGTTGCATGATCATCAAGCTCAACATCATGGTGCAGAAAATCATGGTCATGGACATGAAGGACATGATCATGAAAGTAAACAAATCATTCATCATGCTATTCAATTTGATGCAGCTAGCTACTTTAGTGATTATCTGCATGTCGAGCTACAAAGTCCTGAACAACTTAGTTTTGAAGCTCCTGTGTTAGATACGCAGGCTATTGACTACACCCTTGCAAAGGTTATCAACCCGATACCCAGCTATGAGTTAATTTCTGTTCAGAGTCGAGTGCCTCCTGATGCGCGAAGGCTTAGACCAGATAAAACCCCGCTTTACCTCTCAACGCAGCGCCTACGGATATAGGTCAAACCTAATCCGAGGCTTTTTCATGCCTCCATTTTAATTTTGATTATAACTCTTCAAAAAATGGAGAAATATTACTATGAGTTTTTTACAATTTAAGACAGCACAAGACCGTCTATTTGCCTGTATTGGTGTGGCGTTGATGCTTGTCGGATTATTCGGGATCATTCCCGATGCTTTGGCGCACGGCGTAACCGTGGGTGATAAAGGCTATATTCAGGAAACAACGGGTGTTCACCCTATTCCGTTTATCTATCTTGGTGCTAAACATATGATGACGGGCTATGACCACCTGCTATTTCTGCTTGGTGTCATATTCTTCCTCTATCGCTTGAAAGACGTAACAATCTACGTATCTCTTTTTGCGGTTGGTCACATCATTACCCTACTTTCTGGGGTATTGATGGAGATTAGCATTAGCGCTTACATCATTGATGCCATTATCGGCTTTTCAGTGGTCTATAAGGCACTGGATAACATGGGAGCATATCAACGCTGGTTTGGGTTTCAGCCTAATACTAAAATTGCGACTTTCTTATTTGGTTTGATACATGGCTTTGGTTTGGCAACTAAAATTCTTGATTATGAGTTGTCACCAGATGGTTTGTTGCCGAATTTGATCTTCTTCAATATTGGTGTGGAGCTGGGACAAATTCTGGCCTTGGCAGTGATTTTGATAGCCATAGATTTTTGGCGCAGATCAAAAAGCTTTCTACACCACGCTTATCATACCAACGTCTTGATGATGATGCTGGGCTTTTTGCTCATGTTCTATCAAATCACAGGCTACATCGTTCAATAAATTCAAACTGACAATTTAAGGAAATTACAATCATGTATAATTCAAATATTCCATCTGATACAGAAGTGCCATCAACGGCAAAACTGATTAAATCAACAATCCTCGCAGCCGTTACGGCTGGCGTTTTACTAGTCACAGTGGTTATGCCCGCAGAATACGGCATAGACCCGACAGGCATAGGCAATGCCATTGGCCTAAAACGTATGGGTGAGATTAAAACCTCACTCGTGGAAGAAGCGGCAGCGGACGCAGCTATGGATAAAGGAGCTATCCCGATAGTGAAAGCGGAAACCAAGCCAGAGCCTATTGCAGTCTCCACGCAAAGCGATGCAGTAAAGATCACGCTTGATCCTGATAAAAGCACAGAGATTAAAGTGACCATGAAGGAAGCTGGCAAAGTGAACTATTCATGGGATGCTGGTGGTTCTGGCATTTTCTTTGATGTTCATGGGGACTCTAAGGCGCTTGAGATTAACTATCATAAGTATGAGAAAGGCACTGCCGATAAAAAGTCAGGAACTTTGGAAGCAGCTTTTGATGGTAATCACGGTTGGTATTTTAAAAACCGTAACGCCGAGCCTGTGACATTCACGCTTGAAATTGACGGTGAATATTCAGCCGTTAAGCGCTACTAAATTGAAGAAAGGATAATCTTATGAAGATGCTTAAAAATCCATTTGTTCTAGTGCCTGTTATTATCATACTAGGCATTGTCGCGGTGATTGGTATTGCCAATATCGCAGGGCATAGTTCGGATGCTGGTAGTCATGGTCACAGCCATGGCGATCACGGTCACGACCATTAAGAGAAAGAAACAATCATGCTTTTTACCGCATTAAAGGCTGGCATAGCCGCAGGTGTTATTATTTTTGCGTCATGGCTGGCTGGTAAAAAGCCTGAACTGGCAGGGTTTATTACAGCCCTGCCGCTTGTTTCCATCATGGCGATTGCTTTTGCTTATACGCAGCACGGCGATGTAAGCAACACAGCCCAATACGCGCGGAGCATCATCTTTGCTGTGCCGATATCTTGGTTGTTCTTCTTACCGTTTTTCTTTACGGAAAGGTTTGATCTTGGCTTTTGGGTCAGTTGGGCTTTGGGGCTTGTTTTATTGGTTGCCGGTTATTTCCTACACCAATGGATATTGAAGCAATTTTAATGTGACTGCCGAAGACCACACACAAAGTGTAATCGGTTAGACGCTCATCCGAATATTTTCTTGATGAATGATTTATTTTTCTCGCGCTCTTCTTCTAACGCTTTTTTTAGAGCGTGATTTTTTCGAATAATTTTATCACAGGCTCGTAGTTGGCATTGTAGCCGTGAATCATAGCTTCGATCATGGTGTGTTGATCGGTTAGCCCATAATCTACTGAGCGCCCTATTCTTCTCAGAATTTCGTTGAAAATTATTCTTTGTGTCCGTCCGTTACCTTCTCTAAAAGGATGTAGGACGTTTGCTTCGGCAAAAAGCTCAGCGGTTTTGTCCAGTGTTAGTTTGGATGAGCCTAACAGTAAGTTAATCTCGTCAAAAATCTTGAGTGCTTCACCTTCTATATTTTCAGGATATGCAAAGACAGTCGATCCTTTGGCAATACGGATCGTACGTAACTCCCCTGCCCACTCGAAAATATCTGCAAAGCAAATTTGATGCACCCTCTTCCACTCTTCAAGTCCAAGGGTCGAGCATGTTTTTAGGTATTCAGTCGCTTCAACAGAGTTCACTTGAAAAATGACCTCTTCGAACTTTTCAAGTTCTTCTTGTGTTTGAAGATTGGGAATGTTTTTTAGAATTTTTGTCTTTGGGTCAAGGTATGGGTCTTGATCCGCACTGAAATAATCACTGTGATCTGGCATATTGAAGGGCTTCTTTAATCAGTTGCTGTTTACTGATTTCACCTGAGAGATACTGACGAGCCATCTGATCTTGCTCAGCCGTCCAGTGCATGCCCTCAAGCTTGAGATTGGCTATGCCTTGTTCGTATACATATTCTTGCTCGTTAATATTCTCTTTCATAGAAAACCTCTTGTAATCAGCTATAATTATAGCATTTCGGGTAATTTAGGGGAATAAAATAATCGCAGCCCCCTACTCTACCCAAACAATTTTTTCCAGATAGACTTATTTTTTTCAGCATCTAACGCCTGTTTAAGCGCCCTATTCTGTCTGAGAATTTTATCAGCACGTTCTTTTTCTTCTTTTGCTGATTTTTCTTGGTTAGCAATACGTGATTCTAGGGCTTTCAAAGAATGTTCCCACTCTCCTGCCCCGCTCTTGCTCTTATCTTCTAATAACAGTGTTATGCGCTTAGATTGTTCTTTTTGATCTTCTAAATCTTGTCGAATTTGTTCTTTTTCTTCTTCTAGACGCTTAATAGCTTTGTCTTTTTCGGCTAACAGTAAGGCTAACACCTCATCAACCTCATCCTTACCCCCTGTTTTTGAGGGGTTAGAACGTGTTAAATGTGAACTGTTAGGCTCATCGTTAGCCTTACTGCTGGGGGGGTATACTCTGAATAGTTCAGCAGGGTCTATTTCATAAGCGCCGCTTTCATTCTTTTCAGCGGAAACCCTGCCCTTTTTAATTGCGGCGGAGAGTGAGGGTTTTGATATACCGACCTCTTTTGCTGCTTGTCCTAGTGTTAGTTTCATGGGGTTAGTCCCTGTTAATTTTGACGGTAAGCTTATAGGGTTAGCCTAAATTACATGCTTTGACAATAGTGTTAGCTTACTGTATTAGTTAATAGTGTTTCTGGTGTTATGCACAGATTCGCTAACTGTTATACTAACAGTGGGTTTGACTCATAGCCAGAATCACAGCGTAATTATCCCCACGGTTTCTTTCCCTAAGAAGCCAATTCACATCAAAAGAGGAGAAGCACAAAGGTCTGCTAGACTTATCTTGATACGAAAAAACCGCCGTTGGCGCGGCGGTCTTTAAAAAGAGAGAGAGTTACTCTCCAAATCCAATATGAGCATAGTAACTCTCATCGAATCGGCATGCAAGTCAATTATGATTCTGCAATGGAATTTTGCGTGCTTATTCACAGGGTTTTGTCGAAGGCTTGCTTATAGATACTATGCACCATATTTCTCATGTAAACTTGCCGCAGGTTCATCACTATAGAGGAGGGCGGATCAGTTCTCCAAAACTCAGAAAGTCATTAGAACAGGCACAAGACTTTTGCGGTCTGGAAGAAGACGTAAACAGATACGATCTTCTTTTACTGGTTAAGCGCATCGGTAAGGCCGCAGGATTTACAACGAAGATGATAAACCTGCTTGATTATTATATGGCGTTCACACGTGATCTTGATTGGGAGGAGGGGAGTTCTCCTATTGTTTATCAATCACTTTCACGCACCGCGTTAGATTTAGGCGTGAGTGAACGCCAAATTCAAAAACTAGAAAAAGCCCTGTTCGAAGTAGGGGCTATCACTTGGAATGATAGCGGCAATCATCGCCGCTATGGTCAGCGTTGCCAAGAGACGGGTAGAATTAAATACGCCTACGGCGTCGATCTTACGCCTCTAGCGTATTTGAAGAATACGCTAGAGCGTAAATTGGAAGAAAAGAAAGCCCATGATAACGCTTGGATGGAAACCAAACGCCAAATCTCATGGTATAGGGCGCAAATCCGAGCGGTCTTAGCCGAGTTGGAACTGATCGAGGAGATTGATCCGCCATATTACGAGCTGGAGGCTGCTTATAACGATATAGCGATCCAGATTAGAACGACAATGAGCCTAGAGAGAGTAGGGGAGCTGTTAGAGGAGCATAAAGAGCTTCACAGCCTCGTGGTAAGCGTTCTTGATGAATATGGTTCAAGCGCAGTAGAAGAGCAAAGCACTGAAGCTATTAACGCCCCTGTGGCAACACAGGAAACAAAGAAAAGTTCATCCAAAAGCGACTCTTTGGACACTCACTACAAATCTACCACTCAAAAACAATCTAATAAATTAGATACAAGTAAGACTTCGTCCAAATGCTTTCAGGAAAGGCGTAACGAAAATTCAGAGCATAAAACCCAAAGAACGGAGCAGGGGGAAAGCTCTGAAGTTCAAGAAGAGGAAAATCTGATCCTCAAGACAGGATTACAGCACATAACGCTTAAACAAGCGCTCAATGCTGCGAGTGATCGGTTCAAAGATCACATGCCGTTAGAGCCAAGGCCAATGAACTGGAATGATTTTGTGGAGGCGGCGTATAGTTTGAAAGGTGATCTACACATCTCGCAAAATAGCTGGTCTCATGCTTGCGTGACATTGGGGCGAACGGGCGCGGCAATTTGTCTGCTTTTGACGGATCAGGCCACCCAAAGAGCCGATGATCCTGTCACAAAGCCAGCAGGGTATTTCAATGCTATGATAAACCGCGCCAATACGGGCGAGCTGCACCTGCATAACTCGATATTCGGGATTTTGAAGAAAGAAGGTAGCTCCGAGATTTAGGGGCTACCAGTAAAATGGTTAATTTCCGTAAGTAAAAAATTAAGGAATGATGATTAAACTAGAGGTTAGAGACGTTAACAGCGCACTTATGCAAACTTCGTTTGCGTGCTTGTTGGCGGCACGGGCGGAGACACTAAAAATCGCCTGTTTAACACTAGGAAAGGCTTACACCTTTGGCGATATATCATTGTTCATTGAAAGTGTTTTCGAGAAGTAAAGGCCACTCTGCTGTCGCGGCGGCGGCGTATAGAAGCGGCACTAAGCTCAAAGATGAGCGTACCGGTAAAATACACCGCTATGATAAACGCTCAGGCGTTGCCGAAACTTTTATCCTTCTTCCCTCAAACACATCTCATCTTTTTGTTCCAGATGCACAGATGGGCGTGCCAGACGCTGATCAACAAAAAGACCACCTCTCAGAGCTTCCTGATCGTGCCTTTTTGTGGAATGCGGTAGAAGCCAGTGAGACGCGTAAAAATTCCTGCGTAGCTCGTGAGCTTATTCTGGCTTTACCGCATGAGCTTTCGTATAAAGAGCGCAGCGATTTAACGCGTGATATGGCTCTTTATCTCATGGAGCGCTACCGCGTGGCGGTTGATAGTGCGATCCATGCCCCTGTAGAAGGTGATGGTCACGATAGCCGTAACTATCACGCGCACATTCTCTTTAGCACCAGAGAATTAACCTCAACAGGGTTTGGCAAGAAGACCCGTATCCTTGATGATAAGGTTACAGGCAAAGAAGAGACTGAGCTTATCAGAAAGGTCTGGGAGACCTTAAGTAATGATGCGCTCAGCAGGGCTGGTCATGGCGATGTGCAGATTGATCATAGGTCATTAGAAGAGCAGGGTATTGATCGTATCCCGCAAATTCATGTTGGACCCCATGCCTGGCACGGGGAAGGTCAGGCTCAGCCTAAATTTACCTCTGAGGAAATCGAGCACAGATCTAGCGATGAGGATGATGAAACTGATGATGAAGGCACAAAAGATGGTTCACAAGAAGGCGGTGATCAGAGCTCTTCAGGATCTGGCGGCGGCGCTGTTTTGGCTATAGACACTCTTGCCAAAGATCATCTGGTTTTAACTGAAGAGAATCAGCAGCACAGTAAAAGCTTTGATATTGATAAGCTCATAGGAGGCAGGACTTATCAATATGGTGTAAATGAGCCTTTAAACCGTAAAGAGTTTAACGCCCTTATTAAGCGCGTAAATAATGAGCGCGCCGCTTTTAGTGAAGTGCCCTTAAAGGAGCAGNTTAAGGAGATTGATTATCTCTTAGAAAAACTAGATCACAGGCTCAAGCGCTTAGAAGATATTAAAGAGAGAAGTTCTTTAAGCACANAGCTAAAACGTTCATTNTCACAGTTTATAAGCAGCGCCATAGAGACGTTGAGTTCTGGCTCTTCATCAACGCTCACATCGTTTTTAGAGAAGCGCGCTGAAGAAAGGCGCCATCAAAAACGACGTGAAAGACAACAAGCGCGTTATAGCTCAGCCTATAGAACTGGCATTCATGCTCGCATTCAAGACATGAAAGGGCAAATAGAAGCGCTTCAATCTAAGAGTAGTGAAGCGAAGCGTTATGAGATCTTTATAGATACTCTTCAGCGCGATATAAACGCTCATATTACGCACCGATCTACACAAAAAACAAAAGCGCCAATCGGTACTCAAGAGAATAACCTAACGCATCACCATAAACGCCTAAGTAATNAAGAAAGTTCTCTTAAACTCTCTCTCAAAGCAGAGCTTATAAGAGAAGATTTAAAAGGCTCTAAGCAAGATATTAAAGCTCCGGAGCGCTCGTCTAAAAACGTCCTNCAGGCTAACGNCNATAATAACGAAACGGNCAATCCTGAAACAAATTTATCATTGAAAAGCAGTAACTTAAGNGCTCAGCTTTATTCTTTTNATNGGGCTAGCCTTAAAGTAAATATTGAAGTTCTAGNTGCTAGATTTAATGANCATTNATCCGAAAAACCAAGTGANCTGGTAAATAAAAAAGCGTCTTATAAGCAGCGGATTACGCCATTAAAATTAGAAGATCAGAAGGGNGCTCAAGNGTTAGATGANAAGCNCCTCACAAAAGAAAACGCGCAGGATCGCTATTTTATTAAAGCGCATTCCAGGATNAANCCCTTCACTGATATTATAGNANAAAAGGGCCAAGAGATTAGGCGTCTCGATCCTATTAAAGGGCAAGTGCTTTCTGTAGAGCCAGAAACCCGGATAGGGCATTTTAATTTACGCGCTGATCAGCTACACAGATTTAATGACAAAGTGCTCTTAAAGGTGCGTGAGGAAGCAGCCGTTAAAAGAGCAAATATACCGTCTCAATATAGGGCAGAAGCTTACCCAAAAGATGAGGCTGAGATACAACTTAAAGATGCTTTAAGTAGGAAGCTTGCAAAGCAGAAGAGTTCTAAATCTGAGCAAAAAACCATGCGCAGCAGCTGGGAAATAGGCATGGGATTAGAGCTAGAAAGTGCTGAAGAATATAACCCAGTAAAATACTTAAAAGTAAAGATGAGTAATAGTTTTAATGCAACTTCCTTTAATGAAATTACTAGTCCTGAAGTTAGTGAAAGCCCCGTACATACTGATGCACCGTCCATAGACCTTATAGAGTAGAATCCACTACATCATTGGTTGCTTGTGGATTGATCAGAGATTCTAATCATGGTAATTAAATATACGAAACTATGCGAATCACCATCAATATTAGGTGATATGGGGGAAGCCATGACTCGTATCAGTCATAAAAATACGCCATTATCTCAATGCAGATTAAATATTGGAGATAATTTATGAGTGAAGAGAGTCGCTTAAAGAAATTAGTTTTAACATTACTATTGATTGCTTCTATAGGAGCGTGTAGTCCGACGAAAGTGACCGACCCGAGTGATCCGAATTTTAATCCGGATAAATTTAGTTTTAGGGATTATGGGGAAGGCAAGGAAATGAGTCTGCATGAAGCGTTTCGAAGGCTCTTTCCTTTGGGTACGTCGAAAGAGTTTGTCGAACATGTCTTGGTAGAAGTTGGTGGTGTTGAACAGTACGGGTGCAGCGATTGGAACAATTTATGCGCTTACAGATTTCCACGATATATGCAGGGGTGGAAAGGCGGAGCAAAATTGCAAGTTCTCTTTGATGAAAATGATCGCCTCATAGCGGGTGCAGGACATCCAAACTTTGGAGAAACCTTGCGAAATGTAGATGAAAAATTAAGAGAGGATCAAAAAAATGAGCGCTAAACTATACATTGCTGGATATGATGTTCTTGAACCTATATTCGATATAGATACAGGCTATGATCATACTTATATTTTCTATGATGCGGATGGTGATTTAACCACAACGGATGACCAAAAGATTATTCGTGGCGGCCCAAAAGAAAACTACTCTGGATCAAACAAAGTTGTCGAATACTCAAATGATCCCGATGTTACCAGCGCTAATATTATCGTTGAACTTAGGGATGACGCTAGGTTTTCCTATGATTACCGTTTCCCTGATGAAACACCCGCCGACCAAGATTTTCGCCTTCTTTTAGAAGGCTCCGCGGCAACAGATGCTTTCAATAATATGTGGGAATTTGCTCTGACACTGGGCGATCCGATGATTAATCAACATGGTCTTTATGAAAGCGGCATTGATTATGACTTACTCGGCCCGAATAGTGGCTCTGTCGTTAATTCTGTAATGAACGCCGTGGGATATGATTTTCGTGAGAATACGCCGTGGGATGACGGCAGCACAACCGTGCCGCATGATCCGGTTGATTATCCCGGCCATATGGGGTTGCTGGATGGCAGTGGAGACAGTATTTTTACGGCTTATATCTATGATGGAGGTGCAACTACCACCACCGTGTTCCATAAACGCGATGGTAATGACACTATTTTGTTGGAATGGAATAATTTTACGGATGTTCATGCGGAGCTGGAGATTAATAATGAAAATGAATCCACCGGCCTTACTACAATCTATTTTGATGGGCTATATTTTGGTGATGTAGATTTTGATCAGAACGGCGATTTACTTAAAGTAACAATGGGGTCAAATCCGTTTAACGATGATCTAGTTAGGGTAAATGATTTTTATGCCGATCGTGCGAATGATCTAGCTAATGGTGCGCAGACAACTGCCTTTGAATTTGAAGATGTCGTTTACAGGCGTGGTGATGATGCTGATAATGTTTTAAGTACGGCTAATCATGAAAAGAATGGATTGTTAGTTGGTTATAAAGGTGCAGATACCCTAATCGGTGGTGCAGGAAACGATACCCTAATCGGTGGGTACGGTAATGATGAAATCTATGGCAATGAAGGTGATGACATATTTATTGGCGGTCATGGCGATGATTTCATCAACGGAAATCAAGATATAGATACTCTCACCTACAGCTCGTTAAACCGTGCTTTAAATGTTAAAATCAACACTTCAGTCGACCACTCTGCTTTAGGCTACATTGGCGAGGTTCAAAAAGGCTCATTAACGGCGAATAAGGATATCATTATTGATGTAGAGTGGATTGTTGGCTCTAATTATGCAGATGAATTTCATATTTTGAATGATAAGGCTCTACTGCACCTTAATGGCGGTCAGGCGCGCGGCGATAAAGATAAGCTTATTATTGGTGATACTATTGATGCCTCGATCATTGACGTTATTGGTAAAAGTGTTTCTACAAATAGCGGCATAATTACTTTTGAAAACTTTGAGCATATCACTGGTAATGCTCATGATAATACTTTCTACACGGCGCGAGAAGAGCATAAATATGATGGCGCCGGCGGGACGGATACAGTTGATTATATTGCATTGGACGCAGATATTAAAAGCACGATTTCTGCACTTGGCGTTCGTATTCAAGCAGACTTAGCGAACAATATCGTAAAATATGATATTAAAAATCAGAGCTATATTGATGAGCTTGCCTCTATTGAAGTTATTCGTGGCACCAGTAATGACGATATCTTTAAGGGTAAAGAAGGGCAAAGCTATACCTTATTTAATGGGTTTGGTCATATTGGGCGCGGCGATATTGTAGATTTTTCAGATTACTCACAGGGAGTCACCATATCCCTAAACGCTCAAAATGGCACTGATGCCCAAGGCGGTCAGTATGTTTTGATGAATTTAGAGCAGGTTATTGGTAGCGCAAGCGGTGACACTCTAGAAGCACATAATTCTGGTAGTTGGCTATTTGGTAATGCTGGCAATGACACACTTAATGGCCATGATGGAAATGATCATATTATTGGCGGCGCTGGCGCTGATATTCTCGATGGCGGCGCCGGTAGCGATATATATTATTACTCTAAAAATGAAGATGCCGCTCTCTGGCATAATATAGCCCCTGATCAAATTTCAGATCTATCTAATAGTTTAGACCCTGATATTCTGGACATTGACATGGTTTATCTCATGGGCGGTCATACATTCTCGCCTGATGATTACATGGTAGATACCGTATCCTCTGTTAATTCACTTGCAGAAGTTGGCGAAATTGCTGGCATTGATTTATTCAAATATTCTGATGGAGCGGTCTTTAGTCATGATCGTGTTTGGGCGTTAGAGAGTAATGCAACACAGGGCACAGTTAATACGGATGCCCTCCTAGGTGATGGAGATAATAATACGCTTATCGCTGAAGAGGGTATAACTGAAATCAGTGCAGACGCAGGACATGACTGGTTATATTCGGGCGGCATAGCCAATGTGACACTTAAGGGCGGTTCTGGTCAGGATTATCTCTATGGTGATCATATATTAGATGGCGGCGATGATAATGATTATCTTGTCGGTACAAATAGCGGCGTTACTTACCGGTTAAGCGACGGTATTGATGTGATTTATGATGAATTTGGAGGCGGTAATCTTGAGATTGGTAACAAAGCTTATCAGCTATTCAGAGCTGATAATAACTCCTTAGTTATTCGTTTTGCTGATGACCATGAAGTGATCGTCATTGATCACTTTAATGGAAAACCTCTTGAATTTATAAATGGTGTGAGTTTTTCAACTGATGGCCTTGAGCTCTTAACTACTGATTTAGATGATGTTTCAGTTGGTACAAATGGAGATGACACATATGTAGCAAATGAAGGGCAAGACATTGTAGACGCAGGTTCCGGTGCTAATCAGTATCTATTTTCAAAGAATGATATCGGCTCGACTACTATTACAAGTGATGCAACAGATGGGCTAGCTGATACTCTAATTTTTGGTGATGTGCTTCAAAGTGAGGTATCTGTCTTAAGAGACGCAAACATTGGTCTTAATAATTTGGTTCTAAATTACGGGCAATCATACGCAGTAATAGAGAATGCTCTGAGCGCACCTATCGATCACTATCAATTCCAGTTTTCAGGTGGTGCGCTTATTGGCTATGAGAGTTTAGATCTTGTCAGCAGAGGCAGTTATTTTGCTGATACGATTTCTGGTGATGTTGACGGTTTTTCAATAAATGATCTCATTTATGGCGGTTCAGGAAACGATGAAATAAGCGGTGGCTTAGGTGATGATGAACTCTCTGGTGATGATGGAGATGATATAATTTATGGTGGCTACGGCATAGATATCCTAAATGGCGGCGCTGGCAATGATCAGATTTTTTCTGGTCGAGGTAGTGATATTATCTACGATAGCGCCGGAAATGACAGTTATACATTAGGCTATGGAGATACAATTTATCTTGGTCAGGGTAGTGATAGTATTGCTGTTGATATTGGCGAGGCCAGAGAGGCAAGTGATGGAGATATTTCTCTATCGTACAAAATGATCGTTCCGGATAACATAGCGGTCTCAAATATATCTATGAGCCGCAATTCTGATTTAGGAAGTTCACGTCTATTTAATATTGAGTATGGCGCTCATTCTATTGAAGTGAATGCGCAGAGTTTACCTGAGCTCGTCTTCCAAAATGTAACTCATGATGTTTCCGATTTTCTATTAACGACATATGGTACTGATGAGGATGACAGCATTCTTGATATGGAGTACAGCCAAGGCGATACAAATGTGCTTTTAGCTCAAGATGACGTGGTTTATGGATATGGGGGCGATGATTTCATTTATCTACGCAATGGCGGCAATGACATCGTTTATGGCGGTGAAGGAAACGATAATATTTCGTATCAAGATGATATAAACCCACAGAGTAATGGAAGCGCTATTCTACATGGAGAAGAGGGTGATGATCACATAAGTGTCATTAATGGTTCTGCAGAAATTTATGGCGGCGCTGGCAATGACACGATTTTAGCTGGTTCTGCATATTTGGTAGATGGCGGCGAAGATGACGATAATATTCTAGCATCGAATGTAGATAGTCAAATTTATGGCGGCGGTGGTGATGACATTATCCATGGATTAGGGAGTGCAGCTCATACCGTTCAAGCAGGCGGCGGCAATGATATTGTTATGTTTGATTTCTCAAATGATGATGTTGTAGATGGCGGAGAAGGTCTTGATATTCTTGCTTTTGAATATTTTGTAGGTGCGAACACAGTTCTTGACCTAAATACTTCATCATTTGAGTTATTGGGAACGACATATAATTATACAAGTTTTGAAGGTATTATTGGCGGTGAAGGGAATGAAATCCTCATTGGTACCGATGCTGTAAACATTCTCGATGGAGGCGGCAATGGTAGTGACATCCTTGAAGGCCGAGGCGGCAATGATATTTATAAATTTGGATATATAACTGGTTCTTTAACAAGCGATACTAATAATAGTCATGCTCCGCTTCTTGGTGATGATACGATTAGAGATAGTTCTGGTGATAATGATGTCATTGAATTTACTGATTATTTCACACTTTCTTCTTTGAGTTTTGTGAAGAATGGAAATGATTTAGTAATCAATACAGGTGCGGGGTCTATAACTGTCGAAAATCATTATTCTACCGGACAAGTTGAAACTATTAGATTTTCTGATGGTTCTCTTTTTGATTTAACTACAGTAGTTGCGCAAGAACCAGATGGGTTTATTGGAACTGCTGCGCCCGAAACATTCACAGGCACTGCTAACAATGACACAGTTGATTACAGCAACTCTAATGCTGCTGTTCGCGTTGATCTTGACCGCAGCCAGTTCTCCGGTGGCTTTGCGGAAGGGGATACGCTGATTTCAATCGAGAATGTAATTGGTTCAGATGATGCTTCGCAGCGTGATTATCTCTATGGTGATGACGGCGTGAATGAACTTTATGGCATGGATGGCGATGATATCTTAGAAGGGGGCGCAGGGGCTGACATTCTTGACGGCGGCGCCGGTAACGATTATGCGCGTTATACTCGCTCAGATGCTGGAGTTATCATTAACCTAGGCGCAGATTATGCTTTATTGGGGCATGCGCATGGAGATGTGCTACGTAACATTGAGTGGATTGTTGGCTCTAACTTTGGCGATCAAATATTTGGTAGTGATGCTCGTGAATCCTTCTATGGAGAAGGTGGTGATGACATTCTGTGGGGCGCTGGCGGCAATGATAGATTAAGAGGCGGCGCGGGTAATGATATCTATGGCTATAGCAGCGGTCATGAATATATAGAAGAGGAATCAGGTTCAGACACAGTTCAGTTCTTTGCAGGTTTTGTGCCTCAAGAAGTCATGATTAGAGGTAATATCTTAAGCTTCCAAAACCGTGTGGGCAGTATTGAATTCGCCGATATCAATGAAATAGAGTTTTTCCAGTTTGAAGGTTATACGCCGATGAATCTGACAACGCTGATCTCATATGAAAACGTGAACGATACTTTTGTCGGAACCGCGACTTCTGAGAGCTTTAACGGCTTAGGTGGAACAGATACAGTTGATTATAGCGCTTCAGATATCGCTGTTCGCGTTGACTTAGATCGCAGCCAGTTCTCCGGCGGCTTTGCGGAAGGGGATACGCTGATTTCAATCGAGAATGTAATTGGTTCAGATGATGCTTCGCAGCGTGACTACCTCTATGGTGATGACGGCGTGAATGAGCTTTATGGAATGGCTGGAGCTGATATCTTAGAAGGCGGTGCAGGGACTGATATTCTTGACGGTGGTGCAGATAAGGACTATGCGCGTTACACTCGATCAGATGCTGCTGTAAGCATTAACCTTGAGACAAATGTAAATACTGGCGGTCATGCCGAAGGTGATCTTCTTTATAGCATCGAATATGTTACTGGCTCTCAGTATGGCGATAATATTACAGGCGATGGAAATAATAATTCACTGTTTGGCGAACAGGGTAACGATATCCTTAATGGCGGCGGCGGTAATGACCGTATTCGTGGCCGTGAGGGTGATGACACCTTAACAGGCGGTAGCGGGGCGGATGACTTTATCTTTGAAACAGAAGGCTTAACATCTGTTGATACAATTACAGACTTCAATAGTGTTGAAGGAGACACCATTGAGATTAGTGATCTTCTCGATAATTATGATGAGACGACTGATGCAATTACCGACTTTGTCTGGATGGTTGATGAAGGTGCAAATACAGCGCTATATGTTGACACTGATGGCCAAGGAACAGCTGAAACATGGACACGCATTGCAACACTGAATGGTGTTAACGGCTTAACAGATGAAGAAGCACTTGAGACGAACGCTACGCTGATTACGGCTTAAGGATAATCAATGAGGTTTATTCTTATATAAGAGGGTGAGTTTCATTTAATTATATAGGCAATACAAAAGGGCTGATAATGTATCGTATGTAAAAAAGGGTCGTTAGGTATTTCAAAGGCATGATTGGCAAATGAATTTTAAAACTCATCAAAAAATCATTTTAGAAAACGTTGA
>NHCG01000007.1 GCA_002167715.1 Micavibrio sp. TMED27
TAAAAATTCCTGTAAATGATACATGTGATAAATGCGGAAGCTCAGGCGCAGAGGACGGTGAATCAGCAGCCAAATGCTCCACATGTGATGGCGCAGGACGCATAAGACAGCAACAAGGTTTCTTTACGGTTGAAAGAACCTGCCCTACCTGTAACGGCAAGGGCCAGATCATTAAAAACCCATGTAAAGCATGTCATGGACAAGGCCGCGTAAAGAAAAATAAAACACTTAAAATAAAGGTNCCNCCAGGCGTAGACACAGGTCGNCGNATCCGTCTATCCGGCGANGGTGAAGCCGGTGTTCANGGTGGACCTAAAGGTGATCTATATGTGTTAATCGCTGTAAAACCGCACCGACTATTTAAGCGTGATGGCGCAAACCTATTCTGCCGAGTACCTATAACAGTTACAAAAGCAGCTCTTGGCGGTGATGTTGAGGTCCCAACCATTGAAGGTAAATCAGCGAAAGTAAGTATCCCAGAAGGCACACAAACAGGTCAAACATTCCGCCTTAAAGGCAAAGGAATGGCGATCCTTAATTCCGATTCACGTGGTGATCTCTATATCGAAACATTTGTNGAAACGCCGGTAAATCTAGATAAAAAACAAAAAGATTTACTCAAACAACTCGACAAAGATTTTTCCGATGAAAAAGGCGGTAAGCACTCACCAGAGGCTAGTGGATTTTTTGGAAAGGTAAAAGAGTTCTGGGATGACTTGAAAGAATAGCACTTTTGATATAACTAAAGGCTCATGGCAAGCGTTACTCACCTCACTCCGCTCAATTTCAATGACGGTATCATTGGCAAAAAATGGATAGATAAAAAAACCGGACTCGAAATCTCAATTGGTTTTGTATCCGGCTTACCTGGTGACATCGCTGATATAAGCTATGAATCAGGCGACGTAGCCTTAGGACTTTTAGACGCAGGCATTGGCCAAAAAGAACTAGATCAAGCCTGCCAAAAACTTCATGAAGACGCAGAACGAGAAGACTTTGAACTACTTGTCACAAAAAGTGATTTTCCATTCGATTCACGCTGGTACATTATTGGGCATATAAACCAATTATTGGACGCTGCAGCAAGGGATAGAATAGCTTTGCCTTTTAGTAATTTTCTGTATGATGAAATTGACAACGAACTAAAATTTTATAGTAGGCATAAAGAATGAAAATTGGCATTACAGGTTGCACAGGGCGCGTGGGATCAATTCTTGTTAAAGAATTACTTTCCACCTCATGGAATGGCTTAGAGCTTGCTGGCGGCACTACACGTAAAGGCAGCCTAGATGGAGCAACCTATTTCGTAACAAATAACCCAAAAGAATTATTTGAACGCGCCGATGCTGTAATCGATTTTACATTGCCTGATGCAACGCGCGAGCATATTAAAATCGCAAAAGAAACAAATACCCCAATCCTGATTGCAACAACAGGCTTAAGCGCAGAAGATGAAGCTGCCATCGAAAAGCTTAGTCAAACAGTTCCTGTTATATACGCCGCCAATACATCGGTTGCAGTCACTGTGCTTGCCGCACTCGTTGAAAAAGCAGCAAAGGCACTGCCCGATTACGATATTGAAATTGTAGAGGCGCACCATAAATTAAAAGTCGACGCCCCATCCGGTACTGCAATCATGTTAGGCCGCGTAGCTGCCAAAGCAAGAGGTGTTAATTTTGATGATGTTGCCCGCCTCTCACGCGAAGGCCATACAGGCGAGAGACCAGATGGAGAAATTGGTTTTTCAACAATCCGTGGCGGTGATGCTGTCGGTGAGCACACAGTTTACTTTCTAAGTGACGGTGAGCGTATTGAAATAAAACAACAAGCTAGTGACCGTTCTCTATATGCACGCGGCGCTCTAAAAGCAATAAAATGGATCGCAAATAAAGATAACGGATTATTCTCAATGAGAGATGTCTTAGGTGTATAAGATTCTTAAGCTAAGTTCTGATTTGGCGCGGCGACTGCTAAAGTCGTATCTTTGCGTGCAGAACTAATATTCGTCACATTAGTATCCGCTGGCTCAGCCTTCTCAACATTCAATGCATTCATTTCAAATGCGACTTTTGCCTGACCATGACTATTTCTAAAAATTGATGCTGCTGTAACGTCATGTTTCATTTCGTAGGATTTAACTACTCCAGCTGCATTCTTCTCTTCAGGCTGTGTAATTTCNAGGCTTAGCTTTTTCAGCTGAACTGGAACATCCCTATTCCAAACTTCTGCCATTAGATCTGGATCATTTTCCCATTCAGATGACTTAAANGCTTCNTCTAAAAATTGTACTGTGCGCTCTGCCCATTCGCCTTTAACATTCACTAGACCGTTCTTACCTTTTTTAGGGATAGCAGCAAGATCAATAGCACCGCTTTGATCCAACACATNTAAAAGCCCATTAAAGTCCATTGTCCCTAATTCTTTAAACGCATCAGACGCAGCAATATCTCTCTGAGAAGCAATCGCTGCAACAGCTTCTGCGCTCGTAATATCATCACTACTTTTAAAGGAAAAATTTTCTTTTAGTTTTTTTAGAATACTCAAAACTCTCACACCCCAATTTAAATTTTTATATTTTATAGAGCTATATAATACACATTATTACAAGTTATGTAAAGC
Source organism: Micavibrio sp. TMED27 (assembly GCA_002167715.1). GTDB lineage: Bacteria > Pseudomonadota > Alphaproteobacteria > Micavibrionales > Micavibrionaceae > TMED27. The sequence goes on from NHCG01000007.1 coordinate 2,620, forward strand.
TACGCCTGTAATTAAAAACTAACTCTTTGCTAATATATAGTAATCTTGTATCAATATTATCATGAATAAGAAAGAAATATATGAATTTTTCTCGCGTTTATGCAATAAAAATCCAAATCCAGAAAGCGATTTGGAGTGGACAAACGCTTATACCCTACTTGTGGCAGTAACACTGTCCGCTCAGGCTACAGATATCGGTGTGAACAAAGCTACGAAAGAGCTCTTTAAAATAGTCGACACCCCCCAAGATATGATTGATCTGGGAATTGATAAGCTAAAAGATCATATAAAAACAATTGGCTTATATAATACAAAAGCAAAAAACGTCATGAAAATGGCTGAAATATTGGTCAACGAATATAAAGGTGAAGTCCCGGATAGCCGCGATGAACTTATAAAACTACCAGGCGTCGGGCGCAAGACTGCAAATGTTGTCCTTAACATAGTGTTCAAACAGCCTACAATGGCCGTTGATACTCATATCTTCCGCATATCTAACCGTACGAAAATGGCACCCGGAAAAACGCCAGACGCCGTAGAAAAGAAGCTAGAAAAAGTGGTTCCGGAAGAATTTGCACTTAATGCGCATCATTGGCTGATACTTCAAGGGCGCTACGTCTGTAAGGCACGCAAGCCAGACTGTCCTAAATGCATAGTTAGCGACCTATGTAGATACAAAGATAAAACGGTAGAATAATTATAGATCAGCGTTGTAGAATGTCTCAGCAGCCAACAAAGATACTCGCTCGCGCGGTTGTGAAACTGATTCCATGCATTTTTTAGCAGACGCACCTTCAAGATTAGCATAATGGCCATCTCTAGAACGCATTTCGTAATACTCTACCGGCTCTTCAAGAACATTTGCACCAGAAGACGTTACAAAATAAATATCTAATACACACGCATCTGTTCGGTATTGCCAAACTACTGTTGGTAAATCACGGCGAACAAGTTCCGGCTTCTCAAGCACTTCATAAACATCACGTCCAGATAAATGCAAGACATGATCAGGGTTATAAGCAACCTTACGGCTAATATCACGGCGAATATGCTGCGGATATGCATCTTCAATCGTATAGTCAGAAACAGAATAAGTCGCAGCAAAAGCAAAACCATCATCCCCGCGAACCATATAATTCACGGAAAATAATGTAATAGTCACAGTAACAGCAATAACAAAGTTATAGAGCTTGTGGCCTATAATTAACGCACCAACATTATGTGCTTTTTCTTTTACATCTAACAAATTCATACTTTTAAACCGTTTCTATTTAAAAATTTATTTTAAATAGCTGGGAAACATCCATTGCCTTAGCTTTATTGGGTTTCCATAAATATAAGACAATTCTAATACACTTCAAGTATACGTGTCTCATTTCTTTACTCAGCTTTGATTGGACAAAGCTTTTAACATAACAAAAGAAAAATATGCAAATAGTTTCTATTCGCTAATATATATCAGTCAGTTATGAATAACCGCCATGTATATATAATACACAGCGGTTACACAAGATCTTTTATAATGAAAATTATTCAGCTACAGCAGTCGCGCGGCCAAACAATCCTCCGTCGTTATTTGCTGCCTCATTATTAGCACTTGAAGCCGCAGCTTTAGCTTTAGGTGCTACTTTCTTTTTTCCAGGGGCGACCTTATTTGAAGTTGGTGCCGAGTTAGGAGCAGCAAGCGCAGAAAGTGGTGTAAGTTTACCATCGATAACCGCACCAGCTTCTAATTCCAACTCTTTATAAATAATTGAGCCTGTAACTGTACCGGTTGAAGTAATTGTCAAACGACCATGCACAGTGATATCACCTTCAAAACGACCTGCAATGCTTGCTTCATCAATTTCTACTGTGCCGTAAAATGTACCGCTTTCAGCAATTTCAAGAATATTAGCACCCTTAAGAGCTGCCTCAACTGTACCTTCAACTAATAAATAGTCACAAGATTCTATTTCACCAGACATTGTAATGCCTGCACCTATTGTAAGACGTCGGTCTTGACCAGATGGTGCTGGTGCAACTGCTGGAGTGTCACGGCGCTGCGCCGCTGCGCCATATGCTGGCGGTGTCGCTGAACCATATGATGAACCTGGATAACCACCAACTGCTGGGCGCGCTGGCTGACTTGCGGCTGGACGACGGTAAGAAAAAGTTGCCTCTTCTTGCTCTTCTTCCTGCTCTTCTACAGCTTCCTCAGCTGCCTCTTCATACTGCTCTTCTTCTTGAGCATCTTCAAATAGTGTTTCTTCCTGTTGTTCAGGAGCATTCTCTTCACGAGTGTCCTGACCCTCTGATTTCACGCGATGAAACATTGTGCTTATCCCTTTCGAGTAAATAACTCTGCATGCGCATATTTGCCCATACATTTTCTGTTAACGTTGTTTTGAATGTGAAAAGACCCTATCACGCCCCTATACCCCCCGCAAGACACTTTAAAACTAAAAAGGAGACAAGCCTGCCAAGGCACTGATTTACAATGTTAATATCCTGTGAATTAATTAAAAACTTTAATATTCACCCATGAAAATGATCATAAATTTTCTGCGCTACAGCTCGCGAGATTCCCTCAACACGTAACAAATCTTCAACACCAGCCCCAGCAACAGCCTTCGCAGAACCGAAATATGATAGTAAAGCTTTCTTTCTTTTCGCACCAATTCCATCAACTTCATCTAACGGAGAGCCCTTGATATCCTTTGATCTCCTCGCCCTATGCGCCCCAATTGCAAAACGGTGCGCTTCGTCTCGAAGTCTCTGTAAGTAATGAAGCACACTACTCCTTTCTGGTAACCGATACGCATCGCGCCCGATCATGTGAAATTCTTCTCTACCAGCATTGCGATCCTCACCTTTAGAAATAGCAACTATAGTGAGCTTATCTAAGATGCCATAATCCTCTAAAACCTCCTTGCAAACATTAAGTTGCCCAAGACCTCCATCAATAAGTAGTAAGTCTGGCCAATCTTTTTGGGTTATATCCCCACCGTCGGATTCAAGAGCTTTACGAAAACGTCTACTCATCACCTCACGCATCATCCCATAATCATCACTAGCGCCCGCTTGCTTAATATTAAACTTACGATAAGCGGACTTATTAAACCCCTCGGCCCCAGCAACAATCATTGCCCCAACCATATTAGTGCCAGAGATGTGACTATTATCATAAACCTCAATTCGCGAAGGACTTTCATCCATATCAAACAGCTCAGCCACTTCTTTTAAAAGCTGATCTTCATTGGCTTTTTCGGCGATATATGTCCCAAGAGCGGCCTCTGCATTTTTTTTAACAAAATCCAGCGCTCTCTTTTTCTCTCCCCGTTTAGGAACAATGATCTTAACCTTAAAATCGCCAGAAAATGCCTCTTCTAATAATTGCTGCTCATCTGGTGCTTCTGAAACATAGATATCTTTTGGAGCCCCCTTATTCTCATAGAACTGCGCCATAAAAGAAGACAAGATAGTCCCCGGCTCTTCTTCTTTATCATGACGTGGGAAATAAGCACGATTACCGTAATTACGCCCCCCTCGAAAAAAGAACACCTGAACACAGCTGCGTCCCTCACGCTGGACAAGCGCAAGGACATCAGCATCACGCACACCTTCAAAGTTAATATCCTGACGTGATTGTATTGCGCTAAGTGCCTTAATTCGGTCACGATACATAGCTGCTTGTTCATAATCCATTTCAGCAGCACATTTTTGCATCTCTTCACTAAATTGCTGCTGAAGAGCAGCACTCTTACCATCAAGAAACGCTTTAGCTTGATCAAGCTGCTCACGGTATTCAGCGCTAGAAACTAGCCCAACACAAGGTGCTGAACACCGTTTTATATGATACTGCAAACAAGGACGCGTGCGCGCTGAAAAATAACTATCCGTACAATTACGAAGCATAAATATACGCTGTAATATAGTAATTGTGCGGTTTACATCGGACACACTCGCAAAAGGCCCATAATATTCCCCAATACGTTTTTTAGCGCCACGATGCTTAACAACCTGCGGATAGTCATGATCACCCGTAAGTAATATGTATGGAAAACTCTTATCATCCCTAAGCAGTATATTATAGCGAGGCTTAAGCTTCTTAATGAGGTTTGACTCTAAGAGAAGTGCCTCCGCCTCAGTATGTGTATGAACGAACTCCATACTCACAGTTGCCGCGACCATCCTCTGCAGACGAATAGGCAAGCGATTGACCTGAGTATAGGATGTTACACGCCGCTTAAGCGCTTTAGCCTTTCCGACATAGAGCACCTCACCTGCGGCATCAATCATACGATACACGCCTGGCGTTTCAGGTAACTTTTTAACGTATCCTTTGATAACCTTGGCTCCATCCTTAAGGATAGCCATACTTTCAGGTAGTGCACCGTCCATTACCACAACTTTTTAAGTAACTGAAATAAAATACAATTTCGCTATAAAAAAATAAAAACTTGACATAATCAATATCAACAAACTATTAAAACAACCAAATATAACAAAAAACAAATATAAACAACCAAGAGGTGTGTATAGCGTGAAAGGGAGATTCATGATCACGAAAAAATTATATAAGCTATATACGAAAAAAACAAAGGATACACTCTATGAAGGACAATATACTTCTTTTATTGAGTGTTTAGAGAGCGCAATAACAAAAGGTATTAACTTAAGTGGCATCAACCTTAGAAACAAAAATCTATGTGCTGCAAACTTGGATAACGCCAATATGGCAGACGCTGACTTTTCAAACACAAATCTGACCGGTGCAAACCTATCAGAATGTAATCTAAGTGATAGCCTATTTGGAAATGCCCTACTCTATAATACTTACTTCTCATATTCTAATCTGCGTAATTGTGATTTCAGAACTTCTCATTTCGGCGGTACGGATATGACAGGCACAGATATTTCAGGCTCAATTTTTTCAAACCTGTCTTATACAAGCCTAAACTTTAAAAACATAAGCAGCATGAAAAATTGTAAAATACTCTCAGAGAGCAGAGACTATGTTACAAACTTAACTAAACCGCCGCTTGTGATAAAGGGATATGGTAATCTGCCGATTATAATAGCAGATAATTATGTTCTTAGTGGGCATACACCGATTACAAAATTCACGGACACCCATAAGGCAGAAAACTATATTGGACGAATCCTCATACGCTCACTAACAAAAGCAAATGAGGCATCAGGTCTAAGATAAAACAAAGCGGTGCATGGGTGCATTCCACCCTATATAAATAGTGAAAACAGAAACTTTTGGGTAACACTACAAAAAGCCATTGCATCTCGTGCCCCGCCTATGTATTAAAGAGATGAGTTTGCGCCTGTGGCGGAATGGTAGACGCTGCAGACTTAAAATCTGTTGTCCTTTGGACGTGCCGGTTCAAGTCCGGCCAGGCGCACCAACAAACTTTTTAATTTGCTGTTACCTTACGCAAATCATCTTCAGCCTTGATCCAGCTTTGAATATAATCCGGAAACTCTGGTGAAACTGCTTTTTCATCAATGAGATTAATAAGCTCAGGCGTTGGCACAGTAGTTTTAGTTCCCGCATCAAACAACCCGCCTTTAACAATCCCAATCGCCGCAACAGCGCCTTTCTTCTTACCACTGGCAATGACAAAACGCTGTTCCATATAAACCCATTTATCATCCCAGCATAATATGCGCGTCTCAAGATCATAGGGCTGAAAAGGCATCAACTGAATGCGGTAGCGCATTTGAACAGCCCCCAGCACAGGAAGCCATTTACGCTTACGCGCTTCTCCGATGAGCCCAGCTCTCGAAATCCAATCAAACCTTCCCAAATCCATAAGCGTTAAATAGCGCCCATTATTCAGATGAAAATTCAAATCCAGATCTGTTGGCAAAACCCGTAATCGCAGCTTAAACACATCTGTAACGCCGCGCTCTTCAAAACCTTTTAAAGACCTAAGCCAAACAAAAAATAAACGAATGAGTAAATTCATAATAACGCGCCCCCTTCAATTACGCGTCCATAAAACCAAATTATAGAAGGATACGCTGAAATCCAAACCCAGAAAAAACGGTTTAAACCAAAAAAAATCGCATTAGAGAGATGAAAAAATGCCGCAATAACGAGTGCCGCTATAAGAAATCCATATTCCAACAACATAAAAGGAAAGGCCAGCTCAAAAAGAATAACCGCCCAGCTTGCAATAAATATAAGTTCTCTTTTGCCCTCTAGCGCGCGAAACTGCTCACTTTGCGGATAACCCGAATATAAAAACACATCCTTCAATGCACGACCACTTCGCCATTCTGGATTTACAATCTTTACATAGCCCGAGATAAAATAAGACAGGATCAATTGTAACGCTAAATACCCAAACGCTATTTCTGCATAAGCCGCTGGCAATAGATAAGCAAGCGTCAGACAAACAAGAACCAATAAACCCATTCGATCCGCACCACCATTATAGGGGCCATTATATCTGTGTAATAACAGAGTAGAACTTATGAGCAGTCCGACACAGACTATGTCTGCATGCAGTCCAAGCATGAGTAATACACTCAAAACTATACGCGGCATGTATAACCAAAACTCAGCTTTAACATGCTCGGAAGATTGAACAATAAAGGCAAAACCAAGTAAAATCGAAGTAAACTGAAGAGCAATATCAAGCGTCATAGTCACACTCCGCACGCAACATCTTTGCACCAGACATGAAATAGACATGACGTTCTATTTTAGAACCAACCCGCAATTTAAATACGAGACGATAGCGAAAAAAACGTGCTTCTGGACTGCCATAAAGTTGCTGTAACTTTAACTTAACGATACGCAAAACTTCTTTTTTTGCGTGCGCACAATCCTCTCCTGCAATACGCTCGGATAAGCTCATGATATAAAGAGAATGATTTCTTGCTGAATTATAAAAAAGCCTTTTAATTAAATCTATTATAGAAATTTTATCATCATTTAACTGAAGTTCCCTCCAGTTATAAGTTTCTTCATCTATGTCATCAAAAACAGCATATTCCAGTCGTGGTGATGGAGCGATTTCATCGAAGAAGCGCCACGAAGGAATGACAGCCGGAAGCAATAAAAAAACGGTCTTTTTAAAAAAACTCATAATGACTTAAATGCCTCTAAGGCACGCTCCCGCGACGCCTTTAAATCAACAATGGGCTTTGGATAGTCTCGACCCAGCTTAATGTTAGCCCCTTGCAAAATCATCTCCGGAGCCTCCCATGGCTTAAACAAAAACTTATCAGGCATATTTTTTAGTTCAGGCACATAACGGCGTGTATATACACCGTCCGGATCAAATTTTTCACCCTGTGTCACAGGATTAAATATCCTAAAATAGGGAGCAGCATCAGCACCGCATCCAGCGATCCATTGCCAGCTCGCACTATTATTAGCCAGATCAGCATCAACCAAACAATCCCAGAACCACTCTTCCCCCAAGCGCCAATCCAAAAGAAGATTTTTAACCAAGAAAGACCCAACAATCATACGCACACGATTATGCATATAGCCTGTTTGCCAGAGCTCGCGCATACCTGCATCAACAATCGGTATTCCAGTTTCCCCGCGCTGCCAAGCATTAAGCGCGTCCATATCCTCACGCCATGGAAAAGCATCAAATTTCCTTTGAAGATTATCAATAGGCAACTCAGGAAACTGATATAGAAGTGAATTTGAAAATTCCCGCCAACCAAGCTCACTCTGAAAATGCCCAATATTATTATCAGGCTCTCGGTTTTGACATTCCACCCATATTTGGTGCGGTGAGATTTGACCAAAATGTAAATATGGTGACAATCTTGATACATGAGATTTTGCAGGAAAGTTTCGCCCTTCCTTATAATCATCTATACCGCCATCATCCATAAAAGTTCTAAGCGTATCCTGCGCACCTTTTTCAGTCATATCCCACGCATCAATAATACCTTTATGCCATTCAATATCTGGCAATAAATCTAGATCAGTTAAGGATACAGCGCCATCCACCGACACATCACTAAATGTAATATTTTGCGGCGCAGCTAGCGGTTTTCTTGGTGGCTCAGCATTTAAACACCCCTTACGATAATAAGGAGTAAAGACGCGGTATGGCGTACCATCCGACTTTTTAATTTGCCACGGCTCCCATAAGAGTGAGCCATTATGACTTTCGGCATCAACTCCTAAATTCTGGAGCATTGTTTTCACCTGCGTATCACGCTCAACGCGCCACGGCTCGTAACACCTATTCCAATGCACAGCCTTCACATCATGTTCATGGCAAATACTCTTTAATACATCCTGCGCACGCCCCTTAAAAAGCTGCAAACGCCCATCTAGACTTAAGGCAAGATCATCTAATGCAGAATGAAGCCATACACGGCTCGCGCCGCCCATGCGATATTCACCAGCCCCATCATCATCAAGAATATAAATAGGCAACACTTCTCCGCTCATCGCGGCGTCAACCAAAGCTGGGTTATCAAAAACTCTTAAATCCTGCCTAAACCAGACAACCTGCATAAATTCCCCCAATATTTTGAACGCTCAAACTATAAGCTATCTAGCGCAAAAAAAAAACGGCGCAAGTTGCGCCGCTTATTGTTATTGTAATTTCAATAAATTATTTCTTTTGAGATTCGATAAACACTTGATCCATCTGATCAGGAACTTCTTTGTCTTCTTCAATCACGACTGGTTCACGTGGCGCTTCAACAGCTTTCATCTCTATCGTATCTTTCACCTGTTCAACATTCAGCTCTTTTTTAGGCATCATTTTAGCCAACACATAAGCAACCCCACTCCCCGCAGTCCGTTGTCCACCGTACGGGAACATCTTATCCGTCTTAATAAGCTCATAACCCTCACCACATGCAGCAAGCAAAAGAGGTGAGCAAAGAATAAATGCACGTAATGTATTCATTATAAAGACATCCTTTTAGGGTAAACACAGGAAGTGAAAGACGCGAATGCATCTGTGGATAAACATATATCATTCTGGATAACTTTACAATACGTATAAAAAACAGTTAGTTCTACTTTATAAAATTGTGGATATTATTGTGGATAGAATATAGCCCCTTGCCCTTTTATACTGGCTACATTAGCGTCAATACAATGAAAACACATATAGAATCGCCGCGTTTAATATTAAGAGAATGGGATACAAAAAAGGATTTAGAGCCTTTCGCCCGTATGAATGCAGACCCTCTGGTAATGCAATACCTCCCCAGAGTTCTTAATGAAAATGCAAGCGCACGCCATATCAAAGAGTTCCAAGAACATTTTAAAAAATACGGATTTGGCTTCTATGTTCTTGAAAAAAAAGATGATGGCGAATTTGTAGGTTTCGTTGGCATTGAACATGTTGATTTCAAAGCAAACTTTACGCCCGCCATACAGTTAGCCTGGAGGTTAGATTACGAATATTGGGGTCAAGGCTACGCTAGTGAAGCAGCAAAAGCTGTTATTGAACACGCATTCAATGAATTAAACATTAAAGAGCTGGTTGCATTTTCGGTTCATGACAACGAACGAATACTGCATATCTTCGAAAAATTAGGTTTAAAGTACCAAGAAAATGAAGATTTTGACTACCCTGCACTTAAAAAGGGCCATCCTTTGGGACGATTCGTTCTCTATAAAATCAAAAAAGACAAATAAACGCCGAACCATCAACAGAAAAAGCCTAGGTTTCCCTAGGCTTTCTACGCAGAATCTTTTTTTTCTTGCAATAGAAAGCCCTGCAGGTTATAAAATATGCACACACCCTCTATTACCGCCGTTTGTCCGGAGCATCTTTTATAAGGTCTCCGGACCTTTTTTTATCTAAATCACACTCTATTAATTAGAATATGCATATAAAAACATATCATTGCATTCATTGCAAGCTATTTGTGATATTTTTTGTATAATTATGCATATTTTATGCAGAAAGTCATGTAAAGACCATCACTTAAAGACCAAGCTCCCGGTCCTCAAGGCGCTTAACCTCATCACGAAGTTTGGCTGCCTCTTCAAATTCCAAGTTTTCAGCGGCCTTAAGCATATCTTTTTTCAACTTATCTATATGTTTCTTAAGCCCAGCTGGATCATGTGCAAACTCTTGATCCGCACTATCTTCGGCAACGCCCCATTTGTAATCACCTATAGCAGCCCTAGCCTTAACCCCCTCTTCTTTATCCTCATAGACATGGTCGAAAGCGCCAGAAATATTTTTCTTCACGGTTTCTGGCGTAATACCATGCTCTGCATTATGCGCCATCTGCTTTTCACGGCGGCGATTAGTTTCATCAATCGCATACTGCATACTATCTGTGATACGGTCCGCATAAAGCACAGCCTTACCATCGACATTACGTGCGGCGCGCCCAATTGTTTGGATTAAAGATGTTTTCGAGCGCAAGAACCCTTCTTTGTCTGCGTCCAAAATCATAACACGATGACATTCAGGAATATCTAGCCCCTCACGTAACAAATTGATCCCTACCAGCACATCAAACGCCCCTTTACGAAGATCTTGCATAATCTCTATACGCTCTAAAGTATCAACATCAGAGTGCATATAGCGCACCGCAATTTCATGTTCGTTTAGGTATTCAGTTAAGTCCTCTGCCATTTTCTTGGTCAAAGTCGTCACCAGCAAACGCCCGCCCCGAGCAATTACCGCACGCGCCTCATGCATCAAATCATCCACTTGATGCTCTGTCGGTCTAATTTCAATTTCAGGATCAACAAGCCCGGTTGGACGCACAACCTGCTCAGCCGAGATACCACCTGCCTCATTTATCTCCCAGTCACTTGGTGTAGCCGAAACAAAAACGGTCTGCCCCCTCAATGAATTCCATTCATCAAACTGAAGCGGCCTATTATCTAGCGCAGCTGGCAAACGAAAACCATAATCAACCAATGTCGATTTACGCGCCCTATCCCCATTATACATGGCCCTTAACTGCGGCAGCATCACATGGCTTTCATCTAAAAACATCAATGCATCATCCGGCAGATATTCAATTAATGTGGGAGGAGCCTCACCAACACCGCGCCCAGTCAAATACCGCGAATAATTTTCAATCCCCTGACACATACCCGTTGCGCTGAGCATCTCAAGATCAAATTCAGTACGCTGCTGCAAACGCTGCGCCTCCAGTAACTTGTTCTCAGCCTCGTAATATTTAAGGCGGTCTTTAAGATCAACTTTAATCTGCTTGATAGCCTGCTGCATTGTTGGCCCAGGTGTAATGTAGTGTGAATTTGCAAACACCCTCACACCATCAAGCTTTTCAAATTTTTCACCTGTAAGCGGGTCAAACTCGACAATCTGCTCCAACTCATCACCAAACAGTTCAAATCGCCACGCCCTACTCTCAAAGTGAGCCGGAAAAACTTCAACGCTATCACCGCGTACACGAAACGAACCACGCTCAAAGCTGATATCATTTCGCGTATATTGCAATTCAACAAGCTTACGTATCAGCTCCTCTCGATCAATCTGCATAGAGGTCTCAAGAGCGAAAGCCATCGCCATATAATCCTCTTTTGAACCGATACCGTAGATACAAGACACTGAAGCAACAATGATACAATCACGACGCTCAAACAACGCCCGCGTTGCAGCGTGACGTAAACGATCTATTTGCTCATTGATAGAGCTATCTTTTTCTATAAAAGTATCCGTCCGCGGAACATAAGCCTCAGGCTGATAGTAATCATAGTAAGACACAAAATATTCAACAGCATTATCAGGAAAAAAACTTTTGAACTCGAAATATAGCTGCGCCGCAAGTGTTTTATTGGGCGCTAAAATCAAGGCTGGACGCTGCAATTCTTGAATAACATGCGCTACGGTAAATGTTTTACCCGTCCCCGTCGCCCCCAAAAGCACTTGATCAGTTAGACCATCTTTAATGCCTTCAACTAAATTTTTAATTGCCTCAGGCTGATCTCCCGCAGGCTCAAATGAGCTATCAATACGAAATGGACGCGTAGCATCTAAATTTCTTACATCAATCAAAGGACGTTCATTATTAGGGATCATGGCTTTCATAGAAAAAATATATAGCGCCTAAAACCAAAAAGTGAAATACCCCCTTCACATAAACAGCTGCTTTTGCTAGAACGCTCACATGCAAAATACATTCAGAATTTCACAGACTTTAATTGCAACAGCGCTTTTACTTACCCCTGCACAATCCAAGGCACAAGATCCATCCGTAACTGTCTATTCACTTGATGAACCTGGCAGCGTAATTGTGCCTAAAAAGAATAATAGAATTGCCCCAAAAACAAATATCACTCCAATAGCGCCCAAAACACAAACGACAAAGGCACCTAGCGGAGAAACAGATATCCAAGAAGGTCTATGGCTTGGTGCAAAATGGACCGGACGTGTAAATGTTGGCGCATCTATACAAACAGGAAATACAGAGCAAGAAGCATTCAATCTCGACACAACCGTCAAAGCAAAGTGGGAAGACATTCACCGCGCTAGTATTAAGGCTGAATATAATCGTGAAAGCGAAGATGATAAAACTACAGAAGATAACAAAGAAATACTTCTACAATATGATTATTTCTTTAGGCCCACTATTTTTACAAACACCAGCCTTAAACTCGAACAAGACGATATCAGCGATATAGACCTAAGAACAACTGTCGGCTTAGGTATCGGACACCAGCACTTTGAGAGCGATGCCCTAAACTTACAATACATCCTAAGCGCAACATACCTAAACGAAGATTTTGAAAACGGCCAAAGCGATAACAGCTTTGCAGCAAAATGGTCACTCGATTACGATCAAAAAATTTGGGATGATGTGTTTCAAATATTCCACGAGCATGAACTTCTCGTTCCAACAGATGAGACAGANAGCTTNATTTTCGATAGTAAAACTGGACTCCGCATCCCTCTCAANAAGGGNTTAGTAGCAACAGGTGAAGTNGAATTNGATCATGACCATAACCCNCCTNTAGGNGTTAAAAAGAATGACACNACCTANAGTGCCAAACTAGGTTATGAATGGTAATTCAGTAATTAATGTANCGTTGGTGGTGCNGGTGATTTAGGCTNATCTTCCGGCCCATCATCTGAAAGATGCTCATCCACTTCCCTTGANCGCGGNGACATATAATTATCGTAGAGATTNTTATTATTCTTNGCACAAACCTGCATAGGCCTTAAAGCCATAAACCCAGAAGCAATATGCCCNCCACCTTTNAGAATTTTCAAAGGGTTACCTTCACTAATACCATCTGATATTTCACCAACGCCCATCGTNGTTTCAAAACCAAAGAAAGCATGCTCCATTACAAATGATATGGCATTATTTCTCATTTTGCCCGNCATTTTACCCTTATCACGNTGCAANCGATTCTTTTCATGATCAATAGANANATCGTGACCATGCTCCTGATCCTTTTTAGGNTTAAGGTCTTCAGGGTCTACACCAAGCTCTCTTTTTAGATGGTTACGNAGAATAAACTCACCAGACAATATNCCTTTAGCCTTACGCNCTACGTCATTCGCCACATCAATACTTAACATNTGAGCAGANAAATACTGNTCACCTAATCNGGTATATATATGCTCTGAAACNAGACCAACCTCACGCGCATTCGTGANCCAGCCATCCTTCACATCACCAAGAAAATNACCAAAATTCGCACGGCTNCCCATAACCTTNCCCATGTCATGCCATAAATGNCCAACAAAGCTGCNGGCTTTNTGGTGCCAATTTTTCTCTTCAGTNTTCTCTACACCTAAACGCCCCTTAGCATTNACAAGNTCAGCATGAGAAACATCAGCATCGATACAGTAATGAGAATGNTATGCCGCTGGGTCNANACGAGAAATCTCAGGCTTCACATCTTCATCAGGCTTAAACCCTTCGAGCTGAAAGCTCAAAGCATGCATAATTTTAGGNTCTTTATTCTTTTCAAAATGNCGCGCGACTCTCTGCACACGGTGTAAGTCCACTTCNGCCGAACTNTTAGAATTATAAAGTGTACGAAAAATCTGAAGACTTGCAGTAATAGAGCCCGCACTTAACCAAGCTTTAGTTAAAGGTTCCGGTGAAAGTGNAATAATGGATTTACCCGCAGCCCAAGTAACTTCACACGCNGCCATTGCAACAGATGCATATTCATGTCCAATTGCACCTTTAGCATCCTTAAGCTTATCTTTAAAATGCTGCTCTGCAATTTCAAAAATCTGAGGAGGCGGAATAATTTCGCCATCAACAGAGACGCCAATTGGTATCTCTTTAGGGCTTTCGTCCAATGTTTTTTCAGATAGCGCACTANCCGAATCTTCGTTTTTCATAACTGACATAGTACTCATGCGGATAAATATAACAAAAATATTACAAATAACGCAACTTTAACCACAAAGTTGCTAACACTATACCCGCCCAACCTTATTTGCGGATGACATGAGACAACAAAAACCTTTAAAAAATAGTTAAAGTTCGCTATATATCGCGCAAAGATATGAGGAACAAAAATGACAAATCAGATTACACCAGAAATTGCCGCTAAATGCCGTACTTGGGCTTTTGAAGAAGCCAAAGGTGTAGTCAAACGTTTACGCGCTATGAACAAGGGCCAGATTGTCACACCAGAAAAAGGTTACGTCCTCTTTCAAACAGGTTATGGGCCATCAGGCCTACCGCACATTGGTACTTTTGGTGAAGTATGCCGGACGACTATGGTCAAATTAGCATTTGAAACAATGCACCCAGAAATCCCAACAAAGCTAATAGCTTTTTCGGATGACATGGATGGTTTTAGAAAAGTCCCAGGCAATGTGCCCAAGCAAGACATGCTCGCAGAAGCTCTTGGACTTCCTCTAACTAAAGTACCCAACCCTTTCGATACGCAATACCCAAGCTTTGCGCACCATAACAATGCACAGCTAAGAGACTTCCTTGATCAATTCGGTTTTGATTATGAATTNGTAAGTTCTACTGATGACTGCTACCTAACTGGTAAATTTGATAAAACACTTCTGAAGATGTTAGAANTTCACGATGAAATAAAAGGTGCCGTCCTTCCTATACTAGGTGAAGAACGCGCCGCGACTTACTCACCATTCCTACCTGTATCGCCGAGCACTGGCCGCGTATTACAAGTGCCCATCCTTGAAACAAATATTGATGCCGGCACAATTGTCTTTGAAGATGAAGATGGCACAAAAGTAGAGCAAGAAGTCACGGGCGGTAAAGTCAAAGCACAATGGCGTGCTGACTGGGCGCTTAGATGGTATGCACTAGATGTCGATTACGAAATGGCTGGTAAAGACCTTGTTACNAGTGCTGACATTGCAGCTGACATTGTCAAGATCCTTGNCTCAAGAGGCCCTGCCGGCTTCCGTTACGAACTATTTTTGGACGAAGAAGGTAAAAANATNTCAAAATCNAAAGGTAACGGCCTNTCAATGGAAGAGTGGCTAACCTACGCGCCGCATGAAAGTTTGGCTTACTACATGTTCCAGCGCCCGACTACGGCGAAAAAACTCTATTTTGATATCATTCCAAAGGCCGTTGATGAATATATTCAGTTCGTCGATAAGCTACCTGAGCAAGAGCCTGCAAAACAATTAGATAATGCAGCATGGTATATCCATGGCGGCGAGATACCAGCCGGNCAAGCNACACCGATTAGTTTCGCCCTACTCTTAAATCTTGTGAACGCTGCAAATACAGATGAACCAGAAGTTATCTGGAAGTTTATAAAAACATATGCGCCGCAAGCAACACCAGAAAATGCACCGTTTCTGGATCGCTTAGTGGGCTATGCTATTAAATATTATCAAGATTTTGTATTACCGGAAAAAAGCTACCGCGCTGCAGATGAGCGTGAACAAGCATGCCTGAACGCACTCGCATCAAAGCTCGAAAAAATGGAAGATGGCTTGGAAGCTGAGGAATATATGACAGAAGTCTTTTCTGCAGGTAAAGAAAATGGCTATGAAAAAGACGAACTCCGTGATTGGTTCAANGCAATNTACGAGGTNTGTCTNGGCCAAAGCCAAGGGCCACGTTTNGGTAGCTTTATCAAGCTATACGGCGTTAAAGACACAGCCANNCTNATAAATGACGCGNTAGAGGGAAAATTTTCCAAAGCGGCCTAATTTGCATAAATTATAGCACTGTTCTATAGTCTCCNATTCGTAAAAAAATATGGGAATGAATAAGTATGGGCAANAANAGCTTACCTTTCATAAAAATATATGATCAGCAAAGTATCATGGCACTGTGTGATGCCTTATCTACAGAAGTATCACAGCAAAAAGATTCATGNGTTAAGCCTCAACAAGACAATTNCNCAATCATAATGACNACAANCAATGAGAANATNTTTTTATCGCGGNTAAAAAATGATGTNAAAAACACTCANTTAACACCAGANGTCTTAGCAGAACATTGTAAAAGCTTTATGGATCTTGCATCGTCTTATGCTACAGAAGNTNCAGATAATAAAGCGCTATTAAGGTTTGGAATACGNCAAACATCACTCTTTACGGCTCTAAAACAACANAACCCTGCACTGACCTATCTCGCNGAAACTCATATTGATGACATNTCTGCNTTCGTTAANAGCAACCAACAAAAGGCATTACCNTTCGNNCCCTATAATGAAAGAGNACCTCAAGAGATTAANACTCAAACACCGCCACAGNACGACTTAGACGAAACATGNGAAAATGCAAAAAATGCACTTTTAGTTTTAAAGGTTNTNNCTTTTAAANTGGATAACAAAATATCAAACCCTCACCTAAGTGCTGACGAAAGGTCATCATTTAAAAATGAACAAGAGATATACAATAATTGTTCAGCTAAAATCATGCACNGAGGCAATGAAGAATTCCCGATATGGGACATAATNCAAACAGCCACAAAGCANCTATCCCAAACATGGGCACATAATGGNCGAACTGANGCTATAGATTTTATAAACCGGCAAGAACAGTTCAGGGATGCACTATTAAACTTTTACCCTGANCACGTCTNAACGCTCAANTCNCACATAAATAACCTACGTGAAAAGCTAGGGCATATTGATANGGACCATATACCNTTNAGNTTTNCAGAGAACAAACCTTCAGAGGCTCAGTTCCAGCAATATGCCAAACACCTAAGCCTCAATATATAAATAGCTAAGCCGCTTTTTCAGCAGCNTCACGCACNACAGATAGAGAATANTTCTCAGCAGCCTGCCCCATATCTTCGCCTGTTTTTTGGTGCAGCTGAATGATCTTCTTAAGTGACTGTGGCATATGCGTTCGAATACGCTCGCGAACAGTCTCTGCGTTCATACCCACTTGATTAACCCAAATAATACCACCAGCATTTACNATAAANTCAGGACAGTACAAAATNCCAAGCTGTTGCAGTTTTTTACTCTGCTTATGGCCTACCTGCTCCTTCTGCTGATTATTTGCAGCNCCGCATACAATTAAGACACCAGCATTAGCTANNCGCTGCGCTGTTTCATCNGAAATNGTNCCGCCAATAGCATTGGGCGCAAATATATCCGCAGGTTGATCATAGATTTCATCCAAATCCACCTGCCTTACAATAACACCTTCNGCTCTCAAAACGGCAAAAGCTTCATCGTCAATATCACACCCTGTAAGAACCGCACCTTCTCTATCTAATAAACGTGCAAGCGCACCACCCACACTGCCGATGCCTTGAAGGGATACACGAAGNCCGTCAAACCCGCGCCCTGCACCATACACTTCTGCAACCGCTTGCTTCATGGCCTCAAANACACCAATAGCTGTCAAAGGTGATGGTGTGCCTCCAACAATCTGAGGATCATCGGAACTTGCCCCTTTTATATAGCGTGTATANNCCCCCATATAATTCAGGTTTTCTTCAGAAATATTCATATCCTGAGCACCAAAATAGATTACGCCCTTTTCATTGACCCGGTTCAATCCCTCTGCAAGGACTTGAAGAACCAATTCACTCGGCTTAGGTTCACCATCCAAGGCCATAACAACTGTTTTGCCACCACCAGCTGACAAACCAGCACCAGCGTTCTTAAGAGTCATCCCTTCAGATAGACGCAAAACATCCGTAATTGCATCGTCCTCGCTATCATACGGCTTGTATCGTATTCCACCCTCAGCCGCACCCAAAACAGTGCTATGAACACCAACAAAAGCAACAAAATTGTACTCAGGTGCGCTTACACGAAAAACCTTCTCATGATTTTTAAACTCAGAATGCTTAGTAACATCCAAATTTTCTACAGTAATATTATCTTTATTTATCATCTTTTTAACCTACATACTTAATCCAGTAACGCAAACCCTTTTACAGGCATGCCAAATTTTTCACGATCATATTCATCACCTTTTGCAAGTGTCATACCAGTTGTCCAGTAATTAACGATACGTGATAACTCTGGACGGTCTCTTTCCTCAGGTTTCTCAGTTGGTGTTCCTATATAAATGAAACCAGCCAACGTGTCACGTTCATCAAGCCCTAGCCCCTGACGTACGTTTTCATCATATGCATACCATTCAGTCAACCATTGAGCGGCAAAACCATGCGCGTTCGCGGCCAAAACTAAATTTTGTGACGCAGCACCGGCGCAAAGAACCTGCTCCCACATTGGAGGCTTACCTTTTCTTATACGTGACACGACACCAACAACCAAAGGCGCACGCATAAAACGTGCCCGTTCAATTTCAACCTTATCTTCACGTGCATCTGGATTAGCCTGTGCAAAAGCTTTCGCTATAAGATCACCAGCCTCTTTCCTTGCATCACCACTAAAGACCAAAAAATAAAAAGGTGTAAGCTTTCCATGATCCGGTACTCTCGAAGCAGCTGATAGTATAGCAGTCAGCTGATTAGCATCCGGCCCTGGCGAAGATAGCTTATCCGCCATAACACTACGTCGTCTCAATAAGTAGTCAATAACTTCCGGAGCCTCTTTGCCTGCAATAACATCCATGTTATACCCTTCCTATACTAAAAATGAAGGAAGATACTATGGCTGAGACAGCAGCAAATTCAAGCCCTGCAAAGGCAGAAAATTTAAATCTACTTTGGGAACAAACAAAAGAAGTATGGAATCACGGGCTTTTAGGTATCGATATTGGTTCCATTATTATTGCTGTACTAATCTTCGCAGGCTTCCTCCTTATTCGCGGACTATTCAGCAAATATGTGCTGTACAAACTTCATCAGCTCACTAAAAAAAGTGAAACAGATTTAGATGACAAAATAGTTGATGCACTTATCCCACCAGTTAAATTCATCCCCATCATATTGGGTATCTTCTTTGCCTCACAGTATTTAAAACTAGACGAAACAGCCGATATATTCTTTTCACGAATAATGCGCTCCCTAATAGCCTTCACAATTTTCTGGGCCATACACCGCGCCGCAGAGCCACTAAGCACAGGCGTAAAGAAGCTAGAAAGAATCCTAACACCGACAATGGTACAGTGGTTATTCAAGTTCGTTAAAGTCATTGTTATCTTTATTGGTGCTGCTGTAATCCTTGAAATATGGGGTATAGCCATAGGTCCTCTATTAGCTGGCCTTGGTTTGTTTGGTGCAGCTGTCGCATTAGGGGCGCAGGATCTCTTCAAAAATCTGATTGGCGGCTTAACAATTATCGCTGAAAAACGCTTTCATCCCGGCGAATGGATTAAGGTCGATGGAGTCGTAGAAGGCACAGTAGAAGATATTGGCTTCCGCTCAACCAAAGTCATACGCTTCGATAAAGCGCCCGTTCATGTTCCAAACTCAAACCTCTCTGATGCCGTAATTACGAACTTCAGCCGCATGACCCACAGACGCATCTACTGGAAGATCGGAGTTATATACGGCACAAATGTCGAACAGCTTAAAACCATCTGCGAGGGAATTTATGATTACATCATTAAAAACGAACACTTTGCAAAACCGCCAGAAGTATCAACCTTTGTAAATGTTGATAGCTTTAATGACAGCTCAATAGACATCATGATTTATTGCTTCACCAAAACTACAGTTTGGGGTGAGTGGCTTCAGATAAAAGAAGATTTTGCCTGTGCGATAAAGCAAATAGTAGAAGGTGCTGGCTCCGAGTTTGCATTCCCGTCACAAAGTCTTTATATCGAGGATGTTTCAGATAGCGCAGCGACAAAGGTCGCTGAAGCAAAATCTTAAATTATAAGATTTGAGGGTCTAAATTTTGTTTAGCACGCTGTTCATCAGGTGCATAACCAAGACTTCTAAGCTTATCTTTTAATCCGTTAATATACTCGTGTAAAACAGGGTCATTTGCGTCACACTCAATAATTTCAAATGCGCTGCCATACTCTGCACCGCCAGATGAATATTCAGCAAGATCATAGCCTTCAATAATCATCTTATTTTCCTGCACGGCTAACTTAAGTTTTGCCCAATGGCGCTCCATACGAAAAGCATTAATAGCTTTACCAGCACTTTCCATTTTTGCAGATATTTGTTCCGTAATATCCTTAAATATATTTCTCATAGCTCTAATTCCTTAAAGCGCGTTTGCGACGCTTTGGATCCAGCGTTTATCATCTTCAGTAGGATACTGATCATAAAAACTTGGTGTTTCACCGCGCATAGTTTTTATATGCGCCTGCCCTTTTTCTGTAAGCATTGCTTTAGACATTTCTTCGGTCTGTTTTGCAATTTCAGCATCTTTTGCAGTGTTAAAAGAATCTTGAAAAGCCATCATTTGCTTTAATGTAATACCATCTTTTGACATTATATTACCCTTTACGTTCATTTTCTGAAACAGAACGCTACAACAAACGATAAAATTATGTCAATTTAAATAGACTTATTTTCCGGGAATTAATGATTCAGGCGTTTTATAGTCGAGCGCGGCCTCTTCAAGTGCGGCATCAGGCCATAAGCTTTTTTCATCGTCTGACATATCATTGTTATACAAATGATGACTGCTATCAGTCTTCACAGTAACTTCAGGCTTAAAGCCAACAGCATCAGGCGGCGCTACAGTATTAAGAGCATAAAGAAGTGTGTGTTTTAAATCGTACATATCCAACCCAACAATTAAATTATGAATAATAAAGTTAATTATCAGAGCCTTCTTTGCCTTACCAGAAAAAAATGCTAACCATTATTCATGTCCTCAGAATCTGTTGCTGCTTCATTCCAACCCAAAATAACTGTGCCTGATATTCCGGCTCTACATATTGATGCCAGCAAAGCTTATATCCTGAGTCAAGATGGAGAGATTCTAACACTCTCACACAATGAAGCGCGAAGAATGCTTCACAACAAAAGTGTTCTTTTATGCCACGCCCCCTACTGTAAATCTAAATTAGACCTTCAAGAAGTTCATTGCTTTGACGTCTTAGAACTCTTTGCATTCGTTCACCCTAAGCGCTTCACAGTTCCCACACCGCGCGGGCTTTGTAAATCACTCTTCCTGAAAGAACCATCTAGCGTTGATGACACCCCGATGAGCTTAGTCGAAGCCACGCAAACGCTTTTGAAAGATATACAAAGTGACCCATTAAAAGCCAAAGCTGATCCACTCTCAATTTCCGCTTTTATGGGATTAAATGGTAAGGCATGGCCTTGGACACCGTTCATACACACCGCCCTTGGTGAAACCTATGATCCTAACATCCCAGTCGAAGGCAAAAGAGCACTCGCCGTTTGGAAAAACCTTGCCGAATGGGCAGAAGAAGCACCGCCGCCGCCAGCGTCGCATTACGGTGTAAGTGAAGAAGAAGCCCACGAACGCCTACTTAAAATCCGCGGTTTTGATGATGCAGAAAAACGAGAGAACCAAGTCCTATATAGTAAAGACATAAGTCATGCCTTTGCCCCTATTGAAAATGAATACGAGCCACACATAACATTGGCAGAAGCAGGAACAGGCGTTGGAAAAACACTTGGCTACCTATCCCCCGCGAGCGTTTGGGCAGAGAAGAATAAAGGTACAGTTTGGATCTCCACTTACACTAAAAACTTACAAAGGCAAATCGACCAAGAGCTTGACCGCCTCTACCCTGTCGAAGAAGTCAAAGACGCGCATATCGCAACACGCAAAGGACGTGAAAATTATCTTTGCCTGCTAAACCTCGAAGAAGCAGCATCCGGCGCAGCGCTCGCAAAACATATAACAAGTGCAATAGCCTGCGGTCTCATGGCGCGCTGGACAGCGGCGAGCAAAGATGGCGATCTAACAGGCTCCGATTTCCCAGGATGGTTAAGCGGAATACTGGGTTTTCAATATACTTTCGGTTTAGCGGATAAACGAGGTGAATGCATATATTCAGGCTGTGACCACTATAAAAAATGCTTCGTAGAACACTCAGTCAGAAAAGCTGAACATGCCCGCCTCGTTATAGCGAACCACGCGCTCGTGATGATTAGC
Source organism: Micavibrio sp. TMED27 (assembly GCA_002167715.1). GTDB lineage: Bacteria > Pseudomonadota > Alphaproteobacteria > Micavibrionales > Micavibrionaceae > TMED27. The sequence goes on from NHCG01000007.1 coordinate 24,980, forward strand.
GCGGCTTTATCATCCCCCGGCGAAACAATGCCAACAAGATATGTCTTTGACGAAGGTCATCACCTCTTCAGTGCAGCAGACAGCGCCTATGCCAGCCATCTTAGCGCACGTGAAACTCGTGATTTTAGACGCTGGCTTATGGGGGCAGAAGGCGGAAGAAGACAAAGCCGTTCACGTGGCTTAAAACGTAGAATAGAAGATTTAATAGAAGGCATGGGCGACGCAGAAGAGCAGCTAAGAAAAATAACCTTAGCAGCAGAATGCCTACCTTTAGACGGCTGGACACGGCGGATAAGGGACTCCGCTCCCATGGGACCGACCGAAAAATTCATTTTCGAAATCTATATTCAGGTGAATGCCAGAGCCAACGGAAAAGAAGGCCCCTACTCCCTAGAAACCGAAGCACAGCCAGTCAATGAACCCGTTCTTTTAGAAGCCGTAAAGCTCAAAAAAGCGCTAAAAGAGCTACAAACTCCTATGCAAGAGCTCAGCCGCATTCTCAATAAAAAACTCAGCGAAGACCAAGGTGAAATGTCAGGTGACACTCGCAAACGCATGGAAGCCGTCAGCACATCATTAGAACGCCGAGCCGATCACACATTGCAAAGCTGGATCATTATGCTAGAGCAACTAAGCAAAGGTGCAAAACCTCCAGAGTTTATTGATTGGATGGAAATCACACGAAGCGATGGCCATGCAGTGGATGNCGGTCTCTATCGTCACTATGTCGACCCTATGAAACCTTTCGCCGATAGTATGCGCCCCCACGCACATGGCATTGCAGTCACCTCAGCAACACTCCGTGATAATGCAAATAGCGCAGCAGATGATGAAGAGAGTTGGCAAAGCGCAGCCAAACGCGCTGGCACTGCCTACCTCACTAAAGAAAATAAAGGAACCAGCTATAGCTCNCCCTTTAATTATNCNGAGCAAAGCAAAGTCATAATTATAAATGACGTCAATAAAAACGATATGGGGCAGCTNTCAAATGCTTATCAAAATCTNTTTACCGCNAGCGGCGGCGCTGGCCTTGGCCTATTTACGGCAATATCTAGATTAAAAGCCGTTTATAGCCGNATTAACGAAAGCCTCGAAGACCAAAACATCCANCTCTATGCCCAACATATAGATCAGATAGATACAGGCACACTCGTGGACATGTTTAGAGATGATATTCATTCATGCTTATTGGGCACAGACGCGATAAGAGACGGTGTTGATGTACCNGGCGATTCTCTTAAAATGATCATTTTTGATCGCTGCCCATGGCCACGACCAACAATCTTGCACAAAGCTCGTAAAGAAGCCTTCGGCGGCAAAGAATACGATGAAATGCTAACACGGCTGAAACTCAAACAGGCTTTTGGCCGCTTAATAAGACGTAAGAATGACAAAGGCATTTTCGTCATGATGGATAATGCTCTACCAAGCCGTCTACATAATGCATTCCCTAGCGAAACAGAGATCATTAAAACCGATCTTAAATCAGCAATTAAAACGGTGCAGCAATTTCTATAAAAAATATGTGGACAATTTAGATAAGAATGTTCCATATCAACGCTTGCTAAGCAAAAATTACTCTTAATTATAAATTGAGTACTTATTAAAAAGTAACAAGCAAATTCAGGGACAGCTACTGTATGACACCTTTTATACGCGAGCTACGTATCAAAGATCCTATNAGCGCATTTGCCGCTTTAAAACACCTGCCATATAGCTTACTTCTTGATAGCGCTGATAAAAANCACCCTAATTCACGATACTCTTTTATACTCTCGCACCCTATTGAAACAATAGAGGCCAAAGATGGCCACGTTACAGTTACAAATTGGGAAGAGCAAAAGACATCTGANCCAAAAGANATNTTTAAATTCATAGCCTCACGCGTAAAATACTGGGTTCCTGAAACAAAACCGGTGCGTGGCTTACCACCATTTCAAGGCGGCGCTGCTGGCTATATTGGCTATGANATTGGCCGNTATACAGAGNACCTTCCAGAGCTCGCCGAGAGTGACGCAGACCTTCCAGACATGGCACTTGGCATCTATGATCAAGTNCTTGCNTTTGACCATAAAAAAAATCAAGCATGGATCATCACCCACGCAAAAAACTACCATAACGCCCGCAAAAAACAGGACTACATTCTTGGCCTAATTGCCAATCCACCAGCTATAGATAAATATAAAGGGGTAAACCTAGAATGGCATAGCGACCACAATGATAAAGATTACCGTAAGAAAGTGCGCCGCGTCATTGATTACATTAAAGATGGTGATATTTTTCAGGCCAATATTTCACGCCGTATAGAAGCGCANGTGCCCCATAATTTCGATAGTTTTAGCCATTACAACCATCTACGGGAAACAAACCCAGCCCCCTTTAGCGCCTACATGAACTGCGGACTTGTGAAAATTTCATCCGCTTCGCCAGAGCGNTTCCTAACNCTCAACAATAGAATNGTCGAAACAAAACCAATTAAAGGGACACGCCCGCGAAGTGAAATACCACAAAAAGATTTAGAGCTTANAAACGATCTTAAGNGNAGCATAAAAGACCGTGCTGAAAACACTATGATNGTTGACCTGCTTAGNAATGATCTATCAAAGGTCTGTTTAGCGAAGAGNATTAAAGTCTCTGAACTTTGTGCGTTAGAAAGCTTTGAAAGTGTCCACCATTTAGTCTCAACTATTCGTGGCCAAATCAAAAAAAATAAAAGTGCCTTTGATTTACTCCGCGCGGCCTTNCCCGGTGGATCAATNACAGGTGCACCCAAAATTCGTGCAATGGAAATCATTGAAGAATTAGAACCCAAAAGGCGCGGCCCNTACTGCGGCAGCATGNCCTATATCGGCTTTGATGGTGCGATGGATTCAAGCATCCTTATCCGTACACTTGTTTACAACAAAGAAAAGGTAAGCCTTCAAGTTGGCGGCGGTATTACACTCAAATCCAACCCGTACGAGGAATATGAAGAGACTAAGGATAAAGCAAAGCAAATGCTAACCAGCTTCAAACCTACATCGGCTACACACACTAACAAAGTCCATGGCATATAAATCAGCCAAGCACGTGATCTTTCCTAGCGCTCCTGATAGCACTAAGTTATAATATTAGCTTAATCCCAAAGCTTTTAGAGAACGTATGTACCTCGTAATCGATAATTATGACTCATTTGTCCATAATCTAACCCGTTATTTTGTAATGACGGGCGTAAAGTGCCGCGTAGTTAGAAATGATGCAATATCTTTAGAGCAAATCAGAACACTAAAACCAAAAGCTATCATCCTCTCCCCTGGGCCATGTACACCAAAAGAAGCCGGAATTTGCATTGGCGCGGTAAAAGCGTTTTGCAAAAACACACCTATCCTTGGAATATGTCTTGGTCACCAAGCAATTGGTGAGGCTTATGGCTGCAAAACCAGCAAAGCAAAAGAACCACTTCACGGCATTACAACACCCATATCACATGACCAAAAAGGCATATTCAAAGATATAAAAACCCCCATGTCGGTTGGTCGGTATCATTCGCTAATTGTCAAAGATCCAGAAAAACATTCACTCGAGGTCACATCACGCGCTGAAAATGGCGAGGTAATGGCCATTCAACATACTATCGATCCAGTCTACGGCTTACAGTTTCACCCCGAATCTATATTGACACCTAAAGGCCTAAAGTTAATTGAAAACTTCACACAAATCGTACAAACTTATCATGAAAAAAATTAAGGCTGTGCGAAATGAAAAATATTATATTCCACAATGATCAATGGCTAGAAAACAACGCTATATTCAATGTCGATGACCGCGCTCTTCGTGGTGACGGTGTGTTCGACACGATGTTAATTATCAAAGAAGAAAGCACTAAACCTTACTTCGCACATGCCGACTTACATTTTGATCGCTTAAAAAATAATGCTCATCACATGGAAATTCCGCTTAAGAAAAACCATGATGAGCTTTTAAATATTGCTCAACAACTCTGCGATAAAAACAATTTAAAGGCAGGCCGGTACGCACTAAAAACAACATTAACCCGCGGAATGAGCAATCACGGTTTAATGCCGCCATCAAATGAAGAAACTCAAGAAACGCTTACAATGCACCTCACGGCAACAAGTGAAGCTTTCCCTGATATTAATGCAATTATCGCACGCCGTTATAAACGCAATGAATATTCACCTCTATCACAAATTAAATCTATGAACTATGGTGACAATATTCTCTCTCTTATAGAGGCACGACATAAAGGTGCAAATGAAGCCCTTATTCAAAATATCCACGGCCATATTGTTTGTGCATCAGCAGGTAATATTTTTGTAGTGATTGATAATCAGCTCTACACCCCACCTTTATCAGACGGCGTTTTAGACGGTATTACACGCAAACTGCTTATAAGAAAATATCACGTCATTGAAAGTTCACTTACATTTGATGATGTTACCAATAAAGCGCAAGGCATTTTCATCACAAACAGTATCAAAGGCTGTAGACCTGTGCGCGTATTAAATGGTAAAGCATTAAACGAGCCTGAGATCAAAATAGATCCTGACTTTCATTTAGACTAATTCTTACCAATAAAGATATTATGAACAACACAATCAAGACCATCACCGTTTATCTCGGATCATCCGGCCATTGTAGAGATGTTTTCAAAGACAGTACCATTAAACTAGGTGAACTCATCGCAAACGCTGGTAAAAACCTCGTTTATGGGGGTATGGATACTGGACTAATGGGGCGCGTTGCAAAATCAGCATATAAAAATGGCGCAGATGTAATCGGTATAATCCCTATGAAGCTTAAAGATAGTGAGCGCATTCTAAAAGGCATTACAGAAACCATACTCGTTGAGGAGCTCTGTGATCGAAAGAAAAAAATGTTTCTGAAAGCGGATGCCATTGTCACAATGCCCGGTGGTTTCGGAACAGTAGATGAGGCCTTAGAGATACTCTATTGGGGATCACTAAAACTTCATCAAAAACCTATAGTCATAGTCAATATTGATGGTTATTGGGATAACCTGATTTCTTACATAAGAACGCTACCAGATTTTAATCCTGCTTATTTAATCATCGTAGATACAATTGATGAGATATTCCCGTCTCTCTCTGAATGGCAAGCCCCGGAAATTATAGGGCTTAAGCATGAACATTACCCACATTTTGAGGATGAAATTTGTCGTAACACTCAGGAACCAATCATCATTGACGAAGCAACAGTAGAAAACACTTATTACGCTATCTGTGCACTAGGCCTTAAGCAGCTCGGTAAACATAATCGTGCAATTGGTTTTCTAAATACTGATGGACAATTTAATAAGCTTGAAGCTTGGATAGAAGATGCAGCCCGCGAACGCTTTATCACACAAAAATGCACGACCCTCTTCGCTATAGAAAAAGATGAATTTAAGCTTCGCCAAATTTTAAAAAATATGGACGACGTAGAAATTGACCTTCACAATGATAAATGGGGACAATAATTATAATTTGACAAAAATATAGAATACCCATACCTTCAGAATATGAAAAATACTGGGGGCAATTTCAATAAGGTTAACGAACAACTTTCAAATACAGTTGATCGTATAGCTCGTCAGCTATCATCTTTATTAAAACCAGGAAAAGATGGTGATCACATAGAATATAAATATGAGGTTATAGATCTCATATGCGGTGATAAAGATGAATTATTAGAGTATGGACAAGAAAAGGTTGAATTTAACGACAAGCAACTTGAAACACTATTAGCATCAGGCACACAAAGTCTAAGAGATTTTTTTAAAAACACCTCGCAGCATGAGGATAATCGAGAAAAAGTCATCGCCTCCACTTTATGTCACGCCTTCAGGGATGGTATCGGACAAAACATCATTGCGCTACATCATCATACAACAGCTCCGCAACTCCCCTATGATATGCTCAATAATTTAAAATTAACCCTTGAAGATAATCTAAGAAATTTCGAAATTTTATTCGGCAAACAATCCGATGAACTATCCTATATTTTCAAAAAAGTTGAAACCAGTGTTCTAGTAGATATAGAAACAGCTATGACAATATATGAAAATAATTATGAATTAGAAGCACCTATGGATATAAGACACAAAACTCAGCATCTTATTAATCCCCTACCTGAAAACTTTCACTCTATAAAATAAAAAAGCGCCCAAAGGCGCTTAAATATTCTGATTAAAAATCGAATTTATTATAGGACGATATAACCTTTAACCGCACTTAAACGTGCTTTAGTTAAATCAATCTGCTTTTGAATACGCTTCTTGTCCACTGCCTCTTGCGCAAGCTCAAGATCCTCAACAAGGTCTCCAAGTTTACTCTCAAGTGCAGCTTCATCCATACCAGCCACATCCTCTGCTTCTTCAGCAAGAATTGTACAAAGTTGACCAGTCACATCTGCAAAACCGCCAGTAATGAAGATTTTACGCTCAGTTCCAGCAGCATCTATTAATTTAACTACGCCAGGCTTTAATGACGCGACAAGAGAACAGTGATCCGCACCGACGCCAAACTCACCCTCTTCACCCGGGATTGTTGCCATAGATACAGGCTCAGAGATTAATTTCTCCTCAGGAGAAACAAGTTCAAAATTTATTAATTGTGCTTCGCTCATTTTTTTTCCTATAAGTTAAGCCGGTTTATACCAAGGGTTACCCGGATTAAAGAAAACAACTCTCTCTTCGTTCATACTTGATAAATGGTTTGCCTCAGACAAATCTCTATCATATTGATAACAGCCATTCTCATCTCTATCAAGTTCCTTGTAATTACCGGGATAAGCTACTTTAAAAGCATCAAATCCCGATGGCTCTTCTTTGAAACCTGAAGACATAGAATAACCACGCTCAAGTAAAAACTTATAACTGAGCGTAGTTTTAACATCCATTAAGCAGCTTCTGCCGCCATCTTCTTAGCCTTTTCTACAACTTGGTCAATTGTACCAACCATATAGAACGCAGATTCTGGAAGGTGATCATATTCACCATCAACAATCGCCTTAAAGCCTTTAATAGTATCTTCAAGCTGAACAAATACACCAGGTGTACCTGTAAAGACTTCCGCAACGTGGAATGGCTGTGACAAGAAGCGCTGAATCTTACGCGCACGTGCAACAACAAGCTTATCTTCCTCAGACAATTCATCCATACCAAGAATAGCAATAATGTCTTGTAAGTTTTTGTACTGCTGAAGTGTTTGCTGAACACGGTTCGCAACATCATAGTGCTCATCACCAATAACACGTGGATCAAGAATACGTGATGTAGAGTCAAGTGGATCAACCGCAGGATAAATACCCTGCTCAGCAATCTGACGTGAAAGAACAGTTGTCGCATCCAAGTGCGCAAATGTTGTCGCAGGTGCTGGGTCAGTCAAGTCATCCGCAGGCACGTAAACAGCCTGGATTGAAGTAATCGAACCTTTATTTGTTGAAGTAATACGCTCTTGCATCGCGCCCATTTCAGTAGAAAGTGTTGGCTGATACCCCACAGCAGATGGGATACGACCAAGAAGCGCAGACACCTCAGAACCAGCCTGTGTAAAGCGGAAGATGTTATCCAAGAAGAACAGAACGTCTTGACCTTCTTCATCACGGAAATATTCCGCCATTGTCAAAGCTGATAGTGCAACACGAGCACGCGCACCTGGTGGCTCATTCATCTGACCGAACACAAGCGCAACTTTAGAGTTTTTGTAGTCATGCTCTTTAATAACGCCCGCTTCCATCATTTCATGATAAAGGTCGTTACCTTCACGAGTACGCTCACCAACACCGCCAAATACAGACACACCACCGTGGCCTTTAGCAATATTGTTGATCAATTCCTGAATTGTAACTGTCTTACCAACACCAGCACCACCGAATAGACCAATTTTACCGCCTTTTGCGTAAGGACATAGTAGGTCAACAACCTTAATACCAGTAACAAGCTGCTCAACTTCTGTTGCCTGCTCGTCAAAAGCTGGGGCATCACGGTGAATTGGCCATCTTGCTTCACCTTCAATTTCAGGACCTTCGTCAATAGCCTTACCAGTAACATCCATGATACGTGATAGAACTTGTGGACCAACTGGCACTGCAATCGCATTACCTGTATCTACAACTTCTTGACCACGAACTAGACCATCTGTCATGTCCATCGCAATAGTACGCACTGTGTTTTCACCTAAGTGCTGCGCTGTTTCAAGAACAAGTGTTTTACCATCATTTTGTGTTTCGAGTGAGTTCAAAATCGCAGGGACTTGACCTTCCTCGAATTGAACATCAACAACCGCGCCAGTAATCTGAACGACTTTACCAACTGCTGCGGCCTTATTCTTAGCTGTTTTCTTTGCTGCTGCCATTTTTTCCTCTTTCTTTTAAACCTTAAATGTCTCTTCTCAATAATAAATTAGATTGCTTCAGCCCCTGAGATAATCTCAATAAGCTCTTTAGTAATATAAGCCTGACGAGCACGGTTATATTGCAGTGTAAGATCATTAATCATATCACCAGCATTACGTGTCGCATTATCCATCGCCGTCATACGTGCAGCTTGCTCACCCGCGGCACTATCAAGCAACGCCCTAAATATTTGAACGCCAATATTACGAGGTAAAAGTGCATTCAAGATACGCTCTTCCTCTGGCTCAAATGAGTAAGGTGAAACTGCCCCTACCTGCTCTTCTTCATCTGCTTTTTCGTCTTTATCATCCCCATCTACATCCTCAGGAAGACTGAAAGGAATAAGCTGCTGCGCACTTGGCTTTTGAACAAGCACTGATTGGAAATCATTGTATACTAATGTAACAACGTCAAATTCGCCCGCTTCAAAGCGCTCTAATATAAATTCAGTAACTTTATTTACTTCCGCAAACTCAACACGTGAAGAACCTAATATCCCAACAAAGCTCTGCAAGAGTGCATTACTATGAGTGCGGCGTAAAAGATCACGTCCTTTACGACCTACACAAACAATAGATACCTCTTTACCATCGCGTATTAGGCTATCAGCTTGCTGCTTTGCATGCTTAACAAGGTTACCGTTAAAGCCTCCACAAAGACCGCGGTCAGCCGTAACAACAACTAACAAGTGTTTCTGGTCACTACCTGTACCAGCCAAAAGCTTAGAGCTAGCTTCACTGATAACAACATTTTTTGAAACACGCGCAAGCATATCAGCCATCGCCTCAGCATAAGGCTGTGCAGCTTCTGCTTGTTCTTGCGCCTTACGAAGCTTACTTGCGGCAACCATTTTCATAGCAGACGTAATCTTCTTCGTAGATTTAACCGATTTAATTCGGTCACGGTAATCTCTTAAACTTGGCATTTATAAACCCATTTATTAAAAGTGTTATTTAAAGAAGCTGCAATTAAGCCGCTTCTTTTGCCGTATCAAAACCCTTTGCAAAGTCACCAACAAATGCGTGCATTTGCTTTTCTAGATCTTCAGAAATTTTCTTCTCATCACGGAGTGTTTCAAGAATTTCTTTGCCACTAGCACGAAGTGCTTCAAGAAGACGCTCTTCAAAAGCTGCAACTTTAGAAACAGGCACATCATCAAGATAACCTTTTGTACCAGCAAAAATAACAACAACCTGCTCTTCAACTGAAAGAGGTGAATATTGTGGCTGAACAAGAAGGCGTGTAAGACGCTGACCACGATTAAGTAGCTTCTGTGTTGAAGCATCAAGATCGGATGCAAACTGAGCAAACGCTTCCATTTCACGGAACTGTGCAAGCTCAAGCTTAATTGTACCAGCAACCTGCTTCATCGCTTTAATCTGTGCTGCCGAACCAACACGAGAAACAGACGCACCAACATCAATCGCTGGACGAATACCTTTAAAGAATAGCCCAGTCTCAAGGAAGATCTGACCATCTGTAATAGAAATCACGTTTGTTGGAATATAAGCCGAAATGTCACCAGCCTGTGTTTCGATGACTGGAAGTGCTGTCAAGGAACCACCGCCCTGTACATCTGACATTTTTGCTGCACGCTCAAGAAGACGTGAGTGAATGTAGAAAACGTCACCAGGGTAAGCTTCACGGCCCGGAGGACGACGAAGAAGAAGTGACATCTGACGATAAGCAACAGCTTGCTTTGAAAGGTCATCATAAATCGCAAGAGCGTGAAGACCATTATCACGGAAATACTCACCCATTGCGCAACCTGTATATGGCGCAAGGAACTGCATAGGCGCAGGATCTGAAGCTGTAGCAGCAATAATGATTGAATACTCAAGTGCACCCTGCTCTTCTAGCTCTTTAACTAGCTGTGCAACAGTCGAACGCTTCTGACCAATAGAAACATAAACACAGTAAAGGTGCTTCTTCTCATCTGAAGCTTTGTTTAGAAACTTTTGGTTAATCATAGCATCAACCGCAACAGCTGTCTTACCAGTCTGACGGTCACCAATGATAAGCTCACGCTGACCACGACCAATTGGAACGAGTGCATCAATCGCTTTCAGACCTGTTTGCATCGGCTCAGAAACAGACTGACGAGGAATAATACCAGGAGCCTTCACTTCAACACGGCTCATTGTCACATCTTTAAGAGGGCCTTTACCATCAATTGGGTTACCAAGACCATCAACTACACGGCCAAGTAGGCCTTTACCTGTTGGGACTTCAACAATGTTACCAGTACGCTTAACGATATCGCCTTCTTTAATATTACGGTCATCACCGAAAACAACGACACCAACATTGTCAGCTTCAAGGTTAAGAGCCATACCCTTAACATCATTTGGAAATTCAACCATCTCACCGGCCTGAACATTATCAAGACCATAAACACGTGCCACACCGTCACCAATGCTAAGCACTTGACCAATTTCAGCCACGTCTGTTTGCGCACCAAAATCGGCGATTTGCTTTACAAGAATCTCAGAGATTTCTGCTGCTTTAATTTCCATGTTTTCCTCTTTTGCTTTCTTTTAAATTCAATATTTAACTAATAAATTCTGTATGAAGGCTTACGCAGCCTTACCTCCTAAAGTACTGCGCAGACGTGCCATTTTATTGGCTACTGATGCATCGATCATCTTCGAACCAACAGTCACGACCATACCGCCAAGAATAGAAGGCTCTACACTAACATTCGCACTAACTTCACCGCCAAGCGCTTTAGATAATGCAGCCTCAAGATCTTTCTTTTGTTTCGCAGTAATATCCTGCGCAACTTGTACATTCACCTTAAGTTCACCACGTCTTTCCGATAGAACCTGATCAAAAGCACTGATTGTTTTCTCAAGTGCATTTAAGCGTGTATTCTCAATAAGAGTACCTAAGAAATTCTGAGTAACGTCCTGAAGTTTTGCTTTCTTAGCAATCGCTGAAATAGCGCTATGGAGTTTTTCTTTGCTTAATAACGGGCTTCGAATCACGGCACGCAAATCATCGCTCGAATCAATCATTGCAGACAGATCTTTAAGATCCTTTTCAACCTTATCTAACTTCTTTTCGTTTTCCGCTTGTGTAATCAATGCATTAGCATATCGACGACACACAAGAGTTGATGCTTGATTATTTGATGACACGCCTCAAAGCTCCCTTCTATTTAAACCGAATAAAATATACGGTTGGCAGGGATTTAGCACAGCTAGCCCCACCTGACAAGAGTCAAAATCAACTGTTTACAATTAAAATCCACCTCTTTACTTAGCACATTTTTATGCCAATCATAGACCAACCATATGCACTACAAGGATAACTATGATTGATCTCCGTCTAAGCTTAACACTTTTTCTAATTATTTTTTTAGAAGGGTACGTTGTCCTCTCATCAGAACTGCTTGCCATAAGACAGGTCATTCCATACGCTGGCAGTGGCACAGACACTGTTTCAATCATAATCGCCGCAGTACTGATGCCACTAGCATTTGGGTATCAGGCTGGCGGCCAATTCATTCAGGGATGGGACGGAGAAAAATATGTCAGCATCCGAAAAAAACTAATCTTCAACTTAATTGTATCTCAATCCATTCTGCTTTTTGGACTCTCATATTTTGTAATCGATATATTCTTCACGGAACTATTTAGAAGCGGTATCACTAACCGCATACTACAAGTCACAATTTACTCGCTTGTTTTTATAGTATCCCCTGTCTATTTACTGGGTCAAACGATCCCACTGATCAGCAATTACTTTTCAAAAGAGCAGCTCTCAAAAATTACAGGAAAAATACTGTTTTTCTCAACACTCGGCTCATTTATGGGCGCCGTATTTTCAACACTCGTTCTAATGGCCATATTTGGCGTTCATCATACTGTATCCATTAATTTTATAATCCTTGCCTCTTTGATAACACTACTAAATAAAGACAAACAAAGTAGAACAGTGCTTTTATCGTGGGCCATCACTATATTTGCCATGCTTATGAACAGTAATATTATGATGAACTCTATGGGCATTGTGAATAANAACCAGTATAACACCGTNCAAATTCACCACACAGAAAATGAACGCCACCTATTCCTGAATCGTAACTACTCATCAATGATGGATAATGATGGNAATGTTCACCCTTANATNGCTTTTATGGATCAAAAAGCCATCATGCCCATNTGGAAAAGCGCAGANAAAAGAAACATACTGNTNCTAGGCGCAGGCGGCTTTACAATCGGNGCNCCCGATAAAAACAATCATTATGACTTTGTTGATATTGANCCNGANTTAAAAGATATAGCAGAAACCTATATCCTCGAAGGCAGANTNAGCNAAAACAAACATTTNCACCCTATTCCNGCACGTGCTTTTTTAAACAAAACNGATCTTCTATACGACCTAATCATCTTAGANGCCTACCATGGCGCTGCNAATCTACCTGANCACCTTGCTACTAAAGAATTTTTTGAGCACGTAAAAGAAAANCTAAAACCCGGCGGCGTCGTAATGGCNAACTTTATCGCNTCACCAACTTTCGGAAATGATTTCTCGCGCAACATCCATACAACNTTTACCGAAGTCTTTCCCTATAGTGACCGCGAGATCTTAGGTGAATATAATTTATGGAGCGACAATAAAAGCAATACGGTCAATGCCGTTTATACTTACAAACATAACGAAAACGAAAAAACTAAGAAAATATACACTGATAATCACAACACCATTTATTTGGATATTCCCAAACAATAAAATAGAGCCGTATTTATGCGGCCGTTTAAACGGTGCGATCTACTGTATTATTAAGAACATTCCCCTCGAGACTAACTTCGTCTTGTTCATTTAGCATAGTAAACGGCTTATTAAGTTCAACCGCAAATGAATTGATTGCATTAACATTGACTTGATCAGAAAAGTTAACCGGCAATTCGCCTATATGGCCTGCAAGCAAATCAGCATTTGTAAAATCAAATTTTGGTGGAGGTTCAAAATCTTCAAATCCAAAATCGGCGCCCCACAAATCATCCAAACCATCTAATTCATCAGAAAAAGCAACGGTAGGCGCACTATGATTTTCTTCAAAATGCTGAACCAGCTGCTCTATCGTAAGACCATTTTCGAGTTCATTGTTATTAGCATATTCAATATATGCCGCTAATGTTTTCTCTCCAAATTTACCATCATCATCAACCCCTAGAGCCCGCTGAATTTCTTTCACCTGCTCTTCATCCAAACCACGAATATAATCGTGAGGACCATCAATTTCTTTTCCTAAATCCAAAATAGTATCAATGGGCTCAGGATCACCCTTTGGTGTCACAAGAATATCTGGATCAAGCTTAGGGATATCCAGTTTCAAATCCTGCAACTTCGTTGGCCCCAACATTTCCTGATGCAGCTCTTTAAACTGTTCCCAAGCTTCCCTCTGTTCTGGAGAAAGTGTTTCTTCGAACTCTTTAATTTTCTCTTCAAGTTCCTGAAAATGAAGCTGCTGCTCCATATGATCTATATAAATCCCCATAGGCTCACCAAAAGTTGGGCCAAAACTTCTCATAGTATCAACAGGAAGCCCCGGATAAGCTTTTAGCTGGTCTGTTGTCAGCAATCCTTTAAAACTCTCTTCCAACCTATCCAGTGCATCACGTTGATCTTGGTGATGCTGCCTCGCTTGCTCTTGATATTTTTCCAAAAAATCTTGTACAAGCTCTCCTTCAGAAGACGTAACAACTTGCGGCTCTTCCTGTCTAATTTTCAGATAGTCCTCAAGTGCTGATTCAAAAGTATCTTGCGGTGATGAAACTTCAAAATTAGGAGGGTTCCCTATTTCTTGAGATATCCTCTCAAGCATAAGTATGGCATCATCAATTTCATCTGGCTCAGCTCCGTTGTGATTCATTATATCTTGTAGATTCCGAATAAGAACAAGCACAGCTGCTCGGTCATAATCATTTATTTCCTGACCATCAGAAAGCGCGATACGAATGTCACTAAGATTGAATTGCCCATTAGCTACACTTGAGAAATTATTTACAATTTCTGAGGCTAAAAATGAATTTTCGAGAGTATTTTCATCAAAATCATAATACAAATGACCTTCAATCTCTTCAGTACCAAGCGCAACCCTAGGGGAATCCTCACCGACCCTCAGTAACTCTACAGGTTCAATGTCATCATTTCTGAATTTAAAACTTCTCATAAATGCCCCCTAATTTCTGCAACTATAATGAAGCAATCTTAATAAAGTATTAACAAAACAATAATGAAGTTGACATAATCAAACGACAATGTATATAAAAAACGTATGGATACAAACACATTAAGTATGAGTTTTGATGAAGCAAACGATAGGATAAAAGGCCTATCTCGGCATAATGCTGATCAACGCTATGGTATTATTAGCTCTATTAAAGACTTCGAACTATGGCAGTTCAGAGATTTAATGATTGAGCATAATATCCATGCCCTAGGCTACAAAACTAAATGGAGCTCGGAGCAGCTTCATGCCGCCACAAAAGACATACATGAAATGTACTTAAACACCTCAGGTGAGTTCAAGGAAATCCTTAGGCAGCGATATATGTCAGGGGAAAGTCCAGTTCGGCAATATGATTATGATTTAGGCCGTAAAAAAAGCTTAGAAGATTACAAAAGCTCACTTTACAGCTCACCATTAAAGCCTACGACCCAAAGCATCATTGAAGAGTTTATAGCAATCAGGTTTAATGCAGATAATCACGCACAAACAAAACCAAAACAAACATCAATCCGGCTAAATGGCACCTACCCTGTTGGCTACCACATCCACCAAAATGAAAAATTTAGAAAATTAAAAGAAAACAAAGACCTATTTACACTTACCTTCGACTTCACCAAAAATGGCACTTGGTTCCATAGTGGAAATAACGAAGGTCCATCTTCACAAATCGACGGTCAGGAATACACAGCAGGCCATGGCGTAATCACCCTATTCAGCGACAATGTTATGCCACATAAAGCCGACATTTATGATGAAAGTTGGACAGAACAACCCCGAATAAGCATGGCTAATTACATATAAATTAACTATCTGAATTTGTTTTCTCTTCTGTAGCGATCTCCGCAGATTCCATCACTTCTTTTTTCTCATGCTTTCTTTTCTTCCAGTAATAACGCGCTGGAAAGTAAGCGATCATAAGAATAGCTGTTATAATTGCCGCAACTGGCCCCAACAAAGTATAAGCCGCAGCAACGCCAAGCCCAGGGCCAATGTAAGCAAACGCACTCTGAACAGGCAAAAGCACTATTAAAACCGACAATAAAATACTAAATATGATATTCATTACTCACCCCAATTATTCAGCCAAAAAACTAAGACGATGAGGTTCAATTCGCTCCGCCATCGTAATGGTTGCTATATAATCCACTCCCTCGCGCGCACGTGTCAAGGGATGATAATATTCCCAAACAATTTCACCATTAGGTAGAACTTCAATCAAACGCCCTGCATCTGCATGAACAATCAGGGTATTACCATTATTCAAGCGCTGCTGCTCACCCCAGAACTGACTTTCAAAAAGCGGCTTACCCTCAATAGGCGCTGGCTCATATTTCCAAACAATATCATTCGTAACGGCATCAAATTCAAAAACACGGCTAAAACCACCCTCTTTAAAACTACCCTGATTATCAAATACAAGAAAATGTCCATTACCCAAATAATCTAAATCATGCTGCATTCGGCTTCTCAGCTCCATTAAATGCACAAGCTCCCCATTTTCAGGGTTCAAAATCGCCATCGCATCATTATTACGAATAGAAATTGCGAGATAACCTTTCCTAAGCCAAGGCACCGTTTCAACATCATCGGAAATAATAGTAATAGAATTAGAGTGCGTTGGATCTCCACTTTGATCATCTCTAAAGCGCAACTGATGCAAAAAATCCTTATAATCAGAATTCTCAATAGCATTTATAAGAGAATACCTCTTAGTAACTTCACCCGTTTCAGGATCAATCAAAGCAATATTATCCTCTAAAAACGAAGACTCCTGATAATCTCCATGACTTATTCCATCCGTCCTAATAAGGTGTTCAATGGCATAAATAACACCGTCTGGAGAAACCTGAAAATCGTTATTATTATATCCACTATATGTCCATTTTACATTCGAATCCTTATCCAGCATTACCAGCCCCATCCCCCACGGGGTAATACCAGCAGCAGCAGCCATCACTAACAAATCACCATTATCATAAAGATAAAAATCCCGAGCAAAGAAAAACCAATCCTCAACTTCAGACAAAGCCACAACATGTGATCGATCTAGCCAATCTTCATTAAACTGAAAAGACCACTCATGCTTCACTTCTCCGGAGACATCAATCAAACGAAGCGTGCTATCATGCGCACCTGCTATAAGCGTATAACCATGCTCAATTAATTCATCCTCCCGAACAGAAACGCCTAAATTAAGTGGCGCTTTCTTATGCCACCTCACTTTTTCAGCATAATCATAACGATCCATGTAATCAGCGACACTAGTAACAACTGCAAAATGCTGCTTAAAATAAGAAGCTGGAAAAACGCCTAACGCTTGCGTAAGCAATCCAAAATAAAAGCATAGTCCAAACGCCGCTATAAAAACGAGATAAACAAAATCTTTTCTATCCATACACACCCCAGATCATATTATGAATTTACGATTCAAATCATATTACGAAAATGATAGACTACCCCCCAGATGAACAAAAGTAATTTATAATCAAAGTTGCCCTTCACGTGTCCAACGTACCACTCCATACAGATATTCTAGGATCATTACTCGACAAAGCACCAGAAAGCTTAAAAGCTATTGGGCGACTGGAAACATCACTACTCAAATATGACATTATCGATCTAAATATAGAAAAGCCTATATTTGTAACAGGTCTCGCGCGTGCTGGAACAACAATACTGTTAGAGATATTAAATTCGCACCCAGATGTAGTAAGTTACCACTATGGGGATTACCCATTCGTACACGCAAATTACTTTTGGAATACTCTTAAAAAACTTACCCCAAGCAATACAAAGAAAATAGAGCGAGCCCACAAAGACCGTATTATGATTAATATGAACAGCCCAGAAGCTTTAGACGAAATTCTGTGGATGTCATATTTTGAAAACATCCACGATCCAAAGCTAAATAATATTCTTAACAAAGAGACACAAAATACTGATTTTGAATCTTTTTATAAAGACAGCCTATTGAAGCTANTAGCNCTNAGAAACGGCAAAAGGATCGCACTNAAAAATAATTATCACATCTCACGNATAGAATACCTGCACAAAATATTTCCAGATGCACGTTTTTTAATCCCAATAAGAAACCCTGAAGAACATATTTACTCTCTTATAAAACAACACAAATTACTGTCCGAAGCGCAGCAAGGTGACAAACGTGGATCAAGATATATGCGTCGTCACGGCCACCATGAATTTGGTTTAGACTTTAGGCCAATCAACTTAAACAATCCTGAAAAAACAGACGAAATATTGCAGCATTTTAACAACAATAACCTTGTTACAGCTTACGCAATATATTGGAATGAAATCCACAAACATCTTTCAGAAAATCTATTAAATAACAATACAGTAAGAGAAAAAATCTTAACAATTATGTATGATGATTTTTGCACAAAAACAGAAAATAACTTGCAACAAATACTTAAATTCTGCGACCTGGATAATCAAAGTATAATCGAACAGTGGAGCACAAAAATTTTCGCACCAAATTACTATAAAATAAACTTCACCAACGATGAAAAAAGCACAATCAAAAACCACACAGAAGAAACTTATAAAAAGCTCTGCGGATCTATATCAATATAAACACGAACCGTTGAAGGCACCTTCACACCAGCAACCCATGCTGCAAGTGTCTTTTGTAAGTCGAGATTTTTACCAGCCTGCACAAGTAACCTATATCTGAATTTACCCCGGAGTTTTGCATAGGGCGCTGGCGCAGGACCTAATGTAACAATTTCAGGCCCTTGCGGTGCACTTCTACCAAGCAATTTTGCAACCTCAAACACCTGCGCCTCATCACGCCCTGACACAATAATTCCAGCTAGACGACTAAAAGGCGGCATATGCGCCACCTCCCTTTCAGCAACTTCGGTTTCTATAAACGCATCGCGCCCATCACCATGAGAAGATTCACATAGTGCTTTTATAATGCGATGATCCGGCATAAAACTCTGCAGCAATACACGCCCTTTTTTAGCAGCACGACCAGCACGACCAGCCACCTGATGCAAAAGCTGATAAACACGCTCGGACGCGCGCAACTCACCACCTTGCAAGCCCAAATCCGCATCAACAACACCAACCAAAGTCAAATTTGGAAAATGATGCCCTTTCGCAATTATCTGCGTACCAATCACTATATCGACACGCCCCTCACGAATATCCGAAAGCATACCTTTCAACGTTTCACCGTCCTCAGCGGTATCACTAGCCAGCAACATAACATTAGCATCAGGAAAATAATGCTGAGCCTCAGCATATATCCTCTCAACACCTGGACCACAAGCAACCATGCTATCAGGCTCAGCACATTCAGGACACTTGTCAGGTGCATAAGCGTGAAATCCACAATGATGACATTGCAATCGCCCCTGTCCAGCACCGACTTTATGTTCAACAAGCCATGCAGTGCAGCGGGGACACTCCATACGGTGACCACATGACCTGCACAAAGTAAGCGGCGCATAACCTCGGCGATTTAAAAAGAGCAAGATTTGCTCGCCACGTCCTAGTGTTTCCTCCATGGCCTGACGAAGCTGCAAAGATATAAAATGCTGCGCATCTAATTTCTCAAGCC
The DNA here is from genome assembly GCA_002167715.1 of Micavibrio sp. TMED27. GTDB lineage: Bacteria > Pseudomonadota > Alphaproteobacteria > Micavibrionales > Micavibrionaceae > TMED27. The sequence continues at coordinate 44,206 of NHCG01000007.1, forward strand.
GCATATCAATCGCTTCAATATCAGGCATATGCGCCCCACCAAAACGTGATGGCAAAACCATATGCTCATATTTTCCATCCCAAACATTTTGCATGGTTTCAACCGACGGTGTTGCAGAAACAAGCACAATAGGAAATGAACCTTTAAACGCCCGCATAATCGCCATATCCCGCGCATGATAAATAACACCATCTTCCTGCTTATAAGCTGGGTCATGCTCTTCATCAATTACAATCAAACCCAAGTCACGATACGGCAAATAAAGTGCTGATCTAGCCCCAATCACAACTTTAGTATGACCACGAGCAACACCGCGCCATGTATTATCTCGCTGCCCTTTAGATAAATGCGAATGCCATAAAGCAGGCGCACAACCAAACCGCTCTTTAAACCTTTGAAAAAATGCATTTGAAAGTGCAATTTCTGGAAGTAAAATACAGACTTGCTTATCCGCCTTTAACGCTTCAGCAACAGCTTCAAAATACACTTCAGTTTTACCAGCCCCTGTGACCCCATCTAACAACACCGCCTTATAACTTCCAGACCGCACAAAATCGCACAAACCATCCGCAGCATAAGCTTGATCTTCACTCAACTCAGCCCTTTGCCTATAAGGATCAGGCTTAATACAAGGTGCAGGATTATAGATATCAACACACTCAAGCACCCCCTTATCAAAAAGCGTCTTAACGACCCCCGAACTCACCTCAGCCTCGCGCGCAATATCCGCAGCAATTCGCGGAACATTATCATACAAAACCTGCACAACTGCATTTTGCTTAGCTGTCAATTTAAGCAGCTCAAAACCATCTTTAAGCCTATACCCTTTAGCCGGCACAGGCGGCTCCAACCCACCAGGTGCGCTCAAAGCCATTTTCAGCACAAAACCTAACGGCGCCATATTATAACGCGCTGTCCATGCAATAAACTCACGATGAGCTACATCCATTGGAGGCAAATCAAATTTATGTATAATAGATTTCAACTTTTCCGGCTTCACATCACCGCGAGATTGCCCCCAAACAACAGCAGGTACTTCACGGCCACCTAAGGGAACTAGAACATAATCACCATCGGAAACATTTAAATCTTCAGGAATAATATAATCATACGCCTTATCAACAGGGTAAGGAACAAGCACAGAAATTGTGCGCGCATTGACAACATCCTGTTTCACCACCCCATCATTAAACAGCTCATTTTGACTCATGAGAATAACTTACACCATCTAAGACAAATACAAATGGCTATTTATGGATCATATTTCAAAAAATTTCCTCGCAAGAAAGAAATTGGATAAACTAACCCATATAAATGATTCACGTGTGAAGGAGTAAATCATGAAAAAAGCCCAAAAAACCGCTCTATTTCTAGCCACAATAATTAGCGTTAATATAAACACAGCCTTTGCAAAGGATAGCGTTGAAGGGCTATGGCTTACAGAAAACAAGCGCGCTGTAATCAATATAGAGAAATGTGAAGACAGCATATGCGGTAAAATACACTGGATAATAGAAGGCGGCCTGCAGCGTGATATTCACAATGAAGACCCAGCCCTAAAAAACCAACCCATGTGCGGACTTAAAATCTTAGGAGACTTCAAAAAAGACAGCCCAAACACATGGGAAGATGGCTTTATTTACAAAGCCGATGACGGCGACACTTACAGTGCAAATATAGAATTAAATGACGATGGTACATTAAAACTACGCGGCTATGTGGGCTTTTCCTTTTTAGGAAAGACTCAGATCTGGACTCGCGCTAATGAAGAAGACTATAAAGTCTGCAGCGCACCAACAAAACAATAACAATGCGAAGTTAATTAAGGAGATACTTAAATGAAGTTTTTTGTCGATACAGCTGAGATAGATGAAATTAAAGATCTAGCGAGCACAGGCCTCTTAGACGGCGTAACCACAAACCCAAGCCTAATCGCCAAGTCAGGAAGAAACTTCAAAGATGTCATCCTACAAATTTGTGATCTAGTCGACGGCCCGGTTAGCGCAGAAGTCGCATCAACCGATTATGATACAATGCGCAAAGAAGCCAAAGAAATTGCGACATGGGCTGAAAATATCACCGTAAAAGTGCCGCTAACAGAAGCAGGACTGAAAGTTTGTAAAGAGCTATCAGACAGCGGCACAATGGTAAACGTGACCCTATGTTTCTCAGCAGCACAGGCCCTCCTCGCAGCAAAAGCTGGTGCAACGTTTATCTCTCCATTTGTTGGTCGCTTAGATGACATTTCACATGATGGCTTACAACTTATTTCCGACATCGTTCGGATCTATGCAAACTACCCAGACTTCCACACTGAAGTTCTAGTAGCATCAGTGCGCAACCCACTTCATATAATCGATAGCGCAAAGATGGGCGCGCACGTCATGACAGCGCCACCAAAAGTGATTAAGCAGCTTTATAACCACCCTTTAACAGACAAAGGCCTTGCGGCATTTGTTGAAGACTGGAAGGCTACAGGCCAAAGCATCCTTTAATAACGCCCCTCTTTAAGGACCACCGAGCAGAATTCTGGTCGGTGGTGTTTTTTATCCGTAAACTTTATGATAGATTTATTACACAGAGTTATAAAATGAGTTACAGCGAAACCAAAGTGCCCATAGATTCCGACCAACTTACCGAAAATAAAATTTTGGAGTTCATTAAGCAGAACCCAGATTTCCTCGAAAAGAATTTAGAAGCATTAATACCTGAGAAAAAGCGTGGCACACGTGGTAAACCTGCTGACTTCCAAGCTTACGTCATTGACCGCCTAAAGAATGACAAGGAAGAAATCATAGAAAACACACGTGAGCTAGTTGAAAACAGCCGCGCTAACATGAACAATCAAGTACGCATTCAATCTGCGGTAATAAGGCTATTAGAAGCAAATAACTTCAGCGATTTTATACAATGTGTAACCATGGATATATCCAGCATTTTAGACGTTGATATTACGGCACTAGTCGTAGAGGCAGATGGCACACATATCCCTCATATAGATAATGCAGGAATCCGCATCATCCCCGAAGGAACTGTCGACAAATGGATGCAAAATGAGTACACACTTTTACAAGATAACATCAGTGGAATAGAAGCTGTATTTGGCGGCGCCGCCGCTCTCGTTAGGTCACAGCTACTTTTACGTCTTGATATCGCCCCGGAAACTCCACCTGCAATACTCGCATTTGGTAGCCGCGATCCAAATGCCTTTAACAAAGATCAAGCAACAGACCAGATATCATTCCTCGCCCGCGTAATAGAAAGATGCATGCGTATATGGCTAATAACCTAAGCATAAAAAACGAGACACTTAATTTATGTACAGCTGATCTTCAAGACACACTTTCTAAATGGCTGGACTATCTAAAATATGAAAAACGCGTATCCGACCACACCTCGCGTGCCTATATCGGTGATGTCACATATTTTATTAACTTTATGGGAAAATACAAAGCTGAAAGACTGTCCCTCGACGGCATTTCGGAATTAAGTATCAGGGACTTTCGAGCTTGGATGTCTGACAGGGCATTAAAAGGCAACGGAACTCAAAACTCAAGTCGCGCCAGATCACTCTCAGGCATAAAGAATTTCTTCACATGGATGGATAGGCGTGGCATAGTCCACAACCCTAACATNAACGCCCTTAGAAGCCCTAAGCTACCCCATAAAATTCCACGTCCAATACAAGAAAACCAAGCCCTCAATCTATTACAAAGTGCAGACCTCTTGACGAAAGATGACTGGATTGGCCAAAGGGATCGAGCTCTCTTTACCCTACTCTACGGATGCGGCCTTCGTATAAATGAAGCACTTAGCCTCGATATAAAAGATTTACCAAAAGATGGCTTCATACGTATTCTCGGCAAAGGGTCAAAAGAACGCCAAGTTCCAGCACTTAATATCGTTGTAGAAACNCTTAAATCATATNTAGATCAATGCCCATTNCCNTCANCACCAGAACGTCCNATNTTCCTGGGCACACGCGGGCAGCGCCTTAATCAAGGTGTNGCACAAAAAGCNATGAGAAACCTTCGTGTCATACTTGGNCTTCCTGAAACAGCCACACCACATGCNCTACGGCATAGCTTCGCCACACACCTCCTTCAAAACGGCGCCAATTTGAGGGAAATTCAAGAGTTATTAGGCCATAGCTCCCTCTCCACAACGCAGCGATACACGGATGTAGATGCTGAAAAGCTTTTAGAGATATATAAAAATGCACATCCACGCGCATAAACTCATGTATAAATTAAAATATTAATTAATTGTTAACCTTTCTATTACATTATGCACGGATGCTAGAAGGAAAAGATAATAGCTCATTAGATAGCATAGAGGGACAAGGTATTTCTCAACAGCAACTAGAGTCAGAACTCTATATGGATGTATGGCTATTTAAAGGCGCTAATTGGCAAGCTGATGAGCTAGAAATGTTCATGGCACGTAATAGCCTTCCTGAACACTCAGATGAAATTAAAGCACAAAAAGTAGAGCTTCTAGACAGTCTCAGCGTTCAAGAAAGATATACACGCAGCTCAGTCCTTCAGGTTCGCTCAAGTCTATACCTTCTTGATAGCCTTGATAAAAACGGTCAAAATATAGACGATAAAATTGAGGACTTCCAAACAGCCGCATTAAACACACTGCAAGGAACCAGCCTCAGTATCAGTGACATTGCAGAACGATTTGCTATAAATAATGAACGCCTCTCTGACACAAGCAAATTAAAGCTTGAACCACCACAATTTAAAGATGATTTAGATTACCAAATATCTTAAATTAAAATAGACTTCTACTTACATACCATTGAATACAATCATACGAACGTATAGAATATGAATCACACCAAAACTATCAGGTCTTTTCTGGTATAATTCTATAACTGTTATGCATTGACAATAAATCAACACAACCTATTTAGCTTATGTAAATAACCTAAAGGAGAGATAATGCCCGCAAACAAAGATTCTCACTTAACTGGCGTTGAAAGAACATTTTCACCAAATGAAGTCATCGTTTCTAAAACAGATACAAAAGGGAAAATCACTTATGCGAATAGAACCTTCTACCGTCTTGCCGGGCTTACTGAAAAAGAAACTATAAACAAACCCCATAATATAATACGACACCCTGAAATGCCTCGCTGTGTCTTCAAACTAATGTGGGATNTACTTGATAACAAACAAGAAATTTTNGCATATGTTAACAATNGATCTGCAAATGGAGACAATTACTGGGTATTCGCACACGTAACCCCTAGCCTNGATGACNCTGGAAACATCATCGGTTACCATTCNAATAGACGCGTACCTGACAGGGACATTATAAACAATCATATAATCCCACTTTATAAACAACTCTTGGAAATTGAAGCCGCAAATTCAAGCCCTAAAAAAGGCATGGAAGAATCCTATCAAAAAGTAATCGATCTTCTTGATAGCAAAGGGATGTCTTTTAACGAATTTATGTTTTCACTCAATAAAAAGTAAACAAGAACAGGACAAGATCATGAGCACGGAAAAGAATAAACCAGCATCTATCTCCATATTTAAAAAAACTAAAAGCGCCGAGATAAAACGTGCCTTAAATTTAGTAAAAAAAGCCGCTGCTGGTGACTTCGAAGTCCGCATCCTAGACATTCAAGATAAAGGCGACCTTGGAGAACTACTATACTCAATTAACGACCTACTCGATAGATGTGATGCCTACGTTAGAGAGTCGAAAGCAGCCTTAGAATACACAAGCCGTAATGAATATTACCGTAAGATCATAGAAACTGGTATGGAGGGCACATTCCTAAACAGCTCTAAAGTCGTGAACAGTGCACTAGAAACTATGGAAGAAAAAGTTGAAAGTTTCACTGCCGTAACAAATAGTTTTGAAGGCAATATTGCAGATGTAATCGATTCAATAGCTGCCGCATCTGAACAATTAAACGCCTCCTCCTTATCAATGGAAAAAATAGCAGAAACAACAAACAAACTATCTAACGAANTAAATGTTGAGGCCAAAACAGCCACAGACAATGTGCAAATCGCNTCAAAAGCAGCAGAGGAACTNAGCGTTTCTACTGGCGAAATTAGCAAACAAATTACTAGCGCTACGGCAAAATCTAATGCCTCACTTCAAGTGGCACAAAAAGTAGAGAACAAAGTTGAAAACTTACAACAAGCCAGCGAAAAAATATCAGTGGCAGTTGAGCTTATACAAAAAATTGCAGAACAAACTAACNTNCTCGCCCTTAACGCAACTATAGAAGCAGCAAGAGCCGGGGAAGCAGGCAAAGGTTTTGCCGTTGTTGCCAACGAAGTAAAAGGGCTNGCAAATGAAACATCAAATGCTACAGAAGAAATCACCGCATCCGTCGATCAAATCACACATGCTATTGGCGATGCCGTCGAGGGCATAAGGGAANTATCNACTCAAATAGATGAAATCAGCGTCGCAAATAGCGCAGTATCCACAGCAGTTGAACAACAACACCAATCTACGCANCAAATTAATAANAACATCCAAAAAACAACTTCAAGCACAGAAAAAGTTTCACAGGATATCCAGCATGTATCNAACAGCTCTAAAGAGGCACANAAAGGCGCACACGATGTCCATCACGCAGCCGANGAGCTTGCATCACAGATGCANAAGCTNCANGAATCCGTAAAACTATATTTGNTTGATGCAAGAAAAGTTGTCTAGATACAGCACATCNAAAACAAGAAAAAAGGCAGTAAAACTGCCTTTAATCAAATCAATTACTTTTTTAAAAGCGGCTTAAATATGAAGCGCACGCTTATGAACAGCTAANGCAGCTTCTTTAACAACCTCAGTNAAAGTTGGNTGAGCATGACAAGTNCGNGCAATATCTTCTGCCGTTCCTTCAAATTCCATGACAGAAACGATTTCTTGAATCAGATCACCAGCATTAGGTCCAACAATATGACCGCCAAGCACTCGATCAGTTTCAGCACAAGCCAGAACTTTCACAAATCCTTCAGTCGCGCCCATTGCACGAGCACGCCCATTCGCCATAAATGGGAATTTACCAGCATTATACTTAATGCCCTCTTCCTTTAACTGTGCTTCCGTCTTGCCAACATTGGCCACTTCTGGCCATGTATAAACAACACCTGGAATACAATTATAATCAATATGACCACTCTCACCCGCTAACATCTCGGCAAGAACAACACCTTCATCTTCTGCTTTATGCGCAAGCATTGGTCCGCGAATAACGTCACCAATTGCATAAATACCCTCAACAGATGTTTCAAAGAATTCATCAACCTCAACGCGCCCACGCTCATCAAGCTTAACACCAACATTTTCAAGCCCTAGGCCTTCAACATATGGCTTACGACCAACAGCCATAAGAACAATATCAGCAACCATAGTTTCAGCATCACCACCAGCGGCTGGCTCAATCTTTAATGCTACATCCTTTTTGGTTGCGACTGCACTCGTTACTTTTGAGCCAAGCTTAAAGTCTATCCCTTGCTTAGCAAAAATCTTCTTAGATTCCTTATGAACTTCCTCATCCATTCCCGGTAGAATTTGATCAAGATATTCAACAACAGTAACCTTAGAGCCTAAGCGACGATATACAGTCCCTAACTCAAGACCAATAACACCACCACCAATAACAACCATGCTTTTTGGAACTTCTTTAAGCTCGAGTGCGCCAGTCGAAGAAACAATACGCTCTTCATCAATTTCAATGCCTGGCAATGAAACAACATCAGAACCAGTTGCAATAATAATGTTTTCAGCTTCGTATATAGTGCCATCCACACTCACTTTACCCGCTTCAACAATTTCACCAGCTCCCTCAATGCGTGTAACTTTGTTTTTCTTAAACAAAAACTCAACACCTTTGGTATTCGCTTCAACAACCTCAGTCTTAAAGCCCATCATTTTTTTCAGATCAAGCTTAGGCTTAACCTCAATACCAATATCCGCGAAATGATGCTCAGCCTCTTCAAACTTTTCGGAAGATGATAAAAGTGCCTTTGATGGAATACAGCCAATATTTAAGCACGTCCCACCAAGAGACTTACGCTTTTCTACACAAGCTGTTTTCAAGCCAAGCTGTGCACAACGTATAGCCGCCACATATCCACCCGGACCAGCACCAATAATAATCACATCAAATTTTTCAGACATTTCTTTTTCTTCCACAATATTTTCGAAAAGTTTTAAATCGTGCGATATTGATAGTACAAGCCATACAAAAAAACCAGCCAAAAATACTTACCATAATTAACTTGACAGGCCTCAGCTCATTAGTTTAGAAATTTCAAATACACGGTTTAGTAACATTAAAAAACAAGAGAGTAACAGGGAAATGCCGCAAAACATTGCAACTGTAATCAACTCAGCAAACGACGCTGTTTTGGAACAGGCTTCAAACACATTAAATACTTCTATAAACAATCTTCAAGTCTACGACATTCCAACTATTCTAAAAGAGCTACCATCCGGCCAAACTGTTGAGATGCCTTGGGAGCCTGAGGACAGCGTATGCATGGAGACATATGAAGATCTGATGCAATTCCCTGAATTGCTCGTAAGCTCACCTAATACGAGTTTAATCCCCGGCCATAAGTTAGATTTCACAACAGTAACAATGGCGTTCATTACAAAACCAGAAGCACCAGAACAGTTAAGAAACTATATGTTCCGGTCCAGATTTGAATTCGATTACAACTCTCTAATCCAATCCAGACAAAGAGGAAATTTAATTTTCACGGTTAAAGACGCAGGAAAAGCGACAGACCGTATGGAGCTTGAATTCAACAATCAGAATAAACTTAACACTGCACACGCCATCAACGGCATAAAAACAAGATTCCATAGCGCTGTAAAAGACCGACCAGAACTACTTGCACTAGAGAAAAGCCATTTAGTTGTCGGGGCAAATATAGCCCTTTCAAGAGCAGTGTTCTTCACCTCTCACTTTGTAGAAAAACAAGAAGCATTTGTTATCGCTCAAAACTCTACTGACTTTTGTCGAAATTCACGACCAACCATGGCCGATAGACACGGCAAAACAAAATACGACGGCCTTCGCCTAGAAGGTGAAGGAGAAGCTGGTGCAATCGTTGCCCCTAAAGGACTAAGCATCGAACAACAGCGCTTAGCAGTTCAATCCTACCTAAACGATACATGGGCAGCTGTTAAACTTAATGCTGAGCATATCGACATCGCTCTTATCGACAATGAATATAACAAGGCCGAAATGGCACGCCATCAGGTAGATCAAACCTATGGACTTAAAAGAGCTTTGTCCGAACATGTAACTGCACGTAAATATAAAACAGATGTTTTCCTTAACCGTTTAAATGAGTTATTCGATGGAAATGCTCAAGGCTTAAAAGCAATGCCTTCACCTGAACAAATGCGCATTGCGTCTGGAGTGTATAAACTAGAGCATTTAATGCTTGATATGGGACAAACTGGATAAATTAGGATTTTCTTTAGGATTTTATGTCTTAATAAAAATCCGCGGCTTTGCGGTAAGTTACGAAAGTAAGGCAAAATGTCTTTTGCAGAGTTAGATATACCAAGGGAGCATATAAACACAGTCATTTACTTAGATGAAATGGCTGACAAGCTCGGGCAATCTGTCTCAATAGACTGGGATGCACCTGACAAAGAAATCGCGGCCGATTTAATAAAACTAGCTAGTAAAATTGAAAAATATGGAGAAAACTCCGCCTACCCTGTAGGAGCAGTTTATTGGGGAACCGATATCGATGGGAGAAAATTCATACTCCCCACTGTAAACACAATTCCAGATAGAATAAAAGATCACCTCCCAGAAGGAGAAGAAAGAATAGGCTACGGTGAAAACGATTCGCACGCCACAGCCCATGCGGAAATGGTCGGCATTAACATTATGCCTAAAATTAAAGAAGTAAGCCTTGCCCTTCGCGTATCACCATGCACGACATGCCAAGAAGGTCTGAGCGTTTTCTCATCTAGCCACCATCATAGCGGACATATAAATGCTATTTATTTTGATGACAGCACACTAGAAGAACCTGCTGCAAAAAAACTTTGGCAATATTCAAGTAAGATGCTTCCGGAAATCGCTAAAAATGGAAAAATAGGACTATTTTCAATAGACACAGACACTGCTGAAATTAAAAAAGAAATCGCCCCGATACATAATGAAGGGCACAAAGATGTGCTAATCGAAAACCCAGTGCAAGTTCAAGTATTATTAGACGTAAAATCTTTTGATGAAATTGATACATCAGAAATACTGCTCATGACAAAAAGAGCCGCAAAAAAATCCACCATACCAAATAATAAAGAAGCAACTACACTAATCACCGAAGTCGATGGAAAGTTTATTGCGATAACAGCCGCCGCCGCCCTCCCCCCAGGATTCAAAGCCAGCGAGAGTAAACAGCACTTCGAGCATGATGAGAACACAAAAAAAAGAACATACAAATACGTAATGGATGCACTTAAGCGCTGCAAAATGACGGCAAAAGCGCTTGGGCTTAACACGCAAAATTCAATGGCTGTTTGCACACGCACCCCAACATCAGGCATGCTCATTAATGCTGTACTTTATGGCGTTGATAAGCTTGTCACAAAATCAGAATACAAATTAGAGCATATGTTCAACAACAACCCTGATGCGGATAAAGACACAACCTTACTTGCCCTTACAATTGGGAACAATGATACACCACCGATCATTAAACACCTTCACGCAACACAAAACGACTCTGCACAAAAAAAAATTCATAAACCAGAACTTATAAGAAAAAACAGAGAGCACGAACCGCACAATTAAAAAAGCCCCGCACAAAACGGGGCTTAAATTTTGGTCTATCTTCTAGAAATTATACATCAAGAACGAGTCTTGCAGGATCTTCAAGAGCTTCCTTAATACGAACAAGCGTAGAAACAGCCTCACGACCGTCAACAATACGGTGATCATACGATAGAGCAAGATACATAATTGGACGTGCTTCAATAGAACCATCTTTCATAACCATTGGACGCTGCACAATATTGTGCATACCAAGAATTCCAGATTGTGGTGTGTTCAAAATCGGAGTCGACATCATTGAGCCAAAAGTACCACCATTTGTAATAGTGAATGTTCCACCAGTCATTTCATCCATACCGAGGCGGCCTTCACGTGCACGTGTACCAAGATCAATAATCTTTTTCTCAATATCACCAAGACCCATCTGATCTGCATCACGAATAACAGGAACAACAAGACCTTGTGGTGTAGAAACAGCAACACTGATGTCATAGTAATTCTTATAGATAATGTCATCGCCAGAAATTTCAGCATTAACTGCTGGGAACTCTTTAAGCGCATTAACAGCGGCCTTTACGAAGAAGGACATAAAGCCAAGCTTAACGCCATGCTTTTTAACGAATTTATCTTGATATTCTTTACGAAGAGCCATAACAGGCCCCATATCTACTTCATTAAATGTTGTAAGCATTGCCGCAGTGTTNTGCGCTTCCTTAAGACGGCTCGCGATCACTTTACGTAGCTTAGTCATCTTCACGCGCTCTTCACGAGGACCAACTTCACGTGGTTCAGCAGGAGCTGAAGCAGGCTTAGACGCAGCAGGCGCAGGCGCTGCTGCCTTACCTTTATTCGTTTCAATAAAACTCTTCACATCTTCTTTAGTTAAACGCTCACCATCTGCAGCAGGCACTTGCGTAGCATCAAGGTTATTATCAGCAAGCATTTTGCGAACTGCTGGTGATGTCTTTGCTTCATCAGCAAGCTTAGCAGCAGGAACTGCAGATAAAGGCTCAGATGCCTGTTCCTTAGCCGTTTCCTCATTTGCCGCTGGCTTTTCTTCAGCCGCTGGTGCAGGCGCTGCACCACTACCAGAACCAAGTTCACCTAGAACTGCGCCAACTTCTACTGTATCGCCTTCAGCAACAATAATCTTAGCAATAACACCATCAGCAGGTGCATTCACTTCGAGTGTAACTTTATCTGTCTCTAGCTCAACGATTGCCTCATCAGCTTTTACCGCCTCGCCCTCTTTCTTAAGCCACTGTGCCACAGTCGCTTCACTAACAGATTCACCTAAAGTTGGAACTACAATTTCAGTCATACGAATTTCGCTCTTATTTTATATATATTAAAAAAACTCACCATTTATGTACGCCTGCCACGTAATAAAGGCAAGCCCTTAGAGCAAAAAACTTTTAGGAAAAATGCGACCAGCCCATATTTTTAACATTTACTTTTTGCCCCTGGCCATCATGTAATTCCACACCCTGACCTTCTTTAAAATGCCCTATCACCTGCACACCGCTGAAATGGNCAATATTTTCAGGAGAAACAGCCATTACAAGCTCATAATCATCCCCGCCGCACAGCAAGTCCTCAGGCTTAACAGCCTCAGCGTCTATCAACGTCTGAGCCGCTTTAGAAAACGTAAAGTTAGCCATATCCAAATGAGCACACAAACCCGAGTGATTAGCTATATGGTTTAAATCGGCTAACAACCCGTCCGAAATATCTGCGCATGCATTCACATACTTTTGCATGCCNANAAAATCCAGCCGTGGCTGCGGACGATAATAGCGATCACATAGGAATTCGCTATCATCACTANAAAGTTCATTCTGAATAACCCGAAGCCCTAACAACGCATCACCAACAGCTCCCGTTAAGACNATCAANTCACCCTCTTTAGCNCCGCTNCGCGTCCATNCCTGCCCCTTCTNAACCAATCCCATAACTGTAATNGAAATCGAAAGCCCAGCCTTTGTTGAGGTCGTGTCTCCTCCAGATAGNAAAAGACCGAACTCTTTCTGCTCTTCATCCAAAGTTTTNGAAAATGAAGCTANCCATTCCTCATTACAGCTTTTAGGCAATGCTAAACCAAGTTGATAACATAATGGGCGCGCTCCCATAGACGCCAAATCAGATAAATTCACACGTAATGCTTTTCTTGCAATCTGCTCAGGATATGCATCAAAAGGAAAATGAACACCCTCATTCAATACATCAGTACTAATAGCCAGCTCACACCCCTCAGGCACATCAATCAACGCACCGTCATTTATAAGACCATCACGCGACAANGGAGCAAAGTATTTTTCAATTAAAGAAAACTCATTCATACNTGTCTATCCGCATATCTCTTCATAAACATAAGCCCAAGCGTCCAAGGAACTTCTGCAATAACAGCAAATAGAATTGTTGCAGGNGAAAAATATAAAATCGCNAAACCAACGCCTATCCCNGTATTATTAACCCCCGAACAAATCATATATGTTTGCTTATCTTTAATATTCATATTTCTAGCAAACAGCATCGAAAACCCAAATAAAATGACAAACAAAAGACAGCCAATAAAAGTNATAAAACCGACCTCATATAAATTATTCAATATATAATCTCTCTCCATAGCCGTTACAGCCATCATCATGCCCCCAACACANAATGTTGAATACATCTGTGCATGATCGGAAANAAANGATCTGACGCGTTTAACTTTTCGCGCTACGCTAAAATATACTAATGCAGGCAAGAATATCCCCACTCCCAACGTAATAAAAAGCTTAGCCACATCTATTTCAGCCTCACTTCCTGCAAATGTCAGAAGAAGCACAGGCAAAACAAAGGGCGCTAGGGCATTAGTTATAATAGTCCCTGAAAGGGCAAGAGATGGATTTGAGCGCGTCACCATAGCCACAGCAGTAGCAGAGGCACCAACAGGCAATAGCGCAACTAAAAACACACCAAGCGCATATTCAGGGATAAAAAAGAGCGCAACGTAATAGAGCGGTAAAGGTAGTAATAAAAAGCGGCAAACATAAAAATAGACAGCCGATTTCAAACTAATATGCCGAAGCTCATCAATAGTGACACGAGAACATGAGAAGAAAATCGCAATAGAAATCAACGTCATCGCACTAGCTTTGGGCAAATTCTCCAAGCCTGGAACGATAAGGCCAATCACTACAAAAAGCACAAGAACAATATTAAAGTTATTTTCTACAAAAGACTTAATCATTTAAACTTTTTAATTGAGCAAAACAGAAATAGCGAGAATATTATCCAAAAGCACGAATATATCTTTGCGGGTTCTCAATTGTGGAAGGAGACATATTCTTTGCACCAGCATGAATAGACATATTTCTTATAACATCATCCGCCGTCGGCATTTTCGAGAAACCTGCTCCCTTAGTAAATAAGAAACTACAGGAAGAAATAGGCTTAGAATATGCACCATATAAAGCGTCAATTTTCTGACCAAGCTTCATATCCGCTTCTAAATTGCTATTTTGATTAAGTCGCTCCAACATCTCAGCCGCAAGCTGTTTATCAATCCGCTTATCCAAAACTCTACTCGGCTCTCCCGCTCCGTTAAACAAAGTACGAATATGCACCTGCCTGTCTACATGCCATTCGGGTGTAGGATTCCTAAACGTTGACCGGCTATCAGGGCGAGAGCCTAAACATTTTCTCATTGCATAAGCTCCTAAAAACTCCAACACATACGAGAAATTCTTATCCATCGTCTCAACAAGCGGTTCCATCTCAGGCAATAACAGAGCAACATCCTTACTCTCTGATAAACGTTTTTTGAAACAGTCCAAATCACGTTCATCAAAACAATCTTTCCATAGCTGATCTATTTTAAGGGCCTGTTTTACAAACTCTGGGCTTGCCTCTTGCGCTGCAACTTTATAGGTCACGTCGACAGGCAAAGTAACCTCAACACCGACAATCCCATCATTAACAATTAGAAAACCATCCTCTAAGCAATTAGTTTGCACATACCCACCGGAACTAACTGCCCATTCTCTCTTCGTACCGTCCAAAGCCGAAATATGCTCAGGAAAACCCTCAGCATTCATAGCAACTTCAACTTTCGTGTCGAAAACGGCTCCCTTATACATTTATGTCATTTCCTAAATGCTGAGCATCCTGGGTAGAAAACCCAACATCAAAAACACGCGAATGACGAACACGACTAACTCGAGACTGCCCTTCTCGCATTTCAGGGCTCATATGAACAAGAAGATTTCGAATAAGGTTTTGAGAATTGAACTCTTTTGAAATAAACCCAGTACCATTCATAAAGGCAATACCGCCCGTAGAGAAACTCTTCAGTTTATCACTATATTGCTCCAATAAATTCCTATGAAGATTCTCCCTACTTTCCACAACGAAGCCTACACGTGATAAACGAAATAGCTCATCTGCAAATTCCTGTTCCACGCGCGCATCTATAAAAGACGCCGCATTACCACCATCATTTGAAAGAGCGCGTATACAAGAACGAGAATCTACATGCAGCTGGGGAGTTGGAAAACCTTGATCTCTATTTGTTTCAACCACAGTACCACGATAACATTTTGCCATCTGATACATAAAGTCTAGTGTAAAATGGTAATCAGCCTTAACCTTATCAATATAAGGACGAACAATTTCAATATCTCCTTGATATTGCTGCTCTACATATTCTAACTTTCGATCAAACCATTCACGAGACTTTGCACGATCATCATGCTGCACCATTTTCCATGCATTATCCACTTGAGTGACCAAATGTAAAAACTGAGGATCAGCATCACGAATACGCTCTTTAAATTGATCACTATAAGAGGGAGCATAATCAACACCCGTAATTCCATCATGGGCAATTAAAAAAGCATCTTTAATTTCGTTGGTAACAACTACACCGGCTGGACTAACTTCCCAACGACGATCACTCCCATCAAGAGCAACAACATGTGTTGGGTAGCCTTGATCATCATTTAAAATATCAACTTTTGTGTCTAAAACCGCCTCATGAATCATCGTATAAACCTTTTACAGTAACAGTGCAATTATGTCAATAAAACGTCTTTATATTCATGATAAACTGGACCATGTCCATCCCCAACGCTCAACTGAACTGCCGCTTCAATAGCACCCTGAATATATGCCTTCGAATGAAGGACAGCTTCACTCATATTAAATCCCTTCGCTAGATTTGCAGCGATAGAAGATGACAAAGTACATCCTGTGCCGTGCGTATTTTCGGTTTCAACCCTCACTCCATTGAATGTTTCAACATCCCCACTCTCAAGTGCAAGAACATCTGGACTTTGTTCACCTTTAAGATGACCACCTTTGAGCAAAGCAGCATTACAGCCAAGCTCAAGTAAACGTGGTGCGAATACCTCCATATCAATGACCGCAGATCTCATAAGCTTTTCTGCTTCTGGAATATTAGGTGTTATAAGGCTCGCAAGCGGTATAAGTAATTCTTTCAACGCACTCACAGCCTCAGGTTCAATCAGACTATCTCCTGAACTTGCGACCATGACAGGGTCAAGAATAATGTGCTTGGGTTTATATTCTTCCAATACTTCAGCAATAACTTCGATAGAATTAACATCTGGCACCATACCAATTTTCACAGCATGCACATCAATATCATCAAAAACACTGTAAAGCTGCTCTTGCAAAAATGTCACAGGTGGAACATGTACATCACGAACTCCAAGCGTATTTTGTGCCGTTAATGCAGTTATCACGCTCATCCCATAAACGTTATGAGCTGAAAAAGTTTTAAGATCAGCTTGAATACCCGCTCCGCCGGATGGATCCGAACCAGCAATTGAAAGAACATTAGGAACCATTCTCTCGCGCCTCCTTAACAACATCTAAAAACTCACGCGCAGCAGCTTCCGGCCTCTCAGCACCGCTAATTGAACGCATCATAGCAACACCTTGCGCACCAGCTTTAATAACTGGCGCAGCATTTTGTGGCGTTATCCCGCCAATTCCAACAACAGGCACAGGTGAAAGCGAAGAAATCTTAGCAAATTCCTTATCCCCTAAAACAGGCTTACCTTTATCTGTTTTAGTAGGATAAAATGGACCAGTACCAACATAATCAACAATCTCAGGGTCAACCGCAGCCATATGCTCGGGCGTAAAGGCCGTTAAGCCAATTATTGCATCTCTACCAAGTTTCTGCCTTGCCTCAGCAGGTGATATATCCCCCTGCCCTATATGCACCCCGGCCGCACCAACTGCAAAAGCGGCATCTACATAATCATTAATCAACAAGGGGACACCTGTGGGTGCAAGCCACTCTTGAAGCATGGCAGCCTCTGCCAACACATCATTTATAGGATCAAGCTTATTGCGGTACTGTACCAAGGTCACACCACCTTTCACAGCCATCATTACCACATCGACAATATCACGCCCATCACATAAGGACGGGTCAGCAACAAAATATACAGACAGATCAAATTTGCTCATAAAAACAGTTATAAAAGTCTAGAAGCACGATTAAAAACATTATCTCAAGGATATACAAAATTAAGCTTAGCCTTAATCATCTTCTCATCTTTATGAGAGGAAGCATTCGCGTTTTCTAGCTTATAAAAATTGTTATAACCATGCGCTTTGAAAAGCGGTAGCGATATGTCAGTTAAGGAAACCAATCTCGTAATCATAAGAGAATTAGAGCAATAGAGTAAAATCTTAGTGTCTTTAGAAGGCACAAGCGCCTCGAGCTTTTCCGCCTTAATATCCGCCCCCAAATGCTTAGCGCCCCGAACATGCCCACGCGCATATTCTTCTTCACTACGCAAATCCAGAATAACTACATCAGGATCCTGCATAGCTTTTATAAACTCTTGCATCTCGAGGGTATGCTCATCGAATTGAAACTCTTCAATGAGCTTACGATATTCAGGAGTCGTCATAGAGCCAATCATGACAGAGCTCTCTGTAGTTACAGCAACGTCACCTTGTGCATAAATATCGGACGGCATAAATACCGTGAATAAAAAGAAAGCCTGTAGAAAAGCTTTCTTCATATTTTAAACGCTAAGAGCTTCATTAATGAGCTTCTCTTGCTCAGCCTTATGACGGCTCATAAGACCTGTAGCAGGTGCCGCTGCCGCTTCACGTCCGACATAAACTGGACGTTTAACCTTGATATTCGCTTCAACAAGAGAAGCTTCAATCTTACGGTCAACAAAGTGCCAATAACCTTGATTTTCAGGTTCTTCCTGACACCAAACTACGTCAGCGTTTTTAAACGGCTCTAATTCTGTTGCAAGTGCTCTTGTGGCAAACGGATAAAGCTGCTCAAGACGAAGTATCGTCACGTCTTTAATTCCACGTTCACGGCGCTCAGCAAGAAGATCATAGTAAACCTTACCTGTACAAAGTACGACGCGCTTAATCTGATCATTTGCAACAAGCTCATGACGGTCATCATCCCAAAGAATACGGTGGAACGTACTATCATCTGAGAACATACTTACATCAGACACAACAAGCTTATGACGCAGAAGTGACTTAGGCGTCATAATAACAAGCGGCTTACGGAAATCACGGTGCATCTGACGACGAAGAACATGGAAGTAGTTTGCTGGTGTTGTACAGTTCACAACCTGCCAATTATCTTCAGCAGCTAACTGTAAAAAACGTTCCGGACGTGCTGATGAGTGTTCAGGTCCCTGCCCCTCATAACCATGCGGCAAAAGAACAACAAGACCAGACATACGTAGCCACTTAGATTCACCAGAACAAATAAACTGATCGAACATAACCTGCGCACCATTGGCAAAGTCACCAAATTGAGCCTCCCATAGTGTTAACGTTTTAGGATCAGCAAGTGAATAACCATATTCAAAACCAAGAACAGCCATTTCAGAAAGTGGACTATCATGCGCTTCAAATAAAGGTTGATCAGGGGNAATATTGTTAAGCGGAATATGCTTCTTTTCTGTCATTTGATCATACCAAATAGCATGACGATGAGAAAACGTACCACGGCCNACATCCTGNCCAGACAAGCGAATTGCATANCCTTCTTTCAACAAAGAACCAAATGCNAANGCTTCACCGGTNGCCCAGTCAAAACCTTCACCTGTTTCAAGCATCTTTGATTTAGCATCCAGAACACGCTGAAGCTTTTTATTGATGTTAAAATCNTCTGGAACAGATGTNAGGACTTTACCAATCTCTTGGAGNTCATCNTTAGAAATATCCGTATCACCACGCCTTGCATCGCCGTGCGCAACCTTTAGACCATCCCAAGCNCCNCCAAGGAAGTCCGCTTCATTTGGCTTATAGCTCTCAGTCGCCTTAAACGCAGCTTCAAGCTCTTCAAAGCACTTATCGTAATANCCATGACCTTCTTCTTCTGAAATCACGCCCTCAGANACCAGCTGATTAATATACTTAACACGCGTAGTATCTTGCTTAGCGATCTGCTTATACATNAAAGGCTGAGTNAACGCAGGCTCATCGCCCTCATTGTGGCCATAACGACGGTAACAATACATATCGATCACAACATCACGCTTAAACTTCTGACGGAATTCAGTCGCAATACGTGCAACATGAACAACAGCCTCAGGGTCATCACCATTAACGTGGAAAATAGGTGCCGCTAACATCTTAGCTACATCAGTCGAATATGGACCAGAGCGAGAGAATTTAGGCATTGTAGTAAAGCCAATCTGGTTATTAATCACAATATGGATTGTACCGCCTACACGGTAACCAGGAAGCTCAGAAATCATAAGTGTTTCAGCCGTCACACCTTGACCAGCAAACGCCGCATCACCATGAAGTAGTAATGGNAGAACGGTTGCATCCTCAGAACCACCGCGCTGCATCTGCTTAGCACGAACCTTACCCGTAACAACAGGATTTACAAACTCAAGGTGAGATGGGTTAGCCGTCAGAGAGAGGTGTATATTATTACCATCAAAATCTCTATCCGATGATGTTCCCAAGTGATATTTAACATCAGCAGACCCTAAAACATCATCTGGTGTTGAAGACTGCCCCTGAAACTCAGCAAAGATAGTTGTAAACGGCTTGCCCATNACATTAGCAAGNACGTTNAGNCGNCCTCGGTGCGCCATACCAACAACAATNTCCTCAAGACCAAGCTGACCACCGCGCTTCATAATTTGCTCAATCATNGGGATCAAGGCNTCACCACCATCAACACCAAAACGCTTAGTGCCCGGGTATTTCTTGTGAAGGAATTGCTCAAATCCTTCTGCGGCAGTTAGACGCTCAAGGATAGCTTTCTTACCTTCTGGTGAAAACACTGTTTTATTCAGCGGCTCCTCAATACGTTCTTGTATCCATGATTTTTCTTCAGGATCAGAAAGGTGTGAAAACTCAACACCAATATTTCCACAATAAGTCTGTGTGAGTGCAGAAATAACTTTATTAATTGTCGCATACTCAAAACCAAGTACACCGTTTAAGAATATCTCCCGATCATAATCCGCCGATGTAAAACCATAATGCGCAGGATCAAGCTCTGGGAAATACCCCTTCTCTTTCATACCTAACGGGTCAAGGTTAGCCATACGGTGACCACGCGCACGATATGCACGAATAAGCATCAAAGCGCGCACAGAATCTTGTGCCGCACGTTTTAATTCATCACCTTTTGGTTTCGCACCAGCAGGTACTTTCACCTGATCTTCAACGGCACCTTCATCATTTGCAGCAACACTACCAAATGCGCGCACATCCTTACGATTTTCCTCGGGTGTCCAGCTCGCACCTGCAAGTTCTTTAAGCAATTCAACTTCTGCATCATCAAGACTTGAGAAAAACGCCTGCCAGCTCTCATCAACCTTCACAGGATTTTTAAGAAATTCCATATATAAATGCGCAACATATTCCGCATTTGGGCCAGAAACGGCAGTAAGGTTTGCAGCGTCGTGTGTCATTATTTTTTGCCTCTAGATAAAGGGTAAATTTATTTTTTTTATACTCGTCACAATGGACTTAATCTTTTCCATTGCCAAGGTCAAGAGCGTATATACACATCCAATAAGATGTGGCGCATTAATCTTCTTTCAATATGGCTTTCAACTGAGAAATAACCTCATCCTCAGCAGCACTTACATTCATTGGGTGATCTTTATCATCCGCGCTTAATGATGAAAATCCAGATGTAATTTTACCAATCAAAGCGCCGAAAACTCCGCCTTCTGGCTCTTCATCATCAAATTCACCGAACTCACCAAAGGCACGTGCAACTGTAACACTCACCTCATAAAGCGCCATTTTATAATTCTTCAAATCCTGCTTGGAGCCAACACGGCGCATCACAGCAAGAGCGTTTTTCACTTCTGGCAAAACGTTATAAGCATCATCAGCCCAATCCTCAAAGCGCTCTTTCCTAACAAAGACTTCACGCGCAATATCATCAACCAGACCAGGTCCATCGTATTTCTTGGCTACTGCACGGATACAAACGACAAGAGCCTTCATCTCTTTCTCGTCATCTTCCTCACCATCAACATCATCCGCATGAGAAACCCACACACCAACTTTGTATAAAACACTAGAAAGAAGCTCTACTTCCTCTTCGGTAAATACTGATAATTCGCTCATAGTNCAGACCTTTAGATTGCATAATCGATATTAAGTGATGAAGCGACAAGCTCTAAAGCCNNCCGCTCTCTAGCAGAAATGTTTAAAAACTCATCATATGTTTTATAAACATGCCCATCTTTCTGAGCTTTATATTTTTGCTTCATATAAAGTAATTTTAGTCGTATTTCAGATAAGAAACCTAGATTTTCAACTTCACGGAAGGCAAGCGCAACCGCCTCACCAACTTCCATAAGGTGCCTTTTAAAGCCACTAACCTCTTTATCATCAACATGAAGNTTTAATAACGAGACCGCCGCCTTGCAATCCTTAGGCACATTGGCAATTTCCTTATCCCAAACAGGCCATTCACGTTGCTGTTTTACAGTTTCACTAATAATGTACTGCACAGTTTCACAGCCAAAAGTTTCACCAGAGAAACCAATCAAAAGGTTTTTAAGCACCTTTAATTCTTCCTCATCAGAAACGTCACCTCCCGATGTATCACTCTGAGACACCCATTGCCCCACCCGATAAGGCAAGCTCACCAGTAGTTGTCGTTGATCATAATCAAGATTATCTAAAAAGCTCATACGCAAGCCTCTCTAAAAACACCATTTTCGATTCCACAGCATACATAATAATTGCCATATCTTCAAACGCATTTAGACACAAAAAAAGCGCTCAANTTGAGCGCTTTNTAAAATCTTATAAANNNAAGCTTATGCTGCCATTGCTTCAAGCATTGCNTTACCAAGACCCGCAGGACTTTCAGATACTGCAAAACCAGCATTCGCCATAGCCTTCATTTTCGCAGGNGCCGTATCATCCGCACCAGAAATAAGAGCACCAGCATGGCCCATACGCTTACCTGGAGGCGCTGTTGCACCAGCAATAAAGCCAGCAATAGGCTTCTTGTTTGATAGGCCTTTATAGTATTCAGCCGCTTCAATCTCAGCTGTTCCNCCNATCTCACCAATCATCAGAATACCTTCNGTNTCNGGNTCATTCATGAACAGATCAATACAATCAATAAAGTTAGTACCATTCACAGGGTCACCACCGATACCGATACATGTTGACTGACCAAGACCAACCGCACCTGTTTGTGCAACAGCCTCATATGTCAATGTACCAGAACGTGACACGATACCAATTTTACCGCGCTTATGAATGTGNCCTGGCATAATACCAATCTTACANTCATCAGGTGTAATAACACCCGGGCAGTTTGGACCGATCAGACGTGTCTTAGAGCCTTCAAGTGCAGCCTTAACCTTCACCATATCCAAAACAGGAATACCCTCTGTGATACAGATCGCTAGATCAACTTCAGCTTCAATCGCTTCGATAATCGCTGCAGCTGCGAATGGAGGCGGCACATAAATCACAGATGCATTACAGTCAGTAGCATCTTTAGCTTCCTTAACAGTGTTAAACACTGGAAGACCTAGATGCTCTTGACCACCTTTTTTAGGTGTAACGCCACCAACCATATTTGTACCATAGGCAATAGCTTGCTCAGAATGGAATGTTCCTTGCGCACCAGTAAAACCCTGACAAATAACTTTTGTATCTTTATTTACTAAAACTGACATAGCTTACGCTGCCTCCGCTTGTTTTGTTGCTGCAACAACTTTTGCTGCTGCATCTTCTAGATTGTCTGCTGCTATAATTGGAAGACCAGAACCAGCCATCAGCTCTTTACCCTTCTCAACATTTGTACCTTCAAGGCGCACCACAAGTGGAACCTTAAGATCAACTTCTTTAGCCGCCGCGATTACACCTTCAGCAATCACGTCACACTTCATAATTCCACCAAAGATATTAACGAGAATACCTTTAACATTTGGATCAGAAAGAATGATTTTGAAAGCAACTGTTACACGCTCNGCCGTTGCACCACCACCAACATCCAAGAAGTTCGCAGGCTCACCGCCATGAAGCTTGATAATGTCCATTGTAGACATAGCAAGACCTGCGCCGTTAACCATACAACCAATGTTACCATCAAGACGNACATATGATAGCTCATTNTCATGNGCTACTTTCTCATTAGCATCTTCTTCACTCTCATCACGAAGAGCAGCCACTTCTGGGTGACGATATAGAGCATTAGGATCAAAGTTAATCTTTGCATCCAAAGCCATCACATCATCGCCAGCAAGAATCAGTGGGTTAATCTCAACAATCGCTGCATCTGTATCAATGTAGCACTTGTAGAGGTTCTTAAAGAGTGTCATAGCACTGTCCTTAGCGGCACCTGAAAGCTCAAGCGCATCCGCAAGCTCAGCTGCATCCCCATCAGTAATACCGCCAACAGGGTCAATCGCAACGCGTTTAATCGCATCTGGATTTTCCTCAGCAACTTCTTCAATCTCCATACCACCTTCAAGAGACACCATGAATGTCACCTTAGAAGTCGCGCGGTCCAAAAGAACTGAACAGTAATATTCTTTTTCAATGTCNACACCGTCTGTCACATACAAACGCTGAACNTCTTTACCTTCNGGGCCAGTCTGCTTAGTCACAAGCACTTTACCCATCATCGCTTCTGCAGCAGCTTTAACTTCGTCAATTGTCTTACATAGACGAACACCGCCCTTACCTTCAGGGTTATCNGTGAAATGACCTGCACCACGTCCACCTGCATGGATTTGTGCTTTCACAACATAAAGAGGTATATCGCCAAGCTCTTCAGCCGCCTTAACAGCTTCATCCACGCTCATAGCAGGGATACCAGCCGGCACAGCAACGTCATACTTCTTCAACAGTTCTTTTGCTTGATATTCATGAATATTCATTTTGTTTGTGCTCTCCACATTAATTGGGAATCAAATATATCAACATCCTTAAACCCGCTTCAGAACATTTGCAACCCCCCTTTCGCACAAACAGGACTTATTAATACAATGTTAATCATTTCTTAATTCTTATTTACTACAATGTGCGATAAGTACTATAATAAGGAAAATAATAATAACAAAATCAGAGGATATATGGCGGCCGAACAAGTAATAGGAAATGCAACAGAAAATGCTTCAGAAAGCATAGCAGTTCTTGACGCCCTAAANCAGTTTGAATCACAAAACTCCCCACTAGATATTTCACCGCTAGTTAAAGCAATTGAAGAGGCTGATGCAAAGCAAGCTATNAAAGCNGCATCAGACATTTTTTCAGGCGATNCATCCAACCCTCAAAAAATGTTAGANATATATAACGATGTATTGAAAGGCTTANATAAGNCCGCCGCATCAACNGCTTATAGNCATCNACACACTGATATTGAGCTTCNAAANAAAGAAGAAAGAGCCGCTGCNGCATTCCTCAGCACGTTANCAAATATNATCGCAATGAATGAGTTCTTTGACAAAATGCTCACAGAAAGTGCAAGAGCATTAGANCGAGTNGAAGANATNGCAACAGGATTAAGCGATGACATCGACAGAACTCGTCANCATATNANAGANAACATAGACCCAGCNGACGCNGCAAAGCATCACGAGTTCCTAAATGAAGTAGAACAGGAAATGAACGATCACCTTGAACAAGCAAGGAGAGCTCATGGNGCTAATATCGAACTCACTGAAAATATTAAAGACAAAATAAAATTTCTNCCAGATGANCTCAGAGATAAAATAGCTTCGACTTTCGCAGCCGCAAAAGATGTTCACCTTATAGCGATTACAATTCCAGGTTCAGATAGAAAAGTTCACGCTTTATCTAAAGACGAAGACGGGTACTTCATNACAACAGAAAATGGAGAACGTGTAAGTGTCGACGCAGAAACCGCACAAAAAGTTGTAGAAAGAAACCCTAAAGCTAAATTTGGCAACGAAGCTCCNGAAAAAGTTGCTGAACTNGAANANCTCTACAATANNATNAAAGAATATTGCGAAGAGAATGGCCTAGAAAATGAGCTTCACAACGTTGAGGATATGGCGCTAGCTATCCAGCAAAACACAATAAAAATAAGAGAGCACGAACAAGCTCTTAGGGACCTTCAAGAAAAGCTCAATGACTACAAGCTGAATGTCCTTAATATGACAAGCGAACAAAGAAATGAAGCTGTAAAAGATATTGTAGCAGCAGAAGAATTAGTTATAAAAACTAAATACGCCGCAGAAGATACACTTCAAGCTAACCAATCTATTATTGAANAAGGNCTNATNTCATTTGACCAAGCCATTATAAAACTCGAGGCCGCTCAGAAGCAACTCGATGTTATAGAAGCACAAACTAAACTAGCCAATGATGAACTCTTTAAGTATGGCGGCCGTCATGCACAACTTCAAAAGGAGCANGGTAACTGGTTCACGGAACTTGGTTCAAACGTCGGCCTAGACAGCAAATTTGGCGCAGACATCTTCATTGGATTAAATAGTTCAGTCTCTTGGACAGGATTGGATATCTTTAAATCAGANACGATCACAGCATGGAACGACTCAATCAAGACAGAGGACGGCAAGCATGTATTCCGTGACAATGAAACGGGTGAGCTTTACACATACGATGCGGATTCTGGCGAAAGAACAGTAATTGACGACGCAAAAGAACGCGGAAAATATTACGAAGAAGCATATAGCCAAGGTAAATTATTCAGAAATGAAACCCCATATTCAGAAGACCCAAATAATACATTTGACGACACCATTACAGCAATGCTTGATGCAGACAAGCTTAGCGACCAAGCAAAAACACAACTACTTGACCCCGCAAGAGAAGCTGTAAGACACGCCAAAGAGCAAGCACAGAAAGCCTGTGACGAGCAAGAAGGAAGCCTATATGAGCAATGTTCAGCACAGCTCAATGCCCTAACAACAACACAAGCTTTATCGGTGCCAACAAGAGACACAGGAAGCAAGCTAGAAAAAGGGCTTCACTTACAGAATTTCAATGCCCAAGCTCCAAAAACGAATCCAACCAGCGTTGTTGAGACTTACACCCCTAACAATGATNCGGATACAAACGGAACAAAAACCATCATAACGCCAGTNGGCCTTTTCGGCTCATCACAATAATTAACAATTTATTAACTTCTCATCTATATAATGAGTTCAGCAATAACTATGTGTTAATTTAAAAGTAATATTTAAGCGATTAAAGGCAGACCATGGCAGACGANAANAANGAACAGAAACAGACCGCAGAATCATACAGATACGAAGCTGCGAAAGANACTGGCTTACATGGTGCAAAAGACTACCAAAATGTGAACGCAGATAGCCATACCCTTGGTGGACANAGTAAAGTAGACCAAGCTGCTATTCTTAAACGCGCTGAACAAGATCAGGNAGAACAAGTCCGCATTCAAAACGAAGAAGTTGCTCGCGCAGCAGAAGATGCTAGAACACAAGATGGACAGCAACAATGGCAACAAGACGATCAACTAAATTTTGACCGTGATCTTGGAGCAGAAGCGCGGTGGGGCATTATCATGATTACGTTGAACGCGATTACGCTCGGAGGCTTCAGCCGAGATGGAAGCGTTGATTTAAGCGACTTACGTGAAACACTAGGTTTCGAACCCAATGATTCTGAAGTAGCACTTATACAAGACGAACTAGAACAAGAGAACATCCAACTCACAGACAGCCAGCAATATAATTCAGATGAACCTGAATTCGATGCTGATCAATACGTTTCATATGCTGATCAATATGTAAGAACAGAGGACGAAATTGAGGCGGCACGTAAAGCTGAACAACAAGAGAGACTTATAGACGCTATTGCGCAACATAAAATTGAACAGAATCTACAAAATGCAAATAAACCATCATCCCCTTCATTTGGCGGCAATAACGGCGGCATGATGTCATAAATGAAGGTTAATAGAGGGAAATAAGATAAACAATGGCAACAAAAACTGAGCCNAAGGCCGAAGAAAACGAGACAGGNGAAACTGTCCTTACTGCGGCTGAAAAAATCGAAGAGAACAGAAGAGCTGCTCACGAAAAAGCTGTGAGAGAGGCTGAAATCAGGCTTTCTCAAATTCACGACCAAAGCTATCAAGACAGAAACAATCAAACCGTTATAACCGGCGATAACAAAATGCCGTGGCAGCGAATGCTTCTCGACTTTTTGGAAGTCTTTAAATCACTATTTGATCCAGAGCTTCGCGAATACCTCGCTGTGATAAGAGATCAAGAAGATGATTATGTCGATCCAACAATAACAGCCATCGGAGAAGATAACCTAATCAATGTNCACTCAGGCGAAAAAGTGAAAATCGTCCTTGCGCCGCCTGTNGAGCAAAAAGATCCATCAATNGTTGAGAAAGACTTAGGCTTAACCTCCGATAAGGTCGCTAGCACAAGACCNAAAACATATTCGCATGCGGAAACATTATCACTAAATGTCCCNATAATTGGCGGTGCCTATGAAAAACTGGTGCAGCTTNTAGAACATTATGAATCCAANGGCGATNATAATNTTGTTTACAACTACGAAAACAAGCATGGCCGAGGAAAAATNGGCCTTCAGCCTGGCGACAAAACACCAGGTGGCNTAGTCGTACCGGACGTAACCAAATTGACATTAGATCAAGTCCAAGAATGGCAANGNAAATACNTAGAAGANCAATACACCATAGGCGGCATAGCGAGAGGAANAGGTTCATCTGCATTGGGNTCAAGGCAGTTCANAAAAACCAGATTAGAAGACCTAGAANAANNCAGCCCTTCAATTTCAGGTAANATGATATTTGATGAGGCTGGACAAAAACTTTTAACGCAGGCCAGCCTATATNACATTATTGATCGCACATTGGATAAGGCACGTAAANAAGNCCTAACCCAAGAAGAGACAATAGAGCTATTGGGTGAAAATGTTGCAAATGAATGGGAAGGCTTACGCAGAGTCCCAGAAGAACAAAGGCANCAGCTAATGCGCTCAATCGTGACTGATAAAGATACAATGGCACAATTGAAAACAGCCTATAATGACACTCCNCCACCACCNGGAATGTCATAAAAAATACAGTACAAAAACAAAAACCCCCGCAAATATACGGGGGTTTGTTAATTTTAAGACTAAAGTCCTTAACTTAAAAGATCTTCTACAGCCGCTCGTTCCTCACGCAACTCCGCATCTGTAGCATCCATCTTCTCACGAGAGAATTCATTTATATCAAGCCCCTGGACAATTTCATACTTACCTCCAGAACATGTTACTGGGTAACCATAAATAACACCCTCTTCTATGCCATATGAACCATCCGAAGGAATCCCCATTGAAACATACTCACCTGCAGGCGTACCAAGTGCCCAATCACGCATGTGATCAATCGCAGCAGATGCCGCCGATGCAGCAGAAGAAGCACCGCGTGCTTTAATAATCGCTGCGCCACGCTGCTGTACGAGCGGAATATATTCATCCTTATACCAACCATCATCAACCATAGAGCTCGCCGCTTCACC
Source organism: Micavibrio sp. TMED27 (assembly GCA_002167715.1). GTDB lineage: Bacteria > Pseudomonadota > Alphaproteobacteria > Micavibrionales > Micavibrionaceae > TMED27. The sequence continues at coordinate 73,003 of NHCG01000007.1, forward strand.
GTTGATAGTTGTATGATGAATATCTGGGTATTGTGTGGCAGAATGGTTCCCCCAAATGATAACATTTTTCACATCTGATGCATGAACACCTGTCTTTTCAGCTAACTGGCTCATCGCACGGTTATGGTCTAAGCGAACCATAGCTGTAAAACAATTAGGATCAAGGTCTGGCGCATTTTTCTGCGCGATAAGAGCATTTGTGTTTGCTGGATTACCAACAACCAAAACTTTAACATCACGGCTAGCATGATCATTTAGAGCCTTACCTTGAGGCCCAAAAATACCGCCATTAGCAGAAAGGAGATCTTTACGCTCCATACCGTCTTTACGTGGCATAGAGCCAACAAGAAGCGCAAAATCCACATCCTTGAATGCAACGTCCAGCTGATCTGTCGCTACAATATCCTTAAGCAGTGGAAACGCACAGTCATTAAGCTCCATAACAACACCTTCAAGTGCACCCAGTGCAGGCGTAATCTCAAGCAAATGAAGAATTACAGGCTGATCCTTACCCAGCATATCGCCTGACGCAATACGGAACAAAAGCGCATAACCGATTTGACCTGCGGCACCGGTAACAACAACGCGAACTGGATCTTTCATGGGACTAACCTTTCTTTATAAATTGTCCAAAAATTTTTTCTACAAAAGGCTACAATCTTTAATGCTTTAGGGCAAGAACAGATGATGTGCTATTTTATGATTTCTATCACACCACTATTAAACACAGTGATAATAACGCCGAGTGCCAATAAAATAACACCGAAGAATAATTCAGCCTTATCCTTACCGCGCGGGTGATCTATAGCCAATAAGGACGTTTTTGGGTTATTCGGGTCATATATAATCTGGGCAGGAGCCCCTTCAATATATCGTTCACAAAACCAATCAACATCCTCTTTCACAATCAAATCACCACCAAAAAGAATACGTGTGCCCTCATATTGCTGGCCAGCAACACTATAGCTATATTTAGTACTTAAGAAATATTCACGGTAACCATCACCCTCCGCGCCAATTACTTTTGCACCCTTGCCAGTTTTTTTGATGCGATCAATACGCCCCTTAACCACAGGCCATGAACGCGCTTCTTCTTTTTGCTTTTGAATTTTTAAATAGGTGACAATGAGCCAAATACCGCCAATAAAAACCGCCACACCCGCCACGAGAGCTGTATAATTTACATCCCCCATAATTAAGCCGCACGCTCAAGCCCTAAGAAATCCAGCTGCCAGCTAAGCTCATCTTCATCAAGTGGGTAATCCGTCCCCCCCTTAGGGTAAATCAATTCTTTTGGCGCGATTTGGGCAAGCTCCTTTTGCAATTGAAACGCTGTGCGCATGGAAAGCCCTGCTGCCCAGCTCATTGCAACTATTGCTTTTGGAGCTTTTGTTTCAATAATTTTTTCTATTTCTTCTATTTGGCTACGTGTTTTCTTTGCTATTGCCAAGATAACAAATTCCTTTTCACGCATAGCAAGCGCATCTGAAATAACTTCGTCATTTAAATCACCAACTTTTTCAAGTCGCTCAAGCTTTTCAAACGGTGTTTCCTCAGTGGATTCATCTACGAAATCAACGCGGCGCCTAAATGCAGTAGCAACCTCCTCCATTGTTTCGCTATCAAGATCACTACGGTTCATCAGCAAATCACGAACAGATGCATCAACATATTCCGCTAATGCCTTTGCGACCGACCCAGGAAGAGATTGCCTCACAGCAATTGGCTCATGCCATTCAGGCATAGAACGAGCCATCTCAACAATCTTTTGCAAAGTATTCGCTGAAATCAGAGCATTATTATTACCGATAAGAGCACGTCCACCCATCACATCCCGAGTATCTATAACCGCATCAGAAACTTCTGCACTAACCTCGCTACGCTGTGCAACAGCTTCAATGACCCAACTAGCAGGATGCCCCTTTAAAATATCAAGCAAATCATCATCTGAAAGAGCGGCACAAAATCGAAGAATCGGCTCAGAAACCTCACGCTCAACATCACGCGCGAGCTGCCCAGCAATTTTAGGCGGCGTTTGTGCCAAGTCTTTTAAAGTGGAGGAAAGTGCAACACGAATTTTTAACACCTCATCAAGCGCAAGCGTACCAAGCGCTTGCACTGTATACGCATAAAGTTGACTTTGCTTATCTTCAGCAACATCCGGTAACAGCTGCATTAAACGTTTTGCAAGCGATAAACGGACATCTTCATCCTGGTCTTGTGCTAAATTTGGCGCCACATGAACCGGCGCAGAATTATTCTCAGCAACAGCTTTACGCACCTCGGCGCTTGGATCTTTTTCTGCCAAGTAATACAGCATTTCTTTATTTGTTTCCGAAGATTTAGCAAGCGCAATACGCTCACTTAAGTCTGCTGATTGCAAAGCCTTCCTTTGCTCAACATACTTTTTCGGTTTCTTCGTAAAAAACTTAGAAAACATTTTAGCCATAACTATAGAATATCAAATAGTTACCAAACTGCACTAAAAAATTTATTTTTCTTTTTCTATATAGTCTTTTGATTGCATTTCATTAAGGCGGCTAATCGTACGGTCAAATTCATATGCATGATCTGCACCCGTATATAAGCGATCAGGTGTTGTTGCCGCACTGACAACCAAACGTGTTCCAGCTTCATACAAAGCATCGATTAAAATCATCAAACGTTTTGCCTCATTTCGGCGGTCATATCCCAGTTTAGGTATGCCCTCTAAGAACACAGTCTCATAGCGTTCTGCTATAGCAATAAAATCTTCAGCTCCGCGGGGGCGTTCACACAATTGAGAAAAACTAAAACGCGCGGCGCCCGCACACGCTGCATCAACATCAATCCTTCTCCCCTTAACATTGAAATGATCTTGCTGACTTTTCGCTCCAAAAGTTATGTGTTTAAAAAGCGCATCTAGCTTTTTCTTGGTCTCGCCTGTAAGAGGCGTAAAATAACTTCCTTCTTCAGCAATAAACTCTCCGCGGTAATCAACAGGACTATCTAGGAAAAGCACCTGCATTTTCTCTACGAGTAAATCTATAAACGGAAGGAAACGATCACGCTGCAAACCACCTTCATATAGGCTATGCGGGTCCCAATTACTTGTCGATATAATGACGACACCATGATCAAACAGCATCGTAAAAAACCGCCCTAAAATCATTGCATCTGCAATATCGGTCACATGAAATTCATCAAAACAAAGAACATCATTTTCTTGCTTCACTTTCTTAGCAAAGTTAGGCAAAGCCTTTTCTACATCGTTACCACTAGAACGCGCCTCATGCATAAAATCATGAACACTAATCATAAACTCATGAAAATGAACCCGGCGCCATTTTATATTTTCTGGCAATGTATCGCAAAACAAGTCCATCAACATGGATTTACCGCGCCCTACCCCACCATACATATACAGCCCCAAAGGTAATTCTGGCCCTTTAGAAAACCAGCCTCTTTTTGCCCCTACAAATTCGATCGTATCAGCATGCACACGCGTTAAAGCATCAACAGCCAGCGCCTGGACTGGGTCAGCTCTAAGCTCACCATTGGCAAGGCGCTCCTCATAGAGAGTTTCAGGGGTTTTCTGGTTCATTTTTAGAAATATCAGACTTATTGGAAACGTTTCTAATCAAAACTATTGAAAGCTCATACAGTCCTAATAATGGCACAGCCAAAGCAATTTGGCTAATAACATCTGGAGGTGTGATAAATGCCGCAATGATAAAAACAATGATAATTGCATATTTACGCTTCGAGGCTAAACTATCTGCCGTAATCATACCAACCTGCCCTAAAAGAGTAAGGATCACAGGCATTTGAAAGCACAAACCAAATGCAAAGATTAAAGTCATAATAAAATCTAGATATTCACTCACGCGTGCTTCAAGTTGAAGCGGAAGTGAAGTTTCTGCGCCTGTTGTTTGAAAGCTTAACAAAAATGGTAAAGCCAGAGGTAAAACAACGTAGTAAACAACCAAACCACCCATAAAAAATAAGAATGGCGTAAAAACTAAAAACGGCAAAAACGCTTTCTTTTCATTCTTATATAGCCCTGGCGCGACAAACCCCCAAACCTGTATAAGCAAAATAGGAAATGTTAGGAAGATCCCTGTGAAGAAAGCGACCTTAAAATAAGTAAAGAACGCCTCAGTTAACCCAGTATAAATCAAACGCTGATTATCGCCCTCAGCCATAACCGATGCGAGCGGCGCGACTAAGAAACTATAAATTTGTTCAACAAATATAAAAGAAATAGCAGTACCAAAAACCATGGCACAAAGGGCCCACATCAAACGCTGACGTAATTCTATAATATGCTGCGCTAAAGGCGCTAATGCAGATGAATTATCTTGCCCTATATCAGTCATCTCCCTTCCTTTCATTAATCAAAGGAAGGTCTTTCTCAGCTTTTGCAGCTTCTATTTCGGCCAACTCTTCATCCTCGGCAGCCTCATCAAAATCATGCTCAATTGCATGCTCATTATTATTACGGCTCACTTCAAAATTCACAGCACTCAATGGATCATCATTCATAAAGTCATCGAATTGCTGCATAACAGAATATTTAAGATATTGAATACGCCTAACAACGCGCCCAAAAGAACGCATCATGGCTGGAATCTCATTAGGGCCAATTGCAAACACAGCCACAAGAGCAATCATAAACAACTCCGCCCATCCAAAATCGAGCATTGTTAAGACTTTTCACTTTCATCAGTGATTGACTTTTTAATATCGTCCTCGCCTTCCTTAAGGCCCTTTTTAAAGCTTGTAATCCCCTTAGCAAGGTTTTCAGCAATACTCGGCAGACGACTAGCACCAAAGACAATCAAGATAAGTAAAACAATTAATAAAATCTGTAGCGGTCCTGGCATCATGGCCTATAACTCCTCTAAATCTTCCTGATGATTTTCTTCTTCTGTTTCTACTCTTTCAGGGGGAGCCTGTCCAGCAAACAGATCATCCTCTCCCGGTAAAGCTTCAATAGCGGGTCTACGATCAAGTAATCCTGCCGACTTCATCTCATCAAGCCCCGGTAAATCCATAACACTTTCCAATGAGAAATGATCCAAAAAGTCAGTAGTCGTCACCCATGTTAATGGTCGTCCCAATGTTTCACGGCGCTTCCCTGGCTTAACCCAACCCGCCTCAATCAACACATCAAGCGTCCCTCTATTAGTGGCCACACCGCGAATATTTTCTATCTCAGCCTTAGTTACAGGTTGATGATATGCAATTATTGAAAGAATCTCTAAAGCCGCGCGAGAGAGTTTTTTCTTTTCCTCTTTTTCAACACTCAGTGCGTCTGCAAGATCAACCGCAGTCCGAAACGCCCAACGCCCATCCATCTCTATTAGATGAATACCACGCTCGGAGTAATCCTCTTTCAACGCTAATAAACACGCTCCAACATCCACATCTTCTGCAACACGCTCATGCAGCTCTTGTGCACTGAGAGGTTCCTTTGAAGCAAAAAGTAAGGCCTCAACGATACGCTTATTTTCCATCTCCATTACTGCCCACCCTCGTCAGAAATTGAACGCATATAAACGGGCTTGAAAAGGCCATCTTGTTTAATTTCCATTTTACCTTGCTTTACGAGTTCTAACCCCGCTGTAAAACTCGAAGCCAGAGCACTTCTCGCATAGAGGCGATCTTTAATCCCTTCTGGTACGAAACTAATAAGCGTTGTCCAAACCGAATTAAGTCCTTTCCTAGGCAGCGCCCCCAGCATTTTTGTCATACGCTCCATTGCATTATCCATAGACATAAGCTTGAACACTGGCAGATCATAATTCTGTTCTTCCCCCCTTTGACGAATGTCACCATAAGCACGAAATATATCGTATATAGAAACATCCCAGCGCATCTTCTTGGATAGATGCACACCTTCGGGCATACCACGTGAATAAACACCATCACCTAATTGAGGGCGTTCCATAAGCATCTCGCTTGCTTTTTGCATAGCCTCCAAACGTCGTAATTGAAATTGCAGAGCTTCAGCCATTTCTTCAGCCGACACCTCTTCATCATCTTCTTGCTTTGGAAGAAGTAAGCGGGATTTCAAATAAGCCAGCCATGCCGCCATAACCAAATATTCAGCCGCTAATTCCAGATTCATTTCCTTAGCACGGTCAATAAAACTCATATACTGACGAACAAGTTGTAGAATTGAAATATGAACAAGATCAACTTTTTGTCTGCGCGCAAGATCCAGCAAAAGACTTATCGGCCCTTCATAACCATCTATATTCAGCAATAGATCATCAGCCGTATGCGCTTGGTTAGCAGCAATCGGTGGCGCATCTTCCTGAAAGCCTTTTATCGGCGCAGGGTCATTCGCTGGTATATCGGACATTCGCCGAGATTAGGCTATTTTATACGAATTTTGCAAGCGTTTCCGCGCCTTTTCAGTCAGGTTAGGCACAGATTTCTGCAATTTTTTCATGATTTCAAGGTCACCAGCGCAATAAAGTGCTGCATCGCACCCAGCCTCAAGTGTTCGAACTGTCCGCTCGGCAACATCACCATATTCTTCGAGCGCCTGCATATCGAGGTCATCAGATAACAGAAAACCATCAAACCCTATCTTAGCTCGAATAACATCCTCAATGACTTTATGAGAAACTGATGCAGGGTGTTTCGGATCAATAGCGTTATAAACAACATGCGACGCCATAGCCCAAATAGATTGGGAAACATCACTTTCAGCCATGAAACGAAACGGCTCGAAGTCAACCCTTTCCAGTTCTTCATAAGATGCATCCACTACTGGTAAATCCTTGTGAGAATCTACAAGCGCCCTCCCATGGCCTGGTATATGCTTTATCACGGGCACAATGCCCGCCTTAATAAAATAACGACATGCACTTAACCCAAGGCGAGAAACAATATCCTCTTTATCACTAAAGGCTCGATCACCAATGACATCATGTGATTCAGGAATAAGCACATCCAAGACAGGAGCACAATTAACGTTAATACCACATTCAACAAGCTCGGAAGATAGCTGCAAGATTATATGACGCAAGTCTTCAAGTGTCCCCTGCTCGTCACTCTCATAACGTGCACCAAAACTTTGCATGCTAGGATAGCCACGCCACACAGGTGGCTTTAAGCGTTGAACACGCCCCCCTTCTTGATCAATCAAGACAGGACAGTGCCACCCCACACAACAACGCAAATCTTCAACTAATTTCATGAGCTGCGCGTGTGTTTCGCAATTTCTAGCAAAAAGAATAAAACCCAGCGGCGATGCTTTTTGAAAAAAACTGCGCTCATCATCTGATAAAGCGCAGCCCTTAACTGAATAGATAACAGCTTTTACATCATCTGGTAACAAGACATCCTCCTGGCTTTTGAGCCTTTATTTGCGCACATATTCGATCTGCACTTGCTTTAGCCATAGGCCCAGCTTGTATACGGTAAAATACACCACGTGAACCTAGATCTGCCGTACTAACACGGTATTTAAGGCCATTCAACTGCTGAGGAAACGCCTCTAAAAGCTTTCCCCATTCACGCTCAGTTCCATTACGCTTAGAAACGCTAGCAAGCTGAACATAATATGTGCCGGGTTTAATAACTTTAGCAGCCGTGGTGGCGCCCGCTGCTGGCTCAATACTCGCCATACTATGCGCAATATTGGCATCACTTGAGGCAACCTTCTCTTCTTCCTGCTTATTCAAGACAGAACGAACAAACTCTAATGTTTCTGGGTTAGCACCAGCGCCATGCTTAAGAGGAATACGTGGTGGCTCCCCTCCATTTGAGGAAGAGGAAGCTTTAACAGGCGCCGAAGCAATCTTTTCCACGTCCTTCTTTGCAGTCCTATCCGCATCTTTTTGTGCTTGTAGTAAGTTCTCTAGTTTCTTTTCTTTTTTGCGAGCTTCTTTTTGCATCTCAATCAGCGCTTCTCGGCGCTCCTGTAGACGATCTTCTTGAACAGCCTCTTCAACCTGCTTTGAAAAAGAATTAAGTGCTTCCTTATCTTTTATCAAATTTTCAACGGGAGCACTTTCCTTAAGTTCTTGATCATCCATAGACGCGTATATAGTTGAATTGCGGCCTTCAACTTTCATTCCACCAGCTTTATTTGGTGACTGCTTATACGCGTGTGTATCAGCCTTGATAATGGGAACAGTATCCATTTCAACTTCGGAAGGATAACTTGCGATAATAGCACCAGCTATACCTGCCCCCACTAACATAAATAAAACCGTAGAAATCAGAGGTTTTCTAATCATATGCGCTATACTCAGTCCAATTATATTAACGACAAAGCCATTCTTCTTAGAGATTTTTGGCTGATAATGATCAAATTCAAAATGTGTATCGTCTTTTCCCTGAGTCATTGCCCTAACCCTATTCTTTCAAATAATCATGGATACATACCCATAATTTAAAAGCCTATTTCAAATCCCAATACAGGTCAAACAAGCGCTCATGCTCACGAATAGCGTATCTATCAGTCATCCCTGCGATATAATCACAAACAATACGTGCCCTAACGCGCTCATCCTCTGCGCCGCCCGCTTCTATAACACGGCTCTGCCAGTTATCAGGAAGCACCTTATAGTTTTTCGTAAAAGCTGTGAATAAGTCCGTAACGATGCGCTCAACCTTCAAATGAATACGGTTGATAGAGTAATGACGGTACATTCGATCAAACAAGAAACCACGAAGCTCATTAACCTTCGCCTTCATATCCTCAGAGAACGCAACCATTTGTCGACCAGCGCCACGTATATCATCCACGCTTTGCGGGTTAAGTTCATGCAAGCGTCCAGATGTTTCATTCAAAACATCTTCAACCATTGCCCCAATCATTTCACGAATTGTTTCTTGTACAAGATATCGATGATCCAAGTTAGAACCATATTCATCACGCACCGACTTCATCGCTGAGCTTAACAGAGGGACCTGTTCAAGATCACTGAGTGTAAATAAATGCGCACGCAGTCCATCTTCTACATCATGATTATTATAAGCAATATCGTCTGCAAGAGCGGCAACCTGCGCCTCTATAGATGAATGACTATCAAGCTCTAAATCCATCTGCTCTTGAAGTTCTCTGACCGCAATATGGGACTGTCCCAATTTATGAGGCCCATTATGCTTTACAACCCCTTCTAAGGTTTCCCAAGTTAGGTTAAGCCCCAAAAACTGTGGATATTTACGCTCTAATGTCGTTAAAACACGAAGCGACTGATCATTATGCTCAAACCCACCATAAGGTTCCATACACTTGGCTAAATACTCTTCACCGATATGCGCAAAGGGTGTGTGACCTAGATCATGTGCTAACGCAACGGATTCCGCTAAATCCTCATTCACCATCAAAGAACGTGCCAATGATCGCGCAACCTGTGCCACCTCTAAGGTATGCGTCAAACGTGTACGGTAATGGTCTCCCTCATCATAAACAAAAACCTGCGTCTTATACTTTAGCCTACGAAAAGCAGACGCATGATAAATACGGTCATGATCACGCTGAAACGCTGTCCTATGTCGGCTTTCGCGCTCTTCATATACACGCCCGCGACTATTTTCTGGCACACAGGCATAAGCCGCCAGTGGCAACGCACAATAATTATATGCAGGTTGTGGAATTGCTGTCTTGCTCATTTGATCCTCTAGACTATATAATATAACTATGAGCCTAATCATTGATGACAGCGCAGTAAAGCGCATAGAAGAGTTACGCACAGCCAAAAAGCAAGATGATCTTATGCTTCGCATAACGGTCGAGGGTGGTGGCTGCTCAGGTTTTCAGTATAAGTTTGAGCTTACCGATGAAACAGGTGACAAAGACCTGACCTTTGGAAATAGTGTCGTAACAGATGACATTTCAATGCCATTTATAGATGGATCAAAGATTATATTTAAACAGGATTTAATTGGCTCGGACTTTGTTATTGAAAACCCGAATGCACAAAGTGGTTGTGGCTGCGGAACAAGCTTTGCAATTTAATACTTAAGACCATCGTATTCAGACATATATTTAAAGCAAGCCCCCAAAACACCTGCCATACATCACAATCATAAGAATAATCGCAAAATAACCCAACACCAAAACTTGTACCCCTTTATGCAATTTCTTAGAATAACAGTGTCATTTTAATAAAGGCATTTTCTATCCATGACCCAAACACTCTTAGATAAAATCGGTGGCATGGACACATTACGCGCTGCCGTAAGAGTGTTCTATGCCAAAGTCTTATTAGATGACAGAATTAACGAACTATTTCAGGACATCGATATAGAAGGACTAGTCCAGCACCAATACACCTTGCTTTCAGCATTGATAATCGAACACACACCATTTCATGCCGCAGAACTAAGACGCACACATAAACACCTAAACCTTACAGAAGCAGATTTTGAAGCCGTAATTCAAAACATTAATGAAACATTCTTAGAGTTTTCAATCGAACAAGAATATATCGATCAAATCATGACAAATGTTACAAAGCTCAAAGAAGACATATTGAATTTATAAAAACTCTTTCCTATGCTCAACTGCATGAGAATCACATCCTGGAACGTTAATTCAATTAAAGCTCGTAAAGAGCATGTCCTTCGTTTTTTAAAAGAAGATGCCCCTGATGTTTTAATGGTGCAAGAACTTAAAGGCCTGGACTTTCCAGCTAATGACTTCAAAGAGATAGGCTATAACAGTGCAGCCGTTACCCAAAAAGCCTATAACGGCGTCGCCATTTTTTCTAAAACGCCGATAGATGTAATTTTAGAATCCCTTCCAGGAGATCAAAACGACGAACAAGCTCGCTATATCGAATTCGACACAAATGGCCTAAGGCTTATCAATATATACCTCCCCAATGGCAATCCGGTTGATACAGAGAAATTCACCTATAAGCTTAGCTGGATGGAAAGACTATATGAACGCCTAAAAACATTAAGGGAAGACAAAATTCCATTTGCTATTGGTGGCGATTTTAACATCATCCCCGAAGATAAAGATTGCTGGGATCCATCTGTATGGGAAAACGATGCAGCAACTCGCCCCGAGAGCCGTGCACTGTATAGAGCAATGGTCAATCTTGGCTTAACCGAAGCTTTCAGAGCAACCGACACACGCGCAGGACATTACACATTTTGGGATTATCAAGCAGGTCGCTGGCAAAAAGATCAAGGCATCCGTATTGATCACTTCCTGCTGTCACCAGAAATTGCTGATAAACTGGAAAGTTGCGACATCGACAAATTACCGCGCGGCTGGGACAAGCCATCTGATCATACACCAATTACCATTAACATCACTCTATGATCAGGTTCTTGCTCTTACCCGCACTTTTAATCATTACAAGCTGCGCAGCTAGTGGCTCCACCTATCAAGATTACCTAAAAAACAAGCATTTAAACCCGCAACAAACTAGCGCAAGCTTTGAACATTGCCGTGGGTATGGTTGCAAATTTAAAGATAGAGTGTCCTTGGATGAACATGAATGGAAAGAAATAGATGCACTTTTTAAGGTGAAAAATAAAAATGCAGAAATAGAACGAACCGCAATAGCACAAGCTATCGCCTTACTGGAAAATAACGTTGGGCAGAAAACCGGCACAAACAAGGACATACTTGGTACATTTAAAAAAATGGGCTCATATCAGCATGACTGTATTGATGAAAGTACGAATACAAGCATCTATATCGATCTCATGATCAAAAGGAAGCTGATCACCTTACATGTACTAAAACCACCAACGATGCGCCTTCCAATATTAAACTCTGGGCGCTGGCCTCACCAAGGTGCTTTAATTAAAGAAATACAAAGCCAAGAGCTATACATCGTAGATTCATGGTTTCATGATAATGGCAACAATGCCGAAATTATTCCGTTAAATCAGTGGAAAGACGGTTGGAAGCCAAAACCAAAGGATGATTCATAAAAACGATCATGCTACTATTACCCAAATTTTTTATGAGGCGTAAACATGGTCAACAAAATTAGTTTCAATTTCTTAAAACTCTCTACACTTACGGTATTAACAGCTATTTCATTAAGCGCATGTGCTGATAATGATCAGTTAATGAGAGAAACAGTTGCGGCTCGAATCGCTTCACCAGCATGGATGGTTGACCGTCAAGTTTCTGCTGGCCCATATGCAATCACAGTTTATGAACGCATGCATGAAAAAGGTATGCCAGCTAATATTTATATCGAAGGCGATGGCGCAATCGATGAACCAGAAGCCCTTAACGTATTCAACCCCACTCCTAACAACCCTGTTGGTCTACACCTTGCTTCAAGAGATAACGCTAAAAACCTCGCTTATATAGCGCGTCCATGTCAATTCTCTGGACTGTTAAGTGATGAACAGGAATGTAACCAAGAAATATGGGCCAATCACAAAGAATATGGCCGCGCAGAAATCGATGCATACAACACACTACTTGATAAAATGAAAGCGCGTTACGGCGTAACATCATTTAACCTAATAGGATATGACAGCGGCGCAACGCTTGCGGCGTTAATTGCTGCTGATCGTGAAGATGTACTATCCCTTAGAACAGTTGCTGGTGAATTTGATAATATTGCTATCGCGCCATATAAAAGACAACTCAGAAACATCCCTCAACTTCACCTAAGCGGTGCGCAAGATACTTTAAACACCCCAGAGCATACTCAATCATTTCTTCAATTCATTGGGCAGAGTGCATGTATTAAAAACACGCACATCCAAGAAGCTGCACACTTTGCAGGATGGGTAGACAAATGGCCAGAGCAATTAAAAAGGCCACTTCCAACATGTGAAAAATCACTAAACGATTATGAGTTCACACCCTATACACCAGAAGAAAAGCCAATATATTACCCTCGTATGGGCGGCCTAAAGAAATAGCACGCCAATAAATGAGCTATAAACCAAATACAGCAAAAGAGAAAAGTACATTTAGATTTCTTCTTTGCTGTATATTCTGCCTAGTCGTTTCTAAAGTTTACATCATTCAAAACATCTCGGTTCATTGGGATGAATATCTATACATGTCATTAATCTATGATTATTGGCAAGGACGGCTAACCTCACCACTTCAAAACGCACACACTGTTCTTTTTGGCTGGGTTTCACTATTTGATAAAAGCGCAAATTGGTCAGAAATATTCATTCTGCGATATACAGTTCTGATACTTCATGTCATCACATTATTCTGTATATATAAATCGAGCCTATATCTGTTTCCGAAAACGGTGGCAGCATTTAACGTTTTACTATACCTCTCCTTAAACGAAACTATATTCCACGCGACGAGCTTTAGAACAGACACAATTGCAATTCCAATACTCATGGGTGCTTTAACACTTGCACTGTCTTTAAACACTAACTCAGGCAAAGAAAATACATCTACTCTATTAGCCATAGGTATGCTCATTGGCCTTGCAGGCAGCATAACAATAAAGTCTATCTTTCTTGCCATACCGATTGGCATCATCCTTATTCTGAATACGGATAAAAAAATAAAAAATGCACTCATATCTAAACAAGTCTTACTCCCGCCGCTCACCGCGATTATTGTCTTTACATTAATCACTGCATTTATAGCAGCAGGAACAATAGAAACGTCAAACACACAAACCCGTAGCTTCATTCAATCGGTAAATCTTTTCTTAGGATTCAGCCCAACAAAAGCCATAGACTTATCCTTATTACAGCTCACTAAAAACCCAATATTCACCGTCATATTAGTGATTTCAATTTGTCTTCTTGGCGTAAAAATACAAACAGACAAACAGCATAAAAACATCAAAACAATACTTCTGACCTTACTGCTCCCATTACTAACTCTTATAATATACAGAAATACATATAATTATTTTATTGTCTTTATGGCTGCCCCACTTAGCATAGTCTGTGGTGTGTTTTGCACATATATCACAACAAAGTTTAACCAATANCTGCAATATGAAACGGTCACATTTCTTACAATGCTNATCGTTTTACTTCATTCGCAAACATTATGGTCCGTCCTGCCTCAGCACAAAATCATATTAGACAACCAAGAATATATAACAAATGATGTTCACAGCATCTTTGAAACACCACAAAACTATATGGCTCATACAGGGATTATTCCTTCTTTCCCCCGTGCGAACTTTTTCATGAGCTCTGCTGGAAACAACTTATACCAAAAAAACGAGGTCAAAGATTTCAGGGATACGATCATAGATTCAGAGCCTAAATTCATCATCGGCACTTATGCTTTATCGTTAGAACAATTCAAAAACAAAGAAGACATCTTTCACTTTCCATTGAAGGAGCATGATTATGACTACATCACACAGAACTATATACCATATTGGAAACATATATATATTGCTGGAAAAGAAATCAGTTTTGAAACCCTAAACGAACAGTCAGTAAACATAATAATAACGGGACAATATACGATAAAAAGTGACACTCCCATTTTTATAAATAACATCGAGTATCGTAATAATGATACAGTTTATCTCAACAGAGAGACTTACCAAATAAAAACAAAACACAATAATGCGGCTTCAGCTTTTCTTGTTTGGGGAAATAAGCTCTACCAACCTAGGGGTAAGCCAAACGAAGAGCCTTTAGATCTATTCCTACACTATTAAACATCCAAGCCATAAAACGAAAACTTAGGATTTTAAACCACTCTTGCACTCACACCCTCTATTGCTATAATACCCAACACCATATCAGCCCTCTCAGGAAAATCTAAATGAAACTCATCATACAAATTCCATGCCTTAATGAAGAAAAAACATTAGAGAGCGTAATATCTGGAATACCAAAAAAAATAAAAGGCATTTCAAAGATAGAGACATTNATTATTGATGATGGGTCTACCGATAAAACNATCGAAAANGCNAAAGAACTCGGCGTTAATCATATTCTAAAGAACCCCAGAAACCTTGGCCTTGCGCGTACTTTCTCAAGAGGTATGGATGAGTGTTTAAGACTGGGTGCTGACATCATTGTAAATACTGATGGTGACAACCAATACCCCAGTCCAGATATAGACAAGCTTGTCGCCCCTATCATANAAGGCGAAGCNGANATCGTAATTGGNAATCGCGGCGGNATGGACAACCCNCATTTTTCNTACTTCAAAAAGAACCTTCAAGTTTTCGGNAGCAAAGCCATAAGTACACTCGTTGGCTTAGACATCCCAGATGCCGTAAGTGGCTTTAGGGCGATATCAAAAAGCGCAGCCCAAGAGCTGCACATTCTAACTAATTTCAGTTACACAATAGAAATGTTAGTCCAGGCTGGCGCAAGAAAGCTTCGTGTAAAATCCATTGATATTAAGACCAATGAGCACACACGTGAATCAAGACTTTTCAAAAGTGTCCCCTACTTCATAAAAATGTCAGTGACCACCTTATTTCGTGTTCAAACCATGTACCGTCCGCTTCATGTTTTTGGTTTAACCGGAGCGTGCCTCTGTATAGTTGGTTCTATACCAATAATACGTTTTATATTTGATTATTTAATGGGTGACGGCAGTGGCCATATCCAATCGCTCGTCCTTGCTGGCGCATTAGTAATGCTTGGCTGCTTAACTATCTCTATGGGGATTTTAGCTGACATTATTGCCTTCAATAGAAAACTAAGTGAACGTATTCTAAAACGACTAGCCATCATAGAAGATGAAATTAAAAGTCTAAATCACAAAAAATAGCCCAGTATTGACGCTAAGAAGCACTTAACCATGAGCAATAAAAAAAAGGTTCTTTTTCTCGCTTCCAGCGCTCCACGTTTTAAAGGCGACGGCACAGCCCCCTTTATACTCAATATGGCCAAAGACATATCAGACCTTGGTTTCCAAGTAGATGTACTTGCCCCACACACAGCAGGAATTAAAAATAAAGAAACAATACAAAACGTAACGATTTATAGAAATAAATACGCCTATCCAGATCGTTTACAGACACTTTTCTATAACGGGGGGGTAAGCGCAAACCTAAGAGGCAGTAAAGCAAAATACTTACTCATCCCCTTATTCATAGCATCCCAATTTTTCTACGCCTTCAACCTCATCAGAAAAAACAAATATGACTTAATTCATTCCCATTGGCTTATACCTCAGGGTTTAAACGGCCATGTCCTTTCAAAAATATTTAACATACCCCATATAACTTTCGCCCATGGCGCTGATATTATGGGCTACAAATCCCCTCTCTTTTTAAAGATAAAAAGTTGCGTATTAAACGGCGCTACAAAGAATATTACAAATAGCAGCTACTCAAAAAAAATCGTTCAAGAACTTACCAACACCGATATTAAAATAATACCAACCGGTGCAACACCAATAAGCGATACACTCCCANCNAAAGAAAAAAATAACGAGANTATAGAGCTTATTTTTGTCGGAAGAATAACAAAAGAAAAGGGCCTTATATANCTACTCCAAGCAATNGAAAAGCTNCCCCCNACCCTGTCATTTAATCTGAAAATTATAGGNGATGGGCTGGAGAAAGAAGAATGCGAAAANTACGTNCAAAGCTTAAAGCAAAAAGAGTGCATAAAGTTNCTAGGACTTTTAAGTCAGCAAGAGGTATTNCAACANCTTAANCAAGCGGATATCTTTATCGGGCCATCGATACAAACAAAGGATTGGGTAGANGCACAAGGCAATACTTTTGTCGANGCCATGTTCTGCGGCGCTGCAGTCATAGCTAGTAATAGCGGTGGAATAACCGACTCCGTAATCCATGAAAAGACAGGCTTGCTTGTAAAAGAAAAATCCTCTGATGACATTGCAGCAGCAATAACTCGCTTAACAAACGACACTCAGCTGCGAGAAGAACTGAGAAAAGCAGGTTTCAAACACGCCCATAAAAACTTCTCCAGAAAAGAAACAGCAAAGAGAATTGTCAAAATTTACGAAGAAGCCTTTTCCTAATTAGGCGTTCATTTTTCACAAAAGGATTATCAAGTGATAGCTAGTATCGATTACCCGCAAGCCGCCGCTATTTTGGGCTCAGTAACTTTTTTATTATCCTATGCTTATATCAACCGAAAAATTGATGCCAAAAATGACCTAGNTTATCTTTCAATGAATCTTTTTGCATCTGTGCTAATGCTCTATTCACTGACAACCTATTGGAATATTGGCGTACTCATAAATAATGGTTCATGGATTGTTATTAGTAGCTACAGCCTCTTCAAACATTTTCAAAGATTGAAAAATAATGGTGCTGCTGGGGAGAATTGAACTCCCGACCTCGTCATTACCAATGACGCGCTCTACCACTGAGCTACAGCAGCCGACCTAAAAGGATGAAATTTGAGGTTTTCCCCAATTTGCGCCAGAAGTTACAATAAAAATCCTAGCCTGTCATCAAAGATTTTGCCTATTGTAAATTTATGTCAGAAAAAACTAAGCAACAAACTAAAGCCGAAAAACGTGCAGCCGCGCTGCGCGAAAACTTGAAGAAACGCAAAGCCCTTACAAAGGCAAAAACATTAGCGGACAAAGAAGCAAACGATAAAGACCAGTAGGATAATATAAGATGGAAATACTGAAAGAACGCACAGATACAGACATTATTCATGCCCCGGGCATATTAGCAGATCATCAAATCCGTGAACTTGCAAAACAAGAAGGAATGATCGAGCCATTCGTAGAGAAACAAAAGCGCGAAGGTAATATATCATACGGCCTTTCATCATACGGCTATGACGCACGCTGTGCCCCTGATTTTAAAATCTTCACGAATGTTGATAATGCCATTGTCGATCCAAAAGAGTTTTCTGCACAGAGCTTCGTTGATCGTGAAACAGATGTCTGCATTATTCCACCAAACAGCTTTGTTCTTACGCACACTGTCGAATATTTTCGCATCCCAAAAGATGTCCTCGTCATCTGTCTTGGTAAAAGCACGTATGCGCGCTGCGGTTTAATAGTGAATGTAACGCCATTAGAACCAGGCTGGGAAGGCCATGTAACACTGGAAATTTCAAATACCACGCCACTTCCTGCAAAAGTATACGCCAATGAAGGTGTCGCACAGTTCTTATTTTTCAAAGGTTCAGCACCATGTGAAGTAAGCTATGCAGATCGCAGTGGTAAATATATGGGGCAACGCGGTGTAACTTTACCACGCCTCTAAATAGAGGTAATTACATAAAAAACTTGCCTTTAAACCTTAAATCATGGTTAAAAGGCGCTCTACATATAGAAAAGCGCATAATTATAATAAGGATAACAAAATGAGCTTATCAGCTGTAAAACCAACTAATACAGTAACAAAAATTGATGAGATACAGTCAGTAAACACATCAAGCCTTGATAAAATACAAGTTACAGGCGCCCAACAGCTCAACGGCATCATCCCTATTAGTGGCGCAAAGAACTGTGCGCTTAAACTTATGTGCGCCGCCCTTCTTACTGGAGAAACAGTCAAGTTTCAAAACAGCCCCAATACTCTTCGTGACATGCAGAGTCAAACAGAACTCCTAGAGTATCTCGGCTGTACAGTATCGCGTGAAAAAGACCTTATGGCTATTAACGCTGGGGGGATCAAAGATTACACTGCACCATATGATATAGTGCGTAAAATGCGCGGTTCGATTCTCGTACTAGGCCCCCTTCTAACACGTTTTGGCGAAGCACGCGTAAGCCTTCCTGGGGGATGCGCAATTGGCACACGTCCAGTGGACATGCATATAAAAGCCCTAGAAGAATTAGGGGCAAAAATCAATTTAGAAGGCGGCTACATTAACGCAAAAGCACCCAAAGGCGGGCTTCAAGGGGCAAAAATCATGTTCCCTAAAGTGTCAGTTGGCGCAACAGAGAACCTAATGATGGCTGCTACGCTTGCCAATGGTGAAACAATTCTATCAAACGCGGCAAGAGAGCCAGAAATTACAGACCTAGGTGAATGCCTCATAAAAATGGGCGCAAAAATAACCGGCCTCGGAACAGATACAATACGAATCACAGGTGTTAAAAATCTCAACAGCGCGATCCACAGCGTTATACCAGACCGTATAGAAACGGGCACCTACATGGTGGCCGCTGCCATGACTGGTGGGAATATACGACTTGAGAACGCACGACTAGAACACCTGACAGCCGCAGCAGGACATCTAGCGCGTGCAGGCGTGCAAGTTGAACAAGAAGGTAACGACATAATCGTAAACCGCGATATTGATAAACCACTCAAAGCTATCGATATCATGACAGAGCCACACCCAGGATTCCCAACAGATTTGCAAGCACAATTCATGGCGATGCTTACAATCGCTAATGGAGCAAGCCTTGTAACAGAAACAATCTTTGAAAACCGTTTCATGCATGTTCCTGAACTCAATCGCATGGGCGCCAATATCACGGTGCAAGGAAACTCTGCAATTGTCAGAGGGGTAAACGGCCTCAAAGGTGCAGAAGTAATGGCAACGGACCTACGTGCATCTGTCGCACTTGTGCTTGCAGGCCTAGTTGCAGACGGTGAAACAACCATCAACCGCATTTACCATTTAGAGCGCGGCTATGAAGACATCATAGGTAAACTCTCTCGCTGCGGCGCTAAAATCAAAAAAATATAAATATTCAAATTACCTAATAAATATTGCTCATCAATGCATCCGCTTATACTTAACTTTAAGTATATAAAAAAGCTTGCCGTGCTCGGATAAAGCTGATAAATAGCGCCCCGAAACCAAAATGCATAAAAAGAGCATAAAATGATTGAAAATATTACAAGAAAACAAAAAAACGCAGCAAGTAATACAAAACCAAATATATTACTCTACACACCACATGATACAGCGTGGCAATTCAAACGCGTGGCCGCGGTAACTCCAGAAGCAAACAATAATGTATTTGGTTCACATCTTGAAATTATAGGACCAAGCACGACAAACTCTTGGCACGAAGCGAATACGAAGATTGTAGATTTAAAATCTCAAGACGCTATCTTTTTAAATATCCCAGCCAACATGAAAAAAGCATATGACGGACCAAGCATGGCAGAACAGCGCTTGGGTCAAGAACTTGTAAACGATAATACAGATATGCAATTCATCGCAAACGCGATCCTTATCATACAAAGACTAAATAATATTGCCGAAGAAAATGGTACAGACGCACCGGATGTCTACCTTTTCAAAAAAGGCGATAACTTTGAAGATATTGCTAAAATCATAAGTGAGCAGACAGGCTCAGATATATTCCTGTTTAATGATGAACGCATCAATCTTGATACTGAGAGTATAGATTCTAAGTATGGGTATAAGCATAAACAATTAGTGCAGCTAAATAGCCTTGATGAGCTTAAAAAGCACACAACGACATATGCCGCACCTACAAAACCAGTATCGTTAGTAAATCAAAAAATGCGAATGGCAATTACAGGTTAATAAACCTTTACACTTGCCGCATCGCGATAAAGCCTGTATCTCATTGTCATGAACACAGAAAAACTCATTCTGGCCGTTCCAAAAGGCCGCATCCTAGAAGAACTTATGCCCATGTTCGAAGCATGCGGCATCATTCCTGAAGATGCCTTCACAGACAGTAAAAGCCGCAAACTACGCTTTTCTACAAACAATGAAAATTTGGATATTATTCGTGTACGGGCTTTTGATGTAGCGACCTTCGTCGCACATGGCGGTGCACACATCGGCGTGGTCGGTTCAGACGCACTAGAAGAATTCGATTATGATGACATCTACACACCCGTAGACCTCAACATCGGACACTGCCGCTTATCTGTTGCTATGCCTGTCGAAGAGATTGAAGACGAGCGCAAGAATAAAACACGCAGAAGCCATATACGTATAGCAACTAAATATCCTAATTTAACCCGTCGCCACTACGCTGCACAAGGCATCCAAGCGGAATGCATTAAACTGAACGGTGCGATGGAAATTGCTCCATCACTGGGTTTAGCCCGCCATATAGTCGACCTTGTATCCACTGGCTCAACACTTAAAGCCAATGGCCTCAAAGAAGTAGAAACAATCGTAGAAATTTCGTCTAAACTCGTTGTAAGCAGACCCGCATTAAAAACCAGACCAGATGAAATGAATATGTGGATTGAACGTTTTAGAAACGCCGTAAAAAAATAAAAAGCTATGCCCGAAGAACACAGACTCGTTCACATATCAATATCAGAAATGACGGCAAATGCTGAAGCTAACCTGATTGGTCGTGACCGAGAAATTGCGCTTCGTGACTTAAAATTAAACAATCATTTCCACCCAGTAGACGATAATGACGGCCCATATGACCTTTCACTCTCTATAGAAGAAAATAGACTGGTTTTCAGAATCAAAAACATTAAAGGTGATGACCTCCCGATGTTGGTTCTCTCCCTTAAACCCTATAGCCGTTTAATCAAAGATTATTTTATGATCGTACAAAGTTACGACGATGCCGTAAAAAATGGGAACCCATCTCGAATTGAAGCCATTGATATGGGGCGTCGCGGCCTTCATAACGAAGGTGCAGAAATGCTCAAAGACCGACTCGAAGAAAAAATAAAAATGGACTTCGACACAGCGCGCCGTCTCTTCACTCTAATATGCGTACTTCATGCTGGTAAGATCCACATTATGCGCTAAATACAGCATCTATAACAAAAAATATGCTTTATGTGGACTAATTACCTTTATAGCCCTTGCATTATTTACATACAGTGCGCTATAGGAATATTCTCTAAACGAATAACACAAAGACAAGTAACGAGATGGCAAAAGAAGATCTAATTGAATTCAAAGGCGTAGTAAGCGAAGTTCTACCAAACGCAATGTTCCGTGTAACATTGGAAAATGACCACGTCGTACTTTGCCATACAGCAGGTAAAATGCGTAAAAACCGCATCCGTGTTCTGCAAGGCGATACAGTTGTTGTAGAAATGACTCCATACGACCTAACAAAAGGCCGCATTATTTTCCGTGAAAAATAAACTCATCTTAGCCTCAGCTTCTCCGCGCCGCGTCGCCCTTCTCAAGCAGCTAAATATTGAGCCTGATGATATTATCCCAGCTGATATTGATGAAACACCTATGAAAGGTGAACTCCCCCGTGACTTAGCCCTTCGCCTAGCAATAGGCAAAGCCCGTAAAATTGCCCATAAAAATCCCCAAAGCTATATTTTAGCCGCCGATACTGTTGTCGGCGCTGGACGGCGAATTCTAGACAAAGCCGAAGACGAACTCTTCGCCCGCAAATGCTTAAACACACTCTCAGGACGAAGGCACCGGGTTTACGGCGGAATCGCCATAATCACCCCCGAAGGTAAAGAAATCACACGCCTAGTAGAGACCTTAGTACAGTTCAAACGCCTTACAAAAAACGAAATAGACACATATATTGCATCCAAAGAGTGGCAAGGAAAAGCTGGCGGCTATGCTATCCAAGGCCTAGCCGAGAGCTACATAAAATACATCAAAGGTTCATATTCAAATGTCGTCGGCCTCTCACTTTATGATACAATGAACATGCTTAATGGCGCTGGCTATCTAAAATAATTTTCAAAAAGCCGCACGCAAAAAGGATGCAAAAGCACAGTGGACATTTTAATAGAAGAGCAAGAAGGAAGCTTATGGGTCGCTGCCCTTCAAAACGGGCGATTAGAAGGCCTAGAAGTTGACCCCGCCCATGAAGAAGTTCGTTGGGGCTCTATATACTGGGCAAAAGTAACATCCATTAATAAAGCGCTCGACGCTGCTTTTCTTGACCTTGATGGATATAATACAGGCATTCTCTATAACCGGGATACACGCTGGAAAAAAGAGGACGGCTCTATTGAAAAGGGCGGCAGAGAATCAATAGCAAAACACCTAAAAGCAGGCGACATGGTGCCGGTACAGGCCAAATCAGCCTATATAATGAATGAAGACGATGATTTCCTAAGCGCAGAAAACAAAACCCTGCAAATGAGCATGGATATCACCCTACCCGGCCGCCACCTCATTTTCGCAAACTCACTTACAAAAAACAAAATATCGCAGCGTATCCGCGATAAAAAACTACGCCAACAGCTAGACAGTATGATCAATGAGATCGAAGATATTCAAAGCTGCATCCTAAGATCTTCGGCCGCCAACACGCAAAGCGATGTTCTTATCAGGGAAGGTAAAATCCTTAAAACCGCATGGGAAGAAATAAGCAATTATTTCGAAGGCAGTGAACCATCCCTTATTGCCCTTGGCCCTGACGCCATGCAACGCACCCTAAGCGATCAAGCAGACCAACAAATAGACCGTATCGAGGTCGTAACGATGGATCATTTCAACACTGTCGAAGAATGGGCCTCCATCTTCGCTCCTGATCTGGTGACAAAAATAACGCCTCTCGAACTTGATAATGCCGAGGAAGATCTCGCCCTGTTCCACTACCGCGATATCATCGGTCAAATCGAAGCCCTATTCCAATCCTATGTCCTTATGCCATCCGGCGGATCGCTCATTATCCAAAACACATCCGCGCTGACCGCAATAGACATCAACAAAGGCTCATCCAAATCATCGAATCTAAATTTAAATATTGAAGCGGCAAAAGAAATCACCCGCCAAATGCGACTTCGTAATTCTGGCGGCATTGTCATTGCTGACCTTCTAAAAATGCCCAATAAGAAAGATCAAAACCGTTTTCTCAAAGCCTTAGAAGACGAAGTCAACAAAGACCCCTGCACCGTTCAAATCCACGGTATAAGCGGCCTTGGCCTGCTCGAGATCACACGCAAACGCCGCACACCTCCTCTAGAAGAAAGATTTGATGGAATTTTAAGTTAAAAAATGCGTTTAAAGCCTAGACACGCAGGCAACTTTTCCTTATAAACCTATTTCGTTCGCATAGAACAACTCGTGCCCGAGTAGCTCAGTGGTAGAGCAGGGGATTGAAAATCCCCGTGTCGGAAGTTCAATTCTCCCCTCGGGCACCATTTATTCCCCCTACCCTTATTTTAGTGATTGAGATAATAAATTCCGACACGAAATTATTATAAATATTCGCGCAAGCGAATAGGTCGGAAGTTCAATTCCGCCCTCCCCCCAAATATTTTTAGTTGTATATAAAAAAACCACATGCTAATGACTTGTGCCAACATATAAGCACTATGACAAATGAAGGTTGTAAAAAGACCTGCCCGTATAGATTGAGAATAAAATGCTGAATACGACTTTTAGAAATTCCACCGCCGCAGCCGCTTTAATCGCTGCAACTACGCTTTCATTCAATGTGCAAGCGCAAGATGAAAAGTGCCAACCGCTGAAAGAAATTAATGGATATACATTAGATTCTGGTGCATCAGCCCTAACACATTCAGAAGAGAATATCGGTGAAGTTGCAATTTCGGCTATACCAGGTGAAGACCTCGGTAACACACCATTGTTTTTAGCCAAAGCATTTGAAAGAAATGAAGTTCCGGCAACATGTTTTATCAATGAAGAAGGTTATAAAAAGGCGGAACTACGTTTAGCTTCTATGTTGGTGGCTTAAGAGTTAAGCATAACGGTAAAGATACATTTGGTATTAATGATCTAATGAGAGATAAATCTATTCTGAAAGCCGTTGCATTGGAAGCCACGATAATGGCTCAAGAAGCTGAGAAAAAGTCACAGCCCCCTNCCCCTGAACAGAACAAATAAAGCCATCACAGCANGCNTAGATAAATCAATTTACTTGATAAAAAGTCGATAAGTTATTCATAACCAAGATTCTTTATTGATTATTGAAAAACCTTATGCTAAATTCCTGACAATACATAATTATTATTATGCTAAGTGTTTATAAAGTAGGCGTACAAAAAAATAAGGGGAGCCCCATGCTAAACACAACTTTTAGAAAAACAGCCGCCGCAGCCGCTTTAATCGCTGCAACTACGCTTTCATTTAATGTGCAAGCGCAGGAACAAAAAACTAATACGCAATGTTCACCATTAGAGCAAATGAATGGTATAACATTGGCAGCAGGCGCGTCTGCATTAATACACTCCGAAAAATACCCTGGTACAGTTGCAATAGCTACATTGCCAGGAAAAGACCTTGGAAATTCTCCAACATTACTAGCCAATGTATTCATTGGATCAGAAGTACCAGCCACATGCTACATAAATGACGAAACACCAGTTGAGACGGGATCCGTATTTACATTTTATGTTGACGGCTTGGCTGTTAAGCATAATGGAGAATATCAGTTTGGATTAAATGACATTCTCAATGATAGATCCATACTGTCTTCTGTAGCAAATCAAGCGCGTGTAGCTGGACAAAAAGCATCTCTCTATAAAGATAAGCCAACGGTCACTTTGGCGAGTAATGATTAAACAATCAGACTGTTTAAATCATTTAATCGACTAGAATCCGATNATAAATCTTCTGCATGAGTCACAGGCTTTGTATCTGTAATATCCTCTATGGTTTTTCCATTCTGAGCCGCCATCAATTCAACCATATCCTTTACAATTGTGTCTACCGCCGAGCTATCTAAAGAAACCTTTCCCTTATAAACATCATGCGCTAGATCTAGTTTACCAGCTTTGACTTCAGCACGGTCTCTAATCCACCTCTCAGCCCATTCATGATCTTTAATATCATCAATAGTTATCTCTCCTTTTTTCAGCTTCTCTGCGAATAAATCAGCAATAGCTTGCTGGCGCTCCTCTTTATCTTCAATCGCCAGAATGCGAGCACGCTCTTCGTCTGTCACGTTACCTTGAGCGTATTGATCTTCAAGTAAGTTTTCCGCAAAGTCCTCGCCATAATCACGAACAATTTGTGCCTCAAAGTCTCTAAGCTGATCCATGAGATTCAAAAGCTGCGTATCCGCGCTCACTTTTTGTCGCCTCTCATGCTGCACCCCCTCTGCGCGGCATTGCGCCGAAATACCGAATGCATTATTCATTGAAACTTGCTCGACTGTCAGACATCCAGTACGCAGCATTCTCCCTTGTTCCGCAACCGTCAAATCCTCAGTGGCTTTTTTCGCCGCTTTTTCGGTTGCATCATCCCTGTTCGCGTCCCCGAGTGCTTTTGGCATTACAGATACCATTTTTCAACTTCCCTTACACGTATATAGTTATGGCTTTTCGCCTTTTCTTTACGCAGTTTTCCGAAGGTCTTTCTTGACCTTTTCTATGAAACTGTTTTATACGTTACGGGAAAAAAAATAAGAATATGTAAATAATATATTCAATTTAAATCAAATTAAGATAAAGTTTTATGTATCTGATTTACTATGATTTTTTAGGGAGGAGTAGGAAGCGCGCAGAAAAGCCTCTTCATCGGGACTTATCGATAATAATTTGCCACTTTTAAGCGCGTGAAGCCGGCCAACAGATAGCTTTCTCGGAGCATTAGGATCTTTTAAAATTATACGCGGTGATATTTGGCCTGAGAATAATTCGCTGAGCATATCGCGCAGCTCACTAGATACCGGAATGGTATTTTTTCGCTTAACTCCGTTTTTCGCGCCGTGCAATTCTAAAGGGAGATTTTTATAAATTTGAATAATTGCATTCCAATCATCAGCGCCTATAGTGACTAAATCACCATTTTCAATTTTTTGCAGCGTTGCATAAAGAAGCGCAGGCCCGCCTTGTTCTTTAAGGCGCTGGCACATGGCAATATAACCCCAACCGGTTTTTTTCCTTAGCTGCTTAAGCTCGGTGCGCATATCATGAGTGATTAGCAATCTATCCATAAACCCATCTTACAAAATACACCGCTAAGCACCAAGCGCATATAACAAAATTGTACTTGATGAATCTCGGTAACTTTGAGTAGTATTGAATTACCAGAACAAGGGGATTCAGAGTTTATGGACAATCAACACGACCCATCAGAAGCCAGTATAAATGTTGGCGAAATGCTGAGAGACTGCGAAATTTTGGCATTTAAATATTTCGGAAGTCTTGATGAGGGGTTAACATTAGAAATAGCGGCGCTTGCACACAAGCACAAAATGCCGCCGAAAGTTATTGTAAAGCGCGTTTCTGAGCAATTCGAAAAATACCTAATTGCCTCGCTGAGCGGCCTAGCCCAGCTTAACGAGACGGACACTTTTTAAAACCGCATCAATATCAATCGGCCCACTTGCGCTATCGCCCTCAAGCTCAAAGTAAACTTGATGATCTAAACCTATTTCACCGGCCACCCTACAAACGGGGGTTCTTAGAACACCTGAAAAAGTAGGCTGCGCGCGTGTCCCTACATGATCCATTGTTTTATGATGCCTAATGCCCGCGTTACTAGAACGATCCATTAGAATAAAAATGGATTTATAAGCACCATCTGCTTTTACAAGATCAATTTCAAGCTCAGCATAATAGCTCGCGCCAAGCTCCAGATCAGGGCGATTAATCCTAAAATATGTTCCAATTGCGCCCACACCTTGCGGCGCTTGTATCTGAATGCGCTGATATCCTTCAGGTGTTTTAGAGTATGTGCGGTACGAAGCCAGACCGTCATTTTCACGGTCAACTGCTTCCATTCCGTCCGCGACCTGGCCGTTTGTAAATGTATCAACGCTTCCGCCCGTCCCAGAAAAATTAGGATTAGGCAAAAGGTTAACCCCTTCGATCCACTCGCCGGCTTCATATCCGCCGATTAAAGGGCGCATACGGGCGGTCAAAACATCACCGATCACCTTTGCCCCCGCTGGCGAGGGGTGAAGCCCATCGCTCACATACTCACTGACTGGCTCATTTGGCGTTTGACCTTCAAAGGCCGCGTAAATGGCTGGCACTGTAATTATATTGTCGCTCTCTTGCGCCGCTATCCAATCATTTACGGCCAAGATATCTGCTTTCGCCTGTGTGATTTCAGCGGCAGAAAAACCGCTATAATATGAGCGTGGTAAAATCGGCAAAGCAATCACGCGCGCGCCGATCGTATCGGTTATATAACTATAAATCTGCGAGAGTTTCGCGTTAATAACAGCAGGGGTGCGCTTATTTGGGTTCTGTCGCAAAGTTTAATAGCTTAAGAAAAATTTAGAATTTCCGGGCTATGCTTCCTGTTTTTACACGCAGGTATATT
>NHCG01000008.1 GCA_002167715.1 Micavibrio sp. TMED27
AAACCTCACGCCGGCGCAACAATTTTACCGCTTGGCGACCGTCTAGATTTTGGCCAATTGCAGGGATTTTCAACTTAAGTTAAACTTTGCGACAGAACCCAATTGCCTTCCCATATCTTGTTTCCATCACGATCAACAACGCAAATGTGAGTCTCGTCTTGTGAAACATCTAGTCCTACAAATTGATCCATTTTCTTATCTCCATTCATCTTTAACAGGTTGTTTAAACTGACAATATTCTATCCCGAAGGGGTAGTAATTGTCATACTTCGCACCTATTAAGCTAAATGTGATAATGTATATTATGGAAAATAATATATCAGGTTAAACTAGAATAAAGTTACGGCCTGAAATCCTATATATTCTAGTATCAGTAAGATAAAATATTCAAAATATAGCTTTTTAATAAAAGCTGTGTTTATAACGCTGGAAGTTTTATTACGGATAGTTATTATAGCGCTCCATGAGCATGAAAAATTTATTCAGCAACCTTTTTACACTGCTATGCGGCCCTAGGCTTTTAAACTATTTGCTACCGATATTGATTATTTATCTCATTATTGGAACTGTTGCACAGAAATATATTGGCCTTTACGAAGCAACAAAAATATTTTTCTCTCAGCCAGTTTTATGGCTGGGATTTATACCTTTGCCAGGCTTACCAGTCATTATGGCGCTTATATTTGTAAATTTACTTTTTAAGCTCGTTTTTAAGAGCCCTTGGGTTATAAAAAACTCTGGTATCATAATTACACATATCGGCGCGTTGTTACTACTTTTGGGCGGTTTATTTACAGCGCTTTATAGCCACGAGGGTTTTGTTGATCTGGCTGAAGGTGGCCGAAGTGCATTTGCTACAGATTATCACAAAAGAGAATTTATTCTTATAAATGATCAGCAAGAAGTAATATTTAAAAAGAATCATAATGACTTAAAAGCTGGTGATAAGGTAAAGCTTGAGAAAGCACCCTTAACTATTGAAATTATTGAGCATTGTCGTAATTGCCGTATTGAAAAACGTACAAATGCAGATGAAACGTACATCTCTATGGCACAGCATATGAGCCTTAAGCCTGACAAGCTTAAGCATATGAATGAAGAGAATTTTTCCGGACTAACATTCAGGCTTAAAGGAAGTGAAAATGATGGTGTTTATGTTGTTTTGGAAAATGTTCCTAAGCTTCCTCAGGTTATCATAAATAAAAAGCAATATAGTTTTATGCTGAGAAAAGAAGTACGCCCCCTTCCCTTTGAGATAGAACTTATTGATTTTAAAAGAGAAAATTACCCCGGGACAGATATGGCAAAGTCCTATAGTTCACATGTGCGTATTCATGATNATGGCAAGGTATGGGAGAGCCTTATTAGCATGAATGAGCCCCTTCGTTATGAAGGCTACACCCTCTTTCAATCATCTTTTGTAAGAACGCCAGAAGGCGACATGTCGGTTTTAGCAGTAGTGTGGAATATAGGGCGTAGTTTTCCTTATATATCGGCCATTACTATGTGTATTGGTCTTTTGATTCATCTCTTCGTTAGGAAGAAAAGTGCCAAAAGTAATGCTAATCTTAAAGGTAACGGTATTGGGGCAACAAAAATATTGCTATTCTTATTGCCGCTTTTAACCCTATTTGCTTCACCAGCATCCGCGCAAAGTCTTNATATTGATGATTTTTATAAGCTTCCCATTATGCATGATGGACGTATAAAGCCAATGAACAGCTTTGCACATATTATTCGTAAAGAACTATCACAAAACGAAAAAGGGGCAGAAGAATGGCTACTTGAAGTATTATTTAACCCAGCTGCTTCTGAAAACGCACCAGCGATTAAAATTACCAATCCTAATTTATTAAATATGTTGGGGCTAAAGCGCACATCATCAAAATTATATTCATATAAACAGGTCACCTCAGCGCTTTCGGCTAAGCAGGACGTAATCTTGTCAATCGTAGATACCCCCGAAGAGAGTTGGAGTTCTCAAGAGCGTGATCTGATCTTGTTACAAAAAAAGACGGTTAAGCTCGGCGATCTATTAAGCTCAATGAGCTTATATTTAACGCTTGCGGTTGAATTGCCTGAAAACGTACCGCAGAGTTTGAAGGGCTATAGCGCTCGTACATTGACTTATCTTGAAACACATAAGTTTAAAGAGCGTCTAAATGATGAATTAAAAGCACTTATTTTACGCAAAGGCGACGATCCAGAGAACTATGATGTAGGCGAAAAAGCCATGGCTTACCTCTCATTCTCTATCGCAAACCTTCAAATGGCAGGTTCGCGAAGTAATATTTTNAATGTCATACCTGCCACTCAGAAGGNAGAAAGTTGGTTCTCACCATGGGNTTTGGTTCTACAGGGAAAAGGAACACCAGCAAATAAGCGTATATTCGAACTATGGGGNGAGTTAGCTAAAAGCTATAGTGAAGGGCGCGCCGATGATTGGAACAAGGCTTTAGCAGATTTAAGTGCTGAAACACATAGCCTGAGTGATGACTATCTACGTGCTACAGCTCTAAATTATGAGTATCTCTATTCGAAATACGAACCTATGAAGCTATCAGCTTATTTTTATATAGCCGCTATATTGGTCCTACTTTTAATGAGATTAAAGAAAAAACGATTTAATAGTGCCCTTCTTAAGTCCGTATGTACTCTTTTAAGTGTCGGTGTATTTATTCACTTTATTTCAATATGCGCTCGTATGTATGTGCTCGAACGCCCGCCCGTTAGCACACTTTATGAATCTGTTATTTTTGTAGGGTTAGCGGCTGTTCTGTATAGCTTGTGTGTTTATTTAAAAAACAAAGATTTACTATGGCTGTATATAGCGGCTTTTGGAGGCGTTTTCTTTCATATCTTAGGATTTTCCCATGATAAAGATGGTGATAGCATGCTAATGCTTTCGGCTGTGCTTAATACTAATTTCTGGTTAGCAACGCATGTAATTATTATCACACTTGCCTATGCCTTCTGTACTTTGTGTAGTGCATTGGCGCATTATTCCCTACTTAAAAGCGGTATAACACGCGAAGAAGATAAGAATCTTAAAAGTTCCATCCATGGTTTAGCCTTACTGTCATTGCTTTTCGCCATTGTGGGGACAGTACTTGGAGGTATATGGGCGGATCAAAGTTGGGGACGATTTTGGGGCTGGGACCCAAAAGAAAATGGAGCAATGCTCATTTGTCTATGGCTTATTTGGGTTTTACATGGCCGGGTTTCAGGGCAAATGAAAGGGCCCGTCGTGATGGCTTTATTAGCTTATTTATCGGTTATTTTGGCTTTAAGCTGGTTTGGGGTAAATCTTTTAAGCGTTGGCCTACATGCATACGGGTTTACTGATAGCGCAGCCTGGATGCTTGGGTTATTCATAGCATTTGAAACGTTGCTTATTACCTCCCTTCTCTACTTGCTCAAGATGAAAAGGCGTGAAAATGCATAAGATATTAGTCCTGATTGCTGTGATATGCGTAAGTGGTGGCTATATATACTGGGATAGCGTAAGAGAACCAACACAGATCAAAGAGGCATTACAAGAGCATGAACAAGCTATAAAAGTTCCTGACTTTGAATATACGGATATAAACGGCAATCAATCATCGCTTTATGCGCATGAGGAAAAGGTTATTTTACTAAACTTCTGGGCGACATGGTGCGCACCCTGTGTGAAAGAGTTTCCGGATATGGTGGCGCTTTCTGAAAAATTTGAGGATCAGCTTGTCTTTATAGCAATGAGCGTTGATGAAAACCCAGATAATATTGGTCGCTTTTTAAAGCGTTTACCAAAGGAAACACAGTCTTCCTTGAAGCATCTTGGTAATGTGTATATTGCTCATGACCAAGATAAGGCTATTGCACAGGATCTTTTTCAAACAATAAAATACCCTGAGACCTATGTAATCCGTAAAGACCTAAAGGTCGAAGAGAAGGTTGTTGGTGAAATCGATTGGTTATCAACGAAGATCGTAAATAGAATTAAGAGTTTAAAATAATAGTAATTCCCACATAAAAAAAGCCCCGCATAACGCGGGACAAAGTTTAATGATGTTTAATATAGAGGGTTCACATCAAACTTTTAATTTCCTATCTATCAATATTTACGCAGTGTACTCAGTCATCATACGCAGTTTAAACAGGCTGTTGCTGGACCACTTGCAGCAGCACATCATAAACTTCTTCTTCACCAATTAAGCTGCGGCTAATTTTATTGAGACGCTTCTTAAGTGGCATAATCTCTAATGGCCCACCAGATTGCGCGGCATGCGCATTCACAACGCCGTAAATGTCTTCTAGAAACTCACTTTTAAGCTTAGGGGCAATTCTATGAGCTTTGCTTTCGGCGCCAATGCCATTAACCTCGATAGCGACTACAAGCGTCACGACCTGGCTAATGCCGTTATCATCAACTATTGGAAGAATAAGGGGATCAAGCTCTACGAAGAGGCCTGGCTTTCTATTTTTCTTTTTTTCGGCTAGTTCAGCGGCTTTTGCTGCTTCAGCATCTTCTTCACTTACAGATGCTTCTGCTTGCGGCATTAAATATAAATATGCACCCGCTCCGCCGCCGCCAAGTAAAAGTATCGCGCCGGCAATCATTACTATTTTCATTTTATACGAACCCTACAAATCATTTTTTACCCTAATGATAATCTTAGCATGCAGGTCTTAATAGGAGGTTATAATTACATAAAGTTTTAAGTAATCGAATAGACTAGTAATTTAGTCGTCTTTGAATAGTTTTGAAATGCTATCGAGAATACCATTGATAAGGCCCACTTCACTTTTTTCATAAAATGCATGAGCAACATTAAGGTAATCATTAATAACAATTGGTGCATCGGTTTTTTGAACCATAAGCTCATAAACGGCACAGACAAGTATGGCTTTTAGAAGCGGCTCAACCTCTTTCTTGNTTGTAAGGTTGGCNTCAATNATAGGAATAAGTTCAGGTAANCGCTCTTCTACACCAGAAAGTATTGATTTNAAAAGTCTTTCATTTGGTTCAACCAATTCCTCACCATCAATAACCATAGATTTACGGTGNATGATGTATTCATTGATGAGCTCTTTCATTGGCTTATTGTTCTGCTGCTTTTGATAGACAGCCTGAACAGCCCGAAGGCGCGCAGATAAAGCCCTAGCTTTGCGCGATGGTGCTAGATCACCCTGCTCTGAAACTTCGGCTTTATCCGTTGATTGGTTCTCGTTCTCGCTCATGATGTGGTTACGCTGCCGCTTTCTTTGATGTCGAGAATTGATCGACAACATTTAAGATTTGCTCAGCCGCGCTGGCTGCTTCTTCGCCTTTTTTAACCATGTGCTTAACATACATCTCGGAATATATATCTGTGTGCTCGCTGTAGCTCTGTGGTGTAAGGACCACTGAAAGAAACGGCTTATTTGTCTCTAAAGACGCATCTAGAATGCTTTGTACAACAGTATGNCCAACAAATTCATGGCGATAGATTTGACCATCTACGACAAACGCAATACCAACAGCAAGGTCATAGCCATTTTCAAGGGCGAGTTTGCCTGCTAGTGGAATTTCAAGAGCGCCNGGAACCTTAATAATGTCAATCTGAGATGCAGAAAAACCTCGTTTTTCCATGTCTGCGATGAACGATTTTTCAGCAGATTCAACGATGTCTGTATGCCATGATGCTGATAAAACGGCGATTTTTTTATTATTGTTCATTATGAGTGCTCCTTTCCAAGCATTCTTGCCACATAACGGGCTAACATATCAATCTCTATATTCACCTTATAGCCAGCTTTCAAATTAGATAGGGTCGTATTATCCCATGTGTGAGGAATAATATTAACGCCAAATGTTGATCCTTCAACCTCATTTACCGTTAAGGATATCCCATCTATCGTGACTGAGCCTTTAGGGGCAATATAGTGCGCCAGATCGTCTGGCACAACAAAACTTAAACGGTGTGAGTCGCCCTCTTCCTTGATATCTATCAATTCACCTAGCCCATCTACATGGCCAGATACTATATGTCCGCCAAGCTCGTCACCTACCTTAAGCGCAGCCTCGAGGTTAATTTTACTTCCCTCGGTCCAACCNCTAATTATAGTCTTCGANAAACTCTCTGTTGATACGTCTACGCTAAACCAATCATNACCTTTTTCAATGACGGTCAAACAACAACCTGAACAAGCAATAGAAGCGCCAATAAGCGTACTGCTCAAATCAAATTGATCTGTACGAATTACAATGCGCCAGTCTCCATTCTTATCAATGGATTGTACGCAGCCAATATCTGTGATGATCCCTGTAAACATGTTGATTAATTTAATTCGTACCTGTGTAAATATCTAGTCTATCTTTTAATAAATTTCTTGAGCTTTTTAACCTAAGTCCATAATTTTGCAAGTCATTTATGTAGTCTGCTTTAACACCATCATCTCCAAGCGTATTTGTGGATAAGTTATGTATAAATTCATCACAATAGCCAGCTTTTAAAAAGGCTTTATGCACTTTTGCGCCGCCTTCTACAAAAAGACGCGTAACACCCTGCGCCGCAATATATTCTAGTAGTTTTTTAATGTTCCGGTTATCCACAGCCTCATGAGTTATGATTTCAAACCCGCCTGTATGCTTTAAACGCCCACGGCCATCTAAAATAAATCGGCGTATGTCATGATCGTACCCTTCAATACGGGTTGTTAATTTGGGCTTATCAATGAGAAAAGTTTCACTGCCAACCAAGATAGCATCATGTAAAGAACGTTGCAGATGGGTCTGGCGTTTAGAGAGTTCACCACTAATAAATGTTTGTTCTCCGCGTTTGTGGCTAATCATGTAATCAGCGGACGTTGCTATTTTTAAGGTGACCCACGGACGCTTATCAGTGACGGTTAGGAAAAAACCAGCATTCAAATCTAACGCTACTTTTTCGCAAATGCCTGTGGTTACATCAATGCCAGCCTCTTTGAGCATATTAATACCTCGCCCACTGACGCGTGGATCTGGATCTGTACATGCAATTACAACACGCTTTACTCCTGCTTTGATAAGCGCCTCAGAGCACGGCCCTGTTTTTCCTGTATGAGAGCATGGCTCCAGAGATACATAGGCAGTACAGCCACGAGCAAGTGTCCCAACTTTGTTAAGGGCGTTTACCTCTGCGTGTGGACGGCCACCGTCCGATGTACGCTCAGCAGCAATGATATGCCCATCCTTAACAATTACACATCCTACGCTAGGGTTGGGAGCTGTACGACCCAAACCGCGCCGCGCTATTNTTAGCGCAACGTTCATATAATATTCATCAGAAAATTTAGGCATTATTTCTTATTTTGAAGCCTTTGCGCTTCTTCAAGGAAGTCGTTGAAATCATCCGGCTCGCGGAAGTCTTTATAAACACTAGCGTAACGGATATAACCAACAGCATCCAGATCTTTAAGCGCGTTCATTACCTCTGCTCCGATTTGCTCGGATTTAATCTCGTGCTCACCTTCGGATTCGAGTTTTCTTACGATACCAGTTGTGACTTTTTCAATCTTTTCAAATTCAACAGGCCGTTTTTGTAGGGCAACCTGCATAGATTTCATAACTTTATCACGATCAAATGGCTGTTTGCGTCCCCCCGCCTTTACAACG
The DNA here is from genome assembly GCA_002167715.1 of Micavibrio sp. TMED27. Lineage (GTDB taxonomy): Bacteria > Pseudomonadota > Alphaproteobacteria > Micavibrionales > Micavibrionaceae > TMED27. The sequence goes on from NHCG01000008.1 coordinate 7,616, forward strand.
GTCATTTCACGCAGCTGAACACGTTCAAAAGTCGTAAAACGCTGCCCACATTCAGAACAAGATCTACGCCGACGGATCGCTGTATGATCTTCCGTCGGTCTAGAGTCTTTTACTTGAGTTTCCTCATTTCCGCAAAATGGACAACGCATATGATTTTATAGAGTTGGGTAAATTGGGAAACGTGCACAAAGCTCTTCAACTTTAGCTTTTACACGGGCTTCAACATCTGCATTACCTTCTGGGCCATTTTCCTTAAGGCCATCTAGTACTTCAATAATGTATTCGCCAACAAGCTTCCATTCAGCAATACCAAAGCCACGTGTTGTCGCCGCTGGTGTCCCAAGTCTCACGCCTGATGTCTCCATTGGCGGTGCTGGATCAAATGGAACAGAGTTCTTATTGCAAGTAATACCGGCGCGCTCTAATGACTCTTCTGTAATGTTACCTGCTAGACCTTTNGGGCGCAGATCAACNAGCACGATGTGACTATCTGTACCNCCTGAAACAATATCTGCTCCACCCGCTTTTAGTGTGTCAGCGAGTACGCGTGCATTATCTACAATGGCTTTAGCATATAACTTAAAGTCTGGCTTTAATGCCTCTCCATAAGCAACTGCTTTACCAGCAATAACATGCATCAAAGGGCCGCCCTGAATACCAGGGAAGATTGCTGAATTGATCTTTTTGAATAGATCTAGGTTGTTTGTCAGTATCATACCGCCACGTGGGCCACGAAGTGTTTTATGAGTTGTTGTCGTTGCAACATCCGCATAAGGGAATGGAGATTCATATGAGCCTCCAGCGATTAGGCCAGCATAGTGCGCCATATCAACAAATAGATAAGCCCCTACGCTATCTGCAATTTCGCGGAAACGTTTGAAATTAATTTGACGTGGATATGCCGAAGCACCTGCAATAATCATTTTTGGCTTATGCTCATCTGCTAGGCGCTGCACTTCATCATAATCAATAAGGGCATCTTCCTTACGCACACCATANTGGATNGCGTTAAACCACTTTCCAGACTGGTTTGGCGCCGCACCGTGTGTNAGGTGGCCACCAGCAGCAAGGCTCATGCCAAGGATTGTGTCACCTGGCTGCAATAATGCNTGAAACACACCNTGNTTTGCTTGTGAGCCAGAATTAGGCTGAACATTTGCGTATTTAACGTTAAAAAGCTTTTTGGCGCGATCACGTGCGATATTCTCAACAATATCTGCGTTCTCACAGCCACCATAGTAGCGGCGCCCTGGGTAACCTTCTGCATATTTATTTGTGAAAACGCTACCTTGTGCATCTAATACTGCTTTTGATGTGATGTTTTCAGAAGCGATAAGTTCAATTTGATTTTGTTGTCTTTTAAGTTCATCTGAAACACTTGCAAAAACTTCTGCATCCTGTGCGCTTAAATCACCATCAAAAAAACCATCAGTTACATATTCATTTTTTGCTGCGTTACTCATATTTATGGTCCTTTCTTAAATCAAAACCTTAGCTTAATTTTTCAACGCGGCGAACATGGCGTCCACCTTCAAATTCTGTGTTTAAAAATGTTTCAACGATATCAAATGCAGATTCAGCGCCTGTTATACGTGCGCCAAGCGCCAAAACATTCGCATCATTATGTTGGCGCGTCAAGCGTGCCATAGTCGCGTCTGTACATAGTGCTGCACGTACGTTAGGGCTTCTATTTGCTGCTATCGAAATGCCGATTCCTGTGCCGCACACAAGTATACCGCTCTCAATTTTTCCTGCCTCGATTACATCAACCATTTTCTGCGCGTAATCAGGATAATCAACGGAATCTGTAGAATGGCAGCCTAGATCATCCCACTCTAGATCTGGGAATTTTTCTTTGATGGCTTCTTTAAGTTCATAGCCACCATGATCACTGGCAATAGCAATTGTCTTTTTCATGGCATTTATATAGAGCCTGAACTACAGAAAAACAAGAGTTTTATTGGTGTTAGCAACTAAAGCTGTGCTGTCGTTATGCTGTTATGTACTGGCATTTCATCGGAATTATTGAAAACACCAGCTTCTGCAAAGTCATCGAGACTAATATCAGCACGGTCCATCATCTCTTTAAGCCTAATGATCGCTGCTTTTTTGATTTTATCACATTGATATTTATCTAAATTCATTGATGCTGCTACATCAGGCATGGACATAGGAGCCTTATGATGGCCAAGTCCAAAGTTTTTCTCAATAACTTCCCTTTGGTTTGGGGTTAAACATAAGATCATAGAGTTAAAATGACTTTGAAGATCGATTTTTATGACCTGATCAGCTGTTTGCTGAGTATTTGGCGCAATTACATCTGGGTACAAATGCCCCTCTTTATTTTCGACTGATGTGGATATTGGTTCATTAATGCTCTGAACCCCAAATAGAAATGTCCAATTCGATAAGAGCCGCACATATTGGATATCATCTATATCAAGTTTTTCCTTAATTTCTTGATCATTTGGATGCCTGTTTAAAGAATTGAANAATGCATTCCGTGTTCTAATAANNTCANTGACCTCNTAATAACGNTCTTTAGGNATNCTCGTGACATTGGATTCATTTCTTTTAGTAACGCGAACAGATTCNCGAATATANTGGCATAGATAATCTGTTTGTTGNTTTTTNGGGCGGNTNGTNTCNAGTTTAGTGGCCCCACGNTANAGNCCNTCTCTTNCTGCCGCTAATAGGTCATCAANAGATATNCCGTNCCCNGAANATTCNNGNGCAATTTTAAATATAAGATTTTGATTTNCAANGTANACGTCNTCCGGGNCTATAGTGTGAANATTNGCGCTAGAGTTAAAGTCACTTTCAACTTTGCCTTGTGNCTTCTCATCTTTTTTAGAGACGGGCGCAGCTGTAACAGTTTGTTTCTTGGTCTGTTTTTCAACAGTGGTCACGGGCGCAGCGGTGTTTTTTGCATATGCATATTTACCCTTGGCATGAAAACTATGACCATCAGAGGTATTAATGACTGTCACGTTATTATAATTTTTACCTAGGATTTGGGCCGAAAGCCCATTTTTTTTGTGAAATGATAAATTGACTGTGTCGTCAGAATCGGGGCTTACTTCGCTTTGCCCACCATTATATCTTATTGATGAGATCAATTTGTTATTTTCAGAAGCACTCATAATAGTGCAGAAATCTTTTATTTTTATACGCTCTTGTGCCATTCNTAGCTCTTTAAAAGCANNAATATTACANAGNNTCATGTAATATGTAAAGGTTTATATTATATTTTTCTTTTTTAAGACATATTCTAAGCGTTTGACGGCATTGTTACGAAGAATAGTTTCNGGAGAGCTAGCAGGGCCTTGAATAGAAATTTCGGTAAGGGAAGCTACATCCATCGCTGTAACTTTAACAATTTGACCGAATGAATGAAATTCAATAATAACTTCCCGTCCACTCATTGCTGTGCTCATTAGATAACTCCTGAAATTTGTGCATCACCCCATGAAAGTTACGAGAAAATAGGGTAAAGTTAAAGTATGAATAGAGTCGAATTTAATTGGGAAGATCCCTTATGCCTTCATGATCTATTGGATGATGAAGAACGCATGATACAAAAAACAGCACATGACTTTGCGCAAACTGTTCTGGCACCAAAGGTTTTGGAAGCATATCGCAATGAAGATTTTGATATTGGCATTATGCGTGCGATGGGTGAAGCAGGCCTTTTAGGCCCTACCCTTCAAGGTTATGATTGCGCAGGTGTAAGCTATACTGCGGCAGGATTGATTGCACGGGAATTAGAACGCGTAGATAGTGCATATCGTTCTTGCTATTCAGTGCAGTCCTCTCTTGTTATGTATCCAATTTATGCTTTTGGTAGTGAGTCGCAAAGACTGGAATATTTACCCAAACTNGCAAGTGGTGANTATATTGGCTGCTTTGGGTTAACTGAACCTGATGGNGGTTCTGATCCAAATGATATGCGAACAAANGCNGTTGCTGTAAANGGNGGCTATAAAATATCTGGTATGAAACAATGGATTTCAAACTCACCTATCGCTGATGTCTTTATTGTTTGGGCGCGAATTCATGGTGGAGACCGTGATGGTCAAGTTGGCGGCTTTNTTCTTGATAANGGTATGAAAGGCTTAGAACCCACGAAGATCGAAGGGAAGTTATCANTGCGCGCGTCCCCTACTGGCGGTATTGCAATGGATGAGGTTTTTGCATCCGNAGAGGCTTTAATGCCGAAAACGTCGAGTTTGAAAGCGCCGATGATGTGCCTGAACTCTGCGCGCTATGGTATATCNTGGGGCGTTATGGGCGCAGCGGAAGATTGCTTTTACAGNGCNCGGGACTATGTNATGGAGCGCAAGCTATTTGGCAAAACACTTGCGTCACAACAGCTAATACAAAAGAAACTTGCTGATATGCAAACTGAAATCACACTGGGTTTATCAGCTTGTCATCATCTTGGTCGATTAATGGACACGGAGCNCGCAGCACCAGAAGCNATNTCACTACTTAAGCGNAATAATTGCGGAAAGGCGCTCAATATTGCGCGTGAAGCGCGTGATATGCATGGNGGCAATGGNATTGCAGATGAATACGGCATTATGCGTCATATGTGTAATTTAGAGGCTGTNAATACCTATGANGGAACACACGATATACATGCACTCATTTTAGGTCGTGCCATTACGGGTGAAGGTGCCTTTGGTGAATAGTTGCAAGATCAGCTAAAGACAAANCCCCTATTCTCAAGAGCGATATGGGCTTTTACGATCTCAAGGTTTTTTTCATGTGATATGTGATTCATAGTCCTTAGAGCATTTGAAAAATGCTCATAGGCCGCTTTTTTAACAGAACCGTCTTCTTCGCATTTTATGACGTAATCAGTGATAGCTTTGAAAGCTATATCCTGTGCTTGTCTGTGCTTGTTCGCGTTGTCTGTTTTCAGTTTAAAAGAAATGTCATTATACGCAGTTTTAAAGTACGTATAAGATGNNCCTCCNACCATTTCTGGTGGCTGCGGATANGANGCTGCATGAACATCGTTTAAATAGCTTTCAATAGAANGAATACCAAAAGCAAAGGCTATGCGCTCANTNTTGGTAAATTCATTTGAAAGCTGAGACATTATTATGTGGGATTAAAAACCGCCTGAAAAGCTAGCTTGTTGCGCCCAAAAGCGTTCAAGAAGCTGTAGCGTAGAATTAAGATCCTTAAGCTTATCGCCAGTAAGCTCAGAGCCCTCGATTTGTCCTTCATGACGATCAAACATATCTGAAATAAGTTTTTTCAGTTCAAGCCCTTTGTCAGACAGCTTAACGCGGATTGAACGCTTATCGTGTACAGAACGCTCTTGAACAAGGTAGTCATTTTCAACCATTTTCTTAACATTGTAAGAAACATTAGATCCGAGGTAGTAGCCGCGAATTGTTAATTCACCTACAGTCATCTCATCATCACCAATATTGTACAAAATCATACTCTGTACATTGTTGATGTCCTGTATATTTTTTTTATCAAGCTCAACTTTCAAAACATCTAGAAAATGACGGTGCAGACGCTCAATAAGCTGTATTGCTTCATAGTATGGTGTAGGTGTCACGGAATATACTCTCCAATGTTGATATTTTCGCATAGTTTGCAGCGATCGTCATTCAAGGTCAAGTGACTTAATGAGAATATCTTGATTACTATAGGATAAAGCGTATAAGAGTTTTAGACCAAGATTGTTAAGGACAGGTTTGAACAATGGCACAAGAGCGCTCTTCATCATCCAATTTATTCTTAAATAAACGCATGAGACGTTTGAGGCATTCACAGTGGATGCGTGATTTAGTAACGGAAACACGGCTAAATCCTGCGGATTTGATCTGGCCCCTTTTTGTTCTTGAAGGGGAAAAGCAAAAGGAAGATGTCTCTTCTATGCCTGGTGTACAACGGACCTCAATCGATCTTTTGATCGAAAAGGTTAAGGAAGCACGAGATCTAGGTATTTCAGCTGTGGCACTTTTCCCTGTTGTTGATCAGTCCAGTAAATCTGAGAACGCTCAAGAAAGTTATAGTCCAGATAATTTAATGTGCCGCGCTATAGCCGCCGTAAAAGCCGCTGTACCTGATATGGGCATTATCGCTGATGTTGCCCTTGACCCTTATACATCGCATGGGCATGACGGTCTGCTCGACAGTGATGGTTATGTGATGAATGATGAAACTGTCGAAGTTTTAATGCGGCAAGCTGTTGTTCAGGCAAGCGCTGGGGCGGATATTATAGCTCCATCAGATATGATGGACGGGCGTGTTGAAGCTATCCGCGGTGCTTTGGATACCAATGGAAATATGAATACAGCAATTATGTCCTATGCGGCGAAATATGCCTCTGCATTCTATGGACCGTTCCGTGATGCTGTTGGCTCATCATCTGCTTTAAAGGGGGATAAAAAAACATATCAGATGAATTCCGCGAACAAGCGGGAGGCACTGCATGAAGTCGCTTTGGATATAGAAGAAGGAGCGGATATGGTCATGGTCAAACCCGGGCTCGCTTATTTGGATATTGTTAAAGCTGTAAAAGATGAGTTTCAGTGGCCTACATTTGCGTATCACGTTAGTGGCGAATACGCGATGTTGAAAGCTGCCTCTGATAATGGATGGCTAGATTATGATGCCGTTATGTTTGAAACATTACTGGGTTTTAAACGTGCGGGATGTGACGGAATTCTAACATACTGCGCTTTGGATGCAGCAAAACTGCTCAAATAAGTTTAGAAACTACAGGCGCTATCACTCTCACCATTAGGCTTATAGCTCGTTTCTTCGAACTCACCTAAGTTTTTAAGGCCAATTCTGAAGAATAGTTCAGTGCCGCTCTCACCAGAAGCTTCAGAAGCAAAGCTTTTCTCACCAGTCAGTGAGAGATATAGACACTGCCCTAAATAGTCCAGCGATGTATAAACACTTCTAAGCCCTGAGTTTTCACCGAAGTCATGAACAGCTCCACTTCGTGTTCGCCAATTAGGAGTGAAGTAAAAAGCAGCGTCAGCCGTAATTTGCTCACGGCTTTCATCAAGTTCTGTTCCATCAAGAGCTTTAGAGAAAAGATATTCACTATTCAGATAAAATCTATTCCAATCTGCGCTCGCACTAATTTCGTGTCTACGTGAAGTTAAATGACGGCTTCCGAGCTGATAACGGTAATCAAGTGTATATATATCTTTATAACTACCGCTAACTTGTCCTACAACATCTGAGCCTTGGTCACTTAAGCCTGATCCAAATGGAAACGGATTTTCACGCTCGTCTAAACGGTAACTTTGCCCAATAAATACTTCACCAAAACTACCTTCGTTGCCATAAAGACCAGTGCGAAGTCCATAAGTCAGGTGGCTTTGATCTTCTAAACGGTCAAGTCCGGGGAAACGGCTCGGTTGAAATAGATTCGAGCTGTCTATTTGGACATCGTTACTATCCTCATTCGGAATATTCGGATAGTCATCATCATCCATTTTTGGGGCCGCAGTAATAGAAAAAATCGGGGATATTGTAGCTTGAACATTATCAAACTGACGCGCTATCGGGTAGCTGGTTTCTACATGCGCCATGGGAAAGACACGAGTTTCTGTGCCTGATCGGCTTAAACCAGATCCAGCAGATGCACTGGTTCTATCGTTTGTATGATAAGCATCCCCTCTCACACTTGTGCTCGCCGTTGCGACTAGACCAAAATCTGAAACGAAGCGGCGTTTCCATCCTAAATCAAGGCTAAAACGGTTTACATCCTGTTCATCTCCCTCACGGCGAAGTCCAAGTATTGAAAAATCAGCAGACCAACGACCAGCAATATAAGGGATATCACCAGGCTCACCGATAAAGCTAGCGATAACCTCTGGCAAAACATCTGGTTGGTCTAAACCGCTTGTAACTTCATCCCGCACGCGAATATCTTGAAATGAAATTAAGCGTGCCGATGCATAATCCCGTCCAGAAAAACGCTCAGCATATATTTGGCTCTCTAAAACATCCTCATTAGTGAAGTCATACTGGCGCATATATTGATCATCCGAGGTATATTGTAGGTCAAATCCTGTACGCCATTCCTCGTTAATATCCCATAATGCATTTGCAAAGATATGACCGCGAAGCTTATCCCCTTCTTTTGTTGTAATACCGGAAGATCGATCGCTTCTATCAGAATGAGTTATCCCCCCTTCTAATTCAAGTATCGCTTCATTCCATCTCTTGCGGTACTCAAGAAGACCTAATGGAGCTTGATTGGTCATAGCCATGATACCAAATGTCGCGTCCTGATCAGGAGAGATCGCCCAATAATAGTTTTGTTCAATAAAAGCACCTAAATCACTGCGGTATCCAAGTGTAGGCGATAGAAAACCACTTTTTTGTTCAATGCTTCCATCGGGGTGTGAGAAATATGGCACATAGGCAACGGGCACGCCCCAAGCTTCAAAACGTGCATTTTTGTAGCTAATGCGCTGTTCGTCTTTATGGTGGGTTACCGCTGAGGAGCGAATGGCCCATGCCGGAACTTCATCTGGATCATCGCCGCATATTGCACACGGTGTATAATGCGCATCATTCATTGTCGTTGTTACACCATCGCGCATTTCACCGCTTTTAGCTTTAAATCGCGATCCGTCATTCAGCGTAGATCGTAAATTTTCAACATCTGCATTTTGAAGTTTATCTTGGTAAACGCCATGATCCGCCAGGTGAACATCACCATTATTATCATTAAGAACAACATTGCCTGCGGCGCTAACACGATCTTTTGCAACCTCATAACGAACTTGGTCAGCCCTCAATATACGGCCAGTTTGCTGAAGGAAGACATCACCGCGTGCTGTAACTACTTCTGTACTCTCNTCATATGAAAGATCATCCGCTTGAAGATCNACAGCATCATCTGTCTTCGCCGCNTCTACGGGCGCTGCAGGCTCGGTAGTTCTTTGCGGTNCGATTTCATAGGTCATTAGNGGCCTATAGCTTTGGCGGCCATCCTGTCCTTNTNTGATCGGNGATGGTCGTACAGGTGCATTCGNAACTGGNGTAANTATTGGCTTTGGNGNTTCTAATGGNGTGACTTCTACTGCTGGNAAATCTTGAGGTGCTGCCTTTGCTTTAGGCGTTTTTTGTAAAGACGCACCCTCATATCCTGTAAGNAGCTGTGCNTGCGCACTATTATATAAAGGCAGCACTGCTAGACATGTNGANGNAAGGGCAAGAAATGAATAACGCATGAGTTATGTTTGTTATAAGATTTAATATTATTCAAGTGCGCTTAGTGTGCACGTCTTTAGTAAAATGAGCAAGTTAGAAATGCGATCAGATATATAGCTATCCAGACGTGAAAAACGCTGGCATTTCTTCTCCAAAACCTAAAACGCCATTATCATCATCGCCATCATTCTTAGTTTTATTTTTTTGAGGCTTTTTGATTTTCTTTTCTTCTTGCTTAGGCTCATTATCAACCTGAACATCCATGACCTTAAGGCTTTGTTTGGTCAACTTTTCAATGGCATCAAGATGCTTTTGATCTTGCTCAGTGACAAACATCCATGCACGCCCTGTTTTACCTGCGCGCCCTGTGCGTCCAATTCGGTGTACATAATCATCCGCATTAAATGGAACATCGACATTAAAAACGTGAGAGAGGTCTTGAACATCAAGTCCTCTTGCGGCGACATCGCTACAAACAAGCAAGGTAACTTCACCAGCTTTGAACGCCTCAAAAGTATCCATGCGGGCTTTTTGTACCATGTCACCATGTAACCCTTTTGCACTATAGCCTTTTTTCTGAAGAAAACGTGTCAGCCCATCAATATCGCGCTTACGGTTACAGAAGATGAAAGCGTTAGTGACCTTTTCATCTTCTATAAGCTTCGCTAATGTTTTTTGCTTGGCTTTGTAATGAACATTAACAATGAATTGCTCAACATTTTTTGATGTCGAGGCAGGCGGTGCAACCGAAATCTCTTTCGGGCTACTAAGGAATTTTTCTGTAAGTTTTCTAATCTCTGGCTGCATTGTTGCCGAAAAAAGAAGGGTCTGACGTGTAAATGGTAGCAATCCTGCAATTTTCTCAATATCGGGGATGAAACCCATATCAAGCATTCGGTCTGCTTCGTCAATTACCAGAACCTTTATATCGTTTAGGAGAATTTTCCCACGTTCAAAGAGGTCAAGTAAACGTCCCGGCGTTGCAATAAGTACATCAACACCACGGTCAAGTTTTTTGATCTGCTCTTCCATGGACACGCCGCCAACAAGAAGTGCTTTTTCAAGCTTCGTATACTTGCCGTAAGTGTCAAAATTTTCTGAGATCTGAGCCGCAAGTTCCCTCGTTGGTGTAAGAATAAGGGAGCGCGGCATTCTAGCCTTAGCGCGCCCGTCTTGTAAAATTTCTATCATGGGCAAAGTAAAGCTAGCAGTTTTACCAGTGCCTGTCTGCGCGAGACCAACAACATCCTTCGCCATAAGGACAACAGGTATGGCCTTTTCTTGAATGGGTGTCGGTTCTGTGTAGCCACATTCTTCAATGGCTTTGAGTANTTTTTCGCTTAGGCCTAGCTTTTCAAATGACATATACTATCTTGCTTTCTGGTTATAGTTAGATGTAGCTATTATATTTTTACAATAAAATCAACTCTTAGGGCGAAATGATGAGTTTAAAAGTTGCAATACAAATGGATCCACCCCAAAAAATTAATATTAAAAAAGATTCGACCTTTGTTTTAGGTCTTGAAGCGCAAAAGCGCGGTTATGAGCTTTTTTACTATTCTCCAGAANCACTAACACTAAAAAACGGTTTAGTTTCAGCGGAATGCGCTCCCTTGAGTTTTAGAAGAAAGCTTGGCGATCATGTCACTCTCGGCGAGAGTAAGCGCACAGAGCTTAAAGAGTTCGATCTAATCCTGATGCGACAGGACTATAATAACCCGCAAGGTTACAATGCGATTACGCACATACTGGATCATGCGAGTAAAGAGACATTAATTTTGAATGATCCCGCGGGAACACGCGAATCTCCGGAAAAGATTTTAATAACTTATTTTCCTGAATATGCGCCGCCTACTTTACTTACACGTGACATTGAACAAATTCGAAGTTTTCAAAAAGAGCAAGGCGATATCATTATTAAACCATTAAATGGTTTTGGCGGTATGGATGTTTATCATCTNAAAGACGGTGACACNAACTTACAGGCTGTGCTTGAAATGCTTGGNCGTTTGCATCCAGACCCATTTGTTGTACAGCGNTATATTCCAGAGATAAGNCAGGGTGATAAACGTATTATTGTAGTTGAAGGTGANCCAATAGCNGCCGTTCTTAGGGTGCCACAAGAAGATAGCGCAAGAGCAAATCTTGGTGTTGGTGGTTCCGCGCAAGTTGCAGAAATCACTGAGCGCGAAAAAGAAATATGCAAAAAAATAAAACCTGAGCTTGTAAAACGCGGTTTAGTTTTTGTAGGATTGGACATGATTGGAGATTATGTAACCGAGATTAATCCAAAATCTCCAACAGGTCTTCAGCATATCTATCAGTTGCAAGGCATTAAATGCGAAGAAGCAATCTGGGATGCATATGAAGCAAGAGTAAAAGAATTTTACAAATAAAGCTAAGCCAATGGTCTCTAGGGGTGGAGTTTAAAGTATATGGCATATCGTAAGAGGTCTGATACCTTTGCCGACAAATATGATGATTTTAAAAACTGGTGGGATGCCCAGCCCGGCGGCAGTAAATTTCTGTCTTATATTGTTATCGGCTTNATTGTATATGTCACATTTTTAAACCCNCATGANAGGAAGTTCTACCGTGATGCCGCAAAGGAAGTTCAAATAGCGCGCTATATATGCGAAACATCAATTGATTGGGTTATGCTCAATAGAAAACGTTTGAAGTTAGGGCATAGTGATTTAAGNAATTTCAAGTATGACGGNAAGAATACCGCTAATTTTAAGCGCATGAGNTACCCTGAAATATTATTTTATGACACCGGTGTTCGNAGCGCAATTGGCGATGATACAAACCATGTACAGCTTTTATGTACTTACAAAGANCCCCGTGATAATAGTAAGCACTACTATAATTACCGCATCCGATCATGGGTGAGTGGTGCAAGATATCATAGATAGATTTTAAAATGGATAAACACGAGTTAGAGACAACCACGAATTTGTCTCCCAAATTTGATAATAATGGGCTAATTCCCTGCATAACGACCAGTGCAAAAACGGGCAAGGTATTAATGTTTGCCTATATGAATCAACAAGCCATTGATAAAACACTTGAAACAAAAGAAGTTCACTATTGGTCAAGAAGCCGTTCTAGCCTTTGGCATAAAGGTGCAAGTAGCGGCATGGTTCAAAAACTTGTCGAAATGAGGATTGATTGTGACCAAGACTGTATTTGGGTCACTGTTGAAATGCAGCCAGAGGCTAGCTGCCACACAGGTCGTCAGAGTTGCTTTTATCGTAAGTTGGAACGCAGTGATAATGGAACAATCACAATGAGCTATATCGATGATGAGCTTATTTTTGACCCTAAAGACGTTTATTAATGCTCATGATCATGCTCATGTGCATGGTCATTGTGAATTATTTCGGTACTTGCTGTTTCCGTGCTAGGCATATGATAAGCAATATAAATCCCAAGATTAATCATAAATAACCCTGTCGCGAACAATAAAACCTTATTCACATTACGCTTTCGCGGTTGGCATGTTGAGTGGTGACAACCTGTCTCATGGCAGTCATGTTTTCGACTGTACCAAAGCGAAGCCCAGCCAACNGCTAAAAGAACNCCTGANACGCCTATTATATAGAGTTCATAGCTGTGTGTTATNGCATGTAATGAAGCAGCCCATCCAGGAAGTGCAATAGAAAAACCAAAGACGCTAAGGAGCGCAAGTAGACTAAAAATTCCCGGAATAATACAGCAGAAAGTATGGCTTAGCCCCACAACTAATGCAGACCATACAAAGGTTTTATGTGTTTTGTTAGAGCTACTTTGAGGCTTTATATCGCCACTTGGTTCTATATTTATATCCTGCTGTGTCATGACATTTCACTAAATTGCCGCTAATTGTTGCAAAGCTTGAGAGAGTTTATTNCNTGTTTGCTCTGCCTCTGCCTTGCGNCCTTTTTGTTCTTCAACAATTTCAGCTGGNGCATTGCTTACAAATTTTTCATTCGCAAGCTGCTTCTCAATTTTATTGATATCCTGGTCTAGCTTGCCAATAGCTTTTTCAAGGCGGCTACGCTCAGCATCTAAATCAATAATATCAGCAATCGGTAGTAAAACACTAGCTTCATCAACAACTGTCTGAATAGCTCCCTTAGGCACTTCATTTGTTTCCTCAATGCTTTCAAGGCGTGCCATGCGCTGAAGAATCTCTTCACTATTTTTAAGGCGCTTTAATGTCTGCTCCGACGCATCCTTTACAAGAAGTTTAATTTTTGCGCTCGCTGGAACATTCATATCAGAACGAACTGATCGCACCTCTGTAATGAATTTCTGTAGCCACTGAACCTCATCACTTGCATCAGCAAAATGTGAAGCATCCGGAAGTTCTGGCCAAGACTTACCTATAACACGCCCCTGCCCTTCACCTTTCAGAGCTGTATAAAGCTCTTCGGTGATGTAAGGCATAAATGGGTTGAGCATTAAGAGGATCTGCTCAAGCACCCATGCACTAGTCTGGCGAACTTCTTGCGCAAGTTCATCATCATTTTTTAATGCTGATTTGGTAAACTCTAGATACCAGTCACAGAATGATCCCCAAACGAATTGGTAAACAGCATTTGCAGATTCGTTNAACTTATAGTTATCAATTGCNGCTTCAATTTCTGCCTTAGCATTAGAAAGCTCAGAAACAATCCATTGNTTTGGCGCATATTGAAGTTTAGCAGGATCAAATGCAGATAAATCCTGACCAAAACAGTTGTTCATTTCACAATAGCGCGCCGCGTTCCATAGTTTAGTCGCAAAATTACGGTAACCTTCCAGACGTTCCTCAGCTAGTCGAATGTCACGGCCTTGCGCGGCCATAGCAATCAAGGTAAAACGCAAAGCATCTGTACCGTATTTGTCGACCAAATCCAGCGGATCCATCACATTACCCTTGGATTTAGACATTTTTTGTCCTTTGGAATCCCTGACGAGTGCGTGAATATAAACTTTCTTAAATGGCACATCATCCATGAAGTGCATGCCCATCATCATCATACGCGCGACCCAGAAAAAGATAATATCAAAGCCAGTCAATAGAACGTCCGTAGAGTAATATTTCTCCAACTCAGGTGTTTTTTCAGGCCAGCCAAGTGTGGAAAATGGCCAAAGAGCTGATGAAAACCAAGTATCCAATACATCAGGATCACGTGATAGCACAGCATCTGGCCCAGCCTCTGCTTGTGCTTCTTCTTCGCTTTCAGCGACATAGACTTTACCGTCTTCATCATACCATGCAGGAATCTGGTGCCCCCACCAGAGCTGTCGTGAAATACACCATGGCTGAATATCACGCATCCATGCGAAATAGGTGTTTTCCCACTGCTTAGGAACAAATTCCATTTTGCCCTGCTCTACAGCTTCAATAGCAGGCACAGCAAGTTTAGCCGCATCAACATACCACTGATCTGTTAGGTAAGGCTCAATTACCGTACCAGAGCGATCACCATATGGAACGGTATGCTGGATATCCTCAACTTCTTTAAGAAGGTCCAGCTCTTCAAGTTCAGTAAGGACTTTCTTACGCGCATCAAACCTATCCATACCTTGATATTCTTCTGGTGCGTTTTCATTGAGGCGACCATGAATATCAAGGATATTAATCATCGGAAGGTCATGACGTTTTCCAACTTCGTAATCATTAAAGTCATGTGCAGGGGTAATCTTAACCGCGCCGCTTCCCGCTTCTGGGTCTGCATGCTCATCAGCAATAATGGGGATAAGACGCTGTGTAAGTGGCAGGGCAACAAACTTTCCTATGAGGTCCTTATAGCGCTCATCCTCAGGATTCACAGCCACAGCAGTATCCCCAAGTAATGTTTCCGGGCGCGTGGTTGCAACAGTTATGAAGCTCTCAACATCGCCTTCAATAGGATAATTGATGTGCCACATTTTGCCTTTTTGATCTTTAGATTCGACCTCAAGGTCAGAAATAGAAGTAAGAAGCTTCGTATCCCAATTTACTAAGCGCTTATCTTTGTAAATAAGCCCCTCCTTATATAGCTGAACAAAGACCTTTTTTACAGCATTTGATAAACCTTCATCCATTGTGAAGCGTTCACGGCTCCAATCTGGAGTAGCGCCAAGTGCACGCATTTGCTTAACAATAGTCCCGCCGCTTTCCGCTTTCCAGTCCCATACACGCTCTAAGAATTTCTCGCGGCCAAGGTCATGACGTGATGTACCCTCTTTGTCGAGCATGCGTTCAACAACCATTTGTGTTGCGATACCCGCATGATCTGTTCCTGGTTGCCAGAGTGCATCATAGCCCTTCATGCGGTGATAACGTGTTAAAAGATCTTGAAGCGCCGTATTTAACGCGTGCCCCATATGCAAGCTACCCGTCACATTTGGTGGCGGCATCATAATTGTATATGGCTTTGAATCGTTATCAGGATTACATGAAAAGACACCTGATTCTTCCCATTCCTTGTAAAGCTGAGTTTCGATAGATTTTGGATCAAAAGTTTTATCAAGCATGATGGTTTCGCGCTAAGTAGTTAAAGAAAATTCTATTCGATGTTTTTATCTGAATCACAGGCTCTGTCAACACTTAGCGTTCAATATGAACGCTAAGGAGGTATTAGAGGCATGTTATGATTTTATTCGTCGTCGAGTGCGCGCTTCGCGATTTTATCAAGCTCTTCCTGAACAAGACGCTCAATAATACTTGGTAGATGCTTGTCTAACCAATCTCTAAGAAGAGGATTTAGTTCGCTACGAACTATATCTTCTAGGGTGATACCGCCAGATTCGATCGCCGTTTTCTTAACCAACTCAGTAAAACCTCCTAAAGTCGCTGTCGCAGCTTTACTTGTTAGAAGAGATTCTAGATCATCTTCAATAGGTGTATCGATTGCAGCTGGTTCTTCGATAATCGGTTCCGGCTCAGGTTCTGGTTCAGGTTCAGGAGTTGGCTCTGATTCGTCTATTTCACTAAAGCCAACATCAATTTCAGGCTCATCTGCTTCTTCGACAATATCAGTAAGCTCAACAATATCTTTTTCTGGTTCCGATTCTGGTTCAGGCTCTGAATCATTTAAATCAATTTCAGCTTCTGGCTCTGGAGTTGGCTCAGGCTCAGGCTCTGGAGTTGGCTCAGGCTCAGGCTCTGGAGTTGGCTCAGGCTCAGACTCTGGAGTTGACCCAGATTCTTCCTCCTCAGCAGCAGGAGCTTCTGAGGCATCGCCTTCGTCGTCGTCATCATCAGAGATAATCTGACGAATGGATGTCAGAATTTCTTCAATCGACGGTTCTTGTTCTTCGGTTTCTTCTTCAGCCATTTGATTTAATAAATTGAGATAACAAGATTAGTAGAACTAACTGCTTTAGTGTCTATTATAAAATTATGATTTGAAAGAGGAAAAGCGTGTTTTATCTCAGCCTATCCACATCCATGTTGAAAATATTACTCAGAAAATCTTGATTTGTAAGCTCATTATCTAAAAGAGCAGCTTCAAATCCAATATGATCAGGGGTAATTAATCCTAAAACAGACAATAAAGAAAACTCAGCAATAATTTTATTGGTTTTAGCAGTGACCAATGCAACCTCTGCATCAAGAAGCTCTTGATCCGCATCTAGAGCATCTAATACAGTCCGTGAACCGTAGCGTAGCTCTGCATTCACGCCGTCTCTAGCGATGCGAGAGGCCTCAGCCTGTGCACTGCGCGCCGCAATTTCAGCGCGTGCAGTATTAAGGTTTTGAAAGTTACGCGTTACACTCTGCACTGTGGCGCGCTTAATATCTAAGATATCCATATATCGCTGATTAGCTATATGCTTAGCTTGACGAACGCGTGAGCGCACACTACCAGCTTGAAAGAGTGGAATAGATGCACGAATGCCGATTGTATTGTTATCTTGATCGTCTATAGAAGATACAGGGTCGTAAGCACGGCTTGAAGACGCTTCAAGAGATACACTTGGTAGTAATTCAGCGAAAATGCCATCGACATCATCTTCAGCAGCCGCCTGCGCACTTTGTGCCGCTACAATGTTAGGATTGCGCTTAGAAGCAATATCAAGCGCGATATCAAGAGTTTCAGGTGTATCAAAAAGATCAACCGGAAAGTCTAAGTCAGTAGCAACTAAACCCGTTACATTAAAGTAGTCAGCTTCGCTGTTTCTAAGATTACCTTCGGAGGTGATAATTTGAGCTTGTGTATTTGCTAGACGTGCTTTGGCTTGCTCAACATCTGTTTTAGTTGTCTTCCCAACTTCAAAGCGCTGCTGAGTTGCTTCATATTGTTTATTAATTAGGTTTTTATTATTTATCGCCAATTCTAATAGTGCACGGTCACGAACAACATTTAAATAAGCAGTCGCAGCGTCCAAAAGTATAGCTTGTTCTTGCGCTACAACACTTGCAGCTTGTGAACGGATGATGTTTAGCGCTGCTTTAGTCTCCGCAATTGTACGGCCACCTCTGTATAATGGCTGATCAATGGAGAGGCTTAAATTCTTTGATGTGTTTGAACCATCTGTATTAATTGCAGGGTCACTATCAATATCAGAATTTTCAGCCGACAAATTTGCTGTAATACTCGGAAGCCAACCTGCACGATCAGAATTTTCAGCCGACAAATTTGCTGTAATACTCGGAAGCCAACCTGCACGTGCCTGCGGTAAACGTTCACGTATAGCTCTGAGCTCTGCTCGAGCAGCTCTTAAACGNGGGTTATGCGTATATGTTTCGGCCAGAATGNTGNTGAGTGTCTGAGCTTGTTTTTTCACTACTTGTGGTGAATTGTTATCGACCGTAACATTTACTGGGTTTTCAGCAAGTGCAGGAGAAATCACTAAAGCAATTAAGCACACACTAAATTGTAAAAAAGCTGACTTCATTAGGGTCTCATATTGGACTTAGAATTTGAAAGCAGGCTTTGGTGCTAGCTCTGGTAAATGTGGACATCCCGCACTGAAAAGCGCATGTGATGAATATTCATTAAGTTCCCCATTACGCTTAAATAATGTAACGTGTCCCATAACTTCATTCTCACCTTTAACAATCGCAACAAGTTGACCATCTGGTGCAAGCTGATCAAGTATGTCTGTTGGTACTTCGCTAACTGCACCGTTAATGATGATTATGTTGTAAGGTGCGTTCTCAGGTGAGCCCTTCGTGATGTCACCTTCAATAGTAACGATATTGCACATATCATGTGCATTCCACATGTTTTGTGCATGATCAATCATATCTTTGTGTGATTCGAGAGCAACAACAGTTGTTACGATAGAGGACAAAATAGCAGCGCTATAACCAGACCCACATGCTATGTCTAAAACTATATCTGTAGATTTAGGTTTGAGGGCTTCTAAAATTTTTGCATGGACCATAGGCTCCATCAGGTAACGGCCTTTAGCAATCTCGATATCTTCATCCTGATAAGCAACACCTTGATATTGTTCAGGTATAAAAATTTCACGCGGAACTGTCTGGAATGCATCAACTACAGCAGGAGAAATAACGCCCGATGTTAAGATTTGCGAATCCATCATATGTGTGCGGGCCTGAGAAAAATCGTACATAATATGTGCTCTTCTTTGAAATCAATTGAAGTTAAGAATATTTCCACGCAATAATTACTTGATTTTTGGGCGTGAACCAAACGTTTTTTTATTCTAACATAAAACTTCCTTAACACCACTATTGACTTAGCATACATAATTGCACTAAACAGTTTGAGTTGCGGCGCCGTGGCAGAGTGGCTATGCAGCGGATTGCAAATCCGTGTACACCGGTTCGACTCCGGTCGGTGCCTCCAACATTTTCTTCTATTAGTTGCTTGACAAAGCAATCTCAATAGAGCATATAAACGCACGAATGAAGTGTTCCTCGGTAGCTCAGCGGTAGAGCAGGTGACTGTTAATCACTTGGTCGCTGGTTCGAATCCGGCCCGAGGAGCCATTCTTTACAATCCTTCAAATTAACGAATAGATTAAACAGTGTCTTTAAGGCATACCCTAGCTTCTGGTCTTTCAGTTCCTAGTTCGAAAACAGTTATCCCATCATCTACGATCAGGATTGAAGGATTATTTTCTGTCAGATTTGCCCCTACTTTTGTTTATTTGGGTAATTCGACGAGATTCCAGTAAGCACTTATGAGTTTGGGGATGCTTAAAAAGTCTTCTGTGATGCGGTGTTTGCGGATGTACCCTGCAGTATGAGAAGCGTAGGATAAGTAAATATCTCCTTGCGCATCTGAAGTGGTAAGCATAAACACGACTGATTTTTTTAGTTCGGGGTCTTCGCGTAATTTTTGTAAAAACGTAATGCCATCCATACGCGGCATATTGATGTCGGAAATAATCACATAAGGTTTTCGCAGTTTAGTGTTCCCATTTGTGCCACGAAGAACCTCGAATGCCGCAACACCATCCAAAACCCGTATAATGGGGTTAGTGATTTCGGCTTTCTCAAAAGCACGGAGAAAAGCTTTCGCATCACCATCATCATCTTCGACCAAAAGAACTTTGATCGCATTTTTTCTACTGTCTGTGATTGCTGTCTCCATTTCATGTGTCCTTTCAATGCAGTTGCTGATGTTTAGGCCAGGTGAAGCGGAAAGTGCAGCCCTGCCCTTCTTTGGATTTCAAGGTGATTTTACCGCCGTAAATCTCGATGTTTTTGTAAATCATAGCCAGTCCCATACCGCTGCCCTCCACTTGATCGCGGGGTTTCAGGGTTTGGAACATCTTGAATACTTGTTCTTGAAACTCTTCGGGAATGCCGGGACCGTTATCTTTGACGGTGAAGACAAAGTCATCCCCCTTTTCTTCCACCGACACAATAATGCGCCCATCATCCTTGTCATGATGCTTAATGGCGTTGCTGATAAGATTGAGCAAGATTTGTTGTAAGGGCATCCGGTTGACGATAATAGATTGCATTTTGGGCGCAATCGAAACTGTGAAGCTTTCGGGAGGTGAGAGGAGCTCAAGAATATTTGTTATTAGCACACTGCCATTTATTTGTTCTTTAAAGCGGTCATCCGATGCGCGACCAATGCGGGAGTACTCCAATAAATCATCCAGCAGTTTTTCCATACGCCCCACGCGGTTACGAAGCAAATCCAAGCTTTCCTGTGTGTCTTCGTCAAGATGTTCTGCTAAATCCTCTTCTAACCATTTAGAGGCGTTATCAATGACGCGCAGTGGGGCCTTCAAATCGTGTGAGGCGACATAGGCGAAATTATCCAGCTCCTTATTGGAGACCTCTAACTCACGGATCAGGCGCTCGCGTTCGGCCTCATCTTTTTTACGGTCTGTAATGTCACGAATAATGGCCGTAAACAGTCTTTGGCCGCCAAACCGTACCTCGCTAACCGATAATTCCATGGGGAAAATAGAACCGTCTTTGCGCTTGGCTTCAACTTCGCGACCTATGCCGATGATCTTTTTTTTGCCAGTCTAAACATAGTTTTTAATGTATTGATCATGTTCGCTCTGATAGGGTTCGGGCATAAGAGTTTTGATATTTTTTCCAAGAACTTCCGTTGCCTTATATCCAAATATTCGTTCTCCGGCAGGGTTTAGCATTTCAATCTTTCCGGTTTCATCAATGTTGATGATGGTATCGTTGACGTTTTCAACAATGCCCCGTGCCTTTGCTTCACTTTCGACAAGGGCAAGGGTGAGTCTCTCAAAGGCTCTGGCCAGATCACCGATTTCATCCGTACGATGAACAGGCAGTTTAAGGGTAATTTTCTCTTTCTCTTTTTTATGTTCCTCTGTATTCAAAATCTCACGGGTCATAAGTTGCAAAGGCTGCGTAAACCAAAGCGCCAGACCATAAGTGCCCATCAGGGTTATGATAATGAGAGACAGGGATATAATGATCATGTGACGCCGTGTTTCATACGCTCCGGCCAACAGCTTATCTTTTGCAACCTTCAACACCACGCCCAGAAAAGCATCTTTGTTGTTCTGATCAGTTGTTAACCTGACGAAGTAATCAATATGATCATTTTCTGTAAAGGCTTCTTCCTCAGCATCATGATCAATGATTTTTGTTATAAATTCAGGGGGCGGAATTTTGTAGTCACTATGGAATTCCAAGGGGGATGTTCCAGAGCTCGGGTCATAGTACATGTAGTCGCCGCTGTGATTGACGATGAAAGTTTCTTTGTTCGGTTCTATGGTGTTGAATTGCCGGTGTAAAAGTGTTTCATAATTGGCGTTGACGACAATCATGCCGAACAATTCGTTATTCTCTTTGTATATAGGTAAAACAAGTCTGACCGTGGGGGGCAGTGTTTCATCAATTTGCCCTTGTTCCCGGTTGTATGTGACTTCGGAGAAGGCGTGCTGTTTAGGCTTTAATGATAATCCTCGCTTAAAATAGGGTTCTCCCGACTTGTGTTGTAATTTGCTCTTCGGTACACGCTCATAGCCATTATCGGTACGGTTAAACCCGCACGAGCTCTAAACCCTCATCAGCAATACCGATATAACGCATTTGTGTATAATGCGGACGGTCGCTCATGATCGAGATAAAGATAGTTTCTAGCCGCGTACGCCAAAGTGTCGTGGTTGAGCCATCTTGCGGATCTATATCTCCATTGGCCATACTTCGGATTAAGCCGTTAATCGGAGGAGTATAGGCTACGATAGATGCATCATTACGCATCACGTCATACCCATCCTTGAACTTCAAGGCAATAAGGCGTGTTTCCCCGGCTAAGCCATCTATAGCCGCATCAGTTGTCGTCTGCACTGTGCGTGTGTAGTTTATCCCGCCGATCAGGATTGATGTCACGAGAGCCACGCAACATGCCAAGAATACGATTTTACTGCGAAGCGTGTTGCACATGAAATGGCGGTACTTTCTTCAACATAGCTTTATAGTAGCTATTAATTGTATCTAACGTGCTAAAAACCCACAATAATAAAGGGTTTTGCAAAGTTGCAATAGTATGTGAGATTATTCACTGTCGTTAATTTGTATAACCATTTGTGAGGAGCGCGCCGGTACAAAGACAAAGTCTCCTTGTTTCTCAATATTGACAGGGCGGCCAGTAAATGCACGATATACACCAAATACGGCAGTCATGAAAAATGTTAAAAACAACATCGCAAACATTGCATCTTTGTCGAAATGATCAATTAATAAACCGGCACTCAGCGGTCCAATACAGCAGCCAATTCCGTTTAGCAAAATTAAAGATGCTGAAACGGATGTCATTTGCGAAGCTTTTATACGGTCGTTCATAAATGCAATACATACGCTGTAAAGCGAAGTGACCATACCACCTAAAACGAAAATGAGGCCGATCAAGTAGGAAAATGGAAGGCCTATAATAAGTGCAACGATTAGGCAACTCGTGGAAGCGACCGCTAAAATAGCCAAACGTCTATCAACACGGTCAGATAGCCAACCAATCAGAAGTGGTAATAAGGTTGCGCCCATAATATATGCCCCCATAAATAGGGCAATCTGGGAATTTTCCATCCCGCTTTTTTGGGCGTATATAGGTCCCATTGTTAGTATAGTTGCTCCCGCTAGGCCAGAGGTGAAAACACCCAGCAGTGGCAAAGGGGATTGAGAAAATAAATTCTTAAAAGGCATGTGCTCTGGTTCTTCAAAGCCGGGTGTGGGCCTGTTTGCGAGGGTTATCGGAATGATTGATATAGAAATAACAACCGACACCACGATAAAAAGTTCAATTTGTTCTACCGGTACAAGGTTTATAAAAAACTGCCCTGCGAATAACCCGCCATGTACAACAAATAAGTAGGCGCTAAATATTTGACCACGAAGCTTGTTTGGTGCGATTGAGTTTAGCCAACTTTCCGAGACCACAAAAAGGCCGACAAAGCTAAAGCCGCTTATGATACGAACGATCCCCCATGTGTAAGGGTCTACAAAGATGCCGTGAAATAGAACGGTTGATGAAGCGAGTGATGCAAATCCTGCAAATACACGAATATGGCCTACAGAGGCAATGAGTTTGGGGACGAGTATACATCCGATCAAAAAGCCGAGATAATATGCCGACATTACCAGTCCAGTAGCAAAGACCGGGAAACCCTCGGCATGTGCACGTAAACTTAATAATGTACCCTGTAGGCCATTTCCAACCATGATGAAAGCTATGCCCGCGAGAAGTGGCCAGGCAATACTTAGTGTTTTTAGTACGTCC
>NHCG01000001.1 GCA_002167715.1 Micavibrio sp. TMED27
CGTCTTTTTGAACCAGATTGGCGTAAATCGGATTTGGGAATTCCGGTGCATCAATCTGAACGGAGATGTATGGATTTTGATTATCGCTAATCTTATTCCACCCTGCCCCTGCTTCGAAGCTTCCGATTTTGGCTCTGAAATCAGGCTTATTATCATTTGCTTCAGCATCACCGATAGGCTGCAATTTGAGATGAACATTTAAGGTCGCCGTTTTCAGTTTTCCTTCAAAACTTCCATTCTCTTGTTTTTTCATATTCGCTATAATTGACATTGTATTTTCCTTTTGTTGTTTATCACTAGAGCAACCCCATATTGCCCTTTCTGATGGCATAAAATTCACTGGCCGGCTTCGACGCGTCACAGAATAAATTTGTTACCGCGAGGAATTTGAGCGAATGCGAAAAGGGGAAATTTATTCTTGAAGCATAGGCGAAGGCAGGTCAGTTAAATTGCCCAATCTTGAAAGGCATAAGTTTGGTCGATGATTCTTCATAAGGAGAATCGTCAGTATTATTGAGAACAGTAAAAAGCTAGGTTTTGAGTTGAGAGGTGAAATCCATGCTGCCATGTAATATCGCTATCAAATAAACAGTTTGGTCTTCGATACGATAAATCAGACTGTGTTCGCCAATTTTGTAAGCTCGATAGATCTGGGGAATATCGGGGCGCACATGGCCATATAATTTCGGGTTTTCTTCGAGTTTTCGTAAATCTTCTTTCAGCATCCCTGTATAAATCCAGACCTGCTTTTCACCATAGGTCTTGAGCGTGTATCGCTGAATGGATTTGAAATCTTTTTCTGCGCGCGCAGAAAATTCGATTTGGTAGTTTTCAGACATCTTCTTTCAAAACGTCCTCTGTCATACTATCCAGCATCTTGGGCGAATATTTTTTCGTGCGACCGGCTTGAATATCGGCCTCCCCTTCCAAAATGGCGCTATGAATAAAAGCCATTTGCTTTGAAGGTGTTTCATTATTCATGTGAAGGCGTAAAGCATCCTTAACCACTTCGGCATAAGTGCTGTATAATCCTGATCCAATTAAACCTTTGACGTAGGATTCATAAGGATCACCTAAATCAATATTGGGCATTTTTACCTCCACAAAACAGTTTTAAAGCATAAATAATACAATTATTGTATCATATATGCATAATTTTTCCAGTTTTTTCGAGCGTATCCTTGTAAACATCGTTCCAGTCCTGCCCTTCTAGGCAGGGCCTGTGCGTTTCACACAATCCGTTAAAGCTCGATAACTCGATGGCTTCACGGATGCGCTTTTCAAACTTTTCGCCGCCTTGGTCATGGTCGGGAATAATGATAATGTGTTCCAGAGCTTCAAAATCGCAGATGAAAGCCGTAATAATTTCTCCCTGCTCTGGCGATAACCCACCCCCTGTAGCAGCATAGACAGCTTTTTCTCTATGATATAGCGCATGATAACTTAAAGCATCTATGACGGCTTCTGCCAAAATCAGCGTATTGTCATCCTTGAAAACATAAGAGCGCCATAGTGTTTTTTCGCTTCCTCTGACAAAAAGGGCTTTATCATGGTTTTTCAATTCAAGCCCGCAAACCTGCCCGCCCTTAAAATGCGGAAATGCGGCGTTCTGATAGCGGTCTGTAAAAACGCGCCCTACAAACCGTTTATCTGTCAAAAGGGCATCTGTAAGCCCTCTACTGGCCAAATAACGATGCTTATGGACAGGTTTTAGAGATTTGAAAATTCCCCCGATACGGGCGGGGTCATATTCCTGTGGGGCAACCTCACGCACATAACTTTTTGCATCTGGCAATAAGACACCGCCGCCAATCCAGTTTTGAAGGTCGCGGCCTATTTCACCCATGCTTTTATGAGTGCGCTTTTGAGCAAAATCAATAATTGTGCCGTTGTCATCATCGTCTGTGACTGAAAAATAAACCCAAAGATTACCACGCTTTGAAATTATAACTTTATCGCTGTCTTTTCGCATGGCTATGGATGAGCGTGTGCTTTTCTTACGGTCTATCTCATAGCCTAGATGCGCGGCATACTGGGTCAGGTTTATATCGGTTTTGAATTTGGAATAATCAAACTGTGTCATGCCCTGCCCTCCCCTTAATATTCACTGGGGAGCAACAGGACATCGTTCACACAATAGAATTTGATGCTCTGTAATGGAAAATCAGTGTACAGAATATTTTCAGCATAAAGCTCGTTGTAATTGCCATCGGTGCAAATTAGCCGTGCCCCCTGCCCGTCTTCATTCTTTTTCAGCTCCCAACTGCAAAAATCCTCACCTGATAATCTCGGAACACAGGCATGACAGGCAAAGATCTTATCCAACAGCCAATAAGCTTCACCATGTTCTGCAACATATTGAACGCCTTCAGTATAAAGATAGGCTTTAAAGGCTGGGTATCTGTACCAGACTTCCGTACCGCAAAAATTCTTCAAATCTTGCTCTTGTAGTGTGATACGACGGTTGCCGTTAAGTGTTTGTGTGTGTTTGTCAGTCATAGCGATCTCCTTTTCCTTTTAAATTGCGCCTCGAAACATACTTTTTTCGAGGCGACAGGAATCTGCTCGCTAAGCGGGAGGAGATTGTCATGACCCAGCCTTGCCGGAGGGGGATCACCCGCCTTGCACAAGTCGAAGACGCGGAAAGGTGGGGATACCGGCAAATCCGCCGAAGGTGAGCGAAGCGAAGGTCTTGATAATCGGGCCGAAGCGGCCTCTTTAAAAACAAAAGACCATTCCTATCAGGAATGGCCTCGCCATAAATGCGTTAAGGATCGTGACCTTTGGCCGAAACTCGGGCAACCGAGGTTCGGTGAGCTTAGCAGCACTAAGTGGCCTTGGCCGCTTGGAGCTGGTTAGTGAATAGAGCCTGACCTTTAGCTTGTCAAAGCACAAGGGAACGCCCTGCCCCTAGCGGGTCTTCCGGGCATCCACCAGATCGGTTTCGTCAATCTCAAAACCCAAAGCCTTCAAACCGCGCATAACAATAACACCTTGAGGCTCCCTATTCTCTTTTGTTGCATCCCAAAGAAGATCCCAGACATATTCGGGCATGGATAAAGAAGATTTCTTGCGCTTCTTGGTAGCATCCTTCTTTTTCTCGACTTTCAGGCTCGGATATTCCTTTGCCCCTTCAGACAAACGTTTTTTCAGCTCACCGGTATTACGGTTCTCAGTGCTGACATTCGGAAGATTTTTTAAACTAGGTTTTGCCATGATAATCCCTTTCGTAAATGATTAAATAGAGAAGTACAGAAGTAAAGACTTCTCTCTTTATGCGGCTTGCTGTTGTAGCTTGGCCTGTTCCTTTAAAAGCTTATCAAGCTCTTTCCCTAGATTGGTGAAATCCAAGGCGGCCGCACTTTTCGGGTCAGAGCGCATAACGGTCGTGCCATAAAAACGCGCCTGCTTATGGGCTTCGCGTTGCCCGATAGTCGTGCGGAATATCTGGATATTGTTAATCTCCTCAAACTGCTTGGCCGCATGTTCCAAAACAATCGTGCCTTTACGGGTTTGTGAGAGCAGAACGCGGTATTTAATATCGCGCTTAGCAAGCTTCCCTGCGCTCTTCACAGCTTCGATAGTATTGATTGCTTCATCAATATCGTCTTCGGAAGGTTGCGCGGGAACAATCACCAGATCGGCAATGCCGGCAGCATATAAAAGCGCCCTACTCCGCACGCCGGCCACATCAATCAAAACAATGTCATGTTCCTGCGCGGCAGCTTCCGCGGCATCAATAATCTGCTCTTCATCCTCCAAGGTTTGAAGGCTCACCCCTGCAAACGCATCCTCAAGGGCTTTTTTGTTGTACCATTTGGAAAGATTTTTATTCGGGTCAGAGTCGAGCAAGGCGACCTTTTTACCCTTCAATGCCCAATAATCGGCAAGATTGGCAACCGTGTTTGTTTTGCCGGGGCCGCCTTTTGAGCTAGATATAGCGATAATATATGACATTTTTTTAAGCTCCTTGAACAAAGGTGTGAAGTAGTGACTTATTCTTGATGGTAAGTCGGCAGGTGTTCTCGTGAAGAGATAGTGACTTACCATTTAGAGTATATAGTGACTTACCATCTTCGTAAAGTACCATTCTAGCTATTTAGAGAAGTAAGGTCTTACCGTCTTAGTGAAATACCATTCTAGCTATTTAGAGAAGTAAGGTCTTACCGTCTTAGTGAAATACCTTCAAGTGTAAGTAGGGTTTTACCATTGTGTTATCTTCGCTAACTCTTTACTTCCGCACTTACTCTTTTATATATGAAGAGGTAAAGAAAATCCTACTTACTCCTTTTCACGCCTTATGCCGAATTTGCAATGACAGTATAAAACTCTCCAGTAGGCGCGTCATGATGATAAAGCGTATAATCCAAAGACTTATTGGAAGGGGTGTAAACGCCCCGAAACGTCCATTCCGATGTTTTAGGGAAGGCTTTTTCAATATAGGATTCTGCACTATCTGCCTTTATCTCCGCATGGCCTGATAGTCGTCTCCAGCCCATATTCCGGCCTTCTACATAGAAAAAGCCTTCGGGCGAAATATCGTCAAGAATGGTTTTAAGCTGTTCCTTAAAATCTTCGAATTCCCATTCTATGACTTCATAATCCGATATTGCCATAGAGAAGGCTTCGTCTTCCGTCTCGGCTATCTCGGCGGCCAAAAATTCAGCCGCGCGCGCATTAGCAATTTCGATTTCATCCCATGTTATAGTTTGTGTCTGTTGCATGATATTTTCCATTTAAAAATTGAGAGTAGGGGGGTTAAACAAGATACTGGCCGTTTGGGGCATTCAGGGCGGCGGGTATAAATTCCCACCAAGCCAGATATCCTGCGCCGTTCAATACATCGACTTGGTGTTTACAGTCTTCGCGGTTGTTCCAGATTGAATGTGTTTTTTCGCCTGATTGCGTGTCGATAAATACGAGATAAGTCATAATTTGCTCCTCATTAAAGGGGCAGGGGGCTTTCCCCCTGCCTTTTGTCTTGGGTTAATCTTGATTGGTGAAAGAAAAGAGATAATCGGCGGCTTTTTGTGCCTGTGAGCTGGCCGAAAAGATAAACTTCTTGTCGTCCTTCAAGGCTTTCAGCCAGTTTTGTATATAAATGGCGTGGTCTTCTCTGGTGCTTGACTCTACGCCTGTAGATGCACAAAGCATGGCGGCGCCAAGTTCTGCGACCAATTCCTCGAAAGCATAGTCTTTTGAAGCAAATTTATGCTTCTGCTCACGGTTCAGGCGTTTTTCCGCGCCTGTCCAGTGGACAAGCTCGTGAAATGCCGTGCTGTAGTAATTCTGCGTAGCTGTAGAGCCGCACGTATCCTTGAAAAATTCAGGGCTGGGCAGGTTGATAAAGTCCTCTAATACGCTGTAATAGGCGCGGCGTTCATCAAAACGAATATCTGCGCCTGATGCTTCAATGAGCTGGTCTGCCGCAGAAATAGCCTGTATATCATTCGGCTCAAAATCATCTTGGAGCAGGGTATATCCATCAACCTGATCGGCATTAAAGACAGTTGAATATTTGGCAAACATAATTTGCTCGCGCTGTTCATTGTCTTCGGTTGGCTCGACTTCTATGGATTTCCAAAAAACAATCTGGCGGCCTTTCTCGCCCTTTTTTACCTGTGCGCCCATATCCTGCCATTGTTTATAAGTTGCCCATGTTCCGCTTGAATAGGCGCTTTTCATCTGGTGCGCCCATAGCAAAGGCACATTGATACCGTGATAATAATTTCCCGTGCGGGCGTTCTGGGGAACACCTCCACAACCATGCCAAGGTAATTCAAAGTCACCTGATAAACCTTGCTCCAAGGCTTCAATGATTGTGTCAGTAACGGATTGGTAAATATCGGTGCGTTTCATCTTCTTTTCTCCTTAAAATGTGTGTTGCACTTCTTTCCTAGAAGTGCCGTGAAACGGCTTAAGAAGCGGCTGGAGCAGTCACGACCCACAAAAACGGAGGGGGATCACCCGCCTTGCACAAGTCGAAGACGCGGAAAGGCGGGGATACCGTTTTTGTGCGCTTTAGCGGCCCGAAGGGAGGTCTTGACGGATACAGCCAAGATCAAAAAAGACGGCCATGCTGCCTGTAAAAGGCAAGCGTGGCCGGTGTCCAAGAAGCGTCGAAAGACTCCATAGACAGACTATTGCAACGCTCCACATGGGCGGGGATTCCTGCAAATGTCAGTTGCAAAAAGCACATTTGATAAGCAAGCTGGCTAATATCTTGTGCGCTCACGATTAGATGGGAGGAGGGGTCATAGCCCATTTCTTTTATAATGCTCGCGGCAGCTAATATCATCCCGCCTGCGCCCGATGCAGGCTCATTCAGGGTAATAAAGCCTTTTTCCTTGATGGCAGTCTCTGCGCCTTGTAATCCAATCATTGCCATCATTCTCGACACGGGCATTGGTGTAAAAAACTGACCTGTTTTAGCATCAAGTGCATTTAATTCAGCAGCGGCCTGTCCGAGAAAGTCTTGTCCGTCCATCACACCGCGCCAAACCATAGCCATAAGACGGGGATATGCTCTAATCGTGTCTTTATCACGATATGTTTGAACGATATTCATATAACGCTCTTCAAGGTTTTCGGCGCGATCTGGGGATGCTGTCAATTTTGCATAGGCGCAAAAGGCCAGTTCACAAAAATCCCTGAATTTTTCGGATGAAGATTTTGAAGGGTCTAAACGTGATAAGTCTCTAATAAATTCTTGAATGCTCATGGTGAATTCCTAAAAAAGAAAAGCCGCCCGATATTTCGGGCGGCAAATTGGTAGAATTAAGCGGCCTCTTTGAAATCCTCGGCTGTATCGTCCAAGGTTTCATCCTGCTCGACCTGCTTCACATCAGGGTCAATCGCAGGGAAAGCCATAGCTTCTGGAATCCAGAATGTTGCTTTCAATTCGTCTTCACTGGGGCTTTCAAGTGTAAGAACGTGCTGAAAATGTTTGCTCATTGAGGTCACAAGTTCTTTTTTCTTATATCCTGCAACATTGCCGAATTTCTGAAAGCACCCTGCCTCGGTAACAATCTGCTGTAATTGCACCTTGTTACGGCGTTTCAAAAAGGCTTCATCTGGTCGCCAGTAATTCCGCATATCAACACGCAAATCCTGGGCAACCTGATTGAAGATGCTGCCTTCATAAGTATCAAGCTGATCACAGAATAATTGCCCGAATTCCAAGGCATCCAGTGTCACCAAAAGGCTTTCTAAAACATCATCCGATAAGTCTTTGACAGCTTTATAGGCATCTTCTAGGTCATAGTTGAAAAGATAACCCAAATCGCGCCATGTAGCGTCTTCGGAGTCATGGCCGAAATGCGCCAATAAAGCCTTTGCCTGTTCATTGATAATTGCGAGGGCAGGGGAGGTTGTCTCTTCCTGCTCGAAATAGGACAGACAATCATGGTTTTTGAAACGATATAGCTTGTTTGCGACAGCAAGCTGTTTCGCAACCCTTGGGTTTTCAATCAAAGCCGATTGAACCGCGATACTTTTATGCATGGCCATATAACGGCGTAGCGGAGTAGGGTAAGTGGCTTTAGGCTTCACTTTAAGGCTATTTGCTGTACCTTCATCAGCCTTGGTTTTGATAAGCCCTTCATGGACTTCAACAGCACCGCTTGCCGATAACGAAACAATAACGCCTCCTGTCTCACCTTCTTCGGCGCGGCCATACTGCCAAGCACTGAAATAGCTCTCAACAAATTCCACCCAATCGGCTTTCTCACGATAGGATTCTGCTAGTTCTTCCGCCGCTTGCTTTTGCAGTTCAAAGAATTGCTCTGCATCATTGAAATAGGTGTTATCATCCTCGCCTAAAAGGTCGGTTGTATACTCACCTGTGTAAAGCTCACGCTCAAAAATAGCCATAGAGAGGGTAGGAAGATCGCCCAGAATACGGTCTTTAATATCTTCGGCATCCCAATAACCTGATTTAGCCATATTGAGACAGCGTTCCTGCTCCTCAAATGTGCCAACACTCAATGCTTCTGCCTGTGAAAGGGTAATTTCACCTGTCTCAAGACATTCTTTGACTGTCTCACTTAACTGCATGAGAACAAGGCGACGTCTGACTGTATGTGCGCTTAATCCTGTTTGAGCGACAATATCATCAAGTTTTTCACCGTCCTGAACCAGTTTTGTTAGCGCTTGTGCTTCCTCCAATGGTGTAAGGTCTTGCCTATGGATGTTTTCCATTGTGGCAATTCGCAAAGCCGTATCGGCATCGAGGTCGTCTTTAATTTCAACAGTAACCTCGTAATTTTTGGGAAAATCGCCATTTTCAACCAAATGGCTTATAGCCCGAAAACGGCGTTCACCGCAGATAATAGGGTGTAATTTCTTTTTACCTTTGGCTTTTCCGACAATCAAATTTTGAAGCAAACCGTCCGTTTTAATGGATTGAGCCAAGCCCAGAATTGAGTCTTCATCAAAGGCTTTGCGAGGGTTAGCATCCGAAACCTGAATTTTCGTGATTGGTAGTTTTGTGTAAGTCATAGTTTTTTCCTTTCGCTGATTTAGTTAAAAGTGCGTGTTGCACTTCTTTCCTATGAGCCGCGTAGCGGCACGAAAGCGGGGGAGATTTAAACCATGACCCGGACTTGCCGGAGGGGGATCACCCGCCTTGCACAAGGCGAAGCCGCGGAAAGGTGGGGATACCGGCAAGTCCGCCGAAGGTGAGCGTCAGCGAAGGTCTTGTTAAATCGGCCCGAAGGGGGCTAATTAAAACCTATCAAAACCCTTGCCATACATAGATTATTAACTAATTGAATGTAAGATTAATATATGCTATTATCTTACATATTGAGGTGATAAAAATGCTATCTACAGCGCAAAAAATTATGAACAGAATTAAGCGGAAAGGCCGTGGATGGGTCTTTACGCCGCAGGATTTTGTCGATTTAGCATCACGCAGTAATGTGGATGTGATTTTATACCGTCTTGTTCAGGATGGTGATATTCGCCGTATTCAGCGCGGATTATATGATTTTCCAAAGATTGATGCCCGCCTTGGTATCTTATCACCAGATGTAAAAGGGATCGCTCAAGCGGTTGCGCGCCAATCTGGCGATAATATCGCCCAATCCGGTGCGGCCGCAGCCAACCTTTTGGGCCTAAGTACACAAGTTCCAGGCAAGATCGTGTATTCTACAACAGGCAAAAGCAAAAGCATTCCAATGAAAAACCGCTCAATTCGGCTT
The DNA here is from genome assembly GCA_002167715.1 of Micavibrio sp. TMED27. Classification (GTDB taxonomy): domain Bacteria; phylum Pseudomonadota; class Alphaproteobacteria; order Micavibrionales; family Micavibrionaceae; genus TMED27. Next base: position 9,204 of record NHCG01000001.1, read on the forward strand.
GTTTCCTCTCATATTCCAGCCGCTTTGCATCATCTGGACGATCCCGTAACCCTGACACTGCAAGCCCTCGATTATCTGGGAAAAAAGCATGTGACCACGACAATGATCAAAAAATGTGCAAGCATTCTGTCCGATACGGATAAAAACAGAATCAGGCACAATCTCCGCTATATTAAAAACGCTTGGCTTTCAGATGTCGCGCGCCAACTATGCAATTAAACCCCAAAAATTCAAATTATTTCTTTCTTAAACCCCAAAAATTCAATAAACTCGGCAAATAAGGATTTTAAATGCCCACTTTTTTTGATGAACTGCCGGAAGTATTTGTCTCCAATACCGAAATTTCGGCATTGGTAAGCGAAGCTGTGAAATCAGGAAAACTGCGAAAACTCGGCTCAAGGCTTTACACAAAGAATCTGGAAGAGGCGCCGGAAAGTATCGTAAGACGAAATTGGTATTTTTTGCTCAAGGATTATTACCCCGATGCTCTGATTGCCGACCGCACCGCCATAGAAAATCAGCCTTCTACGGATGGCTCGGTGTTTATCGTTTCGAAGAAAAAACGAGAAACCGCTCTACCAGGAATTACTTTCAAACCAAGACCAGGAGTAGGGGGCTTGGAAACAGACAAGCCTTTTTTAGGCGGGGTTCATCTATCCTCAACCGGCCGGGCTTATCTTGAAAATATGCGCGTATCCCGCGCGCGCGGGGGCGATACCTCCCGCACCTTGTCCCGAAAAGAAATTGAAGAACGCCTTGACCGCATCTTGCGACAAAGCGGTCATGCCGGAGTGAATGCTATTCGGGATGAAGCCCGCACATTGACTAAAAAGCTGGACGCGGAAAAAGAATTTAAGGAACTGGACGAGCTGATCGGATCACTGCTTGGAACGCGCGACGCAGAAATGAAAAGTGATCTTGGTAAAGCCCGTAAAGGGGGGATGCCCTTTGACCCTGTCAGGCTGGAAAAATTCATCAAATTGTTTGAAGCCTTAAAAGCCTCAGCCCCGATACACCGCCGCGCGCGCGAAACTACTTCACAGGCCAACACCAATTTGTCCTTTTTTGAGGCTTATTTCTCCAACTTCATTGAGGGCACAGAATTTGAAATTAATGAAGCCGTTGATATTGTCTTCAACGGTCGCATCCCGAATGATCGGCCGGAAGACGCCCATGATGTTTTAGGAACATTCAGGATTGTTTCCGATACTACGGAAATGAGCAGATTACCTGGTTCAGCGGAAGAATTATCTCAATTACTAAAAAGCCGTCACGCGGTTTTTATGGAACTCCGTCCTGATAAACATCCCGGTGCATATAAAATCAAAAATAATCAGGCTGGTTCAAGCCTCTTTGTTGCCCCTGAACTGGTAGAAGGCACACTAGAAAAAGGGTTCGAGATATACCAATCACTAAACGTGCCTCTTTACCGGGCTATTTTTATGATGTTCTTGATTAGCGAGATACACCCTTTTACAGATGGTAACGGGCGCGCGGCGCGGATTATGATGAACGCGGAGCTGGTTGCGGCCGATGAAGAAAAAATAATTATTCCAACAGTCTATAGAAGCAATTATCTCTCTTCACTCAAGGCGCTGACCCATAACGGCCTAACAGATCCGCTGATACGAACACTCGACTTTGCTCAAAAATATACAAGAAGCCTTGATTGGCATAATTTTGAAGAAGCGCGACACCAGCTCACCGAAACAAATGCTTTCATGGATCCAAATGAAGCCGATGAAACCGGCGTGAGACTGAAACTTTATCAGGAAAGATAACCGCTGGCATATCAATTTGTATTGCATCCTTCTTATTTTGAAAGACACGTATTTAATCTTGAAGTCTTTTGTAAGCCTGAATTACAAGTTTCTTTGCTTAGCCTCAAAGCATAAAATTAACTTACAGGTTATTTTTTCGACAGATTTATTAATCTATAGGTTAATTTAAAGCCAAAGATTGCTCACAGGCACTGCCCATAGATTTTGGCCAAACGGAACAACATCACGACCACGATACAAGACTATTCCGCATATGAAATCATGACCTGCTAAACGCTGAAGCTCTTCCAGACCTTTAAAATCAGCTTTTGAGACACTATCGCGCTGTTTAACCTCAACCGCAGCTAATTGCCCGTTGGATTTTTCCAAGACAAAATCAACTTCCTTATTATCACTGGTTCTGAAATGGTATAAATCCATCTTCTCATTTTGAAATGTCATAAGCTTGAGAAGTTCGGTTGCAACAAAATTCTCAAGGACATGCCCAAAAAGCTCCGGCCTGTTTTTCTCAAGATCGCTGAGCTCATACTGTATGAGATGGCATAAGAGCAAAGTATCGTTCATATAACCTTTTGGGGATTTGACGAGACGTTTTCCAATATTGCGCGACCAGGGCGCCAGCTCGAAAGTCAGAAACAGCATTTTAAGCAAGGTTTTGTAATTCCGTGATGTCACAGGATTTAAACCGGCATCCCTTGCAATATCAGCATCATTAACCAAACCGCCGGCACGATTGGCCAAAATGCGAAGCAAATTAGGTAGCGTGCTTAATTTTTCAATTTCAGCGAGAGCGCGGACATCTCGTTGTAAAATAGTGGTCAGATAACCATCAAACCAGGTTGTACGCTCAAGTTTTTGTGAACCTGAAATTTCGGGATAGGTCGCTAGGCGCATAACCTCGGCCAGTTTATATTTGGCAGAGTCTGGCTCAAATTCTTTGTTAAAAAGCTTTTCGATAAAATTACCGTCGCCGGCCAAGGCTTCTGACGCGGCCAAGGGATAGAGCGTTAAAACGCTCATACGACCAACCAAAGGATCTGATAATTTCGGCAAGGCCATAATATTGGCTGATCCGGTGAGCAGAAAACGCCCTTTGAGTTTTGGTTGTTCCAGTCTCAATTCATCCACGACAATTTTTAAGGCTCTGAAAATCTCCGGAACAAGCTGAACTTCATCAATGATTAAGGCACCTTTACGCTCTTTCAAATAGCTCTCAGGAGAGTTGGCGGCGGCGGCCATTTGTGTTGTACTGTCAAAAGTCACATATTCGGCTGGGTAATCTTTCTTGGCAATGGATTGTACCAATGTGCTCTTGCCAGCCTGTCGCGGACCATTTAAAAACACGACAGGGCTGACATTTAATGCCTTTAGAAGTCTATGTCGTGTGTGTCTTTTGATATGTGACATTGAATTTTCAAATCCTGTAGTTATAAATCCATCTTTTATAAATTATAAAACAAACTTTTATATTTGCAAAATGGTTTATTATTTCTCAAGTAGCACTCGATCTGGGCGTCTTCAGCGTAACATGACACGGTTTTTATGGCTGAAGGACACGAGAGAAGCCAATATTAGCGTTTATTTTGCTTTCTCCATTGATAAGGCTCTGTAAAAGTCCCTTGCCAAAGGCCTTTCTGCGCTGATTTCGCCGCACGCTCATCAGATTTATAAAACCCATCACTGAAATAGGTATAATCAATCGCATGGCCGGCTTTAACAATCTCACCGGCAATATCGGTACCATCAAGGAAGCATTTCGCTACAATACGGCTCTCTCGCTTGGCGGCTTTCATGATATTGCATGAGACACAGCCAAATTTTCAAAAAATTGGCGCGCCTGCTTACCACACTGATATTCTTGGCCTGCCGCATCTGTGCAATTTTGGTAGTATTCCGGTGCATCAATGCCCCACAGCCTTACTTTTTGGCCACGAATTGTGAAGCTGTCGCCATCCGTAAAATGATCAATGACAACGGAAAGCTGATTTTGTGCCTGCCCATCATGCGCGGCAAAAACCAAGGCCAAGATAACCAGACCGCAAACCGAGAGCAGGGGAATGATTTTATGCATCTTTACTTTCCTCGCTTCGTTTTAAAAGCCCGAAAATCGAGCCTTGTAGGTTCAATTCGCCTTTCTGGGCACGAACGGTCATTTCTCGCAAATATCCGCCGGGGCTTCTGATCGGATTGGACGAATCCTGCATTTTTTGATCAATAATCATGATGCAAATTGTAGCACCAGTCCGGCCCAATGTTGAACAAGCCTCCCACCACGCAGATTTGTGGATGCCCAAAGTGGGAAGAAGCCCATGAGCTGCATCAGTTAGATCCTGCCAGGACAATGGTCGCTCATGCAAAGGTATCCTTTCTTTAAAACGATCGGAACAAGCATTGAGAACCTGTTTCCATGTAATTTTGCTGATAGTTTCAGCTATTTTATTGGATTCAGCTTCTTGCTCTTTAGCGATATCTCCACATGCTGTATGTTTGTTATTGGTCTCAGTAGAACCCGCTACGCCTTCCTGAAGGCTAATACCGGAACGGTTACTGTAATCTAATTTATTAGATGTTTGAAAGTTTGTACATTGTATGTGGGGGAAATCAGTTTCGTCCGTGGCGGAAGTATCACAAGAAAAAGAAGACTTATCCTCAGCTTGAGCAACCCCTTCCAAAGCTTGATACATAGCTTCATATAGCGCTTTATGCTCACCAAGAAGATCATCTAGATCACTTTGGGCATGATAGGTGCGGATAGAAAATGATATTTTCTCATATTCGTAAGTGATATGAAGCAGCATCTCATCGAGCTCATCGTAATGGCCGGCCTCAGCGATCAAAGCCCTTATCCGCGCTCTATAAGCCGAAATTTTACGCTTGGTTTCGTTCCATTTGGCTTTAGCTGCTTGCTTTGCGGCCACCTTTGCCTCCAGAACTGGCATCAAAGAGGCAAGGGGAGATAAATCAACACCAAACGCATACTGAATTTCTCGTGTCTCACGATCTCTCATGCCATAGCGTTTGAAATTACCTGAATCCTGCCAGCTAAGCGCCCCAAGTGCATGAAGAGCTTTCTCACGGTTTCTCACTTGTCTCTCTGAGATGTCCAGATCTTGTGCAGTTGTGGTAACGCTCTGGTAATTGATCGGCTGAGAGCCTTCTTTCCAGTCGGCTTCATCTGTTCGGATCACATAATACTCTAAAAGCTCAACCAATTCGGCAGAAAACCCTGCATCCTTACCGGCCATCTTTACGAGTTTAAGGGCTTTGAAGCGATCAACATCTTCTTCAAGGCCAATATATTCATCCAAATCCTGTAAGCCGGCCCGAAATTTGGGTGAGCTTACCCGTCCGCCAAATGCACTTGGCGAATTAATATCTAATATCTGCATGTTTCATTTAAGCCATTAGAAATCCCTGAAACTAGGCCGCAAAAAAGGGTCGCGAAAAAACACATTTTTCACTTGCGTCCTGATTCGTTCAGCGGTATATTGAGAGTACGAAATAAGAATATATCGCTGATTTATTTAGCTAGACCGCTGCGCCAACAGCGGTTTTTGCTTATCTGGGTTCTAAATTAAGCTTTCTCCTTTCTAATTATTGGTTCAACGGTTAAAATTGCCCTGATATTGACGGCTTGCACCGCCTAGGGCGGGGACATAGCTGCAATCTCCGGATGGAAATTGCGGTGCCAGAAACCCAAAATCATTAACTGATTCTGAATCTCTTATAAAAAATCTATCATACTGTCTCATTATCCACAACGTAACATTCTCATTAGACAAGATAAGACAGGCTGTAATCCTCATTAAGTTCCTCTGTATGCCTTGATAGAAAACAGTTTTACAAATGTAATAAAAGTTGAGACACTTTCGTAACTCTCTTATGCACAGTCTCATGTGGATAAGTAAGACAGTTTTGAACACCCTAGTTTGACTCACAATGCGAATCTGATTTTTGGTAATAAAGATTTTTTTCTTAAAAAATTTCTTTATACTGTGAGAAAGTAATACAAATGTCGCAGAGATGTCTCATGCGACGAGGTGAGAAAATGAGTGCAAATAAAGTATCTGTTTCCAAAGCAGCTAAAATGGTTGGCGTTTCCCGCGCTACTTTCTATCGTCATATTGATGAAAAATCCATATCTACCGAGCAAGACGATAAGGGAAATAAGGTCATAGATGTGGCCGAGCTGGTTCGCGTCTATGGTGATCAACTCAAAACTCTAGAAGACGTTGAGAAGGCCGAGAAAGCCAAAAAGAAAAAAGGTGAGACAAATCAAGACAGTGATAATGTCTCAACAGAATTGGAGTTGATGCGCGAAAAACTCAAAAGTCTTGAGACAGAGCGAGAAAGAGAACGCAAACAGCTCTCAGACCAAATTGGAGATCTCCGCTCTCGCCTTGAAAAAACAGAAGAGCAGCGCATAAAAGCCGAAGAACAAAAAGACCGGCTGACGCTCATGCTCACCGACCAGCGATCTGAAAAAGACAAGATCGAGGAAAAGGAAAAATCACATGAGCAAAAATTCAGCGATCTCGAAACAGTTATTAATGAATTAAAAAGCCAGCAGGAAAAGCTTTTAAATAGTGAAAAGAAAGGGTTCTTCGCACGGTTGTTCGGTTAAAGCGAGATAGCTATCATGTCCAATATGGAAAAACCCGATTTAATTCATTTTCTTACCAAAAAGATGTCTATGACTGACGTTTATCAGCCCGCGGTCATTAAAAAGCTTTTGCTACATGGAGGTAAGAGGACAAAAAAGCAGCTGGCTTCTGTCCTCGCTCAATACGATCATTCTGTCCAAGAGTATTATGAACGCATTGTCATGCGTTGGCCAAAAATTACTCTAACGAAACACGGTATCATTAATTATGAAACACAGGGCCGTATGTTTTCGCTGTGCGCACTTCCTATAGATGAGCCAACCCACGAAGAGGCTGTTCGCATATGCGATCAAAAAATTCAAGAATGGGTTACAAAAAAGAGGCAGAAAGATAAATCTCCTGAAGTCGGGGCATCGATAAGATATGAGATATTAAAATCTGCTCATGGAAAATGCCAATTATGCGGGATATCATCAGAACTCCGTCCTATCGATATAGATCATATTGTCCCACGAGCATTGGCCAATAAAAATGGCAAGGTACAAAAAAACGGCAAATTAATCGATGTTAATGATCGTGAAAACTTACAGGCTCTTTGTTTTTCTTGTAACCGTGCAAAAAGGGATAGCGACCAAACTGATTTTAGACGCACTGCTAAACTTGTCCGAGATCTTATCCCGGATATAATTCGAAACGAAGGCCGGTTCCCACAAGTAGAACAACTGACAGGACAGAGACTGCGCGCAGCGCTCTTCGATAAGCTTATCGAAGAGCACGGTGAATTTATCACCGCCTCAAAAAACGAACAGAAACTTGAAGAACTAGCCGATATGATCGAAGTTATATTTGCCCTCGCTGACCAATATGGTTCAGGCCGCGATGCTATATTAGCTCTTGTTGCTCATAAGCGGCAAGAACGCGGAGGATTTCAAGAGGGTATACTCTATAACGGGGATGCGTGAGTAAAAGGATAACATCGATTGTGGAAAATAATAAGCATGAAAGCAGATACAGTTTCAAACAAGCTAACTTAATGGCTATTAAACAAGACCCAGCTTTTTATCAGTTGCATGTTCTAAATAATATTTTCTCAAAGTATTATAAACCGTCTTGGTTTCTAATTTTTTAGATTGGCTCAAAACGTATTCATTGTCTCTCCAGAAAATATCATATTTCTTTATTACGTCTTTGCGCTCATTTAAATATTCCAAAGCATCATCTTCATAATACCCCATTGTCCAGATTTCATACACCTTGCGCTTATCCGCAAAACGCTGTTCATACTTTTGAGACCCATAAAAAATTGGGACCTGTTTCTCCAACCAATATTTAACCTCTTCTATGGTCACTTTTTTATGAGAAGGGTATCCCTTACATTCTATGCACGTCACTGCGTCTCCTCCAACATGACGTAAATCTATATCGGCCTTTCTAGATGTTTCATGATCTGTAACGATCACGCCAATATCTATAGAGCCGGCATAAAGATCCTTTAAGATATGTCCTGCTAGCATTTCAAACAGTGCCCCCTGCAAATTACCAGAAATACCATCAATCGCAGATAAACGATCAAATAGAAGCTCTATTTTTTCAGGATTACCAATTGCAATTTCTGCTGCTTTATTAAGTGTTTCGAGAAGCTGACTTAAAGCCTGAGCGACATCCCTACCTAATAAGGTATCTGGTGTGACCGTAATAACTCCAGTAGCCCTACATTTCATCAATGCATCTTTTGTAAACCCATTACTGACTAGCATGGGTTGAAAAGAGCCTAATTTTTTTAAATATGAAAGATTAGTAATTTTTTTTAAAAATCCGGACACTTGAGCAAGTGATAGTTCATTGTTCCAAATTACGTCTGCAACAAAAAAACCATTCTGAACTCCCGTAGAACCACGTTTTTTAAGTGCATAAAGATATGATGGGCCTACAATATCAAAATTATGTGTAGAGAATTTTGGCTGTTTCGTTGTGTTTCGAACTTGGACAGTGTCGTTTGAAGTAAAGCACATCCTTATCGCCCAGTTCTTTACCATATCTATAACAATATGCTCTAAAGCTAATCTGCTTCGGAATTCTGCAAAATTAAGTGAACCGAAACGATCATCAAAGACTATGCACTCTCCAATTCCCGCGACATTAAGCTCTTTGATTAACTTTACGGCCATCAGACGCTTTAGTATTTCCTGACTGGCTAAATGTCCTTGTTGAAGAACAGGCGCAGCTGAAATAATATCCCAATCAGTTTTCAGGCAAATGCCGCCGCGTGCTTCAAGCCCTGATATCGCACATGCGTATGCTGGGCTACTTTCAAGTAAAGCTTTAACCAAAGCTTCAAAAAATTTAGGTGAACCAAATTCGCCTTCAACATATAAAAAATTTGTGTTTTTGGGAAAGGGTAGACCATTCAGTGATTTTACTAAAGAATTCCTGCGCCTTACGCGTTGCCTTGCGGCAGAAGGAGAGACTCCTTGTTTTTTATAAATTGCTATTATATCACTTGAAAGCATAGGGCCTTCAGAGCGTATAATATCTTCTACTGATTTGTGTTTATCTACCATATGTCACACTGCGCTATTTATAATATATACTACATTGCGGGGTCTTTTTTTTCAACTCCTTCGAAAGAGGTATTTTTATTATTTAATATCAATATCTTAAAAAAATTTTGAATTTCGAAAATTTCGCTAATGTCACGGTTGATTCATTATAAAATGTATTACCAGCTCTTTTTCAACCTCTTTTTATACACATTAGCTTACTCAAAAATAATTATCATGTGGAAAATGTTCTTAAATTGTTCTATTCTTCTAACATGTCAAAAATCATTACGCCCAATCAGCTTTTGGGAGAAATCGGCGAAACTGCGGCTAAGTCGAAATTTCTCAGTATCGGATTTCAGTTTGATAGTCGCGGACGGCTAGAAGCCGGCATTGACGGCATTGCTGAAGTAATGGATCAAGGTCGGCCCATCGCAAAGATGATAGCTGTACAAGTTAAGGCAACAGAATCTTCTAAATACTCTTCTGAGGATGAGCAGGGTTTTAATTACCTACTTAAAGCAAAGGATTTAGAATACTGGCGCTCGTCAAACTTACCTATAATAATTGTTCTTTATAGAAAATCAGATGAATCATTTTATTGGAAAGAAATTCCAAAAGATCTGAGTAGTGAAGATAGACGACTCTCATTTAACAAAAAAACAGATATTCTTGACGTTAATGCAGTAGATAGACTTGCAGCTCTAACCGTTCCTAAAAAAGGCTTTGGTTACTATGTGCCGCCACTAGGAAATGGAGAAGAGGCATTGGTCAACATACTACCTATTTCAATGCCAAACGAAATATTTGTGGCTTCAACACCCTATTCCCCTAACAAAGCCGCAGCAATTCTATTAGATTCTGATAATGCGCCTAGATTTGATTGGGTTATAAAAAACAACACATTTTGGTCTTTTGCTGACCCTAGAGAGAGTGTCTGCAACCTAATTGTAGATATTGACCAGGTTGAAGCTATAGAAACCGATTATTTAGCTTTACATGAGGATCTCGATGAACAACACAATTTCTCATTTTTATTAAAGAACACCCTTAAACGGCAAGTTTATGATGATTTAATTTGGCATAAAGAAAAGAAGATTTTTTATTTTAAAGCACAAGAAAAAGACACATCTCGAACATTTCATTACGAGTCTTCGAAAAACAAAACTGAAGCTGACGTTGTCAAGGTTATTATGAATAAAGGCAATGAAGAGCTAGTTGATTTTGTTCGCCATCATGCTTTTTCTCCTCGTTTCGAACTTTTGGGAGACCAATGGTATTTAATCATAAACCCAACATATTTTTTTACATACAATGGATTTACGCCTCATTCATATCCTCAAGCTTTGTTATCAGGCAAAAAACGAATGGATAATAGCGCTTCTTTACGTGGGCAAGTAATAATGTGGCATCGTTTTTTAACTCAGTATGAACAAGAAAAAAACGACTTGTTTAATGCCGGCAATGAAGAGGATGTCATATTGAAGTTTGGGGAACCGCCTAAAATTTCATTAGATACTCGTGTACCAGAAGATGTATGGGGAGCAGGAAAAAAAGCAGCTAAAGACAATGATGATCAAGAAAGGATGGCTGTTTAGTGGATTTTGAAAGTAAAATTTTTGACGAACCAGAATTAGAGTTTGGAGACAAGCATCATCACCCAGATCCAAGACTAGGGTTATTTGAAGCAGGGCCATTGCAACCGCCAATGGGGGAAATCATCAATGTCGGTGTGATTGGCAGCGCAAAAACAATCGAAAGCACACAAAAATTTTTAGAAGAAGCGACGAGAGGATTTGAGAGTAGTTCGGAAAAACATCCTAATATGCACCCGGAATTTCCAGGATTAGGAAATATGAGTCCGTTTCGATGCAGATTTGAAATTGATGAAGATACCACAGGGATTCTTTCGAAAAATAAGTTGGATAAAATATGCAAGGAACCAGATCATTTCAAAGCAGTAGAGCTAGCTGTTGATGAAATAGTATCTCAACTTACCACTTTAGAAGAGAGCAGCAAAAAGCCTGATGTGGCTATTATAACCCTCCCCATAAAATTGATTGAACGTGTGTGGGGAGCAAAAATTGATGCCAAAAGCTCCACAGAAAAAGAAGATAGTAGCGGTTCTGATGCCCCTAACTTTAGAGGCATGCTTAAAGCAAAAGCTATGCATGTAAGTTACCCAATTCAAATTGTTTGGGAGGATGTTGTAGATGATAAAGCATCAATTCCCAGAAAAATTAAAGAAAGTAAATCTAGAAAAATTCAGGATAAAGCTGGTAGGAGCTGGAATCTTCTAACAACCCTTTACTACAAAGGTAGCGGGAGAGTTCCATGGCGTAAAATGCCTAAGGAGGGTGAATATACATCTTGCTACATCGGTATTAGTTTTTACCGGGAAGCTTCAGGCCAGCAATTATTTACAAGCGCGGCACAAATGTTTGATGAACGGGGCAGGGGCTTTGTGCTTAAGGGCAATAGAGCGCAGACTGAAAGCAGAGGACGTCATCCCTATATGACTTTCAATGACGCTTATGATCTCACAAATCAAGTTCTAGCAGCATATAAAAACCATCACAAACATTACCCAGCAAGGGTTATATTATTAAAAACCTCTCGTTTTCGTGATGAAGAGGCTGAAGGTATATTAAAAGCATTGGAAGAAGCCGGCACAGAATTACGAGATCTAGTTTGGGTACAAGAGTCGTATTCCGTTAAAGTTCTAAGAGATGGCAATTATCCTGTAATGCGGGGTACATTTATTGATTTAGAGGGTAAGGGTTTACTCTACACTAACGGAAGTATCCCTTATTACGGTACATACCCCGGAATGTATGATCCTAGACCTATTTTATTATGCCCGCATGAAAGCTGTGATAGTCCTGTTGCGCAAATAGCAGAAGAGATTTTTTCTCTGACTAAAATTAATTGGAACTCCACTCAAATAAATCAAAAACTTCCCATACCAATACGTGCGGCTAGAATGGTTGGCGAAGTCTTGAAGTATGTTAAAGAAGGGGAAACGGTTAGCTCTGACTACCGAAAATATATTTAAGGTTTATTTGTCAGTAATTCTGAAACTTTTTGTATGCTATCAAGCCAATCTGATGCAATAGGATCACGCCAAGAAATTAATTCTAAAATTCTGTCGTAGTCTTCTTGTAGGTTTCTAGTGAATATAGGTTCATGGTGAGCAATGCGGTTTCTAAGTTTTCTGATTGCGAATATGTCATTATAGATTTTTTCTCTCAAACTATGAATATTTTGAGAGGAGGGCGCATGTCTGAATACCGATCTAAAATGAGGATTCCAAATTCTGACATCATGTCGTGAAGTAAACATTTTCTCCCAAAATGCAAATTTAAGCTCTGCAACCACTTTGCCCATTGTAGAATTTCTAGTATCGTTCCCAACATTTATTAGGTTTTGTCGCGGGCTATAACTCCTTGATGGGTCTGGTAAACTTAAAATGAAGCTTCTATCCCAAGGCCAATTTGAAGTATATATTATTTCCAGAGGCTCTATGACAGCATTACGAGTTACAATCTCGTAAAGATGAATTGGCGTCATAAAAGCAGAAGATATTTCTAAATTCCATTGATAGAGTTCTAAAGCTTTATTTGGATCATTGTTAGAATGCTGTAAATATGTAGCAAATCTTGGCTCTGAAAGAGTATGTGGTATGTTAGATAGTTGTTCTGTGGTAAATGTCATTAGGTGATTTGAATTTCTAGATAATAATTGACATTTATATCATTCTAATAATATACTGTATATAGAAGTTACGAGATACGTGGGCTTAGGCCTCCACTTGTAGCACACAGAATTTTAAAAAGCTTGCTGTTAAAGGCGAGCTTTTTTTCTTATTACGTTTGCTCACATTTTTTACTAAAGTTAACAAGTCTCCGCGAATATCTGCAGGAAAGTCAAAAATCTGCTTCAAACCCTTAACGCATCCCCTTTTATTTTCATAAGATACATTATCGGACTACTTGTCTAGCTTCCTTTAAAAGCTCTTTATAACCTACTAAATTCTCAAGTATTAAAAATCACATATTTTAAATAATC
>NHCG01000002.1 GCA_002167715.1 Micavibrio sp. TMED27
AAACGAAATCATGAAAATATACCTGCGTGTAAAAACAGGAAGCATAGCCCGGAAATTCTAAATTTTTCTTAAGCTATTAAACTTTGCGACAGAACCCAATTTATGCTAGCTCAGGTGACGATATCATTGATGGTAATGATGGCATTGATACATATAGATATTCAGGCTCATCAGATCTGACAGCCAATCTATTAACAGGGAATGCTACAAGCGCCACTTCTGGTACTGACACCCTTACCAATATTGAAAATATTACGGGCTCGAGTGGTGATGACCATATCACAGGCGATGGAAATAATAACATACTTCGCGGCGGGAGCGGCAATGATATCCTTATTGGCGGCGCTGGCAATGATTGGCTGTATGGAGATAATGACGTAGATACCTTAACAGGTGGCAGTGGCGCAGATCGCTTTATTTGGACCTATTGGGATGATGTATCGGACGTAGACACAATAACGGATTTTAATGCGGCGGATGGTGATGTCATCGATATGACTGATCTTTTCTATGAATATTGGAATCTCATTGAATATAACTTCTTTGCCCATGATATATCTGAGTTTTTCCGTTTTGTGGATTCCGGAAGTGATACAACATTGCAGCTTGATTTGGATGGCAATGGTTCCAGCTCAAGTTTTGAGGATTTACTCATTATCGAATGTGGTGCAGGCCTTGATGCGCAGACCTTAGAAAGCACTGGCAACCTGATGATTATGCCGGCTTCACGCCATAATGATGTTGTTTATGATCCTACATATGATGTATCGACAGCGAAATTTGCTATTGATGGAGGAAAAATCATCGGTGGTAGTTGGGGGCAGATTAATATCTACGATATAGATACCCGTAATGAGAGTATTCTTATTGAAAACTCAGACTTTACCCGTGATGTTGAAGCTGAAAATGGCTTAGTGGTTGTAGGCGCTTATCGTGAAAATAGTAATGCTGGATCGGCCTATGTTTATGATTTGGATGGTAACCTCGTTTATACTCTGAACAACCCTGATCCGTCCGCAAATGACTATTTCGGAACCTCTGTCGATATTTCAAGTAATTATATTATAGTTGGTGCTGATTATAATGATCCAAGAGACACTAACGATGGTAGTGTTTATATTTATAGTACAGCAGATGGAAGCCTTTTACACACTATAGACAGTCCTGAGGCTGCCATTACTTCGTCACTATATTTCGGCCGGGATGTGGCAATTACGGATAATTATGCTGTTGCTACTGTAGGATATAACTCGCCTGTGGCCGGTAAGTCCGGAACTATTTATGTTTACGACCCTGCTACAGCGGGCCTCCTCTATTCTATAGAAAACCCAAATGATGGTGATCCAGGATCATATATTGGGTATAATGTTGCTGTCTCTGATCAATATCTTCTCGTTTCGGACCATCTTGCTGAAATTGATGGTCAATACCAAGCTGGACAAGTTCTCTTATATGACATCACTGATGGCAGCCTACTTTATACTTTTTCTGATCCTACACCAGAAAACAGCGATCAATTTGGCCAAAGTGTCGATTTAGTGGGTGATTATTCTGTTATAGCACAAACAGCCGCAGGACCAGGGGATGATTATCTTCCTGCTGTTTATGTTTACAGCAATTTAGATGGTGAATTAGAGGCTATAATCAGGCAACCATATTGGAGTGAGTTAGATTATTCTTCAAACCGAATGGCGGCCAGCGATACGATGATTGTCATCGATTCAAGCTATGCTGACTATTACAGTGAAGAAGCTTTTATTTATCAAGTCGATTTTTTAGGAAATGATCTGATGACAGGTACGGACCAGAGAGATACTTTGGTTGGTCTTGATGGTGATGATACGATTTATGGCGGCGCTGAAAACGATCAGATCTATGGTGGCCGCGGCGCGGATCAACTATATGGTGGAAGCGGAGATGATTGGTTCTTCTATGATGAAGCTTCGCTTGATGGCTCCGTAGATGTTATTCATGACATTTCTGTTTTAGATGGTGATGTCATTGATCTAAGATTTATTGATTTCAGTTATAACATGAATGCCACGGGTATAGCTGATTACCTTCGTGTTGAAGTAAGCGGTTCTGATCTTATTCTAAGCTATAATACAAATGGCAGTGGCCTGGACGCAGATTACACAGATCTTGCTGTTCTAAAGGATACTGCACAATACACGCTATACGATTTACTCTTATATGGAACACTGAATGTCGAGGCGCCAGCTATTTTAATTGGTGGTATTGTAAACCCATCTACGCAGGACAATACAAGATTTGCCCAATCAGTTGATGTAGCTAATGGATATATATATATCGGTGATGGGACTTTCGATGATGGGGATGGTGCCAATAATGGCCGCATTTATGTCTATGATGCCGACACGCAGGCACTCGTTTACACATATGATGATACCACCTCTAGCAGTGGCAACTATACAAATACTTTCGTTAGTAGCTCTGATGCATATATTGCCATTGGTGATGCTTCATACCCCAACACAGGTTTAGTAAGCGTTTATAACAGTTCAGATCATACACTGGCTTATACTGTTAGTCATCCCGAAGGAACATCTGGTGATGCATTTGGTGTTCACTTTCTTATTAGTGACACACATTTAATGGCTAGTTCATATAAAGATGTAGGCGGTAATTCAAACTCCGGTGCAGTATATATTTTTGATAATACAGACGGTAGCCTACTCTATACAATTGATAATCCAACTGCCGAAGCAAATGCGTATTTTGGAGACCAAAATAGCTTAGCTTTAACCTCCAATTACGCAATTATAGGCGATAGAAATGCCGACACTGCCTCTATCAATGGCGGTGCTGTTTATGTTTACGATTTAACGGATGGCTCTTTGGCCTATAGCCTAACATCGCCGTTAGGGTCTGGCGGTAGTCAGTTTGGTACTTCAGTTAGGGCAACTGAGAACCATTTAGTTGCATCCCACAGAAATGGCTTGGACGTTGGTGTATATGATATTGATGATGGTAGCCTACTTTATACGATTGATGGAAATAGTTCCCAGTATGGTAGAGGGGGGCAGTATATGGACATCAATGATAATTATATCTTTATACAATATGCCAAGGGATATTATGCTAATGGCCACACCGTTATATATGACCTAAATGACGGGTCAATTGTAGATGCTATATCTTTTAATCTCAACTCTGGAGATATAGGCTTTATAAATACTTATGACCCTATATCCGTTGATAACAATTATCTCGTAACACTATATACATTTCAGGGTGAAACATATGCCTTAACTTATGATACGGATAGCATGAACTCTGATTTTTATAACGGATCAGCAGATAATGACTATTTCATCGGGTTATCTGGAGACGATGTTATTAATGGGAATGCGGGCCATGATATGCTTTACGGCAGTATTGGTGAGGATGTCATTCATGGCGGCGCTGGCAATGACCATATATATGGCGGCGCGGACAGTGATGAGCTGTATGGTGATAGTGGTGCTGATACATTTTATCTAAATGATACAGATAATGCAGATACCATTCATGACTTTAACACGGCTCAAGGTGACGCGATTGATGTTACAGAACTTCTTAGCGCTTATGATCCTTTAGATGATGCAATTCTAGACTTTGTTAGAATAAGTGATAATGGCGCGGACAGCGTTCTTTATGTAGACGTTAATGGAGCAACAGGCGGTGAAGAATTTGTCGCCGCAGCAACAATAGTCGGCGGTGCTGGTCTTGATGTTCTCAGTCTTGTTTCTAATGGTAATTTAGTCTTAGATTCCATAACCGCTGAAGCGCGCTCAACTTATACTTGGTAATCTCCTACTTCTTTTTCAGCCCGAAAGGTCAAGATTTAAAAACGTCATTAATTACGGCGAACACAACGAACGCGGTAATTTGTACTTTTATTGTTGCTTGTCTCATTGCCATTACCAGTATAGCGCACATAATTTCTACTGCTATCGCGTTCAGTCGATGTATTATACCAATTATTAGTGGATAATGTACCTATTGCAGAGAAGTTCTGCGTAAGAATATACATTTCATAAGTGCTGGGCAGATACCAGTCACTATATCCGCCATATGTCATATTGGCGCAATATTCCACGGCAGGATATGTACCAACGCCGGATGTCGATACTCTGGCCATGACCACTGTTTCATTATTACGCCCGTCGCTTGTATCATCTGAATTAATATCTACAGTTTCTGTTGACCATGCCTTATGTAGGGTATCCGTCGCATTATCACAGACGGGTGTTGCACTGTCCGTACAGTTACCGGGCGTCGTAATAAGTTGATAGCCATCACGGCAGCTAACAAGCACGCCGCCGCCCGTAAATGATCCTATAGTACCGCAAACATTTGTCGCAGTGCCTTTAAGGCCTAAAATGGGCCTGTTATTTTGATTAACTTGAACCGCGCCGTAAAGTGTACCATCTTTTGATGATTTTGCCCTTACTTGAACTGTACAGCTGGCCGCGGCGGCTAAGCTATTGCCAGAACAATTATCTTGCCCCGACACAAGTTCAAAATAATCTGAATTTCCAACGGTCAGTGAAATAGAAGAAGAGGTGGCCGTACCATTATTTGTTAATGTAAAGGTTTGAGGAGAACTATAAGCTGGGCTTCCGGCTGAGTTAATGTCTAAGCTCTCTGTTCCACCAGGCGACCATACTAAATTCGCACCACTATATGTTTCTTCTCTTCTAACACATCTAATATATTCAAGGTATGTTTTGCCAGCATCTGAGTTTGTTCCATCGCTAAACATAACCCCCTTGATGGCATTTGAGTCTCTTTCCGTAGAACTCAAATATCTTTCTGATTGAAATTTACCAAGTGTATTTCGAACATTCGCGACTAAATTGAGTTCATTACGTGCAGGCAGGTACCAATCACTATAGCCATTATGCGTTAAGCTTGCACAGTAATGTATAGCCTGGTGCGGAATGTGAGGTGAATACATAATAGCGATTTCGGCATTGCTTCGGCCATCACTGTAAGAACTAGCATTAATATCTGTTCCTGAGGAACCAGCCCAGCGATGCTCAAGCGTATCTAATGATCCGACACATGTGGGTTCATTGACTGTTCCGTCGCAGCCGCCTTCCATTGCAATTAATTTATGATCTGATTCACATGATACCAAAAGACCACCATTCATAGCGGCACCGATAGTACCGCAAGAACCGGATGCTGTACCGCTTAACTCTGAAGACGGATTGTTATTAGCATTAATGGTCAAGAGGCCAGAATAACTACCATCACCAAAAGCTTTTGGCCTTACCTGAATTGTACAGGTTGCATTTTGCCCCAGAGTATTGCCTGAACAATTATCAGTACCCAATTAAAAATTTGTTTGATTGGATAGAACCACTGATAGAGATTGTGAGGTGACATTACCGATATTTTCGACTGTAAACGTTACGTAAGATCCATATGCTGGAGAGCCAGAACTTGAAATATCCATGGTATTGCTAGTTGCGGGTGTAAGAACCAAATTAACGGCATTGCCGGAAGAGGTGACAGTTTGCCAATTTGTACCGTCACAAAATTCAATATTTTGATTAGTTGTACTGTAACGAATGCCGCCCTCTGTTGAGCTGTCGCAAGCAGATGTAGATGGCCCTATCACTATCGCGCCGCCATTACTATAATCAGCACTCACTTGCGCGTGAACGTTAGAACTCGCGACGACAAAAGCTAAAAGCATGCAGAAAAATAGAGCCAGTTTTGGCTTTAACTTAAAAACACTTTTCATTTGAATGATTACAGTGCGAGCTGAGTATTTGTATATCATCTATCAACGTCCCCAAATTAGGCAAAGCCTTTTACTCTATTGTTCCTTCAGAATACATTATTCATGTTAATCCATTATTAAATACAAAGAAATAAAGATTATTTCATATGAGGATTTATGATTATCTCATTGAGAATACTTATAAAAAAAGAGCCGCTAACTGCGGCTCTTTAAATCTATAAAATGCTTTTAAAAAAGCCTTATTCACCAGGACCTTTAATTGTAATCACTGAGTTAGCTGATGTTGCTACTGAGTTTACGTCTTTAATATGGCTTACACCTAAGCTGTTAGTTGCTGTATTGTTTACACCATGTGCGCCTTGGTTTACTTGAACTTTCTGAGCACCTGTGATTGATGTGCTCGCACCAATTGAAGTTGCATTCACTTCTGAATTATCCAGAACAGGTGTTTCAATTTGGTTCAGTGCTGTACCACTTGTGTGAATGATCTGGTTGTTCACTTGAACTTGCTGAGCACCTTCAACAGTTACGCCATTCGTTAGTGCTTGCGCATTGAAATCTGTGTCTTTAATGCCATTTGCGTTGATTTGGTTTTCACCTCTTGCGTTTGCACCATATACACCTGTATTCACTTTAACTTTATTCGCACCTTCAATAGAAATTGTCTGGTTGATACCAACGGCCTCAAAGTTAGAGTCTTTGATTTTCGTTAGTTCACCGACTTCGTTCAGCGCTTGTGAATTAACATGACCAGCATGGGCATTAACAACGACGTCATGTGATGGTGCTGAGTAATCTTCATGTGGGTTCTGCCCATGTTTCTTATCACCAGCATGTGCTTGTACTGCAAAAGTTGCTGCGATGGCAGCGGCTGCTATAGTCTTTTTCATTTTAGTTCATCCTTTTGGTTAAAATTTAAGTTCTCTGGTTACTCATTAGCCTGGCATCCCCGCTACCAGTTTTTGTTGTTCCCACGTGAAATTCTGAGAGTAATCCGTAGGTTTATTATCATTGGTGACGCCAGCATGAGCATCACTGTAATCTTTTGAAAGAGAAGAAGTTTGGTCTTGCTGCTTAGATTTTTGAAGCTCGTCCAAACGTTGATTCAGTTTTTTAGGTGTGAATTTTTCGCCATCTTTGAAGGTTGCGCATGCTTTCGCGTAATCTTCTTTGACTGTTGGTGCAATAGCATTAAAAATAGCTTTATTCACGAGCGCATTAGCAATAAACGCAAGAGCAGGTGTTTCTTTATGACCCGCATCTGCTACGAAAATTTTATCATTAGACCTTAAGCGGGTTGCGCCCAATTCAATGACATCGCCATCGAAACTTGCATGGGCTTCACCAGACCATAACAAAATAGATGTATCAACTTCAGTGTAGTTAACAACAGCGGTAATCATACCAGTTTGTTGTCTATTACCTGCCCCTACGCCATCATAACGAATTTCCCAGCCATTGGACTCAACTGAAAACTCTAGGCCAGTAATGCTGCCACTGATCATTTCTGTTGGTGAGACGATGCGTGGTTTTTTATCGCCATATCCGACGCGCAAATTATTCTCTTCAGCAATAAGCTTGTAATCATTTGAATTACGATTAACCATTGTGTAGCCAGCTTGACGTAAAGAGCGCATTGTCATGTTCTGAAAAGCCTGAGAGGTTGGTAAGAACGCCCCTGCTCCCGCTTCTGTAATCGAATATTTCCCGCTCTCTTCGCCAACATAACCAACAGTTAAAATACGCTGAGGTAGCTGCGGTTGTTGGTGAGCCGCTCTATTTTGATTTTGCACCTGAAGTGTGTGCGCCTGTACGGCTGCTAAGCATGTTAGTGACTCTTCATACGGCTTCTTTAATGTGACAGAAGCGACGCTGTCCGTCATTTGGCTGTTGACTACTAATTCTGTAGAATCTTGGTTAGGCACAGTTGAACATGCTTGTGCAAGAAGTGATACTGCACCAATTCCTAACGCATTAAATTTATTTTTCATCTCTCTATTCCTTTTGCCGTTCTTATTAGTCTAGTTGTAATGGCTGAACAGGCTGAATTACCTTTGTTTTTTCTTCTACTGGCTCAGGGAGTTTAATAACATCTAATTCATCCTTTTTTGTCACTGCAGGGTCTAAAACTGGCAAATGCAATGAGTTACCTTGACGGTTATTGATGTTCGTGGTTGATCCATCAATATTTCCATTTTCAGTCAGATTTGTTGTAGAATTAGCGTTACTGTCCGTTACTGTAGACTGACTTTGACAATTCGCTCCATTGTCACAATCAATAGCTGTGTAACTGTTCACTGAACCAAAACGTGTTCCGACATGCTCTACATCACCGTTGAAATTGGTTTGATTAATATAATCACCATCAACTTGAATTACAGGTGCTTTATAGAAGCCTTCTTTGATCTTTTTTTGCTCAATTTGCTCAACTAAACGCTGATTTTGTAAGGCTGTGCTAGGCTTCCAGCCATTATGAATTTGCTCATTCGGTGTTACGCCTTTATCATCGTGAGCGAAGGCATTCGCTGCTGCTGATAATGAAATAGCTACAGCAAGAGATTTCGCTGCGAAGCCATGTTTTAATGTGTTTGCCATTTTTCGATCCTTTTAAAATCTTTTTTGTTAAAAACCAGGCTGCGTTTTTTGGAATTCTCTTAATGATTCCGCAGCATCTTTCACACAATATTTTTCTTGGGCATTACTTGGTGTTTCATAACTGTCCCAAATCTTGTTCCAAACCGCACTAAAGTCAGGACATAAACTTTCCGGGATTTTTGAGACCGCGGGCTTTTCTATTACAAGCGGTCTGGTAAAGTCGGTCACAGGTTTTTGGTGCAATGGAGGCTCATTATTATCAATCTCTGGTTCAGAAATTGCTGGCTTACTATCGCAAGCATTTGAAGAGCTGTATTTTTCTTCCTCTGTTATTTCCCAGCGATCAAAAGATTGCTCTTTATTATGACTTAACTCTGTTTGCATAGTGTTCAGAGCCACTTCTGCATTTTGTTCGACGCCTGCAAGGCCATAATGCTGTATATAGGATAAATCACTGATGGCTTGCTCATTGCCCATGGAAGCAGCAAGTTCATAGACTTTCAGAGCCATTTGCTGGTTTTGTGTAAAGCAATCAAAACCATTAAATAACCTAAATGCATTATCTTTAATGTCCTGCGCTGTTCCATTCTCAATGCTATCAATCAGTTTTTGCGCGTCTTGTTCTGGTAAAGCACCATTTTCGAGCTGATTAGAGATGTGCTCAATTAATGCCGTTTTGAGTGACGCAATATTGACTTCTTCTGGTTCATCCGGGCCTACGTTATCTTCGTCGAGCTGTTCTGTAATAGGCTCGTTGACTATCGGGCTTTCAACACCTACAGGAAGCACAGAAACCGGCTCTTCTAATGTCGCTGCGTGCGCTTGGCCGAATAACGAGAAACCAGATAAAGTCTCTTTAATTGAACTCCAGAGCTTTTCAACTGCTCCTTCAGGAATGATAGCGCCTGCTAATTCCAAAGCTTCTGAAAAACCAGCTGCTATTGCGGCCGAAGAACCTGCTCTTGTACCGGCCGTCTTCAAAAA
This sequence comes from Micavibrio sp. TMED27, assembly GCA_002167715.1. GTDB lineage: Bacteria > Pseudomonadota > Alphaproteobacteria > Micavibrionales > Micavibrionaceae > TMED27. The sequence goes on from NHCG01000002.1 coordinate 9,338, forward strand.
TTCTTTAGACCAGATTTTTTGCTCTTTGTTTTTATGAAAGTCCCAAGCCGTCATCAGCGTGCTCGTTCCTGCCGCGCCTACGGCAGCGATCGTTGTTGTACCTGTAAGACTGGTACCAGCGGAAAGTCCATATTTAAGAACCTGCCCTAATGCGGCAGCGGATGCGATATGTTTTGCTGTTTTGATAACGCGCGATGAAGTTATCTTTTCTAAATTATCGCTATTTAAAAAACGATCCAATGATTTAGGCTTTATACGCGATAGGAAACGGCTAACTCCGTTTGTACGGTTAGTTAGTCCCGCATCATCAATCTCAACTGATGAAACAAGTGTAGACATAAGCAGACCCATCTATATTATATTTATTATGTCGAATGGATTTAAAGTGACTTCCTGAATATGTCAAGGTTTATTGTTGTGAAAACTGCTCCAAACTCTTTTCTGACTTGACCTAAAACGCTTTTTTATAAAAAAACTACGTTTGATTTGAATAGATTATATTGAATAGTCTGCAATCGTAATTCCTGTATCTTCTTCGTTAAATGACTCATCAATATTATTTAGTCTTTTTTTATTTGACGCCCGCTTTTTAGTTATGTAAAAAGTAATTCCTTTTATAAATAGTATTTGTGTAAGAGTATATATGCCTACTGATAAAAATAATAACGAAGCTCATACTGAAATGAGCCGAATGACACGTATCCGAAATGCTGCTTTTCGTCATAAGAAAAAAATAATAGGGTCTTTAGTTATCAGTGCAGGTATTGCAGTCGATAATGTGCATACAAATTATATGCAAGCGCATTATTTTCATTACGAAGCCAATAAGTCGAGTACGACCCTAGTGACAGGCCCTAAAGCACTTGAAACAAAACTGACAGTAGCGCCGAGTGGCCCCTATAATATTCGCAACGGTTATACCAGAGCGCAAGAATTCGCAGATGCTCTTACGGGCAGCGGCCAATGGCGGTTAACTGCTAGAGCTAGTCATATAGCGCCTAAAGCGTTTGGGATTGAGCTCTATCCACTTTATGAAGAAAAGCCGCAAACAGGCTTTAGTATTATTGATCCATCAAGTGATGATATTTCAATTTCGCGTTTTCCAACTCAAATTTATCAAAATGCTTCTGAAATTCCAGAAGTGGTTACAAGAAGCTTAATGCGCGTAGAAAATCGGCAATTAGGACAAGACAATCCTCAGACTAAAAACCTTGTTATTGAACCAGGTCCATTGCTCTGGAATACGACAAAGAAGATAGGTGAGAAGGCAGGGTTACCAGTTGGAAAAGTGTCTGGTGCATCCACGCTGATTACCCAAAAAACTAAAGCACGTCATACCGAAGGCGGCCGAACAGATTCTGTGCGTCAAAAGCTTATACAAATGCTTTCTGCATCAATGGAAATATATGCGGATGACTTGGATACGCGCAATAATATCCCAAGCATTGTGCAAGACTATAATAACTCTATGCCATTTGCCTCTTTTGGTCAGTTTGGCGAAGTTATTGGATTTGCGGATGCGATGGCGATTTGGTTTGGTAATGATTTTGACGATGTGACGCGCCTTTTATCTAAACCAGAAGATGAGCTAAGTGACGCAGAATTTGATCAATATGCCGAATATTACCGCGAAGCTCTTGCGCTTGTTATGGCGCTGCCGCGGCCTAATGATTATCTTGTTATTGATAGATCATCTGTCGATGAGCGTATTAATAAGTTCCTGAATTTATTTGCTGAAGAAGGCATTATTTCAGAGCGTTTAAGAGATGCAACTTTGCAGGCAACACTCCATTTCAATGATGAAGAGCTAGATACGCGTATATTACCGGAAAACCCATCATTCAAGGCAAAAACAACCTTAGAAACACAGCTTATGCGGGAACATTTCCATATGAGCAATAAATATGAATTTAGCCGTATTGATGGTGAAGCTGTGTCGACGTTAAATTCAGCTGTGACAGCGGATGTGTCAGAATACTTAAATAAGCTAAGTGATCCAGAGTTCTTAGAAGCGCAAGGCCTTACTGGTGTGCATATAAAAAGAGCTGATCCAGAATTAGCGCAGGATTATATTTATGGCTTCACACTCTATGAACGAACAGATAGCGGTAATGTTCTTCGCGTAAAAGCGGATACTTATAACGGTGAATTTGATATCAATGAACACTCACGCGTAGAGCTTGGCTCTGTTGCTAAATATAGAACGCTTATTACTTATTTGGAATTGATTGAAAGACTACATCAAACATATAACGATAAAACGGCGGCGCAGATAGATGCAGCTCGCAGTGAGCATCAAGATAACCTCACAGCTTGGATGCTTACATATCTTAGCAATCCAGAGACTGATAAAACAAAGCTGGGCACTTTAATGGCCGCTATGGAGAGAAAATATTCAGCAGATCATCGTGAAGCCTTTAGAACTGATGGCGGTTATCAACGATATGCTAATTATGAATTTACTGACTACAAAAAAGAATTTTCAGTGAGCCAGGCGCTGTACCAGTCCTCAAACTTACCATGGATCAGAATTATGCGGGATATCCGTGATCATATAACGGCTGTAGACCTTGGTATATCTGAAACGCTGTATAATGATATTAGCCACCCTGATCGGGATGGCTACCTTCAAGATTTCATAGCTTATGAAAGTCCGATCTTTCTTGGCCGATATAACAGGACATTTTTTCGCAAAGGTGCGAAAGCACCCGAAGATATTTTATCGGATGAATTAATTAGAAAAGGGAATATTGATGCTAAGAGTATAGCGGTAATTCATAGAGCATTGTACCCAGAGCGTGGCTTTGATGACTATAAAAAGCTGATTAATAAGCATAAGCAAACCTCTGAAATTGCGAATAAAACAGATGCTGAACTCAAAGAAATATATATAGAAGAGCTGGGCATCGAACGCACACCAAAGGAAAAAGGACATGCAACGGGCATTACGCCTCTTAAGATCTGGATCGCGGAACAAGCAGTTAAAAACCCGGGCACCCGACCAAAAATTATTCCAGAGAATGTATTGGCCGCTGATTATAATTGGCTGACATATTATGATGCAGACAGTGAAAAATCTGTTTCACGCGCATTAGACAGACAAAATAGACGCATTCAGCAGGTTGTTGAAATGCGCGCTTTCGAAATCATTCATAAATCATGGGAGCGTCAAGGCTTTCCGTTTAATAAAATGGTCTCATCGCTTGCGTCTGTTCTTGGTTCGTCAGCTGATAGGCCTAAAGCCACAGCAGAGCTTTTGGGTATCATGCAAAATAATGGTCAAAAACTGCAAACACGTGCTTTCAATAAAATACATTTAGCTAAAGACACGCCGTATGAACAAATTTTTGAAGCTGTTGCAAGTCAGCCTGAACAGGTTGTCTCACCTGAAATTGCACAAATTGCGTTTGAGGCCGCTCAAGGTGTGGTTGAACACGGAACCGCTATGAATGCTAAGGATTCTGTGAGTTTAAGTGATAAGCGTAAGCTGACTATTGCTGGTAAAACAGGGACGCATGACGGTGAAGCGCGCCGAAGAAATCCGGTTACAGGAAAATTAGAAACAGTCAAAGATGATAGATTTGGGGTCTTTACCTTTGCGATAGGTGATTATCATTTTGGTACAATTACGATCGCTGTCTTAGATCAAAAAGCCGAAGATCATAAATTTACGAGTTCATTTAATGTTCAACTCTTTAAAAAATTAGCTCCTATGCTAAGACCCGTCCTAGACTCTGCTTATGGTATTAGTCCAGAAGAAACAAAATGTGTGCGTGAAGCAGCAGAATACGCAATGTCGCTGGGGTTAAATTATGATCACGAATATACAATTCAGGTGGGCGATAATTTACACAGTATTGCTAGAGAGTTTAGAGAAAAAAGTGGTGATGAAACCATTACTGTTTCTAATATCCAAGAGGCTAATAACGATAATTATCCGGGCCTTAGCACCCCTACTCTGGTTGCAGAAAAAGAAATCATTATTCCAATTCAATATAGCTGTAAAATATAGGCGTAACACACGACCGTAAATTTTGTACAATTAAAAGCTAAATAATTTCCACTCAAAGTAGCTATTCACTAAGATGAATGTCTCCTTTCTTATCTTTAAAATAAGAAAGCACTCATTTTTTGTGAAAGGACAAAGAGTTATGAAACAGTTTCAAAAACTAACTTGGGTTTTAATTTTCACACTGAGTACACCATTTGCCGTACAGGCGGAAGATTTTGATTATAGTCAGGCGATCAATCTTGCTGGTAAGCAACGGATGCTCACACAAAAAATGAGTAAAGAAGCGCTACTTATCTCTTTGGGCGTTGATAAAGCAGCAAATGCGGCAAACCTAAAAACATCACATGACTTATTTGATAAAACGCTTAAAGGCTTGAAAAATGGTGATGACAGTTTAGGTCTTCAAGCGACGGATAACGCCGTCATCAAAAAATCACTTGATGAAGTATCATACCTTTGGAAAAAATTTGGTAAAGCCGCCAATGACATTGCGGCTAGTGCTTCGACTTCGGACGAACAGCTAAATGTTATCGCAACCTATAATTTAAATCTTTTGAAATTTTCAAATAAGGCTGTGAAACTTTTTGAAGCGTCTTCTGCGACCGGAGATCTTAGTCCTGAAATAGCAACAGCAGTTAATCTGGCGGGACGTCAACGGATGCTTACACAAAAAATGAGCAAAGAATTTTTGATGATTGCTAAAGATATTGATGCTGAAGATAATAGAAAAAATCTCATAGAAACTATGGAGACTTTTGATACAACATTGTCGGGTCTGATAAATGGTAGTGATGAATTAGGCCTCTCCCCTGCTCCAACGAAAGAGATAAAAACGCAGCTTGAGAAGGTGCGCTCCATGTGGATTATTTTTAAACTAAAATTACAAGCACCTCCAAACGATAGTTCAATTGCTCAGGTTTCAAAAACAAATCTTCCGCTTTTAAAAGAAATGAATGAGGCGGTTGTTATGTACACTGCACTTGGACAATAATAATTAAGCGTGGTCTTATCATCTTATTAAAATTCTATACTGGTTCTGTGCAAGTAATTTGCCAATCCAGTATAGAGCCTATTTAGTCGAGACTATGAAAAGTTTGGATTATTTATAGATATGTATTTTGAATCTCTAACAGGTTTTCATTATCGATTGGTTTAGTGAAATAACGTTTCACAAAGCCATAAATACTGGCACGTTCAATATCAATCTCTTGGTCTGAAGACGCCAACATAATGAAAACAGCCATTTTATGATCTGTTTTCTCATAATGTTCTAAAAACTCATGCCCATCCATTACTGGCATATTTATATCTAAGAGAATTACATCGGGTTTGTTTTCTATTTTATTTAAAAGATCTAACGCTTCTTGTCCGTCAGTAGCCTGAATAATCTCTATATCAGGGTTGAAATCTTCTATGAGAGTTTTTGCAAGAAATTGATCGGCTTCATTGTCGTCAATTACCATGACCCTTATAAGAGTTGTCATTTTTCACCTATTGCTGGTGGCTTGAAATATAGCCGTTAATTAGTATGTGCGCGTTTTTTCAATGTATGCAAGTCTTAACTAGGCCCCCACTATACTGTTGTATGACGTTGGTATAATAGATGACAAATATGCTCAGCAATTTTTATCTAATCGTAGCTAAGTTCCGTCGCCTTACCATGAAAGATATAATAGGACAAAGCCGTATAACCCAATAAGATAGGCAGTACGATAAGAGCGCCAAACAGCATGATAAGCAATGAATCATCGGCGGCAGCAGCCTCTATGATTGTCATTTGATCTGGAACTATATAGGGGAAGAAACTATAAGCCAGCCCCACAAAGCTCAAAATATAGACCAACACAGTCATCACTAAGGGAAGCCAGCAATATTGATCCTTAGGAAATGGCATATGCCGCAATAAGACATAGAGTGCAATGATCAAAATACCTGTGGTAAGTGGAATGGGCAATAGTGCCAAAATAGCTGGAAAACTAAACCATTTTTCAAAAATGCGTTCACTCATTAAGGGTGTTGTAATGGATACGGCCGCTAGCCCTAAAATAGAAAATAGCAAAAAGAACTTCGCCCATTTAACCGCTTTTTTTTGTAAGTCTGTTTCACATTTCATAATCAGCCAACATGCACCGATGAGGCAATATGCCGCCGCGACGCAGACTGCAATAAGGCATGAGAAGAAAAAAGCGCTCCATCCATCCTGAAACCCAAGGATATACGCACCGAGCATGTAACCTTGTGCTAGCGCCGTTAACAAAGAGCCTAAGAAAAATTTATGATTCCAGCGAGATTTTTTCTCTTTCGGTACTTTTGCGCGAAAATCAAAGGCCACCCCTCTAAAAATCAACCCAAACAGCATTACAGCTACGGGTAAATAGAGATGTGTTAGAATAACGCCATGTGCCATTGGAAAAGCAACCAATAATAGGCCAACCCCCAATATAAGCCATGTTTCATTCGCGTCCCAAAACGGCCCTATCGATGCTATCATTCGGTCTTTTTCTTCGTCCTCGGCATCAATAATCAATATTCCGACACCCAGATCATAGCCATCTAAAATAGAATAGATAAGCATCGATAGCCCCATAAGAAATGCAAATGTATATGGAAGCCAGTAACCTTCTGCAAAGATTTGTTCGATCATTTTATATGCCTTCCTTTAATCTGCTTTGATCATGTTTGCATGGCGCTCTGCACCTTCAATAACCTGTTTTTCTGGGTCTCTTCCACTTCCGTCACCTGCTTTTTTAGCAAGATAAAAAAGTGTCGTGACGTAGCTAATTGTTAAAAATGCATAGACACTTAAATACATCATAAGTGTTGAAAACACCATTCCACCTGTAACGGGACCAAGTGCGTCTTTGGTCAAAAGCACGTCTTGTACTAACCATGGCTGACGGCCAATTTCTGTCACATACCAGCCAGCAATTGTCGCAAAGCAGCCAGAGAATGTCATAGCGATTAGAGCGTATAGATAAAGCTTAGGGAATTCTTTTTTCCTTAAAATGAAATAGCTACCAAGCCAGGAAACAGCAAGCATTAGCATTCCAATTCCAACCATTATTCTAAAAGAGAAGAAAATGGGTGTAACAGGCGGAATATGTTCAAATTCATTAAGGCCTTTAATCTCGCCATCGACTTTATGTGTCACAATAAGGCTCGCAAGATATGGAATTTCTATGGCGTAGTCATTACTACGCGTTTCCTTATTTGGTAATCCAAAGAGAACGAGGGGTGCACCTTTTGTTGTTTCCCATGCTGCTTCCATAGCCGCGATTTTTGCAGGCTGATGATGCTTCGTGTTTATGCCATGTTCATGACCAGCTAAAATTTGAAGAGGTATAAGAAATGCCGCTATCATGATCGCCGTGCAGAGTGCCTTACGAACGGCAAATGACTGATCCCCGCGAAGATATCTAAAGGCAGAAAGGCCAGCAATTAAGAAAGAGGCCGTTAAGCCTGATGCTAAAAGCATATGTACTAAACGATATGGCATCGAAGGATTAAAAACGACCTCCCACCAGCTTGTCACATGTGCTTGCAATAGACCATTTTCGTTTGCAATCATTTCAAATCCATCTGGGGTGTGCATCCAGCTATTTAAAACTAAAATCCAAAATGCTGAGAGCGTCGTACCGACAGCCACAAGCACAGTTGCTAAAGTATGCAACCAGCTAGGAACGCGCCGATAACCAAAGAGCATAATTCCCAAAAATGTGGCTTCTAGGAAAAAGGCTGTTAAAACCTCATAAGCCAGTAATGGCCCTGCAATATTTCCAACAGCTTCCATGAAGCCTGGCCAGTTTGTCCCAAACTGGAAAGACATTGTAACCCCGCTTACAACACCAATGGCAAAGCTGAGTGCAAAGACTTTCGTAAAAAAGAAGTAAGCCTGCATCCAAGCTTCATCTTTCGTCATGTTATGACAGATTTTGAAAAACAATAAAATCCATCCAAGAGCAATTGTGATGGATGGGAACATTATATGAAATGTGATATTGGCCGCAAACTGAATGCGCGATAATACAAACGGGTCAAGATCCAAGGTCAAATCTCCTCTTTATTTTTTCCGCCACTAATAACAGTGAGCTTGTCTTTAAATTGGTATAGGCCATAAATCTTTGTGCCCATTTTTAATAGGTTAACTAATCTTTGCGTTTCCATTTCCTGCATCTCTTGATACCAATTTGTGAGCATTTCGATGAGGTCATGCATTTCTTCCATTTTGCCTTGAGCAAAAGTCTCTTCTGGTGTTGTGGCTTGCTCCATGATGATTGAGCGCAGCATAGTCAAAGTCGGCTCCACTTCACGTTTGCGTCTTTCCTCAATCAGAGTACGAACAATGTCCCAAATTTCTTCATGCGTACCGTAGTAATCTTTTCGATCATTAGGGATATGTTTAAGCTTAACAAGCTTCATTGCAGTTAGTTCTTTAATGCCCATAGCTACGTTGGAACGTGAAAAGCCCAGTGCCTCGACAATTTGGTCTGCATTTAATGGCTGCTCTGATAGATACAATAGAGCATAAATTTGCCCCACTGTTCGGTTTATACCCCAGCGGGAGCCCATCTCTCCAAAATGTAATACAAATGTTTGTATCAGTGGTGGTAAATTCATTTCCATTATCTCTAGTTTAATTTCTGAATTTTCAGTATTTTCTGAAAATATAGGTCAAAAGTGAGCGAAATCAATATAATTATGATAATTTTTTTATTTGAGTTTTTACTTTACCCCAACGCACAAGCCGCAAAGTAGTCATTTAAAATGATTATATAAAGCAGATTAACAACTCTTAGTTACAATCGTGTTTGCTTAAACAAAAATGTCCCATGTAAACACAGGATGTTATAGTATTGATATCCTTGATATTAGAGAGTTAATTTTTTTAGAAAAAACAGGAATTCAATAATGAAATATATTTGTTTTATTTGTTTGTGCATCATGGCTTTTCCTGTGATGGCAAATGATAAAATCATTCGTATATATCAAGATGCAGATCTATCGAACCATAGAAAATCATCAGAATCTATTCAAAAGGGAATTGAATTAGCTTTCTCTGAAATCGGCAATTCTATTTCGGGTTACACTGTAGAATTCAAGTATCTAAATCATCGCGGCAATGTCGTTCGCAGTAAGATGAACTATGAAAAATTTATCAATGATCCTAAAGCGCTCGCCATTTTCTCTGGAATACATTCTCCTCCGCTGATTAAGAACAGAGATTTTATAAATAAAAGCAAAGCTCTAACACTTGTTCCTTGGGCGGCAGGTGCCCCGATCTCACGTTATCCATCTTCTGAAAACTGGATTTTTCGTTTGTCTTTAGACGATGCTAGGGCTGCGCCTGTCATTGTTGACTTTGCAATGAAGAATAAAAAATGTAAGTCACCGCATTTGCTTTTAGAAAACACTCCGTGGGGTGATTCAAATCTTACAGGGATTTCTAAGTCATTAATTAACTATGGCATTGTAAATGCGACCGCTACTAGATTTGGATGGAATATGGGAGAGCAGAGCTCTCGTATGATCCTTAGGGAAATCTTAGAAAATGGGCATGATTGTATATTGCTCGTCGCGAACTCAATAGAAGGCGCAATTATTATACAATCTCTTTTAGATATTGATGCTGAAGATAAAATCAAAATTATTAGCCACTGGGGCATAACGGGCGGCAATTTCCATGAGATGATCAATGCTACGAAACGTACCAATATAGATCTCTCTTTTATACAGTCGTGTTTTGCTTTTACCAATTCGGTACAGAGTGATTTTGCTAAAGACGTATTTTCCAGACTAAAAAAGAAGTATAGAAACGAAATCAATAACCCAGAAGACTTGCATTCTGCGGTTGGTTTTATTCATGCGTATGATTTAACGCGTGTTTTAATTGCTGCAATTAAACAAGCAGGCTTAACCGGTGATATCAAAATAGATCGGAATGCAATTCGTTTAGCATTAGAGAATTTACAGTCTGAGGTTCAAGGACTTGTTAAAACTTACAAAAAACCTTTTACCCAATTTGACGCTAAGAATAACGTAAATGCCCATGAAGCACTAAATAGCAATGATTTCTGCATGGCACGTTTTGGTTATGCTGATGAAATATTAATTTTAGGGGATGAATAAATTGTCGATTAAAAAGAGTTTTTTAAAATCCCTAACGATCATGATGGTCTTTTTCTTTATGCTTATGAGCATATTGACCTCATTGGTTATCATGCCACAGCTGAGCCATATCTTTGATAGGCAACATATTAGAGATTCTATTGGCACGCTCCAACTAGAAGCAGAATTGTTAAGACGTTTTGTTAAAGATAAACAGCAACATCTCGAAAGTCTTGCGGCTTCGCCAATAGTTATAAACTCAGCGTTACTCGCGAGTGCTGATGATCCTGATTTGCTAGATCTGCTTAATAACTACATTATAAATACCGAAAAAGCTCACCTCCTGCTGCAGGATATTGCTGGAGGGGTTATATATAAGACAGATGACAAAATTAAGGGCGACTTTTCAGCAGATTCCAATTGGTTTGAAGCGCTGATAACTCAAAAAACATCTTATAATTTTAAATTGCTCCCCCAAGAAGGCGACGAACTACGGTTTATTCTCTCAGTACCGGTACTTTATCAAGGTAGCACTGAAGGGATATTAAGCGCGTATATATCCACGCCTATTGATAATGTTTTTAGCCCGCAGCTTATAACGAATGATAGTGCTTTTAAGTTAAAGCAAAATAACATAATAGCAAAAACGAGAAGCGACCATATTCAAATGCCTAAAGAGGTTTCAACGATTATGGTCGAAAAAAATCTCGAGCTTATATATGTCAGCGATGCAACTTATATTGAAAAAGAAAGAGACCGTATTAATGGCGTTATCCTGAGCGTTATATTTATGGGTTTTTTAGTGTCTTTCTTTATTTTCCTGCTCTTCAATATTTATTCATTTAAGAACGAAGAAGCCACAACGCATAAAACCAATCTTTTGAATTACATGGTTCCTATTTGTGTTTGTTTATTTGGTGTGACAGCCAGTATTTCTGCATCCAGCTTACTGAACAGTATATTAAATAATCAAAAATATCAGGATGTGTTAGCGGAAAATAATGTTCAGATTTTAAGTGTTGTACGTTCCATAGAACAGCATATTGAGGTTTTAAATAGCCTCAGATCTTTTTGGGATGCTTCGGATTTTGTATCCAGGAATGATTTTCAAAATTTTATTGCTCCTATGTTGATAAAACATGAAAACATAGAAGCTGCTATATGGGTTCCGCATACTACTCGCAACGAGCGCCCAGAGTTGGAAGAAAAAGCGCGAAGAGATGGTATAACAAATTATCAGATTCTGGAGCGCAATCAGGATGGATTAGAGGTCACAGCGAAAGATCGTGATCGCTATGCGCCTGTTTTCTTCGCAGCACCGAAAAGCTTAAGTGAGAAATTACTCGGGTTTGATCTATTGATGAGCCCGCAGAGTAAAGAAGCAATGATACAAGCTGAGAAACTTGGTACATCTATTGCCTCCGCACCGATAGAATTTGGAACACCGGACGAAAAACGAGCGGCTATTGTAATATTTAATCCCGTTTTCAAGACCACAGATGAGGGAGAAAGCGTCCTAGAGGGACATGTCGGTGTTATTCTTCTAATTGATCAGATCGTTGATACAGTTAAAAGAACCTATTTCCACTCAACAAGTATTTTCATTCTGGATATCACACAAGAAAATGATCCTATTACAATTTATGGCGGGATGAATCTTAAAAATATGCGTCAGGATTTAGCATTAGTTGAGACGGTGAATATCGCGGGAAGACAGTGGGAATTCATCGCTTATCCAAATTCAGATTTCCATACCAACATCAATAATTCCTTACCATGGATTATCTTGTTTTTGGGGTGCTTATTTTCCGCGGCCATTACCTTTACCCTTGTTCAGCTTATTCGTCGAAACCAAGCCAATGAACAGCTGAAGGAAATAATAACCCTTAAGCTCTCCGATAGTGAAAATAAGATGCAGGCTATTGTAGATAGTACAGTTGACGGCATTATCACTATTAATAAAAACGGTATTGTTGAGAGTTACAATGCTGCTTGCTCAAAGATATTTGGTTATAATTATGACGAAGTTGTTGGACGAAACATCATTATGTTGATGCCGGAGCCTTATAAGTCCGAGCATGATAAATATCTCAAAAATTACCAAAGAACCGGAACCAAGAAAATTATAGGTACTGGACGCGAAGTTGAAGGCAGGAGAAAAGATGGCTCTACCTTCCCTCTTGAATTGGCTGTAGCTGAAGTGAAAATTCATGGCCGCATATTATATGCAGGTGTTTTAAGAGATATTTCTGAACGAAAAGAAGCGGAAGCAAGAATTTTAGAGGCCAATGAACAGCTCAAACTCCTACAAGAATCCGTAGAGAATATTGATAGTATGATTGCTATTGCGGAGGCTGGTGATATCGATGACGACATGAAGATTATTTATGCTAGTGGCGGCATTGAAAAAATGTCAGGCTACGCTCCCCATGAACTACTAGGGAAATCACCGTTTATTTTGCAATGTGAAGAAACGGATAAAAAAATTATTAGCAAAATAAGAAATTGCTTAATCCAAGAGGTCGAGTTTAAAGGAGAGCTTTTAAACCAACATAAAGATGGCAGTACATTTTGGGCACATATGAGCATATACCCAATTAAAGATGCACAAGGAAAAGTGAAATATTTCACTTTTGTACAGCGCGATATCACTGAATCACGCGCTGTTATACAGGAGATTATTCGTTCTAATGTTGAGCTTGAGCGCTTTGCATATTTAGCATCACACGATCTTCAAGAACCCCTTAGGATGGTTACAAATTTCACATCTTTGTTATCAAAAAAATATGAAGATCAGCTTGATGAAACAGCTCAAGAATATATCAAGTTTGCCTATGACGGCGCCAAAAGAATGCAAGAACTTGTAAATGATTTGCTAGAATATGCACGTGTTGGCCCTGATGCAGAGTCATATGAAGAAGTAGAGTTCTTGCAGCTTTTAAAACTAACCGAAGATAACCTGCAAGAAGCAATCAATGAAAGCGGTGCAAAAATAATTTATAAGCCCGAAGATTGTCCTGTAGTTTTAACAAATCCTGTAAGGCTCATACGTGTACTCCAAAACCTCATAGGTAATGCCATTAAATACCGTAAAGAAGGCGCAGCACCTGAGATCAATATACGTATCGAAGATCAGCAAGATTTTTGGGAATTTACTTTCCAAGATAATGGCATAGGCATGAAACAAAAATACGAAAACAAAATATTCGAGCCTTTTAAAAGGCTTCATAAAAATAACGCATACAGTGGTACAGGTATGGGTCTTGCCATTTGCCGTAAAATTATAGAAGGTTTCGGAGGGCGAATGTGGATGAAGTCAGAACTAGATAAAGGCTCTACTTTCTTTTTCACAATTCCAAAACAGGGTTCTAAAAAAGGATAAATATTATGAAACAATCCGCTATGTCACGACCAATAGAAATCCTGCTTGTTGAAGATAATGTTGGTGATGTGGTATTAACCCGAGAAGCATTTAAAGAGTCCAAACTACACAATAAGCTTAATGTTGTTCAGGATGGTGAAGAAGCTCTAGATTATTTATATAAGCGCAGCGGATTTGAAAATGTGAACACACCAGATATTATTCTTCTCGATTTAAATATCCCTAAAATGGATGGCACAGAAGTTTTAGCAAAAATTAAAGAAGATGAAGATTTAAAGCGTATTCCTACGGCAATTTTAACCAGTTCTAAAGCCGAACAGGATATTGTTAAATCTTATGACTTGCATGCTAATAGCTATGTTCTAAAGCCCGTAGATATGGCTACGTTTAAAGAAGTTGCAAAGGCGATTGAGAACTTCTGGTTTGCAGTCGTTTTATTACCCCCACATGAGTAAAATATGAGTGCATCATCCAAAGAGCTTGAAAAGATATTATATACTATATCGCATGATTTGAGCGCACCACTAAGGCATATAAAATTTTTTGGTGAAATGCTGTTCCAAAAATTAGATGATAAGGTTGATGAAGAAGATCGCGAGTATCTTGAATATATGCAAGAGAGCGTTGTTAAGCTTGAAAAAATGATATCAGCATTAATGGATTATTCTCATCTTAGTGAAGGCGAAGAATTTCATGATGATTTTCAGTGCTTAGAAACAATCCACTCCGCCGCAGAAATTTTTGAGGAAGAGCTCAATAAGATCGGGGCTGAGATTGGCTATGAGAATATCCCCAATACAATCAAGGGGCATAAGGGCCAATTTTATCAGCTATTTTCTTACCTCATTCATAATTCTATTTTGCACTACCGCGGCAATAATCCACTCAAAATACATATCTCTGCTGAAGAGTGTTCAGGTCAATGGCACTTTAAAGTTCAAGATAACGGCGAAGGTATACCAGAAAACCAGTATGAAAATGTATTTTCATTTTTCAAACGGCTTGATCCTCAAGATGGGCATACGGGTATGGGGATTGGCTTAACTCTTGCAAAAAAGATTATTGAAAACCACGGCGGTGCTATTTGGATCGAAACAAACAACCAAAATTTCTCAATCATCTTCACAATAAGCCCCTCTTAAAAATTATTTTTTTCGCGTAGCGGAACTGATTTTATTGCTATCAATATTTATATACTGTTTTACACTGTATATCGACAAAAACTAAGCTCAATAAAGATTATTGGCCAGTTCAATTCGTTTCGTATTTATAGTAAAAGTAGTGAGATATTTTTAAATTTACATCAGCATATAGTTTATATGAGGGCCGGTTTATAGTGATGGATATAACGCAATTTATGTCCAATATCCTATCGAAAACTATAATTCATATTTATTTACAATGACTTAAGAGGTTAAATTACAGCAAATCCTGATAAAATTAACACTAGGTATGTCCGCAGCCATATGGAACATGTTATTAAAATATTCGGCTAATAGATTGATATAATTTAATTATTCGAAGAAAAAACAGGCAGGCTTAGTGTGAAACACACACCTTTACCAGATGCAGGGCGATTATATTCGATATGCCCTCCTAATATATCTGCGCTTTTTTTAACCATATATAATCCAAGCCCAGAACCAAAAGACGCAGCCTTATGAAAACGTTGAAACATTTCAAAAAGCTGTGCTTCATCCTGCGGCTCAATCCCTAACCCATTATCCTCGACAGATAAATAAAAACTATTATTCTTTTGAGAGCTAGAAACTTTGATATATGGCTCAGCTTCAGCAGGATCGTAATATTTAACAGCATTTGAAATTAAGTTATCAATGATGAGCTGCATACGTATTTTGTGAGATTTAACTTGCCGGCACCCCATATCCGTTACAACTTTAATATTCTTCTCAACATGTATATGTCCTAATTTTTCAAAGCTTTGATCAATTAGGGATTGTAGATCCAGATTTTGTGGCGCTTCCTTAATCTTACTAACAAATGTGAGTGATAGAATATCAGCAATCAGCGCATCCATTTGTGAGAGTGATTTTTTCACGTTGCTATATGTATTTTGTGCCCCTGCAACATCTTCTGCTTTAAGCTGCGTTTGCATGTTCTCTAGATTTTGGATGGCCGATAATATAGGCGCCTTTAAATCATGCGCTGTTTGGTACGCAAATTGCTCCAACTCTGCATTCACCCCCCTTAGATCGTCAATTAAATGCTCCCTCTCATTCTTGGTTATATTGCGGTAAATTTCATGACCAAGATATTGAGAGATTAAGTTTATGAAAGCCTTTTCACGTTCAGAAAATGGTTGAACTCGCGCATCTTTTGAAGAAAAATTTACCGTACCATATGGCCGATTATTAACAAAAATTTTCGTTCCTATGTAAGCATTTAAGCCAAAATGCTCATAACATGGATGAGTTTTAATTTCACTCATCCCTGCATTATGCCATGCCTGTGGGGTATCAGACTTAAAGGTAAAAGAACAGTAAGTATTCCCGAGTGAAAAGAGCTGATCTTGTTTTATATGTGTGTAATCAGACGCAAATTTCACATGATAATCATCAAAATTAATCTCACTTATAATGCCGAGCTCTAGACCAAAATATTGTGTTCCAAGTTTAAGAATATCTTTCATACGCTTTTCGAACGGTCTATGTGCGTCAGATACAATAAGATGAATTTGATTCAGAACCTCTTCCTCTTGAAACTTTTCAATATGAATCTTTTTCAGAGCTTTTTCTTTTTCAATCAGCAATTTATTTAATTTTTGATATTGAACAGCTCTCGAAACTACGCTTTTTGCATTTTCAGGAGATAACTGGGATTTAACCATATAATTATCCGCCCCATTCTTAATGGAGCTGACGGCAATTTCCTCGCTCCCTTGACCTGTCATGATAATGACCGGAAGAAACGGGTTATGTTGCTTTATGGTTTGAAGAACCGTAATACCATCTGCACCCGGTAATGAATAATCTAATAGAATGCAATGAAACTCATGCTCCTTAATAGTCTCTACAACATGTTGACTAGAGGATAATTCAACGAAATCATATTCAGTGTCTTTATTCTTACGCAAGGCGCGCATGCAGACCTCACGGTCATCTTCATTATCATCAATGACCAGCACTAATAGACGTTCATTTTCAAACTGCTCCGCGGCCATATGTTCATGAGTACGTACCGCTTTTTCAATCGTATATTTCAGTATTTCGGGTGTAGCTGTATTCGTTTCTACAAAATCACTCACACCATTTTTGAATTGATAGATAGCCATATCGGTATTGTCATGGTCACAAAGGATAATGACGGGCAAATCAGGCCTTAGATGAAATAGTTTTTTGAAAAAATCATGATCGCTTTGCTGCTGCGTAGAATATGAGACAAGGATACAGTCATATGAACCTTGCTCAATATCTGTGAAAAAATCATTCTGGCTATCCTGAAAAATCAGAAAATACTCATGTGTAGATGAAGACTTTAGATAGCTTTGACACAAACGTACATCATCAATATTGTCGCTATAAACTAAAATTTTATAATCAGTTTTCATCATTTATGAATCATTTTTTAGGAAGAATAGCCACACCAAACCAATAATCTTTTATAGTTTTAACCGCCTCTGTTAAGCTTTCAAAGTTTACTGGTTTTTGAATATAGGTGCTTGCACCCAGTCTATAACACATTTCAATATCAATCGGATCCCCGGATGTTGTCAGGATAATGACTGGAATTTTTTTAGTTTTATCATTGTCTTTAATACGCTGTAACACTTGCCGGCCATCAATACCTGGCATATTTAAATCCAATAAAACTAAATCAGGCATCTGCTTGTTATTGTTTTCAAATAGATAGTCTAAAGCCTCTTGACCTGACTGGCACCAATGAACCGGATTTATAAAGTGATTTTTTTCTAAACTTCTCTGAGTCGCTTCAAAATCATCTTCGTTATCCTCAACTAATAAAATCATGGGGGGGGTCTTAGACATTTTGCTGATCCATATTCAATGTAAAATAAAAAGTTGTATATTCACCTAGATTTGAGTCTACCCATATACGTCCATTATGACGCTCTACAATCTTCTTTACAAAAGTTAACCCCACGCCAGAGCCTCTTATTTTTTCATCTTCTTCATTTAATCTCTTAAAAATGCGGAATACGCTTTCATAGAAAACAGGATCAATCCCAATGCCATTATCTTTAACGTAAAATAACAAAGTTTTATCCTCTTGAATAGAAAAGCCAATTTCAATAATTTTAGTGTCCTTATCATTATACTTAATAGCATTCGTAATTAAATTTCTATAAAGCTCAGTGATTTTCGTTTTATCGCATATAATCGTAGGTAGTTTTTGAGGGATGTGAATTTGTACATTTTCTTCCTCAATTGTATTTTCCATCAATGATATGATGTCTTTTATAACTTCATTGAGATCTGTTTCCCTTATAGCTAATTCATGACGGCCTAATCTTGAAAAATACAACAGATCATCAATCAATTTTTCCATCCGCGCACATAGATGTATCATACGATTTAAACGTTTTTGTGCCCCTTGATCCAGCTGCTCTCCATAATCTTCTTGTAAAAAAGACGCATTATTTGCCAGTCCGCGAAGTGGTTCCTTTAAATCATGTGATGCAATATAGGCAAAATCATCAAGTTCTTGATTGCTTATCTTTAGCTTAAAGTTTTTGTCTTCTATTTCCTTCATAGATTTAGCAATTAAGTATGTCATAGGCTCAAAAATAAATGTGATTTCAAGCGTTAATATGACTAAACCAATAATGAATAATATAACGTGCAAATCCTTACTTTGCTGGACTCGTCCCAATGCCTCTTTTTCATATTGAGTAACCACCTGATCTAATTGAAACAATACTTTATCAAGCGCCAGTGCGACTAGTTGATCAACCTCTTTTGATCCTTTAGAAACATCTACTCCTGAGATTTTAAAGGTTTCCTTTATTTGCAAGGCAAGGTTAAAAAATTTATCCAGATTTTCATTTAAGCCTTCTGGTGCAAATATAAGCCGTTTTGTTTCTTCGCTAATTTGAATATTAAAACCATTCAAAGTCTCTTCACCGCTTAAATATTTATGGTTTTGTTTAAGAGTCTCTAAAGCACTAGAGAGCTTAGAAATATAATCTTGCCTCGCTTCATCTGTGATATTGTGATAGGCAATCATATGTGAAAGTAAGGCTATACGCTGCGAGAGCATACGCTGCTTACCACTCATATTAATGACTTTTGAGTCATCTGCGCCGCGCGCAACATGCTGATTAAAAACAAAGAAGCTAGCTATTAAAACAAAAGCAATCAATCCAACGGCTAAAACATAACGCCGTTCTAATGATTGACTAATGTTTAGATTATGAAACATCTTTTCTAATATGTTCTTCTTTTAAAAAAGTTTGGGATTCTATGTCGTTTGCTGCTTTTAATCCAACAACATCATCCCACTGCGATGCAGGAATGCCATTACATGGTTTACGAATCTCTAAGTTTTCCTCACTAAAGGTTTCGCCCGCCTTTATATCTTTTTTCACATAGATAGACTGGAAGAATAGCTTTCTAAAATCAACAAATTCTTTAGCTTTTTCATCCTTATCAAGCGGGTTGGCACGCATCTCTTCAGCAAAACGCACCCCCTCGACCATACGTTTTAAATCCTCTGGATCAAGGGAAGCCGGCATATCAGGGCCCGGCATTTGGTAGCTCATACATATATGAACCTCTATCACAGAGGCCCCTTCCCATGCCGCAGCGATTGCAGGATAAATTGTTCCTGAGTGATCGGATAAACCTACATATGTACCGAAGCGCTCCTTATATTCATTCATAACATTCAGACCAACTTGCGAAGGTGGCGTTGGATACTGTGTCGTACATTGCGTAATGGCAACATCAATGTCATATGATTTTAGAATATTAACCGCATCTTCTATTTCCTTCATTGGACTCATGCCTGTAGATATAATAACGGGCAGTCCTGTTTTTCCGACTTTGTGAAGCATCGGCACATTCGAGGTCTCGCCTGAAGAGATTTTCCAAACCGGAACACCAATTTCTTCAAGCATATCTATAGCCTGCAATGAAAAGGCCGACGCCATAAAAACAAGGCCTTTTGACGCAGCATAGTCGGCTAATTCCTTCCATTGCTCTGGTTCAAAGCATGTGCGCTCCCAATATTCAGAGCGCGTTTTATAACCATCTATGGGCACACGAAATTTTTCGTCTGGTGTACTTTCATACTTGGGAAGATGAATTTGAAACTTCACCGCGTCACAACCCGCATCAGCAGCAACATTGATATGCGATTTTGCCAGCATAAAACTCGCATCATGAGCCTGCGCGACTTCCGCGATTATAAAGCATTTTTCATCAAACATAGTATTCCCTATTTATTATTTTTGGCCATGCGGGCGTTTGGAAAAGCCAAATGTGATTTATTAAAGAGAGCGCCTGTAAAGTCATTAGCAACTGGCGCTTGAACCGCGCGTTCCTCGCGGCCCCATAAAGGCATCATTTTTGAAAAGGCACTATAGAAATGTAGATGTAATAAAAGTCTTGGTTTTTGAGCTGTTCTACTTCCGTAATGATAACAACGGCATGTATCAATAAACGCAACTGTTCCTGGCTTACCAACCACCTGCTTTGCTTGATCCTCTTGAGCATATTGATAAACAATATCATCTTCAAGTTTTGTGTTTCTGCGCTGAATTTCATTTTTCTGATGAAGTGTATTATATACGTTATCACTCACATCAGCTGGTAAGATTGTTAAAGGTCCTGTCTCACTCGTTATTTCATCGACAGGGAGGAAACATTTTATCTGCTTAATATCCTCTCCATCCAAGTGATAAAGCTGACTTCCTTTTGCACGTGCATCTTTGTTAGGTGAATACCAAAGAGCAGCAGAACTTAATATTGGGAAGGACCCTAAATAATCTGAAATTGGCCTTAAAATTTCCGGGCTTAATACCAGCTTTAAGATTGCTTCATTTTCAGGAGATGTGAGATCCAGTTTATGATTCAGAAGAAAAGCTTTCTTCGAAGTTTTTTCTTTTTCTTCCCAATCAATTTGATTGGCCTGCTGCTTGGCGTTTGCAATCGCATTCATAACCAATTCATTTTTGCTCATATCTGCTATGAGATAGCCAAGCTGATCTTCAATTTCGTATTCAGGTGTTGTTTTTGGAATTTTATTTAATAGGTCTTTTCTATGTTTATATTCACCTTGATTGAGTTTAGATGAAACTTTTTCATAGAAATGAAGCCAAGGTAAAGTGTCAGGAATAACAAGGCCCGGATAATTTGGGTAATGTTTAATCTGACTAAGAGTTGCACGAAGTTTTTTCATAGATTCACCCCTATATAAATCAAAGCAATACACATAACTACTAGACAAGAAACTGGTTAATAACAACCTTTAATTTATCTATACTGCCTTCTACGGCCTGCATTAATTGGCCTAACTTGTCATCAGTTAACGTCTCGGCTTGTAGAGCCTGCTTGAATTCCGGAACTGAATAACTTGTAACGAGCGGGACTAAAGCACGGCTGGTCAATGGGCATAAATTTGTTTGGAGTAAATTAGGCTGGAGTCCAATAACGTGCTGGCCTGCAAATAGTCCCTCAACCATGATAGCAGAAAACATGGAAACCATCGTACCGCAACTATTGAGTGTATCTTCATCCGTAAATGGAAACCGGATAGAGCCACTCATATTATTTGGTAGTTTTTTTTGTGAAGGATGCGGCTTATAAACCAGCTCTTCTATTAAATCAGGATTTTGTTTTTGAAAGTCCTTTAGAAAATTCCAAACGCTCACTTCATCAAATCCAAGACCTTTCATAGAAGGAATTTCAGATAAAGGTTGCGAAGCAAAAACCACTCGAGATCTTGATTGAGGAGATGTCTTTATCTTGATACGTTCTTCCCATGCTGGATGCCCAGTACAATGGATAATGTTTTCGGGAAGGCCTTCTGCAACAGCCTTGTCTTTTGCCCATTCATCAATAACAGTTACCGCGTCAGGAAGAGAGCCTTTTGGGTTAGACTCAAATATACGGGAGGCGTAATCATTCCATGAATCTATAACCTGAATATGGGGAATTTGATATTTCTTCGCAAATGTAGATATATCCAAAATAGGTTGTAAGCGGCATGCCGAATTAATGATGAGCTTAGGCGGATAATGACGAAAAACATGTTCTATATCTGATTGCTCTTCCCAAAAAGGCAGTAAAAAGCTTTGCAAAGTCGTTTTAAGTTTTTCAGACAGAGCCTTATTTGCAGAATATATACACCACTCTTTATAGCCTTTGTTAATCCAATCCTTCCATAAAGGTGCAAGATATGCAGCTTGCCCCGGTTGAGCAATTACAAAGATTACGTATTTAGTCACTGAAAAAAGCCTTTATTTCTTCAGCGATTTGAAGACTCATACGTTTTTGAGCATCATTTGTTGATGCCGCGATATGTGGCGTAAAAAGAATTCGTGGGTGATTAATCAAAGCATGAGAAAAATCATGTTGCTCTGGCGCGGCATTATATGGCGGTTCCGGATGAATAACATCAAGGGCCGCAGATGCTATAACCCCATTATCAAGCGCCTCGATGAGGTCCTTTTTATTCACAATATCGCCGCGTGCAGTATTAATTAAAAAAGAACCTTTTTTCATTCGATTAAAAACAGATTCATTAACCATATTGCTTGTTTTATCCGTACTAGGAACATGCAATGTCAGAACGTCAATATGCTCAAGCATTTCATCTATTGTTTCAACCATCTTCCCGCCGAGATCCGCAAATATGGTTTCACGGCGCATAGTTCGATCACAACCATATAATTTACAACCAAATGGCGACAACCTTCTAGCAACAGCCATACCAGTATTACCTAAGCCAACAATTCCTATACTCAATTGAGAAAGCTCACGCCCTTCATAAAGGTGTCTTCGAA
The DNA here is from genome assembly GCA_002167715.1 of Micavibrio sp. TMED27. Classification (GTDB taxonomy): domain Bacteria; phylum Pseudomonadota; class Alphaproteobacteria; order Micavibrionales; family Micavibrionaceae; genus TMED27. The sequence continues at coordinate 31,820 of NHCG01000002.1, forward strand.
AATCATTATTCTGAACCGCTGTATTTATCTCTGGCATTCGGCGAATAAGGTTCATAATCAAACCAATAGTAAACTCCGCTGTTGAGATTGTATTACCAGTCGGCGTTGTAATTAACTTAATGCCTTTTTCTTCCAGAAGGTCGCAATCAATATTATCGACCCCTACCCCTGCACGTGCAACGATTTTCAGTGCTTGAGCGCGCTCCAAAAACTCGCGGTCTACTTGAATATTGCTCTTTAGAATAATGACATCATAATCATGAATAACAGATAGTAATTCAGCTCTAGATAAACCTTCAAAATGCTCAACATTTGATGTCAGAGCCAGAACCTCTAAACCTGCATCATGGATAGTTTCTAAAACTGCAATTTTCACAGACATTCGCTATACCGCCTTCAACATCTTATAAGGGATAACGTGCTTTTCTTCCGGACTTATTCGCTGCGAAGTTTCTTCTCCTTTTGCAAGGCTAATAATATCATCTAAGAGCGGGATACCTGCTGCTATTGAAATAGAAAAACTACCGCTTGGCCGAGGATTTATTTCCAGTATATATGCCGTGCCATCGACGTCATACATGGCATCAATATCTTGTAACCATGATAAATTAAATTTCTTAATTACAATTTCAGCCATTTTAATAAGCTGCGGGTCATTTAAAAGGATATGCCCCTCATTTGGTGCCGCTGAATGCACTCTGCGTCTGGGGATTACTTGAATAACTCGTCCATCATGAGAAACCATATCGATATCATGAACGGGCTCTGCTAGGCGCTGCATAACCACTACAGGAAACTTTCCCTCATAAAAATTCGTGAAATCTTTTTTATAAGTGTTTAACCCCATACGAAGTTCACGTGCATTTGGAACTGTTTCAACTTCCTGATATTGATCACTGATGATAAGGATATCACGCCCCCCCCTAGCGACAGATGGCTTTAAAACTATACCATGTGGACATTGCACATATACTTCATCAAGAGCGTCTAACAATTCGTTTTGATCAGAGACTTCTTTCCATACAGGAACATTTAAACCTTCAATCTTTGATATAGCTCTATAGGTTTCAGCCTTATTAGCCAGAATCTCTAGTGTTTGATAGTCAGGACAAGCAACTTGACACCCCTGCTTTTCAAAAAGTTCTCTATGTTTTGCCAGCATGAGAGCCTCTTCATCCGAACCAGGCAAAATCAGCTGCACAGCTTCATTCGAAACAATATTTAATACTGATGAAATATAAGAAGGATCATCTGCAAATGGCACGGTGTAAAATGCATCAGCAAAATATTTTCCAGTGGCTTTTTCACTGGCATCTACACCAACCACACGTACGTCGTGACGCTGACTTTTTTGAGCAAACGTCATAGTTTGCGCAGACATTTCTCCTCCTACGGAGGTCATCATTAAAGAAAATTTCTTAATGCTCATAATTTATATATATCCTGCTCAGTTATGGGCTCATTCTTTGTCAGCGCTTTTCTCGTTCTTTGCCCTAAAACAAAATCGTATTGTTTAGCTTCCATTCCACGCTTATCGGGTAAAGCCCGTTTAAGTGCTACATTATTTTCATCTAAAATTTCGTCCGCTTGAATATCACGGCGCGCGACTAAAGTACGTAAATATTTAACGGCATTATTCGCTAGATTACCTTCAACACTCTTTGTCGCTTGACCTAAAATAATTTCGGCTTCACGGACTTTTTTAACTAAAAGTGCCATCTCGGTTGGCTCTAATGACAACTTATGATCAAAACTAGGCCGTGTTTTATCAAGGGTAAAATGTTTTTCAATGATGTGTGCGCCTGCAAACACAGCTGCTGCCGCAATATCTGTACCTTCAGTATGATCAGAGAACCCTACTGGCACATTATAACGTTCTTGCATAGCTCTTATCGTGCTTAAATTTAATGTTTCATAGGGTGCAGGATAGATAGATGTACATTGAAAAAGACCAAGCTGTTTCATATCACCATAATCTTTTACCCATGACACAGCTTCATCAATTTGTTCTTCATTGGCCATTCCAGTCGACATGAGAACTGGCTTGCCTGTTTGGGCCGTTTTTTTAATGATCACTGGATTTGTCATCATGCCAGATGAAATTTTATGTCCTGCTGGATTTAATTTATTAACCCATTCAAGAGTAATAGGATCCGGTGAAGTCGTAAAAGGATCAATCTTCAAGTCCCGGGCATATTGAAACATTTGCGCTGTTTCTGATTTACTCAGCTCACACGTTTTAAACAGTTCATAACTTTCGGTTCCTGGGACATAATTTTCTTCAGGATCACATGTCTGCAACTTAATAGCATCCGCGCCGGCATCGGCTGCAGCTTTTATCATGCGGGCGCAATCTTCAACACTCCCCTCATGATTTACCCCAATCTCAGCGATTATATATGCTGGGTTTCCAGGCCCTATTTTTTTTGTACCAAATTGAAAAGGCTTAACCATTTGCGTTCTTTGCCCAAGTCGTTATTTCATTTGCTATGCGCTGAGCACCATTACCATCTATCAGCTTTCTTGAACAGTTAGAAAGTTGATTTAGGGCCATTGGCGTGAGGGTATCTATTAAATTTAAAAACTCTGTATCAATAATATGCTCAATTTTCCCAGCATTGATAATAACCCCTAACGCGCTCAATTCTTCGACTTGAGCGCTTTGATTTTCAGCCGTAATAATCGCCAAATAAGGAATTCCGGCCGCACAGCTTTCCAAAACACTGACTCCGCCAGAGCCAATAAACAAATCAGTTTGAGCCATAATCTCAATCAAGTTCGAAGGCGCATGATAAAACTGTGCATCATGACGCGTGCGATCTACATATTCTTTAATCGCTGCATATGCTTCGTTTTGCGCTCCGCAAACAACATTCAGCTTTAATGGCACTTCTGTTGATTCTAATATGCTTAATATTTTAGTCGTCGCCCCTTTGCTGTCCTTTTGACCAAAACATAAAGTTATTCGGCTCAAAACAGGAGACGGACTTCTTTCAATTTTTGCAAATTCTGGATTTAATAGCGCGTATTCAAAACCAGAAACATTAGCTCCGACATGAGCGCTATATGCAATACTATGTTTTGGAAACCCTGATTTATTTACGGTATCAATTAAACCAGCAACCGGATAAGAACAGCGATTTAAAAACATATAATCTGGGTGATAATGATCAAGCCAAAGCCCTTCATACTCACCTGTCACAGAATTAACGTCATCAAAATATTCAAAGCCATGCTCAGACAATACAGGAAACCAATGAGCTGCATGTTGGTCTAGCAAGAAATCTATGTCTTTGCCGTTGGCTTGCATAGTTTTTGCCAGTTCTAAACTCCGCATAACATGACCACCACCAAATTGAGGGGCACTAGCAACATAAAACAACCACGCTTTTTGTGTATTCTTCATACTTACATAGATATCAGAAAGCCTTAGGATACATAAGCTAAAATTGATTGTAATCAATTTGGAAAAACAAAAGTTACTTATTGTGAAACATTGATTTTTTACGAGATATCTCGTAGATAAGCTATACAACCTAATTTAGTGAGAACAATATGAGTCAGAATATAGTGATTGTGGGCGGTGGAATGAGTGGATTGGCTTCAGCCCGTTTTTTAGCAGAAGACCCAAATAACAATATTACTATTATAGAAAAAAGTAATGAATTTGGCGGGCTATATACATCAACAAGAAGTAAAGATGGTTACGTTTTTGATCATGGTTCACACACTGTCCTGGATACAGGCGTTCCAGAGCTAGATTCAATCTTATTTGAAGACTTCAAGAAGGATGAATGGGAAATCATTGAAGAATCTCTGAAAGAGACTGTCTACTTCCTCGGAGAACACACTGATAACACTGTTTGCCCAGATGCCCGCAAGCTACCAGCAGATATATATCAAAAAGGCTTAGCTGAATTCATGGCGCTAAAAGCCCCTGAAACTGAGCCAAAAAACCTAGAAGAGATGCTGAATGCCACATATGGAAAAACTTTTGCAGACCATCTAATCAGGCCAATAATTGAGAAATTCTATCAAGGCGATTTCAAAGATTTACATCCCAAAATGTATAAGGATTTTCTTCCACTTTCGAGAATTATTCTATTCGATACAGAGATGACAAATCGTCTCAAACAAATTCCATTTTTTGATGATCGTATTGCATGGACTCATTTCAAAGAAGGCAATTCACAAATTAAAAAGTACTTTTCTAAAAAAGGCGGTGTTGGCGTTTGGCCTGCCTTATTAGAAGAAAAAGTAAGAAAAATGGGCGTTAAGATGATGCCTAATCACGCTGTTAAAACAGTCACCCATAATAACGGAGAAATTTCGGGCGTCGTTCTTGAGGATGGAACAACTATTCAGTGTGATCAGCTTATATGGACAATCCCAGCTATATCATTCTTGCAAGCTGCGAATTTGCCTTTACCTAAGGCAGAGCGCCCAACTGTGCTCCAGTCTCTAGTGTATAATTTCATTTTTGATAAAGAGCTACTTAAGGACGATCACTGGATTTTCAACTATGATAAGGACATGGATACGTTCCGTGTAACGCTCTACCCAAATCTGACAACTGGTCCTATCGGTAAAGCGCCGCACCACATGACGGTTGAGGTTCTAAAGCAGCCTCAGGACATTCCAGAAAATATAGATGATTTATGGGATAGCCTTTTTGCTGAAGCTGTAAAAATGGGCCTTGTTTCACAAGACACGAACATAATTGATCGTTATTGCTACGCTGCACCTGGTGCACGCCCTATACCAACGCTAAACTTTAAAAAAGCACAGTCAGAACAAATCCAACTTGCTAAAGATTCATTTTCTAATTTGAAGCTTTACGGACGCGGTAATGGTTCACATTTCATGAACCCACTCCTTAGAGAAATCTGGGTTGATATTAAAGGGATAGATGTAAACCCAAATGAACGTCCAGCAAAAGCATTAGAAGCAGCGTAAAATGAACGCAATACCTCTGAATACCGAGGAAAAGGCATTGTCTGTAGTTGCTGTATCTTCCGTTCAGGATGCTGCTGCCATGTGGATGGAGGTCGTCCTCAATTCATCTCATGCATGGTACAGACACACCCACCATCTAGCTGAGTTTCATCGCTGCGTTGCTGAAGATAAGCAGCTAAATGAATTATCATTCTTCATTAAAAAAGATGATCAGATCATAGGATTAGCCCCTTTACTAGCCATCAAGTCGTCAGCGGGTTATCTAGAATTAAGCTATAATGGGTCTCCAACACCATGGCCCTGCTTCATTGATGAATATCAAAAGGACATCAAAGACTTAGAAGATTTTACTTTTTCTTATATAGAAAAACTTTGCAGTGATCATGACATAGAACGCTCAATTTTTGGGTTAAACAGTCCAAAATTAAGCCATGGCCTACATAAACAATCTGTACACAATGTGACCAATGCTCATCACTATATTGATGCTTCATTCAAAAGCCATTTGGTTCATGTGGATGATGAATCGCCTGCACGGATACGCGCAAGTTACCGGCGAAATATTAGAAAGTTTTCTAAGAAATATGAAGCGCAAAGCTATACAGGCTTAGCAGTCACCGATGAGATTGAGGATATCTATTTCAAACTGCATGTCAAAGATGCTGGCGGACAATTTCGTTCACGAGAAAGCTATACAAAAATGGCAGATCTTGCCCGTAATAATGAGGCTGCATTTATTGTCGCACGTGAGAAAGAGACATCAAAAGTCGTTGGTGTTCTAGTCATCGCAACTTTTAAAAACGCAGCTTATGATAGTTCCGTTTCGATTGATCCAGATTATCATCAAGATTACATCTCACATATTCTAAAGATGGAAGCCCTTCGTTTTTTAAATGAACATAAAATTGAGCACTATGAGCTCGGTCAAATTTTTGACCAGCCTTCTATGGGTTTCATTCCCGATAGAAAACAAAAAAGCATCAGCTTTTTTAAAGAAGGCTTTGCCCGCGGAAATGAAAAAACATCTTATGTGACTGAGCGATATTTCTCTGAACAATCTTTGAAAAGTAAAATTGAGCAAACAGAAAAGAACCTCCTGACCTACTTCAAATTATAAAAAGCGAAGAGCCCATGAAAGAACATATTAAACAAACACAGCTTTTTCACGAAAAAGACTATGAAAAACAAGGATTAAAAGCCCAAAGGAATTATCCAAACGAAGAATTATGCCGTTTTATGGGTCGTCATTTTTTCTCCAAACCTAGAGAGGAACGCTCAAAAATTAATATTCTTGAAACCGGCTGTGGTAGTGGCGCTAATCTCTGGATGATTGCTTATGAAGGCTTCAACACAACGGGTTTAGATATCTCGGAACAAGGATTAAAACTCTGTGAAGAGCGATTAAAGTCAATGGGTTTGGAAGCACAATATCTTTGCGCTTCTATGACTGACATTCCTAGTGACGATCAAGAGTTTGATGCCATTATTGATGTGTTTTCATCACACTGTTTAGATCTTCAAGACAAAGAACAGTACATGAATGAAATCAGTAGGCTTCTAAAAAAAGACGGCCTTTTCTTTAGTTATCATCCGTCTAAAAACTCAAAGGCCTTTATAGATCATGCACCAGCGAAACTAACAGATGCGTCTACGCTCAATGGAATCCTTCGTGAAGGTAGTGCTTTTTATCGCTATGAAAATAGCTTTGCCTTTTTGTCGCCTGAAGAATATAGCGCACTAGCACAAAATGCTGGCCTAAAAACAATATATCTGGAAACTGTTGGCCGTACCTATCGCAACCAAGACGAATATTTTGAATTCGTAACCGCAGTTTTTCAAAAGTTATAGGCCTAGTCTCTGCTGTATCAGCTGCGCATAAGCTTTAAAAATATTACCCGGTAAGGCACCAACAGCTGGAACGTCATCAAACGCTTCTTGATTTGATATGAGCGTTGATTGCTCATTCTTTTTTGTCGTTGCAATGAAGTAATACGCTACATTCGGATATTTCTTTGATACTTTTTCAATTACATCCTGCCACCATTCTGGAGGTTGAATTGTGGCATGTGCATTTTCACCATTTGGTAAAATGGTTTTTGCCGGATAGCATGCTATATTTGCAAAAACAAACTTCTCTGCTTTTTCAAACATTTCAGAGATAATCCATTCAATATCATCCTGTGAGCAATGCTCTAGAACATCCGTTGAAATCACTCCATCAAATTTACCTTCGGGCCATTTATTAAATGGCTGGTAACCTGCATCATAACATGTCTCTTTTATGCCCCAATACACTGAAACACTTGGATACATTTTACCCTTAGCTACTTTCACACGCATATTGGTATATTGCATACCCTTACCCGCACCATAATCTAGCAACGTTTTAGCACCATGGCGTTCAATAGCCGCTTTAATAAAACCAATATGCGGCCATAAACTTTTACCTGGATATACATCCTTTGCCCAATTCTCGTTATCAGATGAGTTATGGTGGTCTTTATAAAGCGCTGCCAACCTTAAATATTCAGGACTAGGGTTTTCACGTGAATAAGCTAAGCTCATGTGTCTAAGGTATCCTTGTGTTAGGGATCTAAAATACTATTTAAAACATCTACAATTTTTTGATTAGGTGATTCAAGCTTTTTAGAGATATGATTCACCATATTATTTTGAGCCTCTATTACTTGCGGCATTTTTGCGCGGCTAAGTCTTTCTTCTATTTCATCAAGATTACGGATATCAAGTACTCCATCAAATAAACAAAATAGATTATCTACATCGTATCCTTTTTGATCTAAATCTATGACCAAAAGTGGTTTTTCAAGCCATGCTGCCAATACGCCAACGTTACTCGATTCCACACATGTCGCTTCACAAAATTGAATCAACTTCATGTTGTTTTCATCGCCCTTTAATTCACTTAAAATATGAATATTGGCACGCGAAAAAGTCTGCGCCCATGTTATGAGTTCATTTTTTGCTTCTACAGTCATGCGCGGATGAATTTTAAGAATAAATGATAAATCACCATAATATTTTTCTAACGATTCAATATAAGTTTTTAAGGTCGCCAACTGCTGCTCAGAAAAAGATAGGTGCGATGAAAAGAATACAAATGCCTTATCATTTTTATTAATCTCTATTCCAAACTCCATCAAATCGTCATGCCCTAATGGCGCTTGCAAAGCAGAGTGTATTAGATGTTCATAATTAGGATTGCCAGTTATAAAGATATTCTGCTCAGGGATACCTAAACGCGAATAATATTCCTTAAAATCTTCTCCAGTAACTGTATAATATTTTAGATTTTCTGGCCCACGTACAACTCTGTGATATGAACCGCCAAATATACGGTCCGTCCACGGCCTAAGTGTATTTATTCTTGGAACCGGAAATGGAATAGTCTCCTTATATTTATGAATAAGATATCTTTTTTCATCATTACCCAGACCAGGCTGACAAACCAACGAGGGCTTCCATGCACTCACCATATGTTGAAAAGGCCTGCCGTCTCTAGGTACTATGACGGCATCATATCCACGCACAGTAAACCCACTCCACAACCAGCCATATATCCATATTAGGGGACGAAATATAGGATGCTCAATTAGACGAATAAGAGGTCTTAAAAGCGGTTTATAATAAATATTAAAACAAGTTGAATTAGCCAAAGATTGGTACTTCGTATGCACATCTGGGCAACACGTGATCATATCAACCCGGAAGCCTTGCTGTATCAATATTGGAATTAAATGAAGAAAATATCCAAATAAATGATAATCATAATAGAGTGCAATAAGGATTCGTTTTTTGTTCATAAATACAGACTTTTCCTTTTTTCAGGGCTATAAAATGTGTAAAAGATAATCTTCCAAGATTCAATGATAGAACATGACAATTATTAAGACGCTACAAAAGTTTAAGTTTCTCTGGTTTCCACTCAGAGCCATATGGAGAGCTGTCTCTCATCGCTCATGGTTTATGCCTTTTTTGCTACTTTACCTCAAACTCCGCGTTAAAAGATTTCAAGATAGACCCGCAAAAAAAGACGCTAAAATAAAAGTGCTCGCCGTTCACTCACCGCGCTATGTACCTGATCAAGAATGTTTATCCGAACATCCAGACATGGAAATATGGGTATTACCGCACGATGTCCAAGCACTCATCAATAGTATTTTCATCAGAGATCAAGCCAAACTTTTAGAGGGTTTGGATGCCATAGAAACATCACGTGTATTCAGAGAAGGTGAAATCCCACAAATCAAAGAAGGCCGAGAAAGATTACAAAAATATCTGGAACGTTTTTTACCCAAAGCTATGCGTCTTTTAAAAGTTGATGGCATGATGAGTTGTAGCTTTTTCTATCTTCTTGACCTTGATTGGCAAATTGCGTGCACCAAAACTCATATTCCTTTCTTTGCGCTTCACAAAGAAAATATGCAAGACCCTGTCGTACATGAGCATATGATCAAACGTTATTCAGACATGCATTTGAAATTCGAAGGACAACGTCTCTTCTTATATAATGGCCTTGTAAAAAAAGTGCTCATGGGTGCGCATATTTGTGATGAAGAAATTACACGTATTGTTGGTGCCTGCCGTATGGATGCCCTAATCAACAAAGTGCAAAATAATCAATGTGCATCTCCAAAAAGACAAGTCACCCTTTTTTCATCGCATCATGCAATTGGTCTTCTCTCACTAAAAGATCATAAAGGCTATTTCTCAAACGATCGAAATGATGGGTTTGTAAATTATTTTGATCAAGTACATGGCAATATGGTTTTATTTGCCAAACAAAACCCAGATGTAACCGTATATATCAAGCCCAAATGGGGAGGACGCTGGCTAGAAGAGATTAAAAGCGCAGCTAAACGCATCGCCAATATTGATCTAGATAATGAAGATATCCCGAACCTTCATATTGTATGGGATACACCGGCGCAGCAATTAATCGAAGAGTCTGCGGTTATCGTAGGGATCAATTCTACAACGCTCTTAGAAAGTTTAATTGTTGGCCGCAGGGTTGTGGTGCCACTCTTCGAAGAAGCCGCAGATAAATATTACGATAGACACGTCTATTTCAAAAAATACCAAGATGTTGTTTTTAATGTCGTACGTGCCCCTAATGAACTTAGCCAGACTCTTTTAGATGAGCTAAACGAAAAAATTCCCGCGCGCGACCTTCCAAAAGAAATTATTGAAGATTATCTTGGATATTTTGATGATCAGGCCGCTAATCGCGTTGTAGAACAGATGAAAATGGATGTTCAAAACCTTAACGCGAAAAAAGCTAAATAATCTATTTGTCTTCTATCATGTTTCTCACTAATGTATCGAACATTATAAGGGGTATATAATTACTATGAATGATTTTATTGATTTCAATAACCAGTCGATCTTAATAACAGGCGGCACAGGTTCGTTTGGTAAAAAATTTATCAAAACTATCTTGGAAACATATGATCCAAAGAAAGTCATCATTTTTTCACGTGATGAAATGAAGCAATATGAAATGGCTTCTGATCCTTTCTTTCAAAAACATCAAAAAAAGCTTCGTTTTTTCATCGGAGATGTAAGAGACGCTAACCGCCTAGAAATGGCTGTTAGAGAAGTGGATTATATTGTACATGCTGCGGCGCTTAAACATGTGCCTGCTGCAGAATATAACCCTTTTGAATGTATTCATACAAATGTCATGGGCGCACAAAATGTTGTAGAAGCTGCACTTAAAAACTCGGTTAAACGCGTTATTGCCCTATCAACGGATAAAGCGGCTAACCCTATTAATCTCTATGGAGCGAGTAAGCTTTGCTCAGATAAAATTTTTGTTGCCGCCAATAATCTGAGTGGTTCAATAGGTACAAGATTCGCAGTTGTTCGCTACGGAAATGTTGTAGGGTCTAGAGGAAGCGTTATTCCGTTTTTCCAAAAACTGATCGATGAGGGCGCAACGTCACTTCCAATCACAAGCGCGGAAATGACACGTTTTTGGATCACACTACAACAAGGTGTCAATTTCGTTCTTTCAAGTTTTAAACGCATGAATGGTGGAGAAATCTTCATTCCTAAAATTCCAAGCATGAATATCGTCGATCTTGCAAACGCAATGGCACCCAATTTAGAACAACATATCATTGGCATTCGCCCTGGAGAAAAACTCCACGAAGTTATGGTGACATTAGATGACGCAAGGCGCACTATCGACGATGGTGATCGTTATGTAATCTGTCCTGAATATCCTTTTGATGGAAAAGATCCTATTAAAATGGAAAACCTCGTCCCAGCTGACTTCCACTATGCGAGTAATACAAATGACGAGTGGTTAAATGACGATGATTTAAAAGCTTTACTCAATGAAACAAGAGCCTACGCCGCATAAAGTACTTCCATACGGAAAGCAAACAATTGAAGATGATGATATTGCTGCCGTTATTGATGTCCTCAAAAGTGATTATCTCACAACTGGGCCGGTAACGGCGCAATTTGAGGATGCATTTTCTAAGGAGGTAGAGGCTCCCTTTGCAGTCGCTGTGAATAGCGGAACCTCTGGATTGCACCTTGCAATGATTGCACTAGGGATTGGCGCAGATGACGCTGTTATCGTGCCCTCTGTGACCTTCTTAGCTTCAGCAAACTGCGCCGAATATGTGGGTGCAGATGTCGTCTTTGCTGATGTTAATCCTAAAAACGGTCTCATGGAGCTTGAACATATCCAAAAAGCCTATAATGAACATACCGGCAAGCCTATTAAGGCCATTATCCTCGTTCATCTTAACGGCCAAACTACCGATATTGAAGCTGTCAGCCAATTTACGAAAGATAATAATCTATATCTTGTTGAAGATGCATGCCATGCATTAGGCGGTGAGTTTATATCTAAACACCAAAAAACACATAAAATAGGTAATTCGCACTATAGCGATATTACTATGTTTTCGGGCCACCCCGTCAAAACAATCGCAATGGGTGAAGCTGGAATTCTAACAACTGCTAACGAAGAGTTATATAACACCCTTAAACTTGCACGTTCACATAACATGCAAAAAGATCCTTCTCAAATGCTCAACAAAGAACTCGCATATGATACAGATGGATCACTTAATCCTTGGTATTACGAAATGCATGAGCCCGGCTATAACTTTAGATGCAGTGATATTCATTGTGCCCTTGGTTTAAGCCAAATTAAAAAATTGAAATCCTTTGTACAAAAACGCCAGCTTCTGGTTAATACATATCTAGAGCTTTTACCTGATCTATCAGATTTTCTTGCACCCATAGAATATAACAATCATGGGAATTTTGGTTGGCACCTCTTCCCAGTTCTGTGTAATTTTGATGCTATGGGTTTGTCTAGAAAAGCTCTTATGAATAAATTAAGTGAATATAAAATATATACACAAGTGCACTATATTCCCGTTTCTTCGCAACCTTACTATCAAAATAAATATCCTGATAACAACCTGCCAGGTGCGATGGAATATTATAATCATGTACTTAGCTTACCCCTTTTTCCTTCCATGGAAATTGAAGATGTACAATATGTGATCAAAACTTTGCGAGATATTTTACATGGTCAATAATGCGGACTTTTTTGAACAAACATGCTTGGGAACTGTTCAATTTGGTTTAAATTACGGTGTTAGTAATAAAAATGGCCAAATCGCAGGTGCAGATGTTCAAAGGATTCTAGAACTTGCCCATCACTACAATGTATCACGCCTAGATACAGCTGCTGATTACGGAGATTGTGAACGCGTTTTATCAAAATATCCGGAGACATTACAAAATTTCTCTATTGCAACGAAATCTATTAAAACGTCTAACATTCAGGAAAAAAAATTTTCAAAAATCAAAACTGATTTAATAGAATCACTAGAAACAAGCTTAGACATACTCGGTATGAAATCATTTGATTTATATTACCTAAGAAGCCCAGAGACATTGTTTCAATATCACCGTGAAGATACATCTAAATATATAGCTGAAATAAAAGAAAAGGGTTTGGTTAACAAAATCGGCATTTCTATATATGAAGAAAAACAACTCAATGACATTCTAGAAGTCTTCCAACCCGATGTCATACAAATCCCGTTTAATATATTAGATCAACGCTTAAGCAAGTCAGGGACACTCAAAAGTCTAAAAGCAAAGGGAATAGACATATATGCCCGCTCACTTTTCCTTCAGGGCCTTCTTTTGATGCAGCCAGATCAAATACCGAATTTCTTTAGGCCTATTAAATCGCATCTTCAACAAATTCATTCGCAGCTCACTGAATATAGCCTATCCTCTTTACAAGCTTGCTTACTCTGTGCATTTCAAACAAAGGAAATTGATAAAATCATTCTAGGCGTTTCCTCCCTTAAAGAATGGAAAGAAATTTTAAAAACGATTGAAGAATTACCAAATCAGCCACTTGATTGGTCATCCATGAGTCTGGATAATGAAACATTCTTAAACCCTTCAAAATGGGAAGTTAATTAATGACAACCATCGCAATGATACAAGCCCGCATGAGCTCTTCTCGCCTGCCTGGTAAAGTGCTGATGGATTTAAATGGTCAAACTGTTCTGCAATATATCGTCTCTGCAGCGCAGAGAGTAAAAAATATCGACAAAGTCGTAGTCGTAACCTCTACCGAAGATGATGATAATGCTATTCAAGAATGGTGCTCTGAAAACAATGTAGAGTGCTACAGAGATAGCTTACATGATGTGCTAAAACGCTATTTCGGCGCCGCTCAACATTATAATGCAGAAACAATTATACGGTTAACAGCTGACTGCCCGCTTTTAGATCCCTCAATCATAGAGCAGCTCATTGTTTTTTATGAGATGAACGGCGCTGATTACTGCAGTAACGTGGCACTCGCCACATGGCCGGATGGCATGGATTGTGAAATTTTTTCAATGTCTTCTTTAAAGCGCGCCCATGAAGAGGCCACCTTACCTGAAGACCGCGAGCATGTTACGCGTTATATTCATCGAAATCGCTCTATCTTCGACGTTCGTAACCTACCCTGTCCTCTGGGAGATCTCTCTGATCACCGCTGGACATTAGATACCCCGCAAGATTTCGAATTTTTAAAACAGCTCTTACCGTTATTGCCTAAAAACCCATCTTACACAGATATTTTAAGCACATTGAAAACGCTGCCTAAATTAGACATTAAAAATAATCAACCTCGTGTCACCATAAAGCAATCATCGAACACAAATCGCTCATATGAACGTTCACAAAAACTTTTAGAGCGTGCAGAGAAAACAATCCCACTCGGCACACAAACATTCTCAAAAAGCCGTTTATCTTGCGCCCCAGGACACGCGCCTTTATTTGCATCACATGGTCGTGGTGGACGTATATGGGATGTCGATGGAAACGAATATATTGATATGGTTATGGGCCTGCTTCCCACCTCTTTAGGCTATGCCGATCCAGATATTGACCATGCTATTAAAACGCAGCTTGATAAAGGTATTACCTTTAGTTTAGCGACAGAGCTGGAATATAGACTTGCTGAAAAAATTACTGAGCATGTCCCTTGCGCAGAAAAAGTCAGGTTTGGGAAAAACGGTAGCGATGCAACCTCCGCAGCAATTCGCCTAGCACGTGCATTCACAGATCGGGATCATATAATCGTTTGCGGATACCATGGTTGGCAAGACTGGTACATAGGAAGTACTGCACGTCATAAAGGTGTTCCGCAAGCAGTACGAGATCTAACACATAAAGTGGACTTTAATGACTTAGATCAAGTCGAAGCGTTATTAAATAAACATCCAAATAAATTCGCTGCTCTGATTATGGAGCCTATGAATGTAGCTCTCCCGAATGAGAATTATCTGCAAGATCTTAAAACACTTCTTCATAAACATGACACGCTCTTGATCTTTGATGAGGTTATTACAGGTTTCCGCTATGCTATTGGCGGAGCGCAAGAATATTTTGGTGTAACGCCTGACCTCACAGCACTTGGTAAAGGCATGGCAAACGGGATGCCACTCTCAGCCATTACTGGACGCAATGACGTCATGGATGAAATGGAGAATATCTTTTTCTCTGGTACGTTTGGAGGGGAGGCTCTGTCTTTAGCAGCGTCTATTGCGGTCATTGATAAAATTAAAAATCAACCCGTGATCCAAACACTCTGGAAATCTGGAGAAACTATAAAAGACGGATTAAATAGGCTTTTTTCTCAACATGGTCTGTCAGAGTTAATCAAACTATGTGGTTTAGCGCCATGGCAAATTTTACAATTCGCTAGCTATGGTGAGTATAGTCCTGCGCAAATCAAAACATTCTTTGTTCATGAGCTATTCAAACGAGGCGTGCTGAGTTTTGGTTCGTATAATATTTGCTATGCACATTCGGCGCAGGATATACAAAATCTGTTACAAGCACATGATAATGTGCTGAGCCTTTTAAAAACACATCTGCAAAATAAAACACTTTCCGATTATATGGATTATCCGACAATACAGCCTGTTTTTGAAGTCAGAAAAAATGCATGATTTTTCTCTAAGAAATGCGCAAATAAAAGATAGCGAAGATGTATTTTCATGGCGCAATGATCCCCATAGCCGTTCAATGTTTATTGAGCAAGAAAAAGTGACTTGGGAAACACATCAAAACTGGTTCAAAAAATCGTTAGAAAACCCAATGCGTCTTATATTGATTGCTACAAGTGATCAAAAAAATATAGCTGTTATACGATTTGATTTTTTATCCACTTCGAAAAATCACGCGGTTATTTCTATTAATCTTAAACCCGAATGTCGTGGAAAGGGCATAGCTGTTCCGCTGCTCATAGAAGCCGAGAAATTTTTACCAAAAGACTGTTCAAAAATATCAGCCGAAATAAAACAAGAAAATAGTGCTTCTATTAAATCCTTTGAACGTGCTGGCTATTCCATTACTATATCTGGCGAAAATATAGTTACATATACTAAAACCCTCTAATTAATGAGCATTTAAATGAGCAAAAATATTCTCGTAATAGCCGCACATCCCGATGATGAGATTTTAGGATGCGGAGGAGCCATGGCTAAACACATCGCCAATGGTGATCATGTGAGTGTTGTCATTATGGCAGAGGGGTTAACAAGCCGCTATAACACACGTGAAGAAGCCTTCGCAGCAAAAGACGAAATGGCGGAAGAACTCGAAGAATTAAAAAATATTGCTCGTAAAGCAAATGAAAAATTGGGCGTCAAAGATGTCAATTTTGAAGGTTTCCCAGATAATAGAATGGATAGCGTTGATCTATTAGATATCGTTAAGCGCGTTGAACATCATGTTCAAAGAGTGAAACCTGATATTATCTATACGCATCATGCAGGGGATGTAAATATAGACCATCAGCAAATCCACGATGCTGTGGTCACTGCATCTAGACCTATGCCAGGTGGGCTAAAACCGACAATTCTATTCTTTGAAGTTGCCTCAAGTACCCATTGGCAGCCCCCTATTTCTAAGCCTGCATTTGCACCAACCTGGTTTACCGACATTAGTGATTTCCTGGATCAAAAAATTGAAGCGCTTGCCGTTTATGAAGGTGAAATGAGACCATGGCCCCATGCACGCTCATTAAAAGCCCTAGAACATTTAGCCAGATGGAACGGTGCGAATATAGGTGTAGAAGCCGCAGAGAACTTTATTCTTGGAAGACACTGTGACTAAATCTATATCTCAGTTTTTACCCTCAGACTATCAACAGAATCCCGAGAAGTTCTCTTGGCCCGTAGCAAGAGATGATATTGCGTTAGTACGAGATAAGTTTATCAAACAAATTATTCTTATTTCCAAAAATCCTCAAAAAGAACACCATAAATATTATAAGATTCTTGGGCTTTTGTGGGTTAACCAAGTTATTCAGGCCTATCATTTTCTATCAGCATGTGATGCTTTCAAAACAGCACACATTAAACCAAACTTCGATGGTGATTGCGGTTTCATGCGCGCTATTTGGAACGGTGATAAACCGGAGCTTCCAGACTATCTGAATAGTCTAGAACAAGGACTATCAAGCGAGCCTGCCTTCATCTTATTTCTTAAAGGGCTTAAAAGGAATTTCACACCAAACCCATTAAAATATAAACCTAATTTCTTAGTCAATTTTGATAATGACATTATTGTCAGCTCAACCGGAGAGCTTATTTTCAAACATGCCGAAAATATTCAAAAACCGCTTATTTATATTCCCCGATCTTTTTGGTTCAAAAACCATATGCCTATCTCAAGGCAAAGTGATTACGACTTCGAAGAATTTTTCAATATCATAGAAGAAGCCTTTGGAGATAAAAGAACCCTTATTACAGACATATATAAAGACTGGTTTAAAGAAATTTACACGCGCTCTATTTCTGCCTGCCATGCTCATATTCACTATTTGCAATCTAACCCTAATATAATTCCTAAAAATCTATGGATCGGCAGCGGCGGTGTTATGTGGGATAGAATTATGAAATTTGTTGTAACCGAAAATGGTGGCAGTGTTACTGGGCACGATCACGGCAGCGGCATAGGACATATGGTTTCAAAAAGCCGTGCCCTTTCTGAATGCAATGATTGTCATTATTTCGTTCCATTTAACAAAGATAAAGAGATGTTCTCTCAAGCTCTTGATCACGACTTCCTGTTCGAAGATTTACCGGAAATTACACCGATTTTCCAATCACAAACAACAATGGATACGAGCTCGCATAGACCCCTTCAAAACATCAAAAAAATTCTCGTCATACCCTACGGCCCTGATCAAAACACGTCTCGTTTTTTAACAACACCACATGATTCCGTTAAGTCTGACTTTCTTATTCGCATTTTAGACCAGTTAAAAAAATTAGATTATGACGTTACCCTTAAACCGCATCCACACTGCCCTTTGCCTCTATCAAAGCAATATTTAGAAGAACACGACATTACGCTCGCCACAGGTAATATTGAGGCAGCCTTCAATAAAACGGATGCTGTTTTATTTCTGCATCATTATACAACCACATTTCGTGAAGCCTTCATCCATGGTTTACCCATCATATTAATTGACCCACAGTTTGAAAAATGGGTTCCTGATGCCTTTGAAAAACTTAAAAAAAGATGCAGTATTATTCCTTCATATTATGATGAAAATAACCGTATCCAGATCAATTTTACAAAGTTGGAACAAGAGATAAAGGACGCGTCCAATAGAATGGACCGCGCTTATTTTGAAACCTATTACCAATAATATCTTTTAAGGAACCTTACCAAGATCGATAATCAAATCTGCTTCTTGTTTGATCGTATTTTGATGAGAAATAGCAACTATCGTTGTACTCTTGGCCAGCTTCTTCAAGGTCACAAAAATTTCTTTTTCAGTCTTAGGGTCTAATGAAGCTGTGGCTTCGTCTAAAATCAAAAGTTTAGGCTTTCGAATAAGAGCTCTTGCAATCGAAATTCTTTGACGCTGCCCACCTGATAAACGACTACCCCGCTCACCAAGATTTGTATATAGCTTATCTGGCAGCTCTTTCACAAAGTCCCACGCTTCAGCTTGTTTCAAAGCTTCAATCGCATCTTCCTCTGTAAGAGTTTCATCACCGAGAATAAGGTTTCCAATAATGTTATCATTAAAAATGACAAATTCTTGAGGCACATATCCAATATTTTGGCGCCATGTAGAAATATTAATATCATTCAGATCAACACCATCAATCAAAACTGAGCCAGACTTGGGTGTATAAAGACCGCACAACAAATCAACTATCGTTGTCTTTCCTGTTCCTGAAGGCCCTAATAAACCAATCAAATTATTGACTGGTAGATATAGGTTTAAACCTTTTAAGATCTCTTTATCACCATAATCAAAATCTACATTTTTAAGCTCAATGTCTTTTTCAAATACAGGGGACTGACCTTGTGTGAAGTGCTCTGCACCTTCACGCGCTTTCTCTGTGAAATCCATCAAAGACCAAAAAAAACTTTCCTTACCGCAAAGCACTTGATATGACTGCTGCAACGCTTTACCGGACGAAATCACCCTATAAAAGAGCGCGGCCATAACCATCAAAACTGAGCTCTCCATATCAAGCCAGACAATTGCACCGTAAAGTCCAAAACACATGATCGTAATAAAGACAGGTTCATGCAAAATTCCTAAATTTTGCTTTGCCATCATTTGTTCTTTAGTGATCCTAAATAGCTCATGAATATCACCGAGAATTTTCTTATAAACCACGTTCTCAATATTCATGGCTTTTAGAGGCTTAAAGTTCTGTAGCACATCTGCAATTTGCGTATTAATGCTAATAGATAGATCTTTTTGTTTTATACCTGTCTTACCCGTAATCCTCACAAAACGAATTAACACAAACCATAAAAATATACTGGCAATAACCCCCAACACCACAACTTCCCATGATGAAATCGCGGCAATAGACAATAAGATAATGATCTGTAGAACAGACGCCGCAATATCCGCAAAGGATTTAAAGGTTCCTCCACTACGCTGCGCTTCAGAAAACAGCGCATTTAAAAATGTACCAACAGGCTTGTCCGTATAAAATGACCACCTAGAATGAAAAATCGCTTCTAAAAATTGGGATCTAAAATCATAAACAATTTTTGCTGAAAGATGAGAAGTATATAAAGCTCCAAGGTATCGTAAGAAAGCCTTCAGAATAAATATCACTGCTATAAATAATAATACATTTGTTAAATTAAGCTCTACAGATAGCATTTCAAAGAATTGCGAGAAGATCAGCGATAGCTGAGAGTTACTCTGCCCTAAACCATCAGTTATAAGGGTAATTAACGGCAATAGAGCCATAATCCCAAGGCCTTCTAAAAAGCCAACACTGAACTGAACAAATAATAGCAATAAAGTCTGCCATCTATATGTCTTTAAAAAATAAAGGAGAATATTTAGCTTTGTTTGCTTCATGAATTTGCCATCATTTCTGCTCTTTTCAGTCCCATTGAAGCCTGACCAAATGGAAACTGATTACAATCATATCGTGGTAGGGCTTGTTTTTTATGTATTAGATCATGAGCGTTAATATCTCTTTGCTCAACACTGAATGAAAAATCGACATTTTCTTTTTCTAATATCATCAACGTATCTTCATTAAAACTATGATCACCACCATAGGGGTAACAAAATGTCTTAATAGAATTAGAAGGAACGAAATCATCCAATAATTTAAAACAATTCATAATCTCATTATTTTGCGTTGCATAATCAAGACGGCTAAAAACAGGATGTGTGACACTATGCGCCCCGATAACCATACCCATATTATTCATAGATTTAATCTGTGTTGGTGATAGATAAAAATCCTTACAAAGCAATGCTTCATCTGGGAAATACTTCTGCATCAAGACATCAAGTACATCATCTTTTTGCTGATAGTCTAAGAAGTAATTCAAAATCTGCTTCACTTGTTTTGTCGCAGCATCATTATCTTGACGGGCATAAGTAACTTTTTCAAATTTATCAACATACTCATTTTGAATATAGCTCTCACGCAGAGTTTTTTCCAACGTCAACAAAATTTCTTGGCCACCATATTTACCAATTAAAACATGAATACGGTGAACGTCGAGCAGCTTTTGGGTTTGATATGGTCCCGTCGGAATATAGAAAATTCCCCACAAACCTTCAGCTGCTAGGTACTCAGCCGCTTCAAAATGATCAATCAAACCGTCATCAAACGTTAGAATAGCCGCATCTTCAACAGGCTCTTTCTGTTCAATAGAGTTGAAGAATTCTGATTTAGAAATAAAATTATAATGATGTTTAAAGTACGAAACCTGCTTTTTAAAATCCTCTATATGAAGATATCTAAACCACGGATATGCTTCGTCGCCTTCACGAATATAGTGATACATGAATGATTTCATGGCATTTTTTCTAACTTAATACAGAGTTTTTAACAATAGGCGTTTTCGTATTCATCTGTATTCTTTGTGCAAGATATTCATCAATCATGCCCTTTTCGAAATTACGGTACATTTGCCGTACAGCATCGTCTGAATAATCTTTGCGTTTATAATATTTTTCTTCTCTATTCAAAACAGGTTGAGGCTGCGTCTTGATTTCATCTAATTTAGTAATAATTTGCGCGTATGTCTCAGGAATTATGCTAATAAGGCGATTACCAATATCATGAGGGCTATCACCAGAATGAATATCTGCGCGGATTTGATGGATAATCTCGCCTGTGTCCACACCAGCATCAATATACATGAATGTAGCACCAACACATTCGGGCTCATTATTAACTAGCGGCCAAAAATTAGTGGCTGTTCCTCGATAATAGGGAGAAAGCCCTAAATGAACATTCAAAAAACGACCTTTAAACTCTTCCAGTAATTCACTTTTAACGAGCGAGCACCCATAAGCAACTAAGACATCTGGCTGTAAATTTATAATGTCTTCTACGGTTTTTTGCTCATTTATAGCTCCCGTTTTAACAAATATAGGATTAGTCAGATCAGGTGTTAATCGATCAAAAATTCCAAAAAAATCTTGTTCAGATAAAGTCCGAAGCTCTAAATGTCTTCGCGCAAATTCACTTTGATCCGTAACAGGAATATCTGGTTTAACCTCACAATAGCTTGCTAAAACTTCAATTCCATTACATTGTGCCAGGGCCTTTCTAAAGAAATTATGCCTGAGCTGATCACCTGTTAGTACAACAACACGCTTCGACATCACAACCCTCTCTCTGATTGCATACGTTGTTTCAAAAGAAAGTCCGCCAAAACTAAATCAGCCTCTTCATCAATGTCTATCGAGCGCTCAGCAGGCATTATATAGGGCACTATATGCTCTCCATATAGATCATTTTGATCCATAAGGACATCACGGCGTGTCATGTATAAACTGCCATTTCTTTTATAAATAGCGGGTTCTAAATCCTGACGCCTAATCATTTCCGGTGTATCTTGGATATATGGTTTCAACTCGCCTTGTTCTATAATTTTCAGCTTAAATGGATGGCTATCCATCGCTTCTTTAACCGAGACGATGGATGTTGCGTTTGGATGTTGTTGTAATAAGCCAAGCGCCTTATTTATATCAGCAGGCAATACGAGTGGATTAGTGGCCTGCACTAACATTGTCCAATCAATCTGCACTTTATCATTCTCTTCAAAATACTGGAGCGCGTGCTGCATGACACCAAGAGAAGAAGCCTCATCTGTCGCTAGATGAGCTGGCCGAATAAATGGCACATCTGCGCCATATTGACGTGCAACACTGGCAATGGTTTCATCATCGGTACTCACTATCAATTTGTGGAACTGATCAGAACATTCTAGGCACGCTTTGATGGCATGCGCAATAAGCGGTATACCAGCAACTTCTTTGATATTTTTACCTGGTATACCTTTTGAGCCACCGCGTGCAGGAATAACAGCTAAGATATTCATTAAGCTACACTCTGCTTTTCTGTATGCTGTTCAGAATCCAAATAACTCAATTTCTTATGAAAGCTTAACGCACATTCTGAAAGGGTTTGTGCAATAACTTCCCCCGCGTTACCGTGTCCATATAACTTAGATGATTGTGGACGCGGCTGACTAAGATGGCGTTCGATAGCTGCCTTAATTTGTTTTTGATCATAGTCTGAATGAATAACATTTTCTGCATGTTCACGATCAGATTGACGACTACCAATATTCACAGCTGGCACACCCAAATAAGATGCTTCTCTAATAGCACAGCTTGAATTACCAATAATTACACTCGCCTTATTTAATAACCTTAGGAAATCCTCAACGGCCATATTTCTAAAAAAGTGAATATTTTCAGGGCTATAATTTTCTCTATATGAGCGAATAGCTTTTGAAGTTGCGTCACTACCAGCATCAATATTTGGCCAGAACCACAAAGTTGGAATACCAAGTTCATGAACCGTTTTTAGTGTCACCATACTCTGTTCAAGTGCGTCACCATATTCTGTAGTAACAGGATGTTGCATAACAATTAAAAAATCTTCATCTAAAACTGGGTGTGCTCCTACACCGCCATATCTATCATAAATTTTAAAATCAATTTCAGGTGAATCTATGATTTTTTGACACAAATCCGTACTTGGGCATCCTGATAAAATGACTTTCTCAGGTTGTTCCCCCATGCGCAAAATAAAATCACGTGCACATTCAGTTGCAGGAAAATGAATATCTGCAAGTTTTGTGATGGCATGACGAACTTTTTCATCAATATTACCCGTCACTTCTCCGCCCTGCGCATGAGCAATCGGGATGTTCATATATGCCGCAGGTATAGCCGCCGCCATCTGCTCATAACGATCAGCCATAATAAATACAATATCGGGTTTTAAACGATCATAGGCACTGGCGAATTCTATTAGCCCTAATCCTGTAGTTTTTGCGGATGTTAAGAGGTTTTCTCCTTCCACAATCATATAAATTCGCTCATCAATCTTAAAACCATCTTTTGTAATAAGATCTTCCATTTCACCATAGCGTGTGAGTAGTGCAGAGCCAGCACAAATGAGCTGCATTTCTAAATCTGGGTGACTATTGATAGCATAAAGGACTGGACGTATTTTTGCGTAACTGGTTCTTGCTGTTAAAACAACACAGACTTTTCTCATAATATTCTCTTTTATTCAGGCCAATCCTAGGCAATATTGCGGCTTTATATTCATTCTCATCTATACAAAGAATGTTACATTTTATATCTTCATAGTGATTAGCGTGTCAATTATATCGAGTTTTAGGCTTTGAAAATCTCTCACAAAATAAAATCTATTCTTATAAAACTCTGCAAACGCATTGGTGAAACCAGCCCTATTCTTATTAACTGGTCAGAAATGTATGATTTAAAACCAAGTGCACAATTACTTGATACTATGAGAATCAGTAAAGATTTAATTCCTACGAATGTAGATGCACCAAGTAATCAAGATATTTTAATCCTAGCCCCCCACCCTGACGACGAAGTTATTGGTATGGGTGGTACTTTGATTCAAATGATCCAGAATAACTGCCGTGTCAAAGTTTTGTATATAACTCTCAGTGATGACGAAGCACTTGTAAAAGAAGCAACTGACGCATCAAAAAATGTTGGTTATGAAATCGAATTCCTAGGACTAGAGAAAAGAAATATCTCACTTGATACTAGCGCCCTTGAAAAATTTGCTCATAAAATCAACATGACAAATGCAAAACATCTCTTCATTCCCTTTATGCTAGATGATCATGATGACCACAGGCGTGTATCGGAGCTGTTGCAAAAAGCTTATCATCAAGGACTTATAGAGACGAAGTTTTGCATATGGGCTTATCAAGTTTACACAGCCTTGCCGCTTAACTCAGTGGTTGATATCACCAATGTGATAAGTAAGAAAATAGAAGCCATTCGTTATTACCGTTCACAATTTAAATCACGGGACTGGGCTCATTTTGCACAAGGTTTAAACGCATTTAATATGCGATTTTTATCTGGTAGAAATGATGCTTCCTACGCTGAAGTTTTTTTCAGAGCCTCACTAAAAAACTATATAAAAATGTGCGATAGCTATTTCGGACATAACTCTGGATCTTGTTATGAATTACAATCTTATAAAAATTGAAAATCAAGATGACCCGCTAAATCAAGCAAGCGATAATTTTATTTCTACAAAGAATATGCCAGATTATAGTTCCTCACACTGGCAAAAAATTATCGATAGTACCTATGCTTATAATACCGCTCGCTTTTGTGTGATCGGTGAAGATAACCAAATTCATGGCACATCCCTTATCTATTATTGCCCCAAGACAGGCAAAGCTTTTACACCGCGCTTTGGTCTTTGCGCCGACAATCAAGACGTTTTCAACATCTTAGCGAAAGCCATTAAAGATTTTAGTACAGAGCATCAATTTAAAGACGTTTTAATAACTTCAGGTCATGACCCCTTTCAATCTGAAAAGCCCTACTGGCATAAAAAGAATATATTCATCCCGCTAGAATATGAAACACAAGAAAAGCTATGGGACGCAGTACCAAAGAAAACTAAAAACATGATACGTAAAGCTGAGAAAAACGGGATCACCATTCGCATATCTCATAATGCTCTCGAGAGCTTTTATCCGTTGTACCAATCTCATATGCTTAGTAAACAGCTAAAAATTAAACCGCGTATGTATTTTGAAAAACTTCAAAATGAGATGAAAGAAAAACTTGTTTACGTTGAAGCGCGGCATAATGGTGAAATTGCTGGCTATATGATTTTTTTAAATAATGCCCATAACGCAAGCTATCTATACAATGTATGTGAACATAGCGCGGCGCGTGACGGTGCCAATAACCTAATGATGTGGAATGCCTTTTGTTATTTCTACGAACAAAACAAAAAATTTATAGAGCTAGGGGAATCCAGTGAAAATAGTCCCGTTTACAATTTTAAAAAACGCCTCACTAAAGAACCACGCATAGAAGACATATTTTATGTTCAGCTCTTACAATCCCAACAGAGAAGCCTATCCGAAAAAATTATAGGAAAACTACATGCGTTCCAAATGAAAGTACTCCCTTACATGCCGGAAGCGATGCAAACACACATCCTACTTAAAGAGGACTCTATCGGCCGTGTTATATAAAATCATAGATTGGCGTATATATACTTCTTATAAAAAAGATCCTCAAAGCATGAGTGATCAAGAAAATAGTCTCATAGAACTTACAAAGGATTACTTTAATAAGGATCCACTGTTTACAGAAAAAAATCGTAAAGATAGGTATATAGAGCGCTTACAAGACGGTCATCGATGTTATGCATACACCCAGAAAGGTAAAATAAGCGCCTATTTCTGGGTCTCAGATTCAAATGCTAACTTAACTCAATTTGCTTTTAAGATTAAACTCAGTATTCCTAAAAATACCGCCTATATATGGGACTGTAGAACAGCGCCTGACTTCAAGCGCCAAGGGCTTTACTCCATGGGCTTATCAGAAATAAGCCGTATTTATTCTGATAAATATCTCAGCATTAATTGTATAAAACATAATATCGCGTCAAAACGTGGAATTGAAAAAGCTAACTTTATCAAACATACCCATATTATGGCTGTTATTCTCCTTCAGAAATATTCATTTTGTTGGTTATCAAAATACCCGTTTAAGATTTATATAAACTCTATTGATATGCATCGCCTAATAGATTAAGGATTGATGCATAAAGAGAGGTTATCGATGTCAGAGTTTAAAATAGATGTTGCGGTAATTGGCTGCGGCTATTGGGGAAAAAACTTAGTTCGTAATTTTCATGAAATTGGTGCTCTCAAAGCTATATGTGATTTTGATCCAACAACCGCTGAGAAATTTGCTCAGCAATATGAAGTTCAAGCGCTGAGCTTACAAGAGATTTTAAACGCAAATGATATTCAAGCGGTCGTTATTGCCGCGCCTGCCGCCCAACATTTCAATATTGCAAAACAAGCGCTTGAAAAAGGAAAGCATGTTTTTGTAGAAAAACCACTTTCTTTATCTGTTAAAGAAGGTGAAGAGCTCTGTGAAATCGCAAAGCAAAACGATCTTATTCTTATGGTTGGGCACTTACTGCATTATCACAGTGCTTACCAGAGTCTTAAAACTTTAGTTGAAGACGGCACCTTGGGTGATCTTCGTTATATATATTCTAACCGTCTAAATTTAGGAAAAGTCCGCCGCGAAGAAGATATACTCTGGTCTTTTGCACCTCATGATATTTCAATGATATTAGACCTTATGGGCGAAGAGCCTAAAAACGTTGATGCGAAAGGCGGCTTTTATCTCTCTGAAAATATTGCCGATGTCACGACAACACATCTAACATTTTCTAATAACCGAAAAGCACATATTTTTGTATCATGGCTACACCCGTTTAAAGAGCAAAAGCTTGTTGTGGTGGGCTCAAAAGCAATGGCGGTCTTTATTGACGGAGAGCCATGGAATCAAAAGCTACAGCTCTATAAACACAATATTGATATCACCGATGAAACCGCTGCGCCGCTAATTGATAAAGCTGATGTTGAATATGTTGACGTACCTGAAAGTGAGCCTCTCAAGAATGAATGTTTACATTTTCTAGAATCTATAAGCACTAAAGCGCAGCCCATTACCAATGGTGAGGAAGGACTTCGTGTGTTAAAAGTACTAGAAGCCTCAACATCCGCTATAGAGAAACATAATGAGCAATCAAAATTACTATGCGCATGAGACCGCTATCATTGATGATGGTGTCGAAATTGGTAAAGGGTCAAAAATTTGGCACTTCACACACATACTTGGTAACTGCCGCTTAGGTAAAGATGTAGTTGTCGCGCAAAATGTTATGATTGGGCCAGACGTGTCTGTCGGTGATGGCTGTAAAATCCAAAATAATGTCAGCCTTTATAAAGGTGTTTCATTGGAAGAAGGTGTATTTTGCGGTCCATCTTGCGTTTTTACCAATGTAAAAAACCCAAGGGCGATGGTAGAGCGTAAAGAAGAGTTCTTAAATACCCCTGTTGGGAAATGGGCGACTATCGGTGCCAACTCGACAATTATTTGCGGCACAAAAATTGGTGCTTATGCCATGATTGGCGCAGGGGCCGTCATAACCAAAGACGTCAAACCACACGCTGTCATGATTGGTAATCCAGCGAAACAATCAGGCTGGTGTAGTCATGCCGGTGAAATATTGGATGAAAACTTAATTTGCCCGCGTGAAAATAGACAATATAAAATTGAAAATGAACAGCTAGTGGAAATAGAGAATGAGTAGTAACGCAGCCTTAAAACCCGTTGAAAATATCGCCTTTATCGATCTTGCCGCTCAGCAAGCACGTATTAAAGACAAAATTGATAATGCGCTGAGTACAGTTCTTGCTCATGGTAAATATATTATGGGTCCAGAAGTTAAGCAGTTCGAAGCTGATCTCTGCAGCTATACAGGCGCGAAACACACGATTAGTTGCTCCAGTGGAACAGATGCACTTGTCATGGCTCTAATGGCTTTAGGTGTTCAAGCTGGTGACGCCGTTTTTGTACCCTCCTTTACATTCGCAGCCACAGCCGAAGCAGTTGCCATTTTAGGGGCTATCCCTGTTTTTGTAGATGTTGATGCCAAGAATTATAATATTGATCTATCTAGCCTAGAAGCTGCCTATGAAACGAACGCCGCACTCAACCATAAAGCCGTAGGTATCATTGCGGTTGATTTATTTGGCTTGCCTGCCAATTACGAAGCTTTGAATTCATTTGCTGAGCAAAAAGGACTCTGGGTTATGGCCGATAGTGCCCAAAGCTTAGGTGGTCGATCTAATAATCAGAATGTTGGGCAAATGGCACGCGTAACAACCACAAGCTTTTTCCCTGCAAAACCTTTAGGCTGTTATGGTGATGGCGGTGCGATCTTTACCGATGACGATGATCTTGCTGCTAAATTGCGCAGTATACGTGTGCACGGTAAAGGTAATGATAAATATGATAATGTACGTTTGGGAGTGAATGGCCGTTTAGATACACTCCAAGCTGCAATATTAATTGAAAAACTTAAGATCTTTCCTGAGGAAATAGTAAGCCGTAACCGTGTAGCTGCCTACTATAATGAAAATCTATCCGACATCATTCAAACGCCTTTCATGGACGATCAAACAACATGTGCTTGGGCACAATACACACTTCAGCTCTCTGAGAAGAACAGACAAGATGTGCTTGATCAATTAAAAGCTGCCAGCGTTCCAACAGCTGTTTATTATCCACTGCCGCTTCATCAGCAAACATGTTATAAAGATTATCCAAGTGCACCAGATATGAGCACATGTGAGAAGCTCTCACAAACAGTGTTTAGCCTGCCGATGCACCCATATTTAAAGCCTGATACTCAAGATTATATTATTCAAGAAGTGCGTAAAGCACTAACCTAATGCCATGAAAATTCTTTTCGTCTGCAGATTATATTCAGGATTTGAAGAAAGCCTGCAGAATGGTGTTTGGAAGCCCAAAGGGGCCCCTACAATTGCTAGGATGATTGAACATTTAGACGCATCCAAAGATCATGAATTAGAATTAATTTTCACACAAAAAGGGGCTAGCGATACTCTTTATCCCTCCCATGTTGAAATAGAGGGGCTTGCTCTCAAACTTCATGTGCTAAGGGGGCATAACCATTTACCGGCTTGGCTAGGGAAATTTAGAGAAAAGCTCAGTGACCTGTATCAAGCGAGCCAAATTATATGGGCGTATCATAGGATCAAACCCGACATCGTTTATTGTGACCGCGTGAATATTTTCCCCGCTTCCTTACTTGCCCGCTTCACAAATGCACGTGTCATTTGGCGTGTTATGGGCGTTTTAGAAGAAATGCATCAAGCGGTGAAATCAGATCACTGGCGTGCGGCACTTTCTCGTTTTATGTGGAGAAGCCCGTTTAAATCTGTTATCTGCACCTTGGATGGTTCAGGCGGTGGGCCGTGGATGGATCACGTCTTATCTAAAAACACTCCTCGTCATTTACTTCTAAACGGTGTGAATAAAAACTTAAAAGAGGAACAGGTCAATCTACTTCCTCATAAGGGCGTAAAAATGCTATTTGTTGGGCGCCTAGAAGCGCTCAAAGGTATAGAAGAGTTCGTGGATGCCTTCTACAGCGCAGCCGAGACGCATAAAAATTTACATGCTGTGATCGCAGGTGATGGCAGTTTGAAAAATAAATTGATAGAAGATGCAAAGAACAAAGGTTATGCGGATCGTGTACATTTCCTTGGCAGTATTAGCGCGCCTGAACTTAAATATACTCGTCAAAATACGGACTTTTATGTTTCACTCAATAAACAAGGCAATCTTAGTAATGTAAATCTTGAGGCATTATCGGATCACTTACCAACAATCGTTCCATGTTCTCATACAGACAAAGGTATAGACATAGATACGGACAAGCTTGTTCCTGATGATGTGTTTTACCGTTTTGGTACAGTCGGTGATACTCAGGCGCTCTCTAATGCTATATCACATCTCATGGACGAAAAAGTACGCGCATCGTATAGGCAGGCCGCACAAAAATGCGCTGCACATATTCTACCGAGCTGGACTACCCGTATTGAGCAGGAACTACAAATTTATGAAGATACAAAGCCCTATGATTTTGCTCTGACGATCGCGGATTTAGGCTCTGGCGGCGCGCAAAAAATCGCAGTTTCACTCATGAATGATCTAAACCAAGCCGGTAAAAAAATAGCTCTTATTACCCTTAAAGATAATAAGAGTGACTTTCATAAATTACCGCAAAATATCAAACGCATTACCCTAGAACATTGTAATGAATATAAAGGCATACTAGCCAATCTACTTCGTATATATAAAATTCGAAAAGCCCTTAAAGACACTGGTGCAAAATGCGTCATAAGTTTTATTGCACCAACCAATATATTATGCGTATGGGCCGCTTTGGGTTTAAATAATCGTCTCATTATTTCAGAGCGCAATGACCCTACTCGCCAGAGCTTTGGCCAAATGTGGGATAAACTTAGACGCCTCAGCTACCGCTTCGCTGATAGAGTTACAGCCAATAGTCAAAATGCAGTTGAAAGCCTTAAAGCTTATGTCCCAGAGCATAAACTTCATTATGTTCCCAATGCATTAACGCCGCCGCCTAAACTGAATAAGCAAAAAGATAAAACAATTCTGATTGTGGGGCGTTTACATGAGCAAAAATCTCACCAAACGCTTCTGAAAGCTTTTGCAAAAGTGCACCAAGATCATCCGGACTGGACACTCATTATCGCTGGAGAAGGTCCACTTGATAATCAGCTCAAAGAACAAGCCGCGCAATTAAATATTGCGGACGCTACTACATTTACTGGCGTTGTGAAAAACCCATATAGTCTCTATGAAACCGCTTCCATTTTTGTATTACCATCGATCCATGAAGGCACTCCCAATGCCCTTTTAGAGGCAATGAGTTGTTCATGTGCACCAATCATAAGTGATGCATGCGAAGGGGCGATGCCCTTTGTAAAGCATGAAGAAAGCGGACTTATTTTCAAGACAGGTGATTATCAACAACTCGCTGATCAGCTTAACTCTCTCATTTCAACGCCTGAAAAGATAGTTCAGTATTCAACCGCAGCAAAAGAACATACAAAACCATTATATTCTCGCTCAACAATTGAGATATGGGATGATGCTATTAATGCAAAGGGGCAATCATGATCAATATACATGTACTTAGTCCCGGTTTCACAAATCCAAATAGCACGGCCTTTCTTATGCCATTTATCATCTTTCGCTCTGCACTTAAAGAAGCGGGATATCACATTCGGATTTTTTCTGACTACAAAGATGGTATAGAGGCATGCGACTATCTCTTCATTGATAGTAAAACACATAAGAAAGATTGGAACGCACGTTACGATCAAACATTAGAAAAACTCTCATATTATAATGCAAAAACCAAAGTGATCTGGTGCGATCAAGCCGATAGTAGCGGTACATTTCTTGGTCAAGTTCTTCCCCATATCCATAAATATTTAAAAGCACAGCTCTTAAAAGACAGAAACCAGTACTTAAAATCGCATTATGCCTCGCGTATATATGCACAATATTACCATGAAAAATATGGTATCCAGGATGAACAGGCTTATATTCAAGAACCTGTAAAAGACCAAAAAGACCTATCCAAGCTCGATATTTCATGGAATTCCGGTTTAATGAATTATGGGCTTTTTGGCCCCTACTCTCAGCGCTTAAGAGAACATATCCCAATTAACGCGCTTCTATATTTTGCAAAACCTCTTAGAAAAGCAAGCGCGGAACGTCCAATGGACATCACGTGCCGCATGGGTATTTCCTATCCGCGTGAAACAATGCGTTTTCAACGTTTAAAAATACGAGAACTCTTAAAAGATCACCTTCCTACTAATAAATTATCGAGACGTGCCTATTTCAAAGAACTGTGTGAAAGTAAAATCTGCATTTCTCCCTTTGGTTTAGGCGAAATCACGCTCAAGGATTTTGAATGCTTTTTAACAGGCTCATTATTGTTAAAACCACAAATGAACCATATGCAAACATGGCCAAACTTATACGAAGACAAAGTCACATACATAGCCCATAGCTGGGACTTAGATGATGTGCTGGAACAAATAGAATGGGCGCTCAATCATGAAAAAGAGCGTATAGAAATAGCACAGAACGGACAAAATCGTTACCTCGACTACACACTAGGTTTAGGAGCTAGCGATCGCTTTGTCGAACATTTCAAACAGATAATAACAACTTAAGCAGTAAGCATGTCTTCGAACTGCTTCATCACGCGCGGCAGGGAAAAAGCATCCGGCAAAAGAGAATGTGTATTTTGATTGTGTTTTGTTTTTTGCATCTGCTGAATAAATTCGTTCATATCCTGCGTTATCACGAGGTCTCCATCGCGGGTATATTTACCAATATCAGATACCCCGCCAGCATCCACAATAGCAATAGAAGGCACTGCACTACAAAGTGCTTCTAAGACCACATTGGGCATCCCCTCCCAGCGTGAGGGTAATAACAAACAATCGGCGTAAGATGCACTCATCCAGGGTTTATCGTCATAGCCTTTCAAAATGACCTTATTTGATAGGTCATATTTAGCAATTAAAGCTTCAAGATCAGCTCTAAAAGGCCCCTCACCTATAATCTCAAGTGTCCAATCAAAATCTGGCTTAAAATCAACCACCATATGTTCAATCAGCCTATCGTAGCCTTTCTCATAGGATAAACGTCCAACACATAAAAAACGAATTGGATCACTTGGATTGCTAGGTGTACGTGTTTTGAATTTAACGCGCGCTTGGTCAACTGGATTAAACAAAATCTCATGATTCTTGGTAGAGATTTTTACTAAACCTTTAAACTCATCAATCATTTGTGAGCAATTACTAATCACTTTATTAGCAAGCGGATACAACCCCTTATACACGAACCAGCACGCACGACCTTTAAGACCATAGCCGTTTAAGATCGAGGATGGCAAAGCCGCTTCGCGAACAAACACTTTAACCCTCGGAAAAAAAATCTTCATCAAAATCGCAAGCGCATTACTATGCACCATTGTTGTGAAGATGACATCTGGCTGAACCTCTTTCACCAGTTTAAGCATTTTAAAAACGCTAGATTTAATCGACGAACAATCTAGAGAATAAAAAGGAATCTCATCATCAATCCAATCACGAAATGGACCCTCATTTTTTACAACAACGAATTCAGGCTCAAAACGTTCACGATCGAGATTATTCATCAACGTAATAAGAATACGCTCAGCACCACCCGCACACAATGAGGGTAAAAGAAACAAAACTTTAGTTTT
Source organism: Micavibrio sp. TMED27 (assembly GCA_002167715.1). Lineage (GTDB taxonomy): Bacteria > Pseudomonadota > Alphaproteobacteria > Micavibrionales > Micavibrionaceae > TMED27. The sequence continues at coordinate 65,077 of NHCG01000002.1, forward strand.
TTTAGAGTGTTTCATAAATCACGTTGCCAGAAAAATCACGTTCTTTCCATGTGGATTTAATATCATAAACAACAGGTTTTACAGATGTTTCATCAGCACCAATCAACGTAAGAATTTCTGCTTCGGTCATGTCCTGATAAATTTTATGATTAACAGCGAGACACACACAATCATAGTGCTGCCCCTTTGGAAGAGCTGTAAGAATTTCAAGACCATATTCATGAATAACTTCATCAGGTTGAGCATGCGGGTCATGTACATCGACATTATAACCATAGGATTTGAGTGTATTTACAACATCTATAACTTTTGTATTCCGAACATCATTGATGTTTTCTTTGAATGTAAAACCAAGAACAAGGATATTCTTTTGCGCCTTATTTGCATCACTCTGGGAGTTCAAGAAATGATCAATTCTTTGCGCGATATATGGGCCCATATTATCATTAATATCACGGCCCGATAAAATTACCTTAGGATCATGGCCAATGTCCTGAGCAGATTTTGCTAAATAATACGGATCAACACCGATACAATGACCACCAACCAAGCCAGGGGTAAAAGGAAGGAAATTCCATTTCGTACGCGCAGCTTCTATAACATCATATGAAGATAATCCCATCTTATTTAAGATAACAGTAATTTCATTCATAAAAGCAATATTGATATCACGCTGCGCGTTTTCAATCGCTTTAGATGCTTCTGCTGTTTTGATGTTTTTGGCTTTGAAGATATTGCCACCATTCATTTGTCCATAAAGCTCAACTAATAAATCAGCCGCTTCTTCTGTCTGTGCAGCGACAACTTTTGTTATATTTTCAACCGTATGAACTTCATCACCTGGATTAATGCGTTCAGGTGAATATCCAAGAATAAAACCTTCACCAGACTTTAAACCGCTTTCTTTTTCCAAAATAGGGCCACAAATATCTTCAGTTACACCAGGATAAACTGTGCTCTCATAAATAATAATATCGCCCTTATTAATAATTTTGCCAAGAGCCGCACTCGCCTTTTCAACGATCGCAAGGTCTGGTTCATTCGTCTCATCAATCGGTGTTGGCACCGTTACAATATAAATGTCACAATCAGCTATATCATTAATATCATCTGTAAATTGACAGGTAGAAGATCGCAACACAGCCTGTTTCAATTCGCGGTTACTATCCCAACCATCTTTCAGCTCTTGAACACGAGTTTTGTTCACATCATAACCAAATACTGTTCCATATTTAGCAAGCGCCACAGCCAATGGCATTCCTACGTAACCAAGTCCAACAACAGCAATTTTCATTTTTTTCAGATCATAAGTCATGACGATTTTTTAAAGAATACCTTATTACAGTTCAAGTGTGTTATTGATTGCCCAACTCTGCGCCATTAACACAGTCCAAAGAGCTGTGTGATTATCTACTTTTCCACTCAGAAAGTCATGCCACATTTTTTGAATTTTTTGTTTTTCATACAAGTTTGTAGGCGTGTTGATTAAGTCCTGTGCCCAATCCTTTAAATCCCCTTTTAACCATTCTGAAATAGGCGGTGTAAAACCCTGTTTAGGCCTATTGATCAAATCCTCTGGCACATAATCGCAAAGCAATTGATAAAGGGGTTTTTTACCCCTGCCCTGCCCTTCAAAAATTTTACTTTCAATAGGCATACGCCAAGCATGTTCGATGACCTCTCTATCTAGAAGAGGACTTCGAACTTCAAGAGAAGTAAACATCGATGCCCTATCAACTTTTACTAAAATATCATCCGGTAGATATAGATGTGTATCTATGTACATCATACGCTCATAGCCGTTTAAATGCGAAGGTATATCAAACATGATACAGGGCTGTTTAATCGCTGTATTAACACTCAAAGTTCTAAGCACGGCTTCGTCAAAACCACGCTCTTTTATAAACCCAGCAATCGAGTGTATACGCTTACCATTTAGGCCTATTTTATTATACAAGCTCTGTGGAGGGGCTCTCAAAATATTTGACGATATACCTTTTAAACACGAAGGGAATTTATCGCTAAATGATAAGAGTTTTTGAAGCATAAAATAGCGCTTATATCCACAAAAGACCTCATCCCCACCATCCCCACTTAAAGCTACTGTCGTATCTTTTTTTGCCTGCTGACAAAGCGCTATTGTTGGGATCTGAGAATAATCTGAAAATGGTTCATCATAGACTTTAAAAAGGTCCGGAATAATCTTCTGTGTTTCAATCTCATTGACATGATATGTAGTGTGGTCCGTACCTAAATGTTGAGCTATTCTCTCAGCATGTTTTGACTCATCAAGTGCTGTATCCTGAAAGCCAATCGAATATGTTTTGATCGGTTTAGATGATTGTTCCTGCATTAAAGCACTGACTAACGAACTATCAATTCCGCCTGATAAAAACGCACCAAGCGGTACATCAGAAACCATCCTTTGCTTAACTGTCCGCATTAAACACTCACGCAAATCATATGTGTCCGCACCTGTATCGGCAGTGTTTAATTCCCAATACACTTCCTGCTTACTAATTGATATTAAATGATTTTTTGTGTTCACATCATTGATGGACAGCGTCAAGATATGACCGGGCTTAATTTTATATACACCCTCATAAATACTCAAATGCGAGGGAATAAAACCAAAATAGTTATATTGCCTGAATGCCTCTTCACTCATTCTCAAAGAGCTTTGGTCAAGTGGTAAGAGGGATTTTAACTCAGATGCGAACGCAAAATATGGACCAACATAACCAACATAAAGCGGCTTTTTTCCTATATGATCTCTTATCAAATGCAGGCGCTTTTCTTTTTTATCCCAGAGGGCAATAGCAAACATACCTTTGATAATATCAAGCGTTCTTCGCAGCCCAAGCAACGCGAATGATTCTAATAAAACTTCTGTATCACTCGTGCCCTTATAGCGTGTCTCTGGGGCTATTGTTGCGATAGATTTTTGCAATTGATCTTTGTTGTAGATCTCGCCGTTAAAGATCATGATAAAACGATCATTTTGTGAATGCATGGGCTGCGCACCAGCTTCAGATAGATCTTGTATAGATAACCTTCGATGTCCTAAAAAAAGAGGTGTATTTTCATCATGCCAATGGCCATCAGCATCAGGGCCGCGGTGTTGAATTTGATCCGTCATTTTGCGGATCAGTGCCCTGCCCTCTTCGATATTCAACGAAGAATTTAAGGACCAAAAACCCGCAATACCGCACATATTTATGCCGCCTTTATTTTATAATAATCTTTATACCACTCGATAAATTTAGGAATACCTTCCTTAATTGTAGTGGTAGGTGTATAGCCTGTTAAATCCTGTATAGCTGAGATATCGGCGTATGTTTCAGGGACATCACCTGGCTGCATTGGCTTAAAATCAATCTCTGCTTTTTGTCCAAGCTCACTTTCAATGATTTGAACATAATCCATCAATTTTTCACTGCGGTTATTACCAATATTTAAGACACGCCATGGCGCTTGATGGTCCTCACGTACAGGCGGGTTTTCTAACGCCCCTAATACACCTGTGACTATGTCATCGATATAAGTAAAGTCACGTTTCATTTCACCGTTATTAAACACCGGTATAGGCTTGCCGTCACAAATATTCTTAGTAAAGATAAAGAGCGCCATATCAGGGCGCCCCCAAGGGCCATACACGGTAAAAAACCTTAAGCCCGTCTGAGGCAGGTCAAATAGATGACTATAGGTATGGCTCATCAGCTCATCTGCACGCTTTGTGGCAGCATATAGTGAAATTGGCTTATCAACTGAATCTTCTGTCGAATAAGGCAATTTTTTATTTCCGCCATATACAGACGACGAGCTGGCGTAAACAAGGTGCTTAAATCCCTCAGTATGGCGGCACATTTCCATTATTGTGACATGTCCCATACAGTTGCTTTGAATATAGCTATATGGGTTTTCAAGTGAGTAACGTACACCCGCTTGCGCCGCTAAATGAACGACTTCTTTAAAGGGCCCCTGCTCTGCCCACATTTTTTCCATGGCAGCTTTATCTTCGATATCAGCTTTTACAAATTCAAAATCATTAAAATTATCAAGCTGCTGAAGACGTGCACGCTTTAATTCAGGATCATAATAGTCATTAAGATTATCAACACCGACAACCTTACGCCCAGCCTGCAATAAACGTAAAGCTGTATGAAAGCCAATAAAACCTGCTGCGCCCGTGATTAAAACCGGTGAATTATCCATGAATTATTCCTACAAAAATCACAATAAATGTGAGTTTTAGCAGGCTAACCAAACTTTGCCAATAAGAAGACTATCTTTTCAGTAGGATATGTACAGCTTTAACCAAAGAGCTTTTGCCAAAATGTTTTATTCTGTTCTTGCTCTAAGGCCTTTTTCAATGCCCTATTCTGCTTAATCGCTTTTTGTGCTCGTAATTTATCTTGCTGAGCCGCCTCTTCTTGGTTAGCAATGCGTGCTTCAAGTGCGTTCATCGAGCTTTTCCATTGCTCTTCGCCCTCTTCTTTCTTGCTTTTATCTTCTAGCAAAATTGTAAGTCGGCTTTGGCTTTCCTGTGATTTTTCAAGCGTTTCTTTAAGATGTTCTATTTGACCTTCTAAAATTTCACGCTCACGCTTTTGTGATAATTCAAGCAGCTCAACTTGTTTCTTAAGTGCTGCAATCTCAGCCGTATCAAATACTGTTTCAACCTGTTTAGCTTGTGCGTTTAAATCTGTACGGGATTGTTCAGAATTTGTGTCCGCTTTTACACGGTCGCCATATACGCGGATAAGTTCAGAGACATCGACTTGCGGGTTACCATCCGCATCTTCTCCAACAGTAATGCCCTTTTTTTCAATATGACGATAAAAAGTTGCACGTGTAACGCCTACCATTTCTGCGGCTTTTGAGATGTTTACTTTCATATGTTTAACCCTGTTTAATTGATACAAGTATAGACACTGTTTCAGTGTATAATAAGAAAATCATTTTTAAATAGCCACAAAAAACATGTTTTAGCGCCAAAATACTGTGATTCCTTACATACACACACAGTGTCCGGACCTGTACAGCGGTGTAAACAGGGTTAAGCACTACATAAACAGTTCGGTGTATAGTGGGTGTATAATACATGTAAAAAACCTAGTATTTACAGGTGTTCAATAGTGACCGGTATGTTTAGGCGCAATACGTATAGCTGTGGATAGTATTGTATAACAGGCTGTATCATGTTAGTGTTTAGTCAATTCCGATTCTCAAATTCTCTGAGAATCATCATTTCAACCACTCTTTCAATTCAGGGAGAGCCATATAGCGTAAAGCACAAATAAGAAAAAACCGCCTAATCTCCGGCAAGAGATAGGGCGGCTCATTAAAAATTTCATATACTGAAATCCAATAAATTCAACACCTTCAGTATATGTTTTGACCGAATCGAATGCAACTATTTATTAGGTTTGCAAACGCTTTTTTATGACTTATTCACAGAGAGTTACGCTGGCTATGAAATAATGAAGCATATTACTGATTTAAATAGCTATATCGCAGGCGCAAGCATAATAGGGCAGGGGACTTTGAAACGTCATAGTAACCCTATGCCTATGCCAAAGGAGTTTGATCCTTATGTTCTACCCGTGAAACAGGATTTCGTTAAGGATGCGAGGCTGATGCCAGGTACACGTCTTATGCTTATGCTCATTTCTGGTTGGGCAGGGCAGGGGAGTGCCATAGAAACAACGCTGGCTACACTTGGTAAGCATCTATGTAAGTCTGTCTCACAAATCAGACGCTATGTTAAGGATGCAAAAGCATTTGGATATTTAAGCGCAGGATATACTAAAAGTCGTATAGGTTACATTACAGGGCTGCGTCTCAAATTGCGTTTTGAAATGATCCGTCCAAAACAACTAAAAAAGACCGCAGAAAACAAAGGTTTAAAACCTAGAACGCAGAGAAGCTGCGCCCTACCATATAGGAACAACACTAATAGAAATAATAATATATATAGAGATGAATGTGACCCATATGCATCAAATAGGCTCAAAAATGCAGCTGCAATGATGCAAAAACGAATTCTTATCTCTTAAAAACTTTCTATACTAACCGATATTAATGTGATTATTGCTTTTCAGAGGGAGAAGAGGGGGAGGCTTATCTAAAAAATACAACCTTCTCTGATATTTTAATCTTTTTCTATTTCATCTAAAACAATTTCTACAGCGCGTTGGGCAGCGTCATGAAACGGCAAAAAAACTTTAGAGACACCAATATTTTGAAAAAACTGAGCCGTTTCAACATGATGACAGGCTACAGCTATATTTCCTTGATAACCTTCATGCTTTAAAGCATCAATAATGATCATCCTAGGGTCTTCATGTGTAATGCCTGTATTATGCTGCGGCAATGCAGAAATAACCCATTGAACATCTTTTAATGGAATAGCATGAAAAAAAGCGGAGTTTTTAGCATCACCATACATTACATCATGTCCTAATGTGCGCCAGCGTCTAACTTCTTCTGGATTAAAATCAATAGCTAATACTGATTTTCCATTATTAATGAACCCTTTAGCCATTGCTTGTCCATAACGACCGAGACCAAAGAGAATAATATCATAAGATTTCTTAATTTTAGCTGCATCATCCTCTTGCTCTTTCTGGCATGTATTTGTTTCAAAAAAGGATAAATAGGGCTGTAAAATCCTGTAAACGCCTTCTGAGAGAGAAATTAAATAGGTTGAGCAAACAATCGTAATGATTCCGACGAGCGTTATTAAACTTAAAACTTCTTGCGTCATAAAGCCTGCACTATATGCCATAGCAGCAAATATGAGTGAAAACTCACTAATTTGAGCAAGAGCTAAGCCAGCCATAAACCCCGTTCTCTTACGATAGCCAAGAACTCTACAAAGTCCCATAACGATAAAGGGTTTAAATAACATTACAAAGATTGAGAGAATAATGGCAGGAACAACAGCATCGCCTAATACCGAAATATCGATTTGTGTGCCTAATGAGACGAAAAAAAACAGTAATAAAAAGTCTCTTAACGATGCTAAACGTGAAATAATAGCTTCTCGGTAAGGGGTAGAAGCGAGTGAAACACCTGCTAACAATCCACCAAGCTCTTTACTGAGCCCCATAACATCGCACAGTGCTGCTAAACTGATGGCACATGCGATTGCACAGCATAATAGAAGCTCTTGATTTTTCGCAATAAATCCCATTATTTTTAGGGCTACAAAACGCATGAATAAGGCAAGTCCTGTAAGAAGTATGACTGTGTATATAGCAACTTCAAATAGAGCTTTTAATAAACTTATATCTTCACCACTGACATTTGTAGAGCTAAACGCTGCCAGAACGATCATTGAAAAAACGACAGCTAAGTCCTGAACAATCAAGACACCAAGAGTAATGCGCCCATGAAGGGAGTCGATTTCTCGCTTATCGGATAGAATTTTAATAATAATAATTGTACTAGAGAAGGCGAGAGCAATAGCGATTAAAAAGGCTTCTTGAACGTTAAAGCCGATTAAGTAGCTTAATCCAAAAGCTATCAGTACAGTGAGGATGATTTGTCCTGTACCAATGAATGCCGCAATCGTTCCTAAGCTTTTTATGAGCTTTAAATCTAGCTTAAGACCAACAATAAAGAGCAAAATAGCAATGCCAAGTTTAGCCAAAAGGGCAATTTCATCGCCTGTTTGTACAATACCTAAAGCGGCAGGACTGACCAAAACGCCAATAAAAATAAAGGCAATGATTAATGGCTGGCGCAAATAGGTACCAATTATACCTGCGAGTGCCGATAATACTAAAAGACTAGCTAATTCATAAAAGCTTGAACTATGGATAAGTGAGATCATTTCATTCATAAAAAAGTATGATAATCACTTATTCTGTTTTTTCTATAAAAAAGAAAACTGTGGTTATATTTTATAAAAAATAAAAATCCCGTTTTTTCTAAGGTTTTGATTTATATTAGGAAAATATAGAGAAGATCATAATATTCAGCATTATTTCTGTTTAACTCAAATTATTAAAATTCTAAAATTCTGCGTAGATATTTGTAATATATAGATTAAATTTTACTTGCACTTGTATTATTTCCCAATAAATCTTAAATTGGTTACTGAGTAGTTCTACTCATTCTTTAGGAAATCCTCATGCTTTGTTAACTAAATTTGTTTAAAATTTTAGTAATTAGGTTCGGTTATTAAAAATGGTTGGGAATAAAAACATAACATCAGATGTAAATGGAGGTGTATTAGGTACAAAACCTGATGCCCCTGCAGAATTGTCTGAGTTTTTCCAGGTTGTTGTTCATCATTCTGGCGCCAGCATTGAAAAAATCGATGACTACAGCATCCAACTTAGCGGCACTGAAACTCAAGTAGAATTAGCAAAAAACATTATATATCAAGCGATTGATAGTGCATCAACGCAGCCTCAAACCGGTTTAGATTATTTCACTTTCTCATTCAATCAAATTCCTGAAGACAGCCCAACCATTGACCTTGCAGATTATTTGAGCAGCCTAATTAACCCTGACGCTGGATCTGAAAATAGTGAAGAAGAAGACGACGAAGAAGATGAAGATACAAGGAATGTTCAAGAAGAATTAGACCTACGTAGTCTCAATGAGTTTTTTTCAAATAATCTAAAAACGACGTTACTCGATGAAAGAACAGGGTTTGAAAAGCCAGTTCTGGAGAGTGATATTATTTCTAATCTTGAGGATTTAACATCTTATAGGATATTAAATCAGCTAACTGATGCTTTTGATACTAGTCCAAGATTTGGAACAATTGATTTTAACCCTCCAGGTGGGCCAACTTTCATTCCTAATGATCCACCAGTCGCTGTGGATGATGTAATTATTGTTCTCGAAGGGCAGACGCTTTCTATATACGAAGCGTTATTAGCGAATGATTTAGACACAGAAACTCTAACAATTTTAAGTATATCAGATCCAACGCTTCTAAACGGGACAATTACTTTTGATTCCGCGGGCCGTACTTTCTTATATGAAGCTGGTGCTTTCTTTGATTCCTATGCAGTAGGGGAGAGCTATACTGAATTTTTCCTATACACAATCGTTGATAGCGCGGGCAGTACCTTTGAAGCCAGAGTGACAGTCACTGTAGTGGGTGTCAATGATATCCCAGTAGCACAAAATGATATTGGATCAATTGCAAATGAAACAGATACATATAACGGTAATGTTTTAGCTGATAATGGAAATGGTGCCGACAGCGATGTCGACACGAGTGATGTCCTGTCCGTTGTTGGTGTAACGGGCGGGAGTGTTGGTGTACCAATAGTCGGTTCAACAGGCGGTTTGTTTACAATTAATTCAGATGGAAGCGTTAGTTTTGATCCGAACGGTGATTTTGATTACCTTGGCATTGCCGAGACAGCAGATACTGTTGTTGAATATACTATTGGTGATGGGAATGGCGGCACAGATACTGCGACATTAACCATCACAGTTAGTGGTGTCGATAACCCACCGATCGCTAGAGATGATGATTATTCTATCCTTGAAAGCGATGTTATTAATAGCAATGTATTCCTAGATAATGGAAATGGTATTGATGATGGTGTCGACACTTCTGATACTTTTAGTGTTATCGCTGTTTCAGGTGGCACGGTCGGTTCTGCATCTGCAGGATCAAATGGTGGCTTATTCACGATAAATTCAGATGGAACAGTTAATTTTAATCCAAATGGTGATTTTGAGTACCTTGCTGTTGGTGAAACCATTGATACAACTATTCAATACACAATCTCAGATGTTGGCGGTGCAACTAGCACAGCGACCGTGACGGTTACATTAACGGGTGAAAATGATAATTTTACTGGAAATGATGACAATGTAAGCATCAACGAAAATGTAACGTTAAATATACACCCATCATTGCTTTCAAATGATACAGATATTGATACGAGTGATGTTCTAAATATCATTGCTGTCGATAGCTCTGGTACGAATGGCACAGTATCATTTAATGATGCGACAAATACCCTTAATTATACAGCTTCTAATTATGAATCATTAGCAGTGGGCCAGACGGCAACGGATACTTTAATTTACACATTAACCGATGGTCATGGTGCAACGCAGGATGTGAATGTAACCATCATAGTAACTGGGGTTAATGATGCGCCAGTTGCGCAGGATGATGCAGGCACAATCGATGAGGATAGCACTTTTAGTACAAACGTTTTCAATGATAATGGAAGCGGTGCGGATAGTGATATTGACACAGGTGATGTACTCTCCGTATCTGCTGTTTCAGGCGGTTCGGTCGGTTCTGCATCTGCAGGATCAAATGGTGGTCTATTCACGATTAACGCAGATGGTTCAACATCATTTGATCCAAACGGTGATTTTGAGGATTTAGCTGTTGGTGAGACACGCGACACGACTGTTCAATATACAGTGAGTGATGGAAATGGCGGAACAGATACCGCGACATTAACTATCACAGTAACTGGAGTGAATGATACGCCAGTTGGCAATGTAGAAACGATATCAGTTAATGAAAATGACTTTTCTGCAAATCTTCATACGCTCGTGCTTTCTAATGATACTGATGTAGATGCATCGGATACGCTTGATATTTCAGGGATTGATACAAGCCTGACAACAGGGTTTGTAACTTATAATGATGCAGCTAATATTCTTCTCTATAGCGCGCAAAATTATGATTACTTAGCAGAAGGTGCAACAGCGACCGATTCATTTGTATATACAGTGAGTGATGGAAATGGTGGTACGCAAAGTGTCACTGTAACAGTCAATATCACAGGGGTTAATGATGCGCCGACGGCGCAAGAAGATCTGTTTACAACGGATGAGGACACGATCACAAGCGGTAATGTTCTAGTTGATAATGGAAATGGTGCCGATAGCGATGCAGATATAGGGGATACTGTTTCTGTAAATGGTGTTGTAGGCGGTTCATTAGGCGTAGCAATTGCTGGTGACAATGGTGGTCTATTTACAATCAACGCAGATGGATCAATTAGCTTTAATCCTAATAATGATTTTGAAGACCTAGCAATTGGAGATAGCCGTGAAACTGTTGTTTATTATACGGCTGTTGATAATAACGGCGCGGAGAGCGTAGGAACTGTCACGATGACGGTAACAGGTGCAAATGACGCACCAATTGCACAAGATGATGCACTCAGCGTAGGTGAAGATAATACCTATAACGGTAATGTTCTTATTGATAATGGAAGTGGCGCTGACAGTGATCCTGACAATGGTGACACATTAAGTGTAAGCGGTGTTGTAGGTGGTTCATTAGGTGTCGCGATTGCGGGTTCAAATGGCGGTCTATTTACAATCAATGCAGATGGGACCATTAATTTTGATAGTAACAGTGATTTTGAAGATTTAGCTGTTGGTGAAACACGCGACACGACTGTTCAATATACAGTGAGTGATGGTAATGGCGGTACAGATACAGCTACTGTTACGATGACAGTAAATGGCGCAAATGACGCGCCGAACGCTGTTGATGATAGTGTTAATACGATCAAGGATACAGTATATAATGGTAATGTTCTCATTGATAATTTAAATGGAGCTGATACTGATCCAGATACTAGTGACACATTAAGTGTAAGCGGCGTTGTTGGTGGTTCATTGGGTGTCGCTGTTGCGGGTTCAAATGGCGGTCTATTTACAATCAATGCTGATGGAACATTTAGTTTTGATCCAAACGGTGATTTTGATGGTTTAGCTTCGGCTGAATCTCAGGTCACAACTATTCAATATATAGTCAGTGATGGGAATGGCGGTACAGATACAGCCACAATCACGATGAGTGTGACAGGTGGTTCTCTGGCAGCAGAGGATGATGGTCTTATTGGCGAGCTGGCAGAAAACGGTGAGACATACATAATTGATGAATCTGTTTTACTTGCAAATGATGTTACGGCAGGTGCTCTTACAATTGACATTATTTCTATGGATGCAGATGTTGGGCAGGGAAGTCTTGTAAATAATAATGATGGGACTTGGACTTACACGTCACCAGCCGACAGTTTGGCATTTCTTGGTATAGCGAATATCACATATACGGCTGAAGACAGTGCGGGGTCAACGGATACAGCAACGTTCCAACTCCGCGTTTTCAATACCATAACAGGAACGGCCGCTGGCGATATAATGGTTGCTGAGGACAATGATGTACCGCATAAATTTATTGGCCTAGCGGGAAATGATACGATTACGGGTTCAAATACCCGAGACCTTCTAATTGGCGGCGCTGATGATGATGATATGGACGGCGGCGATGGTGATGATGACTTCATATTTGAGGGTACTGGTAATGGCGTTGATACGATTGATGGCGGCCTTGGTACGGATAGAGTTATTGGATCAACGGGCGATGATACACTTACGGTTCTGAATTTCTTAAATATTGAAGAAATTGATTTAGGCACGGGTACGGATACGCTTTTAGGAACCGCCGGTGATGATGACTTTATTTTTGGTAGTGCGGTTATTACGGATCTTGATGCGATTGATGGCGGCGCGGGTACAAATAGAATTATTGGAACTGCCGGTGATGATAGTTACGATCTCTCTAATGTCACGAGTATATCCAATATTAGTCAGATCGATATGGGTACAGGGAATGATACGCTCATAGGTTCAACAGATAATGATACCATTTACATTAATGCAGGGGACAATTCACTCTCAGGGAATGATGGCGATGACACATTCCTATTGGATGCAAGTGCAACTGGTTCAAATATTATTGATGGTGGTATAGGCAATGACCAGATTCTAGGAACGGCTGGAGATGATGCATTAACACTTAATACGCTGATTAGTATTGAGTTTATAGATCTTGGCCTTGGAACCAATTCACTTCGTGCGAGTGAGGATGGAGCACTTGATCTCTCTGCTTATACACTCGGCGTGGATCTCTTGGGCGTAAGTTATATTACTGATAATATCGGTACGGAAACGGTTACAGGTACAGATCAAGACGATGAAATTTATATGGAAGCGGATGAGAACGCTGACACATTCAATGGTCGTGATGGTGATGATACCTTTAGAGTATCAGGAGCGGTCAATGGTGGCGATATCGTTGATGGTGGTATAGGAAACGACCAAATTTTAGGGTCTGCTGAAAATGACTCTCTTACACTTTCATCTATTACAAGTATTGAATATATAGACCTGGGTGCCGGCACGGACTTTATGCGCGCAAGTGAGGATGGAGCACTTGACCTCTCTGCTTATACGGTTGGCGTGGATCTTCTCGGTCTTGAAAATATAAGAGATAATATCGGAACAGAAACGGTTACAGGTACAGATCAAGACGATGAAATTCGGATTAATGCTGATGCGAATGCCGATACATTCGATGGCCGTGATGGTGACGATGTCTTTATTTTTAGTGGTAATGTAGAAGGCGGTGATATCGTTGATGGCGGTCTTGGTACAGACCAGCTGCTAGGCTCTAGCGGTGATGACTTACTGATCCTAAGTACAATAAACAGTATAGAATATATAGATTTTGGTAACGGCACAGATGTTATGCAAGCAGATCGTAATGGTACGCTTGATATTTCCGCTTATACTGTCGGCGTGGACCTTCTTGGCCTAGAGACCATAACAGATAATGACGGTACGGAGAGCGTAACAGGTACGGATCAAGCTGACACCATTTTGATACAATCAGATTCAAATGCAGATACGTTTGATGCAGGCGGTGGTGACGATAGCTTTACTTTCTCGGGTACCGTTGATGGTAGCGATAGCGTTGATGGCGGAACGGGTACAAATACAATTACGGGTTCAACCCTATCTGATAATCTCATACTTGCAACATTGAGCAATATCAACAGCCTTAATTTCTTGAATGGTAATGATACTTTTTACATTAATGCGAGTATGAACTTTACAGGTATGACTGTGAACATGGGTAATGACACAGACTACCTGAGTGCGCAGGCTGGTGCGACGATGGATCTTTCATCCTATACAATGGGTGTTGAGTTTTTAAATGTTGAGTTTCTCTCTGATAATATGGGTGGCTCTGAAACAGTCATAGGTACAGATCAAGCCAATGATATTGTTATGCGTGCGGATACGCATGCAGATACGTTTGAAGGCCGCGGCGGTGATGATATCTTCAGAGTGTCTGGAAATGTTAATCGTGGCGATAGCGTTGACGGTGGTTCAGGTACAGATCAAATTATTGGTTCAACCCTAAATGATAGGCTTCTTCTGTCAACGTTAACCAGTATAGAAAGTATAAGTCTTGGTGCTGGTAGTGATGGATTTTATATTAATGAGAGTATGGACTTCACAGGCATGACGATTGATATGGGCAGCGATACAGACTTTTTAGCTGCCCAACAAGACGCAACAATGGATCTGTCATCTTATACGATGGGCGTTGATTTCATTAGTGTTGAATATATTACGGATAATACAGGCACAGAAACTGTAATAGGTTCTGATCAAGCGGATGACATTCGTATGACGGCGGATACGCGCGCTGATACGTTTGAAGGCCGCGGCGGTGATGATATCTTTAGAATATCGGGTAATGTTAACAGAAATGATAGTGTTGATGGTGGTTCAGGCACAGACCAGATTATTGGTTCAAGCGGCGGTGATATACTACAATTATCGTCAATTACTGGTATAGAAAGCGTTGACTTTGGTGATGGTAATGATGGGTTTATTATCCGCGCTGGCATGGCAGACGGAAGCTATACGATTGATATGGGCGATGGCACTGATTATATTCAGGCGCAAACGAACAACGTTCTGGACATCTCAGCTTATACCTTAGGTGTTGATCTTTTAGGTCTAGAATATATTACAGATAATACAGGCTCTGAGACGGTTATTGGTACTAACCAAGCTGATGATATTCGTATACGTGATGATGCGAGTACAGATTCATTCTTCGGTCTGGGCGGCGATGATGTTTTCACCTTTAGCGGGTCTGTCAATAGAAATGATCGAATTGATGGGGGTGAGGGGACTGATCGCATTGTTGGTTCAGCTGGAAATGACTCACTTACGCTCGCTGATTTCATCAGTATAGAAATTATTGATTTCGGAGCTGGGACTGATTTCATGCAATCTGAAACCAATGGTACGCTTGATATTTCAGCCTACACATTAGGTGTTGATCTACTCGGTCTTGATTATATCACAGATAATAATGGTTCAGAGACGATTACGGGTACGGATCAAGATGATGAAATTCGCATCGTTGAAGATGCTAGCACAGATGTATTTTATGGTAATGATGGTGATGATACGTTTAGGTTTAGTGGTGATATTAACCGCAATGATCGTATTTACGGCGGTCAAGGGACTGACCAGCTATTAGGTTCATCGGGTGATGATTCACTGACGCTGCACACCATGGATAGTATTGAGTTTATAGATTTTGGTGCGGGA
>NHCG01000003.1 GCA_002167715.1 Micavibrio sp. TMED27
GGCTTTATTTCTGCGCCTTTCGGTGTTTTTAGTCCCCTGCCCTTCGCTTTTCTTAAGCTGCTTTGGGCGGATCATTTCAAACCTTAATCTTAGGCGCAGCCCTGTAATGTAACCAATGCGGCTTTTTGTATATTGCTTGGTTAGATATCCGAATTGCTGCGCATCGGCGATATAGCGCTTTATCTGTGAGATGGATTTACAAAGGTGCTTTCCCAAAGTTCCAAGCGTGGTTTCAATCGCTGCGCCCTGCCCTGCCCATCCAGAAATAAGCATGAGCATAAGCCGCGTGCCTGGCATAAGCCGCGCATCTTTAATGAAATCTTGTTTCACTGGCAAAATATAAGGATCAAATTCTTTTGGCATCGGCATTGGGTGTTGATGACGTTTTAATGTCCCCTGCCCTATTATGTTAGCGCCCGCGATAAAATGATTAAGATCGGTCAAATGCTTCATGGTTCAAATGCGCCCGCGCCCACATGTGCATAAGTCATAGAAAAGCGTTTGCAGACCTTAAATAAGGTTGCATCCGATTCGTTTGGCGCATATACTGAAGCTGTATTTCGGCAGTATATGCCATCTAATAAACCGCTTTATCGACTGCAATCGATTGGCGGTTTTTTCTTATGCTCTTTTAGGCGCTTTTAAGCTCTCCTTGATTGATAATCGTTAGAATTAACGTCTTGAAACCCCAGAGTAGGGGAATCGGTATGTGAAGACTATAACAAAAAGTACATTATATTTCAATTGTATACAATTGCACTTTAAAGCTGCACTCAATTAAACTTAATTGAACTTTTAAAATTCCAAGTAAATATAATGTAAAACAGTAACTTAATATAAAGATACCTGTACTTATTTTGTAAAAGAGTTTAATTTATTCCAGTTTATTCCAATTTGGAAAGGTGTAATAAACTCCAATTGTATTTAAATTACACCAAACTGGAATCATGGAATTGCAAAAGTTTTTTGTAATAGTCTGCGCTATTTGTTAGTCTGAAAAAGTACAGTTCAGTGCAATTACACTTATAAGGGTTGGAATATGGAAGTTACAATGAAAGAGGCTGAGGCACTTGCGCCTGTAAGCAAGTCAACACTTTATAACGATAGAAAATCCGGAAAACTCTCAGTCAAAAAGAACTCTAAGGGTAGAACGGTTATTGATATAGCTGAATTACAGCGCGTGTATGGTGATTTAAGCAAAGTTCCAGAAAACTCCAATGAAACTGTTTTGGAAAAATCCAGTATAACGCCCAAGGGTATTTCACCGAATGAAAATCCACTTGAAAACCCAATTGTTAAAAATCATATAGAATTAATTGAAATGGAACGCCGCCGTGAACGGGAGCAGTTCCTAGATCAGATTGATAGGTTAGATAAATCTCTTGAGAAGGCGCAAGAAGGGCAAAACAAGTTGACGGCTTTGTTAGAAGATAAAAGCGGCGATAGGGCAGGGGACTGGGAAAAGTCCATGCGCGCACTTGAGGCGCGGATTGCGAACCAAGAAAAAGCAGCAAAAGAACAGCAAGAGCGCGAAGATAAAATGCAGCGGCAGAATAGGGCGCTTAAAAAGGCTTTAGACGCAGAAAAGAATAAATCATTTTTTCAAAAGCTTTTTGGGTAGAGTAGGGCAACTCAGTAATTCAATAAGTTATTCCTCAAATACAAATATACGTGTTGTGGAATGCAGACCGTTAATTCTTAGATTTGCCATTTTCAACGACTGCTTTTAAAAATTCTTTAATGCTAGCTCTAATGCCTGAATTTCTAATACTATAATAAGCTCTAATTAAGTTAAGCGTCTCAGTTTGATATAGCATATCTGGATTTTCTGGATTGTCTTCCTTTACATCCTCTATCTCTTCTATTCCTTCATAAAAATAGCTAATTGGGACATTTAGAATTTTACTAATTTCATATAAACGACCGGCCGCAATCCTATTTTTTGCATTTTCGTATTTTTGTATTTGTTGAAAAGTTAGGTCAAGTTTTTCAGCTAGTTTATCTTGGCTCAACCCTAAAAGTTTTCGTTTTGTTTTAAGGCGTCTTGCTATATGGAAATCAACTGAACTTACAATGCTTTTTTTATTTTTCATTTTAGCGTCCTATTCTGATTTCTCAAATAAGCAGTGTTTTTTGTAAAATGCAAATCTTTCCGATAACAACCTATAATAATTAAATTTTTTATTAAACTACCGATAATTTTTTTTCAATTATAAATTTTTTTCTTGACTTAAAAAAAACCATGGTTGTATTAGTCCAGAAAACAAGGCTCTGATTAAGTTTTAAAAAAATTAGAGAAATATAAAATAAAATTACGTGTAAAAAACAACGATGTATGGGGATACAAAGTTATGAATAAAAATATTATTGAGAATGAATATTTTCCAATTTTTGGAGATATTTTTCCTTTTTTCACAAAACAGTCACAGCTTCTACAAGAATACGATGAAGTACGAATTGAATGCTATCGCGAATTAACAAAACTACCTGAAATCAATGACAACAATGGACATGATTATGATCACAGAGCTGATACATTAATTGTTACATATAAGGACATTGTGATTGGTGGTGGTAAAGTTGTAGGAAAATTTCCAGGTGACCAACACTTAATTCCATTGGATGACAGTGAGCTTAATTTGGAAAAACAGTTCAAAGATTTTAATTTAGATCAGGTTCCATATTGTGAATTTACTAGAATGTCTATTTTGAAACCTTTTCGTAGTCCTAAGCTACTCCATGCAATTTCAAATGAGTTAATACTCTATTCTATTGCAAAAGGTTATAAATATATGTTCTCGGTCTCATCATTAGCTCAAGCAAGGTGTAACAGACGAAGTGCAAAAGTCTTAGGTTTACCTTTTGAGTATAATATTCATACAAACATGGAAGTTCCAAACCATAATAATAAATATGGTGACTTAAAAGTTGTAATCTCAAGTTTAGAATTCCCATCACATTGGAAAGGCATTAAAACTCATAGTATCAAAATATACTAAGAGAGCACCAAAATGATGAGACCAAATACACTTTATTTAAGTCTGTATACACTATCACTTTGTTTATTGAGTAACACTGCAAGTTCGAATGATAAACTTCCTAGCTTGAAAGAATTATCTGAAACCAAAATCACTAGTGTATCTAAAAAAACAGAATCACAATTTAGAGCCTCATCTTCTGTTAGTGTTATTACACACGAAGATATAAGGCGTTCGGGAGCTACGTCTATTGCAGAAGCAATACGCAATGTACCTGGTATTAATGTTGCGCAAATTGATGCTAATAAATGGGCTATTTCGGCACGAGGTTTTAATAGGCAGTACTCCAACAAGTTGCTTGTTTTAATTGATGGTAAAACAGTATACACACCTGTTTTCTCAGGCGTATTTTGGGATAGTTTAGACACAATATTGGCTGACATAGATCGGATAGAGGTTATCCGTGGCCCTGGGGCGACATTATGGGGCTCAAATGCTGTAAATGGCGTAATTAACATTATTACTAAAACAGCACAGAGCACACAAGGAACATACTTTTCAGCCCTATACGGAAATCAAGAAGATGGCAGTGTAGAAGCGAGATACGGAGGGCAGTTAAATAACGATGCCTTCTACAGACTCTATGCCAAGACTATTGCAAAAGATGAACTTACTAATAGGCTGGATCAAACAGGGAATGACGATGATTGGAAACAACATCGTATGGGTTTTCGTATAGATTCTTCAAAAACGTCGGATGTAAAATGGCAACTGCATGGTGAAGCATACACCTCAGATATAAATCAAACCCAAGGCTTTCCAGGGTTAAATGCGCCCGTTCAAGTGACGAACATTGATGGACAAGAAATTACAAATGGTTACAGCCTAGTCGCTCATATAGAAAACAGTGATAAAACAACCAATCGACAGTTCTCTTCTTATGTTGATTATTATGATCGAGAAATGGACAATTTACTAAAGTTAAAGGTCCTCATGTTTGATTTGAACTATCAGCAGTTACATAAAATTAATTCTCATAATGAACTTATGTGGGGAGTAGGGTACCGCTACACACAAGACAGCTTAGAAAGCGTTATCTTGTCAAATAATCAAAGTTATTTAGATTATTTTCCTGATGAAATATCTGGTGCAATATACAGTTCCTTTATTCAAAATGAATTTAAAATCATCCCTGATGAGCTTCATATGACACTTGGAGCAAAGGTAGAGCATCACTATTTTACAGGATACGAATTTCAACCAAATATTCGACTAGCATATTACCCAAATGTAAACCATACAATATGGGCTGCAATATCGAGAGCGTCCAGGACACCGACAAGAGCTGAAAAAACTATATCTTTTATTGCAAATAGTACTGCTGGCGGTTTTGTAAGGGTCAATGGCAATCGAGACTACAAGTCAGAAACTTTAACAGCATATGAACTTGGTCATAGGTTCAAAGTATCTCAAAAAATGTCATTAGATACGTCTTTATTTTACAATGAATATAAAAATTTAAGAACTTTGGAAAATACAGGAAATGGTTTTCCTTCTTCAAATACCATTGCAAATATAGAAATTAGTAATTTAGGTTTTGGAGAGACATATGGCTTTAACGTTGAAGGTCGGTATACACCTACTATAGATTGGACAATCACTGCTAATTATAGCCTCATAAAATTTAATTTAGATACGGACAAGGATAGTAAAGATACATCACTAGCTGCCGAAGAGTTTAGTTCTCCAGAACAACAGGTGTCCATTTTGTCTAGAGTTAATTTAACAAATAACTTGGAACTAGACACAAATCTATCTTTCACAGATCAACTAGATGCGTTCGATATTGATGAGCATGTCAGACTTGATGCACGTATAGGCTGGAAGCCATACGAAAATATATCTTTAAGCCTCGTAGGTCAAAACCTCTTAGATTCATCACACCAAGAATTTAATCAATTCTTATATTGGACTGAAGCTGAGATAAATCGAAGTATATACGCTAAATTAGAATTAAATTTTTAAACAGGAGGTATTAGAGGGACTGAACATTTAAATAAGGAGAAATTATGTTTAGTCGATTATTTGCAAGAACAAACTGGAAATTAGAAAGAGAGGCTGAGGTGAGTTTAAATTACCAAGACCTCTCAAATCCTTCACAATCTGATTTTCAGTCTTGTAATGCAGTTTCTGGCCGAGGCAACAGAAGCACGCATTTATTTAAACCCAGCCTCAACACTCATACTATTTATAAAAGGAGTAATATCATGAGTAATCAAAAAATATCAAGCCTAAACATATCATCTAGAGCAACCAGAGCGTTGATAGAGATAGAAGCTTGTGCAAAATCTGCGGCCGATTCAGGAAGAGAGTTTCTGAATTTATGTGATATGGAGGCATACAAACGCTTTTTACATGTGATGTATCACTATACGCTAGAATCTGGCAAAAAATGCTCCACGGCAGCTAAAAATATTAATGCACCTGATGTCAAAGAACTTTTTCTACATTTCGATGAAGAAGAAGCCCTGCACTTTAGATTAGCATTAAAAGATATTCAGGCTTTTGGGGAAGTACCTTCAGAAGAAGTTCCAGATACAGTAGAAGCAATTGATAATTTATGGACTTCATTGGAAGGACGCCACCACAATGGATATTTAGGAATGCTTTATGTTTATGAAAATATTGCAAAGTATGTGCAGCAGGATGTTGAAGACTGCATTAAGAGACTTGGTTTAGGGTCCACAGAAAAAAGATGGCTTACTGCGCATGCGAAGGAGGATTTGGAGCATGGGCAAGTCATTATGGATATGCTTAAAAAACATATTGAAGATAATCCGACAATTGCGGTATCAGCAGCAAAGCAAGCAAGTGCGCTTTGGAGTACGATGATGTTAGATATCATCGATGAAGGATACCAAAAACTTCCATTGGCAGCATAAACAATTGCCGAAGGGTGCTTCATGCGCCCTTCGGTTACTTTCACGATGATGCAGAGACTTACAGAAATTATATATCGTTTGTTTGTTGTATATGCGGCCTTGATAGTCGTTATACCTCCATCAAATGCTGAGCAAGCAATTACACAAGAGTACATAAAAGCATCTTATCTTATTAATCTTTCGCAATTTATCTATATAGAGAATAACCCGAATATTGAGCATATTTGTATTATAGGAACCCCAGAACTAAATGCTCATGTTACTCAAATACTTAAAGAGACTGGATTATCCAATAAATTAAAAACCAGCCAGTTAGATTGGAGCTCTGACTTCTCACTATGTCAGCTTCTATATATTTCAGAAGCTGCTGAACTGAAGTTGAAACAGATACTTTATAAGGCCTCTACAAGGCAAATTATTACCGTAAGTGATGTAAATAGTTTTATTCATCAAGGCGGCGCTATTGGCTTTAGTGAACTGGATAGCACTATCACAATTACTATCAATCACACCTTGTTAAAAGAAAAAGGCATCTCTGTTAGTTCTGAATTGCTTGAGATTGCGAGAGAGGTTTTATAATGGCTTATCTTAAAAAACTATTTATAAAAACGCCTGTTAAGTGGAAAATCATTTTTATTATTCTCTCTGTTTGCATTCCATCAACAATTATAGGTTTGTCAGCTGTATGTTTTTTTGACTCTAGTAAGGTAAAAGAAGAGCTTAAGAATAATTTAAAAGTTAGTGCCGAAATGACGAGCGACCATCTTTCAGCTTCTCTAGCGTTTGGGGATCAAAAGAATGCACGAAACATTTTAAAGTCCTTTAACCGAAATGAATCAATAGCTAAAGCTTGCTTGTATACACATGATGGAAGCTTATTTGCTGAGTATTTCAAAGCAGAGGCTTTAATATCAAAATGTTCGATGGAAATCGAACAAGAAACAGCTAAAGAGCAAAGCAGTTTTATAATTCATACAAATACTATAAACGAAAAAGCACTCAATAATCTTGGCACTCTAATAGTGTATTCGGATTTAAGCCGATTATCAAAAGTGCTATATAAGCAAGCTTTGTTTGTCATTGGTTGTTTATTTTTTGTATTGTTGGCGATTAGTTATCCTCTCGCTCATGCAATTCAAAATACTATCTCCAGGCCCATTAACGAACTCTATGAAAAAAGCCTTGCGATATCTAATATGTCTCATCAACAATTAAGAAATCATAGTTCATTAGACGAAATACATCTATCTATACAAATGTTAGAAGAAATTAGAGGGTTTGCAGAAGTCTATTATGAAAGTATTGAGGCTACGCAAGCTGCATTAAACAATCATAAGCACCTGATTGATATGCTTAATGATAAACTCAAATCTAGAAAGAACGTTCAAGATTTACTCTCAGATAATCTAAAAAATGCTGCATATGATAATGTTGTTGAAGTGGCTGAACGTAGTATTGAGATGCAGACACTCATGCATTATGAAACTGAAGATCTATTAGATATATTTACATCGCTTTATCATGAACAGAGAACAATTTTAAGCACAGAGCAGAAAGCATATATTTCAAAGAATGAGCTAGAAGCTTTATTCAAGAAAGCTTTTAAAGATCTAGCAAGCCATAATTCTACTATATCAATAGCTACTATTGATTCTAATTGGAGTGTTAAAATATATGAACAAGCCTTACTCAAAACTCTTGAAGGAGTAGAAAGACTATTTGAAGCACTGAGTTTTAAAAATGGACAGTACAAAATTAATATTGTGACGGGCCTAAATAGCCATAATGAAATTAATTTGTATTTAGAGAGGTTAAATAATTCTCAAAATGCATTTGATTTTGATCACAATCAGCTCGATTTTTCATTACTTAAAGTCAAGTATTTTAATAATATAAATAATCCTAACCCCAATAGTGTCTCATTAAAATTAGATAATAATATCGTCCAAATTACGGTGCTTTTGTAATATTAAAAAGTTCGAAGAAGTCATCTTTCAGGTGAACTCTGTTGAAGCGACTAAATAACTAAAAACATGCTCGACCCTTGCACTTGAAGAGTAGAAGAGGGCGCTTAAAAAGGCGCAGAAAAAGCTCTCGCATGGAAGCAGGGCAAAGACACTAAATGAGGGTAGGGGATTTCGCTCGGATAACATCGATTGTGTAAAATAAAATTCGAATGCTTAGGTTGAAATGCTAATCAAATTAGAAACGCTCGTGTAGAGGCCAATTTCTTGTTCTGCATCAATACTAATAATTAAACTGTAACGCACAGGAAATTTGTGGCAGTCATAAAACTCGTGTCCATCTTGAAAAGATCTTGTTGCAAACCATCCCTTTACAGGGAAAACAGCTATTTGTCCCATCTCAGAGAGTTGAGAAGCGGGGCCGTGCCATATGTCATGTACAACAGATCCTGCTTTACCACGAAGTTTCCTCCCTATAACCCATTTATTGTCAGGGGCAGGAGACCCAATTTCTACAACATCATCATCATCCAATTCAATCATCTTCTGAAGGGATCTTTGGAATGCTTCTTCCGACTCATCCTTATGTTTTTCTTTAAATCTTAGTAAATGACTAGCGTAATGATATTTTTGATTCTTCTCCCAAGAACGTGAGCCAGGACAAGGATTAATAAAATAAGAGAGCGTAACTTTCATTTTAAGTTCTACATCAGGATGGATATCTAAGACATCTTTAGGCCATGGTAAATTATGGAGGTTAAAATATCCAAGTGAAGCAGATCCGGCTTTAGATTCAGGATCATATGGCTGAATAGTATCTTCAATTATCATTGTTATGCCGCTCTCACCGCTACCAAACAATCTAGGTTGGTAAGGCTCTCCAAATCCATATTGGCGCATTACTTCCTGTATATGCCTTTTACTTCCATCATTACCTTTAAGCATATTTTCACGCCATTCAGCGCTATGAATCATGAGTCCTCTATATGTTTCAGGCCAATGATTAGGCTGTCTAGCCATTAATTGGGCAGCAAGTCTCGAAGCTGACGCTGTAGCCGCACTTGTAGCGTTCATACTAGTCAACGGCCTTGTTTGAAAGTGAGAGGCCGTAGAAAGTAGCTCAAGTGAATCTCTTTGTATTATGTGTCCTGCTTCACTTTGGGCTATATTGCCTCCCTCCATAACGATTTCTGGTTTTATGGGCCATCTAGGTTCCCAATTTTTTGAAGTTCTAGAAAAAGGGGAAAGTTCTTCAAAGCCAGCTAGCGCTCGCGAACGACGAGATTCATCGTCAGCTTCTGCGATTGAATTTTTTCTTGTGATAGCTCCTACCGTTATTGAATTCCATGATTGAGCTGGATTTTCAATCCTAGATTCATAAAGAGTCTTTGGATATTCATAAGTTAAAAAATTTCTATGGTTTCCTGCAGAAACCATAATTAGGCGCTTTGGGTTGTTTTCTTCTTGGCTGCCTGAGGCACTTGCATCCATAGCCGCTGACCAAGACGAAGGACGACCATCATCTAAAGGAGTATTTTGCGTAAGCGCTAAACAATACACTCTTTGTCGATCCGGATTTTTACTTTCAGGTCTCGCAACAGCTTCCTGGGTTACAGCACCGTAATTTTCAGGCTCATGTTCATTACCATCATGAATAATTTTGATTGATTCCAATCTATGGGTCTGAAGCCATTCCTGAGTACTCAACATGAGCTGTCTCAGGTCATCATAAGCTGCTAAACCTGCCATAGGAGTGCCGTGGGCAGAGCGTTGATCTGGATGATCAGCCACCCCATATTGAGGCAACACACTATCAAGATCATTTTCTGAAAATAAATTTTCTAATAGGGGGTGGCCATGATTCACCCCTGTATCTAATATACAAACTGCTGGAGCATCTTCAGAAGGCCATTGAATACGTGCTATAGCTTCATCAACCCAGTCGTGCTGCTCACCGCCAGAAAGCTCACTAAGATCAACACTACATGGCCTTACTTTCCTAATCTCTGTAAGACTATTTAAGAGATCTAAAGAACTTTCCAGCTCAGCCGATTTTGCTTTGACCAAAACAATATCATTATCTGGTAAACGTAACCTGAATTGATTTGCTTCTAAACCTAATCTTACCCGTTCTTCTTCAAACTGCTCTAACCAATTTTTTTGCCTATTTGCGGCCCGCGCTGCTCTGGATACCCAGAGCTCCCACCAAATTTCATCTTGCGTTTCAGGTAGTGGCTCTGCTTCTGTCCACAAAGCATTCAACGCTGCAGAACCAATAGAATTAATATTGGATAACAAATCTGCGTTACTAGGGTTGGTACCACTTTCACTATGACGATCTTTACTACGGTCAGAGTAAGCTTCTATCTTATTCGCTAATGTATCAAGCTCTCCATATGGCACAAGAATAGAAGCGCAAGTAACCATTTCTCCGTTTTCTACTCTATATCTAACATTTAGGAGATTGATCCCATCCTTATATCTGCTTGGTTTTTTCTCAAGCGACGTAAACTTCAGAGGATAGCCAGGTGCCGATTCAACATTTAATATTAAGCCGAAATCATCGCCCTTGCCGATTTCCTTACGTCTCTCAGCTTCTTCTTCAAAGTCTTCTTCTACTTTTTTGATATGTTGTTTTAAACGTACTGCGTGATCATCAACATTTAATGATCGTCGATTAAAATTGCCTCTACCACTTCCTTTAAATTTAAGTCGTTGTGGGTTTGCAGGAATAAAAAGATGTCTATGATGAAAATCGGGCATAAAAAATTAAGTTAAATCAATGATTAGAAAATAGCCTTCTCTCGGTTACCGCGTTTAATAACATCGTAGAGTTAATTTTTTTCTTATCATGAATAATCATGTCTTTAATTGCCTCCTCACAAGCACGAGTAATTTCAGCATAACTTAGACCTCTTGCAGCTTGTACAATCTTATTTTGAGATAACTTAGAAGTTTGAAAACCTTTTAATAACTGTAAAAACGTCTTCCAAATTTCTTCATCGTTAGGTAAACTAAATTCTATAAGATCATCAAACCTACGATAAAGCGCTTTATCTAGCTTTTCACCATAATTAGTAGCAGATATTACAATACTTTCACTATTTAATTTTTCGATATTCATCAAAAAACCATTGAGTATACGCCGCATTTCTCCCACATCATTTTCGAATTCACGAGAGTATCCTACACTGTCAAATTCATCAAATAAGTACACAGCTTTAGAATTATTAATAGCGTCAAAAATAACACGCAGCTTTGATAAAGATTCACCAAGATATCGTGTAATCAAAGCATCTAGTCTAATCACGAATAGGGGAACACCTAATTCATTAGCAAGTGCCGAGGCAGTAAAAGTTTTTCCACAACCAGGAGGTCCAGTAAATAAAAGTCGTTGTCTGGGTTTAAGTCCATTTGCCTTAATTCTAGAAAGATTATGTTGCTCTCCCAAAATTCTAGATACACGTTCAGATAATGATTTGTTGAGAACAAGATCAGATAGCTTACGATTATCGTGAATAGCCTCTAAAAGATCTGCTGCTTCTCCTCGAGGGGTAGCAACATGAAGAACTTTCCCAACAGTAGTATTAGATTTTTGAATTCTAGCTCTATCTACTAAATCACGGATATCTTGAGCTAATTTCTTATTGCCCTTTTTTGCCTCGGCCGCAGCCACTTGCATAGCGACAGCATAAAAACGCTGATCATTTCCATCGCTATGAGTTTTTAAAAGCTCTTTTATTTGTATTGCTGTTGCCACGGCCTATGAAATTCCAATAATTTGTTTCTAATTAAAACTTACTCTAAATGAATAATTTTTCCCAGTTTAATTATAGACAAGTTTACTAAACATATTCTCAACAACATAAAATTATATCATTTCCCATAAGATACATTATCGGACTACTTGTCTAGCTTCCTTTAAAAGCTCTTTATAACCTACTAAATTCTCAAGTATTAAAAATCACATATTTTAAATAATCAAATTTCCTGTATTGTCATCATTGTGAGTTGTGGTTTCGTTTATATTCTTCAATAAGTTCCAAGGCTTTTTCTTTATCCTTCGCATTAAGACGCTTTACTAACTGTTTTTTGAGTTCTTCCGCTTGAGATTTTTTACGGCCATTAAGACCGTTTTGAAGTGCTGTTTCAATCCAAACGTAGCTTTCAATATATTTATCAGTATCTTGCGAAAATAGCACTGCCAATTGATGCTGCGCAGGCGCATAACCAGCTCTTGCGGATTTAGTTATCCACTCTACAGCAATGTGCCTATTTGGGGTAAAG
The DNA here is from genome assembly GCA_002167715.1 of Micavibrio sp. TMED27. Classification (GTDB taxonomy): domain Bacteria; phylum Pseudomonadota; class Alphaproteobacteria; order Micavibrionales; family Micavibrionaceae; genus TMED27. The sequence goes on from NHCG01000003.1 coordinate 12,172, forward strand.
TGAGCGTAGCTGTCATATGGGGCCACGCCATATGCTCGACCTCTTCAGATATCTGTTTGCAATGTCTCAATGGTGCAGGCTATATCGCCTGTCCACGGATCGCCGTGCCCTGTAAGGAGCGTAAGGTCTCCCAGGTCTTTATATTTGTTGAGTGATTGCAGCACCTGTTGCCTGTCATCTTCGGTCAGGCGTGGGGTGATTTGAGGTTTGCCTTTTTTGCCTGTAAGCATGTTGATCGTCACCAGGGCATCGCCCGCAAAAAGAACTTTTCTGTCCGGCAACCAGAAAGATACGGAGCCGAATGTATGCCCCGGCGTAAAAATCACTTGCGACTTGCCCGGAACGTCCAAAGTTTCACCATCCTGTTTGAAAGGGATATACTCTCTGATCGATGGACCAAAAAACACGTTGTTCAACACGGCAGTTGCGAGCATTTTGATCGGGTGTGGACGCCAGGCATTCAAAAGTAGCCCCCAAGGCGGAATCTGCGCCCCGCCACATCTCAAGCGTTTATCGTCAAGGGAATGCGCGTAGATGGGGCAGCCGGTTGTCTTTTTCAGTGTGGAAGCAAACCCGACATGATCCAGATGCGCATGGGTAATTAAAATCGCCCGAATATCCCCTAGACTTCCTCCCAGCTTTCGTACAAGGGATTCAACCTGACCAAGAAATCCGGGGAACCCCGCGTCAATCAGGGTAAACTCTCTTCCGTCCCTTATAAGGTAGAAATTGAAATATTCATTACCGAGACGAAATACATTATCGGCAACTTCGTTGTTATATGTGCTCATATTTACCCCTTTCTTTGCTAAAAACAGTTCTTTACGCTTGTTGCGCTATGAAGAGAGTGTCGATGCCCAGTGCGGATTCTCCGCGATACGCCCATAAAGGGCTTTAACATTTGGGTAAACCGACAAGTCTATCGGTAGCCTGCCCATGATTGGTTCGCTAAAGGCGATGGCGTAATCGGCCAATGTCCAGTCTTGCCCGACGCGCTGTCCTTGAGTGCCGCCTTCGGATCAATGGCGTCATATCTGGCGTGATGAGATGTGAGGTCGAGGGACTGGGGGGGGGATAGATGACATTTCAAAGACTCCTTGGTTTCTGAGGATATTTTTACGTGCCTATAAACTTGGATATAGTATCTGTCACATCACGGACCTGACTCACATCGCCGGTTGCGCGTTTGACTAACAGCGCGCCCTGAAGTGCACTGAAAAATACGCGCGCCATGTGAGGCGGGGTTTCGTCAAATTGAAATTCGCCATTTTCCTTACCTTCGCGCAGGATATCCTCCAGCCAGCGTTGATGACTTTCCATGAAGCGTTTAACCTCTTCGTGCATCTCTTCCGGCAAGGCCATGATCTCTCCGGCCAGTGCGCCGCATAAACAAACCTTGTCCGGCGTTTGTGCATAGTCCAGATAGGGCGAAAAATAAAACGCCAGCGCCTCCCAGACTGTTTTGCCGGGGTCGGCTTTGATCGCCTCTATCTGATCGGCAAATCCAAGCCGGTAGCGCTTGATAACGGCTTCACCTAAAGCGGCCTTGCTCGGGAAATGGTGGATGATGCTGGGCTTTTTTATGCCAACACGTTCGGCGATGTCCTGAAAGCTGATCGCGCTGTAGCCGCGCGATTGTATTAGCTCTTGGGCCGTGTCCAGAATCTGTGTGGCTGTGTCTGTCATAACTTTTAATATAGAGGCTTAGGGGAAGCGCTTCTACAGTTACTTAATACCACTGCAAAAATGCTCCCACCTAAAAACCCTTTTTTACGCTGCCTGCCGATTTTGCAGGTCTTGCGTAAATTCATCGACTGTTACGGCCTTGGCAAACATCGGATAGCTGCCTTCAACCGTCGCTTTATGCTTGGCCGAATCCAGCGCAGCCGTAGCATCGGTCAGGTTGTAGACCTCAAAGCCCTTATCATAAGCCGCGCGCATCGTGCATTCGACGCAGGCATCAGTGAGAAGTCCGGCTAGAACCAATGTTGTAATCCCGCGCTCTTTGAGCATTTTCTCAAATTCAGGATTGAGAAAGGCGCTCATGCCGTGTTTCTCAAGGACGGTATCGCCGTTTTCGATATCCAGCCCTTCGGCAGTTTCCGAGCCCCAGGTGCCTTTAATAAAACCGCCCGTCTCGCCCACGGCGGCAAAGATGCCATAGCCGTTATGGGTGACTTCCGGGTAGCCTTCGCTAAAGGTAATGCGGGTGTTGATGACCGCTGCACCAGCGCTGCGGGCCGCGGCAATCGCGCTGTTCAGCCTGTCTTTCAGGCCGGGACCGTTTTCTGCTGCCTGAATGGCTTCGTATAAAACGCCGCCTTCGGTGAGGAAATCGTTCTGGCCATCCAGAATGACCAATGCTGTTGTTTGTGGGTTCAGTGTCATGGGTTTTCTCCTTTCTTAAGAGAGTTAGGGTTAAACTTTATTGATCCTTTTTCTTCGGCAGACGATCTTGGATTTTGTTCAGACCCGCGCGAGCACAGGCCTCATCCTTATCGCCGCCCGGTGCGCCGCCCACGCCAATCCCGGCGATGATTTTCCCATTTGCCCAAATGGCAAGCCCGCCAGCGAGTGGCAGAATGCCAGGAATATCGGCGACCGCTGCCAATGCTGGATTATTCGCCTGTGCCTTATTCAACATGGCAGCGAATTCCCCGGTGCTGTTGATTTAAAGACCGGACCCATCGTGGCCATCGTATAGGCCTTGCCGTAGCTGGAATCCTTGGTATGAATCGTACTCCCGTCACCTTTGAGCTGGAGTTTTTTATAGCCCGCAACATCGACAATTGTGACAGTGACTTTATAGCCTTCAAGTTCACAGGCCTTAATCGCTGCCATGCCTGCCTCAACGGCCAAATCCAAGGGCAAGTGGTAGTTCTCATGCGCAGCACGAGCCTGAGCCGAAGCGAGTATCATGAGGGCAAAGCAAAGTGTAAGGAGTCGTTTCATCAGTTTTTCCTTTCTTGATAGAGGGACTGCGTTTGCATGGCCTTATAGATGGAAAACAAATGCAACCAGAAATAAATCGGCGCGGCCCAAAACACGGCGATATTCATATTATGCGCCACGCCAATCTGGTCGAACGACACAAAGCCGATCATAATGGCGGTGATGAATATATCCGCAAGACCGAATCCATTGGCGAAATACACGGCAAATTTGCCCTGCGCCTTAAGCCACATAATCGCGGCCAGCAGGCAGAAAAAGCCCGTACCGACATGCATGAAACCGAAAAGCAGACCTTCCAAGGGCATCAATCCTAGCCCGGCCTGCGCGATAAAGGTTGCACCGAAAAAAGACCGCAGCCCTTGGGGGATCAGCAAAGACTCCTGCGGCAAAACCAAAAACGCTCTACGCATGGGGGTGAGAAAAATCAGTGCACCGACCACGCCGACCCAGCCCAAAACCACAGTGAAATAGATCAGACTATCCATCGTAGCGGGTAAAAAATTTCCACTCGGCAAAGCAAGGGACAGATAGCCCAGCCAGAGAGCGGCAACAACTCCTGTGCTCCAAATCACTTTTTTTGAAACACCGTTCAGCTTCATCAGTCCCAAAACGAGCACCGTGAGCACAACATTGAGGAACAAAACAACGGCACTCAGAGCAAAAAGAGCGGGATCAGTCATAGAATAGCCTCATTTTTATAAACTACCATTAATAAGGTTAATATATACCTACCGTTAGTAAGATAGTCAAGAAGCAAGATTTTTCTCCATTTCTCCGCGAGGGTGAGACTTCGCGGAGAAATGGAGAAATACGCAACTGTAAAAAATGAAGATAGACGAGAAAGAAAAAAACAGGCGATGCATTGCTACCCGATACGACAAACTCGCAAGAAACTTCTTCGCAGCCCTGTGCATGGCCGCTATCCTATGCTTCTGGATTTAACAAGCTGTGAGTCTGGACCCTGGAAGCTTGGAATTTATCGTGGTGGTTGCTTTACTGTTTATCAATCAGAGGGGGGTATTACCGATGCAGTCCCCACTTTTAAACGAAGGAAAATGCTATCTGCTGCATTTAAGGTGGTAGATACAATATTTTCTTCACTATGACAGGAGCAAAAAAATGACTTTTTCTTTTCGGAAACAAACACTTGTTTTAACAGCCTTGGCTACTTTAGCAGTACCTGCCGTCGCCTTTGCACAGGACGCCCAAGGGGAACCGGCCTATGATGGGAGTCGTCTGCAGGAGCGCTGGCAGGGAATTTACGATCAGGCATCACCCGAGCAGCAAGAAAAAATGGATCAGAAAAAATCTGATTTTCAAGACATGTCCCCGGAAGATCAGAAAGCCTTGATCCGCGATCATCGCGAAAACCGTGCTGATCGGAGAGAAAATAAAAGAGATCGTGCTGAGAACAAATTTGACCGTCGAGAAGATATTTATGATAAGCGCCATGACGGCGGCGTGCGCGATAAAGTTGAAGACCGCTATGACCGTCGTGAAGATATCCGTGATCGTAAAGAAAACAGGTTTGACCGAAAAGAAAATCGTTTAGACCGGAAATTTAAAGGCGGAAAACCTCGTTTTCAGGGAAATGAATAATAAACACTGGTAGGCGCGTGGGCATGCAGCCTGAAAAAAGATAGAATTACATCAGGCTTATAGACATGACACACACCATGCGCCTATCGGAACTGTCCATGAATGACGATGATGAAAACGCACGATTATCAGATACAGAGCTTATGCGGCTTGTGGCCGCAGGTGATGAAGGTGCATTCCGGTTGATCGTTGAACATAACATCGGAGGTATGATGCGCTTTGCGACAAATATGACAGGGGCTGATATGGCGGAAGATATGGTACAACAGGCTTTCACACAAGCATGGAAAGCGGCAGGCCGGTGGAAGCCGAAGGCGAAGCTGTCTACATGGCTCTATACGGTTTTGCGCAATGAGTGTTTGCAATATTTGCGTAAAAGCAAGCCAGACATACGGCTTGTCAGCAGTGAGGATGTCGTTCTGACAGACCGGGGCGCATTGCCGGATCAAAAGCTGGTGGAGCTGGATGACAATGCTGCGCTTGATGCGGCGATAGAAAAGCTGCCAGAGCGCCAACGTACGGCATTGCTTCTGCGTTATGGGGAGGATTTAAGCCAGCGGGAGGCGGCGTGCGTTATGGGGATAAAAGAAAAAGCATTTGAATCTTTGCTCAGCCGGGGAAAATCCAGATTAAAACACCTGATAACGGATAAAAACGATGAATGATAGTGACAATGACAAGAAGATTGAACAGATACTTCGCGCACGCTACGGCGTGAAACCGGAACTTGCTCCGGCCTTGATTGAGCGTATGGTCGGAGCTGCGGCCACGGCGCAGTCGCAAGACGGAATTGCCAATGACGCATGGCGTCCTGCGCAGCGTATGGCCGCGATGGCCTGCTTGCTGCTCTCGGTTCTGGCTGGGACGGTAACAGGGTTTCAAAGTCCTGCGCCTACTTTGGCAATGACGCCTGAAGATGCCGTGTACCAGCAAGTTGAAACAGTGCTTTTTGCACAAAACTTTCAGATGTCCGGAGGATAATATGCGGACAGCATTTCAAAAATACAGGATTTGGATTTTGGTTGCTTCGTTGGCACTGAATCTGTTTTTTATCGGTCAGTTTGCAGCCATGCGCTTTAACAAAGCCATTCCAGACCAGGCCGTTGGTTCTCTTATGCGTGGGGCTATTATGCAACTTTCGCCAGAGGGACGGCAGAAATTCCAAAAAGCCTTTTTAGAGAGGAGCGATCTTATTTTGGAAAGCAGAGACGCGATGATTGAAAAGCGTCTGGATATGCTGAAAAAAATGGGAGAACCGGAACTCAGTATAGAGGAACTCAATGCGCTTATGGCCGAAACCAGAGACCTGGCGTCTTCAACTCATAAAGGGCTGCATGCTTTGTTATTGCAAACAACGGCAAACTTATCGGCAGAGGACCGCAAGCGCTTTTCAAATTACATGATCCGGGAGCTTCAAGCCGGAACAAAAACCATAAAAAAGCCAAAGGAAAAATAAAATGAACCTCACCACTAAAACGATTTCAACCACGCTTTTCAGGAGGAAGATGATGCGTAAAAAACTGATAACCCTTTTGACCGTTACAGGTCTTTGCAGCTTGTTTGCTTTTAGCGTACAGACACATTCAGCGGCGGCTAATCCCTTTGAGCAAATCAAGAACAAGGTGCAGGGCTTTAAGCCCGGCAACGGACCGGCTCAGGGGATGTCGGGATCTCAGGCGCAGCGTATTAAGAGCAAAGCCCAAACCGCGCAGGCCACTGTCAAGCAGCAACATCGGGAGGGGCGAGATGTTTCATCCCAGATGCAGATCTTAAAACAAGTCAAACCGGCGATGGATGCCCGGGATTTCGATAAGGCGGAAAGGCTTTTGGATACGGTTCTGGCACAGCTGGATCAGGAGTGGGAGCCTTCTGCGCCCGCATCGGATGAACAGACCACGAAGCTATTCGGCAAGCCGCGCCGCGTAACAATCAGGGACTATAGCAGCGATGCAATGGAGCCGTTTATCTCCCGTGACGGGCGCTATATGTTCTTTAACAACCTCAATGATCCGAACGTCAACACGGATTTGCATTACGCCACACGCATTGATGAGCTGACATTTGAGTATCAGGGTATTCTGGACGATATCGCGACCTCGTCTCTGGAAGCGGTGGCGACGATGGATGAGAGCGGGAAATTCTATTATGTCTCCCCCACCGGCTGGCCGGATTTGATTTATCGTGGTGATTTTGATGACGGGCAAATAACAAATGTCGAGCATGTCACAGGTTTGGGCGATGCGAGTGAAGGCCATGTTTTGGGGCCGGAGATCAGCCCCGATGGCCAGACGCTTTACTATGTGCAGGCACAAAAGGGCTACACGCCGGGGGTGCCCGGCGCCATGGATATTAAAATCGCCACTTATGAAGGCGGGCGGTTTGTGGAATTACCGAACTCCGATGACATCATGAAGAATATCAACACGGATGATTTGGAATATGCGCCAGCGATTTCCAGTAACGGACTGGAACTCTATTTTACACGCGCCGCGTCTTTGATCGTGGGCAATGCTTCAAGCGGACGGGATTTGCGCGTTCTTATGGCCAGGCGAAACAGCATAAGTGAGGCGTTTGGCGAACCAAAACGCATCAGCGCAATTCGCGGTTTTGTCGAAGGGCCGACCATTACAGATGACGGCAAATCGCTGTACTATCACAAGAAAGACGGTGACCGGTTTGTCCTCTATAAGGTGGAGCGCAGACTCTAAAGTGAGATTTAAAAATGTTTAGATTCTTTTCTCTTGTTTTTATCGCTATGACAATTCATATGCTCTCAGCGTATGGCCGCGATGGCCTGCTTGCTGCTCTCGGTTCTGGCTGGGACGGTAACAGGGTTTCAGAGCCCTGCGCCTACTTTGGCAATGACGCCTGAAGATGCCGTGTACCAGCAAGTCGAAACGGTTTTGTTTGCGCAAAATTTGAATGGATTGGGAGGGTAATATGATGAAACCATCCTACATGAAAAAAGCCCTGCTATTCTCAGTTGTTCTCAACCTGTTTTTTGCCAGCTATTTTTTCAGTACGCATTTCTGGGCGGAGCAGGCGGCTCCCGCAACGATCACCGTTTTACGTCAGGCGATCCGGGAGCTTTCTCCGCAAGGGCAGGACGCATTCAAAGAGGCCTTTCTCGGCAATGGTGGTCTTATTTTGGAAACGAAGGATGCAATGGCGCAAAAACGCCTGAGTATGCTCAAGAAAATCGGTGAAGCAGAATTTAATCAAGAAGAACTCGCCGCGCTAATGGCTGAAACAGCCGATTTAACCCGTGCCACGCAAAAGGGAATGCAGGCTTTGTTCTTGCAGGCAATAATGGATCTATCTGTTGAAGATCGTAAAAAATTGTCGGATTCTCTGGTTAAGAACCGAGAATACCATACTAACTTCAATATTCTGAAAAAAGAGCAGTAGTGCATAGGAGACTCAAATGATGAAAAATATATTCCACGTAGCAGGTTTTTTTCTGCTGTTTTCTCTGCCTTTTTCACCTGTGCATGCGGCAGAGCGGACCTTGGTGCATGACGGGCTGGAGAGAAATTATCTTATCGACAAGCCGCAAACGGCATCAAATGCCGTGAAATTACCTGTCATTATTATGCTGCATGGCGGCGGCGGCCACGGCGAAAACGGCAAGCGCATGTCCGGCTTTACAGACATAGCCGTGCCGCGCGGCGTGATTGCCGTCTATCCTTCCGGCACCAACCGTTTCAAACGTATGCGAAAACTTAAAACCTGGAATGCCACCCATTGTTGCGGCTATGCGATGGAGAACAATATCGACGATGTCGGCTTTATCAGCGCACTGATTGATGAGCTCGTAGCCCGGGATAATGCCGACCCGAAGCGGATTTATGTCACTGGCATATCCAACGGTGCGATGATGGCGCACCAGATTGGAGCCAAATTGTCGCATAAGATCGCGGCGATTGCGCCGGTGGTGGGCGGACTGTTTGGGGATGAGCCACGCCCTGCCTCTCCTGTCCCTGCATTAATTATTAATGGCAGGTTGGATCGTAACGTACCACTGGAAGGCGGGCTTAGTGAAGGACGAGGTGCTTCGGCTTGGGATGGCACTCCGGTCAAACCCGCCACCTATCAGGGCACTTTCTGGGCTGCCGCCAATGGGTGCAATAATGCAGTAAAGGAAAGCACGCTCGCAAACGGTGCCGTGACGCAGATCCAGTATAGCTGCCCCGCCGGACAGGAGGTAGTCCATTATATCGTCAACGATGGCGGCCATGCCTGGCCGGGCGGCGAAAAAGGCTCCCGCAAGGGTGATGAACCGTCAAAATCTTTGGATGCATCCACGGTCATGCTCGATTTTTTCCTGCGCCACAGCCGATAAAGGAGTAGTCATTATGTCTATGCGGTTTCATCTCAAGCGATTTCATGGATTCGGCTGGGCCCTGACCTGTGCCGCCGTGATGTTGCTGATAATCGGCTGTGCCGGAAGCAACGCGGCGAATAGCGGTCCCGTGGGCGATCACCAGGCGCGCATCCGCGGCAAGGTGGGGCAGGTAAAGGCAGGGATGCAGGCGCTCGCTACGGCTGGGGGCGAGGTGTCATCCTATCGACAGCGGATGGAACGGGCGCGGCGGGAGATTAGCGCGGGCGACTGGCGCACCGCCGAAGCGATTATCGACCAGGTGCTGGCCGATCTGCCCAAGGCGACGGGCGGGTTTTTCACGCAAAGGCTGGCGTGCGAGGCATCGGACATTTTCGCTGCCTTTGCCCCCGTCATCGCTACCATGCCTGCGGAATTGCCCGAAAGTTGCCGTCCTGCGCGCGCTTTGCCAATTCTGATGATGAATGGCACGGACGATCCGTTCGTCCCCTGGGGTGGTGGAGAAGTCAAAAAAGGCCGAACCCGCGGTAAGGGCGGAGCGGTAATCTCGGCAGAGGCCATGCTGCAATTCTGGCTGACGCAGAATAAGTGCAGCGGACAGGCGCAAGAAACGGATTTTCCCGCCGATCCCCAGCAAAATACCATCACCGTGACAAAATATGATTATACGACCTGTGCATCTGGGGGACAGGTCGTATTCTATAAAATCAGTGGTGGTGGACATACTTGGCCAGGTTCCGCATCCCGGAAATTTGAAAAGCTCGGCCGTCTGCTCGGCCCGACTGCGCATAATATCAATGCTACGCAGGAAATCTGGGATTTCTTTGCGCATCAGGGCCGTTAACATGCCCCAACATATACTCCAATTTCAAGATGTGAAATTTCTCTACGCGATTATTTCACAAAAAACAGCAGCTTACACTTACTTCGAATGAGGCAAAAATTAAGATATATAAGGAGAAAAGTTAGCGGCAGACTACAAGCACTGCCGTTCAGTCGATATTTTCACAAATTTTGAGAATTTATGAGAGCCGCGTATTTCATTGTATGGTCCTTTATGTCACTTGTTTCAAATAATTCCCAACCGTTCTGGTAGTAACATTTAGAGCTTGTGCTATTTCAGCATGAGTCAGCCCTTGTTCTTTGAAGATTTTAGCACGCTCAGGTTTGGCTTTGGTGGTGCCTTTCTTGCGGCCGGTGTAAATGCCTTTTTCTTTTGCTACAGCAATTCCTGCAGCTTGGCGTTCTTTGATATGTTGGTGCTCAATCTGGGCAATACCGAAGAGAACGCCCGCTACCATCTGCCCCACTGTACCAGACAGATCAATCTGTTGTGTTACGGATACAACACGCACGCCGGATTCACACAGCGATGAGAGAACGTTTATGCCCTCTTTCATCGATCGGGCCAGACGATCCAACTTCCAGACCACAACGGTTTTGACCGTTCCAGCAAAAACCGCTTCGGTGAGTAAATTAAATTCCTTACGGTTCATTGTGGTGCCAGTTTCATGATCTTCATACCACATGACCTCACTCAAATCATGACCATGCGCCTTCAGCCAACGGGATATTTCGGCCTTTTGGCTGTCGGATTTTTGAGAATGAGTCGAAACTCGGATGTAAACGGCAACGCTCATAGCAAATTAGGGTACACCCTATTTTTCACTATGTCACGCATGTTTAAAACCACCGGAATCCAATGCTCAAAATTGGTGATTTTTGGATAGACCCTATTTTTCCTATTTTTAGGCTGCCATGAGCAAATTATCATTTTCTGGAAACAATCTCCGATCCATATCCAGATCAAATGATCCGTATGGAGTAATATGTCCATAGATGAGAGGCGTGAGTGCACGAAAATCCTCTTCGCGCATTTTGTTCATCATTTTTGGTTCTGATAAAACTTGCTGGATCATGATGGTATTCACGTAAACTAGGCAGACTTGCAGAAGGTGCAGAGATAAGATTGAAAGCTCCTGTGCTTCAAGCTGGTTTGATGAAATCTCATTGCCCCGCGCAAAGAAAATGAAGTCTACAGTGCTGTTGCAGTTCTCGACCACATTCAGGGCTTCGTGAATTTCACGCCGGATGTCTTCTGAATCCAAATACTCACATAAGAATATGGTTTTTACAGCACGGCCTAATTCTGCCAAAGCCTGATAGGTTGGATGTTGGCGGTTGTTACGAGTAAAGCGATTTAAAATGGATTCCGCGCTTGCTGTTCCTTTTTGTAAAGCCGTGGCGAATTTCACCATCTGGTCGTATTGCTGAGAAATCAGATCCCAGTTGATGGGATGTTTTTTCAAAACAGGCGTGAGATTTTGAAGCTCAGAGCGCATATCATTATCCGGCAGGTACAGCTTTTGCTGTGCTATCGCCTTTAGTCTTGGCATCAGTGAGAATCCAAGAAGCTCACAAAACGCAAAGGCCACTTCGCTCTGGCCGTGGCTATCCACGTATTGTTTATCAATTTCTATGTTCGTGTAATGGCGCAAAACGCCTTCGATCATGCTACTCACTTCCGATGAAGAACAGCGTTTGAGCTGCGAATGCACACAGAGCGAGTTTTTCTCAACGTGCCAGTAAACCATTACACCGCGCCCTTTATAGCGCACATGCCATTCGCTCATAAGATTCTGATCCCAGGCATGAAGTTTCTTGGAATCCGATGCGCAGGATGTTGTGCCATCTCCCCAAATTTGTGATTGCCGGACTTGCAGCGTTGCATTCACTATTTTTGAAATAGCAGCTTTCAAGCCGTCTTTATGCACATAGCGTTCTTTAACGTATCGTAATTCATCAAGCGTCACATCCGCGCCTCCTGCCAATACACGTTTTAATCCTGTATTCGTTCCAAGCGCATAAAGGCAGAGCAATAGACGTTTTTGCAGAACATCCCGCGATAAAATTTCACGATCGCCATAGCTTTTGAGCAGATTGGTAAATCCGATCTGACAATCTGCTTCTTTCAGCACATCCAGCAAACTGGTCATTGGCCATTGCATCATGACTTGAGATTTCAAGTGTTTCAGGAAGGCCGGCTCTGTCTGTGGCTCCAGAGGAGAGACTTTTATCAGGTTTTTGCCATGCAGACGAATAAACACTTTATCATTTTTATAAAGTCCGCTGTTTAATGTTCGCAAAGCCTTTTCCATGCGAGCTTGGAGATCGGTGATAAAATCATTTGAGCGCATCGGAAGGCTCAAACCTTCATAATAAGTCGTTCTTTTTTCTTCAAAATCCTGCGGCACATCTTCATCAGGATTACGATAACGCCGCGCGCCTTCCACCCAAATCTCACGGCAGCGCAAGGCATTGCGTAATGCGCGGAGAACACAGATTTCATAGCTGATCCTGTTGATCTTACCATCTTCGATAAGCAAAGATTGCAAGGATTTTGGAACTATACCGGAGATCGGCAGCACATCAACACGCAAAACCCGCTGCCCGAATGACAGGCTTTTCAAGATGGTGATAGCATCAATCACCGGGCTGTGATGCTGATTATTACAACGGACTTTCAAAACCTCCAGAATAGGCGGTACCATCCGCCGGTAATGGCTTTTGTAGGAATTGCGCGCCACCAGCTCGACTTGCTCATTGTAAAACGGGCTGCTGGCCTCAAATTCTTTGACCAGATCATTGAATGTGTTTTCGCCGATGATAGGAAACAGGGCATCCCGAATGGTCGCATCGGGTTTTTCAATAACTGTTTGCGCGATTTTAAACAATAATGCTTTCTTGGCCGAAACTTCACGGACGCCGCCCGCTATTTCTTTGGTCACTCTGCGCTCGGCCTTTACCTGAATTTTATGGACGATCTGGATCAGTAAATCTGTGAGATTTTCCAGAATTTTTTCTCGCCGTTCCAAACAGAATGCAGCCAATAGCGCATAACGGATATGATCCGGATGACGGCGCAGTTCCCGTACCGGTTCACGCGCGGCGCGGTGACGATATGTTTTACGCAGTTTCTGCCAATCGGCAGGGAACAAATCCAGTGGCAAGCACAAATTATCAATGCTTTCCAGCTTGGATAACTCAATAAAAACACTGCTCAGGCATGGCTTTCCCGGATCATCTTTCAACAAAATCAACGGTGCAGATGTTTCGCCGGCCTGCGTTTTAAGCAGATCATCCAAGCTCTGTTTCAGACAATCAGAAAGTTGATTAGAAATGTATTGATAGCGCCGTTCTTCAAGGCTCCCACGCACTGCATTGAGAATGCGCTCTTCGCGCAAAACAGTCGGACGCTCTATATTTCGATCCTGAAACCATTGCTTCAATAGCTGTGGCAAGGCGTTTTCAGCATCAAAATCCTGAAAGCAAACTTCAACAAGGTCGGATTGAGCTGTTTCCCAATCATCCGGTACTGAATTCCGTATTCCTAAAAACTCTCGGACACTCTGCCGTAAGCGTTTCCCCGTGCGATCCATGTAATCATAGTCAGGATCAACATCATCAGGAACTTTCAGATTTTCAGATAAAATCTTACACCCAATATCATGAATATCGCTGAATTTCTCTGGGAAACGCCCCACGGTTTGGTAATATTTGAGCAGAGTGGCGCATTTTAGGCGGTTTAAACCACGATATTGCTGTATGAATTGATGCTCTTGGTCAGACAAATGCCAAAAATATGAATCTTGTGCCGCCTTGGACATGCTGGAAATCTCCCGTTTTCGTAAACTGAAAGATTATCCATAGCAGTTTTGGCCCCATTTGACAGCTACGCTCACTTTACCCCTATTTATAGGTATCGCGCCTCTTCCATTTAAAAAGGAAATTCCTACCGCAAGCATAGCAGCGGGATCTCTTGAATAAGATGCAAGAAAACAATGTTTGAAGCTGTACAAAGGAAATCCTTGATAATCATCATCTTTGACACATTTTTCAGCTGCCTCTGAAAAGCTTTTTCTTGAATATTTATTCCCTGATTTTTCAGCTTTTTTATAGTATTCACTTGCTATGTAATAATCGACTAAATCTGATTTTGGGTCAGACATTAAGATAACAGCCAGACCATAATAGGCTTCTTCTCTTCCATGTGAGATTGCCATTTCAAGCCAAGTACGGGCTTTAACGGTATCTTTCTCTATACCGTCCCCTTGGTAATAAAATAATCCCAAAAATTCCATTGCATTCGGATACCCACCGAGTGCAGCACTCCTCATTAACTCTACCCCACGTGATATATTCTTATCTACATTATCCCCCCGGATATAAACTAGACCCAGATTGTATGCGGCTCTATCGTTACCCAAAAGAGCTGCTTTTGTTAAGAGTGTTATGGCTTCTTCTATCTTTTTGTATTCGCCTTTTTCATTTTTATAAATTAGTGCAAGAGAATTCATAGCATTCGTATTATCATGCTCAATTGCCATTTTATACCAACGGATAGACTCTTTCAGATCAACTTTCGTGCCGTCGCGACCATTGGCATAACTATCACCAATTTTGAACATGGCATCCACGTCACCATTCAGTGCCTTTTTTTCAAGGGTTGATAAATAGCTCTGCGGTATATGGCCTTCTGATTTCGGATCAGACATTAAAATAACCGCAATTGGCAATGCTATTACTACGGCTACAACGAACATAAAAAAATAGCGTTTCATTTCGAATCTCCTGCACACGATGGTACAAGAAAAAAAACGAAGAAATAGGCTTGTTTAAAATTTTTCTTTCCTTTAAGGTTGTGATCAGTTAATAAAAACAACCTATGTGCAAGCTGCATCTTATGCATACTATAACTGTCATCAATCCAGAATATAAGGTTCTGTCGCAAAGTTTAAGTATTTAAGAGAAAGACTATATTCAATAGAATTAGATATTACCGATTATTATCTAAGCTAATTATTATCACAAGCACACAATTTATACGATCAAATTCCCTGTGTTTTCATCGAGATCATTTCCAGCCATATCTGCTGCACTTGTCCAACTGCCTGCCGAACTACTAAAGCGCGCTACATTAATAGTATTATGAGCGGTTCCAGATCCATCCAGGTCAACACCTACATAAGTCGAGCTACCAGATGTCGTTAAGCTTACATATTCGTTAATAGTAGAAACTGTGCCATCCCAATCAGATAGATCAAGCACATCACTAATATCAATTTTATCATCTGAAGAGAAATCCTGAATATTATCTTCTCCTGTATTATAGGAAGCGCCTTCAATCACAAATCTATCAGATCCTCCACTGCCATATATATAGTCACTTCCTTCAAGGCTATAAATGATATCATCACTTATAGTGCCATAAATATAATCGTTAGAGGCTGTCCCTGTGAAAGTGTAATTGCCCAATAGATCAAGGACGCTGCCATCACTAAAAACAGCGCTATCAATATCTTGGCCGTTATTTACAAACTGGCTTTGTAGATCGAGCTTTTCAGTGCCGATATAAAGTTCAAGATCATTGCCGGCCTTCCATAGACGGACATCTGATAGCGTGATACCTGCACCAAAGGATATCTTGTCTACACCGCCGCTATCACTAAAGGAATCGTTCCCATCGCCTATGTTCCAAACATAAGTATCATCGCCTGTATCTCCATAGAGATAATCATTACCTCCTTTACCATCAATAATATCTACATTTTCAGTGCCGTATAAATATTCTCCAGAGGCTGTACCGTTTATAGCGCTAACATTAATGGCATTGATAGCTATTGAGATATTAGCAGTGCTAACGGCGCCGTGAGCATCTTGAACAGTATAGACAAAACTATCTGGCCCTACATAACCACTAGCCGGTGTATAGCTGAAGTCACCATTTGATAAGAGCTGAATTGAACCGCCATTGACTGTTGTATAAGTACCAGCGATCACGCTTAAAGCATCGTTCTCTGTATCGCTATCAACGCCGTGGCCATTATCTGCAAGCACATTGCCATTAAGGATAGTGTCTTGAATCATGTTAAAATCATCATCAGCACCAATTGGTGCATCATTGACGGAATTAACGGTCAAATTAACTGTGCCAATAGAGCGGCCACCTTTACCATCCAGCAGGATATAATCGAAGCTGTCTTCTCCATAGTAATTAGCAGCTGGCGTGTATGTGAAATCACCATTAGAGGACATAATTACAGTTCCGCCCTGTGCAGACTGATATGTTTTTGCCTGCACGAAAATCGTATCTCCGTCTATATCTCCATCGGCTCCATTACCGTTATCAGCAAGAACGTTTCCGCTAACAGCTTGGTCTTCGTTTGCGTAGAAAGCTTCGCTAAAAACAGTTGGAGCAGAATTACCGCTTTCTGAGAAAAGAATATAACCATTATTAAATAGGCTCTGAACATCAGATAACCCTACGGAATCTATCTGAGCAATCCGAACAAAATTATCCGCTGCCCCATCAATATCGACTTCGAGATAGTCGTAATATGAGGACGCAACAAATCTCACGAAATCTGCGATATTATCTGTAGATGAGTCGAATGTGATGAGGTTAGTGAGGTCTAGTACATCACCGTCTGCCAAATGGAAATCACGAATTTTGTCTATTCCATCAAAGGCAGTAGAACTATCGAAAACAAAGATATCAGCACCTGACCCACCGTATAAGGTATCTATATCTTTACTAATGTAAATTAAGTCATGTCCAGCACCAGCTCTGATCATATCTTTATCAGCTCCGCCAACAAGAATGTCATTCCCATCATAGCCATAAAGATTATCGTTTCCGCCTTGACCGTAAATTGTATCGCTAAAGTTTGAGCCATAAATTGTGTGGCTAACATCAGAGTCTTTTAAGTAAAGTCCGTTATTTAAATCCCAAACAGTACCGTCGTAAAATTCGATTTGTTCAAGCCTTGAACCAACATCAGTTGCATATTGTGTGTCTCCCCCAGCAGTACTAGCGTGAACTTCTACTAGTTCATTCGCACTACCATAGTTAATGACCAAATCACCGCCAGCAGTTGTCCATAGAGAAATTGAGTTAGCGTCTATTCCGGCTCCAAAGACCAAGCTATCAAAACCTTCATTTGAAAGCTCATGGATTTCATCAGCATTATTGGCATTGGAATAACCGTCACCAATATTTACAAAATATGTATCATTGCCAGTGCCGCCATAAAATCGATCACTTCCATACCCACCTGCAAGAATATCATTACCTGCGTAAGCATAAATTGTATCGTTACCAGCACCCCCCGTGGCGGAGTCACCGTGAACTGTACCAACCAAGGTACGGCCTGTATCATTATTTCGAAGCGTTAAACCGTTATTTAAATCCCACACAACACCATCATCAAAAATGATTTCTTCGACATATGAACCAATTATGGATGCTCCATTCGATACACCTCCATGAATTTTTATAAGGTCGTTCACTCCGTCGTAATTAATGTGAAGGTTTCCACTAACATCTGTCCAGCTAAGCACATTGTATGAATAAATACTTTCTCCAAAAGTTATCCGGTCATACCCTTCATTTAGATTTTCGTGAACTTGATCTGGGTTGTTAGCATTATTGTCGAATCCATCACCCTGATTAAATAGGTAAACATCGTCTCCTTGACCGCCATACAAGTAATCATGCTGATCACCGCCGATAAGAATATCGTCGCCGCCATATCCACGAAGCGTGTCCGTTGTATCTATACCGTAAAGAAGATTGTCATCAGCATCTCCATCGATATTTGTGCCGCCTACAAGCCTACTAGAAAAAACATCAATCGTTACACCATCAGGCATCACGCCTTGTAATCCGTCATACTCCTGTTGGCTCAAATTCGTGAGACCAATTGCACTGTCGATTATAGGAACAAGGATTTTTGAAAGATTAAATTGCGCAGACCATGTTGAGGCGTCGGAAAGCAAATTGCCTATTTCAGTAAGGTCAATTGATGTTGCGCCATCAAACGTATCGGTGAACGGATTATAGGTAACATCTTGTTCGAAAATATCCCCTAAACCCTGTGATTGGAATATCAAACGATTTGCGATTGATTCATAAGCTTGCTCCCATGTGGAAAGAATAAATGGCGCTCTTCCTGTTCCCGGAGTGCCAACAACAAAACCTTCACCAATTAATGTTTCTAAAAACTCTAAAACTCTTGCATCGACATAGGCTCCTCGGCTCGCAGGGTCAACATTTTCTATGCCAGCCCACTTGAACATAATGTCCTGTAACTCACCGCTAAAGGGATTACTCGCAATGCTCGCCATCTCTATAAGCGTATTTCCTGTCACGAATGCCTGAACCATCTCAAGCAAGCCGCCAGTTCCGTTATCAATGCTCATTGCGATATGAAGGTCTAGAAGCGTTCCATATCCGCGAAGTGTTGGCATAAAGAGTGTGCGAACATCTAGCGTATAATCCTGCGCATAGGTCGAGTTTGTTTGATCTGTAGAAAACCATGCATCAACAATTGTTCGTGTCTGCCCGTTTATTGTAAACGTGCTTTCTTGCAATACATCGTTACCAGAAACTTGGTAATTTACGTTTGAATAATTAAGGTTTATCGAGCTGATACCAAGATCGTCTAATGTGTGTAGCTCGTCAGCTTGACTATAACCATCGGCGTTACCATCAACCCACACCAAGAGGTCGCCAAACTGACTATCCGCGCTTGTAATTGCATTGTCTGAATTCGTGTCATAAGCAGCAAGAGCTAGAAAACCATTCGCATACCCCGTTTGATCTCCGAATAGCTCAGAATGATCATTGATGATGCCGTCACCGTCCACATCGATCGCAAGCAGACCATCTCCACCCGCAATCCAACCCGAGGCCTCTGCAAAGCCATCAAGGTCACTATCCCAATAAACTGAACCCGTACCATTTAGCGCAGCCAGCTCAATCCCATTACCATTAAGATCAAGCACAAGAGGTGACGGAGCGTCCTTCGCATCCTCCCAAATATCCAGCACTTTTCTTAAATCCTTTGCTTTAGGAACAACGGCATATGGATTATTTGTAGGACTGTAATCACCATCAAGTGGCTCACCATTGACTAAGGGCGTACCGCTATCATCTTTAGGAATATTTATTTTATCAACAGGCTGGTTTTTTAAAAATTCAAGGGGACCAGAAGGACCTGCTAACCAATCTAACTCTGGATTCTGATCTGCCAGCGTGGTGAAAAAGTCAATTCGATCATCCGTAATTGCCCATGCTGCTTCAGCCACAGCACTAAAATCACCTGAAAATGGATTGCGATTAAATATATTTATCATCGCTGCATACGCTAATAAATCCTTTATATCGGGAGGGAAATCATCATTCTGATGAATATCATATACGTCATCTAAAGCTCTTTTAGCTCGTCTAGCTATGCTCTGATTTCCGATTGCAAAAGATATTAAGTTATTCCACATTGTCATTGCCCTATTTAGCTGTATTAAAATTGGTTGACGAATATTTCTCCAAATAACTATTACTCATAACTTCGGCTTTTCGTCTCTGACTTAGGTTCATGAGGCTGTATACTTGATCTTTTAAAAATAGAATTTCTGCTCTTTGCTTTTCTGGAAGCACACTAGATTCTGCTACCACAAACCAAGCATAACTAACGGGAAGATTTATTGAGGTACCTTTACCCTCCATAAACATTTTAGCAACTTGGTATTGGGCTTGAGGCATTTTTTCATAGGCAGATTCTAGAAACCAATTAAATGCTTTTGAATAATCTTTTTCTCGCCCTTTAATCCCCTCGTAATACGAGACGCCAACTGCATATTTTGACAGAGAGTCATCGGAATAAGCTGCTAAATTACAATAAGCATAATTGTAAACGATCTTCGTTTTATCACGATTTTTGGAACATTCTTGCGCAAAATACTTTAAAGTTTTTTCGGCATTAGGCTGATTAAAATCTCGCGCTTGTGAATAATAGTACCCAGCCAACAACAATTCATCTAAATCACCCTTAGAGGTCTCCCGAATTAAATCCGCTAAAAAATATGTAGATTTTTTGTGACCAAAATCTACAGCTTTTTGATACCATAGCCTCGCTTTCTCTAAATCTTGTTCACCACCAATACCATGTAAATATATTCTTCCTAAACCAAACATAGATAACGCATGACCGCTATCACTCGCCAAATTTAGCAATCTCTTAGCTTTATTAATGTAACTTGGATATTGGCTTTCATTAGTTATATATAGAGCTGCAAGATTATAATACGCATCGTAATTGTTCTTTTCTACAGCTTGTAAAAAGAATTCCTCAGCTTTCTTGATATCCTTAGAAACACCATTTCCATTTTTGTACATCAATCCCATTGCATTGACGGCATCAGAACTTCCCGCCTTTATTGCTTTTTGATACCAATGGATAGCTTTTATATAATCTATTTCTAGACCATACAGCCCCTCTTCATAAGCATGCCCTAACTTATACATTTCGTCAGAATTGCCTGATTTAGCTTTTTCTAGGATCATTTCAATGACGTTTATGCTTTTCTTTGAAGTATTAGAATTACTGTAAAAAAGAACAAAACAAGCGGCTGATACAAAAACGAAAATTGTCAAACATAGCAAAATTTTCTGCACATTATTTTCCTGTTATTTGTTAATAATTCATATACTTTCGCATATCTAATTACCATGATTAGAATATACAATCAATCCACAACCAAATAATGATGTAGTGGATTCTACTCTATAGAATCTATGGACGGCGCATCAGTATGTACGGGGCTTTCAGTAATTTCAGGGCTAGTATTTGCATTAAAACTATTACTCATCTTTACTTTCAAGTATTTTACTGGGTTGTGTTATTCAGCACTTTCCAGCTCACGCCCTTGCCTATTCCCCAGCTATAGTGCATAGTTTTTGCTCAGATTTAGAACTCTTCTCCTTTGGAACATGTCCACCTGAAGCACCTTTAAGAGCACTTTGTCATTAAATCTGTGTAGCTGATCAGCGCGTAAATTAAAATGCTCTATGCGGGTTTCTGGCTTTATAGAAAGCACTGGCCCTTTAATAGGATCGCGACGCCTAACCTCCTGGCCTTTTTCTTCTATAATATCAGTGAGGGGTTTTATCCTGGAATGCGCTTTATAAAATAGCGATCCTGCGCGTTTTCTTTTGTGAGAGGCTTCTCATCTAACGCTTGAGACCCCTTCTGATATTATAATTTTAATGGCGCAATCCGCTGCTTATAAGACGCTTTTTTATTTACCAGCTCACTTGGTTTTTCGGATGAACGCTCATTAAATCTAGTGCCTAGAATTTCAATCTTTACTTTAAGGCTAGCCCCATCCAAAGAATAAAGCTGCGCGCTTAAGCTGCTGCTTTTCAATGTTAAATTTGTTTTAGGATTGTCCGTTTCGTTATTATAAGCATTAGCCTGAAGGACGTTTTTAGTAGAGCGCTCCGGAGCTTTAATATCTTGGTTAGAGCCTTTTAGATCTTCTCTTATAAGCTCTGCTTTGAGAGAAAGTTTAAGAGCACTTTCTTCATTACTTAGGCGTTTATAGTGATGCGTTAGGTTATTCTCTTTTTTGCCTGTAAGACACATATCAACGCACAGCTTAAAGAATAATAAATTGAGGTTAGTAACTGCCTTTATAGGCCGTTACGCGGATTGTAACTCTTTTGTAACCACTTAACATATTGATAGTATTTCAAAAAAAAGGTTTTGTAACAAAAAACACAAAAAAACCACCGCTATGCTTTCACACGCACGTGCGTATACGCGCGCACGCGCCTGTACGCGTATAGTGCATATTTAAAAAACGTTACTTATATATATATATTTGATAAATAAATATATATATATAAGAAAAACAATGTCTTATGAGGTAACGAAAAAGGTAACAGAGAGGTAACAAATTTTATTTTTTGTAACATTTTTATTTTTAATCAATAAAAACAAAAGCTTACGAGATAACGAAAAATATTTATAAAAGGCATAGGTGACTAAACACCATGATTAAGACAACACCAGTTCAATTTACTGAAAATGAAACATATTAAGGGCGCTTTAGTAGTTATGCCGATGCACTTTAACGCATTCCATACCGCGAAATAGGCGGGCTATGCTGAGAACTCTACACGGCAGCAAGGACCGAGATTGTTAACAAATGATGACAATTCCGCCGCCGCTGCGACTGCAGAGTGGCCTCGCGTCCGAGAAAATATCGTCAAGGAACAATGATAAATCGCCAAAGGTGCAAGCCTTTCCTAGTGTTAAACAGGCATGTGACTAGCTATTTTACGAGATGTGTAAATCACCCTTCACTCGATAGGCTGCTCTTTGGGCGTTTCCTGCTCGTAGGGCTTTGCTCTGTACTTTGGTAGTACTTGCCCTCCTCTTCATTCGGCCTCTGCCCTTATTTCGGCTCTATGAGCTTCGTTAGTCGTGAAATTTTCGTAAGTACGGCTATATTCATTGGTGTAAAGTCTATAGGTCTAATCAGTTTTTTATAATTTATAATGTCCATATTTAGCAAAAATAGACAATTCTGTATTTTGCTGTTAGAATTGTGATATGGAGGTATATTATCATGAATATTAGTTTTACTGAAAAACAAGAGCAATATATTGCTTCCCAGATAAAAA
>NHCG01000004.1 GCA_002167715.1 Micavibrio sp. TMED27
TGCGGATCACATTTTGAGGGAACCGAAGCCTCCAAAGCAATAGTGTGGCAGTCCAATGACCACGTAGAGAATGGTGATACCGGCTAGACAAAAACGTAATCGCAGTATAGATTGCAGACTATATCCAGCACCAGTTAAACATAATTCTATTAGAGATTTAATATAGCCTATAGCCCCCCCAATGGCTGTATTTTTCTTTTTTAAAAAATTAATTACGAAAATGATTTACTAGGCTAAAAAGTTATTACCGGCTGTTAAGTCGACCAATTCATCAATTGTCGTCGCTGTTCCATCTAGACGAACGACATCCTGATAATTTTCATTTCCATTTTGTACGGTCGCAATAACTGTATCTGCACCATCAGTGTAGACATTAACGAAATCACTAAGTGTGTTGAATTCTTTAGGTTAATAACCTATGTAACCTCTAAATTGGCTTAGTTATAAAATTTAATTTCTTCTTTGCATCATTTCTAAAACCAGAACTTTACCCCTGTTAAAAAATAGGTATTGCTGCTATCGCCGCCATCTTCTTCGATTAAATCGGCGGTTTTCCCAACATTTTGTTCCCAGCTGACACCTATATAAGGTGCAAATTTACGGCTAAATTCATAGCGGGCGCGCAAGCCCGTTTCAAACCCGGTAATGCCAGAACCGATATTATAATCTTCTGCATCATTCACCGCGAGTTCAGTTTCAAATCTTGGTTGGAGAGCAAGCCTTTGCGTGAAATACCAACTGCGCTCAACTTCCAGCACCGCAGAGGCTTTGCCCTCATCACTCAGATATGCAGTGGCGTCCACTTCAAATGTATAGGGTGACATGCCTTGTACTCCGGCTGCCAGAAATGTGCGATCATCCTCATCAGGCACAAAATCGTGCCTAACACCTAACTGGGTATCCCAGAAAGGCCGGATAGCGCGGTTCCAAAAAAGTTCGGTAGATATGGTTTCAAGTTCATCGCTGCGGAAATTGTATTCTCCTTCTGATTCAAGATAGAGTTTATTATAATCTCCACCAATCCAAGCATCGCCATCCCATAAAAGAATATCATTATCCTCATTTGTGCGATATTCAAGGCGGTCTCCCAACACCTGCCAGAATAATTTATTATCATGAACAACTGTCTTGCCAAAGTTCTTAGCGGTCAGTCCGGGTTCATCTAAAGCGTATTTACGAACCTTCGCGCCTTCTGGGGGCGGCGCAGCAGGTGAATGATAATCATCAGGGAGTGGTTCTTTTCCCTGATGATGATGCGGAATTTCCGGGTTGCGCTCGTCAGCATAAGCAGCCGGTGAAATAAAGGCAGCAGATAATAGTAGTAATGCTAAAGTTTTTCTCATTTTTAATCTCCTTCTAAGCCACGCGTACAACTTGGAACATACCTGCTTCCATGTGATACAGAAGGTGACAGTGGAATGCCCAATCACCTTTTTCGATTGGTGTAACCAAAAAGGAAGCGACCTCGCCGGGCTTTAATAAATATGTATGCACAAAAGGTAATTCTTCATTACTGCGCCCTGTTTCCAGTTGCATCCACATGCCGTGTAAATGCATGGGATGTTCCATCATGGTGTGATTGACCATATATAAGCGCAATCGTTCATTATGACGAAATAAATATGGCCCCGGATGCTCGGTGTATTTTTTACCATCAAGTGAAAAAATTCCGCGCTCCATATTGGCAGTGACATTAATAGTCAGTTCGCGATCAACTTCAGCCTTATAAGGTTGCGGCTCGGCAGACACCAAGTCTTTATAGGTCAGCACCTTCCATCCGTCCTTACCAAGGCCGATTCCCGGATCATCCATGCGCTGCTTCGGGTCCATAACAGCCATAGCAACGTCTGGATTAGTTTTATCAAGCATAAATGGCATTGGGCCTTTAGGACCGGGAATATTTGAATCTTGCATCTGCATGCGCTTATGATGCATTTTTTTCATCATCTTCTCATCCATACCGCCAAAATATTTTCCTTTCATCATGCCCATGCCGATATCTTCAAGTTTTCGGTCAGGTGTCTGGCGACGGCGCGGCACAGGCGCACTCATGCCCGCTGCAGGCGATAATGTACCGCGTGTAAAGCCGCTGCGATCAAGGCTTTCAGCAAAGACTGTGTATGCTTTTTCTTCTCTCGGTTTGATTATAACGTCGTAAGTTTCTGCAATACCGATGCGAAATTCGTGACAATCTACTGGCCGAACCGCTTTACCGTCTTTCATTACAACGCTCATATCAAGCCCAGGAATACGCACATCAAAATGACTCATGGCTGACGCATTAATCACCCGCAGTCGTACAGTTTCGCCCGGTTTAAACTGCCCTGTCCAGTTCATATCCGGCGAATGTCCATTCATGAGATAGGTATAAAGCGATCCTGTAACATTCGAGAGATCACGCGGACTCATATTCATCTTGCGGAACGGGAGGAGTTCGGCATTAGCATCTGCAAAACCATCTTTTTCTATTTTGTCGAAATAATCAAAAACCGTGCGCTTGTAATAAATATAATATTCCGGATCGAGCATGATATTGCGAAAGACTGTATCCGGGTTTTCAAATGTCCAATCAGATAAGACAATCACATGCTCGCGATCATAGTGAAACGGCTCACCGTCTTTAGGGTCAATAATGATAGGGCCGTATGCGCCTGTTTGTTCCTGAAATTTAGAATGGCTATGATACCAGTAGGTTCCGGCCTGCTGCACTTTGAAGTTATAGCGAAATGTTTCACCGGGCTGTATACCATCAAAATTCACGCCCGGTACGCCGTCCATACGAAACGGCACCAATATACCGTGCCAATGAATTGAAGCGTGCTCTGTATCTTCTAAGTGATTAGTTACATCCATTGTAACTTCTTCACCCTCGCGCCAGCGCACGAGCGGCGCAGGGACAGTTCCATTAATAGCCGTCGAGCGACCTGTCTTTCCGTTCACAACCAAAGGCGAATATCGGAAATTTAGATCAAAATAGTTTTGAGCCGGATAGTTGGTAACCCCTTCATGAATATTGCGCGGAGATGTTACCGCCCATGCTGGAAGCGGCAAGGCCGCTTGTATCCCCGTAACAAATATACCACCGGCTACGCCGCCTAAAAACTGTCTACGCGACAAATTATTTTTTGTAAGTGTGCTCATAAAAATCCTCTTTATATTCAACGTTAACAGATGGATATGGTTCCGTTTTGTCCTGGACTATATCCATTTTTTAAATATCTTCGTTCCATCCGCCGCCCATTGCTTTGAACAATTCGATGCGTGCCGCCAGTGTTTCATATCGCGCCCGCTCATGTTGATCTTCGGACTCCAGCAAAACGCGCTGCGCATCCAAAACACCCTGAAACTCCATAACGCTCAAAGAATATTGTTGTTCGGCGATTGGTCAACCCCCATTTTTTAATCCAGTTGTAAGTTCGTAATGTTCGCAGTTGTTCTGGTGTAAGGGGAGATGTTTGAGCAGCGTAGCGGAGCAAATATCTCCCCTTACATGCATCATCGGTATGGGCGGTTTATAACCCAGTGAGCTGTGTGGCCTGATGTGATTATAATGTCGTCGCCAGTCCTCAATAATGACTTGCGCCTCTTTGAGGCTGTAAAACATCTCGCCATTCAGGCATTCATCGCGCAAACGCCCATTAAAGCTCTCGTTGTAGCCATTCTCCCACGGACTGCCTGCCTCTATAAAGGCTGTTTTCACCTTCAATTTATGCAGCCAGTCCTGCAAGATTTTAGCGGTAAATTCGGAGCCGTTATCAGAACGAATGTAATCCGGCAGCCCTTCAGTGATAAACAAATGACTGAGCGTTTCCAGCACATCATCTGACTTTAAAGCGCGCTCGGTACGGATCGCCAGACATTTGCGGCTAAACTCATCAATCACGGTGAGCATGCGGATTTTCTTACCGTTGCTCAGGCGATCCGCCACAAAGTCATAGCTCCAAACATGGTTTTTCCAGTGCGGGCGAAGACGTATGCATGAGCCATCATTCAGATAAAGACGCTTACGTTTCTTCTGCTTTTGCGGCACTTTTAAGCCTTCTTCACGCCAGATGCGCTCAACACGCTTGTGATTTACATGCCAGCCTTCGGCGCGCAGAAGTGCTGTAATTCGACGATAACCATACCGACCATACTTCAATGCCAGACGTAGAATATCCTCTCGCAAAGCCTCTTCGTCATGACCTTTGCGCAGCCGGTAGCGAACACTATCACGGTTTATATCAAGAGCCCGGCACGCACGGCGCTCAGATACATCATATCGTTGCTGCGCATAAATAACGCTTTGGCGCTTACGTTCCGTGCTTAGAAGTTTCCCGAAGCAACATCCTTCAGGATTTGATTGTCCAGACTGAGATCAGCCACAACCCGCTTAAGCCGCGCATTCTCGGTCTCCAGTTCCTTTAAACGACGCGCCTGATCCATGCCCATCCCGCCATACTCCTTGCGCCATTTGTAATAGGTCGCATCCGACACGCCAAGCTCCCGACATATCTACCAACCGCTTTGATCTGACCTTGAGCGCAGTTGAGACGTGATATTGCAGCCGCTTTTTTATTGTCTTTAAGCATGATCTTTATTCATCCTCCCTCGTGCCCACCAGAATGATGCCAGCGGTATAACCAACCATTGCAAAAGTGGGGTCAGACCTATCTCAAAGCTTGCAAAAGGCAGTACGGGCATCTGATCGGCATAAGCCCAGCTTTCACGCCAATAAACATTCAACCATTCGCTATAAACCGTGTAAGCCAGGCCAAAGACTATCGCCCAAATCGCCACAGCCCTGTAGCCTTTGTGAGGCCAGCAATTATTACCAACAACAACCAGCGCCAACATTAGACTGGCCAGAGCAATGAGAATATCCCCGCCCGTACAATGCAGCACTGCAAAAAGGATTTGTTTCCATGTCCCCTCGTACCAGATTGTATAAAGCGGCATGTGCAGCGCCTCCCAGACCAGATTACCAAGCGCGATCACCAGAAAATAGCGCCGCATGAAACTCAGCCAGGCGTAAAACTCATTTTTGTTTTCTATTATGCTTACCATCGCCCCTACCTGAAGATCTCCGGGCATTCCCGGCAGCATTTATTGTGAACGATGATATAAATCAGATGCAGGGTCGCCACGCCCGCCAGCAGGCAGAAAAACGAGATATAGGCGTAGGACAGGAATATCCAGACCACCGCAATGACGGCAATCAGCGTCAGGCCGAATAGCCGCATGTGAAAATAGGTGGAAATCAGCGGCGGTGTGACGATCAGAAACACGTAAATCAGATAGGTCAGCTCACGCGGAATAAAATAATCCAGAAACATCGTATCTTCATAGGCAATGGAATGGTTGTTGATGGCGACCTTGACCCAGTCGGGATTGGCCAGATGGGGAATGTATAAAGTCAGGCCCAGCGCCAGCCCCGACAGCGCAAACATCAAAAGCGTTCGCTTGCGCTTGCTGCCGGGCGGCTCCAGAAAATAAATCGCAAAAGGAATCCAGGTCGGCCACATCAGCCATGAAAAAAAGATGAACCCCATCGCGCCCCACCAGACCATATCCGGGTCGGCATCGTTTAAGCCCATCCAGACATGGCCTTCCATCATTTGCTGAATACCCGCCAGCACCGGCATCAGCGCCACGGGGAAATAGCGCATATTGATCTTATAGGCTTTCCACGCTGCATAAGCTCCGCCTGCGAGCAGCATGCCTCCGGCCACAAAACTGACGGGTTCGGACATGCACATGGGTTATCCTTCCCTTTCTTTCAGATGTTCGGCGAGCAAACGGCTGAGATCGATTTCATTGCTCGGATGCGGAATTGTATTGCAAGTCACAATCTTTCCTGCCCCTGCTTCTTGCAGGGCTTCATAGCCATCACCCGCAAAGACGGCATGAATGCCTATACAAGCAGGCGGCTTCATTCCGGCGTCCTTTAAATGTCCGGCGGCGGCAATCATGGTCCGGGCGGTGGAGATAATATCATCGACCAGCACGGGCGTATGATCCGCGTATTGATCAACATCCGGCACGGAAACCTCGACATCCTTATCACCATGGCGGGTTTTCGTCAGCACCGTATAAGCCGCTCCGGCGCGCTGCGCGACATCCGATACCCATTGATCGCTTTCCTCATCCGGGCCGATCAGAACAGGCTTGTCTATATTGTCTTTAATCCAGTCCGCAATCGCGTCCGCCGCGTGAATAACCTGCGCCGGGATGGTGTATATTTCCTTCATCTCTTTATGGCGATGCAAATGCGGATCGACGGTGATCAAACTGTCAAAATGCTGCGAAAGAAAGGCTGCAAAGATATTGGAGGTTATGGCTTCACCTTCATGGAAACGCTTATCCTGGCGCATATAACCCAGATAAGGCGTAATCAACCCGACCGATTTTGCGCCCAGCTCTTTGGCCGTCCTCGCAAAGAACATGATCGTCATCGCCTTGCTGTCGGGCTGATTGAGGGAACAAAACAAAATCACGTCCCGGTTTTTAACATCCGTTTCCAACTGTAGAAGGGTTTCACCATCGGGGAAATGATGGATGTCTATTGCCCCCAGCTCATATCCCGCTTCTTTGGCCAGCAATACGGCCTGTTCTTCGTTGTCCGGATAGCTAAATAAAAGACTCATGATGGTTCTCCTTCTATGTCTATGATCCCGTCCTGCTCTTCGAGATAGCCAAGCGCATAATCAAGTTCGCCCGGCGAATGAGCATGGACGGTAAAAAGCGGCGCGCCTTTTTCAAGATGAGTGCCGACAGGCGTATGAAGATCAACACCCGCCACTTTATCGGCAGGCGCCCCGGCCAGTTTGGCCACGCGGGCAATGCGGCGGTTATCAATGGCTGTGACCTGTCCCGCTTTATCCGCTTCAATGACGTGGGTATATTTGGCACTTGGTATGTCCTTCATACCGCCCTGGGCATCACAGATTGCCTGGAACTTCGCCCAGGCTTTGCCGCTATTTAAAAGCTCTGCCGCCAATATCCGGCCTTGCCCGTTCTTCACATCCGACGAAAACTCCAGAATGTGTCCGGCCAGATCCAGCGCTCGTTCCCGCAAATCCTGCGGTGCATCCTTGGTGTTTTGCAAAACAGCCACCAGATCACGCGCTTCCAGTGCCGGACCAATACCGCGCCCGACCGGCTGACTGCCGTCACTAGTATGAACACGCACGCCAATACCCATCGCCGCGCCTGTTTGCTCCAGATAGCGTGATAAATCCTCCGCCATCTCCATGCTGCGGATCTTGGCGGTCGGGCCAACTGGCATATCAATTAAAACATGTGAAGATCCGGCGGCAATTTTCTTGGACAAAACAGAAGCCACAAGTTGCCCTTCGCTATCAAGATCCAGCGCCTTTTCCACGCGGATCAGCAGATCATCCGCCGGACTTAAAGAGACAGAGCCGCCCCAGACTACGCAGCCCTGTTCCTGCTCCACGACCTTGCGCATGACCGGCACATCCAGATCGACAGCGGTGAGCACTTCCATCGTATCCGCCGTGCCTGCAGGGGAGGTAATGGCGCGGGAAGAGGTTTTAGGCATGGTCAGGCCGTGCGCGGCGACAATCGCCACCACAATCGGGGTTGTCCGGTTGCCCGGCAAACCGCCAACGCAGTGCTTATCGACAACCAGATCTTGTCCCCAATCCAGCCTATCGCCGCTATCAACCATGGCACGGGTCAGGTGAACGATCTCTTGCTCATTGAGCCGCCCGCCCGCGCATGCTGTTAAAAAAGAAGACACATGGATATCCGAATAATATCCGGCGACAATATCATCGACAATCGACTGGAGCTGCTCGCCTTGCAATTCATTGCCGTAAATTTTGGATCGCATATGGCTGAGCGAATGCACAGGCGGCGCGTGCGAAACGTGAATATCAGCGCCGTCTTTTGCCCCCAGTTTCGCCCAGGCATATTCCGACAGAGCCGCTTCACCGGGCTTCAACAGGCCGTCCCGGATCATATTCAGCGTGGCGATCATAGATTGCCCGTTTAAACTCACCAGCACACGGGTTTGAACCTCAAAGCCTTCAGCGCGGCAGACATGGCAATCTTCGCGCATGTAAATGACGGCTTCCTTATAGGTGTCGATGCCCAGGCGGCGCAGTTTCAATATGGGTTTTGGTCTATCCTGTTGCATTAAAGCTCCTCCGTTTGTGCATATTCGGGCACGTCCGCCTGCCAGCCGAATTTTTTCTCGATCCTGTCCTTCATACTTTGTGCAGCACTGGCTTCACCGTGGACAACAAATACTTTGCGCGGCGGGTTGTTAAAATTCTCCATCCAGTTCAAGATCTCGCCGTAATCAGCATGGGCTGACATATTGTCCAGCTTCTCGATCTGCGCTTTGACAGGAAACATCTGGCCGTGGATTTTAATCTCCTTCTCGCCCCGTGCCAGCCGGTCGCCGCGCGTGCCGCCTGCCTGAAATCCGGCCAAAAGAACCGTATTGCGTTCATCGCCGATATAATGTTTGAGATGGTGCAGAACCCGTCCGCCTGTCGCCATGCCGCTGGCTGAGATAATAATTTTCGGCATGTTGTTGTTCTTGTTATAAATCGCCTTGGATTTTTCGACCTTGCGGGTATAGGTGGCAATGCCGCACACATCCATACATAAATCATGCGGCATACGGTGATCGTTTAAATGCTTGCACAATAAGTCCGAAGCGCTGATTGCCATAGGGCTGTCCAGAAAAACGGGAAGACTTGAGGGAATGCGCCCTTCGGTTTTGAGCTTGTGAATATAAAACATGATGGCTTGTGCCCGACCGACAGCAAAAGCCGGGATGACAACGGTGCCGCCGCGTGCCGCCGTTTCATTGACAATGCGCTCAATATCCTCGGTCGGATCGTCCTTGTCATGCAGCCGGTCGCCATAGGTCGATTCAACAACCAGATAATCGGCATCTTGAATCTTCGCAGGCGCCTTCATCACCGGATCGTTAAGTCGCCCGATATCGCCGGAAAATAATATAGATGTGCCGCCTGTATCGCTGATCCGGACAAAAGCCGCGCCCAGAATATGCCCGGCGCGGTGCAGGGTAAATTCAAGCTCCTCAGTCAGTTTGCAGGGCTGGCCGAAATCAACCGGTTTGAAATACTGAAATGTATCACGCGCTTCTTTCTCATTATAAAGCGGCAGAGCGGGTTTATGTTTTGTATAGTGATAACGGTTGGCGCGCTCCGCATCCTCTTCCTGAATATGGCCGCTATCGGGCAGCAGGATTTTACACAGATCAAACGTGGCTTCGGAACAATAGATCGGGCCTTTAAACCCCGCCTTGACCAGCTTGGGGATATAGCCGCTATGATCCAGATGGGCATGTGTCAGGAGCAAGGCATCAATATCGCGCGGATTGACCGGCAAGCCTTTCCAGTTGCGCAGGCGCAGCTCCTTATGCCCCTGAAACAACCCGCAATCAATCATGATCTTTTTGCCGCCGTCTTCGAGCAGATATTTCGATCCGGTCACCGTGCCGGTTGCGCCTAAAAATGTTAGTTTCATTTAACTCTCCTTATTATTTGTTTTTGTAATCACACCATCCGGTGAACGGGTTCCATTCAGAGCCTGACGTTCCTCATCGCTCAAAATATTCTCTTCATTGATGCCGAGCAGCGTTGCGGTTTCGCGCAGAATATGCGCCCAGCTGCAGCCATTGACGAAATGCATGCCTTCAACATCCAGCGTGCCGCCCTGATTGATAAAGCCTAGAGCTTTTACACTTTTTCCAGACCATAAAGGCTGCAACGTCCCCAGCATCACTTCCGGGCGGGTATGGCTCATCATCAATATATGACGGCTTGCAGGCGGAACAATGACATCACGCACGGCCTCAGGCACGATATGTTCCGCTTCACCGTCATTACGCGGCGTGCGGAACCGCCCAGGCTCAATCAAATAGGAAACGCTGTGGGCAATATCGCGCTCTTTCAAACGCGCAGAGGCTTTTAAAACTTCGACCAGCTGATAGGCACCAATCGCCACCAGGCCTATCTCGGCTTTATCCGCCTCATGCCCGGCCCAGCTGATCTGGATGCCGCCATCATTCAGCAGCTTTTGCGATTCCTCTTCAGAAAACAAAACCGGCATTGCGCGTTTCGGGATGACCAGCGTCCAGATTTGCCCTTGCGTTTGATACAGCCGGGCAAGCGTTTCAGCGGCGCTGTTATAATCAGCCGGAAATAAAACACGGGAAATATCGGATGTTTCCGAGAGCATACTTTCCGCTAAAGACGGGTCCTGGTGGGAAAGTTCGTTCTTGCCGTTCTCCCATGTGTTGGATGTCAATACCAAGGGCACGGACAGCCACCCGGCCGGTTTGCCGATATCTTTTTGGTGTTTGGAAAAAATCACCTCCTGGCGCGCACCGCCGAACATCTTGGCGCCGAACGCCTCATAGGTGACAATCATATTAATGCCGCCTTTATTGCCGAACGCCGCTCCGGCCACCGCTTCTTCATTGAGCGCTGTGATCACTTTGCCCAGCGTAGATTCCTCTAATCCTTCCTCCGCATCCACTACGCGAAACTCCAAAGCCTCCAGCGTATCATCCATACGGTTGGACAGCATTTCATCGGGGTTACCAACGCGCGGTCTGAGATGCGGATTGGCTTTAACAGTCTTTAAAAACCCTTCATCAATCGCATCCATGGGGCTGATCTCTTCCCAAATTTGCGGGTCGTTTGTTTGTGAAGTGATGGCCTTAAAATTCAGATCAGGAAGGGTTTTTAAGCGGACATCACGATTGCCGGCCGGATGTTCCCGCTCTTTCACGCGATCTGATTTCTCGTGATGTTGAAACAGGGAAACAGAGTCCTGCAACTCAGCAAAAGGCACATAAAGTTTTTTGGCGTGAGTATTAAAACGCTTGGCCGCCACCTCATTGATATGTGGGTTATCGACCAAGGGTAGATTATGTGCGTAATTTGTGCCTTCATTGTAAAACCCCGCGCCTTTGGGCGCAACGGCAATGCCATAGGGCACGGGCACATGGTAATGCTCAACGGAATTCAGATTAGCTGCATATTCGCGCAGGCGGCGTTCTTGTTGCCAGATCGCCCAAGCAAAAGCCGCCGGATCGCGCCCGTCGAAAACAAGCGGCTCAAAGCCGTGCAGCTCAAGATGTTTGATAAACCATTCCACGCCGCCTTCCTGCGACATGGTGGTGCGCTGATCGATCCTGCGGCCATTGGCAATCATGATCGGCACAACTTCGCCGCAATCCTCGGCGCGCCACCAGCGCGGTGTCCAGTCCGCGCCGCGTTGTTCTTCAAATGCGCCGTCACTTAAGAACGCCACCAGAGATTCACCGGGCA
Organism: Micavibrio sp. TMED27; assembly: GCA_002167715.1. Lineage (GTDB taxonomy): Bacteria > Pseudomonadota > Alphaproteobacteria > Micavibrionales > Micavibrionaceae > TMED27. The sequence goes on from NHCG01000004.1 coordinate 11,322, forward strand.
GCGGCATATGCGCATATTGAACCGAGGCAAAACCAAGATAGCCGCCTTCCAAATGCCCGCCGCCCGTATGCGGATTGACATGACTGCCCAGCGGCGAGTCCTGTCTTCCGTCTTCATTCAGGCTGTAGGAATAAAAATCGCGCGCAAAACGGGTTAAGCCGTCTTCACTTAAAGCATAACGCGCCGCATGTTCCTCCGTCATATTGCCGAGCAATAAATTAACGCTATCGATGGCCGCCACGGCATGGCCTTGCCCCATCACCCAGCTGCGCGTTGTGCCCGTCAGCGCATTGGCTAGCATGTATCCGACATAGGCCGGGATCATATTGAGCGAACCGCCAAGATGGCCTTGCGGGTCTTTTTTGAAATCATCCGTCTTTAAATCGCGGCCATCAGTATAGATATGGGCAGCATAAGTCTGATTGACCGCAAGCCACATTGCCGCATTGGCAATCCGGTCTGCCGCCGCCAGCACATCATAAAAAGCTACGCCGTCCCCGGCGGTGTTTTCAGCCGATAGCGTTGCCGCCATCTCAGCAATACGCTTGCGGGTTTCGGCAGAATGCGCAATAACCCCGTAGCCCTCAAACCACTCTTTTTCTGAAACCGTTTCCTGCGTGCTTGTTAATTGATCCTGCATGTTTTTAACTCCTTACTTTTACGGGATTATATTCGGACTTTGGCAGGCTCAAATGCAGCCAGATATATCCGGCAACGGCAGAGATCAGCGAGGCAATCAAGATCGCCAGTCTGCCGATTTCCGGATTGCCGTTATGGGGAAAAGCCAGCGTGTTTAAAAACAGCGCCATGGTAAAACCGATCCCGCCCAGAAGCGCTACACCAAAGATCTGCCGCCAGTTGATATGGTCAGCCAGACGCGCCAAGCCGGACAGATGCGCCAGAAATGCAAAGGTAAAAATACCCAGCGGCTTGCCCAAAACCAGCCCGGCGATGATGCCCAGCGAAAGCGATGATCCCAGATGATGCGGGGAAATATCGGTGAGGACGATCCCGGCATTAAAAAAGGCAAAAAGCGGCACAATGAAAAACGCCACCCACGGATGCAACCCATCCTCGACAAAGCGCAGCGGGATATAGGCGCATGATTTTTTAAGCCGCAGCGGCAGAGCCAATCCGACTGCCACACCGGCCATGGTCGGGTGAATACCGGATTCCTGAAAGGTCGCCCATAACACGATGCCCATGACGATATAGAGCGAGGCATGGGTGACACCGAAACGGTTGAGCACAAATAAGGCGGCAATGCCGAGCAATGAGAAGAGAAGAACGCTCACGGTCAGATGGCTGCCATAAAATAATGCGATGATCAGAATGCCGCCCAGATCATCAAATATGGCCAGCGCCGCCAGAAACAGCTTCAGCTCAACCGGCACACGCTTACCCAGTAAAGAAAGTACGCCGAGGCTGAGCGCAATATCGGTAGCGGTCGGAATCGCCCAGCCCTGCATGAGTGTGGGGTTATCACGATTGAAAAACAGGTAAAACGCCGCCGGAACCGCCATCCCACCCAGCGCCGCAAAGGCAGGCAACAGCATTTGCCTTGTTCCGGATAGATGGCCGTCCAGAATCTCGCGCTTGATTTCAAGGGTCACAGCCAAAAAGAAAAACGCCATCAACCCTTCATTAATCCAGAACACCAGCGGCTTTTGCAGGATAAAGTCCCCGAAACTGATCACGACAGGCGTGTGGTGAAAAATATCGTAAGCGAGTTTCAGCGGCGAATTCACGCACAGCAACGCAATGCCGAGCGCGCCGATCATCATGAGCGCGGCCCACTGATCGGCGCTGGCGGTTTTACCCGCTATAGCAAAATGGCGTTTACGCTTTTGCATCAACCCTCACTTATTCAGGAAAGATATGATGGTTAGCATCATCGGCATTATGCTGCATCAGATGGATGGTCTTGTTTACAGGGCTGTAAAAAACACCGGCCTCGTGATATTTGAACCACCAGTAGCCCGTGCAAATCAACCCCAGAATGCCGCCGATTAGCATGACATACGCGCCAACCTTCATCAGCTTCGAGCCTTCCTTGCCCGCGTAATACAGCACTACCAGCCCCGCGCCGATCAGCGCGATTTCCAGCATGGCAGCTATATCGCCTGTAAATTGGTCCATGGTTTTTTCCTTTCTTGTGCCTTACTGTTGATCAGCCATTTGTGTATCAAACAGCTTCAGATTTTGTTCGTTTTCAAAATAATAAACTGCGCCGTCAGGCCCCGAACCAATCACGGCAATGGCCTTGTCAACAATGTCGCCGCTAATCGGATCTCTGCCCTCTCTTATTTCTTGGACGTTTTCAAGTTTGGCTTTACACATTTGACAGCAGCCGTAATAGGTTTTCCCGTTCACTTCGACAGGGATTTGTACATTGGGAAATTTCTGGTCATTCACCATGCAAACATATTCCGGCTCAACTTTTTCTAACCAGCTATATTCATAGGCTTTGGAAGAAGAGTGCGCGTGTTCAGTGCCCGCTCCTGTCTCCGCCAAAGCGGGGAAGGAAAAAGCTAGAAATAATGTCAAAAAAATCGCCAGAAACAGCTGATTTTTTTCAGGATTGAACGTTTTTTTTATATGCATGTTTTTTCTCCTTTTTATTTCATCAAAACATAGTCGCCCGGTGCATCACGCAAAGGCTTGTAACCCTTTTTGGCCGCGCCCATAGACGGCGGCTTAACTTTATCGCCGGAGTGTCCCGCCAGCCATTTTTGCCATTCCAGCCACCATGAGCCGTCATGGGAGGGCGTTTCCGCGCACCACTCATCGGGCGGCGTAAACTTGTCCGCATTCTTTTGTGTAGCAATCTGGTAGGTGCGGCGTGGATGTCCCGGTTCGCTGACGATCCCCGCATTATGCCCGCCGCTGGCTAGAGCAAAGGTGACATCGGTATCGGCAAACAGGTGTATTTTATAGACCGAGCGCCACGGCGCGACATGATCGCGCTGCGTGGAAACAGCAAAAACCGGCACACGAATATCGGTAAGCGCAACCGGCTTGCCCTCAATTGCAAACCGGCCTTCGGCCAGATCGTTATTCAGGAACAGGCTGCGCAAATATTCGCTATGCATCTTATAAGGCATGCGCGTGACATCGGCATTCCAGGCCATCAAATCATTCGGCGGCCTGCGTTCCCCCAGCATATAATTCTCCACAGCCCGCGACCAGATGAGATCACGGGAGCGCAGCATCTGGAAGGTTCCGGCCATATGCTTGCCGCTCAGATAGCCTTTTTCCCACATGGTGTCTTCCAGCCATGCGAGCTGACTCTCATCAGTGAACATCGAAAGCTCGCCCGCTTCTTCAAAATCAACCTGCGTGGTAAACAGGGTCAGGGATTTTAGGGAATCCCCATCATCTCGCGCCAATGCCGCCGCCGCAATCGCGGCCAGCGTCCCACCCAGGCAATAGCCCGCCAGATGCACTTTCTGATCCGGAACGATTGTCTTGATGGCCTTAAGCGCCTCCATAATGCCCAACTCAAGATAATCCTCAAACCCGAGATCGCGCTCTTCAGCGCCGGGATTATTCCATGAAATCATGAACACTGTATGGCCCTGATCGACCAGATATTTGACCAGAGAATTTTCCGGGGAGAGATCGAGAATGTAATATTTCATGATCCAAGCCGGAGTGATCAGCACAGGCTCGGCATAGACCTCTTTTGTGGCCGGTGCATACTGGATCAACTCAATGAGGCGGTTTTGATAAACCACCTTGCCCTTGGTCACAGCTATATTTTCACCGACCTTATAGTCTTCCATCCCGGCAGCTTGCTGGCCGGTTATCTGCTGCATCCAATCATCCATGAAATTCTGAGCGCCCCTGAAAAAATTAAACCCGCCTTGTTCGGTGGTGGCTTTGACAACATGCGGATTGGTCAGCGGGAAATTGAGCGGTGAGAACATATCCAGCATTTGCCGCGCCATAAAGGGCAGCACGGCTTCATGATGCCGAGTTACGCCGCGCACATCTGTGGCTTCCTGCCACCATTGCTCGGTCAGCAAATACGCCTGTTTATAGAGGCTGTAAGGCCATTCATCCCAATCTTCTCCTTTAAAGCGGTGATCCTGCGGCAATGGCTCGGCACAACATTCCGCATGATCATGTCCTGAAATCTGACAACGGATAAAAGACGCAAAAAGCGCGGCTCTGTCTGCTGCGCTGCGCGCCAGCTCCGCCTGCCGCCCGGGAGACAGCGCCAGATGAGTCAGCCAATCGGCATAAGCCAGACCCAGCGAAGTCGGAGACAGACCGGAAATCTTGCTCATCCCGGCATGCAGCATGCGGTCAGCCAGCGGCACATCTTCGGCCACAGGCATTGGCGGCAGTTTCATATGCGGGCCGCAAAATGTATGCTCCGCTGCGGCGTCCTTGTTTTCAGCAGGGAAGCTGGAAATATTACTTTGTTTTTGTTTTGCGGTTTTTGTCATCCAAATCTGTCCGGCCCTATTTGTTTAATCGGGAAGTATGCTGCATATACTCCTTCACGGTAATTTGCTCGTCTTCATTGTGATCCATCCGTTCAAAATGGGCGCTGAAATAGGAAAGATATTCTGCTTGCGAAACCATCCCGTCTTTATCGAGATCCACAGCCTTAATTTTTTTACCCAGATGCACGCCATGGTGATCAACCCATTTGCCGAAATGATCGCCTTTTTCCTCAAAGCGCGAGACCGTGTCTCTGGTTTCGTCATAAGAGATCTGGCTGTCTTGATTACGGTCGGCCTCTTCAAATTTTTTCATCATCACAGAGCGGCGCTCTTCAAGCTGCAATACGCCATCTTCATTGAGATCGTGTTTTCTGATTTCCAGCTCCCGCCCTTCATATTGCGGTTTTGAAGGATCGGCACTTTTATTCTCCTCTCCATGTCCGGCCCAGGCCAGAGACGGTGAAAGCGCGGCTAAAATAATCAATAAACGAAACATGGTCTTCTCCTTTTTTCGATGTATCCCTATCCGTAAATGGCCTTGAACACAGCGTTCTGCCATTTTTTGTGGTAATCCGACATGGTTTCGATGGTGGCTTCAATGCGCTCAGCCGTCTGCCGCTCCATCTCTTTAAACGGGTTATCTTCTGCCGCCGCTTTGCGGTTATCTCTGACAGTCTGGGCGGCAAGAGGCAGGGGCAGCATGGCCGGATTGAGCTGCTCTGAAAATATCTTGCGGCTGGCACGCATCGGGTGCGCTGTTTTCAAAACTTCAGCCGTTAACGGATTGGCGAAAGCCTCTACAAAAGGCCGCGCAAACTGTTTGTAACGCTCATCATTCTTTTCCGATACGCTGCGTACCGCCTCAAAAGAGTCTTGCGGCACGCTCTCACAGATATCCTCGACAAGGCGCTCTTCAAAACGCACCTCATATTGATCGCGGCTGCAATCGGGATCGCCTGTCGGATTATCGATGATCATCTCGTAAAGCCCCGGTTTAAGACTTTCAATATCCGCCGTGTTTTCAAGAATGGCACGGTGCTCCAGCTTAGCGACCTTGGCCGAAACGAAAATCCCCAGATGGCCGACATGCGGATTAATCAGATAGACAATGCGCTGTCCGGCCTTTTTGAGCGCTTTGGTGTCGGGGTAAACGGCGCGTATCCAGTGCAATGCCTGACGCGGCGGCGTAATCTCATCGCCTTCCGATGCAAAGATAAGCAGCGGGTTTTTAATGTCTTTAAGGTCAACGGCGCAATGCTCGTCCAGCACCATCTCGCCGCGCTCGATCTTGTTGCCGATAAACAAATTTTCGACCGTGGCTGTAATTTCCTCTTCACTGAGGGAATAAAACCCGTTCCACCAACGCTCGAAGGATAGAAACCGCTCGCTTTCTTTATCAACATTGGCGAACAGATTGTAATATTTATCCCAGATCGCTTTGGCAGGATTAAGCTGTTCGAAATTATGCACGAGCCACGCCCCGTCAAAAATGCCATTGCTCATATCGCTCATCATCCGGGTGAGCCAGACACCACCTGACAAGCCGCCCCGCACCTGCATCGGGTTCATCTCTTCACCGCCAGCCCAATAGGATAAAGGCGAGCCGTTCATCACAGCGGGACCGACCAGCCCGGAACAATCCGCCGACAGCAAAGCCAGCATCCATCCGGCCTGACAATTGCCGTACAGAACGGGCGGCTTGTTATCGTGCCAGGCGGAAACCTCTTCGACAAATTTGCGCAAAGCCGCCAACACATCGCCCATTGTCTGATCCGGCTCCGGGTCGGGATAGAAAATAACGAAATAAACCGGATGACCTTCATGCAGAGCTATGCCTACTTCAGAATCCCTTTTAAATCCACCAATACCGGGGCCGTGCCCGGCGCGTGGATCGACAATCATCACGGGCGGTTTGTCGGGATCAAGGCAGTCTTCAAGACAATCCTCGCCTGCCTCGGTTATTTTCAAAAGCGCGTAATTGGCAGGACGCTCAAATTTTCTGGCATCCAGAACCATTTCATACTTGAAATCCAGCAGCGGCGGCATTCCGGCCTTTTCATGCTCCAGCATATTGTCAGCCCGCTGGCGCAGCGTATCGAAAAACAACACAGAGCGCTGAAAAGCATCAATCTGATACTCCATCAAATCACTCCAGACACCGAACGGGGAAGCCGCCTGATCATCCGTCTTGTCTTCTTCCTTGGCTTTAAAAAGAGAAGCCGGTGCGTTATCCTGTTTGATCTCTGGTTTTTTGATCTTCACCTTGGTTTTTTCCTTCTTCTTAACGGCCTGTGCCATGACGCATCTCCTTGTCTATATTGGTTACAGCTTTGCTACGCAGAATATTTTCAGCCTCTCTGGCGATCATCCATTGCTCACGGGTTTGCGTGACAATGACTTTGACTTTCGCATTATCTTTTTGAATTTGCGGCGCTTCAAAACCGTCAAGCTTAACAGCTGCATTTTTCTTTTCATCAAAGTCCAGCCCCATAAAATCCAGACCCTCACAAATGCGTTTGCGCATGGCGGCGGAATGCTCGCCAATGCCACCTGTAAAGGCCAAGACATCAGCGCCATCCATCACGGCGGCATAGGCACCGATATATTTACGGACGCGGTAGGCATAGATATCAAGCGCCAACTGCGCTTTTTTATCGCCATCCGCTGCTTTATCCTCAATCACGCGCATATCATTGCTTCCGGCCAGCGCTTTCAGGCCGCTCTCGCTATAAAGGCTTTTTTCGATCTGATCCGCTGTTAAGCCTTGCGTGCGGTAAAGAAAAGCAAACAGGCCGGGATCGACATCGCCGGAGCGCGTGCCCATTACCAGGCCTTCCAGCGCCGTCATGCCCATCGAGGTATCGACCGATATCCCCTTATCAATCGCGCAAATCGATGCACCATTGCCCAGATGGCAGCTAATGATGCGCAAATCTTCCGGACTTTTGCTTAGCTCTTCCGCTACGCGCTGCATCACATATTTATGCGATGTGCCGTGAAACCCGTAACGCCGCAAGCCCAGATCACGCCACTCCTGCGGCACGGCGTATGTGATCGCTTTTTGCGGCATGGTCTGGTGAAAGGCCGTATCAAACACGGCCACTTGCGGTAAATCCGGCCAGGTTTTCTGCACAATGCGGATACCAGTCAGATTGGGCGGGTTATGCAGCGGCGCCAGCGGCACGCAGCTTTCAATGGCGCTGATCACCTTGCTGTCAATAATACAGGCCTCTCGGAAAACCTCACCGCCATGGGCAATACGGTGGCCTATGGCATCAAAATTCTTATAACCGTTTTCTTTCAGAATACCGGGAATTTTTTCCAGCGCCGGTTCAATATGCTCAAGTCCGTCCAGCGAGTGTTTAAAGACATGCGCGCCACCCTCAAAAACACCAAACTTGACCGAGGAGCTGCCTGCATTGATAACCAGAATGCGCATATCACCATCCTCCTTCTACCACGTTCGGCGCAGTATCATGATGGCATTCGGTTCCTTGTTTTTGACCTTTACTATCCCGCACCGTTAAAAGTGCCAGCGCACAGGAGGCTTTACGGGCAATGGCACTGCTGGCGCGGCTGGTCAGGATGATCGGCACCTGCGCCCCCATGACGATCCCAGCCATATGCGCACCGGACAGCAAGACAAGTTGCTTGAATAAAATATTGCCGGATTCCAGATCGGGCACGACCAGAATATCAGCCTTGCCTGCTACCTGGGAGCGGATGCCCTTGATATCGGCGGCCTCTTCGGAAATCGCATTATCAAAGGCCAGCGGGCCATCCAGCAATGCCCCGGTAATCTGTCCGCGTTCGGCCATCTTGCACAGGGCCGTGGCATCGAGCGTGGAGGGAATATCCTGATTAACCGTTTCCACCGCCGAGAGCAAAGCCACGCGCGGCACCGTCTTGTTTACTGCTAAAAACAGATCAATGGCGTTTTGAACAATATCGACTTTCTGTGTTAGATTGGGCTGAATATTGATCGCCGCATCCGTCACATATAGAGGCCGGGGGAATTTCGGGATATCGAGCATGGCGACATGGCTCATCCGCCGCCCTGTACGCAGTCCTTTTTGTTTATCCATCACCGCCAGCATCAGCTCATCAGTATGGAGCTTGCCTTTCATCAGGGCTTCCACCTTACCCTCATGCACCATTTGCACGGCCATCTCCGCCGCCGCATGGCTGTGCGGTGTGGGAATGATGGTATAGGGCGAAAGGTCTATATTTTCCTCTTCCGCCACCGCTCTAATTTTATCCTCCGGCCCGACCAACACAGCTTCGATAATACCGTCTTCCGTGGCTTCAACAGCGCCCCTTAAGGACACGGCATCAGCCGGATGAACCACAGCAGTTTTTAAAGGCTCCAGCCCGTGCACCATGCAAATCGCCTGATGATGGTGTGGACATTCTTCATCCTTGAACTCGATTTCCGGCAATCTGATCCGTTTGCGCTTAACTTTTTCGGTAGGCGCTATGACTTCCGCTTCGCCCGTAATCACTTCCTTACCATCCTGATTGAGGCAGACGCAATCCAGTATCAGACGTTTTTTCTTCTCATCCTTGCTTTTGACCGTGACCCGCGCCGTTACCGTATCGCCGATGCCCACAGGCTTTAAAAACCGGAAGGTCTGACCCAGATAGATCGTGCCCGGACCCGGCAGTTGCGTGCCCAGCACGGTTGAAATCAGCGAGCCGCCCCACATGCCGTGGGCGATGATTTCATGAAACATATCGCTTCTTGCATATTCTTCATCCAGATGCGCCGGATTAACATCGCCGGACATGACGGCAAAAAGCTGGATATCCTTTTGCGTCAGCATATGTTCGACCGAAGCGGTATCGCCGATATCGATCTCATCAAAAATTTTGTTTTGGATTATGCCGTTCATCTTCTCATTCCTTACGCCGCCATAATGTTAAAGCCCGCATCGATATAAACCGTGCTGCCGGTCACCAGCCGCGCTTCATCACTCACCAGAAATCTTGCGTACGCGCCCACACAATCCGTGCAGATCAATTCATGCGCAGGCGACTGTTCGCGCGCTTCTTCCAGCAATTTATCAAAATGGGCAATCCCGCCCGCCGCGCGCGTGGCCACTGGTCCAGGTGATAAGGCATTGACGCGGATTTTCTTTTCGCCCAGCTCGGCGGCCATATATTTCACCATGCCTTCCAGCGCCGCCTTCACCGGACCCATCACGCCGTAATGCTCAACGACTTTCTCGCCACCGTAATAGGTGGTGGTCAGCAGGCAGCCGCCGTCAACCATCAGCGGTTCGGCCAGATGCGCCAGCCGCGCAAAGGAATGACAGGAAATATCCATTGCCGTGAGAAAACCCTCTTTCGAGCAATCCGTCACCCTTCCATGCAGATCCTCCTTTGGCGCAAAAGCAATGGCGTGCAGCAAGAAATCCAGCTTCCCCCATTGATTGCCGATCATCTCGAACAGCCCCTGCATTTCCGTCTCGTTGGTCACATCCAGCGGCACAATAATCGGAGCATTAACCTGCTCGGCCAGCGGGCGCACATAAGGCGCCGCCTTTTCATTGAGGTACGTAATCGCCAGCTCCGCTCCGGCACCATGGAAGGCTTTTGCACAGCCCCAGGCAATTGAATGTTCATTGGCAATGCCAACGATCAAGCCTTTCTTTCCTTTAAGCACATCCGTTGTCATGGCTTATCTCCTCATACTTTCACCCGCCGCAAACGCAGCGCATTAAGGACAACCGAGATCGAAGATGCGCTCATGGCAAAAGCAGCAAACATCGGACTGATTAAAATGCCGAAGAATGGGAACAAAAGCCCTGCCGCCACCGGCACGCCCGAAGCGTTATAAACCAGAGCAAAGAACAGATTCTGACGGATATTGCGCATCGTGGCGCGCACCAGGCGGCGGGCACGGACAATGCCATCCAAATTGCCTTTGATCAGGGTAAAGCCCGCGCTTTCAATCGCCACATCGGCGCCGGTGCCCATAGCAATACCCACATCGGCCTGTGCCAGTGCAGGCGCATCATTGACCCCATCACCGGCCATGGCAACCTTGAAACCCTGTTCCTGAAGCTCGCGGATAATCCGGGCTTTGTCCTCGGGCAGAACATCAGCGCGGATCTCATCAATGCCCAGCTTTGCCGCCACGGCTTTGGCTGTGCGTTCATTATCACCGGTCGCCATAATAATCCGGAAGCCCAGCCTGTGTAACTCTTTCAGAGCCGCAGGCGTTGTCTCCTTGACCGGATCGGCCACACTGACCAGTCCGGCAATCGCATTATCAAGCACGACAAACATCACCGTCTCACCTTCATCACGCCTTGCATTGGCGGTTTCAGAAAGCTTTCCACCATCCAGCCCCATATCAGAGATCAGCTTGGCATTGCCGAGCGCCACAGCGCGGCCATCGACCACGCCTTTCACGCCTTTACCGGTAACCGCTTCAAAATCCGTTGCATCTGCCATATCAACGCCGCGCTCTTCCGCGCCGTTTACTATAGCCTCAGCCAAGGGATGCTCAGAGCCGCGCTCAAGCGATGCGGCCAGGCGCAACACTTCAGCCTCGTCATGCCCCTCTTCGGGAAGTACGGCCACCAGTTTTGGTTTGCCTTCGGTCAATGTGCCGGTCTTATCGACGATCAGCGTATCGACTTTTTCAAAACGCTCCAGCGCTTCGGCGTTCTTGATCAAAACACCAGCCTGCGCGCCACGTCCGGTCGCCGTCATAATCGACATCGGCGTAGCCAGCCCCAAAGCGCAGGGACAGGCGATAATCAGCACCGCCACAGCAGAAACAAGGCCATAGGAGAGCGCCGGGGACGGTCCCCAGATTGCCCAGGAAATGAATGAAGCAATCGCAACTAGAATAACCACGGGCACAAAATACCCGGCGACCATATCAGCGTATTTCTGGATCGGCGCGCGCGATCTTTGCGCATTGGCCACCATTTCAACGATCTGGGAGAGCATGGTATCTGAACCCACGCGCGTCGCTTCAATAATCAAGCTGCCCGTGCCGTTGATCGTCGCACCGGTCACATTATCACCTTCTACTTTTTCAACAGGGACAGGTTCACCGGAGATCATGGATTCATCGATGGAAGAGCGGCCTTCGAGCACAACACCATCCACCGGCACCTTATCACCGGGGCGCACGCGCAATTTGTCACCAACCTGCACATCTTCTAAAGGAATCTCTTCTTCGCTGCCGTCTTCGCGGATCACGCGTGCGGTTTTAGCTGCCATATCCAGCAGCGCCTTAATGGCAGAACCGGTACGTTCGCGCGCCCGAAGCTCCATAACCTGCCCGAGAAGAACCAGCGTGACAATCACAGCCGCTGCTTCGAAATAAACCCCGACATGACCTTCGGCGTCACGGAAACCGTCAGGGAAGATTTCGGGCATAATCACCGCAATGATACTGAAAATATAAGCCGCACCCGTACCCATGCCGATCAGGCTGAACATGTTCAAATTCATCGTGCGGAAGGAATGATAACCGCGCTCAAAGAACGGCCAGCCCGACCAGAGGATCACGGGCGTGCCCAGCAGTAATTCAATCCAGAGTGTCGTACGTTCGCCGAAAAACTCCCTGATTGCGCCCAATCCAACATAGGGCGACATGGCTAAAATAAGCAGCGGCACCGTCAACACTGCACCGACCCAAAAACGGCGGGTAAAATCGATCAGCTCCAAATTCGGACCTTCATCACCCGTGCCAGTCGATGTATCAGCTTCAAGCCCCATCCCGCAGATCGGACATGACCCCGGACCCGGATTGCGCACTTCAGGATGCATCGGACAAATATAAACCGTACCGGTAAAACCTTCCGGCACTTTGTCATACTTTCCACCGGTTACCGGCTCACCGCCAGATTTGTGATGGTGATCGCCGTGATGGGAACAGCCGGAATGATCTTCGGCTTTTTTGGTCTGGCCATGTTGATGTGAGGTCATGTCTTTTCTCTCTTTCTACTTATGGCCGCCGCCGCAACAGCCGCCTTGTTTTTCTGTTTTTTCCTTTTCAGGCTTTTGGTCTTTGCTGTCGCAGCAACCGTCCTTTTCTTTTTCCGCTTCTTGTTTCGGAGGGCTGTGCTCGTGGTGTTTATCACCGCCACAGCAACCACCTTGTTTATGGTCGTGATGCGTCATGATTTTGCTCCTTTCTGAGAGGCTGGTTTTGATGAAAATCTGGGAATAAAGGCCGGAACATGCGCGGCGTAATCATCCCAGGCTTCGCCGAACCGTTCTTTGGAATCCTTTTCCTCGTGCTTTGCCAGCCTGACATACATATAGGTCAGGATTGGAAACAGCACCAAAGTTGGGATAGTCGGCCATTGCAGCAGGAAGCCGAACATAATGGCAATAAAGCCGATATATTGTGGATGCCGCACTTTTTCATACAGGCCTGTCACCGCCATTTTTCCTTCGCGCTGCGCCTTGTAGAGTACATTCCAGGCGGCAGACAAAATCCAGAAACCGCCGCCGATAAAGACAAAGCTCAGCATATGGAAGGGACCGAAATGCGGATTGCCTTCCCAGCCCAGCGTCATCTCCAGCAAGTGACCAGAATCATGGGCAAGCCAGTTGATATCGGGATAACTGGTCTGCAGCCAACCGGAAAGCAGATAAATGGTCAGCGGAAAACCGTACATCTCGGTAAACAGCGCCACCAGAAAGGCTGAAAACGCCCCGAAACTGCGCCAGTCGGTTTTGGTTTGCGGTTTGGCAAAGCTAAAAGCGAAAATAATAAATATCGCCGAGTTTAAAATAACCAGTGACCAGAGGCCGTATGAGTCCATTCCATGTTCCATGATTATTTTTCCTCTTCATCGTTAGAGCGTTTGTGATTACCATGACCGCCGTGGCCTCCATGCCCACCATGACCGCCATGCATGAAGATGTGCATCAGCGGACAAAGCAGGAGGATCAACAAAATCCAGTTCTCAGCGATATGCGCAGAATGTTCTTTAATCAGAAAATATCCGCCGACAGCAAAAAGAACGATCAACAGCATGCCGCTCGATGTTTGCCACCAGGGCTTTTTGTGTGCCGGTCTGTGGTGATGTTCATGATGATCCATTTTTTAAGTCTCCTTATTCCAGTGTTTATCTCTTAAGCTCAATCGCATCCCTTACAGAATTTGGTTTCTATGCCGTGCGCTTCCCACATTTTCTGAACGGAAAAATAGGTGAAGGCCGCCGACCATGTAATCAGGATCAACCCGTTAATCGCTTCTACGCCCGTCAAAAAACGCAAACCTTCGGCTGGGAACACATCACCCACACCAAGCGAGGAATAACTCGTGGCAGAAAAATATAAATAGGTCGGAAAATGATCCGGGATATGGCCGGATAAATCTGCAAATCCGGCGTAATGAATGAGCGCCCAGAATATAACGGCATAGACCAATATAGAGATGGCATGAGCCACAAAAATACCACCGATCATGACAAACATAATCGGCCGGTGCTTCGTTGTCATGCCAGAGACAAAGCGGGAAATCAGGCACAGACATTCATAAAACAGCGCTGTTGCAATAAACACAGCAGCAAAGGAGGCCAGCAATACAATAACAAATTGCTCCATCACGCGCTCATGCCTCCCTGCCTGTGGTCTTTTTTCCCGGCCGGTTGACCAGAACAATGCCCAGCACCGTCAGGACGATACCGCCCGCTGTTAAAAACCCGATGCTTTCCTGATAGAACAGTACGCCCATAGCCAGCCCAAAGATGGGCACCAGAAAACTGAAGGCGTTGGCGCGGTTGAGTTCGACCTCTCCCAAAACGCGATACCAAAGCCAATAGGCCAGCGCCGTGCCCGGCAGGGCCAGCCCCAGCAGGCTCAGAATGAAGGGCGCATTCCATGTCACGGCGCTCATATCCTCTGTAAAGAGGGCGATAACGGCCAGAAACAAACTTCCGATGACCAGCTGCCAACCCATCGCGCTCAAGGCGTCGATGCGCCGCGCCATATACCGGATTAAAACATTGCTGAGCGTAATGCCCACAGCGCCCAGAATGATGTAGAAAATCCCCAAAGCGTAATTGCCGCCCGTATCCGAAAGCAGCGAGGGCAGCGCGATCAGGACAATGCCTGTAAAGCCGAGCAACAACCCGGCTTTGCCTTTGCCGTCCAGATGTTCTTTTAAGACTGCAGCGGCCAGTACGGCGGCCATGAGAGGTTGTGTGTTGGCGATCACCGTGGCGATGCCCGGCGAGACGAATTCCGAGGCGTGGAACATACCGAAAAAGCCCAGTGTTGTCGCGCCCAGTCCGATCCCGCACAGCATCAACCAGCTTTTGAGATCGCGCGGTTGCCTGCGTTTCATGATCATGGCAGGGATCAGCAGGGCAATCCCGGCCAGAAACGCCCGCATCGCGGCGAAAGTCAAATGCGGCGCATGGGGCAACCCCATCACGATCAAAGGAAAGCAGATCGCCCATAAAAACATCACAATTATGATTTGCAAGGTATGTGACATCGCATCCTTTTCTTTGTTTTCCGTTATTTTTTTTCACGGTCTTTTTCTCCCGCAAAATCTATGACTTTCGCCTCTTCCGGCGCCCGGCAGGTTTTTTCCACCTGCAACGTTGTAAAGTAAAAACTGAACGTATTTTTTAACATATCATATGCGCGATCAAGAACTGTTTCGTGATCGGCTTTGGAGCCAATTTTTACATGAGCCATAAACAGGTTTTTTCCTGAAGTCAGTGTCCAGGCGTGAACATGATGTACATCCTCCACACCTTCTATTTTTCGCAATCCGTCTATTACATCTTCGACATTGACATCCCGCGGCGCAGACTCCAACAAAATATCAAAGCTCTCCCTGATAATCCCCCATGACGCCCAGAACAGCACAAGCCCGAACGCCATACCAAGAATGGGGTCAATCGGATTCCAGCCCGTCAGCTGGATCACCAGCGCGGCCACGATAATGATGATGCTGCCGACGAAGGTCTGCATCACATGCCAAAAGGCCCCTTTCATATTGATGTTACCCTTCAGGCTTTTCCACATAAGACCCATGGAAATAAACTCGGTGATCAGGCCGCCCGCCGCAGAAAGAAACATAATGCCTGTCGGCAGTTCAATGCTCGTTTGCAGACGGTTATAGCCCATCCACAAAATGTACAGCGCCATTAACAGCAAAAAGACCCCGTTCAACAACGCGCCGGCGATTTCCGCCCGCATCATGCCGAATGTATGAGCGCTGCCGGGCGGGCGCATGGCGATGCGGTTGGCGACCAGCGCAATCAGAACACCACCGACCGCTGAAAATGTATGAAACGCATCCGAGATAACGGCAACCGAGCCGGAGTAAAATCCCAGCCCCAACTCGATCAGAAAATAAATCCCGGTCAGCCAGCCGACAATTTTCAGGGTGCGCGCATCCGCCTCCATGCCGTGAAAACCATGGCCGGATTTTTCGGACCCCTGTTCGGAATTACCATGCTGTCCATGTTTTTCGGTCATGCAGTTTTCTTTCTTTCAAAGCGTTTCTACGCGGCCTTTTCGCTTTGCAGGGCTTGTTGTAATTTTTCTTCTACATCTTTCGACAAGGAGGTTTTAATGATGGTGCCGCCTGTGCCTTCCAATTCATCCAAAACCTTATCCACCGTCATTTTGCGGGTCAGGATAAACAGGGCCGAACAGCACGGCTCCAGCTCCTTGCTTAGATCCTTGATAAAATCATCATCAATGCCGTAATCAGTGGAATACCCAGCCAGCGCACCGAAGCCCGCACCGATACCGCCGACAACCAGCCAGCCCATAGGTCCGGTAAACAGGAAGCCGATCAGCAATCCCCAGAACGCACCATTCCACGCCCCTGCGCTTGTCAGGTTGACGGATTGTGTGAGCCTGACTTTGCCGTCCTCACGGCGATGGGCAATCACCGCATCTTCCAGATCAATCAAATATTCGCTTTCAAGAGAACGCAGCTTTTGCAGCGCTTTTTCCGCGCCGTCCTCTTCGTGCTTAAATATAATGGCGATTAAAGTATTCATAGACATGGTTTTCTCCTTTTCATTAAAAATATCGTTTAATCCGTTGCCATATCGCAGGCCTGCCGTTCTTTGGGTAAAAGCGCATGCGATTTAGGTCGCAAGGGTTGAGGTTTGGTATTTTTGGTCACTTTAAAAACCGGAGCCTTGTTTTTTCGCTCCGAATTTTTCTGGAAAAGCCGCAAAGGCTCTCGCTCTATGTGTTTCGGCGCTGTCTGCATAATAGGCCTCCTATAACGGTGTTTCTTATACGGTCCATTGGTATTGATCTCTCAAAAAAATTAACGTTCATGCGCGGCTCCCGATTGTTTTGGATATAAATAATCAAGGATCGGGCACTCGCTCAGCGGCATATCCCCGCCCGGGCAGGCTTCGGAAAGCTTCTCCAGCGCATCATGCATTTTATTAAGCTGTTTAATATTCTGCCTGGCCTCATCCAACTTTTCATCAGTACGCTCCAGCATGTCCTGACAGGTGGCTGTTTCAGAGGCCTTAAGGGTTAAGAGCGTTTTGATCTCCGCCAGTTTAAAGCCCAAATCTTTGGAACGGCGGACAAACTGAACAAGGCGGATACTGTCCTCACTATAAAGCCGGTATCCCGCCTCAGAACGGCCTTCAGGATGGATCAGGCCCAATTGCTCGTAATAGCGAATTGTATCCGTGCGCACGCCGCTTTCCTTTGCCAATTGTCCTATGGTTAAATTGCCCATCATTTCCTCTTCTTTCAGACCGGATCCTACACCTTTGAGTACACTCCAAGGTCAATCCAAAAAATTTTAATATTCTATATTTATGGGTTTTCCTGTCATTTTGTTACAGACGCACTCCATGAGCTTGTGTTGCTTCACGTTTTTTTGGTCATCTTTGATTAAGCCTCTTTCAATTTCTATGCGGCATCCCGCTCATAGAGTCATGTTCATCTGCTTTGGGCATTAAGCCTGCGGCATAAGTGTAAAAATTTTCTTCGTTTTCGAAGTAGTAAACTGTCCTATCGGGACTTGTGCCAATCACAGCTTCAGCCTTATCTACGGTATTGCCACTGACCGGATCGGTAGCGCTGCGCATGGCCGGAACTTTTTCAAGTTTCGTTTTGCACATCGGGCAACAGCCGTAATATGTTTTGCCTTCAACTTCGACAGAAATTTGCGGACTGTCATAGCTTTGGTTATTCACCATGCAAACATATTGCGCTTCAACCGGCTTCAGCCAACTGCTGTGCGCTTCGTGACTCTGCCCGCCTGGTTCGGCATGCGCTACAAAAGGAATGGTTAATAAGCCCGACAAAAACAAGCCTCCTGTAACAAATAGCAGTTGCATCAGTTTTTTCATCATTTTCTCCTTTTCTCTTATAATGTAAGGGTTTGAGCGCACTCCAAGACCAGGCCTTTAATGGCTGTGACCGCCATGACCGCCACTTTGATGCTGCCCACCGGGAGGCACATAGCCCTTGTCCGAACAGGCTGTAACAGTGGTGCCCACCAAAAATAAAAGTGCGATAGCGAATAAAGATTTTTTCATCATAGTGTTTCCTTCTCGTTTGGTTGTGTGTGTTTTAAACTCAGTGATCATGTGAACCGTGCCCGTCTTCTTCAGCGGCATTATCATTATGCGCTTCGTTTGAACCGCCATGAGAATGGCTGCCATGATCGCCGTCTCCCTCAATCTGCGGCATCGACATCACGCCCAGACCGTAACGGTAAACGGCTTCGCCACCCTTAAATCCGGTTACACCCAGCAAGCCCGTAGCCAGCAGGATAAGAACGACAAAACCGGAGCTGACGGATTTAGCGCCGCGATGCTTCGCCATAGACCAGAGCGCCAATGCGCCAAATATCGTGGCTGTCACCAGCGCCCAGTTTTTATGATCCGTCATGGCGGCATGAGAGGGCGCATCATGCGCCACAGTGTTATAGGCATAGAAACCGGCCAAAACGGTCCCGATGGTGATAATTGCACCAATCCAAAGGTTCCACCTCGCAACCAGCAGCAGATTGGCATTTTTAAGAGCCCGTCCAGCCAGATAGAGCAGCCCCGATATGCTTAAAAGCGCGACAGTAAAATGCACCAGAATCGGATGCCAGTTCGGTATGATTTCTATGTCCATCATGGCTGTTATTCCTCTCAATTGATATTAGTGATCATGACCGCCATGGCCGTCTCCGTTATCGCCCCCGTGCTTCATGCCCTCATGCATGGGACAATCCATACCGGGTTTGCACTGTTTGGGATCATGCTGACCGTTTGATTTCATGATTTTGGTAATGCGGTAAACCTTGTCATCGTCAAGTTCGATATGAAATTTGATCTTTTCATCCGGAGCCAGAGCTTTTAGATCAACCCCCTCAGCAACATCAAGATCCATGGTCATTTCCGGCCAGCTCAGCGCAGGGATTGGTTCATGTGAGAGGTTGATTTTATTGTTAGCCAGATCAACGCTATGAATAACGCCTGTTCCCATGGCACTTTTTGAAGCGCTTGCTTTGTTGTCGCCATGGTTGCTATGACCATGTGCGCCGTGATCATGATTGTGAGCGCCCCCTTGCATCTCTTCCGGCGCAGAAGGCGCACCGACTGTAATCATACCTTTCATACCGGCCGCAGCATGCGGATGACAGTGATAGCTATAGGTTCCTGCCGTATTGAAAGTGTAAGACCAGCTCGCGCCTTCTTCCTCCAGCATCGGGCTTTCAAAAAACTCCGCGCCTTTGGGCACAGCATCGGCCATGGCGTTGTGCATGTCTTCCTGCACATTCACCCATTTGATGGTGTCTCCTGGTTGGATCGTAAGTTCGGCTGGCTCAAAATAATAAACCTGCTCGGCATCCAGATTGGTGACCATTTTAACGGTGTATTCCTTGGCCATGGCTTGCGATCCAACAGCCGTAAAGGACATCAGAACAGCCCCCAAAGCCAGTGTTTTTTTTTAATAAAATTCATGTGTAACGCTCCTTACAACGGTTGAAAAAACGAACTTGTAAGACTGTTACGAACCGGGTTGGACTACCCCTCAAAAAAATTTAAAAACATAAATGATGTAATGGAAGTCATTTGATCACGATAAATATCGCGCCAAAAGGGAATGCAGACCATTGCTGTTGCTACATTCCCTTGAATTGGGCGATGTCATAAAAAATCTAGTTATTATAACGCTCACTCTTTTCATGTGCCGCTTTGTTATCCGTAGTCTTTTTGGATTTGGCTTCATGAGATTTTTTGTGCTGTGCCTTCTCACTTTGCACGACATATTGTGCAACGCCTTCCGGATTATTGCCCGGAATCGTCTGCGGATTTCCACCCGCATAAGCAACATTGGCAAGCGCCACCGTGCCGATGGCAAGAACAGCTGTATGTAGAACATGTCTGGTCATTTTTAGAACTCCTTTTCATCTGTAATGAACAAAAACAACGTACATATATTCTACGGTGCGGTGGGGCTTACCCCTCAGATTTTTTCTTTTGTAGAAAATTGAGATATCTGGGTTTATCTGATAAAGATGAAACTCAATCAAAATCATGGAAGATCGTATGGTTGATGAACTCAAACCCATTGAAAAAAGCTGGTTTACTGATCGTATACGCCTTGGAGAGCGTTACTTAAAAGATTGTATTGATAAGATTGCCAATAAAAACGCTTACACCAAAAATAAAATCAAGAAACGGCAGGAAAAAGATGAGCCGGAAGACGGTAACCCTTCGCCCTATGAAGGCCTGAGTATTTCAAAAGAAAAACCACATTCTCTCGATGAAGAAATTTAGACTTCATCCTTCAGATTTTTTGAGCAAAACATCAATGACCCGGCGCATGGCCTTAAAGCGCTTCTGACCGCTATAGAGTCTGCCATTGATAAAAACAGTCGGCGTGGAGCTTATATTGAGAGTCTCGCGCGCTTTTTGCTGTTCGGCGGCTAGGGCTTCTTTTTGTTCGTCGTTATTCAGACAACGCTCTATGTCTGCACCGCTCATTCCAGCTGCCTTAAAATAATCTCTGAGATGGCTGCGCGGATCATCGGCCACCGCCCATATATCCTGATTGGCAAATAATGTGTCGATCACAGGCTTGGCTCTTTCGGACGGAAGGCAGGTTAAAAGCAAAGCGCCGTCCAGCGCCGGGGCATTGAGCGGATAATGCCGGAAAACATAACGAACCTGACCGTTGCGTATATATGAAGGTTCAAGCGGTTTGACGGCTTCTGCATGAAAATGTTTACAGCTTCCGCAGGTCAGAGAGGCATATTCAACAATCGTCACGGGCGCATCTTCATCCCCGTAAGCAATTTCAAACGGGCGGCTTTGTTCCATAAAGGCCGCGTCAGCAGGTGTGCTGCTTAAAGGCAAGCGCGTCTCTTTCCATACGATAAAGCCTACAATCACCAAAATTCCCGTGCCTATAAGCAAGAGCCATGAATATTCTTCCCACCATGGGGCGGAAGGGTGCGTGATTGTTTTTTTATAGCGTGCCCGCCGCTTGCGTCTATTGGCCATGAGGACTCTCCACTGCCAGCAAGAATTTTTCTATATCTTGATCCAACCAATCCAGCGGTCCGGAAACCCGCGCGACTTCCTGGCCATTCGTGTTCACAATTACCGTTGCAGGCAGACCGTTAAAACCCAGATCAAAACCGAGGCTACGTGTGCTGTCCCAGTAAAGCGGCAGGGCATCAATCCCGGTTTTCTTATAAAAGGTTCGTGCTTTTTCTATCGAGCGATCCATGGACACCGTGACAATTTCAACGCCCTGATCGCTTAAACGTTTTTGCAATTCATTAAGATCCGGCATTTCCGTGACACACGGCGCGCACCATGTCGCCCAGAGATTGAGAACGACGGTTTTGCCCTTAAAATCACCCAGGCTCACAGTGCTGCCATTCTCATCCTGAAATGCAATTTCCGGCAATGGTTGGGCTGTCGAAACCTCAAAGCCTTCCGGCGCCGCCCATGCCGGAAATGAGAAAACCAGCGCTGCAATAAAAAGAAAAGCCTTCATTATTCTGCACTCTTGGAATGATCAGCATGTGAGTAGGATCTCAGGAACAGCCGCTCGCCTATAAAAATAAAAGCGATGGCAGCTATAGAAACATAAATCACCAGCATATCAGTCTGGGCTTTAATCATCAGAAACGCGCCCAGCACCACAACATCCATGACAATGGCCGCAATCAATATAAAAGCGTTGGCATTGATTTGCTTGCGCAAATACCGAAACACGCCCCAATGCACGGCTATGTCCATAATGATGTAGAAAATCGCGCCCAGTGATGCGATGCGGCTCAAATCAAAAAACACGGTCAGGAACATCGCCAATGCAATCGTATAAACCAGCGTATGTTTTTGAATGTCTCCAGGCATGCCGAAATGACGATGCGGCACCAGCTTCATATCAGTCAGCATCGCCAGCATCCGCGAGACGGCAAAGGCGCTCGCAATCACGCCGGAAACAGTGGCGATAATGGCCAGCACGACTGTAAACCACAGGCCGAAATCGCCAAAGGCCGGGCGCGCCGCTTCAGCCAGCGCAAAATTCCTCGCTGCGATAATCTCCGGCAGCGTCAAATTTCCAGCCACGGCCATGGCGACCAGAAAATACACAACAACACAAATCACGATAGAAAGAATAATCGCCCGCCCAACATTGCGGTGCGGATCGACAATCTCAGAGCCGCTATTGGTGATGGTGGTAAAGCCTTTATAGGCCAGAATGGCCAGCGCCACGGCGGCCAGAAATCCGCTTGCACCTTGCGGCTCTGCAGGAGCAATCGTGAAGCTTTCCAGAGAAAATCCGGACAGCCATAGGCCAACCACACCAAAAGCGGCAATCCCGCCGATTTTAAGCACGGACATAATCAATGAAAACATACCAATCATGCGGTTGCCGGAAACATTGATTAAAAACGCAAAGATCAATAGCCCTACGCCCAAAGCCGGAACAAGCCAGCTCTCATCACCAATATCAAAGAGCTGCAAGGTATAGGAGCCAAACGTGCGGGCGACCAAACTCTCATTGATCACCATCGAGAAATACATCAGCAGCGCTCCGGCTGCCGTGATCGTGCCTCTGCCGTAGGCTTTCTCCAGAAACATGGCAATGCCGCCTGCGGACGGAAATGCATTGGACAGTTTCACATAGGAATAAGCACTAAAAGCGGTCACAACAGCCGCAACCAGAAAGGCCAGGGGAAACCACTGCCCGCCCAGCTCGGCAATCTGTCCGGTCAGTGCAAAGATCCCTGCACCAATGATGACCGCTGTCCCCATAGAGACAGCCCCAACCAGACTTAAGCTGTTTTCTTTATATTGCGTGGAATGATCATGCTTCATACGCCAGCGCTCCTTTTTTTAGCGTCTAGCGCTCTTCAGCCTGAGCCGTGTCAGCCTCTGCCAAAGCCCCGCCGACCAGCTTGTCACAAAGACCGCTTGGCAGTTTGATCCATTCATTTGGATCAGCATCGGCTTTAGCCATGCCTGCACAGCCATGCTTACCGGCTTTGGAAGAACAGTCATTCTTACCGGCTTTAACAACGCCGTAGCATTTTTCCATGTCTTCGCCTTTTTTAGGTTCCAGATGCGCCAACGCACCCGTTGCAGATAATCCCAATATTGCGGCGCTAATAGCAGCAGAGATTGCCAGGTTTTTATTTTTCATGATCATTTCCTTTGAGTTGATTGGGTTGGGCTTGTTTAAATCTTCGGCCTTCCCAGAGGTAATAGACAACCGGGATGACGATAAGCGTGAGAAGTGTTGTTGTTGTCATGCCTCCAATCATTGGCAGAGCAATACGTCGCATAACATCAGAACCCAAACCTTCCGTGATAAAAATCGGGGCGAGACCAACCATTGTTGTACACACAGTCATAAGCTTTGGTCGCACACGCAATACAGCTCCATGCATGACAGCATCAAATAAATCATTAAGATTTTTTGGAGGATGCTCACGCACTTGCTGGTCAATATAAAGTAACATCACCACAGCAGTCTCCACCGCTATACCGGCCAATGCAATAAAGCCAACAGCCACTGCTACAGAAAAATTATATCCGGCCAGATACAGTGCCCAAACGCCACCGATCAAGCCGAATGGCAGCGAAAGCATAATAATAAGCGTCCTATCGACTCGCCCAAAATGAACCATCAGCAATGTAAAGATAATAAAGATAGCAGCAGGCACGGCGATTTTCATACGCGCAGCGGCCTCTAACATCTGTTCAAACTGCCCCGACCAGATCAGCGCATAGCCAGCAGGTAAATCGACCTTTTCCGCTACAACTTTTTGTGCATCCTTGACGTAGGAGCCAATATCTCGGTCTTCGATATCGACAAACCCCCAGCCGGTCAGGCGGGCATTTTCAGACTTGATCATCGGCGGGCCTTCGACAAATTCGATTTTGGCCAATTCACCCAATGGAATATGCTGGCCTTGCGGTGTTGGCACGAGAATATCGGATAAATCCTCTGGATCTTCACGAAACGGACGGTCATAGCGCAACATGATGTTATAACGCTCACGCCCTTGAATAGATTCCGCTACTTTCATACCGCCCAGCGCCGTCTGAATAATCTTCTGAAACACGCCAAGATCGATATTTCGCCGCGCCAGCTCGTCCCGGTCGGGTTCAATCTCCAGATATTTTCCGCCTGTGACCCGGTCGGCAAAAGCAGAACGTGTGCCTGGCACATCTTTGAGAGCCGCCTCAATATCCAATGCCACGCGACCGATCACATCCAGATCATCTCCGGCAATCTTGATACCGATGGGTGTACGAATTCCGGTGGAAATCATGTCCATGCGGATTTTAATCGGATAGCCCCAGCTATTCACCACACCTGGAATTTTAACGCGGGTATTCAGCTCCTTGATCAGCCCGTCAGCATCCAGCCCCTTGCGCCACTCATCACGCGGCCTTAGCCGTATCCATGTTTCAATCATCGAAATCGGGGCGGGGTCTGTAGCGCTGTCGGCACGGCCCACCTTGCCGAAGACATGATGCACTTCGGGAATGGTTTTGATCAGACGGTTAGATTGCTGCAAAATCTCTTTAGCCTTGGTAATTGACACGCCCGGCAAGGTGGTCGGCATATAGAGCAATTCACCTTCATAGAGCGCAGGCATAAATTCTGATCCGGTTTTAGCCACAGGAACAACCATTGAACCTAAAAGTCCGGCGGCGATCAAAACCGTCAGCCATTTACGTTTTAACGCCAAGTTTAAGACCGGTTCATAAATATGAATAAACCAACGATTTATGGGATTTTCTTCTTCTTTGCGGATCTTGCCGCGAATCAGCCAAAACATCAGTACAGGCACCACCGTCACCGATAGGATAGAGGCAAACGCCATTGCGTAAGTCTTTGTGAATGCTAGCGGCGCAAATAAACGATAAGATTGACCGGTCAAAGCAAAGACGGGTAGAAATGAGACTGTAATAATCAATAATGAGAAAAACAATCCGGGCCCAACCTCTTTGGTTGCCAATAAAATCGCCGCGTTCTTCTCCTCGCGCGTTGCATCTTTGGACATCTCCGAGAGATTCCTATGGGCATTTTCAACCATGACAATCGAGGCATCCACCATCGCGCCAATCGCAATCGCAATCCCCCCCAGTGACATAATATTGGCTGTGATTCCTTGTGCAGACATGACAATGAGAGAAGCCAAGATTGCCAAAGGCAAAGTGATGATGGCTACAAGCGCAGATCTAGCATGAAGAAGGAAGATCAAAGAAACCAGAGCGACCACAATACCTTCTTCAATCAGTTTTTCTACAAGATATTCAATAGCGCCTTCAATCAAAGGCGCGCGGTCATAAACTGTTACAATCTCGATCCCTTCGGGCAGGCCGTGCTGTAATTCCTCAATCTTTTCCTTTACGCCTTCAATCACATGCAGGGCGTTTTCTCCGGCGCGCATCACCACGACACCGGCCACCACTTCACCTTCACCATTCAGCTCAGTCACGCCGCGCCGCAGCTCCGGTCCTTCAATCACGCGGGCGACATCCTGCAGCCTTACAGGCGCGCCGTCCTGAGCATAGACCACAACCTTCTGAAGTTCATCCAGTTTGGTGACATAGCCTTTGGAGCGGATCATCATCTCCATCTCGCCCTTTTCAATGACCCGGCCACCGGCTTCCATACTGGCATTTCTGACCGCTTCCATCAGCCGTTTCAGCGGCACGTTAAAGGCGCGCAAACGGTTAGGATCGATCAAGACCTGATATTCCTTCACAAACCCACCGACCGAAGCCACCTCCGACACGCCGGGCACAGTCGCCAGCTCAAATTTTAAGAACCAATCCTGCAGGCTGCGCAGCTGTGCCAAATCATAAGTGCCACTTTTATCAACAAGCGCATATTGATACACCCAGCCGACACCGGTGGCATCCGGCCCGATTTGCGGCTTGGCCGCATCCGGCAAATCGCCCTGGATCTTGGATAAAGCCTCGATGACACGGCTTCGCGCCCAGTATTGATCAACATCATCCTCAAAAATGATATAAACAAAAGAACTGCCAAACATGGAAAAACCGCGCACGTCCTTGGTTTTTGGCAATCCAAGCATGGTGGTGGAAAGCGGATAGGTTACCAGATCCTCGACAATCTGCGGCGATTGCCCGGCAAAATCGGTGCGGATAATCACCTGCGTATCCGACATATCGGGGATGGCATCCAGCGGTGTTTTCTGCACGGCCAATATGCCTGCTACCAACAGCGCAAGCATCATCATGCCGACAAGCAGCTGATTATGCACCGACCAGTCTATAACTTTGGCAACAAAAGATTTCGTCGGGTCGTGAGAAAGATGATCGTCTCCGCCCGGCGCCTGGTTATCAATGTCCGCCATGACCGCCTCCTGCTGAACGTTCTGCCGCTTCCGCCTCTTTAGGGGCTTCTGTATCATTTGCGGCTTCAACCTTATCCGGCCAGTCCATCTTCATCGGATGACCTTCGCCGTAGGGGTTTTGCACCTCTTCATCCAGCTGCAGCCAGTATTTATCCAGACCGTGCGCCATATAAAGCTTTAAGCCCTTATCCTTGTAATATTGCGGGCGGCCCTCCAGCAGCCACGGTTTTAAGGCCGTCACTAGTTCATTCAGGCTGGTTTGCCATTCCATATCGGTCAGGCTGTCCTTGGCTTTCATGAGCGCATCTTCCGCATCTTCCAGAACAAATTGCAGTTTCGTGCCCCGGAAGACCGGCATCAAATGATCGCCCAGCGTTATCGCCGGCATGATCATTTTCGGGTTGGGTGTGCGCCCCGCCATTAATTCTTCATGAATATACAGCGCAGAATCGGCCAGATGGTCAATCATTGCCATCTGGTCATCACCGACTTCAAGCAGATGCAGCGGTCTTTGCATGCGCTGCATCTTGCGGAAGGACTCCCGCAGCGAACTTTCGGAATCAATCAGGAACTGTCCGCTAACCACGACATTATCATTCTCGGCCAGCCCTTTGAGCACTTCCGTCCGGCCTTTATATTTCAGACCGGCCAGAATTTTGCGCGGCTGAAATCGGGATTCATTCAAGGCCACCACGACAAAATCGCCATCCTTGCTTTTCAGGATCGCATCGCTTGGGATAGACAGGCGGCGCTCCACACCGGTTTCAAATTCTACATCAGCATAGGCACCAGGCTTTAAGATGTTATCCGGATTATCCAGCACCAGCCGCACACGGCCAGTGCGCGTGGCACGGTCAATGGTGGGGTAAATATAATCAATCTTCGCCCGCGTTTCCTGAATGCCAAGATTGGGGAAAGACACCATAACCTTGGTCGTTTCATCAATATAAGGAATATCCTGTTCGGCAATGCTGACCTCGGCCCAGACGGAGGCATAATCCTGTATCTGCATCACCATCATGCCGGGCTTCACATAGGTGCCTTCACGAATGCTGATCATGCTGATCACGCCGTCGCTTTCCGCATAAAACGGCATATAGATTTCAGCCTTGCGGTTTTTGCGGATCGTCTTAATCACAGAGTTCTGCACGCCGAGTGAACGCAGCCGTCTTTCCGCCGCGCCGATCCGTCCCTGAACGCCTGTTTGCAGGGCGCTGATATAATCCTGCTGCGCCGAGATCAACTCCGGGCTATCCAGCGTAAACAGCAACTCGCCTTTTTTAACCTCATCGCCTTCTGCCTTAAATTTCAAATCCTGCACCCAGCCGGATACGCGCCCCGCAATATCTGTTTGCAGACGGACATTTTCCGTCACATCGCCATAGCTGCGCACAGCGGTACCGAAACTCGCCATTTGCGCTTGCTCCGTCCGCACGCCTGTATTTTGAACGGTCTCAGGCGCAATTGTGACTGCCGTTCGTGCGTTAGGGTCTTTCTTTTTGCCCTCGCTGCTATCACCATAAACCGGCACCAGATCCATGCCCATCGGTGATTTTCCCGGTTTATCGCTTCTGTAATTCGGGTTCATCGGGGCTTGCCAGTAGAGAATTTTTTTCTCACCGGATGAAGATGTTGATGATGCCTCCGCATCAACAGCCTCGCCACTATCTTCTTCTGCATCAAGAGCAACCAGATCCATGCCGCAAATCGGACAGCTGGCTGGTCGGTCAGCGATGTAATGCGGATGCATCGGGCAGGTGTATTTTTGCCCTTCCGCCAAAGCGGGCATCGAAAAGAAGGCCATGACCAGAAACAGGGCCGGGATTATTTTTCTCATTCTTGTGTCTCCTTAAAACCGCCGATATTTTGAGAGGCAATGTTGGAATTAAATTCTGCCGTTTTGGCTATATGTGATGCCTTGACCTGCGCTAGCTGCGCCTGAATATTGAGCCTGTCAATTTTGGCCAGCAACACGCGGTCGAGATCTTCGGTTCCAGCCTCGTAGTTGCGCTGCGCCGCATCGATCTTGCCCTTCATCGCGTGGTCCTTATCCTGCAACACCGCCACATTCTTCGCGGCAGCATCGCGCGCACTCTCAATCGCTGTCATCTGCTTGACCCACATCCGGCTCACATCGTCATAGGCAAACATGGCGCCGCGCTGTCTGTCCTTGGCCGCCTTTAATTTTGGCTTTTGATTGCTGGAGGCCCAGAGCGGAATGCTCACCTGCACCTGCACAGAAAACCAGTCATCGCCTGCAAAACTGCCATTCTCGCCATCTTCACGTTGCTTATAGACCGCATTCACACCGAAGTTTGGCAGGAACGCCGCATCGGCGATACCCACATCTTTCTTGGCAATATCGATATCCTCGGCGGCAATCAAAACCGCATAAAGATCATTGGGGTTTTTATCCCAGAGCGTGTCTGATGCAATCTCCGGCATTTCAATCTGCGGCACTTCACCAACCAACCGGACAAACTCTGCTTCAATTGCGGTTTGTTGTGCTTCGAGATCATTCAGTTTACGCTCGGCTTCGGCACGTTCTACATCCACTTCGGAAAAACGCTGATAAACGGCGCGGCCGGATTCAATCTGGCCTTTAAACGTATCCTCCAATTCATGATAGTAACCAAGCTGGGTTTTGATCAGTTTCTTTTGCGTTTTGACGCTTTCATATTCGGCCAGTTTTGAGATCAGCATAAAGCGCAGCCGGGCATTGGTGTAATCCGCCATCAGCTTTTGCTTTTCCGACATTTGCTCCAGCTTTTCGGATTTCGCGCCGCGCAAAGCCGGGTTCGGAATAGCCTGAGAGAATCCAATAACTTTTGAAGTTGGTAAGAAACGATCAAAAGCCGGATCGGAAATCGGCACATTATCGACACCGATCATCACCATGGGATCAGGCAAGCCCAGCTCGCCTTGCGCCTGCGCTTTAGAGGCCTCACTCTCGGCCAGAATACTCTCGACCTGCGGGTGTTCGCCCAGGCGCTGCACATATTCTTCAAATGAAGAAGCGAAGGCAGATCCGGATGTAAAAAGAATGAAGGCAGTGCTGAGCGTTAAAAGTCTTTTAAATTTCATGGCTTTCTCCGAAATACGGTCGTTAATCCTATTACGAAGAGTATAGCCTAATCCCTCAAATTTTTTTAGGGGTCTTCACAAGCGATGCATGCGCTTGCCTTTACCGGCCAGATATTCCAGACAGAAGCCGCCAGTAACAAGCCGACCCCCGCATAGAATAAGGCCGAATGATCAATCCAGAATTTCCCTGCCAGAATAAGTGCTGCTCCCAAAATACCTGCAAAAAGTGGCTTATAGCCCCATCTTTGTTTGGCCTTCCACAACAAAGGTATGAGGGAAACAACCAGCAATCCAGCCGTCACAGGCAGCAGATAGGGTGTGTAATCGACAAATCCCAACCCCAATGCACCCAGTAATCCGGCATAAAGCGGCCAGCAGGCCGGGCAGGTTAACACAGGGAGAGCCGCTACGCCGGACGCTACAACAGACGGCACAGCCATAAGAGCTTTTTTCATGACGGCGCCATTTTTTCAAGCGCTGCCCTGATCATCCCGACATCCGGCGCACCTTTGCCGTTTCCATAGATACGGCAGGATTTCGCCTGACAGCATGAGCCTGGACCGCCCGCAATGTCTTTACCATTTACCAATATACTGGGAGATCCGAAAGCTTTGACACGATTGGGAACAGAGCTGTCATTCTGATCCCATTCCTGCCAGGCCGCCGCTATACCCAGTTCGTCGCAGGCTTTGCTGAGGTTTTCCCGTGCCGCATCTGCATTTGGGCACCCTTCAAAATAAACAAGTTCTATCATCATGGTTTTTTCTCCTTTCCATCAAGTGCGTCCACAATCGGACATGAATTTACAGAGGCCTCCGCATCGGTGCATTCCTTCAAAAGGCCGGTCAGGTCTTTTTTCATGGCCTGAAGCACTTTGATTTTAGCGAGCACGTCTTCCAGTTTTGTTTCCGCTAACATACGCACCTGACCGCATGTTGTATCGGGATCATCTCTTAAAGATAACAGGTCGCGGATTTCCTTCAGTGAAAAACCAAGCTGCTTGGCTCGTATCACAAAACGCAATCTGTCCGCCGTCGTTTCATCGAATTCACGGTAACCGGACTCACGCACAGACAACGGCTCAATAAGCCCCTCACGTTCGTAATAGCGGATGGTATCGATGCTCACATCCGCCTTTTTTGCCAAATCACCAATCAGCATGCTTTAACCTCCATATATTCAGTCTGGACTCTTGACCATACTCCAGAGTCAACATAAAAATTTTGCGGAGTTGAACCTACAGGCTTTGCGCCAGTTTCTGCATCAGCAGCTTGCGCGCCCGGTAAACCCGCGTTTCAACCGTTTTTGGTGTCACGCCGAGGATGCGGGCGCATTCTTCCTGTGAATGGTCTTCAAGGGCAAAGAGAATAAGAGCCGTTTTGAGCTTGTGCGGCAATTTATCGATGTGTTTGTCCAAAAGCTTCAGAGTTTGACGGTGTTCGGTC
Source organism: Micavibrio sp. TMED27 (assembly GCA_002167715.1). Lineage (GTDB taxonomy): Bacteria > Pseudomonadota > Alphaproteobacteria > Micavibrionales > Micavibrionaceae > TMED27. The sequence goes on from NHCG01000004.1 coordinate 42,143, forward strand.
AAGCTTTCGATATTTTCACCGCTAGCCAACACATCATGCAATGACCCTTTATCCTCATCATCCGTCCAGGCATCGAGAGAAACAAGCGATTGCAGCTTTTTCTTGCGCGCATAATCGCGGCACAGATTGAGCGCAATTTGATAAAGCCAGGTCTTAAACCTGTAGGAGGGATTATAGGTTTCAGCGCGATCATAAACACGGAAGAAGGCTTCCTGCACGATATCATAAGACGTGTCTTCGTCGCGGGTGTAGCGGGTTACAAAATAGAAAAGCGGTTGTTTGTGGCGTTTCATCAACTCGTCAAGAGCCGCATCCCGGCCGTTTTGCAAGGCCAGCATCAGCTCCCCATCGGGAAGCTCCGGGATCGGTTTATTGTCCGGCGTTCCGGTAGAGTTGCTCAACCACTTTCTCCTCAAGCTGCCTGTTTTGCTTTTCACTCAGAATGCCCTGCATATCGGCGAGATGTTGCAGCGTGAGTTTTTGCAGTTCACCCATCGCCCCATGGATTTTGTCCACGGCCTCCTGCACCTGAGAAGAATAATAACCGCTGCCTTTAATCGCTTCGGCAAGCTCCATATTGGCAAGCTTCATCTGCTCTTCATACAACGCCCTTTGGCGGCGGAAGTCTTTTTCGATGACTGCCAGTTTTTTATCCTGCTGCGCATTCAAATTCAGATCGTGATGAAAAAGCGCGTGCATATCGCCCGCTGCATGGTGGTGGACGCTGCTGCTTTTGCCTAAAAAGTTTTGACCAATCAATACGCCGCCGATGGCGGCACAGGCCACGATCATAAGAAAGAAAAGAATCTGCCAAAATTGTTTCATGAAGGTACCGGATCCGGGTAAGAAATTGTTGAGGTTATCAGATAAGGCGCACTGGTCGAAAATACCTCAAGCCCCAGAGTATCAGATTGCGCCTTAACTGGCGATAGCTGCGAGGCCATAAGACCAGCCACAAGCGCCAGTACCAGTGAAGCATAGCGCAGTTGAGCACCTGCACCAAAAGCTGGAAAAGCCCAAATAGAGGCTTGCGGCGCGGCTTTACTCTGCCGTATGCGCGACCAAACGTCGGATTCCAACTGGTCAAGACGGGAATAATCCGGCTCTTTCTGGAAGGATCGCTCCAGTAATTTATCTATAGCTTTCAACAACATGGCTTTTACTCCGCTCAATTATCTTACCTCTAATACGTTAGATATGCCACTTTCCCTCAAAAAATGAATAAATTTAGTGAATATAATTTATATAATACACCTATTAAATTTCTTAACTCGTATTTTTCAAAAAAACAATTAGAATGAGGCTGTCATGTTATTAAGGCATGGCCGAGCTTTAGTAGGCTTGTCTAAAGACGTTCAGCAAAACGAAATTTGCTGCTCTCTGGCTTATGGCCGGAGGGCGGCAGCGTATGTCCAGAGCCTCGGCTTAAAGGCTGTCGCGGCTGTTCTTTAGCGGTCTACTAACCTCCGGCCACCATGCCTTAAATAGGCATGGTGGCTAACAAGAAAGGAGACCAGCCGTGAAAATGACGATTGATGAAATTTTAGATTTAATTGATGAAACAAAAACTGCCGATGAAGCCGCAAATTTCTTGATAGAACGCTTAGGCGATCAATCTTTAGAAGTAAGCCAAGACATAGCAAATATTTTTAAATCGAGTGAAAATCTAGAAAGGCATGAGTATTGGACAGACGTATCAAAAATTATTGATAAAAATACTGCCCAAGATAATCACCGTTGACCCACATTTTAACGTAATGGGGTTTGGGTCTTAGAGTTGCTTGATAATTTTCACAACGAAAATTATTTTGCTGATACTGTTGTGGCGCACATTGAGTACGATAGCATGCGGCCTCTGTAGCGCGGTAGAAAAAGGTTCAAAAGAAAACCACGTCATTTGCGTGGCATTCCACATAAATGGAGCATTCACAATCGCCCTGAGGCTGTCAGTGATCGCTCAAACTTCGGTCATTGGGAAGGTGATTTGATCATTGGCAAAGACCACGGCAGCGCCGTTGGCACACTGGTCGAACGCAAGAGCCGTTATGTATTTCTGCGATCCCAGATCGCCATGGCAAAAAGGCACGGTCGAAAACACAAACGGCCTGATCCGCCAGTTTCTGCCCAAAGGCTCCGATTTATCGTATGCTTCTCAGGAACAACTTGATGAAATATCACATCTGCTCAATATCAGGCTCAGAAAATCACTCGATTACCAACGCCAAGAGAGATTTACATGAAAGAATTTAAGCAATATCATCCAATTTATTGAAGGTGTTGCGCTTGCTCGTGGAATCTACCGATTGATTGCAATCCTCTAGGTGATTTAACAGATGGGATTCTTGAGATTGAAGAAGGCTATTAAGAAAAAGAAGTTCTAAAAAGCTTTATCTGACCGTCTCAAATAATATCCTCTATTTTCCCGTTTGTTCTGGTATAACTTTATCAGAACTCATACTAGGACGAACCATCCATTCACGCCCCTTAAGCATCGCTTTCCAATATATAGGTGGTAAAATTCTCTCTTTTAATAACCAAGACAGTCGCGATGGCCTTGTTCCATCAATAATAAATTTAGGAAAGCTCGGCATCAGCGTACCTCCATATCCAAACTCGGCCAAAACAATCTTGCCACGCTCAACAGTCAGTGGACATGCACCATAACCGTCATAAATAGCGCGCTCATAAGTATGCCCCATATCATGCAGTACATTAATAGCAACTGTTGGGGCTTGTTTTCTTGCCGCCGCTACCGTTTTAGCATTGGGGGCATTCATAACATCTCCTAAGCTGTAAATATTTTTATATTTACGGTGGCGTAGCGTGCTGTGGTCGACGTCCACCCATCCGGCTTCATCAACCAAGGGACTGACACGCACAAAGTCAGGTGCGGTTTGCGGTGGGACAACGTGGATCATATCAAAATCAATTTCAACGATTTCAGGGTCTTTTCCTTCCACTACTTTTTTGAACCACGCCTTTTTGGCTACACCATCAATTTTGAAGAGCGTATGGTCAAAATTTAAATTGGCATTATATTTTTCAACATATTCCATCAAAGCAGGGACATATTCTTTGACGCCAAACAAAACCCCGATAGCATTGTAAAACTCAATATCAATTTTTTTAATTGTGCCAGACCTGAACCAATGATCAGCAGACATATACATTGCTTTTTGAGGCGCTCCTGCACATTTAATCGGCATAGGCGGTTGACAAAAAACTGCCTTTCCAGATCGGAGATTTTGGACAAGCTCCCAAGTATAAGAGGCAAGATCATAACGATAGTTCGACGTCACACCATTCTTTCCTAGAGTTTCCTCTAATCCTTCAATCTGCTTCCAATCCAGCTTTAAACCCGGGCAAACGATCAAATGTTTGTAGTGAACAACCCGGCAGCCATTTAAAATGATGGCGTTGTTATCAGGCTCAAACGCAGCAACGGCGGCTTTAATCCATTTGGCCTGTTTTGGGATAAGGGACGCTATCGTTTTTACCGTTTGTTCGGGCGCAAATACACCTGCTCCAACCATGGTCCAACCAGGCTGATAATAATGAATTTCTGCCGGATCAATGATAGCAACATCCAAGTCTTTTTTACGTTTCAGAAGGCTTGAAGCGACAGCAATACCTGCGGCTCCGGCCCCTATGATCACAACATCATGCGTGATACCGGCAACATCTGTAGGCGTTTTTCCTCCATTTACTATTCGGCGCACCACACTAGACATGTCATAACCTGCCGCTTTGGTCATTTTTAAAATTTCAGATGGCTTACGATGTTTTGAGGCTTGACCCAAAGACCAGAGCGTTATAGACCGCGTACCAGTTCTACAATATGCCAGTAAAGGCGCTGGAAGCTCTCGTAGTTTCACTTTAAATTTCTCCGCGTCCTCATCTGTAATTTTTCTGCTCACAACAGGAAGGTAGACGACATCAATATTGTATTTTTTCGCTTCTGCTTTTATTTCAACAAAATTGGGCTGGCCAGGGTCCTCCCCGTCTGGGCGGTTACAGATAATAGATTTAAACCCTAGCTCAGCCAGTGTTTTTACATCCTCTAATTGAATTTGAGGAGAAACCGAAACATAATTTGTAACTTTATTAATTTGCATGATCAAACATCCCCACTGGTATTTTAATGTATCTAAAACCTGTTACTTCGGATTTTTCACCAAAATCACCTAAGCGAATGTTAGTTTGTATCGAAGGAAAAAGAAGTTTAGGGACCGCTAAAGTATTATCACGTGCTGTTCTTTTTTCTACATATTCTTCACGGGCTGTATTTCCGTTGAGCATAATATTATTTTTCTTTTGCTCACCTATAGTAGTTCTTACAAGCGGCTGATCATCCCCTTTCGGATAGTCATGACAAAGATATATAAAGGTATCCTCTGGAAGCGCATAAATCCGCTGGATAGATTGATAAAGATCATCAGCACTCCCTCCAGGAAAATCGCAGCGCGCAGTTCCTAAATTCGGGTTAAAAACAGTATCACCAACAAAAACAGAATCTTCAATGTGGTAGGTTGAGCAGGCTGGTGTATGTCCAGGCGTTTGAAAAACTTCTGCATTGAGCGTACCGATATTAAATTTTTCACCGTCTTCAAAGAGCTTATCAAACTGTTCGCCCGATAAAGGCACTTCATCAACTAACTCAAATATCGGCACCCATAGCTCAAGAACCTCTTTAATCCGTGTTCCAATCGCAGTTTTACCGCCAATTTTGCCTTTAAGGTAAAAAGCACCTGTGATGTGATCAGCATGGATATGCGTTTCCAATATCCATTCATTTTCAAGGTTATTATCTTGAATATATTGAACAACTTTATCCGCGCTTTCAGTATAGAATCGTCCCGCATCCTGATCATAATCAAGCACGGAGTCTATTGTGGCGCATTTCTTTGTTTCCTCATCGACAACAACATGAGTCAATGTTGATGTTCTCGTATCGTAAAAGCTTTCTACATGCATGGTTTACTCCTTTCGATTAGGTTAATTCCTTGACAAAAATTATGAAGGCAACAATCAGCGTAAAATACGCAAAGACTTGCTGTAGCTTTTTGCCGTCAAATTTGTGTGAAATAAGGGTTGCTGCAAACATACCGGCGAACGTTGCAATGAAGAAAAATACCAACATCGGCATCTGAAATTCAATGCCTGATTGAATATCACCGATAAAGCCAATGAGGGATTTTAAAGCGATGATAAATAAAGAAGCGCCTACCGCTCGCTTCATATCCATACCCATCAATAAAACAAGAGCAGGTATAATTAAAAATCCACCCCCAGCGCCCAAAATACCAGTAGCAACACCGACAACAGCCCCCTCAACTACAATTAAAATTGAATGATGATGGTAATCATCTTTAAGTGGGGTCAGATTTTTAGAATTGCGCAACATCATAATTGCCGCAGCTACCATTAATATTGCAAATAAAACCATAATGGCAATGTCTTTGCTAACTACAAAAGGGACGCTTGTAATCTGGTCAGGAATTGCTGGCATCAGGAAAGCACGGGTCAAATAAACAGCAACGATAGAAGGAATTGCGAACGTAATCGCTGCCTTCATATCAATAAGACCTTGGCGATAATAACGAAAAGCACCAAAAGCTGCTGCCGATCCTACAATTAAAAGTGAGTATCCTGTTGCAGTGACAGGTGTTACACCCATAAGATAAACAAGAATTGGAACTGTCAGGATTGAACCGCCGCCGCCGATACTTCCCAATGTGACGCCCATAATAAAGGCGGCGATATATCCCAGAATTTCCATCATACTGCACAAGCCTTTTTTTTAGAGGAGCAATAATCAGAGTCTGAAAACATGTCATTAAACAGCAAAACATAATAGCCAAACCCACTTAAGCAACTAGCGGCTACAGCCCGCCATAAGCGTTTTTCACCTAATTCAAACAAATATCCGTGTGAATGTCCGTGTCCCATATTTACTTTCCTTTTTTAATTTCGGACAAGGCTTGTCGCGTGATTTTGACGGATGAGTGCATGAACAATCCGGCGATCACAAAAGCAACGATGATATCCGGCCACGCCGTGCCGCTTGCAAAAACGCCCGCTCCGGCCAGTATCACAGCAACATTGCCGATAGCGTCATTGCGGCTGCACAGCCAGACCGAGCGAATATTGGAATCCCCTTCGCGGTATTTCAACAAAAGTAGGACGCTAACCATATTGGCTAACAGCGCCAAAAAGCCTATCGCCCCCATTGTCAATGGTTCCGGCTCACCAATGACAACAACGCGGTACAGGGTAAAGCCAAGCACAAACAGCGCCATTGCACCCAGGCTCAAGCCTTTGAGCAGAGCCGCCATTGCCCTTGTTTTTAAAGATTTACCGATCACCAGAAGCGTCACTCCATAGGTGGCGGTATCTCCAAGAAAATCAAGCGCATCAGCTTTCAGGGCCGTTGAGTCGGCCAGAAACCCTGCGATAATTTCAACCAGAAACATCAGGCCGTTAATCGCAACCACCACCCATAAAATTTTCTTATAAGTATCCGAAAGCCCCTCAAAAGACTGGCTACCGCATGAATCGCCGCATTTATCGGCCATTATTCTTCCCCCTTTAAATCTTCAAGCTTTGACGTTTTGAAAAATTCATAAAACATGAGCAGTGTTACACCGCCGACAATGGCGCTGTCTGTCAGGTTGAAAGCAGGCCAGTGATAGCCATAGACATGAAAATCCAGAATGTCGATCACATGACCGTAAGCCAGCCGCTCAAACGTGTTACCGAGTGCACCGCCGATAATCAGACCAAGCGCGACACTGACCCATAGGGATTGTGTCCGCAGCAGCCAGATAAAGAAAAAGCCTGTAATGATAAAGGCAAAGGCGGAAAGCAGCCATTTGCCATACGCCAAGCCCTGCAACATGCCGAAGCTAATACCGTCATTGCCTGTCCAGACCAGATTAAAAAACGGCGTGATTTCTATGAACCCTTCCGAATCCTGCAAATACAGCGCAACGGCTTGTTCGGTGAGGCGGTCTATCACAATAACCAAAGCGGCCAGCATGAGCGCTATGGCGGGCAAGCGATATTTTGAGAAAAAGCGTTTCATGCTATATCCCCGGCCTGATAAACACTTTTAAAATAACCGCATCTTCACCCCTGTCGGACTCCTTGCGTAGATGAATCGTAGGCTCGGATAAAAGATAATGGCTGCGCGGGCTTTGATAGGAGGTGTCTCCATCCACAACGAGTTCTTTTAAGCCCAATAAATTCGTGCATTCTCCGTCCAGCAACTCTTGCCCTGTCGCCAGCAGACGCGCTTGCTCCTCTGGATTATCCGTGCGCCAGACAACCGAGTGAGACATAAGCTCCATATCAGATACAGGCTCCATCATAATGAGCGACATATATGATTTTTGATCGTCCAGCATCAAAGAAAACGGTGAAGCCTTTGCCCCTTCTCGGCCATGCGGAATATGATGTTCGCCGCCCAACTGATTTTCAAAAAGATAATCGGCAGCTTGCAGGATTTTTTGTAAGCCAGGACAAAAGGCATCAGCTTGTTGTTCCAAAGCCGCACTCTGCTTTGCCACAGGCAGCGATAAAGACAATTCAGCGGATTCGGGAATGCATGTTTTTTCACAGACCATCCAGTCCACCTTTGCTGTGAGCATCACGGTGCCGGAGGGTGTATCTTTCGGCGGGGTGATTGTTATCGGCAGGGAAACTTTTCCGCTATAGCCGTAGGTGGTGAAGCCAAAATCCTTATATGTTTCCGTTGGCGGCCATTCAATCGCTCCGGCCTTGAAATCAGGCGGCAATGTCCACGCGACCCTGACAGGCAGACCTGAATCGCCAGGGGGATCGGCATAAGTGTGCCAGCCCTCCGTCAGATCAAAGTCCAGAAACACCTTAAATGGTGTATCAAGCTGAAGGGCCTCCACATCTGTCCGCAGTTTTACCTGTGTAAACTCAGAGCGGAAACCGTCTGTTTCCTGCGCGAAGGACGGTGCTTGCAGAAATATTAAACCAAACAGAAGGAAAGCAAATTTTTTCATGGTTTATTTTCCCCCAGAGCCGCATCAAGAGCTTTGGTCAGCCTTGCGACACTGTTCAGGCTTTCCGTTTTTTCGCCGTTTAACACAAAGCTCGGTGTGGAATTGATGGCGAATTTCTCGCTGCCGTCCTGCATCCGTGCCATGATTTTTTCCTGTAGCTGTTTATCCGCTACACAGGCATCGAATTGCTCTTGCGTGACCCCGTATTGCTTGCCGTATGCGGCCAGATCGGACATGAAATCTTGGTCAAACGCCCATTTTTCCTGCTCTGCAAACAGCGTATGTACAACATCGTAATAGCTGTCCTTACCCGCGCATCGCGCCAGAATAGAGCCGTGTAAAGCGGAGGCATTGAGTGGAAAATCACGTAAAATAAATTTCACTTTTCCGGTGTCGATGTATTTTGTTTTCAGTTCGGGAAACACCTCATTGCTAAACTTGGCGCAGTGTCCGCAAGACAGGGATGCATATTCAATAAGCGTTACGGGGGCGTTATCATCCCCCAAAACCACATCTTCATCGGTGGGCTGCGCGGCAAGCTGCGCCTGCTGTTTTTCATGGGCCTCCAGTGAAGCGACCAACGCCTCCGGGTGCGCGGCGATATAGGTTTCCACTTTTTTCTCCATCATAGCTTCAAGCTCTGCCTGTTGCTCCGGTGTAAAGTTTGATTGCGGATTTTGGGCATGTGCCGCCGAAGCGACAAGCACGACAAGTGCGGCCAATAGGGTTTTCATGGTTTAAGTCCTTTCTTTTGTTGTCTCGGTGCAAAGCGCCTCGATAATGCTACATGTGGCATTTTTCTCATTGGGACAGGCGTTAATCATGGCGCTCAGTTCTTTTTCCAGTGCGCTGAGGCTGGCTTTATCTTTTTTAATTTTCTCAAGATGCCGTTTGGCGATAGCGCTGGCCTTTTCGCAGGAGGCGTCGGGATTTTCGCTGAGTTCAAAAAGTTCGCGGATGTCCTCAATAGAAAATCCAAGCTCGCGTCCGCGCCGGATGAAAACCAGAAGATTAATATGATAATCGCTGTAAAGCCTGTGATTGCCGTCTGTTCGCTTCGGTGGCGGTAGCAGCCCAATGGATTCATAATGACGGATGGTTTGAATATTGCAGCCGCTTTGCTGTGAAAGAACCCCTATAGCCAGTTTTTGCTGTTGCATATTATGCTCCTTGAAAAAATCTACAATAGTTGTAGATTTTATACGCATACTGCGATAAAAAGACAAGACGAAAATAAAAGGAGACTCACAATGAAACACAAAACTATATTGACGATGGCGTTGGCCGGAGCGTTGTTTGCTTTTCCAATAGCCAGTGTCGTAGCACAAGCCCCGCAGGGACAAGAAACCCAAAGCCAGCAAGCTCCATGGCAGGGCATGATGGGTATGGGAAAAAACATGATGGGCGGAATGGGAAACATGTCTATGGGGTGTACAGGGATGAAAAATTGTCCCTGTCCCATGATGCGGGGGCAAGGGCCGATGGCTCCGGTTGACACGCTGACCGAAGATCATGTCCGCACCATGCTTGAAAATGATTTGTCGTGGCAGGGTAATACACGCCTTAAAGTCGGTACTGTGAAAACAGGCGAAGAGGGCAATATCGTGGGCGATATTGTGACGCAGGATGGCGCACTTGTTGACCGCTGGAGCGTTGACCCTAAAACGGGTGCTATGCAGCGCATGCAATAATGATATGCTTTAACCGTATACAAAAGGGCATTCAAATTCTGCAAGAATGTCCTTTTGTGTTTAAACCTTGTAAGCATCTCGACCGGCCTTGAAGCCTTCCCACGCTACATATGGGACAATAGCCAAAGCAGCAACAGGATCAGCCCACCACCAGCCGAACATTTCAACTAAACCCAACCCTATTAAAACAACAATGGTTTGATATTGGCAGATAAGCGTATCTTTGGCGTCATATTTAAGGGACTTAGCATCCAGTTTCTTACCGTAGCGGTATTTACCCCATGCAAGAAAAGGATTAACTAGAAGCGATAAAACTAAAATTCCGATACCGAATACTGAAAACTCAGGAGCTGATTGCTCCTGAAACTTTGAATAAACTTCATACAGAATAAAAGCGACGACAGTCCAGAATGCCGCAGAGATCACAGACAACGCAATTTTTTTGCGCCGTTGTAAATCTTTTTGGCTAATTCCGGTTTCCTCACCGTGAAGTCGCCAGATCATCGTACCTGCTGATCCGGCTTCTACTGTACTATCCAGTCCCCAGCTTATTAAGGCGGAGCTTCCTGTGATAAGGCCTGCGGTTACAGAAACGATCACTTCACAGGTATTATAAATCAGACTGGCAGTTTCTACCCACCGGCTGCGTTTTAATAACTTCTTTCTATCGCTCATGTATTTAGACCCTTTTTTGATCTGCGCAAACTAAACCGACTCGGAAACCATTTGTACAGGGCTGGCAGCACTAGCAATGTGAGAATGGTGGAGGATATGATCCCGCCGATGACAACTGTAGCCAGAGGTCTTTGCACTTCCGCACCTGCGCCTGTATTCAGCGCCATAGGCACAAAGCCCAAAGAGGCCACCAATGCCGTCATAAGTACCGGACGGAGCCGTGTGAGTGCGCCTTCGATGATAGCGTCCTGCAATGGTTTGCCCTGTCGTTCCAGATCACGGATAAAAGAGAGCATCACCACGCCGTTCAGAACAGCCACACCGGATAGTGCGATAAAGCCGACCCCTGCGGATATGGAGAGCGGGATATCCCGCAGCCAGAGGGCGGCTATACCACCTGTCAGGGCCAGCGGGACACCAGAGAATATCAGCAATGCCGCGCGTGCTGAATTAAAGGCCATGAACAGCAAGCCAAAAATTAGCAGGAGTGAAATCGGAACCACAATCAAAAGCCGCTGCTTTGCTGACGTCAACTGTTCAAATGTACCTCCATATTCTGTCCAGTATCCGGCAGGAAGTTTTATCTTTTTAGAGACTTGATCCCGAATATCATCAACAAAACTGCCCAGATCACGTCCGCGTACGTTGGAGGTCACCACAATACGCCGCTTCCCATTTTCGCGGCTAATCTGATTTGGGCCATAAATGATCGAAATATCTGCCACTTCGCCCAGAGGCACATAGTCGCTCACCTCAAGTAATCTTTGATAACAGCGGTTCAGCGCAAGGCAATATTGCAGGCGGGGCTACTTCACAAGGCGGGCAAGGATCACTTCTTGGCGGCGGTGAACAAGACCCCAATATCGCCTTTGCCAATCAATATGCGAATAGCGATGTTGAAATAGCAA